>CAWIBI010000084.1:0-43745 GCA_963834205.1 uncultured Acidobacteriaceae bacterium | reverse complement strand
AGTACGCCTTTACGCAGCACAAAAGCGAACACGAGAAATAGGGCCGTCATCCCCGGAGTAACGGCAAGCATGGTCTCGCTGCCCTGGCGCAACCGCATCAACCCGGTGAGCCATCCCCAGAGCAGATTCCAACTGCTGACATTGACAATATCGCCCGGCAATGGCGCGAAAGAAAGATATTCTTGATAAGATCGCAGTGGTGCAATCGATCGCACCGGAACGTAGATCAGCACGAACGGAACAAAGGCGACACCGAAGGCAATGGCGCCCACCGCGAGGATGACGGTCAGAGGCCGCCAATGCTGCCGCATGACGGCCGCCACGCTGCGGCTGCGCAGAGCCATCACCGCGCCCGCGGCGATGAGCAGGGTTAGGGTGAACATCCAGGCCGTATAGACGTCGGTCGAAAACAAGAGCGCCAGCAGTGCCGCGGCGACCGCAACCCCGGCAATTGTACGAGGAACAATCCGGGGAAAATCCTCGATGCCCCACAACGCGATGGCGGCGATGCACGGAACATAATAAAGCAGCAGAAGGTTCGTGTGGCCGACGCCGGCTTTGATGGAGAGATTATTGGCAAACGTCACAAGTCCGGCAGCGCACAATGCAATCCAGGCGCGCACCTGCAGGTAGCGGGTAGCGATAACGAGGCAGGCCACAAAACACACCAATGACAGCACGACGAGGAGGAGCTGAAAGGCCAGGAACGGATCGCATCCAATGTCCCGCAAAATCGCATAAGGTACGAGGTTGAGCAGAAAGGCCGGGGCCATTCCTAGCGTATCTGGCACCGGGTAAAAGAACCCCGGCGATACCAATTGCGCCTTTCCGCGCAGAGCATTGAAGAGGTGCTCGTGGAAATAGACGATCATTCGTCCGTCGCCGCGTTCCCCGAAAATCAGGCCGAACGAAGAGAAAAGCGGGTAGCGAAAGAAGACAGTTGCGCCACCCGCCCAGGCCAAGACGCCGACGGCGACCAAACTGCAGCGGACCGGTTGGGCCCGATCCCGCAACGGAACCCAAGGCACCACGTCCACTCCTGCCCGGTTCAGGCCTTCCCCGGCATCCGCCATTGTCTTGCGCTGAGCGCTGAGCGCGGGAAACATCTACCCATCACACTCCGGTATTTGCCTGCGCGGGTAATCTCGCGAGCTGGCCGTTTTCACACGAGGGCTGCGCGCGATCGCAATATTACAGGCCATTAGGCCGTGTGGACGGATTGAGCCAAGTATAGGGTAGAGGGATTTCCCAAATCACTTTTTCTCTGACTCTTGGGCAGTCGGTTTTTGGAGGACCGACCATGCTCACGGCCATGACGGAAGAGGATTGGACGATTGTATTGCGGGTGTTCGCGGCATCGCGGTCGCGGCGCGGCGACAAGGGCCGGAACGACCGAAAGTTTCTCGAAGCCCTGCACTATTTTGTGGTTCATAATATTACTTGGCGGGCTCTTCCGGAGAAATTCGGGCGCTGGAACAGCGTGTGGAAGCGGTTCTGGCGGCTGAGCCGATCTGGAACTTTCGAAGCGTTCTTCGATGCCCTGGCGGCGATGAGCGAGACGGCGCATTTGGTGCAGATGTTCGATTCCACCGTGGTGCGCGCCCATGTCTCGGCAGCGGGCGCAAAAGGGGGCAGCATGATCAGGCGCTTGGCCGCTCGCGTGGCGGTTTCTCTACCAAGATTCACTTGAAGACCGACTTCGGTGGCTTGCCAATTGCCTTCCATCTCACCGGCGGTGAAGCCAGTGATAGCCGCAACTTTGAGACGCTTCTCGACATCGGTCCTGATCTCAATCCGCGCGCCGCTCTCGGCGACAAAGGCTACGATTTCAAATCAAACCGCGACGCCGCGCGCCAACGCGGAATATGTCCGGCAATCCCGTATCGATCCAACACCAAGGATGTGCCCGCCTTCTTTCCGAAAACACTCTACAAGGCACGGGCACGCGTTGAACAAGCTGTCGGCAAGCTCAAACGCTTCAAGCGTA
Source organism: uncultured Acidobacteriaceae bacterium (assembly GCA_963834205.1). Classification (GTDB taxonomy): domain Bacteria; phylum Acidobacteriota; class Terriglobia; order Terriglobales; family Acidobacteriaceae; genus PALSA-350. The sequence continues at coordinate 41,758 of CAWIBI010000084.1, read as the reverse complement.
TCGCACTTCGATGCGAGAAGACGGCGCAGAATTACGGCTCGTTCGTCGCGCTTGCTCTCGGCTTCATCTTGATCAAAACCGTCCACACAGCCTAGATTACGAACGACGGCGAGCCGACCCGCACTTCATAGTTTCAGCTTCGAGCGCGAGCGCCCGCACCGCCGTCTCGGTTGCTGCAAATTGTGCCGCGTTAAGGCCGGGGATGCCAAAGATTGCTATGCGAGAGGGTCGGAGAACGATCTCTTTGAGCAGCCCCACCTGTTTTCCGCTCCAACTCCGGGAGATCCAGGCGGACGCGACAGCATGCGCTCTAGATAGCGCTGATAGCACCAAAATCCGAGTGCGGGACCGGGATTGTCTGGCAAGGGCCGCGGCCAGGTGCGGCCGGCGCTGCCTCTCTCAAGAGAATGCCCGGACCGGTGGTGTCGTTTCCCCGGCCCGAGCAAATCGAACTTAAACCGCGCTAGCGACGCCGGTTCGGCAGTTCTCGCCTTCGCCAGTTCTCGCCCTCGAGGATGTGGTCCGCGTACCTCAAGCTGGCCGGCGAGACCCCTGTATCAATCGGACAATCCAGATCAGCAAGCACGCGCCAATGAAGCCGGCAATGAGGTAGCCGACCCATCCCCCCAGGGCTATTCCGAAGAAGCTCAAAATGGCGCTGGCGACGCCGCCCCGACGATGCCAAGCACAATATTCATTATTAACCCCATGTCACTCTTCATGAATTGCTCTGCCAGCCAGCCTGCAATCCCGCCGATAATGATGGCGGCGATCCAGCCTATCGTAGGATCTCTCATGGCTCGTCTCCTCCAAAGGGGTATGTGCGGAAAGGTCTGGCCGCGCTGGTGAACGGGTCCTGCGCCGGTCCGCGGACGATAGAAAAGATGGACGTACTGTTTGTTGATCTAGATCAAGAGCGATCTTCGGTTGGTACGATTTGTAAGATGTAATGCGCTTTGGGCCTGCCGGCGGCGTCTTGGCAGGGCGGGCAAGCAAGGCTCGTGGCGCTTCCACTGGCGCTGTAACTCACGCGACGCGGACATAGAAAGAGACGCGGACATAGAAGGATATGCGCCGCAACCGTAGAGTTGAGTTAGTGATGGGCTACAGAGCAATGAGGGCGCGGTGGTGCCCGGCAAACCGGGATTGGTGGTAGCGGAGGACGGATTTGAACCGCCGACACACGGATTATGATTTTGGGTTCGACTTATTCTCCTATATTCTGGAATCGTCCGAAATACCCGATTCTGGCGGTTTTTCCGTGATTTGCATTGATCGGACTGTTCTGCCGAAAGCATAAGAAATCCCCCGAAATCTGTGCACCACTTCACAGGAATTACACCAGATCAGCGAACCGCCACCTCCTTCCCTATCGTGGTCGGTGCGCAACGCGATCCGGGATTGTCCGCCCGCGAGAGCTTTTGCATAAGCATGAGATCGGCGTCGTCATTGTGGACCCGTTCCCGCCTGCTATCGCGCCCCGGAGAACGGCAACACCGCCATCAACGGCATCGTCGGCGCATGGGGCACGGATCGCCGAGGCCGCGGCGATCGGTTCGGCGATGGCAGACTTGCCGGCCGCGGGCGGCCCGAATAATGATAATTCTCGACGGACCATCGGTCGAGAACGCCTTCGCCCGCTCGATCAGGCGGGCGACCGCATTCTCCATCCCCTGCACGCGCTCGCCGTCGAAGTCATAGACCCGCGCCGCGCGTCAAGCGGGGTTCTCGAAGTCCTCGGGTGTGGGGAAATACAGGCCAGACCAAATGGCGGAAGCAGCTCACGCCGGTCGCGGCGGCGATCTGCTTGCCCGTCTAGCGTTGCCGACGCAGCCGCTCGACCTCCTCGACCACCGCCTGGGGTGTCGGCCGGCGCAATCGATGGGGCCGCGATGGTCGGTCTTGCAGGCCTGCCAACCCCTCACAGCGATATCGATCAACTCACTTCCGAACGGTCCGCGGGCGACGCAACGGCTTGGCGACGGCCTCCGGCGTCTGCCCGCTCGCAACCTGCCGTACAATCCGCTCTCGACCACGCGGCGTAAGCCGGGCATTCTTATGGATGTTCATCCAGTCCTCCCGAGAATCGCTGAAGCCTCGCAACTCCAGCTTCCTCGGCCTGGACCGGATGGACAACCTACTGAAAGCTCACAGCTAGTCGACCCTCGCTGGGTCAGGTCGATTTCGAAAAGGCCACCCTGCACGTCCGCAGGGTCAAGGAGGCACTCCTAGCACGCACCCAATCCTTGGGACGAGCTACGCGGTCTGCGACGGCTCCAGCGCGGGGAGACTCAAAGTCGCCATTCGTCTTCACCTCGGAGTGGGGAGCGCCCTTTCACCACGGCTGGGTTTGCACGCATGGTCGAACGCGCAGGCTCCGAGGCGAAGCTCGAGTTTAAAGCCCACCCCCACATGCTCAGGCATGCTTGTGGCTACGCGCTCGCCAACAAGGGACACGATACGAGGGCGTTGCAAGCCTACCTCGGGCACCGCAACATCCAGCATACGGTGCGCTACTCCGAAATGTCGCCGCCCGGTTCAACATTTCTGGCGGCGTTGAGAGGTCACTGACATTCACTGGGCGGATAGTCAGCCTAGGAAGCTGTGGCCTGACGGGGCGAGCCCACTTCCTCCCGGTTTCGAGGCCGCCCAGGCCGGGATGGACGCCCCATGCTCCGATCTCCGCGGTTTTGGGGATGATCTGCGGTTCGCGCTTGCCCATAGTCCCCCAGGGGTGGTCTCGAAATTCCGATCGCCCCCCGGTGCTGGCGGTGGCTTTGTGCTTTGCCGTTCAGAGGTGCGGCGAGACGTTTGTGCGTTTCCCGACCGGAGAGCCGGGCCGCCCGAACCTACCGGGACTTCTTTGCCGACCTAAGCAGGTCCAGATGGCTTACGCCAAGTGCAACGGCGAGTTCATAAAGAGTGATAATCGTTGGGTTTCGGTGACCCTGCTCAGCGGGTCTCTGCGCCATTGGATGCCGGGTTCTTCAGGGGGCTCCCTAGTGGAACAGCACGACTTCTCCCTCCTGGCAAGGGTACGATTGCAAGGAACGGCCGTTTCTCGCCACTGCGTTGATCTCTCAAGGATATGCCGTCAGGCCCCGTTTCGAGCCGGCCATCGTCGGATTCGAGCCAGGGGCACTGGTACTAAGTCATCTGGAACGGGTGCGCGGCCATTGCCTGCGATCCTTACCACCCTGGAGACCAGGCGGCGGCAGCTTTTATAGAGCGTTCCTGGTAGATGATCGAGAGGAACCGAAGGCTCTGGAACTCGAACTAGGGAAGACGGTGCGCTAGAACCATGCCAGCCAGCACAACCGAACCGGAGAAGCGGCTTCGGTCTTCGGCTCCGTACTCGTCCAAAATCATCAAAGCGGGAGCCTTGATCGGGGACACGAAGACGCTGCTTTCCCACTGGGATGTCGATGCTTCGGTAGACGAGAACATCAACCGGGTGCAGCGGGATAACGTCTTTGGGAAGGCGTCCCGTTCTCGTGTCGAGGACATCCTGGCGATCTTCCGGCAGCGCTACCTCACCGAAGAATCAGTCACGAAAGCACTTGTCATCCTCGTCCGAAGAAAGTTCCCGACTGCCGCTCTGGATCGGTTGTTGTATTTCCACTCCGCTCGTGCAGACCAGTTACTTCACGATGCCGTCACTGAAATTCTTGTTCCGATGCGGGCACGGGGTTTGGTGGACATCAACGTGCAGGATTTCCAGCGGCCTTTGGCAAAGTGGGTGGATGAAGGGAAGACGACCGGCCATTGGTCCGAACCCACGATCACCCGCATTGCCCAAGGATTGCTCTCGGCTCTTCGGGACTTCGGTGTGCTTCAGGGAGCAGTCAACAAGAAGATCGCTCCCGCCTACTTTCCCATCGAGTCGTTTGCGTATGTCGTCTTTTATCTGAAACAGCACCAACCATCAGGAGCGAAGCTGATCGAGTTGCCAGACTGGAAGCTGTTCTTTTTGCAGAGGGAAGGAGTGGAGCGATTCCTGTTTGAAGCCCACCAGCGTGACTTGCTGGAGTACCACGTTGCTGGCAGCGTCACCCGGTTGACCTTCCCCGCTGAAACCCTTGAGGAGTATGCGAATGTCCTCGCTCAAAGATAGCATCGCTCCTCTGGAAAGCGACCTGAAGGCCGTGCCGCCGAGGATCAACGTCTACCATGATCTGCCCTTTGCGATCATGCGGTACGACCCGACCGATGAATGGGAGCTTCGGCGGGAGATCAAGTTGCTGGCCACTCGCCTGGAAGCTGTCGGCAAAGAGGTTCACATCATCCCGATGTCGGAACTGCTTTGGTCGGCGTTAGAGAAGGTTCATCAAAAGGACGATGACGAAGGTTTGGAAGCCGTCATCGAATTGGAAAAAGAGCGAGGCTACGTTGAGGCCCAGCAGCAGGTGACCACGTACTTGTCGAGCAAGGTCTGGATTCCGCTGTGGGATTTGCTCGCAGAGCGACTCGCCTCAATCAGCCCGGAGAATTCGGTCGTCTTCCTGACCCGTGTGGCAGCGATGTCGCCGGGGATTTTCCACATGTCGATGCTCCTCGACAAGATGCACGGCAAAACCAAGGTGGCAACGATCCTGTTCTATCCCGGCTCCATCGAAGGCACGACGGGCCTGCGTTTCATGGACCTGAAAGACCGGGATGCACTGGGCAACTATCGAGTCAAAATCTATGGCTGAGGCAAGGGTAACCAAATGAAGACAATTGGCGATCTGCTGACACGTGATCTCAGCCGCAAGATCGAAGAGATCATCCAAGTCGATCAGGCGGACGAGCAATCGGTCCATGCTGAAATCACGGAATACGTCGCCACCGATAGTATCCGTGAACAGTACCACGATCTCCTCAAAGCCGTCGCTGAGGCTCCCAGCGATCCTCACGAAAGCGTGGGCGTCTGGGTGTCGGGCTTCTTCGGGTCCGGCAAAAGTTCGTTTGCCAAGAACCTCGGCTACGCACTGGAAAACCGCACGGTTCTCGGCAGCAAGTTCGCTGATCTCTTCAAGCAACAACTGGGCGATACCCGCACCAGCGACTTGCTCGACCTCATCAACGCCAAGACGCCAACCGAGGTCATCCTCTTTGAAGTGGCGAAGGAGGCCGACACTCGGAAGGTCACGCAACGAATTGCCGAGTTGATGTACACCGTCCTCTTGCGTGAGCTTGGGTACTCGGAAGACTTTGACATCGCAGAACTGGAAATCGAACTTGAAGCCGAAGGCAAACTGCCTGAGTTCATCGCCACCTGCAAGACTCTGCTGAACAAAGACTGGGAAACAGTCCGGGCCGGGGCGCAGAAATTGTCACGTGCGAGCGCCATTCTGCATCAGCTTGATCCGAAGCTCTATCCTTCTGCGGATTCGTGGTCGCACTCCCAACGCAATCGAGACGCATCGATCTCCGTCAGCAAGGTAGTCAAGCGCACGTTCGAGCTCTGGGGACGCCGCCGTAAGGGTAAAGCCCTTGTCTTCATCATTGACGAAGTGGGCCAACACGTCGCTCGCAGCGGTGACAAGATCGAAGACCTGCGGGCGACCATCGAAGAGTTCGGCAAGGTCGGCAAGAACTTGCTCAAGGAGCGCAAGATCATCGCTCCTTGCTGGATCGTGGTCACGTCCCAAGAAAAGCTGGATGAAGTGGTCGCCGCCATTGATTCCAAGCGAGTCGAACTGGCCAAGTTGCAGGACCGCTTCCGCTACCGTGTTGACCTCGCCCCCTCCGACATCCGGGAAGTGGCCACCAAGCGTGTTTTGGCGAAGAAGACCGAAGCCGAGAAGCCGCTGAAGAAACTCTTCTCCGAGAACCAAGGCCAGTTGAACGCTGCGCTACGGCTCGAACGCACGACCCGTCGCACCGACATCAACGAAAGTGATTTCATTCACTTTTACCCCTACCCGCCACATTACATCGATCTCTGCATCGGGATCATGTCGGGCATTCGACTTCAGCCGGGCGCTCCGCGACATTACGGTGGCAGCAACCGTACGATCATCAAGCAGGCGTATGAGATGCTGGTGTCGGATCGTACGGCATTCGCCAAGAAGCCCATCGGGGCGCTCGTGACGCTCGACAAGGTGTTCGAGTTGGTGGAGGGCAACCTCTCGAACGAGAAACGCACTGACATTTATCAAATTGCCGAGCGATTCAAGAACGATCCCGAAGATCACGGTTGGGCATTGCGGGTGGCCAAGGCCATCTGCCTTCTGGAATTCATTCGTGATCTGCCCCGCACGGAAGCCAATCTCGCCGCTGTGCTGGTCGATGAAGTAGGCAAGGCAACGCCCCTGAGTGAAGTTCAAGCTGCCGTCAAGCGGTTGAATACCGCCCAGTTCATTCGCAATACCGAGGAAGGCTGGAAGCTCCAGACCGCCCAAGAAAAGAACTGGGAAACCGAACGCCGGGGCCATCTCGAACCGAAGCCCCGTGAGCGGAATGAACTGGCACGCACCGCACTCCAGCAAATCTTTGATGAGCCGGAATTCAAGACCTTCCGCTACCAGAACCGCTCGTTCCGCATCGGCATCAGCGTCGATGGCACGAGCATTGGCGATGAAGGCGAACTTCCGCTGACCCTGTGCGTGGCCGAGGATGCCGACGAACTCACCAAACGCATTGAAGAAATTCGCACCGAAAGCCAGCAGAAGTCCCACGAGAACGATCTTTACTGGCTCTTCTGCCTGACGCCCGAAATCGATGAATTGGTCGGCCAGCTTCACGCCTCACGCAAGATGGTGGACAAGTACAACCAACTCAGCGCCCAGCAGAAAATCAGCCCGGACGAGGCAACGTGCCTTCAGGACGAGAAGAACTCCAAGAACGGCTACGAAACCCGCTTGCGGGACAAGCTGACCGAGGCGATGGAACGTGGAACCGGCATGTTCCGGGGCGTGCAGAAGGATGCGTCCGCCTTGGGCAAGGGCCTGGGCGAAATCCTGAAGAAACTCTTCGGGCAGGTCGTGCCCGACTTGTACCCGAAGTTGCAAATGGGTTCTCGGCCCCTGAAGGGCGATGAAGCCGAACACATCCTCAAAGCGGCTGACCTCAAGGCACTGCCCAACGTCTTCTACGTCGGCGATCACGGGCTGGGGCTGGTCGTCAAGGATGGCCCCAAGAACATCGTCAACACGAACGCCGATGTCGCCAAGGAAGTCCTCGATTACCTGAAGAGCGAACACAGCTACGGCAACAAAGACAGTCGCATGGGCAAGGCGCTGGAGAAGCGATTCGGCGGCACGCCCTACGGTTGGGAACGTGACATGCTGCGGCTGATCCTCGCCACGTTGTTCCGGGCGGGCGAGATCGAAGTCACCTACCAGGGCAACCGCTTCCACAACTACCAAGACCCGGCATCTCGCACGCCCTTCACCAACAATCCGGCGTTCCGGTCGTCGCTGTTCTCTCCCCGGCAATCGGTCGGCCTCAAGACGCTCACCCAAGCGGTGCAGCAACTGGAAGACCTGACCGGGGAAGAAGTCGATGTCGAAGAAGGAGCCATCGCCACGGCGTTCAAGAAGGTCGCCGCCGAGGAACTGGAAAAGCTCTACCCGCTGAAAGCCACCGCCGAGGCCCACCGGCTCCCGATCCTGTCCATGTTGTCCGAATACCAGCAAACGCTGGTGGGCATTCAATCGTCCGCTTCTGACGACTGCGTTCGCATCCTCACTGAGAACGGAGCCGACTTCGGTGAAACCAGAGACAAAGTGCGGAAGCTACGGGAATCGCTCGAATGCCGAGGCCATTGGCGTCTTGCGGCAAGCTCGGCTTGCAACTGAGCAAGTCTGGCAGCGGCTTGCCTCCCACTGCCCCTCGCCGGAAATCGCCACCAGTGTCGAAGAACTGAAGACACTGCTCGGCTTCCGAGCAGTTCATCGACTCGTGGACGAAATCGCCGCCAAGACACCAGACCGTGCTGGATGCCTACAAGCAGGCCTATCTCGAACTGTTCGACCGGCGGCAGGAAGGCCTACGAGTCGGCGATCGGTGAGATCAAGAACCGCACCGAATGGGAGCACCGTCTCGGAAGGCCAGACGAATCCCAGGACATGAGCAGACTGCCGACTGTTGTCGCCGCTGCTGGGTGCGGGTCGGCACCGACGAAGACAAGAGATGCCGTGAGCAGCGGGCACGACGCTCGGCAAGGCCAGTCTGACCGAGATGGAATCCGACCTCGCCGCCGTGGACGGGCTGAAGTCCTCGGTCCTGGTCAAGCTGCAAGAATTGTCGATTAGCAGCGAGACGAAAGCACCTGTGCGAACGGCTGCGAGTGTCGCGAGTTCTTCAATCGGCCCATTCAGACGCAAGCGGAACTGGACAAAGCCCTCGACCTGATACGGGATTCACTTCAGAAGTGCATCGATGAAGGCGCAGTCATCATTCTGGAGTGAACCATGCTCAGTCCCCGACAAATCTTTGAAGACAACATCCGGCCTGCGGACCTGCTGCTGAAGGTCTTCCGGCTGCTGGAGCATGATGCCCTCAACACCGAGGAAGCATTACTTCAGTTCGCTTCGAGAACTTGTCAAAGCGGAAAAGGACGAAAGCCTGCTGGTCATTTCCAACGGCATCTTCTTGGGACTGATCCGAGAACTGGCCGAGGTTCCGCCGTCAGCAATCAAACGCAGTGCCTTGTGCAATTTGCTGCGACAGGCCGTTGTTACCGCCAGCACCGCTTTGGAAACGTACCTGCCGATCCTGCTGCGGGACAACCTGCCCGAAGTGATTCGGCTCCGAGGTCGAGATTTCGTTCCCAAGAACGACGAAGCGTTCAAGAACCAATTCAAGAATCTGACATTCGATCTTGATGAAGCCGTCCGTATTCTGGTTGATCCCGACCCGCTGTTTGTCGCCAACAAGATGATTAGCAGCCTGAACTTCAGCTACCTCAACGGCAGACGGGGTATCCACGTCACGGGCGTGCTGCTCGCGTCTGGACAATCCGTGGAGCCTCATCGCCGAGCAACTCGGTCGGGACGAAGACGAAATCAAGAAAACGCTCGATGCCACGGTGAAACGTCGCAACGACATCGTGCATCGGGCCGACCGTTCGCAGGACGATCCCGCTGGCTCCGCCCAGGAGATTGGCTTTCCGTGGGCGAAGCAGGCCGTCGAAACGATTCGGGTCGTTTGCCTTGCACTGGATGACCTCGTGACGACTCGGCTCAAGGAACTGAAGCAGCAAGCGGCGGCATCGCAGCCGCAGGGGGCGGCGTGACATGGACCAAGAGATTCGCAACAAGCTCCGCAACGTCGTGACGCAGTGCCGCAAGCTGCTCGAAGACTCCGTTTCGCAGGAGCTTGAGGGGAAGTACGGCATCTTCGCCAAGAAGGATCAGGTCACCGCCGATCCGAACGCCAAGATGACCCACCTGACCGAAGAGGAGCAGGCGGCACGCAAGGATATTCTCGATCACTTTGGCCACATCAAGGCCCGTGGCTTCAAGCCGAAGGAAGCCCTCGACCAATTGGTGCGGGAAATCGCCTTCACGCATCTGAACCGGCTCTGCGCCTACAAGATGATGGAGGCCCGTGAGGTCTACGTCGGCGGGCAAAAGTTCCGTGAGGCGGTCAGCCGAGGCATCAACTCCAACGGCGTGAAGTTCTATCTGGCGGACCACCCCGAGGAGGAGCGCCTGTTCAACACCGGCCATCAGGATGTCGCCTATCGGCATTTTCTGGACTGGCTGGGCGGCTTGCTCTCCGACGAAATCGGCGTGTTGTTCAACCCGAACGACCCGGCCAATCGGCTCTACCCTCGGCAGAAAACGCTTGATGAAGTGTTGGACCTGCTGAACGGCGGCGGCATCAAGCCCGAAGAAACCGAATTGCGGGAGGAATGGCCAAAGATTTGGTCGCAGGACGAAACCATCGGCTGGGTCTACCAGTATTTCACGCCCAAGGAACTGCGGGATCAGGCCCGAAAGGAAAGCCACGCCCCCCGCAATTCCTACGAACTGGCCTTCCGCAACCAGTTCTTCACGCCCCGCTACGTGGTCGAATTCCTGACCGACAACACGCTGGGCCGCATCTGGTACGAGATGCGGAAGGGAGACACCAAGCTCAAGGACCAGTGCCGGTACATGGTCCGTCGCCCGACCGAGATTTTCCTGAAGGAAGGGGAACAACCGCCGAAGGACGCTGCCGAGGAGCGGGACGATCTTTCGCAGGAAGAACTGCTCAAGCTCCCGGTTCACATCCCGCACCGCCCGAAGAAAGACCCACGGGAACTGAAGATTCTCGACCCGGCCTGCGGCAGCGGCCACTTCCTGCTGTACTGCTTCGACCTGCTGCTGACGATCTACGAGGAAGCCTACGCCGATCCCGAACTCGGCCCGGCACTCCAGAAAGACTACCCGAACGCTGGACGACTTGCGGCGGGATGTTCCTCGGTTGATCCTCGCCCACAACCTGCACGGCATCGACATCGACCTGCGGTGCAGCCAGATTGCGGCCCTCGCCCTCTGGCTTCGGTGCCAACGGGCCTATCAGGAGATGGGGCTGAAGAAAGACCGCCCCAAGATCACCCGCTCGAACTTCGTCTGTGCCGAGCCGATGCCGGGCGAAGAGCAGATGCTCAAGGAGTTCGTCGGTCAACTTGAACCGAAGCTCCTTGGCCAACTGGTCGAGGTTGTCTTCGACAAGATGAAGCTGGCCGGGGAAGCCGGATCGCTCCTCAAGATCGAGGAGGAGATTCGGGATGCCGTTGCCGCAGCCAAGAAACAATGGGTGCGAGAGACGACCCAAGCCACGGATCGCAAAGGCCAGCCGCTCTTGTTCACACAAGCGGCGATGGATCGACTGGCCGGAAAGCCGGAACAGCCCTCGCTCTTCGATTTAACGCGACATCACCGACGATCAGTTCTTCGAGCAGGCCGAAGCCAAGGTGATCGAGGCTCTTCGCAATACGCCGAGAAAGCCCAGAACGGCCAGCGGCTTCAACGGCGGCTCTTCACAGACGATGCCGTGCGTGGCTTCGCCTTTGTGGACCTTGCCACAAGCGCTTCGACGTGGTGCTGATGAACCCGCCGTTTGGAGATGTCTCACAGGGATGCGAAGGCTTGCTGGACGACATCCTGTATCTATCAGGGCGTGACTTGGGATGCGCTTTTGTCGCCGAGGCTTCTTCGAGAATGTGTCGTCATGGGCTTATCGGGGCGCTACTCACGGCGACGCCCCTCTTCCAACCATCGTTCTCGGCTTGGCGTCAAAACCTACTCTTGGGACAAGAAGGATCTATTGCGGTCTCGCCCATCTTGGAGGTGATGTCCTCGATGAAGCGACCGTTATCGTGTGCGCTCTGGTTTCAGCGGAGGCAAATAACACACCTGCGCCATTTATCCGTCTGACGAGAGTCAAGGACAAAGATCACACGTTGCTGGATCGGATCAGGAAGGTCGGGAAGGGATCGACAGAGCCTGAGACGTTCATTGCTTTTCCTGATGAGTTTCTTCGTCTGAAAGGAGCACCAGTTGTACTGGATCTCACGCAAATTTCGAGATCGTCTGGCATCCCTGCCATCGTTGGAGGGTAATGGGGCAACGTCAAAGCAAGGGATTGCTACAGCGGACGAGTTTCGGTTTGCTCGGGCTTGGTGGGAAGTCAATGGCGAGCAGTGGATCAACTACACGAAGAGCAGCGAATACAGCCCGTTCTGGGATGATCCAACGTGGCTCCTCAACTTTGGCAATGATGGCAAAGAATTTCGGGAAACGGGACGGGCACGTGTTCAGGGGACCGCTTACTCTGGAAGGGCTGGCGTCACCTACCCGTCGAAATCGGTGCTTGGTTTCAATCCACGAGCGCATCCGGCAGGTGCAGCCTTTGGGCATTCTGGCTCGGTGGTTTTCCGCAACACAGATTTCCCCTGCCTCCATGCTCGGATATCTTACAAGTCGGCCAGCGGAATATGCGCTCAGCCTGCTTGACTGGCTCCTTACAGGGTGAAGCTGGGTTTCGTCCGGTTCACTACGAGGTCAGCGTCGTTGGATCGCTGATAGCGTTTCCCGAGTTATCTACACGGAGACCGTAGAGGCTCTCTGCCTCACACGCCACCAACGCAGTCCAAACCCTCCGCACCCTCTTTCGTGACGACGAGACCTCTCGAGATTTTTTCTCTCCAGCAATTGCAGATAGTTCATCGCTCGGATCGTACGCCGTTGGGTTACACAGGCAAGAAGTTGACCGCTGTCGAAGGAGATCAGACGAATCCAGTCGCTAATCGACGAAATTGTCATCGCTTCTTTCCAATTCACGCCGCTATTGATCGGCAAGAGATGCGACCTGTGAGTTCGAATTCTATACTCCTCTCGACTTCTGGTCGGTGGAGGCCTTTCTTTGGTGTCCAACCTGACGAGATCAACCAGGCCGAGATCACGAGGGCCATCGCTCTCCTACTGCCTCGGCTCCGTCGTCGGCAGATGGGACGTGCGCTACGCTCTGGACAAGGCTGACATCACAATCCCTGGCTGACCTTTCTTACCTACACCGGCGCTTCCTGTTGGGATACTCGGTCATTCAGAAGATCCGCAATCTGGGCGAAGTTCACAGAACAGCCTACCCGCTCCGCATCGATCGGGACGGCATCCTCTGTGCTGACGACCCCGACTCACTCCGACGACATTATTCGCGCGGCTCATGGCATGTGCTCGCAGTTATCTGGAAGGACCGGGCTGACGCCATCGAGAAGGAAGCCTGCGAATTCCTCGGCGTGAAGGAACTGCGGGACTACTTCCGCAAGCCGGGCAAAGGGCGGCTTCTGGGACGATCACGTGTCCCGCTACTCCAAGAGCCGCCGCAAGGCCCCGATCTACTGGCTGCTTCAGTCCTCGAAGAAGAACTACGCCCTCTGGCTCTACTACCACCGACTCGACAAAGACCTTCTCTTCAAGGCGTTGGTGAACTATGTCGAGCCGAAAATTCGGCTTGGAAACCAGCCGCCTCGAAACGCTTCGCAGCCAAAAGGCCGCAGCGGGCGACTCCGGCAAGGAAGCCAAGCGGCTCGCCAAGGAAGTCGAACGGCAGGAAGACTTCCTCTCCGAACTGCGGGACTTCGAGGACAAGCTGCGTCGGGCAGCGAACCTGCATCTGGAACCCGATCTCAACGATGGCGTCGTCCTGAACATCGCCCCGCTCCACGAACTCGTCCCGTGGAAAGAGGCCAAGAACTACTGGGAAGAACTCCTCGAAGGCAAGTACGAGTGGTCCTCCATCGGCAAGCAACTTCGCCAGAAAGGACTGGTGAAGTAATGGCCGTCGTCACCGAATCTCTCGTTCAACTGATCGCCAAGCAGGTCGATGAGAAGGGGCTGGTGGTCTGGTACGACCCGGAGCAAGCCTACAGTGCGGCGGCTGCGGAACTCCACTTGCCGAACACGACCGTGGCCCGGTACGACGGCAGCTTCTTCAAGCTGCGAAAAGAGATCGATCACCTGCTCAACGACGGCACAACCGCCTCGGCTGGTCGTGTACGTGCCAATTGAACGAACCGAAACAAACAGCGCCCTGATCGAACTCGATTGTGCCGGGGTGATCATGCAACCTCGGCAACAACCGCCGGCCTGCAATACCCGGCTGTCGGTCGTGGCCCGCAATGCCCTGAAGCCGATTCTGGGCGAGGATCAGGTTGCCGAAATCGAACGGCAGGTGGAGTCGGGCAAGCTGTCGCTGGCCGATCTGAATTCCCTGGCCGAACAAGGGAAAAGACATTTCGACCGGCGTGCTGACGCTGATCTTCGGCTCGGCCAACCCGCAAGAAGTCGCCTTGGCATTCCTCAGCAGCGATCAGTACGACGAGGAAATCGGCAAGAAAGAAGCCGAGAAGGAACTGCGTCACCTGCTGCAAGTCAGCTTCGACATCGAACTCCCCGCCGCCGAAGCCCTGTCGAATTGGCGGATCAAGTTGGGGCGGCATGTCTTGCTGACGGATTTGTTCGCCGCCCTCAAGAAGCAAGTGCCATCGTCGCTCTCTTCGGTCCCCGTGGCCAGCAGCACGGGCGGCATCGATGCCTGCGTGCGATTGGCTCGAACATGGCGAAACAGCCGGGACGTGCGGGACAGCTACGTGGCCGTGGCCAACAAGGTCGAACAGGAACTTGGCCTCGACCAACTTGAACTGCCCGTGGAACCGCTCAAGGAAAACGAAACCTTCTTGTGCGTCGAGCGGGCTTTGCTGGTGCATGTGGAAAGCGAACTGCTCAAGACGGCGACCCCGGCCTTGCTGCAACTGGCCGAGTATCGCCTGTCCCGATTCTGGGCCGACGTGATTCCAGCGATTCAGGCTCGGTGGGCGCTGATCTCTTCCGCTGCCGAGGTCTTGATCGAAGCCGACCGGGTGGGCAAGGCGCTCAAGACGGCTCCGACCACAGTTCCCGCTCTCGTCAAAGCGTACGCCGATGATGACGAGCCGTGGTGCTTGCTCGACACGCATCACCGGCACATGGAGAGCCGCAAATACAACTTCGAGTTCGCCGCCAGCGACGATCATCACGGGCTGGAAAAGCTCATCACGAAGGCCGAGCAACGCTACACCGAAGTCGGCTCGGAACTGGCCAAGCACTTCATCACCCATTTCCAGAAGGCCAAGCATCCGATCAAGGGGCTGCTGCGGCAGCGGGATATTTTCGAGAAGCAGGTGAAGCCGCTCCTGGGTGAAGGCAAGGTCGCCTACGTTTGGGTGGACGCCCTTCGATTCGAGATGGCTCGTGAGTTGTGCCGGTTGCTCAAGGACGACTTCAAGTTGGAAATTCAGCCCGCCATCGGCACGATACCCACGATCACCGAAATCGGCATGGCGGCATTATTGCCGAAGGCTCACGAGTCCGCCAAGGTGGTGGCCGTGGGAGGCGGCAAACTGGCACTGGAGATCGGCGGCAAGGTCATCAAGGATCGCAAGGATCGGGTGGCGTTTCTGAAAGAAAATGCGGGCGTGTCGGTCTTCGACGCCAAGTTGGACGACCTGCTCCCCAAGCCAGCCAAGAAGGTCAAGGAAGGCATTCAGAACGCTCAGTTGATCCTGATTACGTCGCAGGAGATCGATGAACTGGGCGAGGCCGACAACATGGCCCAAGCCCGGCTTCAGATCGACGGCGTGCTGAGTCATTTGCGGCGAGGCGTGCGGGTGCTGGCCGATCACGGCATCAAGACCATTGTGCTGGTGGCCGACCACGGTCATCTGTTTGCCGACGAGATCGGGGAGGACATGAAGATCGACTCCCCTGGTGGCAAGATTGAAGACTTGCATCGCCGGGTATGGGTGGGCGTTGGGGGAAACGTCGGAACCGTCGTATCTGCGGACCTCGCTGGCCTCGTTGGGAGTGGACAGCGAGTTCGACATTGCGACTCCGTGGACCTTCGCTGTCTTCAAGTCGAAGGGTGGCGGGCGAGCGTATTTCCACGGCGGACTGTCTCCGCAAGAACTGATCGTTCCCGTGGTCGTGATGCACTCGGCGGTGAAGTCTTCGGCTCCCTCGACCGGCATTCAGTGGACACTGACCCCCGGCACGGCGAAACTGACCACAAGGTTCTTCTCCGTGCAGATTGCCGGGAGCCAGAGCGAGTCAAGCCTGTTCGGATTTGAACCGCCCAAAGTGCGGATCGAACTGCGGGCCAACAAGAAGTGCGTTTCGGTCCCGGTGAGCGCCTCGTACGGATTCGAGGATGCGACCGGCGAAGTGAAGCTGAAAATTGCGGAGAACGACAACAAACGAATCGAACCGAATACCGTCACCGTGATGCTGTCCGAGGAGATTTCCCAGAAGACGGTGGGAGTCTACCTGCTCGATGCCACCACTGGGGCAGAACTGGCGGCTCCGCTGACGGTCGATGTCGCCATTTCGATGTGAGGATTAGCGATGCCTGAACTAGATCGAAAAGCGGCTTCCGTGTTTGCGGGCAAAGTGGTTCGCAAGGACTTGGTTCGCAAGGTGAAGGTCGGGGCCAATGTCCCGGTCTTCGTCCTTGAGTACCTGCTGGGGAAGTATTGCGCCACCGATGACCCCGTGGCCATCGATGCCGGGCTGAAGGTGGTCAACAACACGCTGTCCTCGAACTTCGTCCGTCCCGATGAAGCCAACAAGGCGCAGTCGATGGTCAAGGATAAGGGAAAGCACACCTTCATCGACAAGGTGCAGGTGCGGTACGTTTCCGACGACGACAAGTACTGGGCCGAACTGAAGAACTTCGGTCACAAGTACGTCCACATCCCCGAACACTTCCTGCGGGATTACGACCGCCTGCTGATGGGCGGCATTTGGGCGCAAGTGGACATTCGGCATCAATACGACGAAGAGCAGAAGGGCAAGCGCAGTCCGTTCTGGATCGACAGCCTGAAACCGATCCAGCTTGCGACATTCGACCTCGAAGAATATCGGGCATGCCGCAACCAATTCACCACCGACGAATGGATCGACCTGCTGCTGCGCACCATCGGCCTCGAACCGTCGCACTTCAATCGCCGCCAGAAATTGCATTACTTGGTGCGGCTGATACCGCTGGCCGAGGCCAACTATAACTTGGTGGAACTTGGCCCACGCGAGACGGGGAAAAGCTACGGCTATCAGGAGTTGTCGCCGTACACCATCCTGCTCACCGGACCAACGACCGTGGCCAATCTGTTTTTCAACATGGCCAGCGGCAAGATGGGATTGGTCGGAATCTGGGACGCCATCGGCTTCGATGAAGTAGCCGACCTCCAAAAGATGCCCAAGGAAGTCGTGACGACGCTCAAGACCTACTGCGAGTCGGGGACATTCGCCCGTGGAAAGGATTCCCTGTCCGGCATGGCTTCTATCGCCATGTTCGGGAACACGAACCAGCCGGTCGAAGTGATGGTGCGGTCGTCGCACCTGTTTATGCCAATGCCCGACGTGATCCGAGAGGACATGGCGTTCCTCGACCGAATCCACTTCTACATCCCCGGCTGGGAGATGCCAAAGATGAAGGTGGATTTCTTCACCAATCATTACGGCTTCGTTGTGGATTATCTGGCAGAGGCCCTGCGAGAGCTAAGGAAGCACACCTTCACCGAAGTCCTCGACCGGCATTTTTCGCTGGGATCGCACCTAAAATCACGTGATGTCAAAGCGGTGAGGAAGACCGTTTCGGGTTTGGTCAAACTGATCTACCCGAACGGGGAACTTTCCAAGGAAGAGGTAGCCGAACTGGTCGAGTTGTCCCTCGAAGGCCGTCGCCGGGTGAAGGAACAACTCAAGAAGATGGGTTCCTTCGAGTTTCATCAAACGTCGTTTTCGCTGATCGACAACGAAACACGAGAAGAGAAGTTCGTCGGCGTCCCCGAACAGGGCGGGCGGGACATGATCTCGCTCGACCCTCTGGCCCCAGGATCGGTGTACACGGCTTCGGTGGACGATCACGCCAAGGTCGGCCTCTACCGTCTTGAAGTTGGCTGCTCGCCGGGTACCGGTAAGCTCAAGATCGCCGGTGGGGTCGAAGGGCCGATGCGGGAATCGATTAACCGGGCCTTTGCATATCTGATGGGCCAGAAGGTCAAGATGGGCGTCGGCCAGCAGGTCGATACGACCGATTTCCACGTTGAAGCCATCGATCTACTGAGCAACCACGTCCCTTGCGAAGCCGGGATTGCCTTGGTCGTCGCCATCTACTCGGCGCTCAAGAGACTACCGGTGCAGGCGGGCCTCGTCATCCTCGGTGACCTGAGCATTCAAGGAAACATCAAGGCCGTGCGGTCGCTTGCCGAGCCATTGCAGGTCGGCAATGGACAACGGCGCACGCAAGGCGCTGGTCCCGCTGGAAAACAAACGGAACTTTCTCGAAGTCTCTGGGCGACATCGTGGAGCGGGTTGATCCGGTGTTCTTCTCCGATCCGATGACGGCGGCGATGAAGGCGTTGGGCATGACATGAGCGTTGGAGAAGGCGTGGCAACGATTCCGCCATCTCAAAATAAGCCCCAATCTGAGGCGGGCTCAGGGAGCGAGCCCTCGTCTTGATGCAATGTCCAGGCCGCAAATCACCTGATGCCCTGGGCCCCAAAGGCGCTCACGATGAAACGAATAACGGCATTCACTTGGGGGTATTGGGGTTGGGGTACTCAAGCCGTAGATTTTGTTCGCAACGTCGATGCAGTTGAGCGAGCCCGTGGTTGGCGGCCACCTCTATTCGTCGATATTCGCATTAGGCGTACAGTTCGCGCCCCTGATTTCCAGCAAAATTCTTTCGAGAAAATTGTGGGTCAGCGAAGATATAGGTGGATGAAAACCCTTGGTAACAGAAGCATCATAACAAAAAGGGGGCGAATGGAAATCGCGGACCCGAACGCGGCGAATGATTTACTGGAGCATGTCCTGCAAGCCCATAATCAGAAGCGTCGAGTTTTATTTTTCTGTGCCTGCGAATATCCGGGCACGGTTCACTCACCAAGTTGTCATCGTACAAAGGTTGCCGGGCTTCTTCTGAAGGCGGCGCATCGTAAAGGCGTACGGCTCACGGTCGCAGAATGGCCGGGCGGAGAGCCAAGAACTGCTGAGCTTCGCACTTCCCCCCACGTAGTGAAAAAAGTTCTGAGAGGCGCGACCCGCGTGCGCCTTCCTAAATTGAGCCAGCAGGACAGACTTAAATTTACTGCGCTACCGTGGTGTTCACGCCTAAAGCTCTTATCGGATGAAAGCAGTCTCGCCATTGTGTCGGGGCCAGCCAAGATTGGTCGGGAGTGGTTCTTGCCCATCCTCGGTCCCGACATAAGCAGGGAGACAGATACGTTGGCTAGCTTACAAAAGACAGCGTCCCGTCTTCGTCAGTCACGTGGATACTCGCCGCGCTCCTGATTGTTCATTAGGGTCGCTCATCCTGCGAGCGTACAGTCCAGCCCAGCAGCGCATTTCGCTTCATCGCGTGAACGCAAAATTACGGACGCCCATTCGGCCACCGTTTGATTTTCAATATCCGTCCAAGACTGATGGCGTAGTAAGTGGTATGCCCTTTTCCGTAGCGGCGTAGACCTCGAAATTCCACCAGCATTTCAGGTGCGTGTTTCGCATAGCCGTTGCGGAATAGGATCGCGTCATATTTCGTTCTTCCAACCGCTTGCGCCAGTAGTGTGATTGCCTTCGATACTCGACGCGCTTTTGCTTATTGGCAATGGCAGCGAAAAATTCGCGATGCAGGTTCAGGTGAAGAATTTCCGACATGAGAGTGCTGAGTTATGGTCTAGGACCCAGAAGCCGTTTCTCGATCACAGGCCGAAGAATAGTTGTCCTATTAATCGGCCACATCCCCGTTTCCGGGAGACCACCGTGCCGCGTTGAGCCGGTTGGTCGAGAGCGCCAGCCCTTGGTCTTGATGCAGAAGAGAGGATGGAGCAGGGGCGAAAATGAATCAAATGGTTTGCGATGAGTGAGGCCCTCGACCGAAAAGTTCGCCAACAATCGGGTAGAGTTCGTCTTGGGCTGGAGTTGCAGATTCTTAAATTTTGGTAGTCAGACACGCACCGTTGGAATTTATATTCTTTGGGGCGTATAATTCTTTAAAATAACGGAGGCGTGCCGATATGCCTCTATTAGGAGCAATCCCGGAAGGCCCGGCCTTCTTTTGCCCGCATTGCGGAGCCCTTTATTCTGTGACGCGTTCGCGGCTTCCCGCGAAGGAGAGCAATATCGCAAAATGTGTAGTCTGCGGAAAAATCATGGATGAGTCGGATTTAAGAGACGTTCCTACCTTCAAGCTCATTCATCGCCCTGACGATGCCTGACCAACTCCGCAAACGCGCTGGCGTCTTTTTGCTTTTGCCGCTCTTCGCCAACCAGATAGCCGGGGGCCTAGCGGCTATTCGGGACTTCGAGGATCGTCACCGCCCGGCGTCTAACCTGCAATTTTCAAAATTGGCGGCCCTGGTAAGCTTGCCAAATCCGAACTCGGATTTTGCAATTTGGTGCCTCGGGCGTGAACTCATAAACTCGCCCGGGTAAACCAGACGCGAGAGTCCGCTTTGCCCCGAAAGCGACAAGTCATTGCACTGCAGCGAAATGTCGCTAAGGGCCAATAAGCGACATTGGCACCCTCGCGTGTCTATCTCCAAGGCCAAAACCACACTGTGTCACGGCATTCTTTAGGGTGCGCCTGTTTCCATTCGCTGCGGCAGTCTTTCCGGCTGATCGCCTTTTGAAAAAAGTTCTGCATTGTTTCATCCACCGTTGGCGGTCGCTTCGGATCAAAGCAGGCATCTTCTAAGATGGTGGTACTGAAGTTCTTTGCACCGCTGAAATCCGCCCCGCTTAAGTTCGTGTCACGGAAATCCGTGTGATACAAGTCTGTGTTTACAAATGACGCACCAGCTGTGACGTGTTCAGAAATGTGGCGCAGCGCAACGTCGAGTTCAAAATTTATGATGTAATTATATTTTCGATATTCCCACTTGTCTTTATCCGCTATCGCTGTCTCTAATTCTTCTCCGTATAACTCTTCGTCCGCCATTCGAGCACCATCGAAGCGAGCACTATCCAGATTTGCCCGACCGAAGTATGCGCGCCATAATGTACTACCACGTGAGTCAGCTCCTCGAAGGAATGTTGAGTTACCACCGATGCCTTCTATCATCGCGGACTGCTCACCGCGCGAAGGGCGAAATCGACGAGGCAATCGCGGATTTCACCTATGCGATCGAAATCAACCCGCGGCACGCCGCAGCTTACAACAGTCGCAGTAAAGCCTTTGAGGCCGCGGGTGAGATTGATCGTGCCACCGCAGATCACAAAAAGGCGGTCGAGATCGGCCTGCCATGAACCAGGCGATGGAAGAACCAGGGCGCGGCGTAAACTGATCTCGCAGACATCGAGAATAAACGGACGCTATAGAGAAGGTGAATTCATCGGAGGGTCGACGTGGCAACGCTCGGAGATGCGTTGCGTCCATTCGCCCGCGCTACTCGCGAGCCACCGCGATGACTGAAAGGTCACTGGGTGATAGACAAGAGACACTGGTTCATGAGGCTGTAATCATACAAGTTATCTCTGCCGTCTGACTGCTTCAAGAAGTCAAACGGGGGAAATTCGATCTCTGCGTCGAACAGTCGAGATTTTAGCTCACACTGTTTTGCCTTTTCCTTATTTCTCGTGAACAAGGAGTGTATTGCATCAGAATTTTAACAGTGTTCCTCTGAGCGGAATTTCGTTTTTCATAGCAGTTGCGCTTCGTTTGGATTGACTCATCGCCAGAAGGTGCTGTTTCAGCAGCAGCCACCTTCATGCAAATGTACAGACTGTAAGCGTCATTGTAGTAAAGCGATTTTATCGCGTCGATTACCCGCTCCATGTCGTTAGGTTCTTTGTCAAATACATGGAAGTCTTTTTCTTGAGCCGCCTTGCGAAACTTCGAGACGGCTTGGTCGAATGCATCCTTTGTTTGCTGCTCAGCTATCGATCTGAGTGCCTGATTACCTTCTTCGGCAATCAGTGGCGTGGCCAGATGACCCAAAGCGATTAGCGTGATGGCTACCGCATTAAAGCAGAATCGGTTCATCTCGAATTTCCCGAACTCGTGGCGCATTCGTGTTCCGCACCGGCCCCCTCGGGGTCCTTGCAACCTGTCATGTAGGCGGTGCCGGACGAGGCGTCCTTTGGCGTCGCTCGAGCCCACGGCTGTGCGATGTGGATCGAGTTGATATCGTAATTGGCAGCTTGAGCAGGCGAAGGGAGCTGCGCTGAAGCGAGCGCAAAGCTCGCCGTTAGGCCGCAAGAAAGTTTCTTCCAAGCAAGGTTTGTCATTGTGATCTCCATCCCAGGCGCTTATTTGGCAACTAACAGGATTTTGTGCCGTGGCAAGAGGCAGCCATACGCCCGCTCCAGTGTTCAACTGCTCGAGCCAAAGCGCCGATCGGGATTTGGCTCGCCAGCAGGGCCACTATCCCGCACGTGAGAAGCTAACTCCACTTCATCGTTCTCTACGTCTGTTTAAAGTGATTGCGCTTGTCGTCTCATCGACAGGCCAACATGGGAACGCCGATTGAGCTTGCCGTCGCCATTGGGCTTTCCATTCCGAAAACTGCCTTCATAACGCCAATTTTTGCACGGTCAGCACACCTTGACCATTTGGCTCGCATTCGGACAGCTCGCGTTCGCAACGACCGGCTCAAGACTGCGTGCCTTTGACGGTCTGACGCCCATCGCGCCACTGTGATTGGGATGGCAGGCGGTGCTGAGGGATAGGTCAAAACAATTCCCAACCTGTTGATACCAGACCGAAAGTCAATCAGAACCCGCAAATTTTCTCAAAGAATCTCCGTTGCGGCGGACACATTGGGCTATTCCAGCTTATGACGTGCCGTGAACCTCATGAGGGCTGCCTCGATGAGGGCGACCGCATTTTTGCTCGCATAACCTGTGCGGCGGAGCGATATTCCCCTGCCAAGAGATGGTCAGTTTAGCCGCGCCATCATGCCGCGATGCGTTTTTCCGACCGCACGCAACCTTGGCCTGATTGGACGATTATCGAGATTGGAACGGCCGTCTGAGCCTCCTCCTCCTCACGCACCCGCCGTCCCAAGCCCCGTTTGCGAGCCTCGGCTTTCGTTATTCGACGGCGCACAGCATGGGGCGCCTAATCCAAATAGTTAGGTTGAGGTCGGTCGTCTCGCGCTCGCTGTTGACGGCTAAAGGCTGGTCAGCTCGCTTTCTTTGGCGACACGTACATGACGTTCATTCGGGCTTTTGATCCGATATTTGAACTTGCCGCCCGCCCAATCCGCTTGAGGGTCGGACGCAACTGCGTCTTGTAGAAGTGGCTGTAGGAGACAATCCAGCCGCGGATGCACGGATTGTACATCTGGGCTAGCTCGTTTAGGGGCCTGTCACTGCGGTGATGGAGCGCCCAGCTCCGCGTCAGTGCTTTCGGGCTGGCGGCGGGCTGAAAGCTGTGCGCGAAGATGCGTCTGTCCCTCTTCACCCACATTATCTTCCGGGCTCGAAACTGGAAGCCGAGAAAGTCGAAGTGAATGTCGGGGAAGTCGCTACGCCGGTTCACATCCTTGCAGTAAACGATCTTCGTCCGCCCAGTGTGATGCCTCGCAAGCCTATATCCGCAGCCAAGCGCCGGCTGGACGCTGCTACGAGCCAAATACGACGACGGCGGCTTCTCCGGCGGCCCCGCAGCGGCTCCTCGCGGACGTGCGGTCCGGCAAGATCGACGTGATCGTCGTCTACAAGGTCGATCGCCTGACCCGCTCGTTGGCGGATTTCGCCAAGCTCGTCGAGCTATTCGATGAGCACAATGTATCGTTTGTCTCGGTGACCCAGCAGTTCAACACCACAACGTCGATGGCCCGGCTGACCCTCAACGTGCTGCTGTCGTTTGCCCAATTCGAACGCGAAGTCACCTCCGAGCGCATCCGCGACAAGATCTCAGCGTCCAAGCGCAAGGGGCTCTCGATGCCGCGCCTCGTCACGCCGTGTACCGCAATCGGCTTCGGAATTGCAGCGGCACCGTCTAAGATCGATAAGCCTAGCCCATGGCGCGGGCGATCTTTGATGCACGGGGTCGCTCCCCAATGTGCCGTCAAAGTAAGCCGTCCATCGTTAGGCGGAGAAGCCGGGGGTCGCTCCCCCGGCTTCATCTCACGGTCTGTTTGTCCACGGCGGCGGGAAGTGGCGGCGATCAGCAATCACTTCTGCTGGACCATAAAAGGGCGGCAAGCAAGATTACCAGACGCCAGGGGTGACCAGTTGCAATGCTAACTCAAGGAACGGCGTGACGGTGATCATTTTCAGGAGGCCAACAAGCGCGCCTCGGTCTGCAGCCACTCGCCGATGATGCGGGCGCGCTGCTCGCGATCGCCTGGCCATGTTTTCGGAAACACATAGTTGGCAACGTCGTCGCTCTCGATGCCGAGCGCGTCTTGGATGAGCTTGGCGGCGCGATCGCCGTCGCTACAGTTGATTGCCTCTTCAAGAAAGTTGATCACGGGTACGCCTCACTCACTATTGGTCGTTCGTCTTCGTCCGCGCCCCCATCGTTTTTCGCCCCAGTCTTCTTCCGCCTCACGCTTCGTGGCGGGCGCCGCCGGGTTCTTGATCTTGAGCCAGTGGTCGACGCGTCCCGACCGATAATGCGAGCTAAGCCGCTTGGACACAATGCCTTCGCAGCCGAGCGCGCAGGCGTGCCGGAAGACGATCATGCCGTCACCGCCAAAGTGCTTGTTGAAGGCAATCCCGCCGCTCGTGCCGTGGAGAAGCTCGGCCAGTGCGCGGCCCGCCGGCGCGCCTTCCCGCGGCCCTACCAGCGCCCTGCCGGCGCGGACGCATGAACAGCCACGGCGCGGGCGCCGGCGATCGACCGGCGGATCAGTCCTTGGCCATGCTGCGCACATCTGCCGTAGTGGTGCCAAGTACAATTGGGACCTGCGGCAGCCAAGTCGAACTCGCCTTGCGCCAGTATATAAAAAACCAGACGCCCTGCATGGAGTGCCCGACTGGAGGGAGCTATGGATACCAAGCTGTACTTGACGATCGGTGCGGTGGCTGCAATCCTTTACGCCCTGGCCTTTCTGCTGTTCCCGGTAAACGCATCGCTCATATCCTCCGGAAGCTGCAACCTCCGAGCGAAAGCTGGTAGTCCAGCGAGCTCTATCTGTTGCTGCGCAGCTTGAGTGGCATGCGGCCGCTCAAGCAGCACGCCGAGAACCGGCCGACGCCGGCGCCGGAAATGCAGCCGGTCTGACGCGCGCCGTGACTAGCCGCTCCGTATAATCAGTGATCTGATCCGGTCTACGTCTGCTGAAGTCGCCGCAGTGTAGGCAAGCCGTGGTTGCGCATAGCCAAGATCATCCGGATAGTGGAAGTAGACCGTATCCGAAAGAATGGGAACGGCGCCTTCTGCTTCCGGATGGAACGCACATTTTTGTCCGGCCAGTGCGGCCCGACGATGATGAGTTATTTCGCAATTTCGCGAAAGGCGTGAGCGCGGAGGAGGCGCGCCTGCGCTTCTTTGGTCCGAAAAAGGAACTGAGCGACGCTGACCTCAATCGACTGGTTCACATCGATTATGGGCGAGCGATGGCGTTTGTCGCTATCGAGGAATCCAGCGGCAAAATGGTAGGTGTCGTGCGGCTGCACGCGGAGCCCAATCGTAAATCGCGTGAATTCGCGATCACTGTGCGCTCTGACTTTAAAGGTCACGGCTTGGGTTGGATGCTCATGCAGTTGATAATTGAATATGCGCGGAGTGTGGGGCTACGGGTCATCGAAGGGCGAACGCTGCACGAAAACACGACAATGTTGAAGATGTGCCAGGAATTTGGCTTCGAGTTGCTGATGGATCCCGAGGACGCGCGCGTCACTATTGTTCGCCTTTCTTTGTTCTGAGGAAGGTGACAGCTCCCGCTCATTTCTGCACAAGGGAGAACTCAACTGAGTGGCGGGAGACGGCTGGGATTACGGGCGCCCGTCAAGCGACAATCCTACCGCACGGAGTTCCGGCACTTGAGCAACTCAAAGAGTTAGGCTCGAGTTCCTGCTTAGTCGGCGCCACTTGGCTTGAGAAAAAATCTGCAGAAGCGGAAAATTACTCAGCCTCCGAAAGCCGCCGGCTCTCGGTACGCAGTGTCAGTGGTCAAGTGGCGTGAAATACCGCAGCGCAGCAAATCTTTGCTGCATCAAAAAAGCAGATCATCTCGCGGCAGCCGGATGATTAGGTTTGCCGGCTTCCGCGAGCGTGGGCATGCAGCCCCGGCAGCTTCGCGATGTTGGCCTCGCGATGCTGGCCGCAATCCGCCGCGCCTCTTGCCGGCTACTCGCCACTTCCCGCCGCCCTGGACCATCGAGGACAACGGGCGCCTGCTACATCGTGAAGGACCGAAACGCGCAGGCACTCGCATATGTCTACTATGAGAACGAGCCCGGCCGGCGGACGGCGGCGAACTTGCTTACGCGCGATGTGCTCTCGGAGTTGCGGATACAATTCACCAAGTTGCCCCACCTTGCCAGTCGCCCCCCACCGCATGTAGCAGGAAAAAGCTTTTCGCAGATACGCGTCGGAAATGGTTTCAAAGCCACGCGCCTCATAGAAGCGCGCGGCGGTCTCGTTAGCAATCGCCTCGTTGTGGACGAAATCGTTTGCACGCGCCGAGCGGATGGCCTTTTCGTAGAGATCCCCGGCGTCGACCACGCGGCCTTCGAGACGGGCAATCTCGGCGCCCACGAGGGCGACCCGATTTTCGAAGTTCTCGGGACAGTTCTGGCCCAACCGCAAGCTGCCTATGATGAGCGGCCAGGGACTCCAGGTGCTGTTGCCGCTCATCGCTTGACGCGCCATCGCAGTATGCGGCCCGGGAAAGCGCGCTGTAAAAATGATAGTCGGCCCCTTCAAGAAAGCCGGATGAGGTCCAGAGCAGCCGTTGGGCCTTCGATGCAATCCCACCCACCGTGCAGTGCTCGACGCCGAAGGGTCTCCATCATTGGGTTCAACCAAACCTCCACGGATACACCGACCTGCGCGAGGCCTGCGTGCGCCAGGGGTTTTTTACAAGCGCGGCGGCCAAGTCGGCTGCGGAGTAAACCGCACTCCGACGCCTGGCTTTTTTTTTTTTTTTTTTTTTTTTTTTTTTTTTTTTTTTTTTTTTTTTTTTTTCGGTTGCGACTGTCGCGGCCAGTCGCACGCGAAATCCCTCCGCCTGCGCCCGCTCAATGCCCTTCCACGCTTTGGCCCAAGTACCTGCTCCACGATGATGATCGTGGCGCTCGGGCGTTGGGCTGTCGAGGCTTATCTGCAATGTCACCCGATCGCGCGGCAAAGACCGCAGAATTTCCAAGCGTCGCCCGACAAAAAGCATTCCGTTAGTTAGCACGGTCGTCGGGGCGGCTGCCGCGCAGGCCGTCAAAATGTCACCGATGTCACCAAGCAGGAACGGCTCGCCGCCGGTCACGAAGATCTCGCCGACTCCTAACGCAGTTGCTTCCCTCGCGATCCGCCGCACCCGCTCTAGGCCGAGCGCGCGTCGTGGCGCTTTCGGCGACGAACGCACACAGCAATAGTCACAGCGCAAGTTGCAATCGAAATTCGTGTAGAGCCAAAGCCGAGAGCCAAGGGTACGGTAGGCTTCGGCCATTGCTTCACCGTCGGCTTGGGGTGGCGGTTCACCACATCTGATCACCCAACGATAGCGGCCCTCCTCGAGGGTGATGTCGACCAAACTATTGCGGGTGAAACGACACCAAGCTTCGAGCTCTGGACCGACCTTGCGGTCAGAAACCAACGACTGCCATGAGATCGCCCGAGCGTGTACGACGCAGCGTGGCAATTAATTCTACAAGCAGGCCGGACGCAAACGTCTTAAGCACCAGCGTTGAGCTCGATATCCGCTGGGATCACCATGCTGCTACGCTATCGCGGCATGATTTAAAATCCAGGACGGCCCAGGCACTTGAGTAGCTCACCCAGCCAAATAGATCGAGGTCCGTTCAGCGGTCATAACCGAAGTCGGCCGAATTCAGTGTAACTTCCGCTTATACCTCGACAGTAGACCAATAAGGGACCTCGCGGGGTGTTAGTTTTGTGCCAAAATGCAAACGTTAAAGGTCATCCTGAGTTAGGCTTTTGTGATGAACTCATGCGGAGCGATGGCTCGCCTGACTGCCGGAACGCACCGCGTATGCAATTATATAGAAGGCTACTTCCGGCGATCTCGCGGAAGCTACCGTGCTCATTAGATTAGACGCTAAATCGAGCAGTCTTATAGCGGCATAGCGAGTCACCGACCGGTCACTGATACGCAGGAAGTTGAGTTACATTAGTGTATCGCTGGTTCTGTCTGCCCGATCGCGACGACTAAGGGCGATGCTCCATAAAGAGTCGTCGGCGGGAGTTAATGTAAGCCGAAAGTACGTCGAGCGGCCTTATGACTTGTTTGGAAACCAAATGCCGTGATTAGCTCTGAATTGTATTAGCCGCAGCTCCTCGCCCGCCGTCTCCGCAGCCTCCGGCGCGACGGCCCCGGTGGGATTTTCGCTTCGCGTCCTATGTGACTTTGTCGGCTCTCTGCGACGATTCGAAGATCACCTTGAACTCGCGGCACCGGGTGGCCTGTATGATCCGTACATGCCTCCCGTGAGCCGGAACAGGCTATGTCATGCGCTTCGTCATGAGCCCTGATATGGTTTACCAGTACCCGATCTGGGCCGTCGGTCTGCTGCTTGTGGGCGCCGCAGTGTTCGGCGCTATCCTGCTTGAACTCTGCGCGCGCCGACTGCTGCCGATCGAGCTTCGACGGCGGCACAACGACGTGGCAGCAGCGATCTTCTCCATCATCGGCGTAACATACGCCGTTCTATTGGCGTTTGTCGCCATGCTCGCATGGGAAGGATTTAATAGGGCGAAGGGGGCCAGCTATGCCGAGGCTGCACGGATCGGGAACGTCTACAATCTGTCAGCCGGCTTTGCGGATCCCGAAAAGTCGTCGATCCGGAACGAGCTCTTCGGGTATGCGCGACGTGTGGTGACTGTCGAATGGCCGGCACAGGCGGAAGGACGCATGGTCGATCAGGACTTGATCTACCTCAACGGATTGAACAAGATGGCGCTCGCTCTTCATCCGTCCGGCCAAGCTGGTGGCGACTTGCATGCGCTTCTGCTTCAGGCGATTGAGCGGCTATGGGACGCGAGACAGGAGAGACTGCTCGCTGCGCAGACCACCATTCCGGACATCGTCTGGTTCGTTTTGATCGTCGGCGGGGCTCTGACGGTCGCCTTCGGTGCGTTCCTTGGTGCGCCGAGCCTACGTATGCAGCTCGCGATGTCGGCTGTGCTGGCCGCCTCCGGCGCCTTGGTGCTGATCCTGATTATTGCCCTCAGCAACCCATTCCGCGGCGATTTCCGGGTTTCGACTGCGCCATTCGAGCATGTGCTGTCACGGATGGAAGCAACAGCAGGACAACAATAATTCCAGACCAGGGCGCGTACTCATATCCAGGGCGCGTACTCATATCCAGGGCGCGTACTCATATCCAGGGCGCGTACTCATATAAGGTCTTTCGTTGAATAACGTGAGAGGCATGGCATGAAAAAGGTGTTGGTGACTGGCGCTGGTTCTGGGTTCGGACTTGAAGCTGCGATGAAGCTAGCTGAAAAAGGATTTGAAGATCTGCGTCAGCGCCGCTCTCAAACACGAGCTAGGCCCCGAAGAGCTTATCTACGGCCTTGTAGCCACTCTTGTGGCGGCTCCTCACTCCGTGGGCGGAAAAATCCATGCCACCTGTCATTGGCGCGTGGTCGGCTTCAATGATCTTAATGTTTTTGAGCGCCCTAAAGCGAGCTAACCGTCGGAAAGATTCGCTGCCTCTTACTGGACAGTCTTGTGGCAGGTAGCGCGTCACTTCTTCAATCATTTTTACAAAACCGCTTAAACTACCGTCAGCGTCGGCATGTGCCAGAAGAAATCGACTTTCGAAGCTAATCTCGAGCATGCGTTCCTGAACCTCCCGCAAATTTGCAGGGACAGTGGCATGAGTAGCGAACAGATTGACGACAAAAATAGGAAGGTGATCGATTTCATCATTCTCCAGCAGGTCGAGCAATGTTTCGATCGGGGTGTTGTCGAACAAGCCGCCATCCCAATAAGGTACACCATCGATAACCGTCATAGGAAAGCCGGGTGGAAGACTTCCACTTGCCAGAATGTGATCTGGCGTCAAATTCACGAGCTTGATCCTTGGCGTCACATAGTGAATCGCGTCTGGATTGGCTACATAGTTTGAAAACGAAACTTGATCGCCGGTCTGTACACTAGTCGCTGTGACAGCTATGCGCATCCTAGAAGCATCATTTAGACGCTCAAAATCGCAAATCTTGGCCAATGTTTTGCGCATTGGCGATACGTCATACAAGCTCGTCCATTGTGTGTAGTTGTGTAAATCGTAGCGAGCTTGCCAAAAGGCCGGATTGCCGAATATCGAGAACGTTGCCTGTCTGTCTGCCGGCCAGAGAGGCAGTGGCGAAAGGGTTATAGCCTCCCACAAGTGCTTTAGGCTGGTACAAATGTCGCCTCCCCGTGCACCGGCGATGGCAGCCGCAGTAGCCGCACCTATCGACACGCCAGCAACTGCAACCGGCTCCCAACCAAGTTCCACCAGGCGGCATACAGCGCCGTACTCATAAGCGCCAAGCGCGCCACCACCTTGCAGAACCAACGCCATCTTTGGCATCGTAGCGGCCTCGCATTTCCCAGAAACTACACCGCCTCACGCTCCTGAGTAAGGGGTGCCGACGCTTGATTTGGTGGCTGCCGAAGCTGTTGGCGGCGTCGGCATAAGCGCACTGCCAACTCAACCGCCGCCGGCCGATCGTCAAGGCCGACATTCGTGATCGCCACCATCTCGCTACCTGTGGCGCGCTGGCGATAACGCCGCCAATCGGCACTTTTCTTCAACGGCCTGTACGCCGCTTTGCGTTGTGACAGAAAAGTCACGCGCCAAGGAAATCGTGCCGGCGATTTCTGATTTGCACGGATCCGCGGTTCAGCCCTCGGGATTTTTATCCGCCGAACGGCAAACAGGCGCTGTTCGGCGCCAAGATCTGGGAAGAGGAGATCAACGCCAAAGGCGGCCTGCTCGGCCGCAAGGTCGAGCTGGTGAATTACGACGACCAGTCGAATCCGGCCAACGTGCCAGGCATCTACACCAAGCTGCTCGACGTCGACAAAGTGGACCTCGTCAACGGGCCCTACGGCACCAATCTCATCGCGCCGGCGCTTCCGGTCGTGATGCAGAAGGGCAAACTCCTGATCGGATTATTCGGTCTCGACGCCAATAAGGAATTTC
Organism: uncultured Acidobacteriaceae bacterium; assembly: GCA_963834205.1. Taxonomy (GTDB): domain Bacteria; phylum Acidobacteriota; class Terriglobia; order Terriglobales; family Acidobacteriaceae; genus PALSA-350. The sequence continues at coordinate 10,978 of CAWIBI010000084.1, read as the reverse complement.
ACTATCAGCGCTACTTCTCGATGCTCCCGGCAGGCCCGAAGCCGAGCCAGGCGTTCACCGAAGGCTTTTTCCAGGTTGCCGCGCGGCAGAAGCCGAAACCGGGAACCGTGGCGCTTGCCGCTGAGGACGCCGAGTTTTCACGCAACGCCTGCGAGGGCGCGCGCGAAAACGCCAAGACGTTCGGCTTCACCATCAGCTACGACAAGTCGTTTCCGCCGGGCACCACTGACTTCTCCCCGATCGTGCGCGCGCTGCAGGCGGCCAATGCCGATCTGGTGGTGATCTGCTCTTACCCGTTAAGCTCGGTCGCCATCCTGCTCGCCGCTAATGAACTCAACTTGACGCCCAAGCTGCTCGGCGGCGCGATGGTCGGGCTTCAGTCGACCGTTTTCAAGGACAAGCTGAAGTCGAAGCTGAATGGCGTTGTGAACTACGAGACCTGGGTGCCGTCGCCGAAGTTGATGGCGCCGGCAGCCGAGTTCTTCAAGGTCTATCAGGAGCGCGCCAAGGCTGCCGGCACTGATTTGCTCGGCTATTATCTCGGCGGCTGGGGCTACGCGTATTTCCAGCTGCTCGGTCAAGCGATTGAAGGCGCCAAGACGCTGAACGACGAGAAGCTGGCCGAGTACATGCACAGCCACGAGTTCAAGACAATCATGGGAGACGTCAAGTTTGGGCCATATGGCGAGTGGACCAAACAAGCGTCGATGCAAGTGCAGTATCATGGCATCACCGATGCGGCGAACTTGGAGACCTGGCGCGGCATGAGCTATCAGACGGTGCTCACGCCCGAGGATCAAAAGACGGGTGAGCTGATCTATCCTTATGCTAAAGCGAAGTAATCCAGCGCTGGGCGCTGTCGTCGTGCCTCACAAATGGTGTGCGCGCGCGAGAGTGACCCTTAAGCGAGACAGGCAAGCGCAAAGGTTAGGCACCCGCCTCGGTAAGGACGTTGTTTGTTTAGTCCGAGATTTGTTTATTTGCTCGTGTTTGCTGGGTTGGCGCAGCGCGAGAGGGCCTTCGGCAGTGGGGGGCCACCTCCAAAATCTCGACGCGCTGCGCCCGCAGTGGTGCTTCGCAAGTTGTGTGGAATTCCATCGATACACAAACAGCTGATGCCCTGACAGCCGCCATGGCGGAGAGGTATGTCTAAACACGCACGCCCCGTGCGAAGAAAAAAGATCGGCACCGTCGGCGGGCCCGGCTGGACCTCCTTCATTCACCCGGTGAGCGGTGTTACCCCTCGATTTCGGGTGAATCATGCCGTGTCGGCACGTGATGATTGCTTGTAGATCAGTGGAAGTTGCCCTCCAGTCAGCTGCCGGTCAGGGTAGGGTCAGGGCCCGGTCAGATGCCGATCAGGGCTCGGTCAGAAGGGGTCGAAATCGGCCCAATGGAACTCTGACCGCATACGACCGCACAGGCTTTAGCGACCCATAAGCATCTAACTCCCATGGTTACTCAGTGTGTCTGTAATTCCGTCGCTCTCATCGAGGACACAGTGTCTGACTACAAGAGTATGAGTAACCGCCACCATCCTAATGACACGGCGACCGCATTAGACGGGTCATGCCTGCCGCTCCTCGGCCACCACCCGCTCCTGCCGGAGTTCCATCAGCTCCGCTTCGGGCCTTTCTGACCATGCCCTGACCCCTCATTTTAGATGCCCTGACCACCCTGTGACCGGCCCCTGACCGGGGGGTAACTTCCATTGACCTAGGCGCAGCGCTTACTCCCGAAAACGCCGTGCAAGAGTTGGAACGTGTGATTGACACCGCGCTGCACGAGCGGCGACCGGCCTACATCACCATCCCGTACGACTACGGGCGCATGCCGGTGATCGGCAAACCCGTCAAGGGCTTACCGCTCGCCGACGTGACGAGTGCGCACAGCGACCAAGTTGAACTTGAGGCCGCTATGAAGGCGATCCTCGCGGCCCTCGGGCGGCGAGACGGCCCGTCATTCTCGCGGCCTTCACGCTCGCGCGCTATGGAGTCACCCGCGAGGCTGCGGCGTTGGTGAAGGCGAGCGGCATCCCGTTCGCGACTACCAGCATGGACAAGGGCGTCCTCCCGGAGTCACATCCTCTTTACGCCGGACAGTACGCCGGAGAGGGATCGACGGGTGACGCCCGGCGCTTGGTCGAAGAAGCCGATCTCGTCCTCGACCTCGGCGAAGTCATCCTCCACGACACCGACACAGCTCTCAGCGCGCGTCTAAACGCCGCCAAGATCGTGACCATTGGACCGAGCCACGTTGCCCTCGGCGCCGAGATCGACTTCGGCGGCCCGCGTCGGCGGTGCCCGGCTGGACCTCCTTCATTCACCCGGTGAGCGGTGTTACCCCTCGATTTCGGGTGAAAGGATGCCGCTGCCTGAATTCGTCCGGCACCGGGCCGGGTGTGGTGCAATCTCGCCTCGGTCAGCTCCTTTGACTGTCGGGAGTGATAGTCCTAGTCGCCACGCTTGCTACCGCGCCCGCGAAAAATGCCAACTCAGCAAGGTGTTCGCTCCACCGATTGCGAAAGTCAAGAACGGGAATGAAAAGGAAGCCCGGCATAAGTCTTGCCTCGTTTCGGGCGTTGACGGTTAAGGTCTATTAGTATCGTGGCTGGAGTATTTTGCGACGAACACATCCTTGGCCGCTTTGCCGACGTCTCCCGCCCGCCCGTACTTCTGGAATAGCCGAACGACGCCGTTGAACTCATAGCCGCGGATGTATTCCCAAAGGGCCCTTCTCCTGCGGTCACCAAAGTGACGAAGCTGCATGTCTTCTTCGGGCTTCGGGCACTCCGCGAGAAGCCTCAGCCAATAGGAGAACAGGTCGAAAAACTCGCCCCGCGAGACCACGCCAGCGTCGATGAGGCCGTTTATGCGTTCAAGCCGGCTGAGCAACGCATCAAAAACATCGCGAAGAGCACGCTCAATCGGAAAGCGTTAAAAGAAGCGCAAAAATGAAGAAAGCGCTTTGAGAACAGACGGGGAACGGCGTAAGTTCCTCCGTCGATCACGGCAGCCAACCCATGCCGACGCCCGGTAGTTCTCACCTTCCCCAGCCGAAAAACTGGGACGAGTTTGAAGACATTTGCGCCGACCTATTCAGCCGCGAATGGGGCGACCGAAATGCATTTCGCTACGGACGCCAAGGCCAGCGTCAAGATGGGATCGACATCTATGGCAGACCGAGTACCGGTGGCGCCGCAGCCGTTCAATGCAAGGGACGGCGTCATTGGCCCCCGCGTCCCATGACGACGGACGATATCGACGAGGCCGTAGCCGAGGCAAAGAAGTTCAAGCATCCGCTAACGGAATTTACAATCGCCACCACCGCCGACGACGATAAAGAGCTTCAAGACCACGCGATCGAAATCACGCGAGATCACGAAAGCAAGGGTCTATTCCGCGTTTATGTGGTCGGATGGGGTGAACTTTCGCGGCGGATTACCACATACGACGAACTACTCAAAAAGCACTACAACTACATCACGCTGCCGTCCGTTCAAAATGACCTCAACGAGCTTCCCGTCGCTTAGCCGACGCGGTCATCGAGCAAGTGCGCGACGCCGGAATCGCAATCACAGCAGATGATCGAGCGGCGGCCGCGGCGACGCCCATCAATCCGCTTCATGATGGTATCATCCAGGCTCTGGAGCGCGATGTCTCACAACGCCTCAACATCGCTATACAGCGAACGCTCTTCCCGAAGCTGCTGCCACCGACAGCATCAGGCTGTTGGCGCGAGAATTGCTCGAAGGACCGTTCGCGGCCATATCGGCAAGGTTACGTCGCACAATTTTCCTCAGAGCAACCCGCAGCACGGCTATACGAGGGGAGCTGGATGATGCGCGGCGATCTGGCCGCTGCCGAGGCTCTGCCGGGCGATGAGACCGACGTACCCGCGCGAGCGCGTCTTGCCGAAGCGAGCAGGAACGTGGACGCCGCAATTCAACTGTTGCGCGACCGCAAAGACCCGATTCTCGGTCGACGCTGCTCCACATCCTCGCCTTTCGCCGGAGCGATGCGGAAGCGCTAGAGTTTCTCGCCGATCAAAAAATTTCCGTCGCCGATCTTACCGTCAACGGAATCCACGCACTCACCACACTCCATCTCAAGCAAGGAAATGTCGAGCAAGCCAAGCGAGTTCTCGACGACGCACCGGAAGAGCGGTTTGGGGAAGGGCCCTATTTGCAATTCCTACGCGGCGCGGTTCGCATCGCGGCGGTTGTCGCTCGGCCGGATCGGGAAATGATTTTGCGCGGTCCTCCGCTTGATGTGAGGTTTGCACGCGCCGTTGGTGAAAGCACGACAATTACCACTGAGCTTGACGCGGCGACAGGTGATCTCAACCGCACTGTCGCGATCACGCAAGAATTGGGATTGCGTCAAACGGGCAAAGTTGCCGAAGCCTACATCACCTGGGCCGAATTGCTGCACCCCGCGCGGCGCGACGCTGCCTTGACGAAACTCCGAGTAAACATGGCAGACCCGAAGACGGCTCTCGCCCTGCTGTCTTTTGCATTCGCCTACGATCCCAATTTTGATCCTAGCCCCGTGACAAAATATCTCGAAAGGCGCGAGCGGCTAGGTGGCCTAGATGACGACGAACTTAAGGCTGCGCTAGTTATCGGCCTGCATGGCAAAGATCCGCGCACGTTGTCGAACTTTGTCGCCAAGCATCGCGCGCCACTTGAGGTGGGCTTCGGAAAGACAGGCATCCTTTCAATTGAGATACAAGCGCTCGCGATGGCGGGCGATGCTACGTCGGCGGGTTTGCTGTTCGAGCCGAACAAATCGCTATTCGATCCAGAACTTACGGCTCTGCTTGAAGCGGAGATCGCCAAGGCCGGCGGCTCCGACCCCGTCGCGGAGAGCAAGCGGGTCTTTGAATTGACGCAGACTGTTGAGGCGCTACGCGCGCTGATTACTCAGCTAGTAAGGCAGAAAGATCACCACGCGCTCGGTCACTACGCCGAAATCCTGTACCAGCGCACGGACGATCCGGTTGACGCCATAGTCGCGGCGCAAGCGTACGCCAATGCCGGCGACGACGAGAATTTTCTCCGTCTTCTACAAGCCAATCCATTTATCGAGGCGCGCGAGCCCGAGCTTGCTCGGTATCACGCATGGAAGTTATTCCAAGGCGGACAAATCAGGGAGGCCCGTCGAATTTCCGAACAGATACGTGCGAATGCGAGCACGCGCGACCTTGAGCTTGAAATCGCCGTCGCTATCGAATTGGGCGACTGGGAGGCGCTGGCGGGGCCGTTGGGCCACTACCTAGACAACGCCCAGAGCTATAACGGGCCAGTCCTAATCAGAGCGGCGCGCCTTTCGCAGGCGTCCGGCCAAGGTTCATTCATGGCTCTCCTTGATGCCGCTGTAAAAAATGCCGGCGATGATCCGGGAGTCCTCCTCGGCGCTTATACGATGGTTCTCGAAGAGGGCTTGGAAGACAAGAAGCCCGAGGCCAGCGCTTGGTTCCGTCGCGCCATCGACGTGTCGGGTGATGACGGGCCTGTCAAGCGATTTGAACTAAAGGAGCTTCTCGAGCAGCAGGTCCGATGGAGAGAGCATTCGCGTAAGATCAACGACGCCACAGTCAAGGGTGACTTGCCATTGGCATTCGCGGCCCTGGGGCTGCGGACGACTTACGTCGAAGTCCTGCTGGGCAATCTGTTGCGAAATACCGCATTGAACGATCCACGCCGACTTATGGCGCTGCCGCTTTTCAGTGGAAGACGCACGCCGTCAGCGTTCGGCGATACAAGGCGAATAGCTCTCGATACGTCGGCCCTTATGGTCGCTGCGTGGCTCGGCCTGCTTCCCAAGATCATGACTAGCTATGCTGAAGTGATTGTTCCCGCCGGAGCTCTTCATGAACTCTTTGAGGGGCGCGCGCGTATTCGAGAGCTCCAGAAGTCGAGAATTGAGCGCGCGCGCCAAATCCAGGAGGCCATCGCACGCGGCGGGCTCAAAGTTCTTCCATCGACAGCGTCGCTGCGCGATACGCTCGATGCGGAAATCGGGCCAGACCTGGCGGCTCTTCTTCGGGCCGCTAAGGCAGCGAATGGCGTTGTGGTCCGGCCAGCGCCGGTTAAACGACTGGGTCTTGAAGACGACCGGGACGCGGACCTTTCTGCCTACGCCGACACGTTGACTGACACGCGCGCCTTGCTGACTTCGTTGGTGTCGCGCGGCATCGTGGACCAAGCGACCGAGAACGTCGCGCGGAATTATTTCAATCTTCAAGACAGAGGTTGGCCGTCACCGGCTCCGCTCGCTCAAAAAACGCCAATTTACGTCGATGAGCTCGCGCTGATCTATCTCCAAACCGTCAACCTCCTTGAACCCCTCACACATGCGTTTTCGGAGGTCTACATCCACCCGAGCGTGGGTGAGGATGCGGACGCTTTGGTTGATTATGCGAACGAAACAAGGGCCGTTCTTGATATCGTTGACGATATTCGCGCGGTTGTGAATGACGGCTACAAAACAGGGAAGATTCAGTTCAGTCCACAGAGGACACCGTCGCGCGACGAAGGCGATACCGGGCCGCCATCCTCGACGTTGAATCTGATCAGCAATGCCTTAAAAGCGGACGTTATCGTTGTCGATGACCGAGCGATTAATAAGGAAATTTTTGTCACCGACAACCAAGGGTATCGCGCGAAGCTCGCTAGCACGCTCGATGTAATAGAGGATTTGACCGTGCGTGGCATTTTGTCCAGGCCGAGCAGCGGACCTCGCGGCATCGTTTGCGCGCCGCCGGCGCTCTTCTTGTTCCGCTTCAGGCCGACGAGGTTGTTGCCGCAGCTTTGAGGAGCACTGAAACCAACTCCGCAGAACTGCGCGTCATGCGCGAAAATATCAGTTCAGCACGAATTGCCGACTTGCCCCGCTTTCCGGCCGAAATTCCATGGTTCACTTCAGTGAACTTATCGATCCAACACGCCTTGATACGTTCGTGGAACCGCGAGCCTGATCTAGAGAAGGCGTCTCGGATCGCCGACTTGTTGCTTGATCTTCGCGCAAAACCGGAACACTGGCTCGCCCGGTGGGAGGGAAATCCGCCAGCGGAATGGGCCGAAGCTGTATCTCGCGTTATGGCGTGCGGTCTTGCCGTGCCCATCGAGCTGACCGACGAGGGGGCTACGCGCGCGTACAATGATTGGCTGGAGTTGAGGGTCTTGAACCCAATGCGAAACTCCTTCCCAGAGCGATACGCTGCGGTAGTTGTACAAGTTCGCTCGCTCCTCGTCGGCATGTCGGAGGTCGGGGATGAACCACAAAACTCCTGACCTGAGGCGCGTGCGAGCGCTGCTGGCCCTGAGACAGCTCTCGTCGACGCTTGCTTCTGATGCCCTGGCTGACGGAACGATTGCGAGCCGCTTTGGATTCTCCCTTATTCGGCCCACACGGCTTTCTGACGACTTGGTCGCGAGAAGCGAGACGCTATTCAATGCCTTCCGCGCAGCAGCAGACGGAAGCACCATACCGCCGATTCTCGATGAAAACGATACGCCTGTGAATGCCAAGGTGCGCATCGATAAAGACGGCGCGGGCATTATAGAAGCGGATGGCAAAGGATGGCGGTTCCCAAATGCGGGCCTGCTATCAAGCGACCCCAAATCGCGAATGGCGGCGCTAGACGCCGCGCTAAGCGGCAACACCATCAATACGCGGGACGCCGCCGCATTGCGGACTCTCGTGGCCAAGGCGCAATTTTCGAATGATGATTTTGTCCAAGTCATCGGCGTGCTGACTTCATCTCTAAAATCGTTTTCAGCGACGTTGCGCAGCAAAATATCGACCGGACGAGTAGGGGAAGATGACTTGCTGCCAAATGATGTTCGGCATTGGGACCACCTTACGGCACCAATCGACAAGTCAATGTCGCTATCGCATTTTATCGCAAATGAACTCGCAGATGAGCGGCGGGCTCGCCTTGCAAATGACCCGGTGAGGGGATTCGCATCGATTGCATTAACCTTTGCTGCGCCGGCGCTCGTGGCGCGAGCGTTTCTTGCAAGTTTCGATGCGGATCGCGTCCTCAAAATGATCGAGCAAGTCACTGCAATTCGTCGATCACTTCGGGCTGGCGGGAAGCTTCGAAATCTGCGCCGATCGCGTGGCGAGCGAATTCTCGTTTTATTGCTTTGGGGGATCAACTTCTTGACTGTCTATTGGAAGACAAGCAAAGGCTCAAGAATGCGTGCGGCATTTTCGCTGCGGCCTTCGTTCTCGCGACTGCACGCTTGGCGACGCATGAGATCTTGGGCCGGCGGCCGGTCTTTTGGCGGCGGCTTGCCGCCGCAAGTCATGCATCTTTCGTCGTTCGAACATGTGGCGTGTCGAATGTTGGCGACAAGGAATTGTTGTCGTGGGCGACGAGAATTTCAGGTGCGGAATACATGCTGTCCGTCTATCGCGATATGTCGGTAGAACCCCAGTGGCGCCCGGACTGGATCGACTTAAGGTTTCTGATGGCTGACGCCTTTGGCCGCGTTTACGCAGCGTTTGCTGCGTTGCCGAGCGAGATTGCGCCTCAAAGTTGGAAACAGCGGATAGAAGCGGCGAAAAAGTGGGTGGAGGACGATCATCTGGACCTGATCATGCGCTTCCCGGCCGTTCTTGAAGGTGCGCCACGCGGCAAAATCGAGCTTCCACTCGAGCTTACCACAGCACTTAAAGACGCCTCCGATCTAGTCTTGGGCGAACCATCGATTGACAACCTGCTGCGTATAACTTCGCTTGTGGAAGCGGTGGGCGTGCCTGATGGAATTGGCGCCGCTCTTCTGAGGATCATTGAACAAATACGAAGCGGCGCCAACATCATTGACCCAGACGTATTACACGCCGCCCTAACGATGTTGGCGCACATCGCGACACTCACAAAAGACGCGTCGCTAGCCGACGCTATTTCCGAGGCGTGATCGATTTGGCGTCGGGTCTTCCGGATCAAGCGTCTTTGCAGCAATTGTGCTACCGTCTAGTCGAATGTTCATCAGCAAATCCGGATCAAGACGCAGCGCGCTCTGCATTGGCTGAACGGCTCGAATTACTAGCGCTCAGGCTACCTCCTTCTCGGCGAATGGCAGCCCTCGCCGTTTTGCTTGAAGCCCTTCAGAAGGTTTACCCGGAAATTGCGCCTATGCTTGGCCGCGCGATCGCTGCCGCCAACCTGGCCATTCCCTGGTCCGCCGCCTAGCCCGACAGATAGATCGAGGCGTCCGGTAGTTGGATTGAATGTCGGAAGTAGCAGGGTGGGCTTTGTCGACCAACGCGGTAGAGCCGCGGACGTCCCTGCGAAAATTAATTTGCGCGGCGTCCGCTACGGCGCTTCCGGCTTTGTTTTATCGCCCCAGCGGCGGTTTTCGTTACCTACCCCTATGGAAATCACCCTCGATCACACCCGGGTCACATGGGTAAATGGCTGCTGAAATGGACGGTCAGGCCATGGTCACAGAGGCCCAATTAGGGTCAATTGGAACTTGGCGCAAAAAGGCTCCCGAAGGCGTGCCTTCCGACGTGGCAGCACGTCTTCACACTCTGTCCACGCCGTCGAAACGATGGAATTTGGATGGCGCCAACGAGGCGAGCGCTGACGCGCAATTTTCGTCGGCCAGCCGCGATCTTGTCCGTCCTAACCGGCCCGGTCGAATGCCTCAAATACTGCGACATTAGTCATCGAGCTACCACACCACGATGCAGGTCGTGCCCCCGTGCTCGCGCTCGAAGATGCGCAGACATTGACGAGAAATCATCGCAGGGTTGGATAAGTCACCGACTCGGGCGTACATCCGGCCTCGATCGTCAGCGCTCACCTCGCTGGCGGTGGGCGCGACGGCAAACGTGACCCGGCCCAGCAAAATCCGCACCAAGACCGCGGATCATGACGTCGCAGGATGGTTAGGAAAACTTGGGGCGCGCGCGGCTCCGGAGGAGCTTTTTGCGCCGAGTTCCAATTGACCCTGATCGGGCCTCTGTGACCATGGCCTGACCGTCCATTTCAGCAGCCATTTACCCATGTGACCCGGGTGTTATTTTCATAGTTTTATTTAACTAAAACCACCGCTTTTACTTTAAAACAAAACCTTAATCGCTTTAGCATACGCCGTGCAATTAATTTTCACAGTTACTTCCGCTTACATGCCCTCGCGTTACTCTCATTACCCTCTCGCTTTTCGCTGTGATAGTCGCGTCCGCGTGCTCCAACCTTCCGTTCGCGGCGCTCTTCATTCACCAGCGCACTCAGCAACTCAAGTCCCTATCGCGTGCGCGCTTTGCCACTGCGTCGTTTGCGTGCCTGCGCTGCGTTCCGCTTTATTCACACCACTTCAACCTTTCTAGCATCTTCGCAGCTCGCAGATCCTGTGCGCAGCGGTGATGGTGCCGCTCAAGACGATGGACACCGCCGCTCACCGTCTCGCATCTTGGCAGCTCGAAAATCGGCCATCGCGTATATCCTGTGCGCAGCGGTGATGGTGCCGCTTGAGATCGTGGACGCCACGCGGCGTCGCGGCGATAACGACTGGCCGGTCCCGAGTGTGAGTTAATAGAGGTTCGTAAAAGTGCAGATTTCCGTTAAAGTGAGTGTGACGATCGAAAGGCTGGAACGCGCCATCGCCGTGACAGTCTATTGCATGACCAAACACAACCTGCCGCAACTCATGCCGGCGCTGAAACGGCTCGAAGCCGAGCGCGACAACCTGATCGCCAATGGCGACCCTATCCAGTACGCGGAGCGCATCCTGAAGCGCCGCGACTTGCTGGAAGAGCGGCGCAGTCTGGCAGCGTGAACACAGCGGGAACTTTCGGATAACATACCGGATAACACTGTTTTCGCCTTCATCCGATTCTCCCTTGAAAACACTGGATTATCCGCTTTGAATCTTGGCGGATGTCGGACACCGCATCCGACACTATGGCCTGTTCGCCAATGGCAACCGTGCGGCGACAATATCACACGCGCCCGCCAA
>CAWIBI010000083.1:0-59382 GCA_963834205.1 uncultured Acidobacteriaceae bacterium | reverse complement strand
GGCGCTACTTTGAACGCGCACGTCCTCCTCTGATGAAATTCTTACCCCGGGCGTCGGCCACACGGCGAAGAACCGTCATGCGACGGGCGGCGCCTTGCGGGCAACAAAGAAACGAGGCTAAATTCCTCCAGAGCTGTCCAAATTAGCCGGCCGGTGGCTCCGGTCAGGTTGATTTTATCGATCAACGGGTACGACGGTTCGAGAGCACGAAACCAGGTTGGAGTAGCGACGGGAGATGACGAATGAAGCAACAGCCCAACCCGCCGGAAGGGAGCCCCACGTTCCCCACGTTCCCCGGATTTCCTGTCGAGATTGGTGGCGTTGCCGAGCTTCATGCGGCTTTCCGTGAAGAAAGCCGCACACGCGGTTGTGTCCCGGGGCCGCGTAACAGGAAATCCGGGTTCGCCCCAGCGTACGTGGGACGAAACCGATGGGGCGAAGCCCTTTGATAAGCGCTAACTTATCGGGGATGTTTTTCGTCAAACCTCCCGCAAAATCGTCATCCTGAGCGAAGCGTCCCACGGATTTATCCCGTGACACAGCGCTTGATGCCGCGGAGTCGAAGGACCCCGACGATGCTTATCTGACCCATGCTGCTCGGAGCTTTTCAACCACCGAAGCCGGCACCTGGCGGAGCCGCAACGGTCTTTCCCTGGGGCCGAGAACAAGAACTGCTAGCATCTTGCTATACCCGGCGGCTACGCACAGACCTGGGGACGGAAGATGATTACAGTGCATGAAAGATGTACCGGTGACCATCAAGTGCGTACCGCGGCTGAATCCTGTTCTCGGACTTCGGTGGTCAGACCTGTCCAAATTAGGGTCTTGAACCAAGTTACGAATCGGGATTAACTCCTGACTCAGGCGCACAAATCGCATTAACCGCAGGTCCCTCCACTACGCTACGCTCCGGTCGGGATGACAATTTTGTTGCAAAATGCGAACCGTCGAGAGAGAAATCATCGATTTCAAGATAAATTGTCATTCCGAGAGGCTGTGACTCTGCTGTTAAAAGCCTAATTTATCAGTGATTCCAAAACAGGCAACCTGATTTGATGTAGGCCAAGGTCTCCTGAATGGAATCAGCCGACTATCTAGTCCAACAAGCTGGCTTTCTCGCTAATTTGGACAGCTCTGTTCGGTGGTCGAAAAGCTCCGGGCAGCATGGGTCAGATAAGCATCCTCGGGGTCCTTCGACTCCGCGCCATCAATAAATCGGTGAGGCGCTTCGCTCAGGATGACGATTTTGTGGGAGGTTTGACCCGTCCAGAACCTTAGTGGCGGTGATAAGCCGAGTCGTCTCGCTTCCCTACAAACCCAATCTGGACAAAGTCTGAAATTCCCCTTCGTGCATCTCAATGGGGGAGGAATGGCCCATGACAATTTTAGCTGCCGGCACTGCGGCCCCGGATTTCAACCTTCGCGTGGCCCCCGATCAAAAGCTCTCGCTCAGCGAACTGCGCGGAAAGCCGGTCATCCTGGCCTTTTATCCCGCGGATTGGAGCCCGGTTTGCGGCGACCAGATGGCGCTCTATAACGAGGTTCTGCCGGAATTCCAGAGCTACGGGGCGGAGCTGATTGGTATTTCAGTCGACGGGGCCTGGTGCCACGCGGCATACGCCAAGGATCACAATCTCCATTTCCCGCTGGCCGCTGACTTTGAACCAAAGGGTGCGGTTGCCCGAAGCTACGGGGTCTACCGTGAAGGAGACGGTTTCTGCGAGCGGGCACTCTTCGTCATTGACAAGAACGGAGTCATTACCTGGAGTTACTGTTCGCCGGTGGCGGTCAATCCTGGCGCGGATGGAATCCTCGAGGCACTGGAAGCGCTGGGAAAATAGGAGATCCTCATGGCGAAGCTATCGATTGCGGTTAGTTCCAAGGATCATCGGCAGGGCGATCCGGCTGCGCCCTGCACCCTGGTGGAGTACGGGGACTACCAATGCCCCTCATGCGGGCAGGCTTATCCGATCGTCAAGCGGGTGCAGAAGCATTTTGGCAAGCGGCTGTCGTTTGTCTTTCGCAATTTTCCTCTGAGCCAGATGCACCCGTATGCGGAGAGCGCGGCCGAAACGGCGGAGTTCGCCGGGGCCCACGACAAGTTCTGGCAGATGCACGACCTGCTGTACGAGAACCAGGATCGACTGGGCAACGAGCTATTGGTCGAGCTGGCCCAGGACCTGCACCTTGCTCCCGCCCAGCTGATCGAGGCGCTGGAAACGAAGGAGTTTCAGCCACGGGTACGTGCCGATTTCAGCGGCGGAGTCCGCAGCGGCGTGAACGGAACCCCGACGTTTTTCATCAACGGCGTGAGGCATGACGGCCCCTACGACTTTGCCTCTCTGGTGGAAGCAATCGACCAGGTATTGGAGTAAGCGCTATTTCTCCGCATCAGTGTGCCAACCAGGGTTGGTCCATTGGCCATGGCGCAGCACAAAGACCTCGGTGACGCGGCCGGAGCTGACGGAGCGTTTGCCGTGCAGCTCGGTCTCAACCGTGTACTTGCTGTAAAGAATCGCCACCTGGCCAAAGCGCTGCAGTTCGGTGTGGGGAAACTCCAGCCGGATCAACCTGCCGCCATCGGCTTGAAACTGCGCAGCGGTTCGCAGTACATCCGGCTGATGCTTCCATTGCGTTTCGCCGGAGCTGATCACGATGGTTCCCGGCGGCACGAGTCGTCGGAGAGCATCGGCGTCGTTGGCGAACCATGATCTCCAGACTGTTTCCCGCACTTTGAGCAGATCGGAGCTGTCAGCGGGGTTGGCGGCGAAGCAGGTCGCGGTCCATGCAGTGAGGATGGCGATGATAAGGAATTTGCGCGGCATGTTTCCTCCAGTGGCCACGTCAAACTTCCTGGCTTGGCGTGCTGCGTTGGTTGAATGCCAGCAGGAATGCTGCGGCGGAAGCGGGAAAGACCGAGTAGTCCAGAGGGGACTTGGGGCCGAACGAAATGGCCATCGCCGTCCCGAAGAGTATGAGCAGAATGGCACTCGCGATTGCCGTCCAGCGGAGCCATATCCCCAGCAGCAGGAGAATGCCGAGCACCAGCTCCGCGATGGTGGCTGCCCAGGCGAGAAACAGAATCGAAGAGGCAGGCATGAAGGAGTTCACTTTCGCCGTGTACTGCATGAAACCGTCAAAGTTGCCGTATCCGACGTTTCTGCCCCGCCACAGGCCGAACCGGTCGGCAATGCCGGATAAGAAGCCGATGCCCAGCGCGGCCCGGGCATAGAGAAACGGTAGTCTGCTCAAGTTGGCCTTCATGGCTGGGCTATCGCTCCTGTTTGCTCTGCGGCACTTCGACTGAGAGCGGGGCGGAGTGATCGCAGATAAAGTAGGCCAGAAAGGTGGCCGGCTCTTGGGTGCTGGCGTTCTTTGAAACCAGGTGAATGCCGTTCGGCGGCTCGTAGAAGCTCTCTCCAGCCTTGTATAAGGACTCCGCGGCGCCCTGAACCTGCATCCGCACCGCGCCATGCAGAACATAGCCAATCACGGGGCAGGGGTGGGTGTGGGGCAGAGACGAACCACCCGGCGGATAGGTCACCTCAACGGCCGTCACCTGCAGCCGGGTTCCGTCCAGCGACGGCAAGGCGTGGAGGAATACGGTCCGGGCTCGCGGCTTTACCGGGGAAGAAGCCGAAGTTCCTTGGGCGCCCGCAGACGCTGTCCAGCAAAGCAGCACCAGCGACGAGATGAAAAATCGTTTACGCATGGGTTGAGGCTAGCAGGAAGTGGTACTGTCAGGTAGGGCCACATCGCCGAATTTCCCCTGTACCACTTTTGTCCTATGAGCAGGCGCAGCACTAGCTTCAACCTGTTATTACCGGCGCGCAAAGCCGCGATACCTGCCTTCCGCTGGCTCTACTCGGCGTTGCGTGCGGATATTCTGGAGGGTCGCTTGCGGCCGGGTTCCAGGCTGCCGGCCACGCGAGATCTGGCCGCACAGTATGGGCTTTCCCGGGGAACGGTGGTCAGCGCATTCGACGAGTTGAAGTCGGAGGGCTATCTGCACGGGAGCCGGGGCTCAGGCACCTACATAAGCAGCGTCTTGCCGGAACACCTGCTGCAGGTGCAAGCGAGCCAGCGGTTCTCCGTGAGGAAGCAGCCGCCACGCCGGCTTTCTGATTACGCTGCGCGTGTTCAGCCGTTCTCAAACCTGGAGAGCCGGCCCACACGGGCGTTTCGCGCGAATTTACCCGCGCTCGATCTATTCCCAACCAAAATCTGGACGCGAATCGCGGAACGCCGTTTGCGGCATCTCTCCATTCCGCAGCTACTCGGTTGCAATACGCTGGGCTATCTTCCGCTGCGAGACGCTTTCGCCGATTATCTGAACACCTCGCGCGGAACCCAGTGTAAGGCTGAGCAGGTGATGATCGTCTCTGGAACCCAGGAGGCGCTCGATCTTACGGCGCGGCTGGTTTTGAATCCCGGCGACCCGGTATGTATGGAGGAGCCGGGATACCCCGGCGCGGCCCTGGCTTTTGAAGCTCTGGGCGCAAAAATCTGCGCGGTTCCAGTGGACAGCGAAGGCATGGCTTTGCCGGGGCCCAGGCACGCAGATCCAAACTGGTTTATGCGACGCCCGGGCATCAGTTTCCTTTAGGCACGACCATGAGCCTGGCGCGGCGCCTGCAACTGCTGGAGTGGGCTCGCCGTTCGTGCGCCCTGATCTTCGAGGATGATTACGATAGTGAGTTTCGTTATACGGGGCGGCCGATACCCGCGCTGCAAGGGCTGGACCAGCAGGGATTGGTGCTCTTTGCCGGAAGCTTCAGCAAGGTGCTCTTTCCGTAGTTGCGTCTTGGCTACCTGGTGCTGCCGCCTGACTTGATCGAGCGCTTTGCAGCAGCGAAAACCGTCCTCAACCGGTATGCTGCGCCCTTTGAACAGACCGTGCTTTGCGACTTTATCGTCGAGGGGCATTTTGCACGGCACCTGCGGCGCATGCGCGACGCCGAGCGGCTGTCGGTGCTGACGGAGAGCGCGCGGCAGAAGCTTAAGGGTTTGTTGGAGCTCTCCACCGTGGAAGCGGGGCTGCAGACGGTGGGCTGGCTGCAGCAGGGAATCGATAGCCAAGCAGCGAAGCGCGCGGCCGCGGCCCGCAAGGTAGAAGTGACGCCGCTGCGCGCGTACAGCCGCGGCCCCATGCAGCGCGAGGGATTGCAGTTGGGGTTCGCCGCGGTGAACGCACAGGAGATCAAACGAGGGGTTCACCAGCTTGCAGTGGCGCTTGAAGAACTCTGCTGACTGCAGCTATCATTCTGTTCGACCAGAACAGCACGACCAGAACAGCACGACCGGAAGGGATGGCTCGCCCATGGTGGATCAGCTGAGCGATTTGTTTCTAACTGCCTGCGTGAAGGAAATGCAGCACTCAGAGGAACATATCAATTGCTGCCTCGACAAGCTGTCGGAGGAACAGATGTGGCATCGTGGAGCAGATCACGAAAACTCTATTGCCAACCTGCTGCTTCATCTAGAGGGCAACCTGCGCCAGTGGTTTTTGCACGGCATCGATGGGCAGCCCGACGTACGCCAGCGAGATTCCGAGTTCACGCTTGCACCATCCCGGCGATCGGAGGAGGTTCGGCGCCGCTTTGCGGCAACGCTCGCGGAATGCCGCAAGGTGATTGGCTCGCTTCCCCCTGCGCGCCTGCTGGAAATGACCAATCCCCAGCCAACCGGAAACTGGCCGGCAATGACTATTTTGCAAGCGATCTGCCGGGTTACCGGGCACCTGCAGTTGCATACAGGACAGATCATCCTGTTGACCAAGCAGCTCACCGGCGCCGATCTTGATCTAACAATCCCGCGGAAACGATAACCATCGCACGCGGTCAAACGTGCGCAAAGTCGATGTAGCCGCGGCTGGGGTCGGTGCGCACCAGCTTTACATTCACGCTATCGCCAACGTCGAGTCCGCCCTGGCCCTTCACCAGCATGCCATCCACATGCGGAGCCAGCGTCCGCACAAAGGTTCCGTTCCGGTTCACGCCGGTAACAATGGCACGGAACTTTTCGCCGATCCGGTTGGCTAGCGCTACAGCCGCGATCCGCTTCTGCATTTCGCGCTCCAGCTTGCGCTCCGCGGATGCCCTGGCGGTGCAGTTCGCGGCGATTGCGGAGAGCTCATCGTCGGTGTATGGAGAGGGTTCGCCCGCGATCATAGCTTTCAATAATCGTTGCGTCACCAGGTCTGCGTAGCGGCGATTGGGGGCGGTGGAATGCGTGTAGTCTTCTACCGCAAGCCCGAAATGTCCCTGGGGCGGGTCGCCGGGCCGCTCCAATACGTACTCTCCCGGGCCCATCAACTTCACCACGGCGAGCGACAGATCGGGAAAATGATCCGGGTCCTGCAGCTTACGCTCACCGAGAAAATCGTTCAACGCCTTGGAATCCGCCACCGGCGGCAATTTTGTTCCCAGGTTTGCCGCTAGTTCCACGATTCTGTCCCAGCGTTTCGGAGTTCTCACAATTCTCCGGATAGAAGAGATTTTCTTTTCCAGCAGAGTTCGTGCCACAACGCCATTGGCTGCGATCATGAGATCTTCAATCAACTCTGTCGCAGCATTCTTCGCTTGGGCCTGCAACTTGATTCCGTCATCCTCAACGACGGCCTCGCCTTCAAGGGTTTCGATGTTCAGGGCGCCGCGCTGGTATCGTTCGCGGCGCAGCCGCTGCGCGATCTCGTTTTGCAATTTCAATTGCGCCTGCAATTCGGCGGACGCGGCAACCTTTACCGGCGCCTCCGCCTTGCCCTCCAGCCACGCTCCGGCGCTGTGGTACGCCAACTGAGCCTTGTTCCGTACCAGGGCCGGGTAGATGCGGCTCGAAGAGATGCAGCTTGCGGTCGCGCAGGGGCCGGCATCCAGCACAAACTCCGTCACCATGCAGGCGCGGTCCTGCTCCTCAAGCAGAGAAGTGAGCCCGGTCGAAAGCGCCTCCGGAAGCATGGGGAAATTCTTCACGCCGGTGTAGAGAGTGACCGTCTCCTTCGCGGCATATTGGTCGATCGCAGACCCCCGGGGGACGTATTGGTCGACATCCGCGATACCGATCAGCACACGAGTTCTGCCGTCGGGCAGGGCCTCGGCATATTCAATCTGGTCCAGATCGCGGGAAGTATCGTTGTCGATCGAAGACCAGAGAAGATGCTTTAGATCCTCCGAGGCGGGATTGATCTTGGGTGGATGCGCACCCAGCGCGGCCAGTTCCTGCTGCACCGCTGGGGGAAAATCAGGCTCGAACCCATACTCCGTCAGCGACCGGCGTGCAGCGGCCACAAGATCAAATGGCTGGTGTGAACTCATAAACCCCCCAGGGCACGAAGCTCCACCCTAGCACGCCCCGGCGGGATTTGTTCTGGCTCGAACCCGGTGATCCGGGCTATGACGAGCCACCAGTTTTCAGAATCCTAGTTCGCCGGTACTCCCGCAGTGGCGCAAAGCTCGACCCAAAGTCGACCCCCTTCCGCCCGCTTGGCCTTCTCGTCAGCATCGATGCAGGCAAGGACTGCATCATTGGCTTTGATGCGACTGGCAGACATGGGCACCGCGTGAACACCAGATTCGCCGCGTTGCTTGGCCTCTATTGCCCGGTTGAATTTCTCCTGCTTGTGCTCAGCGGTGTACTGAAGACTTTTGCAGGCGGGTGGCATATCGTCCGAAAGATCCTGCTGCATCTTCTCCAGCTTTGCCTCCAGTTCTCGATCCTTATCGGTGCGAACGGCCACCCGTGCCTCACCGATGTACGCCGTCCGTTCTTCGTAGGAGCTGGTCATGGCAGCCTGCAGGATTAGGGCGTAGCCGTAACTCAGGCGTTTTTCGTAGACGTGGTGAACCGTAACGCCCGCTGCTACTACCAGGAGAAGCGCCAGGGCAGTGATGCCGATGCGATGAATGGGTTTCATGACTTGATCTCGGTGGCTGGGTCCGACTGGGGACAATCGGGGGTCGCCACTTCGTTCATCGACAGAACTAGGCATTTGGTGATTGGCACGGGAAAAGGACCGCGCGAGCAACAAGTTAATCGCCGGCACTCACTGCAGTAGAACTCATTTCTGCCGATCTAGAAGGTCGGAGGTCGAATACAGACCTGTATCGAATTGCAACAAACCTAAGTTTGCTGCCAGGAAATGAGTCTGCTCTCCTGACCCTTTCAGAACCAATGCACGAACGGCATTGCACGATCCGTGCATTGGTAGTTTGGCAGGGGCGATGGGAAGGGAGCGAGAGCGCCAGACACGCCATGCCGAATCAACTAGTAGCCTTCCTCGTCGGTGAACAACAGTATGCCCTAGCCCTGAAAGCTGTCCACCGAGTCGTGCGCATGGTGGAGGTGACGCCGTTGCCGAGGGCGCCAGAGGTCGTGCTGGGCGTGATCGACTTTGAGGGCAACATTATTCCAGTCGTGAGTATGCGCAAGCGGTTCGGTTCCACCGAAGGGGAAAGCAGTTTGAGCGACCAGCTCATCGTGGCGGACGCGGGCACGCGGAGTGTCGCGCTGGTAGTGAACTCCGTCATCGGAGTTTTAGAACAAACGCCGGAAGAGGTGACGGAGACAGAAACGATCGTCGCCGGCGCGCAATATGTGGAAGGTATTACCAGGCTGGCAGGCGGCCTTTTGTTTGTTCATGATCTTGAGCGTTTTTTCTCGCGGGAAGAAGAGCAGCAACTTGACGGCCTGGCGGCGCAGGCGGCGGGAGCAAAATGACGACCAAAATCTCTGACGAGCAGCTGTTACGGCTCAGCGAGCTTGTCGCTCGTCACCTCGGACTGCACTTTCCAAGAGAGCGCTGGCCCGATCTTCAGCGTGGAGTGTGCGGCGCTGCCCAGGAATCGGGTTATCACCATAACCTGGACCAATACATCCAGGAACTGTTGCTACCGGCCTCGCCCCAACGGCACCTGGAAGTGGTGGCAGGCCACTTGACCGTTGGCGAAACTTACTTTTTCCGGGAGAAGCGGAGTCTGGACGCTTTTGAGAAGGACATCGTACAGGAGCTGATCCGGACACGCACGCAGCAAGGAAATCAGAATCTGGAGCGCAGGTTGCGCCACCGGTGAAGAACCGTATTCGATCGCCATCACATTGAGCAAATTGCTGCCGCAAACGGAGCAGTGGAACATCGAGATTCTAGCCACCGACCTGAATTCCAAGTCTCTACAAAAAGCTTCCACGGGCATCTACGGAGAATGGTCCTTCCGCGGGAATCTACCGGCGAATCGGAATTCCTATTTTGAGGCAGTCGAGGGAAAACGCTGGGCGGTTAGCTCCGCCATCAAGAACATGGTGAGCTTTGCCGAGCTGAACCTGGTGGATGACTTCCTTCCTCCGCCAGCGAACAGCGCCGCCGGATTCGACGTAATCTTCTGCCGGAATGTCCTGATGTACTTCACTCCCGACAGGAGGAGGAAGGTTGTCCGGCGGCTGTACCAATCGCTGGCGAGTGACGGATGGTTAATCGTGAGTGCAGCGGAAACGTCCCAGGAGCTCTTTTCTGAGTTCGCCACGGTTAATCTTGGCGGCGTCACTCTGTATCGCAAGTCCAACACGCACCTACCGAAGACGCTGACCTTGCCTTCTGTTGGGAGCAACGAAAACAGGTTCGGTGCTCGGCCGGCTGAACAGAGACTCGGCAATTCAGAACTAACCATAGCTGCAGCTTGCGGCCAAAGCCTGAATCACCAGCTCCATTCAGAAAACGCGACACCACCTTCCGATGGACAGGCCGTGGCGTTTCACGAATCCGGAGGTAATAAGGATGCCCGGCGAATCGCCGGGACGCTTCTGCGACAAGACGGAAATGACGCGCAAGCGATGCTTCTGCTGGCGCGTGCCAGCGCCAATGAGGGGAAACTGACTGCGGCGCTCGCCTGGTGCGACAAGGCAATTGCAGCCGACAAGATGGCTGCTCCCGCTTACTATCTGCGGGCAACAATTTTGCAGGAGCAAGGCTTGCTGCCGGAGGCACTCTTCGCATTGAAGCAAACGGTGTACGCGGAACCGCGGTTTGTCCTGGGTCATTTCTCTCTGGGCAATTTTGCTTTGACTCACGGAAAGCCAGGAGAGTCCGAGAAGCACTTCGAGAATGTTCTGCTGTTGCTGGCGCACTATGAGCCGGAAGACGTTGTGCCGGAATCAGAGGGACTCTCGGCGGGCCGGCTGAGGGAAATCATCGTTTCGCAATGCCGCGGAGTGGCCCCAGCCGTCGCCGGCAGTGAGTTGTCATCATACGCGTTCCATCGCGCCGCCAAGCCCGGCAGGAACCCGGCGAGGAGCCGATGAGCGGAGACGTCACCAGGAGGGCATTGCACGCCACTCACGCTCCCATTGCAGGAGGCGAAGCCGAATTTGATTGGGCCGGGCTTCGCCGTCGCCTGGACGCATCCCACGCTGCTATGGAGCGAAGGATCACTCCGAGCACGGAGGAAAAGCAGAAAATTCTCCGCACACGTGCCCGGTCGCTGGCGGCGCGTGGCGCAGCAGAAGCAGCGGCGCCCCACCTGATCCTGCAGGTTGTGGAGTTTGTTCTGGGGGCTGAGCACTACGGCATTGAATCGAGTCATATTCGTGAAATCCATCCGCTTAGCGAATTCACCCCGCTGCCGTGCACACCGGCGTTTGTGCTGGGTCTGATCAATGTGCGGGGACAGATTCTGTCCATCATCGACATCAAGAAACTCTTTGATCTGCCGGATCAAGGTCTGACCGACCTGAACAAGGTCATCATCGTCCACGCCAATCACATGGAGCTCGGCATTCTTGCCGATGTCATTCTCGGCGTGCGGTCCATCGCGCTCAACGAGCTGCAGCCTGCGCTCCCCACCCTGACCGGAATACGAGCGGAGTACCTGAAGGGGATAACGAGGGATCCGTTGGTTGTTCTCGACGTAGAAAAGATCCTTTCCGACGAGAAGATCCTGGTGAGCGATGTGCTGGACACCACGACGTGAACGCTACGCAAGGGAGGGCTGCAATGAGGTGGTCGATTGGGAAAAAGATTGGCGGCGGCTTCGGCCTCGCACTGCTTGCGTTGACGGCTGTGGGCGCCGTTTCTTATGACAGCACGAGCAAACTCATCGAATCCGCCGAGTGGGTGCGGCACACCCATGAAGTACTCGACGGACTGGACAACCTCTTGTCGGATATGAAGGATGCGGAGACCGGGCAGCGCGGTTACGTCATCACTGGCGAGCCACGCTATCTGGAGCCGTACCAGGGAGCGCATGAGGCGGTCGATCAAGAGATGAAACACATGCTGGAATTGACTGCGGACAACCCCAGCGCGCAGCGGCGACTTGCTGCCATCGAACCCCTGGTTGCCGCCAAGTTCGCTGAGCTGCAGGAGACCATTGATCTGAGAACGACAAAAGGGTTCGCAGCGGCAGCGCAGGAGGTCCTCACGGATAAAGGCAAGAATGCAATGGACTCCATCCGGAAGCTAGCCGGCGAGATGCGGGAGGAAGAAACCGGGTTGTTGGCCCAGCGGTCGGCGGAGGAGAGAGGCCGCGCGCACTGGGCGGAGATGACCATCGTTGTAGGCGGCCTGTGTACGTTCGCCCTTCTCAGCCTGGCTGGAGTGTTCCTCACCAGAAATATCGCGGGACCCCTGGGTGAAGTTTCGGCAGCGGCGCAGAAAATCGCCCGCGGAGATTTGTCGGTCAGGCCGATTTCGAACCGCCGGCGAGATGAGGTGGGTGTGCTGGCCGCAGCTTTCACCGAGATGACGGCGTCGTTGGGGCAAATGGCACGAGTGGCAGAGCGAATCTCCGAGGGTGATCTTACGGTGGAGGTGAAACCGAAATCGGACCAGGATGTCCTGGGAAAAGCCTTCGTGTTGATGGTGGAAAAACTGCGGCGACTGATCGCAGAGATGCAGGAATCGAGCAGTGTTCTCTCTGCCTGCGCGCAGCAGATTGTCGCTACTAGTACGCAGGTGGCCTCCGCCGCCACGGAGACCGCCGCGGCCGTAAGCGAAACGACGACTACCGTCGAAGAAGTGAAACAAACAGCGCAGCTGGCAACGCAGAAGGCGAAGTTTGTTTCAGAAAGCGCGCAAAGGGCAACTCAAGTGTCGGAGAGTGGAAGGAAGTCTGTGGCGGACTCAATCGAAGCGATGAAACAGATTCGCGAGCAGATGGAGTCTATCGCCGAGAGCATCGTGCGCCTGAGCGAACAGAGCCAGACTATTGGGGAAATCATGCTCTCAGTGAACGACCTGGCTGAACAATCGAACCTGTTGGCGGTGAATGCTTCGATCGAGGCCGCGAAGGCGGGTGAACAAGGCAAAGGCTTCGCCGTGGTTGCGCACGAAGTCCGGAACCTGGCGGAACAATCAAAGCAAGCCACTATTCAAGTACGAAGCATTCTGAATGACATTCAAAAAGCAACCAATGCCGCCGTGATGGTGACCGAGCAAGGCGGCAAAGCAGCCGAAGCTGGCGTGAAGCAGTCGTTGCAGGCGGGAGAGTCGGTGCAGAAGCTGGGGGAGAGCATCGGGGACTCGGCCCAGGCTGCCACCCAGATCGCCGCGTCGAGCCAGCAGCAGATGGTGGGGATGGACCAGGTGGCCCAGGCGATGGAAAACATCAAGACGGCCAGCACACAAAACGTGGCCAGCACCCGGCAAACGGAGGCCGCGGCAAAGAACATTCAGGAACTAGGACGAAAGCTCACCGATCTGGTCACGTTGTATAAGGTCAGCTAACGAGCAGTCACCCTGCACCGGCGAGTGCAGCGAGATGAAAAGGCGGGACAGGATCGGCTGCCTGCTCAGCAGGAGAGAACGCTAGGACGAGCGGTGTATAGCAGCCAATGCCTGCTGAGAGAAGAAATGGGATTTATGGACAGCGAGCTTCTTAAGAAACTTCTCGAGACCTTTCAAGTCGAGGCCAAGGAACACGTCACTGCCCTTTCGTCAGGCTTAGTCGAACTGGAGAAAGCCTCCGCACGGGAAGAGCAAATGGAGGTGGTTGAGAGGGTGTTCCGGGAAGCGCACAGCCTGAAGGGTGCGGCGCGCGCGGTCAATCTGGTCAAAGTCGAAGGCGCCTGCCAGTCCCTGGAGAGCCTGTTTGCGCGACTGAAAGCCCGTGAGATAGCGGTCTCAGCGGTGCTCTTCGACCAACTTCATGGCATGGTGGACACACTGGGTGTGCTGCTTTCCCTTGAGGACACTGAATCGGCAGGCGTCCATGAGTTCCATCCGGCGCAGACGCCCACGCCTGCGAATCGAACCGCTTCTCTCGTTCCTCTGCTCGAGAGCACTCCTGATGCGGTACGATTCGGGGACCAAAGGCAGGGATTCTCCGAGACCCTGAGGGTGCCCGCATCCAAGCTCGATGCGCTTCTTCGCCAGGCTGAAGAATTGATTCCGGCTAAGGCGACAGCGGCTCAACGGGTTAGCGAGTTGCGCGAAATCACGCAAGCTCTGGATTCGTGGGAAGCAGAATGGCGCCAGATCCGGCCGCACGCGCATGCCTTTTCCGCGATGGTCCATGGGGAACATCGGTCCAACGGTCATAGTCACTCGGCAAACGGACGTGCAGTCGCCCGGTCAAGCATGATGAAGGTCTCGGCCTTTCTCGACCGGAATGAGAAAGCGCTGACTTCGGTCAAACAAAGGCTCGGGGTCCTGGGCAAGCGGCTCGAATACGACCGGCGTGCATTCGAGCGCAGAGCGGACGACCTGGTGGAAGACATGAAGCAGGTATCGATGCTGCCATTTTCCACCCTCCTCGAATCTTTTCCCAAGCTGGTTCGTGACCTCAGCCGGGATTGTGGCAAAGACGCGGAACTGACCATCGTTGGAGGCGAGATCGCCATTGATCGGCGAATCCTGGAGGAAATGAAAGATCCCCTGGTCCACCTGGTACGAAACTGCATCGACCACGGTATCGAGACCCCAAAGCGCCGGGAAGAACGAGGGAAATCGCCGCGGGCAACCATCCGCATTGCTATCTATCCCAGGAGCGCTGTCAAGGTGGAGATCGTTGTTTCGGACGACGGCGCCGGCATTGATTTGCAGAAGGTACGAGCAGCGTCGGTAAAGCAGAGCTTTGTCTCAGAAGAAAGCGCCAGGAAACTGGACCAACAGCAGGCCGCGCAGCTCATCTTCAAATCCGGCGTTTCCACCAGTCCGATGATCACCGAGATCTCCGGGCGGGGACTTGGGCTTGCCATTGTGCGGGAAAAGGCTGAAAAAGTTGACGGGACGGTTTCCGTCGAAACCCAGCCGGGAGCTGGAACGACCTTCCGGCTCATTCTACCGCTCACGCTCGCCCGATTTCGAGGCATTTTGGTTCGTGTGGGCGAGAGTCTGTTTGTACTTCCAACCCGGCACGTGCAAAAAGTCCTCAGGGTGAGCAAAGACGAAATCAAGACCGTGGAAAACCGCGAAACCATCCAGATCAATGGGCGCGTCGTTTCGGCGGTTCGTTTAAGTGATGTTCTGGAGGTGACTGAGCCACACGTCGATGCCGACCCAAACCGCAAACTGCCCGTAATTGTGCTTGCCTGGATTGGTGAGCAGATTGGATTTTTTGTCGACGAGATTCTCCACGAGCAGGAAATTATGGTGAAGAGCCTGGGAAAGCAGCTTCCGCACGTGCGCAATATTGCCGGCGCTACCGTCCTGGGAACCGGAAAGGTGTTGCCGGTGCTCAATGTCGCGGACTTGATGAATGCCGCAGTGAAAATGACGCCGATCTGTACATCCCGTGAGACTGAAGTGGTTCCTAAGTCCATCCTGGTCGCGGAAGACTCGATCACCTCACGAACACTGCTGAAGAACATCCTTGAACTAGCCGGATACAAGGTGAAGACCGCCGTCGACGGCGCCGAGGCCTTGGCCGTGCTGGCGACCGATGCATTTGACCTGGTGGTGTCGGACGTAGAAATGCCGAGGATGAGCGGCTTTGATCTGACCGCGAAGATCCGGGCTGGTAACAGGCTTGCCCAGTTACCCGTGGTGCTGGTAACGGGCCTGGACTCTCGTGAAGACCGGGAGCGCGGGGTGGAAGTTGGCGCCAATGCATACATTGTGAAAAGCAGTTTTGATCAGGGCAACCTGCTGGAAGTTGTTCGCAGGTTGATCTGAGTAATGGATAAGGAGCGAGGGATGATTCGAGTTCTGGTCGTCGAGGACTCACCGACTGTGCAGCAATTCCTGCTGCAGATACTCGGCTCTGATCCTGCAATCGCAATCGTCGGGACTGCGGAGACGGGAGAGGAAGCGATCGCAGCGGTGGAACGGACTCGGCCGGACATCATCACCATGGATGTGCACATGCCACGGATGAACGGTTTCGATGCAACCCGGCGGATCATGGAAACCCATCCCACGCCGATTGTGATCGTGAGTGGTGCAGCGGATGCCACGGATACCGTCAAAGCATTCCGGGGCATAGAGTCCGGGGCGCTGGCGGTGTTGCGCAGGCCATCGGGGGTGGGCCATGCGGAACATGAACAAAGTACATCGGAATTAATTCGCACCTTGAAAGCTATGGCAGAAGTCAAGGTAGTGAGACGATGGCCGCGCCAGCCGGCAGGGGCTCTGCCTCCAGTTTCGGTCTGTCCCGGGCTCCCCCTCTACCCAGCTTTGGCGCAGATTCGCATTGTGGCCATCGGAGCCTCCACGGGTGGTCCCACCGCATTGCAGACGATCCTTGCGGGGTTACCCGGGAACTTCCCAGTGCCCGTCTTGATTGTTCAGCACATTGCGGTAGGTTTCACGCGCGGTTTGGTCGAGTGGTTGGCGCAATCATCAAGTCTGCCGGTTCATGTGGCGGCCCACGGGCAATCCGTTCTTGCGGGACAAGCGTATGTGGCTCCAGATGGATTGCACATGGCGGTGGGCGCAGACGGCCGGGTACACCTGGGAACGGACGAGCCCGAGAATGGGCTTCGGCCGTCTGTTGCATGTCTGTTTCGCTCTGTCGCGAAAGCATATGGCCAGAGCGCGGCCGGCGTGCTGCTCACCGGAATGGGAAAAGACGGTGCTTGGGAGTTGAAACTGATGAAGGAACAAGGGGCGGTGACCATCGCCCAGGACCAAGACACGGCAGTGGTGCACGGTATGCCCGGTGAGGCAATAAGACTTGGAGGGGCAACCTACATTCTCTCACCGGAAAACATCTGCTTGGCATTGACCAACCTCACCACGAAAAGCGCGGGAACCGACGGGCGGGCAAGAGCAAGCAAACAAGACGCTGCCTCAGAGGTCGAGGGTCCTATTCCGGGATTCGATCTTTCGGGGAGCTAAGAAAACAGTCAGGGGAGCATATGGGGAGAGCCGACGGCAATTTTTTTAGCGGAGCTGAGATACTCATTGCGGAGGATAGCCAAACCCAGGCCGAGCAGTTGAGCCACTATCTGAGCCGGCGGGGATTTGTTGTGAGGGCGGCCAGAGATGGTAGGCAGGCGCTGGCGGCGGCGCTCGAAAGCCAGCCCGCCATGGTCATTACCGACGTGGTCATGCCGGAGATGGATGGCTACACTCTATGCAAGGAAATCAAATCTTTACCGGCGCTCAAGCATATTCCCGTCGTCCTATTAACCTCTCTTTCCGGACCGCAAGACATCGTTAGGGGGTTGGAATGCGGTGCGGATAGTTTCATTCGAAAACCCTACGATGAGTCGTACTTGGCTTCGCGAGTCGAATTCATCCTGACGAACGTGGAACTGCGAAAGACGGAACGGTTGCAAATCGGCGTACAACTTCATTTCGGCGGCCAGTCACACTTCATAACCGCCGAAAAACAACAAATTCTCGATTTGCTGATCTCAACCTACGAAGGTGCGATCCAGATCAACGAAGAGCTCGAGGCAAAACGGCGAGAATTACAGCAGGCGAAAGAGACGCTGGAAGTGAGCGTAGCCGAGCGCACTGCCGAACTGGCCCAAGCCAACAAACTACTGGAGATTGAGCTGGTCGAGCGCAAACGAGCCGAAGAACAGATCCAGAAGCTGAACGAGGACCTGGAAGTTCGTGTGATTGAGCGCACGACCCAGCTCGCAGCTGCAAACGAGGACCTGGAAGCCTTCTCTTACTCAGTTTCGCACGACCTCCGGACGCCTCTCCGCCATATTAGTGCATATACCCGCTTGATCGAGGAAAGTAGCTCTCAATTAGATCCCGAAGCGCAGCGCATGTTCAAACGAATTCGGGAGGGCGCCAAGAGAATGGACCGAATGATTGACGACCTGCTGAATTTGGCCCGGCTGGACCGTCGTAGGATGACCTTAGAGATGACGTCATTGAATTCGCTGGTTGAGACCGTTCTACACGACCTGACATCGGAAACCGTGGATCGCAACATTGACTGGCGGGTCGGATCGCTACCCGCGGTGCAATGCGATCCGGGACTAATCCAGCAGCTGTTCGTAAACCTTCTATCCAATGCGGTCAAATATACCCGTCGCCGTGAGCGCGCCGTCATTGAGATTGATCAGTCAACAGTCGAGGGTCAACTGGTGTACTTTGTTCGGGACAACGGGGCCGGGTTCAACCCGAGTTACTCTCACAAGCTGTTTGGAACATTTCAACGGCTCCACACCGACGAAGAGTTTGAAGGCACCGGTGTGGGGCTCGCGACGGTGCAGCGGATCGTCCGCAGGCACGGCGGGCGCGTTTGGGCCGAGGCGGAAACTGACAAGGGAGCCACCTTTTACTTTACCCTGGGCGAAGGTCCGGGCATGAGCGGTGGAGGGCATGCGCCTCCACGAAAGAATTTGTAACTCGCCATAATGCATGAAATCAGGAACGCGTTCACTCGATGGCGGCAGGTGGTGTCCTACCGCAACGTCATGTTCCGGATTCGACCGCCATGCGCCTGGTTCCATCATGAACTCACGGCTGACGCCTTTTATCCGCAACATTGACTCCGGGGCATCAAGGTAGAATTCGCGGTGCAGATGAAGAATGAAATCGGATGATGTCGGATCAGGCAGCTGATCTTCTGCAAACATCTGATCGATGTCGGACTGTACTCAGCAGTGTTGTTCGCGGCGTTGATCTGATCCAGGTATGGACCAACTGTGAAATTGGCCGGCGCATTGTGGAGTATGAGCAGCGCGGCACGGCGCGGGCCGAATATGGCAAAGAACTCTTGAAAGAGTTGGCCGCCCGTCTGACGGGTGAGTTCGGGAATGGGTTTTCAAGAAGCAATCTCGAATACATGCGCCGCTTCTATTTGGCGTATTCTGAGCGCTTGCCGCCAATTTCCCAGACACCGTCTGGGAAATTGCCTGCATTCGGAATCTCCCAGACGCCGTCTGGGGAATTGCAGGTCATCGAAGGCAATCAACGAGTGCCGTTTGCATTGAGCTGGTCGCATTATGTGTTCCTGCTCGGAATCAGGAATGTATCGGAGCGCAGCTTTTATGAAATCGAAGCCAGCAAACAAAACTGGAGCCTGCGAGAGCTCCGGCGGCAGTTTGATGCGGGTCTGTATGAGCGACTTGCTATGAGCCGGGATAAAGAAGGCATCCGAAAACTCGCCCGGGAGGGGCAGCTCGTAACTAAACCGCAAGATCTGCTGAAAGAACCGTACGTACTGGAATTTCTTGGACTGGATGAACGAAGCAGGTATTCCGAGCCCGAGATGGAATCGGCCATCGTCGATCACATCGAACGTTTTTTGCTGGAGTTAGGCAAAGGGTTTCTCTTCGAGGCGCGACAGAAGCGTTTTACCTTCGATGAAGAACACTTCTTTGTGGATCTGGTCTTCTACAATCGGCTCCTGCGCTGCTACGTGCTGATCGACCTGAAAATTGGAAAACTTACGCATCAGGACCTCGGGCAGATGCAGATGTACGTTAATTACTTCGACCGTTTCGTAAAAACCGACGCGGAAAATTCCACCATCGGCATCGTGCTATGTAAAAAGAAGCACACGGCATTGGTGGAAATCACGCTGCCAAAGGACGCCAACATTCACGCACGGGAATATCAGCTTTATCTCCCCAGCAAAGAAGAATTGCAGCGAAAGTTGGTTGAGTGGATCGGGTGACTCTTTCGAAAATCGGCTATACCAAAAGATCGGCAGTATCGTCCCAGGACGATGGAGCAGTTGCCAGCCCACATTAAAGGGCCGACGACCCGGAAGTTCGGTCATCCTTATTATGGGTTGTTATGGGTTGGTGCAGGTTGGTGTTTTTGATGTAACTAATTGATTTTATGGAGCACCGGGCGGGAATTGAACCCGCGAATACTGGTTTTGCAGACCTCTAAGGGCAATTTATGCCGGTTTGTACGCGGTTCGCTGCTCTCGTAATTTCAATGGGTTAGGGCTCCTCGGTTCCAACCCGTACAAGTCCATCTAAACAGGCACCCGCTACATTTTCCGCTACAGTCGCCCCGGCTGAATGTACGTAACCTAGCTAAGATTTAGTCTGAGGCTATGAGGCCTTTTTTCTCATGCGGACTCGCTCTCAATTCGTGACGTGGCTGGAATCCAGACGATCCGCTGGTGAGTCGCTGGCGTCTATTGGGCGTGCCTTTGGTGTCTCTGCCGTCACCGTCAAGTTGTGGCTCGATGGCAAGCGGAACCCCTCCAAGACGGTGCTTATCCTGGCGGACCTGCTATGGGGTGGCGACGGTGAATGGCCGGCAACTCCCGGCAGCGAGGGAACTCAGGGACTTGTCCACCAAGCCCACCCGCGGCGGCTATGACGTGCTGGACCCTTACTCCGCTTGCGCTCGCAATGTCCATCGCGGTGCACACTTTTAGTGCATACTGTTGGCATGGAAATCAAGGAATGTCTTCGATGCGGTGAGCCTTGGTGTTTCAGAGGGACCGGCCGGCCCCTGCGCTGCGGGAAGTGTAAGAGCCCCTACTGGGACCGACCACGCAAGGACACGGAGTTTTCTCAAAAGCCACAAACCAGCCCCTCATAATGGCAGCAGCGGAACCAGCCATGTGCGCCCAAAATCCTTCATACCGCCCCTAACCTTGTCACACCCTCTCGACATTAAGCCAAAGAGATGTTTCGCACTCCGCGTTGAAAATCGGGCCTTTTTAACCTCCACCAATGCGCTCCTCGTCGAGTGAGGATTTCTGGGAGCGGTGTCCACGCTGTTTACTTCGGGGATACAGCCCGTAAACAGCCGTACACACTAGGCAGGATGAAAAACGGCCTCTAACGCCCTGAATTCGTGCTTTCGTTGGCGTTCAGCGATTTGGATGGAGAATTGCCTCTCTAATAAGGCTGACCTGAGGTTGCTTTCGGAGAAGATCAGCTATTTCCAGGGCCGCTTGGAGGCGAGTAATGAAGAGACTTGCGATTTTTCTATTGCTTGTTGCGCCCCTTTCGTCATTTGCCAAGGAGGATTGGCAATCCGATTTCCAGAAATGGTCTGCTTCGAGTCAAGCCAGCCCTCTGTGCAAGGTTCGATACACGACCGGAATCTATCGCCCCGGCTTGGGTGATGGGCCGCAATGGGGCTTTACGAGCGAGAACATGTTCAAGTGGTTCTCCAAAGAGGGTGTGAAGCGTGCCCCATCGGTCTGCCCGGCTGCGATAGGCAATGCAAATTACCGTATTCTTCTTTCCGAAACGCCTGTTACCACGGTCAGCCAAACTACCCACGGTTCAGAGACACGCATAACGACGCAGCCATTCAACGCCAATGTCAACACCCGTACTGCTTATCCCGACGGTAGCACCGCTAGCAGCACTGCGACGATCAACGGCCAGCAAACCTCTACGGTTATTGTTCCAACCGAGACGACAATCTCAAGATCTTCGTCAGCCTTGTACATGTACACGTATCGGGTCAACGGGAACCGGTTGGAACTGATCAGCACCGATCGTGTTGTCTTTAGCCGCGTGGCAGCCAGCGGTTCTGGAGATAATGCCGCAAGTGCGGAGCTTGGTGCCGGACTCCGTAACTTGGTCAATAAGTCAGGCGATAGCCACAGGGCGGACAAGCTGTACGAGGAAGCCTTGAATGCAATCCGCGCCGATACGCAGGGAGGAACCGTTCCTCCATCTTTGTACCCTTCCCAAACGACAGTGTTTAACGGAGCGAACAACACGAATAAAAGCAGTCCTGCTGGTTCGAATGATGCGACGGGGGTAGCCTTGTACAGCCAAGAATGCAGTAGTGGGGATCTGCAGGGCTGCGTCAACCTGGGCACGATGTACCGCATGGGGTGGGGAGTAGACAAAGATTTGTCCCGTGCCAGCGATTTATTCAAAAAAGCGTGCGATGGGGGGAACAGGAATGGTTGTACAGGGCTTGACATGGTCGGCCCAGCGGTGGCATCACCCAAGACAGATGCGACTGCAACCCCGGCAGTTGCGGCCCAAGCATCCGTCTCGATCGATTCCACCCCCTCCGGCGCGGACATCGAAATCGATGGCGCATTTGTCGGCAACACTCCCTCCACGGTCACTGTTGCATCCGGCAACCATCATGTTGCCGTCAAGAAGAAAGGCTTTACCGACTGGAGCAAGACTCTCAACGTCACCGGCGGCACCATTCGCCTCAATGCCGAATTGGAGCAGCAAACGACAAAACCGTAACGATGCGGGCAGCGTTGCCGCGCGAATCGGATGCGTGCTTGCTGGATTCGTTCAAAGGTCCGAGATGAGGCAACCCGAAATCATCGGCTTAAAGATCATCGCTCACCCTCTCGTGAGCAGTCCTGAGTTGGTAATCAAGAATATCCAGCATAATCCGTTCGCTCCAATGACGAACGAAGTAGATGCTGGAATTGAGCGGTCCCTGATGAGCGGTCGCACCTTTTACCAGGTGCTCTTGCGCGAAATCCCGCGCTATTCCGGCCATCATGTCAGCGGCCTGTAACGGAGGAGTAACCTTGTCATCCGCAAAGGTGAGCGGTCCGATTAGGTCGCCGAAATCGGGATTGTTGCGCTTGAATAGCTTGTAGACATCCAGAATGATGTGAGATGAGGAGCCGTCATCGCATACAAACGCTAATTGATGTTCGCTTCCGTAATGCACCCGGAATTCCTTCGCGCAGTCGCGGACGAGAGATTGTATCGCGGGGATGAAAGGGTCGTCAGGAAACACTTTAGCGGCCATCGGCACATTGGCGCGTACTCGCTTGTACATTTCGAGTGGGATGTAGTGAGCGAATCCCATCACGCCGGAATCACGGAGAATTGCCTGAAGATCGGCGCGGATTTTCTTCTCTGCCTCTCGCGCCTGTTCAACCGAATAGCGAGAACGGTCCTGATAGCAGAAGAACGGCCCGCGCCAGCTCTTGAGGGAGGTCGAGCGGTAATACTTCACACCCTCCTGGTCTAGTCTCTCCTGCCATTCGCGAGTGAGACGGTCCCACTGCCGGTCATCGCCCAGAACGGCTCCTGCCACTGCGGCAATCTCTTTCGACTGATCCGCGCTGTCGTCAATGTATCCGCGAATAAACATTGCAAAATAGCCGCACCCGGTCAGAGACGCGAGATCGCGCATCGACAGGATCGGCTCTGCACAAGCTATCAAACCATTCCCCTTCGGGTTAGCGGCGTTTGATCGTGTCGCTGGGACTGGCATCCCGGCTCATTCCATTTGTGGTCTCAGTGTAAACCCGAACCCACGCGCGATGCTCGTCCCAGAGCATTTCTGCGATGGTTCGCGCTTCATCGGTCATCCAGAGGCAATGGTCCCGCATCCCGCAACATAATGCTGTCTGTTTCGGTTATTGTCGCCGGATGATTGCGCCACGTTCGCGCCTTGTACGCCGATGAACCGCGGATGTGCTTCCCGCGGTGGTGACGGTACGCCCATCGTCTGCTGATGATGCCGGAACCCGACAAACCTGCCAGCAAAGCGTCCCATTGCTTCTGTATAAGGAGTTATACTCTCCGCAAATGAAAGCGCGCCCTGCCAGGGGCGCGCGCCTCGGTTCGCTCATCCACACGCGAATCTTCGCACAGGATGAGTGTCGGTGCAAATGGCTATAGATAACGAGAGAAAAAGGGTCTCCGTATTGCGTGTCCCTGCGGGCAAAGCAAGCCAGCCCATTTCCAAGTTTCGGTATCGGCTGTGCGCTCCTCTTCGGTGGTGGTCTCGCTCCACTCCACGAATAGCGGCACGCGAGCTTTGCAAGATGATTCTTCGCATTCCAGCCATCCCAAATGCAATATCGGCGCTTCGGGAGGGATTAGCAGCATTACCGTGTATCCCGGACGCTTATAGCGCGAATCATCATTTAGCGAGTACGCTCCCACTTGCTTGCAAAACGGGCATGGAAACACTAGAAAAGGCGCATCGATGGTTCGGAGTGCAGGATTGCCAAATATATGTCCGAGGCTTTCAAGAGGGAGCCGAATGTGCTCTCCGCACTCTGGACAATACACGGCCAAGCAAAGCGTAGTGTTCACGGCGCGGAGAATTATACGGCCACGAGATCAATTCCGCGATGCTCCAGAAGTGATCCGTGATGCCCTATTCCATCGCCGGAGTGATTCTAAGCGATTCGTGCATCCGGCTGTGAAGGACAACCATGATCCATCGCTACCCCCCGACCGTCTTCGTCTCCTTCGCCGGCGCGCGATGCTGAGTCAGCGCGAAGTGGAGCGGTTGACTGGCATCTCGGACGCTACAATCGCCTATCTGGAATCCGGGCGGCACAGGCCGCAATTGCGCACGCTCGCCAAGCTGCTCTTTCTGTATGACCTGAACATCAGAAGACTTGAGCAGTACGAACAGACCTGGAGAACGCCTGAAGATCGGGCCGAAATCCCCAAGGACCTATGGCGTCGCCGCTGATGGTGACTTGTTCACGAGTTAGCGGGACGCGCGGGTGATTGCACGCCAAAATGCCCCAAACTCGCCCTTATAGTGTGACGGAGAATTCCGTCTTTCGGGCCGTCAAAAGTCGCTTAAATTGCTCATCGGAAAACCTCTTAGGCTTGAAAACTGACCTTTATCGAAAATCGTCTTTCGCGTACTTCTCAACTGGCCGGCGCTGCCCTCCGGCTGGCCCTGGCCGCCGCTAACAGGCCCGCTGATGCGGCTTCGGCGCTGTCAGCGCAAGAGTGATTGTCTGACGTGCAAGACGCTGGAATTTCTGCGGTGAGCATCAGCGATTCCGGGCTGTGTCGGGCCAAAGAGTCGGGATCATGCCAGAGCACAACCACCTTGCGCCGCTGGATTCGCAGGACCGTGCCGGGTTTCCCAAAGGTACAGGCACGCAAGCGCACGTTTGCGCCGATGGGGAAATGCGTCCCGTTGCCGGTCACTGATACACCTCGAAGTCCTCTCGGAAGGTCAAGCCGGAGACAAGTACCACGCCAGAGACTTCGCCCACCAGGAAGCCCCGCTCTGTCAGCAAACGCTCGAAAGTGTCCCGCGTGCATGGAACCCCGCCCTGTCGGACTTGCCATTCACAGAAGGCAATATGCAGGCAGCCCACTCCGCCAAAGCAGCGCGGCGAGCACACACAAGCAGAGTCTAGCCATCGGGCCAACGGCTCTCGCCACTCTGCCGGATCGTGCGGCAGAATGCTGGCCGATGGAGTATTTGTTTCTGAAACGGGCAGAGACGGAACTGACAAAACCGACAAAAGGGGCGGCGGGACGGGTTCTGTCGGTTTTGTCAGTTCCATCTCTGGGCATTCCTGAAAGATTGCAGGCGGATTCCAGTCTCTCCATCGTCTACTTGCCAGCATGGGCTCCCCTTATTCTTGGGTTGCTGGTAGTAGGTTTCGCTGGGCCGTCCGGATTGTCTGTGCATTGGTCTCCCGCCGTACCCAGCCGTATTCTTCCAGCACTTGCAATGCGCCCCGCGCCGCATCTGGAGAATCGAGATTGCTCCAATTCGTTCCGGTACACGTCCCGCACGGTGAAGAACCCATCCTCATGTTTCCAGCCCTTTACCAGCCGCTTGCTCAATGCGATTGCAGCATGTTGCTCTGGCCGCGCCTGTGCCGCGTACACGCGGTTTGCATGAGTTTCCAGATAGTCGCACCAGTCACAGGCCAGTTTCGCCTGAGAGAGCGGCACGCTGTCCGTGTGCCCATCGGCAAGCGCAAAGAGCAAAGCAAGAGAAGGCATCAGGCTGCGGTACTTGGCGAGATGCGCTTGCATGACTGGTGCAACTTCTTCGCCCCGGATGCGTTGCTCCAGATCGGTTAACCATTGCTCGAATAGCGCCTGAGCCTCATCGTCAAATTGCAAGCGAAGCGGGTCGTTCGGCTTCCAGCGCGGCCATGCGGCGGTAGACCTGAGCGGCATGACTCCAGAGCGTCCGTGTCGGGCTGGCGGTCAACGTATCGCCATGCTTGTGGTATGTCGGGCCACACCATGAGCTGAAATCGTTGCACCAATCCATCGTTTGACGGGCCATCCCTCATTGCATCGGCCAGATAGTACTTGCAAGCCGGGCGGGCTGGATTCCGCCAAACAGCGAGACACACGCATGAGGGACATAACACACTTCCACGCCCTATGCGGTCGATGGTGTAGGCAGCATCGCCATTCCAGCATTCCAGAAAGAAGGCGCGTTCCTGTTCCCGGCCTTGCCTGTCCAGTCCGGCCAGCCATCCGGTCAACTCATCTCGGATTTGAAATAACCCCGCCGGATTTTCTGACAGCAACTCGATGAAGTTTTTCAAAGGTTGGATCGCTGGTTAACAGGCGGCGGAGCATCGGCTCCACGAGTGTGGATTCCGGCTTGGTGGGCCGTTCTTCGCTGTCCTGTCTTTCGCCGCAGCCCTTTTGAACTGTTCTTTCCACGCGGCCAATCTCGAGTTCGTGCTATCTCCTGCTGCGCTTTTGATAGTCCCGATCTTTGCATCGTCATAAGCCTTGCGCCATCCATTTTCGATTGCCCGTGCCGGATGCTGTCATACAGGTAATTACAGGAGCTCTTGAGCATCCCTGGCGGCGCTACGATCCCGCCCCAAAGGTTCGGAACCACTGTCCAAGTATGGTCGTTCCGCTTTGGGCTGAATCACGGCCCGCCGGTTGGTCACTCCCGCAAATGTGGCGATTGCGACCGCGGCGGGAAAATCCAGCGGCACCTGCATACGCTCGGCCACGTCTTTCACCAGCGGGCGGAAAGACTCCGGCATCAGCTCCAGATCGAATTGCGCCACATCGGGAAGGGCATCCTGCAACGGCTCCGGCTCGGGCCAGTCCCCACTTTCGCCGTCAGCAGTCAGCACTTCTGACTGCCCGCGCGCGTCCAGACGCTTTGGCTCCTGCTCCCAGGTCAATAGCGGATCGGGTTCCGGCGCGGCCATCTCCGGCCCGATCTCATGCGCCGCGCCTGCCATCGGGGATGACTCGCCCTGCCCTCTGGCAGCATCTTGCCCGGCGTCGGATGCCTGAGCCGCGCTGGCATTGTTCCGGCGCGCCTGCTCGGCCAGCAGAGCCTCCAACAGCCCCGTGTCTAGCGTGCGACCGCGCGCACCCGCGATGGACGCGGCCAGGTCCGCATTGCTCATGGCTGCGATGGCCTGCGCCCGTGGCACACTGCCGATAGTCACGTTCTGCCTTTCCGGCCCGCGTGTCCGCGTGGGCCTTCCCATCTCACTCTTTCGCGTTGATGGCAGCACGCCAACATCGCCTTGCTGGGCAGGTCAGTTTGTCCGAGACGCGGACGGCGCGATGGCTTCCGGGTTGCAGGCTGCGATGAACGCTTGCAAATCGGCTTCTGAAATCATCGTCCGTGCTCCAATCTTCGTCCGGCGCAATTTGCCCTGTGCCAGCCATGCGTGAACGGTCCACTTGCTGACGCCGCCCAAACGCTCGGCGGCCTGCTCGACGCTCATCAGGTTTTGCACTTCCCTCACGTCTATACCCTCCTATCGCACCACTGCGCAAAGTATCCCCTTGCATACAAAGGAAAGCGAGTATACTGTGATTGCTGCATGACAGTCACATCGCGTCAGTTACAAAAACCTAAGATACTCGGCGCCGCTGAGGTTGCCAAGCGCACCATAGTGCAATCGGGCCTAAGTCCAAGTGCAATGTCCAGGTGGGCCGATGTGAACATCATCGGGCTGCTGAATGGGAAGCCAAACCGCGCCACGGAGCGCGTGACGTGGATAGTTGAAGCCTGTCAGCGCGTGATCCAACTGGATCAACAGTCGAAGCTCTCCACAGCTCCGGGTGCGAAGGATGTGCTGTTTCGAGAATTGACGAAAACGATGAAGGATTTGCACTCGCGCGTAGCTGGATACAGATGCGCTCCCGCTGTCCGCTATGCGCCATCCACGGATCGCTGTTTTGATGTGCAGTACCAGTTTGCTGGTCCGAAAGAGGACGCACACGAAGGTCATGCGGTTGCGTGGATCGTGGGCCACATCCATGCAGTGAGTCGGATTCGCCGTTGCCGCCGTCTGGAATGCCGCAAATGGTTTTTCGCCGTGACAGAGCACCAGAAGTATTGCGGGGATACGTGCCGTCAGCGGGACGCTTCACAGGGCGAATCGTTCAAAGAAAAGCGCCGCATCTACCATGAGGAAATATCGGAACGAAGAACTCGCACAGCGAGACGAGAGAGCAAAGCGACTCGTGCAAAGGGGAAAAGCAAGTGAGCATTTTCAAGCGTGGTTCAGCGTCTACTGGTATCACTTCCTGCATGAAGGGCGAGCACATTCAGCGGAGCACAAAGCAGGGCAATCCTCGCGTCGCGCGGCAGATCGAAGCGGCTTACCGGACTGCTCTTGCGAAGGGTGAGGTCGGCATCACAGAGCGGAAGAAGATCCCCGCTTTCAAGGCCGCAATGGCGGACTTTCTGAATTGGTCGAAGCAAGAGCATCAGATGGCTCCCAGTACGGCGGAGCGCTACCGCTACAGCAGCTTTCGCGCTCCTCAGCTTCTTTGGAGATAAGCCGCTCGATAAGATAACGCCAGAAGAGGTGGAGCGCTACAAGACTTCACGCGCAGCGGAGTACAAGACGGTGCGGGGCAAAGATAAAAAGCGTATCCAGACCAAACAGCGGCTGAGGCCAGCCACGGTCAACCGCGAACTGGCTTGCTTGCGGGCGATGTTCAATCATGCAATCAAGGGCGATGTGCCGCTGAAGAATCCGATCAGCAAGACAGCGGCGAAGGCCCTGCGCGAGGACAACGAACAGACTCGCGTTCTCACCTATGAGGAACAGGGGAAATATCTGGCAAAGGCAAGTCCGATGCTGTGGGACGTGGCAACGCTGATGCTCGAAACGGGTATGAGGCCGGAAGAGGTCTACAGGATTCAGCCTGAGAACGTTCATCTGGCTCGAGAACTACCTGTTCAATCCCTACGGGAAGACGAAGGCGGCGAAGCGGCGTATCAAGCTCACGGCGACGGCCAAGAGTATTCTTGAGCGGCGCATGAAGGATGCGGCAGAGCGAGCCGCAAAAGACAAGAACGACGGGGCTTTCCTCTTCCCTTGCGAGACAGACGCCACGCGGCCACTTCCCGGCATCCAGAGTCCCCACGCGCGGGCTTTGCGGGAAAGCAAGGTCGCACCGTTCCGTCCTTATGATTGCCGCCATACCTGGGCTACCCGCGCCGTCGAAGCTGGAATTGACCTCGTGACGCTGGCAGCGATGCTAGGCCACTCAAAGATCAATATGGTTCTCCGCTACGCCCATCCGACGCAAGAGCATCAGACGAAGGCGATGGACAAGACTGGAGCAGTATGTCAGCGAACAGAAGATCGCCCATGCGGAGCGCGCAGCACCGCAAACGTCATACGCGATTCAGTAGGGGCGGAGCAGGGCAAGAGGACACAGAAAAGCGCGGCACTCGCTACATTTTCCGCTACAGCAGGCAATGTCGCTCTCTGTCTGAGAATTGACGTAAGCTATTGAAATAATCTGGAGCACCGGGCGGGAATTGAACCGGCGAATACTGGTTTTGCAGACCAGCGCGTTAGCCACTTCGCCACCGGTGCTCATCTGGTTCGCTCATCAGTTTCGCAAGTGGTGCAGACCGAAGCAATAGGCCTTTTCGTGGTTTTCTCCCAAGGAAAACCACTCCTCGCGACCCTTACAAGGCCACTGTAATTGCGAAACTGCTCTAAGCGTCGTCCCCTTTCGGGAGACGGCGCGCACCCGGATTTCCTGCTAGCGGCACCGGAGAGACCAGCGTGTGCGGTTTTCTTTAAGGAAAACCGCATGAAGCTTGCGGCGTTACCGACCTCGACAGGAAATCCGGGGCAGCGCTTGCTACTTGCCCTGGGCGGCAAGATCCTTCTTTGCCAGGTACCAGGTTTCCACGTTCAACCCCGCTCCGCCGCCGTTGGTGCGCTTGCGCGCATCTTCAACCGTGGCCGGCGCGGGCACAATGACCGGCTCTCCCACCTTCCAGTTCGCCGGGACTGAGACGCCGTTGGCGTCAATGGTCTGCAACGCCTCGAAGATGCGGATCAACTCATCTACATTACGCCCCAATTGCATCGGGTAGTAAACAATCGCGCGGATATTCTGCTTGGGATCGATAGCGAAAACCGCACGCACCGTGGCCGTATCCGAGGCCGCTTCATGCACCAGGCCGTAGGCCTGCGAGACTTTCTGGTCAAGGTCGGCAACCACCGGGAACTTTACCTCCACGCCCGCATTGCGCTCGATGTCGCGGACCCAGGCGATATGCGAGTAGATGCTGTCAATCGAGACTCCGATCAACTGCACATTCAGTCTCTCAAAATCATCGGAGCGCCGGGCAAACTCGATAAACTCCGTGGTGCACACGGGGGTGAAATCGGAGGGGTGGGAGAAGAGCAGCACGTACTTGCCCTTGGCGGTGTAATCGCTTAACTGGATGACGCCATGCGTGCTCTTGGCTTTGAAGTCGGGCGCCTGCTCAAGAATGCGTGGGATGCGTGATTCGGTGCTCATGGTCTCTTCCTCGTCGAAGCTTGGTTGGCCAGCTGGCCTTCCGGCGTTGTTTCCAGGCTTGCTTCCAAGCGCGAGGGAACCCGCGGCGGGTGGCCGGCTGCGGGTGGATGAGTTCGTATGTCAGGATTCGAAGCTTGCGATTCGATCTAGAAACACACCCGCAGCGTGCAGCAGCAACAGCAGCTACAACAGAGAGAGCCGGGGTGGTGAGAGGTGAGAGCCATTTCATTAAGCGTAAGCGGCATCTGGGTTAAGCATAGAACCGGCGGCACCAGGTGTCAAACTTTCGAAAGTCCAATGACCATCGGCATATAGTCGAACCAGGCCGGCTGGTGCACACGGCAACAGGCGAGCGACCCACAAATGCAAAACACCGGAGAGCGAGATTCCGCAGAAAACCTTTTTGCAGCAGCACTGATCGTGCTGCAAAAGAGCAGTTTTTCCTTGAATGATTCACATTCTTTCAACAGGGCTGATACTGCCCATCAGCAACACTGGCAACAGGACGCCATTTCGCGGTGGAACTTTTGCAAAAAAGCAAGCAGCACTTCGCTTGATCTTCTCCGTTTACACATCGCTTTCATCTTCGTACTCTGTCCAAGCGTTTGCCGTTCAGGTAACGCAACTGTCGGCCATTAAATCTGACAACTGAATTCAGACCGGACGCGCCTGGAGTGCGCGCTGCTGCTGAGTAGAGACCTGCTGTCACCGTGGTGGCTGGTGACCGCAAGCAGGATCTGTTCAGCGGCTACGGCAACCATCGAAGACGCGGCTTATTCCGTTCTCCCCCAACCCCGGCGGACACGCACATGGATGTGCGGCCCGCGTTTCACCGCTCCTTTGAAAGGAGAATTTTAGGAAACCATGAGGCCGAAGAAGACTATTTTGTGCGTTGACGACAATGAGCAGGCACTTTCCGTGCGCAAATTCATGCTGGAGACCCGGGGCTATCGTGTGCTTACGGCCGCCGGGAGTGAACGAGCCTTGGAGCTGTTTCGCGAAGGAGGCATCGACCTGGTTCTGAGCGACCTGATCATGCCCTATATGGACGGGAACGAGCTTATTCGCCGGATGAAGGAGCTGGCACCGGAGGTGCCGACGATCCTGATCAGCGGGAGCGTGAAGGCATTCGACCGCGCCAATCGTGCCGACGCCTTTCTGCCCAAGGGCGCCTGCTCGCCGGTGGAGATGCTGGAGCGCATTCGGGTGATGGTGGCCCGCAAGCGCGGTCCCAAGAAAGGGCACGGCCTGCGTCCCCTGGTTGCGCCCCTGGTTGCCGCCATGGAGGAGCGGCAGGCGGAAGCCAGGGACGCGGTGGTGGTCGGCGCTTGATCAGGATTCGGCCCCGACGCGTTCGATCAAGCGTCTCGCAACTTCTAGGTGACGCTGCCAGTTACAATCAAGAACGTGCAGCCCATCATTGCGGCAAGAAACCTGAGCAAGATCTACCGGGCGGGTAAGGTAGACGTTCCTGCGCTGACCAACG
This sequence comes from uncultured Acidobacteriaceae bacterium, assembly GCA_963834205.1. Lineage (GTDB taxonomy): Bacteria > Acidobacteriota > Terriglobia > Terriglobales > Acidobacteriaceae > PALSA-350. The sequence goes on along the minus strand of CAWIBI010000083.1, from coordinate 28,088 downwards.
TCTCATTTGTCGTGCCGCCGGGCGAGTTTGTCAGCATTGTCGGCCCCTCGGGCAGCGGCAAATCGACGCTCTTCTACATTCTTGGCGGGCTGACGCGCGCAACTTCGGGCAGCGTCTTGATCGATGGCATCGATTTCGCCCGCTGAGCGACTCCCGGCGCACCGTATTGCGCAAGACGAAGATTGGCTTTGTCTTTCAGAAGTTCAATCTGCTGCCCACGCTTGACGGCGCGCGGCAATATCGAAATCGCGCGCGAGATCGCCGGCAGCCACAGCGCGCAGGACGAGGAGCTGCTGCATCACCTTACAGATCTGCTGGGCATTGCCGGCCGCCTCGATCATCGTCCGGCGGAGCTTTCCGGGGGGGAGCAGCAGCGGGTCGCGATTGCCCGCGCGCTCATTACGCGCCCCGCCATCATCCTTGCCGATGAGCCGACCGGCAATCTGGACACCGCCAATTCCGATGCGGTGCTGGAGATGCTGCGGCGCTCGACCCAGGAGTTCAAGCAAACGGTATTGATGATCACGCATAACCCCGAGGCGGCGGCGATTGGAGACCGCATCCTGCACATGCGTGACGGCCGCATGTTGGACGAATAGGCGGCCGCTTGCCTGCAGAATCGACCACTTGGGTAATTGTTTGCCGGCTTGCCTGGGACGGGCAAGAGCACGCTTGCCAGGGCCTTGGCGGAGCGTCTTGGGCGCAGCCATTCTCGATAAGGATCGTGTGCGTGGCGCGCTGTTTCCCGATGCGCTGACGGACTACAGCGCGGAGCAGGATCAACTGTGCATGCGCGCGATGGTGGAGGCTGCGGTCTACCTGACGGAGCGCCGGCGGGTGAAGTACATCTTTTTCGATGGGCGTACCTTCTCGACGCAGGCGCAGATTGAGGAGGTTTTGCTGGCGGCGAAGCAAGCCGGCGCGCGTTGGCGCATCCTGCACGTGACGTGTGCGGATGCGGTCGCGGAAGAGCGCCTGGCCCGCAACGATCCCGGCCATCCGGCAAAAAATCGTGATCCGGCGCTCTATCGCAGGATCAAGCAGCACTTTGAGCCCATCCTGCAGCCGAAGCTGGAGGTCGATACGACGTTGGGCATCGACAGGCAGCTGGAGGCGGTCGAGGGCTATCTCAGGGGCGGGGAATAGGGGCCGCGCGTTGACCGGGCGGCGAGCCGCCCGATATACTGCCTCAGGACGTATGCGGGAGTAGCTCAGTGGTAGAGCATCGCCTTGCCAAGGCGAGGGTCGCGGGTTCAAGTCCCGTCTCCCGCTCCAGATGGCTACCTTCCGAGCCACCCACGTTTTCGGAGCCGAAGGTCTAAGCGACAAGTTGACACTGTTCGGTTGCAGACCGCCTTTTGCCCGGCCGGGCGGTACAATGTCCAAGAGATGGCGCGGTACCCAAGCGGTAAGGGAGAGGTCTGCAAAACCTTTATGCGTCGGTTCGATTCCGACCCGCGCCTCCAATCTTTGAAACCACCCGATGAGATCTCACTATAGCTCGCCAAACGTCCCCGCTGTGTTTGTGCGTCACCTGGTTTTGGGCGACGAAGCCAACTCCTGCGGTTTGATCGGCGGCTTTTGCACGATTTCGTAGTCCGGTGGAACCTGGAATAAATCCGGGTCCGGATCGACCCGCTGCATATTCGTCAATTCGAATGTCATCGTGCTCGAGCACGCGAAGTGAAGAGATGCCGGGCCAGATGTGCGAGTGGTAACCGAAACTTCTAAAGCTGCTTCTTCAGAGAGCCACCATTCCTTCGAAGTGGTGAGGGGCACACCATTACAGGTAAGATGAGAGGTCCCCACATTGCGATAACCGCGCACTTTTGTTCCTTCGATACTCTTCTCGCCGAGGTCCACCAGTTCACCGGATCGCGGCACGAGATCGCTAGAGTGATGCGCCGGTAACGGCTTGAACGGATCAGGAAACACCGGCGGACCTGAATCAGGATTTCGACGAGGAGCGGCCCACACCTTTGCCACTTTCTCGACGGCACAGCCGTTGGAAGATGCAGGATCCTTCGCATCCTGGACGCATGAATGGAAGGACGTCTCGGTACCCTCAATCGGATCCCAAATGTCTATAAGGAACGCCATGGGAGTGTCGCTCGAAGGCGGATGTTTCACTGAAACCCGGCCGTCGTTGTCCCGAGCGATGGAGTATACCGTTTTAAAATGGTGTGTCTCGCTCCCCTCAGGCAGGTAATTCCAACTGTCCTCCACGAGATCGGCGGTAAAGGGCAGGTTTGCCACCATCGGAACGTGGAACCCGGGCCTAGGCCAAGACATAGGGGCTTTGGCGCCAGCCGTAGACGACGCCACAAAAACGATGCTTACCACAATCGGTTTCCAGATTGAAAATGAGCAAATCATGCAGTTTCCCCCTAACCACGCCAGAGTAAGAGAGTGGAAAGAAGCCTATACCTTGACGGCCATAAAGAACATTCCCCGATCCCTTCTCAAGCATCTACAACCTTAGCGTAGTCAACATGGTCTATCCCGGACGCTTACCGAACCTCTCCGCAAAGTCAGATTTTGGGTAAATTGCCGAAGCCGGAGGGGACAGGACGGGCAAGTTACTCAAAATCCCGTTTCGCCGGAACTTCAAGATGCTCGACACAGTCTAAGGGCTCTTGCAGCAACCCACATGCCGTTACCACAGCAAAGCCAACTTCTGCGGCCTTGTGGTTCGCTACGAGGGCGATTTGCACTAGTCGACATCGGATGTTCCGTCCGCTTCTAGTTCGGCGAAGGCATCTCGATGTGATCGATTACAAACACGTTCACCGGACCCGTTTGCTTTACCAATTTGAGGCCGAGTTGATTCTTCAACGCCTCGGTAAACGTCGGTCCGAACGCTTCAGGCTGGGCGTCTTCGGTGTGTCGTTGTGGCGTGAACTCGATATCGAAATCGAACCTTCCACCAAGCCCAGTTTGATCCAATGCCGGTCGGTGGTCCAGACCTCCCCAGCCAGTTCCTATAGGAGTGACCAGATGGTCCGCAATCTGCTCCATCGTTAAAGCCATCATTCTCGCGTGCCATTGATCATTTACAGGCCACATCTGCAGGGCATTGCAAAAGGGCGCTGGCGCTGGACCGGAGGGATGTGGCGACGGCGTGGTGGGACAGGGCACGTCGTCGGGATGTGGCTTGAGTTGTGGCCCCAGCTTACCCGGCTTGTCTAGAACGAGCGCGTACACCGGAAGCTGGCGGCTCTCAACATGAACAGCCAGCTTGAAGCGATCCGCCAGCAGAGACTGCATCATCAGGCGCATCTGGTCTTTAGTCGGACTGCCATCCGCGCGAGCCTCGATCGTGAATTTGTTCGTCTGCGCCCACTTTGGCAGTTGAGCTGTTAGCGACTGATACTGGCTAGTATCAACGATCTTGTACGCAAAGATGATGTAACTGGGTAGTCCAGAGTTAGCTGTGAAGAGTCCACCGGTTGGGGGGAAGGCATCCAGTGCATCCAAGGCGACGTTCTCCTTGAACGGGGCGTCTGGGCTGCTCTGCCTGACGGAAGCAACATCGAATGCCATCTTGACGCCTGCCGTCGTCTGCCATAGAGGCACCTTCGGCATCTCTGCCATTGGCGCTTGGGCTGCCCATGCATTAGCCGGTTGCGACGCGTTCGCCTGACCAAACGTGGTCGGTATGGCAACGGATATCCATGCAGTAGCAAGGAGTAAAAGCCTTCTACTTCGGTCCAGCTTGTGGGCAAGACGCGCGGTCATGGGTGTACTCTCCGAGATCTTGTGCAGGTTGCATTCTGGAGTTTCGTGTGCCCATCGCAGGCAATAAAAATTGTCTGTCGTGAAAGACGTGCGCGGTTTGCGAATCGCTCAGGGCTGACTGCCCGAAAAGTCGGGTTTTCGGGCACTTGGCTCAGCCGGGGGGACGGGACGGAAAGTTACCGATAACCCCGTTTTGCGGGAACTCACTTTGGTAGGCTGGATCATGCAGGACCCTATGCAGGAGCCGAGTCGATCAGCATCAGCCATGCAGCCGCCGAAAAGTTCCGTTGGCGCACAGCCGATAGCCCTGCTTGTCGCGAACGCAGTTGGGGGGATTCTCTACGTGTTCGCGGCTTCACGCGGAGGTTGGGTAATCCCAGCTGAACGTGCGGCAGGCATAAGTACGGTGACGGGAGAACCATTTGTCTGGGGCCTCCACGTCTTCCCAATCGTCGCAGTATTCTTCGTGATCAATGTCGCTTGGGCGATCATTCTCGCCCGCAAACATTGGAGCGGTGGCCGCTTTTGGCTGTTGGCAGCAGTCGTCTGGTTAGTGGCCATTGTGATTGATTTCGCACATCACTGAATACCTCTTGAAAAGTCGGGTTTTCGGGTAAATTCCCTGTGTGATCGGCTGGTAAACAGATGAAGTTACCTATAATCCAGTTTTCCGGGAACTTCGTCAGCGTGCTCCCGGCTGATTCGCCAGCGAATCAGCCTGAAATCATGCGGTAGCATGGCTAACATGAATTGGTACCACATCCTTTCTGCCACAAAACTCCTCGGAACAGCAGTGGTGATCGTCGGGGTCATCGCGATTGTGATCTTCGGAGGAGTGAAACAAAAGAAGCGACGAATGGCCGAATACAAGAAGAGTGGGCGCTTTCTGGACTTGCTCAAGATTTTCTCGAAATACTGAATCAGCCTGGGAAAACTAGAAACCCGGTAAGAACCCACCGGGCTTCACCATCCCGAGGCTTTACCATCCGGGTAAACAGGTCAAGTTGCCCATAATCCCGTTTTGCGAGCAGTTAGCCTGTTCTGGAACATCGCGTTCCTTCTTCAGTGCTAACGCTATGATGCTGTTATGCCGAACGCGGCCAGAGCTGAGAAGTCCAGAGATCTTGCGAAAGCGATCCGAGAAGACTCCAGACGCAGGATGTTCACGATAGCGACGCGCGTACTATCGAAGCTTGCCGCTGTCGTGACCGTTGTCGGTCTGCTGGACTTTGTATCGTTTTTGATTGGGGCTTCCTACCTTGGTGGCGATGCCGTGAACGGCAAGATCGACGGAGGGCGGTACTACCTATACGGGCCCTACCATGGAATGAAGGCATACCACGAAGTAAGCCAAGCTGTATTCGATTACAGCAGGTGGCATGCCTACAGCCTGATGATTATCTGGCCTTTGATGATCGTTTTGAGTATTGCGGCTAAACGCGCTGAAAAGCGTGTGAACTCCTGAAATCTCCCAGATCGTGACAGTCTCGCGGGGAGCTGCGACAGATCAACTTCCTCGAAAGTCGGATTTTCAGTAACTTCATCTGAGGCTACTCGCCTGCTGGCCCGTACTTTTGTCCCTTCAAGAGAGCAACCGCAAAGGCGATCCAGCAGACAACGGCAGGGCAGAGTGTGAGCAACATCGAGAAGTACACTCCTGTGCGGAATGCCCTCAGCCCAAAGGCGGAGGCTTTTTCCGTCGTCGTGACGGCCCTCATAAGCAGCTCGGAAATCCACCCACCGGTGTAAAGGACATTGGCGAGAACTCCATAGAACACGATGCCGAAGACCCCAAGTAACGGGCCGTCCGGCATGCCGATGGGCTCGTCGACAGTTGACTCAGCAGTGAATGCGCAGACAATCAACAAGACGCAAGTGATGACACCTGTACAACCGACGACGGAATTAAAGAAGAAACGACGACCTTCCCACCACCGGACAACTTCTCCTGGGTTCATAAGGGGTCGATCTCGCCTGAACTGAGAACCTTGAAAGCCTCTGAGACTCATCTCTCACCGAGGGCAATTGTAGTGGGGAAGCCTGGGGCAGCCAATCGCTTCCAGCTTGAAGTGCCTGCGAAGTCGGATTATCGGTTCAGGCATTTGCCAACGGGGACGTTCAGACTGAGTCGATTGCGCCTGCTCCGGACGGCTCCTCACCTGTAGGGCCTATCGGTCTTGATCCACTCAGCGCGATTGACGCCAAACTCCCATTCGGCTTGGTGCATGGCATCTTCGAGGGCCCGGTGCCAAGTGTCAGTCCCATGCCCTGACTCTGCTTCGTACATTAGGTAATAGCCCGCGTCATCTGCAGAAGAGCATATCTCCAGCGCTTTAAAAGTTGGGAAGGCACGTACACCGGAGGCATCCGACAAAGTGTGTTTTGTGCGTCCCGGTCGGAGGTGGTGCTCGGCCGATTCGACCCGAAACAATGAATGGAGGTCACTCATACTGAGATCGTAGATTTGAACAGTCCCTGCCTGGATATCAGCGTAACAGCAGTGCGAGTACTTCCCGCAAAGTCGGGTTTTCGGTAGGTTCCCTCGAACTGCGGCGTCTGGCAGGAGCAATTTACCGAAAACCCCGTTTTGCGGGAGGTTCAGTTCTTCGACGGATCGGCATGACTGCGCAAGGACTGGCTACCACATTACCTCTGGCTTGCCGACCAACCAGCGCATCGATTCGGAACTACTAAGAAACGTGTCTCATTCGGCGGGATGCAAGTCACCGTTCACTTATATTTGCTTCTTGGCTTTGTGGAACCTGCTCCGGGCGGATGCACACGAAAAGATCGGTGCTCCCGTACATGAAATGTAGTTCCCGAACATTGAAGTCCGGCGACGGACCCGGACATCCCTCCGCCCAGCGTCTGGTCGATATCACGAGGTGGTGCTTCCCGGTGTTGTCAGACGCTGAGCCCTTCATCTGAACGCTTCCCAGATATTGCGGCGTAGGCTTGGCATCGTTCCATTCTCCGTCCTGCTTGGCGACTGCAAGACTCCACCCATCCGGCGACTTGGAAGGAATAAGCTTGTACATTCCTGCAGGCACCCTGATGCTTCCCATCCACACTGCTGTTCTGCTGTAGAACGTAGCGGCGGCCTGTGGCGAGTCCTTCGCGGCGTCAGAGGTTTCGCCAAGAAGGTCGCTTCCGTACCTCGTTGCGGAGCTAAATCCAGCCGCCCACGCTTCACCTGCGCTAATTTGACCGGATGACGCGCAGTACTTAGGTGCCGTGCCAGTGAACTGTTGTGCCGGCTGTCCGCATTTGAAGATTGCGTCCCAACCGCCAGTGTGCCCGTCCCAGATACCGGAACAGAAGTCCATAGGGTCAAGCGCACGCGTAGAAACCGTTGCTTTCAACCACTTCACGCATTGGCCGACGTCACTGGCGGGAGTAACTGAAGCATCTTGCGCTTTAATGCTGGAAAAAGCTCCGACAAAGGACAACGAGACGGTTAATACTGTCACGGAGATCAACTTCATAGTCGCCTCCAAGATGCGCAACTAAGCGCCAATGGTCTGACTGCTTAGACGAAAACTAGGTGGAAATCGCTCCTGCTAAGTGTAAAACAACGCATCCTGGGTGTGTCACAAGCCTTCCCGGAAGAATCTTCGTAGTGCCTGAAGTCGGGTTATCGGTAAGTTCCTCACCCGCCAGGTGTTCATGGCGCAAATTACCGATAGCCCCGTTCCACGGCACTCATTGCGCCTAAAGTCTGACTTCCCACTTACCATCCACCAGTTCCTTAGCCTGTTCGGGTGTCAGGGTCGCCATACCATCAATGGGACTTGTTATCTGGCTCATCCTTTCCACAGCAAGGTGGCCGGTCGGGTTAGTAATCGGAAGCTGTGGCTTCGCATTCGCCCCTGCCGCCGCTGGTCCATGAAAGTGCGCCGCGACAACTGGACCAGTCAACCCACTGAACTCAAACGTGATATATGAACTCGTTGGTTTCGGTATCCAGCGTGGCGGTCACCGTTCCAGCACCCGGGCTCCTTGGGAGGTCCCCTCCATTCAGGGGTTGGCTTGAGCTTTCGGAGCAAACTCTTTGAACGCCGGATCGAGTTCCGCCAGACGCGAGCGCAGCCTGTTTTCGTCGAGCTGTGCATCAACCACAACCCATCCAGCTTGATCAATGATCAATTCCCGCGGCAGTGGCGAAGATCCGAGCATCGACTCGATCTGTCCGTCTCCATCGTGGAAGTTGGTCAAGGCCAAGCCTTTCTCTTTGAGGTACGCGGCAGCCTTGTTCGGGTCTTCGTCTCGGTCTACGGTGATCAAGACGAGCCCTTTCTCCTTTCCCTCCTTCGCGAGCTTGGCGAGGGAGGGAAGCGCGGCAACGCACGGCGCGCACCAGGTCGCCCAGAGGTCGATGAGCACCGTTTTGCCACGAAAGGACTCGATGGGCGTGATCGTCCCATCAACCGCTTTGAACTTCAACGGAGGCACGCGATCACCGAGTAAGTTCCCTCCAAACGCTTCTTCCGCTGGGCTCGGGAACTCATTAACCTGGTGCGCATCGGGCGCTGCCGAAAACACGAAGAGACTCTCTGGAAGAGGACTATCCAATTCGGTGTGAGGATAGATCGTCGTGGCTTCGTCATCTTGCGCAATACCATTGAAATTACCGGAAGAGCGCTCGACGATCTTCAGAATCGTGCCTGTACTCTTATCGATCCATATGGTCCGGTCGAACTTCTCGTCCGGTCTCGTTCGCTTCAGGTCGGATCGTCCGATATGAACGACTGCACAGGAATACCTGCGGCCATCCACAATGAGGTCTACATCCGGAAGACGCTCCGCAGACTTGATTCGTTCGGCAGAAGCCGCGAGCGATTTGCGAAGGTTTTTGGCTTGCAACAAACCCATTTCGGAGAAGCCGACCGGGCTCGATTTTGTGGCCGCAGGCGCTTCTGTCACTGGCTTCGCAGTGTACCGGTGTTGATTGGCGCGGTACTTCCAGATTGTCCCGCCGTCTGAAATCTCGGCCGCATCACCGAGGTGGGTCTGGCCCTCAAAATGGAAGCGGCCGCCCGGTTCCTCGGCTGCGATGGCAACCGTCTTGGTCCACTGACGAAAGTAATCGTTGCTCATGGTTCGCTCTTCCGTTGATTGGATCGAATACTGCTTGGCGTCCGCATAGTGCTGCGACACCTTCTGCAGTAATTCGAGACCGTCGGAAGGAAGCGACAGTTGAGACTGAGGAGCGGCTTGGATCGCCTGTGGCAAAAGGATCGCAGTGCAGATGAACAACAAGAGTTTCATGCGCCAACCCTCCCGCGCAAACATTTTACCTAACCGAATCGCCGAGCGCTTGCGGGAACGCATAACAGAAATCGAGCGACTTCCCAAACGAATCCACATGGTCGGTTGACCGCCAATCCGGAAGCGATCCTGCGAAATGCCCGTAAAGTCGGGTTTTGAGTTTCTTATCCCGGGGATTGGCCCTTGATGCATTTCAAGTTACAGCCGGCCGGTGATGCCTGGGGTAAACGCGGTTCGATCTCCTTGGGTGGTTATTCTCGAAAGAATAATAGGCCGATGGCCTCCAGGGTAAAGTTAAACTGCGGACGAATTCACTCGATCTGGCAACTGGTCGCGGATCAATCCCGATCGACCGGCATTCCTACTGGCGGTTTTCAGAAGTCTCCAAATAAGGGATGAAGATAAACGAGGTCGACCTAAATGAAAAAGTGCTGGCCCGGCGTACTTCTTGCACTGATGACCTTGCCTTTGCGGCCGCAACAGTCTGTTCCGCCTGTCGGGACATCTGGGCAGTCCACAACGCCCGCCGCCGCCCCACCTGCGGTTTTGATGCGCCGCTCGCCGGAGGATCGGGATAGAGCAAGTCGAGTGGCACACCACATCATTCTCAATGTTGTTGTGACCGATGCGTCCGGCAAGCCGGTCTCCGGCCTGCAGCAAAAGGACTTTACTCTGCTCGATAACCAGCAGCCGCAGCAAATCGTATCCTTCCAGATGGTGGAAGGGCGGACGGCGAAGCCGCCCCCTCACATCATTTTCATGCTGGACACCCTGAACAACTCATTTCAAAACGTTGCACACGAACTGAGCGCTGTGGAGAAATACCTGGATCAAAACCGGGAGCAACTTAGCTTTCCTGTTTCTATCGCCGTCCTCACTGACGCCGGGATAGATCTTGGCCAGCCCTCTCGGGATGACAACGCCCTCAGCGGTCAACTCAAGAAAGTTCATATGCCAATAGAGACGATCGGTTCCCCTCAAGGGGCGCCTAACGCTCGACGGTTCCATCGATCCCTCCAGTCACTCACGAAGTTGGTCACCGAACAGGAGGACGTCCCGGGAAGAGTCATTCTCATCTGGATGGGCTCCGGTTGGCCCCTGCTCTCCGATGGACCTTACCCAGGCACGCCCATGGACAAGAGAAACTTCTTCGGTGAGATTTTGAATCTCTCCAGCGGCTTTCTCGACGCTCAGATGACCATGGACGTCATCTCTTCACCGAATCTAATGCGCGAGAACGGCCGGCCGCGAGATTATTACAAGGTCTTTCTTAAGGGTGTGCAAAGAGCGGATCAGGCGGATCCCGGAAATCTTGCTTTACCGGTTCTCGCGTACCAGAGCGGCGGTCAGATCTTCGAAGACGACAAAGACCTGGTGGGCAATATCGCCAGATGCATAGCGGACCTGGAGTCGTACTACGTGCTTTCCTTCGACTCGCCTCATGCCGCTCAGGATATCGAGTACCGCGCACTGCAGATCACGGTAGACAAGCCAGGTCTCCGCCCACGCACGAACGCCTCTTACTACGCTCAGCCATGAGGCGTTAGAGATCGCGGTCGGGACGCTCTGCGGAAGCCGGGCCAGTTAGGTACGTGACTGCTTGCCGTGCAAGCTCTACAACGAACTCGTGGTCTGACATAGGTAATGCAACAGACCAGAGAGAATCCTCAGCAAGTACCACCAGTTCAATAGCACTGGTCGCTGAGAGGACGGCAAAGCGAACGGCCAATTCTGGATTGGTGTGTAAAATGCTGGCTCGATGAGCTAATAAGACCTCAGCCATACAGGAAAGATTCACCTCGATACGGCGCCATGCTTCCCTTGCGAATTCAGAGTCCGGCTCTACATCAAGCATGCGGATGAGCGCTCGCAGCAAACGCGGATGATCTCGATACTGTTGCAGAAGCGTGGATAGGATTGCCGTTACGGTCTGGGGAAGGCTGTGGCGTAGGAGCAGCGACCGTAACCTCTGCTCGCTATTGAGGTTTGTTTCCCCCAGGACACGCAGGAAGGCAGCATGTAAGAGGTTTTCTTTATCAACGAAACGCCTGTAGATGCTGGCCGGCGAAAGCCTGGCCTGCCGTGCGATACGAGGGACCGTCGCACCATCTAGTCCGTCCTGGTCCAATACTCGAATTGCAGCAGCAAGCAGCTTCTCTTCGGTGCGCAAGCTTCTCTTCTGTTTCGCGGATGTCTGCCGCAAAGTCGCTCTTGGCAATTTAAAAAGTCCCCGCCATCACTTTACAGGGGGTGGCAATATATGTAAATGTAAAATTACGTTTATATATATTGGAGGTGGTTGCTTTGAACTTTTATTGGCCTTCGACATCGGGCCTGGTCATCTTGGCGGTTCTGACCTTTGTCACACCGTTCTGGGATCTCGCCGCTGCTAAGAGATTGAAGGCGGACCCAAACTCTTCACGTCGTGTCCGCCTTTATTACATGACTCTGTTGTCACTGTGGACGATAGCTATCGTGTGTTGGTTCTGGCGAGGCGGCGCAATCCTCCCGGCTTGGCACGGGATCGTTGGACCGAGTTGGCTATTCAATTCCTCATGGAGAAGATGGACCCTCCATGTGGTTCTGGTTGGGTTCTTCGTTCTGGCTCTCGCCCCCGGCCTGCACTGCCTGTTCCAGCCGAAGCGCATAGCCGCTTACACGCGGGCGTATGAAAGTCTCGCGTATTTTCTGCCGCATACTCAACCAGAGCGCCTTCTCTTTGCATTACTCAGCGTCAGTGCCGGCGTCTGCGAAGAATGGATCTTTCGCGGTTTTGTTCTGCAAACACTGCACGGCACGGTGCGCCTGCCCTGGATCGCCGCGCTTCTTGTGTCCTCTATCTTGTTCGGCTGGAATCATCTCTATCAGGGGTCACGCGGGCTGGTCATGTCGACTGTGATCGGCCTTGCACTAGGACTCGTGGCCATCTCCAGCGGCGGTTTAGTGCTCCCGATCATTCTTCACACCTTGCTTGATCTGCAGCTGCTCATTGCCTTTGATCCCGACAATCCCTGCTGACGTCAAACTATCGGTAGCTGCGCAGAATCTTCAGTCCCTTGCTCAAGCAAATCGGCAGGAGTAGCCTGTTTGTGTCAAACGTACGAACCTGGGGGCAGATATGAAATATGCCAGCATCCTCCCGCTTGCCATCGTGTTCGCAACCACATCCGCGTTAGGGCAATACACACATCCCACACGCATTGACCCGGCGAAATGTCCAGTCGGTATGCAAGTAACCCATAGCGGTCGCTTTGCGGAAAGGAACGCTAAGTCCGGCCCGGCAGACGATGTTGTTCCGTCCACCCCGGAACAGCGAATCAACCTCAAAATGATCAATTTGTTGCCGCACGATATCGTCAACGCCGAAATCACCGCTCGTGGGTTCAGTCACAATTGGCGAGTAATTTTTGTCTCAGACACCCCTGGAGCGCAGGAAACACCTGACCTCGCGAAGACGGTTGATGTGGCATTGGAAGTGAAGGGAAATAGCAGCGCTTCCCGTGAACTTTCGTTCGCCTACTTCTCCGCTATCCGAACCATCGAGCTGAACTCAGTAACCTATGCCGACGGCTCAACGTGGCGCGCTTCGTCACCTGGAGCCTGTAGCGTAGCTCCCAGCCTAATCATGCCGATCAGTGCTCAGTAATCGATGTGGAAATCCAGGGTTCCGGACTGGGCTGACGTTTGGCGGTCGGCCCTCCCCCGGGATTTCCTGTGGAACCTGGTGGCTTCGGTGAACTTCATGCGCCTTTCTTCATGGAAAGGCGCACACGCGGTTCTCTCCAGTGCAGCGTGGCAGGAAATCCGGGCCCGGGCCTTGAGATCGGATCGTTGCCGTCGCCGCGGTCCCCCCGCTTTCCCAACTACGGGTGAATAACGCGAAGGCCGAGATGTGTCTCAAAAGGGTCAAAACCGCGGTCGCGGTGGAGGAGCGAATGTCCCTCAAGCAGACAAAAAGTGGCAATTAGGCAGTCGATGGTCCTGCGTACGGTATGGCCGTGTGACCGAAGGAAGCGATAGTTCCGTGCCGACGCAACAGCCAGCAACTCTCCTCCCATATCGAATACCTCGAATCTGGATAACTCCCGCCGTACTCGCTTGAAATCCGAGTCGATCCGGATTCCTTGCAGAATTTCACACAAGATAAGATCGGTTAATCCAAGACGTTGCTGGCTCAGCTCTCGGTCAAGCCAATCTGTGTGCGGATTGACGTTTCCTCGGAGGTAATCAATCCAGACAGTGGTATCCACGAGGGTCATTGGGGGACACTACTCGCGAACGCGGCCCATACGAGACCCATTCAAGTCTCCTTCCCATTGCACCTTGCCCCGGAGTTTGCGGATCGATGTCTGCGAATGCGTCTTTACCAGTAATCGCAAGCCGGCTTCTACAACTGCCTTCTTGGTGCGAGCACCGCTGGTCCGCATAGCGTGGCTCACCAACTTATCGTCGATTTCGACATTCGTCCGCACTGCACCCCCCCAATGTGTAAGAATCTCACATTTATGTGTATTGCTCAACTCGGTTTGCTTCGATCGCTGCCGTCGAAGGACCACAAACTGGAGTGCCGTATGCGGGAGATCCGCTCGTACGGAGGGAGGGGGATATAACAACCGTACCTCGGCAGCTAAGCCGCCCATAGTGCTCCTTTCCTCGCTGAAAGGCGCACGCGCGGTCTCGTCCGGGGCTGGACTTGAGTGGACTCGAGTGCTGCTTCGCAAGAAATCCGGTTACGCCTGTGGCGGGATGAAGAAGGGAAGAGCGGCGCTTTCATCATCATAGGACGTTGGTATCCAGCAAGAGCAGCGTCTCCGCGAGAACGCGCGCGCCGTTGGCGCAGTCCACAGGTTCTGCCCATTCTTCCGGCGTGTGGCTTCGACCGTCACGGCAGGGCACAAAGATCATGCCCATGGGTGCGATGGGAGCGACGAACACACCGTCGTGGCCAGCGCCGCTGGGGAGCCGGGTGCTCGAAAATCCCACCGCTGTCGATGCTTCCTCGATCGCGTCCTGAATCATCGGCGAGCAGGCAGTCGGTGAGGTCTGGCTTAACTGCGTGACGTGCAGGCGCAATCCCCGGTCGCGCAATTCGCCCTCGGTCTGCTTCCACAGCGCTCGCTCAAATTGATCCAGTGCAGGCTGCTCGGTGCTGCGCGTCTCAAGTATCATGTGGACCGCCCCGGGCACAGCATTGATCGCATTCGGTTCGACTGACAGCTTGCCCACCGTGGCAACCAGGTAGGGACTCTCAGCCGGCTGGGCCCGCGCCAGATGGTCGACCGTACGGAGGAAATCCGCAGCCCCAACCAGCGCGTCGCGGCGAAGATGCATGGGAGTGGTCCCGGCGTGATCGGCGCGTCCCTCGACCGTGACTTCATAGCGTCGAATCCCCACAATCGCAGTTACGATGCCGATCGCAGCCTTTCGTTCCGCGAGCACAACCCCCTGTTCAATGTGCACCTCGACATACGCTGCAACAGAATCACGGTCACGAATCGGTGGGCCCAGCCGACCCGCAGTTCCACCCACGCTGTCAATTGCAATAGCAAGCGTGAGACCATAAGGCAACTGGCGGGCGAGATCCGACGCAGTCAACACGCCGGCCCAACTTCGACTGCCGATGCAGGAGATGCCAAACTCACTGGGCTCCTCGGCAAGAAAGTCTACGACTTCAAGAGGATGTAACAGCGAGAGTTGCTGTTCACGAATAGACTGCACGGCCTCCAGGGCCGCGAGCACGCCGAGAACGCCATCGAAACGGCCGCCCGCCGGAACTGTATCTGAATGCGATCCCGCGACCAGGGCCCCTAATCCCTGCCCGGTCCCTGAAGTGCGGCCAACAAGATTCCCGCCCGCATCGATCGCAACCGACAGGCCGGCCGCTTTGAACTCAGCTTCGAGCCAGGTCCTGCCCTTGGCGAACTGGGCATCGAAGGCACGCCTCGTCCAGGGCTTCGCCGGATCCGTCATGCGGCTCAGCGCTTCAATGCGGCTCCACAGGCGATTGGAGTTGATCTCGATCATGGGCAGGCTACCTGCAAACAAAGTTCGCGGCGTCGTCGGTGCTGCCGGCTCTCTTGTACGCGGCGGTTTGTGGATAGGGGCAGAGCGGCCGCGTGCGATCGATTTTGCCGTTTACACTATGCGACGCAATGATTTGATCGGGCGCTTTGCGGTGCTCAACCCATTGCTCCATGGCGCTGATCTTATCGAAGGTATTGGGTCCCTCGCCGCCCCCGCAGTGCGCCATGCCGGGCGCCATGAACAAGCGCACCCATGCGGATTGCGGCGCGGGACTAACATCCAACGCGGCCACTGACTTATAGAATTCGACCGTCGCGCCCGGAGCCACCTGTTGATCGGCCCAACCGTGATAGAGCATCAGCTTGCCGCCATGCCCGGCAAATCGTTTGAGATCGGGATTGAGGGCAACGGTGTCCTTGCCGGCCTGGTTGGCCAGGGCAGAGTCGCGTTCCAGGTCGAAGGTTCGCCAATCCCAGTCCGGGTTTTTGAAAACCACGAACTTGAAGTAGTCGAGAAACAGGGGCGCGGGCTCAGGCCCTCCAGCCAGCCGGCCCCAGCGCAGCTCGGTGCCTGGTTCCAGGCGGGGAAAAATCTCCTGGCCGCTACGCGTCGTTGCCGGGCTCAGGATGGTGCGCGCGGTTTGCACTTGTGGCGCCGTCAGGCAGGAAGGCTTGTCTTCGCTCGCGCACTGCAGTACTTTCGGATCGAAATGACAGCGGGTGGGATTATCGATCAGCCCGTCCTTCAAGCCGTCGATGGCATCGCAGGCATCGAGTACTGCCTGGTGGATCATGGGGTACTTACCCGGCGGAATATAGTCCGCCGGGTTTTTGAAGCTTGCGTTTGCCAGCCAGAGCGCCCACGCGTTGCGACGGAAATCGGCGGGATCGCCGGCTATTATGCCGTCGAATTCATCAGGATAGCGATATGCCTGCAGCAGGCCTTCCCGGCCGCCTCCTGAACATCCATCCCAGTAGGAGTACCGCGGATCGCTGCCATAGAAGGCGCGAACGATCGCCTTGGCCTTGACCGTCATTTCATGTTCGGAGCGGTAGGCAAAGTCGATTAGCTTTTCGGGGTGCCCGTAAACAAACTCGCCTCTACCCCGCGTGGGGTTACCGTCGTCGGTTGCGGTGATGGCATAACCCCTGCGCAGGCCATCGCTCATCACCTCGTAGTCTAGCGGTCCGCCCCAGCCGCCGTTGCCCACTGCGAGCAGTTTGCCATTCCATCCGGCGATGGGTAACCAAACCTCGGTTTTGATGTCGGAGTCGCTCGACGGCTTGAGGGTGGCGGCCACGCGGCAAAATGCAGGCAAATCGGAGGACGCGGCAGCGGTGGAATCTGGCGGGTTGAACGCACCTGCGGCGACTACCTGCGCGGAGGTGATCGATGCATTAGGGAAGGCCAACCGGGCCAGGCCTTCACAGGATTGCGCAGGACTCTCAGCGGTTGCGACGGCAACCGTACCCGTTAATACCAAAGCGACAAGCAGAGGTCTCATTATCATTCCGTCGGTGTTGCGCAAAAAAATGATGCCCCACGCTTGCTTGCAAGCACACACAGCGAGGGTGGGGCATCCGGTAGGTGCCGTGCAGGTACAAGCGAAAACCGTACCTCAGGGGCTAAACAGGCTGCGGAAAAAACTCTCGCCGCAGCGAGCGTTATCCCCGGCAGAAATCCAGTCCAATCATTGGGCCTTTAGAGTCTGCGTGAGAACTCAAATCAGGTTCCCTATTTTGGACCCACTGAAAACGAAGCGCTAACCGCAGGTCCCTCCACTACGCTACGCCGGATTTCCTGTGGATCGTCAAAACTCCCACAAAGTCGTCATCCTGAGCGGAGCGCCTCACAGATTTATCGCGTGACACAGTGCTTGAATGGCGCAGAGTCGAAGGACCCCGAGTGTGCTTATCTTACCCATGCCGCTCAGAGCTTTTCAACCACCGACGCCCGCTCCTGGCAGACCCGCCACGGTCTTTTCCTGGGGCCGAAAGATGTATCCGTGACCATCAAGAGCGTGCCTCAACAAGATCCAGTTTTCGGGCTTCGGTGGTCGAAAAGCTCCGAACAGCATGGGCAGATAAGCACCGTCGGGGTCCTTCGACTCCGCGCCATTCAAGCACTGTGTCACGCGATAAATCTGTGAGGCGCTTCGCTCAGGATGACGACTTTGTGGGAGTTTTGTCGATCCACAGGAAATCCGGAGCGTAGCGTAGTGGAGGGACCTGCGGTTAATGCGATCTGTGCACCTGAGTCACCTCAGGGGTTAAAGCCCACAATGATTTCATTACGTTTGGGCCGGGGATAACACTCGCTGCGGCGAGGCAGTCCCGACGTATCTCAATTTCCGCAGCCTGTTTAGTCGTGCGCTGATGCAAAACAGAGCTAGGCCAGCGCCAGGTTCAGATTTTCAATCGCCTCGTCGATCTCCGCCGTGTTCTTGTAGCCAACCGTAACCGCATTCACACCCGCATTCCTGAAAGCGAACTTCATTGCTGCCTGGCGGTCGGCACGCTGGGTAAACTGACCTTCGCCCACCAGCTTCATGCTGATCACGCCCATTCCGTCTTTGCGGACCTGCTTCACATGCGTAACTACTTCGCTTACATTTCCCAGTCCCGAGGTGCCGTAGTCTTCCGCGTCCATTCTTACGCCCTTATGGTTCATTCGGATCATGGCAACTTGCAGCCACTTGTTGTCCGGCACCTGGCGCAAAGCGGGCAGTCCGTGTACCGACGCGCCGTGTGACAACACAGCTTGCTTTACCTGTGCCTCGGAGATTCCGTCCTGCCACTTGACGGTGTCGGTTGGCCATGTAGGAGTATGTTGATAGTGCAACAGCACAATGTCGAAGTACTCGGTCTTCGCCATCTTGCGTAACTCGTCGATCTTCTCCTGCGGGTTCACGCCGTCACGAGTCGTGACCTTGGTCATCAGCTTATAGCTATCGCGTGGAACACCCTGCAGGGCTATGCCCAGCATCTCGTGCATTCCGCCGTACGTTTCCGCGGTCTCGAAGAAGCGAATACCGCGCTCATGGGCATAACGCACCAGCCGGGTAAACTGCTCCTGCCCCAGGTCACGCTGCACCTGCCCGGACATGCTCCCGGTGCCGAAGGCGAGCCGGGTCACCTTTACGCCCGTTTTCCCGAGAGTTACCCAATCCGTTGCGGTCTGGGGTTCCGCTTTCAGCGAAAGCCCGCCTGCACTTGCCAGCGCTCCCGCGGCTAATCCGGTCTTCAGGAATTCACGTCTGGAATAGTGAGCCATGATATTCCTCCAATGGGACGAATCTTACCATAGTTAGAGGGGGCCCTGAGCCTGCGGGGTTGGCGCTGTACATTGGCTGCATCATGAAAAAGTTTATAAACCGTCCGGAAGATGTGGTGGAAGAAATGCTGCAAGGCCTGGTGGTACTACACCCGGGCTCGGCCCGCTTGCCCGGGCACAAAGCTCTCGTCCGTGCCGATGCGGAGCAGATCCGTGACCGCCAGGTCGCGGTGCTTTCCGGCGGTGGCAGCGGCCATGAGCCGGCGCATGCAGGCTACATCGGTGCGGGCATGTTGAGCGCGGCGGTTGCCGGAGAGGTCTTCACCTCGCCCAGCAGCGACACGGTCTTTGCCGCCATCAAGGCAGTCGCAGGAAAACCCGGCGCGCTGCTGGTGGTTAAGAACTACACCGGCGACCGGCTGAACTTTGGGCTGGCCGCCGAGATGGCGCGAGCGGAAGGCATCCCGGTGGAAATGATTATCGTGGATGATGACGTGGCCTTAAAGGAACGGTCCACGCAACCGGTGCGCGCGGACTAGCAGGGACGGTTTTTATTCATAAGCTGGTCGGGGCTGCCGCCGCCGAAGGCAGCAGCCTGGCTGCGTTGGCAGCGATGGGTAAAGCAGCGATTGCATCGCTCGCCACCATGGGTGTGTCGTTTTCCGCTGGAACCTCGCCGGCAGTCGGCAGGCCGAGCTTTGAGCTGGGCGACGACGAAATGGAGCTGGGCCTGGGCATTCATGGAGAACCCGGCGTGCAGCGCACACCGTTGCAGCCCGCGGACCAGCTCACCGAGACATTGCTGACCGAAATTCTGCGCCACGGAAACTTCGGCGAAGACAAGCGCGTGGCGGTCATGGTGAACAACCTGGGGGCAACCACCGAGATGGAGCTGGCGATCGTGGCCCGCCATGCCGTGACTTTTCTTGCAGGCAAACGATTTACGGTAGAGCGAATCTATGCCGGAACATTCCTCTCGTCGCTCGATATGGCGGGAATCTCGCTCTCGGTTCTCGGATTGAACAGGGAGCGGCTGCGCTTGCTCGACGCAGCGACTGCCGCGCCTGCTTGGCCCAACGTGATGAAACAAGCTCCGGGCAGAGCCGTGGCGCAGATCGAACCGGAGGTCGCTGTCCAGGCCAGTTCCGGGAGCGGTGCGCGAACCGAGGCGGGCAAGAAAACCAGGCAGGCCATCGAGGCTGCGTGCCAGGCACTGCTCGCGGCCGAAGGCGAGCTTGCTGAAATGGACAGGATTACCGGCGACGGCGACTTGGGCGCCAGCATGGCGCGGGCGGCGAGGGCGGTGCAGGAGGCAGTAGATTCCTATCCTGCAGAGGATGCGGCCGCTACTCTGAAAGCGCTCGGTCATACGTTGCGCCGTGAGTTGGGTGGATCCTCAGGGCCGCTCTACGGGGTGCTTTTTCTGCGCTGCGGCAGCGTGCTTGAGACCACCCGCGCGACCGGGCTGGCGCAGTGGGCCGAAGCGCTCGATCAGGGCTGCCGCGCCATCAGCGAGTTGGGCGGCGCCAAGCCCGGCGATCGCACCATGCTGGATGCGCTCGATCCGTTCGTGAAGACGTTGCAAAAGAGCATTTTAGCGAGCGCTGCACCGCGTGCCGCATTGCTGGCCGCGGTCGAAGCTGCGGAACAGGGAGCCGAAGCCACGGCCCAAATGAAGCCCAGACTGGGGAGGTCGAGTTATCTTGGGGATAGAGTGTTGGGCCATCCTGATCCAGGGCGCAAAAGCCATCGCCATCTGGCTGCGTGCCGCGTGCGGAACGCTGTTCCCCGGGCTGACGAGGTTACCCGTTGCGTAACCCCAGCGTCGACGGGTGCCGGGCCGTGGCGCAGCTCCCCTCTATAATGTTAAACATGGGTTCTTTTCAAATTTCCAGGTTGCGGCCCATCCTGGATTGGGTCCCGGCGGCGCTCAGCGTTCTGATGATCGCCCTTGAATCCACGGCCACCATGTCGGCGGACAACACCAGCCGATGGCTTTACCCTTTCTGGGCCCGTTTTCTTGGCCCGATCAGCGCCGCGCACTGGGCCGAGCTGCATCATCTTATCCGCAAGACCGGCCACTTCGTGGGTTATGGGTTGGTCAGTGTCACCTTCTTCTACGGCTGGCGACAGACACTTCACCGGATGGCCGTCAGGCATTGGACCTTGTGGCGGAGAGCCTCTATTGCGGCGGTGCTCTGCACCCTGGTCATCGCGACTCTGGATGAATTCCACCAAAGCTTTTATCCCCAGCCGGACGAGCTCGCCGATCGACGTCGGCATTGATCTTTGCGGGGCCATGGCCGCGCAGCTCCTCCTGCTCCTGGTGGTTCAACTGGTCTCTCGCCTCCCCCGGTTCCGCACCGCCTGAGACGGCGCTCACTCAGCGCGCAGGGCTGCATGGTAGAAAAAATCTATCGCCCGATTCATGGGAATGGGGAATTCCGGGCATCCTGCGTGCATTCAGGTATAGGAGAGTTATCCCTGCGGGGGCGAGTACTCCGTGGAGGAGGAAGCACGATGAGTTCCCGCATTGCGCGGCTGGTCTTCGGCCTGCTGCCTGCCCGGGCAGCGGAGTTCGGGGATGCCTGCGTAGCGGAAGCCCCCCTTCCTCCCGCCCAAACCGAGCTGCTGGGCACACTGCGACAAAGGCTCCTGTCAGACGAAGCGCTGGCCGAGCATCTGCAAAGCGGAAACGCAGATGCTCTGACCGTTCTCTTCGAACGCCATAGCCCACACCTTTACCGAATAGCGCGGCGCATCCTGCGAAATGGAGCCGAAGCCGAAGACGCTGTGCAGCAGGTCTTCCTCGATGTATTTCGATCCATCCAGCAGTTCGATCCGGCAAAAGGAGAGTTTAAGACCTGGCTTCTGATGTTCGGCTACCAGCGGATTCTCAACTGCCGCAGAGCTCTCGTCTCTCATCGGTTTTTTGACACAGACCCGTTGAACGAATTCCTGCCTGAGCTGCTGCAGGAGTCGCCGCGCGCTGAGATGCTCGTGCTGGTCGAGCAGGTGTTGCGTCAACTCCAGCCTCGCCAGCGGCGGACGATCGAGCTTATTTACTACGAAGGCCTGACCGCCGAAGAGGCCGCGACCCGCACCGGGGAGACAGTGCGGGTGGTGCGGCACAATCTGTATCGCGGTCTGGAAAAGCTCAGGAAGGCCCTTAGAGGCCAGCGATGACGGCGGACCACGACGATTTCGAAGTCGGGTGCGCGCTGGCAGCGAGCGGGCTGCTCAGCAGGCCAGAGCTGGCTGAGCTTAGCGAGCATGCTGTGCACTGCGTCCTTTGCCATGACCGGCTGGTTGAGTTTCGCCGGGCCGGCATTCAATTGTTTCTCGTCAACGGGTTGAAAAATTCTGGCGAGCGGTTGCCGAAAGGTATGCAGCAGCGCTTTGTGGCGCGAGCCATGCGCGAAGGAATTCCCTTGCGTTCCGGTTCCCATGGCGTTCGTTTCAGTGCACTCGGCTCGGTGACCATACTCTTGATGGCCTTGTTGCTGGTGGTGGCAACTCTGAATAACGGCGACACCGGTCTGGCCGATACTTCGCATGGCCCGGTGGCGATTGATAAGCAGACGAGCACTGCACCGGAAATTCCTACCCATGCGGTTACCGGGAGGCGCGTTCCGCGCAGGAGCCGTGGATCTTCATCATCTCTTAACCCAGCAGCCATAAGGCCGCCTCAGGCTGCTCCCTTGTTTGCCCCGAAACTCACGTTTGCAACAAACTCGGAGATTATTAGACATAATGCGCCGCACCTCCTCGCGGAGTGCGAGCAATGCACTTTTGTTCCGTTGAGCTTTCAATCCAGGTTCGTCTTTCATGGCAGTCTCGATCCCGACACTCTGCGGACAGGGTTGAAGGCGGACTTCAAAGCCAACGTAACCCATCTGCTATGGAATGTGGTTCCGCAATGAGGCGATGGATGGCCGCGCTGTTTCTGTTCGCCGTCACAACCCTGGCCCAGGCCCAGGCGCCGGTCAGCCAGAAGATAGTTACGCTGAGCTTCAACGCCGCAGTCCTGCAGACCGCGGAAGCGCAGAAGGAGATGGGTGCGCTTAAAGCCAAGTTCGCTCCCCGGCAGGCGCAGCTGCAGACGCTGAACGATGAGGTTGAGGCGTTGCGCAAGCAGTTAAGCGACCCGGCGAACAAGCTTAGCGACACGGAGATGGCAACCCGCCAGCGGTCTCTTGAGAGCAAAGAGAAGCAGTTGCAGCGCCAGGCGGAAGACTTCAAGAATGATTCCGATAGCGAGTCGCAGCAAGCGTTTCAACGGGTGGCGCAGAAGGTCTACGCCTTTCTGCAGGCGTATGCACAGCGGCTCGGTTACTCGGCGGTGATCGAACGCGGTTCCGACGCCGCTCCGGTGGTCTGGTTCGCCGCGGCCGACATGGACATTACCGATCAGCTGGTCAAGGCGTACAACGCGCAATCTCCCGGGGTCTCGTCCGGGAGCGCGGCAAAGCCCGCTCTCCCAGACACTCCGTTGCCCCATCGGTAGGCGCACAAATCGCCTAACCGCAGGTCGGTCCGCTCCTCTCTCGAAAAACATTTTCCAGGAATGGTCCGCGGAACTGCAGATCCCTCGGCTGCGCTCCTAATGAACAAGCGGGTTTTCCGGTCAAATTGGATGCTGGTTGAGGGAACAGCAGGTCCCTCCACTACGCTGCGCTCCGGTCGGGATGACAATTCATTTGTGACACTTACATTCCCCATAATCAACCTCCCCTTTGTCATCCCGAGCAGTCGACTTGCCTGCGGCAAGTTGAGAGAGAAATGACACGGCAAAAATCGCCATGGATGCAAGGCCCGGAGGGCCGACCGCCAAACGTCAGCCCAGCTAGCGTCAGGATAAATCTTGGAAAGGGGAAAGGAATGTAAGTTACCGGAAACCTTTCGTAGCGATCCAGAGGGTTCGACTCCCTCCCGGCAAAGGCAAGCCCGCCAGCCGGAAGCCAGTCTTGCATGGGCAGAGGAGACTCTGTTCGTGAAGCGTAGACAGCAAATGTTAAAGCCGTGTGTGTCTGGCCACGAAATGACGTAACCGCTGGAGCCTTCGTTGTGTTGGGTGCGGGGGCAGTATTGAGGCAAACGCTAAGGGGTGAGGATGCCTGAATTCGGCCGGGGTCGTGGAACATGGCAGAGGCATGGGATGGATGGCCAAGGAACCTGAGAAGTCCTGTGTTGTCCGCGTAGGAAAGCCGGAATGGGGGAAGCCGGCATGAAAATGCCCCTGGCCCGAAAAGACTGCCTCCGGTCTGCCGGGAGCGCGCAAGCGAAACACGAAACAAGGGAGGGAAGCGCGGAAGCCGGAAGCGAAACCATAAGCGACCGGTATGCAATGCAGGATGGCGTAGCGTCTCCGTAGTATCGGTGAAGGCGGGGAACCTGCTCGAAGGGACCCGTTGGAGAGAAGGGAGACCATAGAAGAGAGCTGTTGACGGGACACACGGGAGGGGACACTGCACCCCGCAAACCTGTACACGTAACGGCAGCAGATAGCGGACACGATGGGGAGCGAACCTCTTCTGTGAGGAACCGGATGCGGGAAATCTGCACGTCCGGATCTGTGAGGGGTGAGGGTGGCAACACC
Organism: uncultured Acidobacteriaceae bacterium; assembly: GCA_963834205.1. Classification (GTDB taxonomy): domain Bacteria; phylum Acidobacteriota; class Terriglobia; order Terriglobales; family Acidobacteriaceae; genus PALSA-350. Next base: position 4,186 of record CAWIBI010000083.1, on the reverse strand, counting down.
CTCACCTACTCGGCCCGGAAGGGCTGGGAAATCCATCCCCAAGAGGATCCGAGCGCTGTAGGCGCGACACGAAACCGATCGTCCAGCCTGCCTGTGTCATCCCCGAGCGCAGCCGAGGGATCTGCAGTTCCGCGGACCATTCCTGGAAATGTTTTTCGACAGAGGATTCCTACTCGGTGCGCAAGGCTCGTGCGGGATCAATCGAAGCTGCGCGCCGAGCGGGGATCAACCCGGCAAGGGCAGCCACCAGGACGATGGTCGTTATCCCCACCGCGTACACGGAGACATCCGTCGAGGAGACGTTGAATAGCTGGCTGCGCAGTGCCCGTGTCATCGCCATCGATAGTGGAACCGTGACGGCTACAGTAATGCCGACAAGGTACAGGGTTTCTCGCAGGATAAGGTTGACGACAGCCCGTCGCTGCGACCCCAGCGCCATGCGTATCCCGATTTCACGGGTGCGCTGGGCGGTGGAGTAGGCCAGGATGCCGTAAAGTCCAATCCCCGCGAGCATTGTGGCCAGCAGGCCAAACGTCGAGGCCAGCAGGGCCATCGTACGCTCACTCGCTATAGTGTCGTCGATCTGGATACTCAACGTTGTGAGGTCATCCACGATGAGCTTGCTATCGACGTTGTTGATGGCTGCGCGAATGCCGGCTGCCGCCGCGTCCGGCGGCTGCCAGGTGCGCACGTAGAAGTTGAGAGCCGCCGGTTTCTCGGCTTGAACGAAGGGCCGATACAGGGTAGCGCTCGCGGGATCGCGAACCGATGCATGCTTTGCGTCGCCTACAACGCCCACGATCATGGAGTCGGTTTCCGGACGGTCGGGCCGGCCGACGTGGTGGCCAAGGGCGTTCTGGGGGCTCCCGAAGTAGTGGCGCGCGAAGGCCTGGTTGACGATGATGACTTTGGTTGCGGTGGCGGTGTCGGAGGCCGAGAAATAGCGTCCCGCGATCAGGGGAATGCCCAGCGTTTGCAGATAGCGATCGCTGACCCAGGGAAGCTCGACCTCGAAGTCTTCGTCTGCTTTCGGGGTGTAACCGGGAACGCTGACATCGCCACGGATCTCTTCGCCGGCGAGGTCGGCGTCATTGGTGGCGCCGGCAGAGCGCACTCCAGGCAAAGCCGCAAGCGCTTCGAGGGCGCGCTGTTCCACGGGCGCGATCTGGCCGGGTGGGTAGCCGGCGAACTCCGGCGCAAGCCCGAAGGTGAGCAGGCGATCGGTGACAAAACCGGGATTGACGTTGCGCAGGTTTTGGATGGTGCGCATGAACAGCCCCGCGCCGACGATGAGCAGCAAGCTTAAGCTGATCTGCAACGCCACGCAGGTGCGGCGAAACTTCAACGCTCCGCCAGAGCCGGTTCCACTCTGCTGCTTGAGGGACTCGACGAGACGCGGGTTCCAGAACTGCAAAGCGGGCGCCAGGCTGAACAGCAGGCTGGCCGTGAGGGCGGCAACCACAGTGAAGAGCAGGACGCGCCAATCGAGGGCGGGCGAGAAAGCTGAATCTGGATTACGCCCGGCCATCCAGGCGATGAGGGCCCTAAGGGCTGGGCGCGCAATCAACAGCCCGGCGACCGCACTCGAGATGCCGAGCAGAAGGCCTTCCGCAAGAAGCTGGCGGAGGACCTGCCAGTTGGTTGCGCCCAGGGCAAAGCGCATAGAGAATTCGCGCACTCGCGCTGCGGCCCTCACCAGCAGCAGGCCGGCCACATTGACCACCGCCATCGCCATGACCAGGATCACCATGCCCATCATGATGAAGAGCGGCATGCGAACATCGTCGCGATGGGGTGAGAAGCCCCGGGCGCCTGCGTCCAAGTTCAGACGGGAGCGGGATATGAAGTTCTCTCGTGACTTGGCGGACTGGTCGTGCAGGAGAGTAAATTCGCGGGTACGGAGCGACAGCCACAGCGGGTTGAGACTGGCACTCGCGTGCTGCGGCGTTTCGCCGGGGCGCAAACGGCCGACCATGGTCAGCCACGCTGCGCGGCGATCGGTGAGATAACTCCATTCAGGCTCGATGACCGGCTGCATGGTGATGGGCACGTAGAGATCGGGATGTTGGTCCCAGACCATACTGCGGAAGCCTGGCGCCGCGACTCCAACGATGGTAAAGGGGTAGCCATTCACCAGCAGCGTCTTGCCCGCCACCGGCGCTTCCGCAAGATGGCTCTTCCAGTAATCGAAAGAGAGGACAGCGACCGGGTTGGCGTTTTCGAAGGTTTCGTCACTCGGCAAAAGAAGCCGGCCTACCGCAGGCTGTACACCGAGCGTCTGAAAATAATTGCCGCTGACCATCTCAACCGGGACCTGCTCGGCGTGATTGTTCCAGGAGACGCCGGCAGAGGCCGGCGCGGTCGCGATGAGCCCGCTCAAGACAGTGTTGTTGTCTCGCAAATCCCGGAACATGGGATACGAAAAATAATGGTCGTGGTCAGGCCTGTCGCCGCCTTCAGAGCGTTTATGTCCTTCTCTGCTGCCGGCGAAGCTCAGGACGACCAGCTGGTTTGGATCTTTGACCGGCAGAGCACGCAGCAATGCCTGGTTGAGCAGGGTAAAGATAGCAGTGTTGGCGCCAATCGCCAGCGCAAGCGTGATAATGGCGATAATGGCGAAGCCCGGCGAGCGCACGATCTGGCGCAGGGCGAAACGTAGATCACTGCTAAGACGAGCCACGGACTACCTCTCAACCTATCTCAGCTTGACATAGAGCACGCACGGTTCCAATCGCTCCGCCAATAAAGCGCTGACTTTTCAGGTGAACCGTCCGCTAAGCCTGTCCGGATTCGTCCAGTTCCGTTCGAAACCGGACAGTGGCCGGGCCACCATTTCGCTGTGGGGCGCATCATTGTTGACTATCTACAATTCGTTGTGTAGATAATCACAGTATGGGAAAACCAAGCGATCTGGTGCAGGGCACGCTCGATCTGCTGATATTGAAAACCATCTCGCTCGAGCCGAACATGGCTGGGCGATCGCTAAGCGAATCCAGCAGATTTCGCATGAGGTTCTGCAAGTGCAGCAGGGCTCGCTCTACCCCGCGCTCCACCGGTTGGAGCAGCAAGGGTGGATTCGCGCCAAGTGGAACGAAAGCGAAACCGGCCGCCAGGCCAAATTTTATTCGCTCACCGCGGCGGGGCGCGCTCAACTGGAACGGGAGAAGGAAAACTGGAACCGGCTCTCGAACGCCATCAACCTGGTGGTTGAGGGCGCGTAATCACAGGAGGCTTCGATGCGCTGGCTCGAACGATTCCGTATGGCCATGTTGATGTTGTTTCGCCGCCAGGCCGAAACAGCCCGGCTGAACGACGAACTGCAGTTCCATTTGGAGCAGCAGCTCAAGGAAAATATCGCCCGGGGTTTGAGCCCCGGACGAGGCTCGCTACGCAGCCCTGCGAACGTTTGGCAATCCGACGCTCATTCGCGATGAAGCCGGTCCAGTTGGAGCTGGAACTGGCTGGAGAAATTTCTGCGCGACCTGCGCTATGGTGCGCGCACCCTTACCCGCTCACCGGGTTTCTCGCTCACCGCAATTCTTGTCATGGCGCTGGGTATTGGCGCCACTACTTCGCTCTTCACTATCGTGCGCGCGGTACTGCTCAAACCTTTGCCCTTCCGCGACCCGGACAAGCTGGTTATGGTCTATGAGCACTTCCGTATCCGCTGGCAGCGATAACGGATTCAACATTGTCTCGCCTGCGGATTTCCGCGATTGGCGTCAGCAGACGCACGGCTTTGAAGACATGGCTGCCTGGCACGGGTATGGCTTCGATCTCACCGGCGAGCATGCGGAGCTGCCGGAGGTTGTCGACGCCGCGGCAGGTTCCTGGAACCTCTTCTCGCTGCTAGGCGTTCCCGCTGGCTTTGGGACGCACCTTTACTGCCGAGGAAGACCAGCTGGGGCGAATCATGTTGTTATGCTTTCCTGGAGTCTTTTCCAAAGGCGCTTTGCCGGAGACCCTTCCATCATCGGCAAGCAAATAAGGCTGGACAGCGCGCCGTACCAGGTCATCGGTGTCTTGCCCCGTTGGCTCACTTATCCTGACGCGCGAGGTGCAGCTCTGGGTGCCTATGCTTCGACCTTCACGCCGAAGTCATTGCGCGCATGACATCATCAGAGCCATGTCGTCGCGCGGCTCAGCCCGGGGTAAGCGCAGCGGCCGCGTTGAATGAAGTGGGCGC
>CAWIBI010000082.1:0-207958 GCA_963834205.1 uncultured Acidobacteriaceae bacterium | reverse complement strand
GAGCTGCTCAAGTCGGTAGCGCGGCGGGTGGTCGACGGAGCCATGCTTCATCTGATCAAGATGTCGTTGAGAGGCAGCCGTGGAAGAGACCGACGATCGGGGAACAAACGTCAGAGCACCCGCAATCGGGACCGGGGACGTGGGACTCCACAAGGGTCCCCGATCTCCCCTCTGCTGAGCAATCTCTACATGCGCCGGTTCGTGCTGGGATGGAAGCGACTCGGACACGAGAAGCGTTTGGGTGCGTACATCGTCAATTATGCCGACGATATGGTGATCTGCTGTCGCCGTGAGGCGGAAGAAGCCTTGGCGGTGATGCGGAGCATGATGTCGCGGCTGAAACTGACGGTGAACGACACCAAGACGAGGGTCTGCTGTTTGCCGGAAGAGAAGTTTGATTTTCTCGGGTACACGATAGGACGCTGCTACTCGCCGAAGACGGGAAAAGCCTATTTGGGCCCCGTCCCGTCCCGTAAGCGAGTGCAGCGGCTATGTCAGACGGTGAGTGAACTCACCCGCCGCCAGTGTACTCAGCCGGATGCGGAGACGCTGGTAGGGACACTGAACCGGAAACTTCTGGGTTGGTCGAACTACTTCCGTCTCGGTTCTGTCAGCAAGGCCTACCGGGCGGTGGAACAGCACACCACCCGACGGCTCCGCCAGTGGCTGTGTGCCAAACATAAGGCAGCGCGCCAGGGCACCGAGTTGTTTTCTGACGAGGTGCTCCACCTGAAGTTTGGCCTGATCCGGCTTGCGCAGCGGACCAGCAGTCATCCGTGTGCGAACCCGTGATGCTTCCTCCGAGAGCCGGATGCGTTAAATGCGCACGTCCGGTTCGATGAGCGGGATGTGGAAACGGAGCAGGGTGACGCTAGTGAGGCACCGGCAGACGAAAGGGCCGGCTAACAGATAGGCTGCACCTACACCACCGCGCCACATCTCGACTCTACCCTGCAGTTCCGCGGACCATTCCTGGAAATGTTTTTCGACAGAGAAACCATGGCCCTGCGGCCCACCCAAGGTGATGATGATTGAACTTTACTCGAAGTGAAGCACTACAATTTCGGAATTCGATCCGAGTCGCAGCGGCGGTCCCCACGTTCCCGCTCCGCTTGAAGTGAAAACCTGCATCTTCCCGATCCGGCTTAAGCCGTAGACAAACTGGCGGTAAATCCGCCGCGCCATCCAACTCCAAGGTATGAACTGCCCAAGGTGCGTATGCCCGGATAGCTGCAGAGAAACGCCCGCAGCCTCCGCAATTTCCGGATGGTCGGGTGCATGCGTCAATAGAATGCTCGCGCGATTGCGATCCAAGCGGATGCCTTGTAGCACCGAAGTAAAATGCCCGCCTTGCGCCGCGTTCCGGTACGGCACACCAACAATCTGCAAACCGTCAACTTCCACCTTCTCATTGATGAGCACGCGCACCCCGGCTGCCGCAATGGCATGCAGATATTTGCTGTCATCCCCAAACTGCTCGTGGTTTCCCGCGACAAAATACACGCCGTGCGGCGCCACCAGCTCGCTCAACGGCTCCGCTGCTCGCCGGATGTCGATGGCCGTGCCGTCATACAAATCGCCGGCAATAAAAATCGCGTCCGGCTCTTCCTTCAAAATCTTCGCAACCATCCGCCGCAGAAAACTGCCGTTTCGCACATGCCCCAGGTGCAGGTCGCTGATGAGCGCCGCCCTCCGCCCGCGCCACGCCGGCGGCAAGTTCGCGAGTCGTACCGTCGTTCGAGTGATTCGCGTCCAGCTTGCGTTGAAAACCCCGTAGAGGCCAGCCAATACTGCAGCGCCGAACAGCCATTCCACCATCCGATGGAAGCTCACGTCCAGCCCAGCCAGCCGCGCAACTCCGAAAATTATCCAGGAGAAAACAGCGGCGAAGAAGAGGAATGTCAAGAATCCCAACCAAACCGCAGCAATCCTGTAAAACGCGCGCACCGCAGCATCTGTATAGCGGAAGGCAAGCAGGGAAGCGGCAACAAAGCTCACCGACAAAAAGCCGAGAACCAGCTTGATCCACAGCGTCCCGGGGATATCGCTTCCTGCGGGCGAAAATGTCCACGTCTCATAGACAAGAAAATGCGACAGAAAAAGCACGGCCTGCAGAATTACGATGAGACCGATCAAGCCCTTTTGTACCCGCATGTGCGTTAGATTCCCCAACCTGCCATTCGGATTGTTGGCGTACCGATACTCGGGCACAACTTGAAACTCTACTCCGATCAGATGAATCAAACGAGGCAAACGGTTCAAGCTCTCATCCAACTGGCGCTGGTTGATGAACAATGCGGAAAGAGGATTCATGTCAAAGGTTCGAAGAGAATCCTCTCAACGAAGGGCACGGCTTCAGCCGTGTCCCCATGACCCTGCGGCTCACCCAAGGTGATGAAAACCAGGTGGTGTTATTGAAGGGGACGGCCTTCAGGCCGTCCATTACTGCTTTGCAATGACCTCGGCTTTAGCCGCTGAGGTACGGCTTTTCACCTATAGATGAAATGCAGGTGGTTTTCGACTCTGCCGTACGAACCCGCATTCATTGAGGGCTTTACAGGCTGCGGAAAAACTCTTGTTTTGTTGTGCCGTACACGATTGAAAATATGTCGGGCTTTAGCCCTGAGGTACGCCTTTCCATGCTTGCACCAAGCGGGGAACCAGCATGCAAAAAACGGTACCTCAGCGGCTGAAGCCGAGGTCATTGCAAAGCAGTAATGGACGGCCTGAAGGCCGTCCCCTTCAATAACACCACCTGGTTTTCATCACCTTGGGTGAGCCGCCGGGTCATGGGGACACGGCTGAAGCCGTGCCCTTCGTTGCAGGTGGGTTTTCCCAGGTCGCACACGTATCGCCATCACCCGTTTCAAATCGTGGACACCCCTGAATGGTCAGAAACCGTACTCAATACTGCACTTACAGCGATCCACAAACAAACGAACCGGACACTAGTGGCCTGTCGCAGTGAATTCGTTACTACGAATGCGACACGGCTACCATCCCTTATTACACGCACCATGCGAGTACTTGTATTTCTACTCCCATTCCGCTCGGCTCCGCACAGTGGGACTGGTCGGGCTGCGCTATCAATGCGCTGGCCTCGGCTGCTGGGGGTGGAACCATGCCATCCTGGTTCTTGCAATGTGGAACGGGGGCAAGCGGCACTGGACCAGGAGGTTGCCACAAATCCGACAACGTAAACTGTCAATAACCGGGACTGAGGAATCGATATGCTGACGTTTCGTACTCTTGTGATGTTTGCAGCTGCGACCATAGCGACGGTCGAAGGGCCCAATTCCGCTGAGAGCCCAGTCTGCTCCAATGGCCAACCAGCCGGATTCGGTCTCGATTGATATCTCGCTCCAAAAGAGCAGCTATGCCATTGGGGAAAAGCCAATCGCAGTCATGACCTTCATAAGCTCAAAGGCGCTATGGTTTTCGAACGATCCTTATCTCGAACGGATCCACGTCACAAGAAAGGATGGCGAGCCCCCAAAGACCGAACTACATCGTTACCTCCTTGGAGACTTTCGTCCAGGGGACGGCCCAGGTCTTTTGTCGGGCCCTGTCGTTGGCCGGTCCATCGCGCCCGGCTCGTTGGATTCCCAAAAGTATGATTTGACTGGATACTACGACCTTGGTGAGCCAGGCGACTACAGCGTTTACCTGGAGATATACGATCCTGCTGGACCAAAGGACGGGTCTGGGCACTGGCTGCGCACAAACACCGTGAACTTCAAAATCCAAGCGCCAGTTCAATAGAGCTATGGCTGTCGCTGAGTAAACATTACTAGACGGATTATGTCTGCTCAAGCCCGAAATAGATACACCTTGCTCCCGCGACTGCTGAGCTAACCCAAATAAGTGTGAACACGTGGGCCTTACCTGCCGATAGAGATGTGAAGCAGCTTTAATTGGAGCCTGAGGGAGAATCGTGCAGATTACCAGCACCCCACCCGTCGACCTATCAACAGCAGGTCGGGCGACGACCTTACGCGATGCCGAACCCTCCGCCGCATCGTCTTCGACGACCACTCAGCCAGCGCGAGTGGATCGAGCGTTCAATCCGCGGAGAACAGCCTCAGTATCAAGATAGACGCGCTCGTTTGACCGATGCTGCTCATGCAGCCGGTTAATTGATTCCGCTTGCTGGCGGCACATTTCCACATTTCGGCCTGCTATCGAGACCATGCCGCGTTCAAGGGAAACCCAGGGAAACGTCCGCACGAACGGGTAGAAGGATCGCACCTTGACACAGGAGAACCAGACCCCTCAACGAATGCTGGACGATGCTCTTCAGCATCATCAGAACGGGAGGTTCTCCGAAGCCGGGCAGCTCTATCAGCGCATTTTAGCGATCAATCCTCGCCATCCGGACTGTCTGCATTTACTGGGAATGATCGCATACCAGGAAGGAAGTTTTGAGACCGCCGCCACTATGATTCGCCAGGCGATTGCGATCAATAGCAGTGGGACATCCTACTATGCCAACCTCGGGACTGTTCTCCAGGCTCAAGGTAAATTGCAAGAGGCTGAAATACTGTACCGGCACGCATTGACCCTCAAGTCGGACTTGGCTGAGGTCCACGTGAACCTTGGCAACGTTCTACAAGCCCGTGGAGAGCTTGATGGCAGCGCCGCGTGCTACGAGCGGGCGTTGGCCCTCAAGCCGGCGTGTGCTGAAACCCACAACAACCTGGGCAACGCGAGACAAAAGCAAGGCCAGATGGATGTGGCGATATCCTGCTACCAGCGGGCGTTATCTATTAAGCCGAATTACGCCGAGGCCTATTACAACCTGGGCAACGCCTGCCGAGACCAGGACAAACTGGATGAAGCCGTCACACATTATCAAGAGGCACTGACCATTGAGCCCGAGTACGCCGAAGCTTACTACAATCTGGGCAACGTTCTCCGCGAACAGGGCAAACTGGAGGACGCATTAGCGAAATATGGAAAAGCTCTGATGCTCCGGCCAAATTACGGAAAAGCCGGTTTCGGTGAGGCTCTGGCCCAACTGCTTCAAGGAGACTTCTCGACAGGCTGGCGTAACTTTGAACGGCGTTGGCAATCTACAGATCACGACACCCCGAAGCGGGAGTATCAGGAACCGGCTTGGTCGGGCGAAAAGTTGTCATCAGGGAGTCTCCTGATTTGGGCTGAACAGGGAATTGGTGACGAAATCATGTTTGCTGGACTTATTCCGGACGTGATCCGCACTGGCAACCCTTGTATCCTGGATTGCGACGCTCGACTCAAACCTTTATTCACCCGCTCATTTCCCGAAGTCAGGGTGGTCTCCGGTTGCGGTCCGGGTAGTCACCCAGAACTGGAGATTGCTTCACAACTGCCGATCGGCAGCCTGCCGGGGCTGTTCCGGAGATCGAGCGCCGCGTTTGGGGCAACCACATCGCCCTACCTCTTCGCCAATACGACCGTAAGCAAGCGGTTGCGCGCTCGCTATGCCGATGGCAGGCGACTGGTAGGGCTGGCCTGGTATACAAAAAGCAGCAAGACGGGCTGCGTTCGCTCCATCGATTTGTCGCTGCTTGCTCCGCTGTTTACGCGGCCCGATATTCGATGGGTAAGCCTGCAATATGGGGATCCCGGTATGTTGGACAACCAGGCAGCGGCGGCAGGCGCGCCCGTCCTCATCGATCGGGCTGTCGATCAGCTTTCAGACCTCGATATCTTCGCGGCGCAGATCGCGGCCATGGACCTGGTGATCACCATCGATAACTCGACTGCACATCTGGCTGGCGCGCTTGGTGTTCCGGTTTGGGTCCTGCTGCCATTTGCGCCCGACTGGCGCTGGCTCCTGGATCGCGAGGATTGCCCCTGGTATCCCACCATGCGCCTGTTCCGCCAAACGGAACTCGGCAACTGGCAGTCCGTGGTGGAGAGAGCAAGAAGGTCTCTGTAACCCCATGAGAAGTTACTCAGATAAAGGAGAGATAAAAAGATAGTCCGTTGAGAAACCGCTGATGCCGAAGAATCTCTGGGAGGAGCCGAATTAGCACGCTACCACGCACTTTTTAGCCATTTCCCGAGACCCCGGATCGGGGAAGACCTGCGGCGGAATCCAGGTATGCTCCGGAAGCGTCAGCGCAGGGAGGACAGCAGTCGTTTGCTGGAAGTGAAGAGATTGCCGATCCCATGTCCGCCTCCCGGAGCTGGGGGCCACCCCGTGACAGCATATTAAATGGCGACAGCTTCTCGCAGATCGACAGGATAGAGATTTACTTTGGGGCCGAAACTCGCCACGCCCAATTCACATCAATATGGGCGGTAAGGTAGGCCGCGAGTCAACAGTTCTGCGCGCCGATGTAGGGGCTTAGTACGCATCAAAAAACACAATTCCAGCCCACGCGGGGGACTTAACTCGCATAACTCGCTTAACTCGCACCTTCCGCAGAGAAAAAGCGGGGACTCAAGAAGCTTAAAACGTGCGTCGAACTCGAGCAACCTGCTAATTTGGACAGCAACAAATGCTTCCCAGCCTGGCATTCCGCCTGATCGCCGTCGTCCTAGCCGTCTTTGCCCTCGGCGGCTCGCTCACCGCGCAGAGCTTCGATCTGGCCGCCCAGGGCCAGCAGATCATCGCGCTGGACCAACTCATGCACTTCCACCCCGGCGACGATCCCACCCTCGCCTGGGCCAACCCTGCCTTAGATGACTCCTCGTGGCCCCTCATCCGCGGCAACGAAACGTGGTACGCCCAAGGTTATCCAAAGCTCACCGGGTTTGCGTGGTACCGGTTTAAGGTTACGCTGCCCAGCCACGCAGGCCCGCTTGCCCTTTGGGTTCCCCTCATCGCTACGAACTTTCAAATCTATGCCGATGGCCGGCTGATCGCCGAGAACGGCGCAATGCCACCACATCCCCGCCCACGCTACGGAACAAACCTCGTTTTTCCCATCCCCGCCGACCTTGCGCATTCCGGCCAGCCCCTCAGCATTGCCATCCGCGTGTGGCACTACCGCTGGGAGTATGAGCTGTTCGGCGGCTTCCAGGAAGCCATGCGGTTGGGCGATGCCGGCCTTATCCGGGAGTGGCAGGCACACCAATGGCAGAAGCTATTTTGGGTGAACACACAATTCAACATCGATTGCCTGGTTTGCCTGCTGGCAGGCCTCGGCTCCCTGGTGCTCTTCTTCCTGCGCCCGACAGACCGCGAATTTCTCTGGTTCGGCGTGTGGGAGGCCTTTAACGTTCTCTACGCCCTCCTGGAGATCTGGTGCAACTTCCATTCCTTCAATGTCTTTTTCTGGAGACTGGGCGGGGCGATCCTCTTGGCCGGCCTCAATGGGAGCATGCCGATCCTGATCCGGCATTTTGGAAGGACCGATCGAACCCGTCTTTACTGGGCCGCCATCGCGGTCGCACTGCTCGACTCTGCGATCAACGCTCTCCTCGCCTTCAATCGCATCAGCATCTTCTCGTTCTGCGTAGCGGAGGCAGCCATGAAGCTCCTGCTCGGAGCTTTGAACTGCGGTCTGCTCTTCCAAACCTCGAGGGAGAGCAAGGTGGCGATGCGTGTCTTTGCTTTGCCGGTGGCTGTCTACTTCCTGAATCTCATCGTCGTCTACACAGCATTCGCCCTGATGGTGCAGGGCGTAAACTCGGTGGGCCACTACGTGCAGCTCTTCATCGGATTCACCGACTGGCCCTTCCCGTTGGGAACCTACCAAACCACCGGGATCGCCGTTCAACTCGTGCTCTTCACCATTCTGCTGTTCCGCTTCGTCCGCACCCGCAGCGACGAGGAGCGTTACAAGACCGAGCTCGAGGCCGCCCGCACGGTGCAGCAAGTCCTCGTGCCCGACGAAATCCCCACCATTCCCGGCTTTGCTCTGGCCAGCGTCTACAAGCCCGCTGGCCAAGTAGGTGGCGACTTCTTTCAGATCATCCCCATCGCCAACGGCGGGGTTCTGGTAACTATCGGCGATGTCAGCGGCAAGGGCATGCCGGCCGCCTTGACCGTTGCGCTCCTAGTCGGCACCCTGCGCACCCTCGCGCATTACACCCAGAAGCCCTCAGAGATCCTTGCCGCCATGAACCAGCGCATGCTGGCGCGCAGTTCCGGCGGATTCACCACTTGCCTGGTGCTCACCGTCAGCGCCGCGGGAACGCTTACCGCCGCCAACGCCGGCCACATCGCCCCATACGTGAACGGGCGTGAGCTGACGCTCGTGAACGGCCTCCCGCTCGGCCTCTCTGCGCACGAGCAATACGCCGAATCCGTCTTTTCGCTCGCAGCGGACGAACAAGTCACCCTGATGACCGACGGCGTCGTGGAAGCCCGCGCCACCGACGGCGAACTGCTCGGCTTCGATCGCGTGAAGGCCATGACGACTCAATCCGCGGATTCAATCGTGCAGGCTGCGCAAGACTTCGGCCAGGATGACGACATCACAGTAATGACCCTGCGCTTAGCTCCCGCAGGGATTGTTCGAATATAATATTTTTTTATCTGTTACTAGGTAACGATATGAACGCTCTCGACTCGATGATGGAACGTAACAAGGATTTTGCAGCTCAGCAGTCTGCGTCGGGCACCCTTATGCCATCGCTTCCGCGATCGATGCCGAATGTGAAGGCGCTTATCATCGGTTGCGCCGATATGCGTGTGGATCCGGTTCATGTGCTTGGAATCAAACCGGGTGAGGCCGTCGTGTTGCGAAACATCGGCGGTCGAATCACCCCGGGTCTGTTGGAGCAGTTGGGTCTACTCGGACGAATCGGACAGGTTGCCGGAGAGGCTCCTGGAGGCGGCGGGGAGTTTCACCTGATCGTACTTCACCACACCGATTGCGGCATTACGCGCCTCGTGGGCGACCCAGCCCTGCTGACGCACTATTTTCAAATACAGGAAGGGGAACTCAAGGCCAAGTCGGTCTCCGATCCGCGCACGGCGGCGGCTGTCGATGTTGCTGCGCTCAAGGCGATTCCGGCGTTGCCGGGGCTTGGCTTATTTCCGGCCTCGTTTATGACGTCGCGACCGGACTGGTTGAGATCGTCGTACCTCCAGCGCCAATTCGTACCGCTTAGATACGCGGACGAGGAAGTCATTGAGTGGTACTCATTCGTCGCTAGGTTGAGGCTTCGCTCGGCCAGAGATACTCAGGGAGCAGGATTTAGTACCATCATCCCGCCAGTTAGATCCGTCTGCAAACAGCAGCTTGAGAAGATAAACACGGACACCGCTGGCTATATTTACAGCAAAGGCCGCATCCTCAACGTGCCAGACAGGCTTAGCTTCTCGTTCCGGCTTTAAGCTTACCGCCGATGCATATGTTTCAGGGAATTCGTGTTTGTCCAGGGCGGCGTCGAACCCGTCGAACCCCACTTTTACCGCGATAACTCGCTTTTCAGTCTGGTTCACGAGATGCACACTCACTCTACCCTTTCCCTTGCCCGGCGAATCCGCGTATACACCGGTGAGTGTTGCCGGGCAGGCGGGGTTCAGAAAGGTTGTATTTTCGATGTTTCGATCAAAAAGTGACTTTTCTGAATATGCGGGATGGGATAGCCAGAGCAAAAGCGGGAGAAGGGTTACGAATTTCATGGTGGGCCATCCTTGATTTGCGAATTGGCTATTCGCGTTATCGGCAAATGGCGCGAAGGCGTTAGGTCGAGCGCGAGATGTACACTGCGAGAGCCATGCGCTTTCCTGATACGGTGTCTGCGAGATCGAAGAACGTTGACCCCTGCCAAGCGCGCGGTATCTCGCGTCCCAATTCGCAACATGGAGTAGTCATGAGTTCAGCTCGGGGAAAGCTGTGATTCTCAATTTGGCCGCGGCGTATGGAACTAAGGTGATTTTCTCTGTGGGCTCATTGCTGGATACTGGACTTTGCGGGACGGGATCGGCTACTCCATCGACAGCAAGCCAGGATGGCAGCTTGCGCGCTTCTACCTGCAGTTTGACCGGTGTTTCCGCGAGGGCAAACGGCGACTCGCCCACTGGAGATTCTTCGACATGGATCTTTTCTAAGCTCTGCCCCGCAGGGCCAAGCGCGTAATTCCATTGTGAGCTGGGGAAGACCTGCCAGTCGGCCGTCATGCCTCTGTCGCGCAATTTTACCCAGCTTTGGCCAATGGGAAAGGAAAATACCAGAGGCCCCCTGTCGATGGAGAGGGAATCGTTATAACCTCTCGACACTCTGGGCAGCATGGGCAATCGTAACTCCACCACATCTCCTGCTTTCCAGGTGCGATCAATCGTTGCAAATCCAGCGTCACGCGCGCCGGCCGCTGGTTGTCCGTTGACCAGGATCGCCGGCTCGTCGGCCCATGCGGGAATCCTGAGTCGAAGAGGGAAGCTGACTGCATTCTCCGGTTCCATCGTGATGCGGACAGTCCCTCGGAACGGGTACTCGGTTTCTTCCCGCAGGCGCACTGCTGTGTTGCGGACTTTGGTTCGCACCTCGCACGGCGAGTAGAGGGCCGCAACCAGGCCGTCATCGTTGCTATACATCCACAGGCTTGCCGCAAACTTGGGCCACCCCTGATGAAAGTTGGCAGTGCAGCAGCCGAAGTTTGGTTCGAGGCCAAAGAGATTGGATTCCGGGCCATTTGTGGTCCACGGTTTCCGATGCAGGCTGACTTCAACCTGGTTCGGTTCCTGATCATATTGGTGCGCCCACATGTCGTCGGTGAAGGTGCCCGGCAGAGCATTGAAGGCTAACTTCTCCAGCCGGTCACCGATGATCGCGTCGCCCAGGATGGCCAGCGACTGCTCCAGCGAAAACATGGTTTCCACAACCGTGCAGAGCTCACTGCCCTGCGATGGATTCCGGCCGGCAAGGTGTTCGTCACAGGAGAACATGCCATTGGGCAAGCCATGATACTTGTCCAGGGCCGCAAGCATCTGCTGGAAGCCCTGACGATCCGCCTTGCTGCCCGAGATCATCGACCAGACGGGAGCGGCTTTGAGTGCCTGGCCGTTGTTGACGCCGTGCGTGGAGAGCGCGAGGTCCGCCAATCCCTGACCTTTGTCCAGCTTGATCATTGCTGCTGTCACGGGCTGCGTGTACCTGAAATTTTCGAACTGTGCCTGCCAGTCGTATCCCTGAGTGTGCAACAGCCGGACGAGCTCCAGAAGCTTGGCATCGCCGGTACGGTTATAGAGCCACATTGCGATGAGGGCATTGTCTTGCCAGCGGAACTTACCCCAATCGCACAAGGGGCGATCAGGAAGCGCGGTCAGCTGATAGGCAAAATAGCGCGACAAGACAGGGATGACCCGAGAATCGTTGGTCACTTCCTGATATTGAGCCAGCGCCTTGAGCATGATCATGCGCGGCCACCAGTCGTCTCTACTCGGGGGGCCAATCATCCCGCTGGCGGCCTGCTGGGTTAGCGTCCAATCGACGAATTTTTGTGCTTTCGCCTTGAGCCGGGCGTCATCCAGCAGATAGGCGAGCGGAATAAGTCCGTCCACGAAGTAAGGACCCCGTTCCCACGACTCGCCGGTTCCCCCAAGCCAGCCGCTATTGCTACCCACATCCGCCCAGGTCTCGTCGAGGTGACCGCCCAATCCATTGGCCTGAATTTGCAGTTGCCTCTTTAGCCATCCCGATGGGCGCACCGAGCCCAGAGGGAGCAGATAAAAAGCATTTTGCGCGAGCGGCGCCTGGTTCTTGACGACGGCAATCGCGGTGGTTTCGCCGGAAGCCGCCATCGCTATGCGGTTGCTTCCAGGCAGCGACGCAACCGCAAGCGCCCCAGCTTGTTTCAAAAAGCGCCGCCGGCTTTCAATATTCCAATCGGTTTTTTTCATATCCGCTAGCTCACATCTATTTCGAAGTGCGAAGCCGTTGCAAGCAGGTCTTTGTTGAGTTGAACAGCGCTCCGAACAATCGTTCCCAGCGAAGATCGACTGATGGGCTGCCCATCATCGGGATGAACGTGGATCATCAGATCGCCGCTGAACCCTCTCGGTATGTCAATCGTCATTTGCCAATGGCGGCTGGCAACCGCATGAGTCGACCAGCTGACGGGGCCAAACCGGGTTGGGCATTTTGCCACCGCGATGGTTTCGCCACCGGCGAACCAATGTTTCGGCGCCGCCTTTTGCAGATGGCAGACATCTTTATCCCACTCTTCGTAACAAAGGAGCCAGCGCAAGCCGAGAGCAGGTTGAAGGGTGCTGTTGACTACCGAGGCCCACCCGTATCGCCCGCCTTCTCCAGCAAAGCTGCCGGGGATGTACGCATCCTCGGGCGAATACCGGTTCCCTGAGTCGGCGGCATAGCAAACCAGGGCATAGAGGTTGAGCAGAAAAGGTCGGTAATCCTGCTGCCGGATCTTGACGGAAAGGCTACCGTGGTCCATGAAGTTCGAAGTGCGAGCCACAGCACCGTCAGTGTGCAGGCCCATGATCTGGATGCCGGCAATCTCCCGATGTTTGAGATGGCCGAGATCGAGCGCAGGGTCGCCCCAGTCCGCCAGGAACCAGTCCTGCATGAAACGGTGGTTCTCATAACTGGACAATTCCTGTGGCGGATGATCGATGTCATCCGGCGTGAACGGTGTGATGCCCGTCTTCGTCATCTCCGGGGAACAGAGTGATAGGGTGGCTTGGAGCGATGCCTGAATATTTGCTCGCATTTCTTTGGCAATGGTATCGTAACGGGCCGCTGCCGAACTGATCGTTTCATCGTGTGTGGCTTGTGCCGCCAGCTTCAGGCATCGGCTGTGCTCTGAGATGCCGCGCCAGGTCCAAACAGAGTTTTGATAGTAGAAAGGGTGGGATTTCGGAAAATCGTTTTGCGGGTCACCGAGGTCGGCCTCGGGAGATCCATAAATCAGGCCGTGCCTGCGATCGCCGGCAGGGAACTGCTCCTTGCTATATTCATACCGCGCCAGGACGAAGCCAATCATCCGTTCGAGCACAGGCAGGCGTTTTTGCAGGTTGGCGATATCGCGCGTGTAGTCGAACGAACGTGCCGAGTTCGCGAGAAAGATCCCAATATTCAGAGGTGCTTCGACCTGGTCCTGTGTGTTGTAAACGAAGTCTCCATTCGGCAACACATATTTGTCCAGGTAGTACTGAAAGTAGACATCGGAGTCGCTGGTCAGATTCCAAAGTTGATGCGCCCAAACGAATTCATACTGAGCGACAGGAAAGAGGGCATGGCTGCGCTCCGGAATCTTGGTGTACGCGCCTTCTCCGATCTGGTAAGTGGGTTCCAGGCCGCGATAACTGCATCGGCAGAGCGTGATGCCCGCTCGTGCGGCATTCAGCAGCCATTCATCGGGAATCTTCACAGGCATGGCCGTCTCGTAAAGCGAGGACCAACGGTTCCAGATTCCAGCTAGCGCTTCGTAGAACTGCTGCGGAGAACAGTTCCAGTACCGATCGAGATAGACCTTGCCGTCGGGACCTTTCCGCAATGCA
Source organism: uncultured Acidobacteriaceae bacterium (assembly GCA_963834205.1). Lineage (GTDB taxonomy): Bacteria > Acidobacteriota > Terriglobia > Terriglobales > Acidobacteriaceae > PALSA-350. Next base: position 194,553 of record CAWIBI010000082.1, on the reverse strand, counting down.
TGGCTGCCGGCATGTTCCTCGAGCACCATGGAACGCACCCGGCCAAGCGGCTTGGCGTCGGTTCCGGGCGGGAGCAATACCATAGTCTCGTAGCCACACTGATACCGAGGATTCCATACACCCACGTCCGCAACCGGCAAATAGCCTCCAAGCAGCGTGCGTTTGCTGTAACCGGAGCTGTATTCGTAGATCTGAGGGTCTTCTCCGGGTAGCAGAGATGCCGGATCGAAATAGGCGCCCAGCTGGTCTTGTTCCCACGAGCCATCTCCGTCCGGCTTGCCGGCGATCTCCCGCGACTTACCATCCGGTTCGAGATAGAGTGAGGTTGTGGGACCTCCCTGTTCATTCGCGACCAGGGTCCAGCCGATATACTCGGCTCCAAGTGCTGCCACGTTCTCGTACGATGGATCATCCGAGGAATTCAGGATATACATTCCTGGAATATCGGGTCCGGGCACATAGTGCGCAGAGCGCTCGAAGCGAACGGGCTGAGAAGTACTTACAGGACGAGGCCGAACTTTGGACAAGTCCCCAACGTACTTGGGAATCTGAGCGATTGTCCCTCGCTTCTCGGTTACATAGGCAATGGCCCCTCGATGGGTGACATGTTTTTCAAATACGGCTGTCTCGACTCCGTTCATGTTGCCTATTGCGAGAAGCTGCCAGCCTTCGATGAACTCACCCGGGCCAAGCGAAGAGGATCGGCCGCCAAGCGTTGCGGTTAACCCACCCCTGCCTATTTTGCTGACCGACGGGGCGGTCTTCAGTGCCTCTTCCTCTCCTGGAAGAAAGAGAGAGTACTCATTCGGTATCCGTGCGGCCGCATAGCCTCCCCTGGACTGTGTTTGCTCGCCGTTAAGCGCAAAAAAATATGCTGAGTCGATGAAGGAAGCGGCACCAGTGCCGGCGACAAGCTGAAGAAATTCACGGCGGCCAAGCAATGTCAGAGCGTCTCCCAAGTCTATTTAGTGTCAACCTTCCCTCGCCGCCGGTCTATAGTCCACCTTGGCTACACGGCGTGCCCTGGGAGTGGATCAGGCTTAAGATTCTGCGTGAGAGCCCATCGTTGCTGAATTCTGTCCTCACCACGGACCAAAGGGTGCCCCATATCTCGCTCGTTTTTCGCGAGATGTGGGAGACCACGGATCTCGCTGGGCAGCCTCTGGAGGGCCAAAACTTTTGAATTGGCAGCCGTGGTCTCCCACATCTCGCGAAAAACGAGCGAGATATGGGGCACCCTTTGGTCCGTTGTGAGGAGGCATCCCCAAAGCAGGTTGCTCAACGCCGTTATGCGCAGGCCTAAGCCTGGCTCTAATCATCCACCGAGATGAGGCCTCTTTGAATGGCGGTCGTAGCGGCTTCCGTACGGTCCGAGACTTCCAGCTTCTCGATGACGCTGTTTACATGATTCTTCACTGTATTCTCGCTGATCCCCAGTGCATGGCCGATTTGCTTGTTGGTCGGGCCCTTGGACAGCAACTTCAGGATTTCAATCTCTCGCGGAGTAAGATCGGTGCGCATCATGCGCTCCGCGAGGCGGGAGGCGATGTCGCGTGGTATGTACCTTTTCCCCGAGTGTACCGTGCGGATCGCCTCCACCATCTCCTTTAGGCCAGTGTCTTTGAGCAAATAGCCTTGCGCGCCTGCCTGTACGGCGCGATAGATATCTTCGTCGGTCTCGAAACTGGTCAGGATGATGACCCGCACATCGTGACCCCCGCGCTTCACCGCAAGCAGCGTTTCTACACCACTCATACCATGCATCCTGAGATCAAGAAGCAAAACATCGGGCTGCGCCTGGCTGAGTTTTGCAAGTGCTTCTTCTCCGCTGGCAGCCGAGCCGACAACCTCGAGCTCAGCCTGGGTGCCCAGCATGCTTCTGAGCCCAGCACGGATAACCGGATGATCATCCACGATAAGGATGCGGATGGGGCGGGTCGGTTGTTGTGGCATTGCTGAAATGCTCCCTTAAGAACTTGAACAAGTGTCCTGGCCATGAAATAAAGGTGATGCGCGGTGGTAGCGGCGCCGTGACCGAGACCTGGGTACCTCTGCCCAGTACGCTTGAGATATCAAGCCTGGCAGAAATGCTGGTGGCGCGCTTGCGCATGCCAAGCACGCCGAAACCGCCCTGCTCTTCCCGCTGGATGAATCCAACCCCATCGTCTCCGATGAGTAGACGCACCCAATTTTTCTTGTATTCGAGGACGATGTTGAGCGTAGTCGGGCGCGCGTGGCGCACTGCGTTCGCGAGCGCTTCCTGCCCGATGCGATAGAGATTATCGCTAATGCGCAACGGCACTGGCTGGACTTCGCCCAGGGATCTGGAGATTACCGCAACCGAACCCCCGGCCACCAGCCTGCGAGCGCAGAAAGCGAGGGCGCTGAGCAGCCCTTCGGACTCCAGTTGCCGGGGCCGGAGCATATCGACGGTGCGACGGGCTTCCGCGTGGCTGTGCCGGACCAGCTCACTCGCTAGATCGATCTGCTGGTGCATACGGGACAGTTCCTCGGGAACCCCAGTCCGAATTGCCTCGAGTTGAAAGCCAATTCCCGCGAAGCCCTGGGCGAGTGTATCGTGCATTTCGAATGCCAGATGTTCTCGCTCTTCTACGATCGCGCGCAAGCGCCAATTATCAACCCGGTGATATACGAAGTTCGCTAACAGCGCGAGCAGCAGGAAGCCCATCGCCATCCCTACCAGGTGCGGGGCGCTGTACCACGGTGGTCCCGCCAACTCTACGATGTCGTCGGTGGAACGTACGAGTAAGGTGAAGGGCGTGATATCTTGCGTGTACGTTGAGTCAACGACGGCGATGCCGCGGATTTGTAAGCGGCTGTCGAGCTTCAAATTGTTGAAGAGATAATCACCGCGTCCTCGCTTCATCATGGCGCGGAACGATTGCGGTCCGGAGTCGAAGTCGAAGATGAGGTTGTCGTCTGGTCCGTATTCCTTGTGACGTAAACGGCCCTCCACCTCGATGAATGTCGCGTCAAACGCTCCGGTGGCTGCCTGCGACGCGGTAACCGAGAGGGCCGCCATCGGCGTTCCGCCCCATAGGGCACGCACGCTGGCGTGCTCCAGAGTTGCGCTGAAGGTGCCAGGGCGCACAATCCCGGTGGCTTCGATTTCGTCCCCGACTCTTACCGGTTCGCCCGCTGATTGTTTAAGTAGGATGCCGCCGGTCGAGTCCTGAACGAAAAGGGCCGGCGAGGTAAGAACGACAATGCCGCGAATCGTGGCGCTCTGCGGGCGGGTAATAGGAAAGAGTTTCAGACTGCTGATTGGTTGAGCATCCGGATTGGAAGGCGGAGTTTGCCGAGGATACCCTGCTTGAGGCGCATGGAAACTACTCTGTGACTCGGTCCCGGCGGCTTGATATTGCGAACTCTGCCCATCTTGCGATTGTTCTTGACTCAACACCTCGGTAACATCATTTTGTGTCGCCTGACGAATCACCACATTGCGCCAAACTCCGCCGGCAGCATAGGAGCGCAGGCCGGCTCTGCCGGATTGCACGCAATCAACGTCGTTGACCACGATCGAGGTGCGTGGAGACTCCCGGGGAATGTTGGCTGCGGCCACCAGCTGACATCCATACGCCACTAATTTCAGGTGATACCACTTTGAAGTGAGCACCCGGCTATGATCGGCAAAGAAGGGCTTGGTAACCTCCGACCATCCATGCCCCGCTCTTCCCAGAACAAGCGCGTTGTCAAGGTTGCGTAGTCCCGCATAATAGCCGGTGTAGGCGTCGACTCCTTCCTCCTCGTCACTCGATCGCACAATCAGGCCGGCGTTGCCGCCCTGTCCCAGCAGCATGACATCCGCTTCAATCGAGTAATTCCGCCAATAAGCCGAACCAGTAAGCAGCTTGGCTCCCCGCTCGTCCGAGTCGTTGCGCATGGAGCCTTTCATAAGTTCCCATGTGCCCCCAAGGGCCTTCCATTCCTCCGCCTTCCCCATCGCGAACGAATCATGGTAGGGCAGCCCGCGGTTTGGGTTGCGACGGTATTGATAAAAGGCAAAAAAGCCGGCCAGCAGGAGACAGGCGGCCAACCCCAGGAGAATCATTCGCCGATGCTGCAATAGCTTTTTCACGGGGCAGCTCCCCACGTAGCAACTCCCCAGGTTCTCCGCAGATGCTCCGGCCGCCAATCCATGGATGTGAGTTGACGCACTTCGGCCGAGTGCACGTTTTCGCGCGTCACCAACAACGGTTCGCATTGGGTGACAAGAGGTTCTCTCTGTCCATGAATTTTCGCGATCACCAGGCGAACTGCATCGACGCCCATTTTCTGGGTGTCCTCGAGCACCTCTGAGTCGAGGTTTGGATTTTCGAAGTTGAGAGCATCAGGATCGAAGGCGACGATACGAATCTGCCGGCCCGAGCGGACGTTGCCAAGCGCCGAGAGGGCGCCGAAAGTTGACGTAGCTGTCAGAGCAACCACCGCATCCAGATCGGGATTACCCTTGAGCGTTTCCTCGGCAACCTGTTGCTCATGCGGCACGTTAAAAGAGCCGCTTCGCTTTATGATGCGAATGCGCGGGTAGTTGGTGACCAGGAACTGCTCCAGGCTGCGTGCGCGGGTCATAATACCGGTTATGTCGCTATCGATGCCGAGTATCGCGACCGAACCGGTGCCGTGGAGAATGGTAGCTATCCGTTGGCCGGCGATCCGGCCTCCCGCCTCTTCGTCATTTAAGACGTAGGAAAGTCTCTCGCCCGCCGGCACAGGCAAGGGCGACCCGACCACCACGATCGACAGACCGCGCTGCATGGCCCGCCGTATTGGAGTTATGAGCGAGCGTGCCTGATCGGGCGCTAAGACGATCCCCTGGTAGTTTTCGCTGCTGACTCGCTCCACCAGGGCGATCTGGCCTTCAACGTCATCTTCGCGAGTAGGGGCATTCCAGTAAATACGGGCGCCGAGCTTGAGAGCAGTGGCTTGGGCGCCGCTGTGCTCAGGTTCCCACATGATCGTGCCGCAGGTTCGCGGAATGACCGCGATTGCTACCGGCGATCGGCGCTGGCAACCTGCAAGCAACAGTAGGGCCACGCCTGCTAAATACAGCAGACGCAGAGAAGTTCTCAGTCTCGCCATCCAGAATTGTCTTTGACTCGCATTCGCCATTGCAGGAATGGCGGGAGTTTACTCTGCCCGCCAGACAACAGCAACCCAAACAGTGGGGCGCTCCGCTCATGTAGTCAAAATGGACTATATAAAGCTGACCGGGATAGCTCATGCGCGCCTACACCCTGGGCCAATACTCTCGCGGGGTCTGGAACCAGACCCCGGCGGCTCGCATGAAAACGCCCGCACACCAATCGAACAGGACTTTCATGCGTTCCGAGAAAAAAAGCTTCATCCGGTTGAAGGCCAGGGCATAAAAACAGATCTCTCGAAAGACTTTGGAGGAGAAATGGCACGTTTGACGCAAGGCTTCGTCAGTCTTATCAAAGTAGCCCACGGGGACTCAATCCCGGCGATCAGCGCTTGGCGTAAATTCGCATTGAAGTTCCTATGGGTATTTCTGTTGATGATGGCCCCGGCCGCTCTTGCGCAATTTACCGCGGGTGTGCAGGGAAATGTGCAGGATGCAACCGGAGCGTCGATCGCCAACGCGACCATCACGCTTACCAATGTCGACGATCAGGTGACCCAAACCACCACCAGCGATTCCGGCGGCGTCTTCCGCTTTGCCAGCCTCGGCCCCGGCAACTACACGGTCTCAGCATCCGCAAGTGGTTTTACGACCTCGACCACCAAGATTGAGCTGACTGCAGGAGAGAATCGAAACGTGCCGATGACGTTATCCGTCGGCCAGGTGGCCACCAACGTCACGGTCACCACACAATCCCCGCTGCTTGACACCAGCGATAGCCGTAACCAGCAGACGCTTGACCAGGTTGCGCTGGAGAACCTGCCCCTGGCGGCGCGCAACCCGCTTGCGTTGTTGACTCTGACCCCGGGCGTTACCGGACTGGGAGCGGGAACCTCCACCAACTTCAATCCGGAAAACTATGTCGACATCAGCGCCAATGGGCGCGGGCAAAACGGCAATCAGTATGTCGTTGACGGGCTCGATGTCACCAGCAGTATCCGCCCGGGCGTCGTCAATCTGACCCCCAACGTCGACTCCCTGGCCGAAACCACGGTACAGGCAAACACTTACAGCGTCGACTTTGGCCGCGCGAGCTCGATTCAGACGATTATGTCAACCAGGTCTGGAACCGACCATTACCACGGTTTTGCGAGCTGGTATTACACCTACCAGGGATTGCAGGCCCGCGGCGAATTCGGCGTGCCGCAACCGCAAAAACTCGCCCCGTATCACGTCAACAACCTATCGTTTGGCGTCGGTGGCCCGGTGATTCCGAACCACAAGTTCTTCTTCTTCGTCAGCTACGAACCCTATCTCTCGCTGGTTTCGAATGGCTCCGCGCTCGAGACCTACGAAGACCCCGCCTTCGTGACCTTTGCTCAGGCGGCACAACCCACCAGTCCTGAACTGACACTCCTGACCAAGTATCCTCCCAAGAACGCAACTTTCAAAAACGTCTTCCAAACCGCTCAGCAGGCGTTTGGCCCCCAGAATCTGGCGGCGAACACCGGATGCAGCACCCCGAGTACCGATAACATCCCCTGCAGCACGCCGGTATTCGACCAGGGGAACTTCAATTCATCCAGCTTCAACAACTCGAAACAGTACAACATCCGCATCGATAAGTACTTCAACAAAGACAGGGTGTACGGATTGTTCTATAGGGACACGATAAGCACCGGCGGTCCCTCCGTTCGACCTGCATTCAATGAAACCAACAACTACTACACCTTTTCCCTGCAAGGGAATGAGACCCATACCTTCTCTCCCTCTACCCTGAACGAGGCATTCGGCGGGTATCAGCGTATCGAAGGATTTTCTCCGTCGTCGGGGCTGTTCACCGTTCCTACGGTCAATGTGACCGGATTGGGGGTGAACTTCGGAGACGGCTTTGCCCTTGGCGACTACATCCAGCACAGCTATCACTGGCGTGATGTGCTGACGCATATCCACGGCTCCCATACTTTCAAGGTTGGTTATGAAGGATGGCATGGAGACGATATCGCGTTGTTCGCCGGCGCGTACAGCCAACCCACGATCAACTACACCAACATGATCGACCTCATCAACAACCAACCTTACAGCGAGAGCGGCCTGGCGTATAACCCGGTGAGCGGATCGCCGGGAAACGAGAACTATGGATTCCAGGAGACCACGGGCGGAGCGTTCGTCTCAGATACCTGGAAGGCGAGCCAGAAGCTGACTCTGAACTATGGCATCCGCTATGACAACTTCGGCAACCCCTATGTCAAGTTGGGAGGGACAGTCCTGGCCAACTTCCATGTAGCCAGTGGCTCGAACTTTCAAGACCAGATCGCTGGTGGCGTCATGACCCAACAGAGCCACGTCTTCACCAACGACCTGAATTGGAACTTCAGCCCGCGCGGAGGATTCGCATACGACCCGACGGGGAGAGGAAATTGGGTGTTCAGGGGCGGCATTGGGCTCTACCACGATTACTTTACCCTGGGCAACGCCGAGAACGGGCTAAAGGGCAACCCGCCCGGGCCCGTCGTCCCTACCTTCTTCAATAACGGCTCGACTGCCCCACCGATATTTGGCTTTGGGACGCAAAACAAGGTTCCTTTTGGATTCCCCTACCCGGCGTTTCAAGGAAAGCCGCTCGATGCCAAGGGAGGTATCGTCGGATCGCAGATCAGCGTGGGCGGCACGGACGTAAATCTCAAGGCCTCGGACACTCTCAACTGGACCCTAACCATTGAGCACCAGATCACGCGTGATATGGTCGCGAGCATCGGATATGCCGGCTCTCACTCGGGAAATCTGGTTACCGGCGGCGGTAACCAGGGCGCCACCTCCTACGGCAATGATGTGAACGCCTTCTCGGGAGACTTGATCGAGAATCCCAACTTTACGGCCGCCGGCGCATATACGGGTTCAGGCACGCAGACCCGTTTGAATACCAGTTTCGGCGCCATCGATTACGCGTTCAATGGAGCGATCGCCAACTACCAGGCAGTCATAGCGGCGGTAAAGGCCGCTTCGCCCAACGCGGATTTGTGACCGCCTCCTACACTCACGGCAAGGCGCTGGACAACTGGCAGAACTACCCGATTGCCTATCCCTACAGCCAATTCTATGCGCCGTCGCCCTGGGATGTGCCCAACCGTTTCACCCTGGGCGCCAGTTACCTGCTGCCTGGAGATCGTATGTCCAATCAAATTGCCAGACGCGTGCTAGGTGGTTGGACACTGGCGGGACTGGCGGTTCTGCAGTCCGGATATCCTTTCACGGTCAGCACCAACGCGCCGCTCGCCATCAGCACTACGGCGGCGGATGGCGCCACTCTCACATCTGCGAACTATGCGGCCGAACTGGCCGCCGGCAATCTGGTCTTTGCCCCGGGTAGCGGCGACTTCAATGCGGATGGCGACAACAATGACTATCCCAGTGTGACTGGCTACCAGCAGAAACATGACAGAAAGGATTTCGAGGTAGGGCGCGGAATATTCCCCACTTGCCCTGGCGGCGTACTTCCGTGCGGCCAGTTCACGTTACCCGGCGTCGGACAGGAAGGAAACGAGACGCCAAATCAATTTCGCAATCCCGGATATGCAGATACGGATTTTACGATCAAGAAAGTGACTCAGATCAGGGAAAGCCTGAACTTCGAACTCCGCGCCGATTTCTTCAATCTTTTCAACCGGGTCAATCTGACCGGAGTAGATTCCAATCTTCCGGATGGAGCCTTCGGACAAACATCTTCCACCAACCCGCCACGCAACATGCTGGTTGGCGTGAGGATCAACTTCTAGACGAGGAGCCCTACCATAAAATAGATCAGTGGTAACAATGCAGAAACTCGCTATAGGGCTCTGCGTAGCGTCCTCGCTCTTCTGCTTTTTGCTGGAGGCGGCCCGGGGCAGAGCCGCACAAACAAGTTCGGATCCAGGCCCCGTCGTCGGCATCGTTGCCTCATTGCGCAGTCAGAATTTCGATGAGGCGCTGCGGAAGTGCGATGCCGCTCTTCAACAGACACCACAAGATAAACGAATCTGGACGCTGCGGGGCATGGCCTATGCGGGCAAGAGAACCCCGTCGTCGGCTCTGGCCGCTTACCAGCAAGCAATTCATCTCGACCCGGACTATCTTCCTGCGCTCGAAGGCGCCGCCCAAATTGAGTACCAACAAGGCAACGCCGCAGCCGCGACGCCGTTGATTCAGCGGGTCCTTGCGCAGCGCCCCGACGACCCCACATCGCACACCATGCTTGGCTTTCTCGACTACGCGAGAGATGACTGTGCGGACGCCGTCCCTCACTTTGGAAAGGGTGGAGATGTGCTTGCAAAGCAGCCTATTGCCTTAGCGGCCTATGGCGCTTGCCTTGGGACAGCCGGCCAATATGAGCAGGCAATCCCACTCCTTCAGCAGGCGCTCAGTGCGCAGCCGTCGATTCCGGGTGTCCGCTTCAATCTGGCACTCGCGCAGTGGAAAGTGAACCGGCCTCAGGATGCCTTAGCGACCTTGCAGCCCGCTATCGAGGACACCAAAGGTCGAAACGACTCCATGCTCCTGGCTGCGGATATCTACGAATCGACGAACGATACGCAACATGCAGTGGATTTGTTGAGGAAGGCAATTCTCGCAGATCCTAAGAATGTAGAGGCGTATCTTGATTTTGCCTATCTTTCCTACGATCACGCATCGATGCAGGTCGGCGTCGACATTCTGAATGCCGGCATGACGCAGTTGCCGAACGAAGCGCGTCTTTATCTTGTCCGCGGGATCCTCAATACCCAACTCGGAAAATTTGATGAGGCTACTGAAGACTTCGCAGTGGCCAACCGGCTCGATCCAAAACTCTCAGTACTTGGCGCGGCAGAGGGGCTGGTTGCATCGCAGCAGCACAAATCCGGAGAAGCTCTTAGTGCGTTTCGCTCAGCGGCTAAGGCCCAGCCAACCGATGCTCTGACCCAGTATCTACTGGCCGAGGCGCTCTCCCAGCAAAGCCCGCCGGAAGGCAGTCCGGACTATGTGGAAGAAATATCGGCGGCTAAGCTGGCATACCAACTCGATCCGTCCATGGTGGCGGCCCACGACCTGCTGGCGACGATTTATTTGCAGGCTGGGCACCCGGACCTAGCCCTTGAGCAATCCCGCGCCGCGCTCAAGTCCGATCCTGGAGACCAGCAAGCTCTCTACCATTCGATACTGGCGCTTCGCAGGACCGGCGACAAGAACCAGATAGCGTCCTTGCTGAAGCAATTGGCGGCGGCACGAACCGCGACGCAAGCTGCACTAGCGCAGAGCAAGCGATTTCGCCTTCAGGAGGTGCCGGTTGCTGCAGCCTCCCACTGAGGAAAAGGCAGGGGTCCCGACGCCGTGCTCGTGTGTTCCCCGTGTTCCGTGAGCAGGGCAGCGGACCCAGATGCCTGTCGATCGTGAGTAATCGAGCCGTAGGTTCCATGCCTTCAGTACTTCATGAGGAGGGATCCTCGATGGGCTCCAAATCCGCATGCCGGACTGGCCGCGCTCCGGTGAACGGGTTACGAATGGCCGTAAATTGCCCTACCGCTTGTCGTAACTGATGGAGGTTCGCGAATCGGGGGGTACCAACTTTGGCAAAGGTGGGGGCAAATGGTCCTGACCGTCGAAGACCGCTGACCGGACATCGTTTACAACGACAGCCAGCTTTGGTCGGACCATATTGGCCTCGCTCTGTGTCAGGTATCCCTTCTCCTGAAGTGCTTTGACGGTAGCGCGAAACTTCGACTCTTCTAAGTCGATCTGCTTGGTCAATGCAGGAAGAAATCCATCTTTGCTTCCTTGGATATAAATGACGTCTTGGTGTACGGGCCATGGCATCTTCTCGTCATCCACACGAAAGCATTTCTGCCAAAATCTGATGCCGCGTTTCGTCTGAAAACACCCCCGGCTGGTAACAGAAGCTCTGTGTTGTCCATATTGACATGCGGCGATAGCTTATTCGCTCTCCGCCAGCGTCAACCAGCAACGTCCCATCATACGGCGCAGCCGTGTTCTGCAGCTGATACTTGAATAGTGGAGGCCATCTCGATAGCTCCTCCTGTGCCAGCGGCGTAGGGGTGAACACTTGATCTGCACTCTTGCAGACGCCAGCGCCACCGCCTCTCCAGCGAGATTCCTGCCACATCCCGTCCGCGACCCAAAATGAAAGCCGTTCGCCGGACTCAGCCAGAACACTTGCCGCAAACCCCGGAGGAGGAGCCTTGGCCAGCAGCATCGCGGCGATAACTGCGAAGGGTACCGCACGGTCCGAGAAAGCTCCTTGGTTGGATGACCGCGGTTGGCTTCTCTTCTCGTACCAATCCTCCAGAAATGGAGTTGCTTCTTCCACGGGCAATCGCGCGGCCAGAATCAATGTTTCGGCTGGGAACTCGGACATGATGGGCGTAAGACTTACCGCCGGAACGGTTGTATCCTTTTCAATCAGCGCACACAGGATTTCCGCAATCGCCTGCCGCGAGTAGTCTGAGTTCTGGTCGACGTGAACTCCGTCCGGAGGCACAACCCGGCGCGCCAATGTCCTCGCCATGATCGTGACATACACTTCACCATTGACGGCATCGTCGCTTTTGCTTGCGAAATAGGGCGCCCCACGCGACCAGGCGAGAATCGCTGCTTTCCAGCCACTCCTTAATCTGCTCTGAGCTGACATTTGAATTGATCGAGATCTCGCCGTCTTGCGCAAGACCGCTCGCCACGGCTGCCAGCGCGACCATTGTAATCAAAATCAGGCGAGATCTGAACATGCCTGCCAGATTACTCCCGACTGGCTTTACGGTCACGTACGTGGCCAATCGCCTGTCCACTCGTGCGGTCTTAGAACCCATTGAGACTTGAGCCGTTCGGCGTCTGTCAGGTTCGGCATCCTCTGCCGAAAGTTGCTGCTGATTTGAGGTTTTCGGGTCTCGCCCCAAGAACCCCGGCTCCTTCTCCCGAAGCAAGTATTGGCGGGCGTGAGACCGGATTTGAAGGCCGTGATTCCGTAGATGATCTATGTATTGGGGGCGAACAGGAGGTTACTCCGAAGTAAATTTTCTTGTGGTAAGGTTTCTTGAGAGCTCAGATAGGCTGTTCTCCCGTCTGCCTCTATCTCGATGCTCGGGAGATAGCGGGGGGTTACCCTAAAGAATGGCGCGAGTTGTCATCGTCGGAGCCGGCCCCATGGGCCTCGCAGCGGCCTACCATGCGACCAGGGGCGGTCACGACGTCGACGTTTTCGAGGCAGGGCCAGTCGCCGGAGGAATGTCGGCGCACTTTGATTTCGGTGGAATAAGCCTCGAGCGCTTCTACCACTTTGTCTGCCGTAGCGACCAGCCGACCTTCGATCTATTGAAGGAGCTGGGCATTGAGGGCAAACTGCATTGGGTTCCCACCTCGATGGGACTTTGCCTCGACGGGCATCTACACCCGTGGGGAAATCCTCTGGCTTTACTGCGATTTCCAGGGATCAGCCCGTTTACAAAACTTCGCTATGGCCTGTTTGGCTTTCTGTGCATGAAACGCAGGGTTTGGCCCGATCTCGAGAATCGATCAGCCAGGGAGTAGATTATTCAATGGTGTGGGCAGAAAGGCTACGAACAGCTATGGCGCTCTCTGCTTGAACTGAAGTTCTACGAATACGCAGACGACATCTCGGCTACGTGGATGTGGATGAGAATGCGACGAACCTGGAGCTCGCGAAAAAGCCTACTGCAGGAGGAACTCGGCTACATCGAAGGCGGCTCGGAAACCCTTGTCAATGCTCTGGTTGAGGCTATTCAAGACGGAGGGGGTCGTATTCATTTGAATTCCCGTGTGGAAAAAATAGGCGCTGAAAATGGGTCTGTGACTGGGGTTCGTACGTCAAGCGCTCTCTTCGCCGCCAATCATGTCATTTCTACCGTACCGATGCCATACGTCCTGCCCATGATTGCAGATATACCCGGAGACTGGAAGAGTCGATATGACTCGATCAAGACGGTCGGCATTTGCTGCGTCATCCTCAAGCTGCGACAAGCGGTCAGCCCTCACTTTTGGGTCAACCTTAGCGGAGTGCCGCACGATCTGCCGGGTATCATTGAATTCTCGAACCTGCGCCCTCTGGGCCACAGTATCGTTTATGCGCCTTATTACATGCCCATCACCAATGAGAAGTTCTTCTGGTCAGACGAGAGATTGGTTGACGACGCGTTTCATTGCGTACAGCTTCTAAACCCGGCTCTTACGAGCGCCGACCTGTTACATACAAAAGTCTCCCGCCTTCGGTACGCACAGACGATTTGCCCCCCAGGCTTCGCCCAAAAATCACCGCCCACACAGACGCCCATCGTAGGTTTGCAGGTGGCAGATACCTCTTCTTACTATCCTGAAGACAGAAGTATCGCAGAAAGCGTGCACCTGGGGCGAAAGATGGCTCGAGTCTGCGAGGAGAGTTCAAGAGAGCGCGCAGCAGTTTCAGAGAAGCAGGTTGCTGTGAAGCGGTAAAGCTGACTCATGCGAACCGGGATGTAAAGACCGCTCCAGTCGATACCGATCGCCCCGTTATCTGTCGTGTGCCGGAAGGAAAACGTTTGGCAAGCGGCTGGCTTTTTGCTGCTAGCATAGAGCTATCATCGCGAAGACCAAGCTTAGGGATTTGAAACTTACGATCTCCCAAGAGCCGACGGGCCTAACGGATGCCGCGTTGCCAACTTCCTCATTATCCTGATCTCGTCGGAAAGATCGATTCAAGAAAATCCGTTAAGGAGTCGGTTTTGTCCACAGAATCTGTATACGTAAAGGACTACCGAAGGGACCTTCTTCCTCATGCGCACACCATCCCGCTCGCAAAGGATTCTGAGTTGTGGTTTATTCTTGCCTCGCTGACAGCGATATACGTGACGGCTTTGTACTTTACCGCGCAGCGGTTTGTTTGGTTTGACGAATTATGCACCTTTGACATAGCAAGGGCTCCTTCCCTACACACGCTCTGGCAGTGGGTCCTGAAGTTTGACAACAATCCTCCCACGGTTTATCTGCTGAGCCGCGTTTCCATGTGGATCTTCGGGCCGACGCCGTTCGGATTGCGTCTGCCGTCTATGCTGGAGTTCTACTTCGGCAGCGTAGCCATGCTGCTTTATCTGCGACGCAAAGTTGGCAATGCGGTGGCTGCGTTTGGGGTGGTCATCTGGTGGTCAAGCGCCAGCTTTTACTACGCGAACGAGGCCAGAGTCTATGCCCTGGTGTTCATGAGCTTTGCGTGTCTACTGCTGGCCTGGGATACAGCCACGAAGAGAGCCGATCGCACCGTTGCGCTGTGGTGCGTTGGGCTTGCGACCGCCGTTCTGCTCGCGTCGCATGTCTTTGCCTCTCTCTGCCTATTAGCGTTTCTTGTTGCTGAGTTTGTTCGCTATCTTCGCCGGCGAAGGCCTGACTACCCACTCTACGCCGCGTTGGTGCTACCGATGGCGATCATGATCTCTTACATTCCGCTGATCAGCGTCTATCACGGTCTGATCCTGTGGCCCCAGTTTCACGCTTCACCTCTTATGGCGGGCAAGTTTTACTACCATACTGTGGATTCCGTCGGGCGAGCGCTGTTTGTCGTCGCCCTGGCGGGATTGCTATTGCAGAAGAAGTTTCGCGGCGAACGGGCTGCTGAGGCTGACATCGCTTTGGAAGACAGGGCGCTCGTTGTCTGTATGTTACTGAACCCCTTGCTGCTGAACCTGCTGTTGATGCACAGGAAAGGAGATTTTTTCGATCGCTATACGTTAGCCACGAACGCGGTGATTTACGGTCTCATCGCCGTGGTTTTTGCTGTCGGTTTGCGCTTCACGAGATCGACCTCGTATGTGGCAACGATCCTCATGCTCATGTTGATGGCGCATATGGTGCATCGTGAATGGGTCAAGCGACCGAGGCAAGCGGATCCAAGGATCATGAGTTCTCTGAGACCGGACCTACCCATCGTGGTGAGCAACGGTGCGACGTGGGTAGAGATGAATCAACATGAGCCGCCGGCCTTGGTCTCACGCCTCTACTACATCAAGAATCGGACTGCAGCAATCAAGTACGACGGCACCAATTATTATTACGACTTTGAGGCGCTCGACGAAATGAAAGGCGCTGGCTTTCCGTTTCATGGGAACGTAGAGCCCTATTCCGCTTTTATCGCCAGCCACAAGCAGTTCCTTATCTTCGCTGATCCGTTCGAGTGGCTGCCGCTCAAGCTGCAGGAAGACGGAGCCCAATTCGTTTTGGTCTTAGGCTTTTCAGCGGCCAGGCCTAACAGCAACAGCGCTGCGGCCCTCGCCCTGGACCCGACCTCCGATGGCGAAGATGACGTTCCACAAATAAATTATCCAACCGTATATATTGCGGCAAGCTCCCCCTACATCGCCAAACACGTGTACTTGGTGACCATGCCGTAAAGGTGTCAGTGGGTGGTGACCTGGACAATCGATTAGCTGGGAAACGCCACATGATCCACCAAAGACGAGCAGCAACCCTAAAAACCAAATTAGGACACTAGCCGGTTGCCGCAAGCTGTGAAGCCGTGCCATCCAGAGACACTCAGCGCCCCTGCGGAAACGGAGCCGTTACACTGTTGCCAGTGCTGTGGTTGGAGAGGAATTGACCTTGAAATTATCCCCCCGCCGGCTTGCCTGGATGCAGCGGATTGCTGCGTTGGCCATCGTCTTGTTCTGGATCTCGTTCTGGACGGACCACGCTCAGCTGCCGGCAAACGTTGTGGATTTCGAGTGGTGCTTTCTTTTGCCCGATATCCTGTGGATCGCCTTGGTATTTTGGGTGGCGAGCCATTGGCTCATCGCCCGCGATCCGCGCGCCGGAATCGCCACGGCTGCGGGCGGCAGCTCGATGGTTTACCTCGGTCTGCTGGACGCAGCCTGTAACTTCCGGCACGGCCAATACACCGAGTCGTTCTCCCGCGGCGCTTTGAATGCTGTTGTCAACGCCGCCTGCATCCTCTTTGGAGCTTTCAACATCTGGTATGCAATCACGCGAAGGGTGGATCTTGCTCTAAAGCAGCACGAGATCCGATAATACGGTTCGATTCCGGCCGGCTCTCTTGGCCCGGTACAGCGCGGCATCCGCGGCCGCGAGAATTTCCAGATCCGAAACAGTGGCGCCCGTTGCCACCGCCGCGCCGATGCTGACAGTAACCGGGATGGTCAATCCATCGACCAGAAGCGGCCCGCCATCTACTGCGCACCGAACTCTCTCGGCGCCTTGATCAATCTGATCCCGGCCGCAACCAGGCAACACGATCAAGAACTCTTCACCGCCGTAGCGCCCTACTGAATCGTATCCTCGGACCGCGTGGACGATGCGTTGCGTTACCTGCTTCAGCACTCCATCCCCAACCAAGTGCCCATGCGTATCGTTGATCGTCTTGAAGTGATCGATGTCGAGCATCAGAAGCCCGGTGGCCGTCATGGTACGACCGGCGCGCTCAAGCTCGCGGCGAAGCGTTTCCAGGATTGCGCCCCGGCTCCAGACCCCGGTAAGCAGATCGTGCGTCGCCTGAAAAAGAAGTTGCTCCTGAGCCTGGATCTGGCTGTCCTGCAGCGTGAGGATGCGGTTACAAGCCTTCAATCGGGCGCGCAGCTCGCTTTTGTCGAAGGGCTTGGTCAGATAGTCGTCAGCCCCCGCCTCCAGGCCTTTGACCAGATCTTGTTTGCCATCTTTGGCGGTGGCCAAAAGGATGTACTGGTAGGGAGTCCGATTCTGTTCTCGAACCTTGCGACATAGTTCCACGCCATTGGTTTTCGGCATCATCCAGTCAAGAATGAGTAGCTGTGGGGGTAGCTCCTCCTGCAAGGCCTTCCAGGCTTGCGCGCCATCTTCCGCCAGCGTGACCCGATATCCCCAGGTCTCCAGCCAACTCTGCAAGATCCTGCGGAACATCGCATCGTCTTCGGCCACCAGGACTCGCTCGCAGGAACTACCTGGCCGCTCAAACTCCACCAAATTCGCGTTGTCGTGCTCGTTGATAGTCATCGGTTTTCCCTTGACCAGCCGGCGGCCAACTGTGTTTCGCCGTCCATGTCGAGACTTCCGCGCACCGACGTAAGCACCTCGCTGAGCTGCGCCTCGAATACTGCGTATAAGCCGGCGCCGCCTCCGAGATCAGATTTTCGCCCGAGCTCTTCCAGTTCACGAACCATTTGCGAGACTTCCTCAATTCCCAGGTATCCCAACTCACCTTTAAGCTTGTGAGATATTTCCTCGATGGCTTTCGCATTCTGCTGCACGATGGCCTGCTTTAGGCTGGCCATGTGCTGGGGTACCTCTTCCAGGAAAATTCCTGTCACTTCATGAAAGAGCTTTTCATCGCCACCCAATCTTTCCAGCGTCTTGCCCCTGTCCCAGGCAACCGCACCGGCTGGCTTGGCAAGCTCGTTCACGGCGGTTGAGGTCAAACTGGTTTGCGTGCTTGCGTGATCCCGTTCCCGCAGAGCAATGGCAATCGCTTCTCTCAGCAGCTGGCTGCTGATGGGTTTGGAGACATATTCGTCCATGCCCGCTTCGATACAGAGTTCGCGATCGCCCTTCATGGCGTGCGCTGTCATGGCGACAATCGGTACGTGATAAGGGCTCAACCGCTCGTTCTCGCGAATCTTCCGGGTCGCCGTGAGTCCATCCATCTCAGGCATCTGGATATCCATCAACACCAGATCGAAAGGCTGCGTCGCCAGTAGTGAGAGGGCTGCATATCCGTTGTCTGCCACCGCCACGGTGTAACCCAGCTTTCCGACCCCGATGAGTTGGTGCGCTTCCATCGTGCGAGAACATCCCAACCGGAAAAACGGTCACGCAGGTTGAGGGTGGCGTTTACCGGCGGCAGCAGGGAGACAACAGTTGTGGCCCTCTCTCCTTCATTCCCTCGCACCGCTTCGCCCTCGATGGTGAGCGAATCTTTGCCAGAGATATCCGCATCGACACGAAATCCGCCGTGGTAGCGATACCAGTCATCTTCAGCGTTCTCATGATCTGGAGTGACGAAGTGACCCATTTGGAAGCTATCTGCGAACACGCGATATGAACCGCGATTGCCGACCAAGCCTCCATAGCGCATCATCCCGGATCCATGCTCCAGCGTGCCTCCGCTCGCGGCGGCAATTCCACTTTGCGTTTCCAGCGCGCTGCTGGTAATGATGTTGATCACGCCGTTCACCGCATTCGTCCCCCAGACAGTAGCCCCTGGTCCACGAATGATCTCAATACGCTCAATGGAGTCGAGGGGTACGTCCTGAGCATCCCAGTACACTCCGGAGAAGATGGGTGTGTAGACCGTGCGGCCGTCGATCAAAACCAGAAGTTTGTATTGAAATACTGGCCGTTGAAACCGCGCGCGCTGATCGCCCATATGCCTGGGTTGATCTGGGCCACATCCAGTCCAGGCACCATCCGCAACAGATCGGGAATATTGGTCGCACCCGAGCGGCGAATATCTTCCTTCGTGATCACGAAAATAGCCGCCGGCACCTTGGATAGCTTCTGCTCCTTTTTCGAAGCCGAAGTCACATCGACATTCATGAGGTCTTCGATCTTCAGGGCGGTAAGGTCGGGCTGAGCGATCTGCGCTTGAGTGGCGAGGAGCGCCAACGCAACGCGCAACCAACGCACATGCCAAGGCTCGCATGAGGGATGGCTTCATTACGCTCCAAATGCCGGGTTTGCCTCGTCGTTCTGCCCCATACCCGCTGCAGACTCTCAGTTACCCCTATCGGCAGGCTCTCGATGTGGCATCACGGTTTCCGGTTTGGGAACCAGAGCAACAGCTGCAGGAGACGACTGTTGCAGAGAACCCGGAGAGATACTGAGCGCGGGAAGGGACGTCGATGCGTCGAGAGGTATCTCAGGTAGCCGCAGATCCGGGCAAGGTTTCGTGGCGACCTCCGTCCGACCGGGCCTATTTCGCCGGCAAAGGCTGGGCCGGCTCGGCTGTTGGCGGCGGCGGGGCAGCCAGCGGTATCTCTTCTACGATGTCAATCCCGGCGCTGCGAAGCAGTTCCGTCACCACATCACGGTTGAGCCGGGTAAAGTCGAATTCCACCCGCATCGTTTTCTGCTTTTCGTCGAGCATGATCTTGCGAATCCCGTAAACCCCGCGAGCCTTGCCCAACGCAATCATGGCCGCTTCTGTGGGGTGCAGTTCATAGCGATAAAGAACGTCAAGATTGGTCGTCATGAGGTCATCATAGCAAGCCGGTTGCCATGCGCCAGGTTCTACAGATGGGAAAGGTAATCGACATATCTCCGGTGAGGTCCAGTCCTGCGAATTGACGAACTTACGCCGAATCTGACCCCTGCGATCAATGGCGTAGGTGTCAGGAAAAACAAAGGTTCCGTAGAGCGCGTTGCTTTGCTGCTGGGCATCGCGGATGGTCAGGAAATCGACCTCGTGCCGGGCAAGAAATAATTGGTAGGCGGCGGGATTTTCGTCCACATCCACCCCCAGCACAACCAGCTGCGGCATTTGACGCTGTAGCTGGTTGAGCGAGGGAATCTCCTCGACGCACGGAGCACACCAGGTCGCCCAGAAATTCAGTAGAACCACTCTGCCACGGTAGCTGCTTAACTGCAGGCTGCGTCCGCCATCGGAGATCGTGAAGTCAGGCGCTGGCTTTCCAATCTGCCGCGGATGGTCGCCCCGGTCGCACCCTGCAGGCCACCAGGAGCGAGAGCAACAAGACGGAGCCGCGAATACGGCCGGTCACGCTTCTTATAGTAAATGACTGGCTTCACCCGAGCACGGGCGGTCCACGGCAGGATGGGTGGCCCAGGTCTCGCCCTCGAGACCTGGGAGTTATGCAGCGGAACCCCGATCTGGATAAGATGAGCCCTGGCAAGTGTCTCCCGCCAAAGGAACCTCGAAAATGCGTCTCTCGGTCATCGTGCCCGCCCGCAATGAGGCCGATGTTCTCCGGCCATGTCTCGAGTCCCTGCTGGCCCAGTCGGAAGAGGGCTTTGCTTTTGGGCGAAGACTGGGAATTGTTGCTGGTGGATGACGGCTCGACCGACGCGACGCGCTCCATCGCGCTCGCGTTGCGCCGGCGGTGACCGTCCTCGATCCTGAGCCGCTCAAGGCAGGCTGGACGGGCAAGGCCAATGCGCGTCTGGACCGCGGCCAGAAAGGCGCGGGAGAATGGCTCCTGTTCACGGATGCCGACACCATCCACGCAGCCGGCAACCTGCAGCGAGCCATTCACGAAGCGGAACATGCGCATGTGGTGATGCTCTCCTACTCCCCGAGGCAATTGGTGACCGGCTTCTGGCAGCGTGCGCTCATGCCCTTGATTTTTTCCGAACTTGCGCTCGCCTATCCGCCGCAAAAGGTCTCCGATCCGTCGTCGCGGGTAGCTGCCGCCAATGGTCAATTCCTGATGGTTCAGCGAGCCGCCTACTTTCAGGTTGGCGGCCACGCGGCGGTGGCCGGCTCCCTGCTGGAGGATGTAGACCTGGCCTTCCTGTTAAAGCGTAGCAAGTATCCCATCCGCTTTCGCTATGCGCCCGACGCGCTCAGTACCCGCATGTATCGCAGCTTTGGCGCGATGATCGAGGGCTGGACCAAAAACCTAGCCAGGCTATTTGGCTTATCCCTTGATGATGGCGGCCTGGAGGGCGCTCGATCTGCTCCTGATCATTGGCCTGCCGCTGCTGCTGTGGCATTTCTTTGCGCGGCCTCTGGCCCGCTTGCGCTTGGCAGCCTCTGGTTGCGAGTCTTGTGGCGGTTTTATGCACGGGTGGCGAAATCCAATTTCCCTCCTGTCGACTGCGCGCTTTCCGTATTTGCCCTGCCCCTGTTCTGTCTGCTGCTGGTGAGAAGCTGGTGGCAGCACACGGTGCGCAGCCAAGTGGCCTGGAAGGGCCGCGCCTACTCCACCGCAAAATAATGAAGCTGAACGATAGCTGTCACTGCAGCATCCAAATAATGAAGATGGCCTGGCACCGCATCATATATGCTGATGCAGAAGTATGCGCTCATAGACCGATGGTTGATTACTTATGATTCTGCTCACTCGAAAAGCTGAATTCTCCTCCTCGCACTACTACTGGTCAGACCAGTTGTCAGCGGAGGAAAACCTGCGTCTTTTCGGCAAGTGCGCGAATCGCAATGGCCACGGGCACAACTACACCCTGGAAGTGACGGTAGAGGGAGAAGTGGACCCGGTTTCCGGCTTTGTGGTCGATCTGAAAGAGCTGAAAGAAGTGATGCATCGCGAGGTGGTGGATGTGTACGATCACCGCCATTTGAATCTCGAAGTTCCGGAATTCAAGCATGTGATTCCGACCACCGAGAACATCGCCATTGCCATCTGGAAGCGCCTGGAGAATCGCATCGAGGGCGCGAAGCTGCACCGCATCCGGGTTTACGAGACGCCTGACTTGTTCTCTGACTACTACGGTGAAGCATGAGAGCTTACTTTCGCGAAGATATGTCCTCAGTGCCTCGCATCGTCTGCTACTCGGAGGCTTACAGCGAGGAACAGAATCGGGCGGTCTACGGCAAGTGCAGCAATCCCCACGGCCACGGCCATAACTATGTGGTTGAGGTGACGGTCGGCGGCCAGGTGGATCCGGTTACCGGCATGGTTTGCAACCTGGCTGACCTGGATAGTTGCGTGCAAAACAAAGTGATCGACCGCTTTGATCACACGAATTTAAATTTTGATGAGCGCTTCACGCAGCAGGTGCCCACCACGGAGAATCTATGCATAGCCATTCACAACCTGCTCGCGGAGCACTTTGTTCACGCTGATCTGGAACGAGTGAGGGTGGAAGAGACGCGAAATAATTCTTTCGAATATGCGGGAGAGGGAAAGCATGGCACACCCAGCAGTCGTTCGTAAGCCTCCGGTCGCCCGGGGGTTGAGTGGATACACCACCGAGGATCTTTATACCGAGTTGATCACGCGTTTGGGCGAAGACCCGGCCGCGATGGCCTGCTGAAAACGCCGCAGCGGACCGAGCAGGCGATGACCTTCCTCACCAAGGGCTACCGCGAGGACCCGGAGAAGATTCTGCGCGGCGCGCTCTTCGATGTGGACTACGACGAGATGGTGATCGTGCGGACATCGAGATGTTCTCGCTATGCGAGCATCACATGCTGCCGTTCTTCGGCAAGGTCCACGTGGCCTACATTCCCAAGGGCAAAGTGATCGGGCTGAGCAAGATTCCGCGGCTGGTGGAGGTCTTTGCGCGGCGCCTGCAGGTACAGGAGCGGCTCACGCGGCAGATTGCCGATGCCATTCAGGAAGCGATCGATCCCCAGGGCGTGGGCGTGGTGATCGAGGCCAGGCACCTGTGCATGATGATGCGCGGAGTAGAGAAGCAGCACTCCTCGACCGTGACCTCGGCCATGGTGGGAGTCTTCCAGCAGCAGAACACGCGCGCGGAGTTTCTCTCGCTGGTGCAGTCGCGCCCACAGAGCAACCTGTAGGTCGACTATAGTAAAGAGTGTGAATGGGCTACTGGTAATCGACAAGCCGAGTGGGATGACATCGCATGATGTGGTATCCCGGTTGCGCCGCATTACCGGCGAGTCGATGACTGGGCACCTGGGCACGCTTGATCCTATGGCGACCGGGGTTTTGCCCGTGTTGCTGGGGAAGTACACCCGGCTGGCGCAATTCTTTGGACCATTGACCAAAAGCTATACCGGAGCCATCCGTTTCGGGTTTGCCACCGACACCTACGATGCCGATGGGGCGCCCCTTTCTCCTCCCACCGAGGAAAGCCGATGGCCGGGCAACGACGAGGCCCAGGCGGCAGCCGCTCATTTCCGGGGAGAGATCGAGCAGACGCCGCCGCCTTACTCCGCCAAAAAGATCGACGGCAAGCCTGCCTACAAGTCAGCGCGCCGGGGCGAGACAGTGGTGTTGAAACCGGTGTCTATTACTGGTCGAGGAGTTTGTGGTCGGCGCAGTCGAAGGCGGCTACGCGGAGTTCAGCATCCGCATCTCCTCGGGCGGCTATGTGCGTTCGATCGCTCATGACCTGGGAAAGGCGTTGGGCTGCGGCGCGCATCTGGCGCGGTTGCGCCGGGTTGCTGCGGGACCGTTTACCCTCAGCCAGGCGCTCACGTTGGAGGCGTTGTGCACGCAGGCGGCTGCCGGAACCCTGGAGCAGAGCCTGCCCCACCCGCGGACACTGCTGCCGGAATTACCTTGCACCACGGCCGATCTTTGGGTGGCCGGTCGCTTGAGGAACGGCAACGCCGTCAATCTGCCGGAGTTCTCCACCGCCCCGCTGGCCAAGGTTTTCGCCGGCCAGCGCGATCTGGTTGCCATTGTGCGCCGTGTCGCCGGAACGCTTTTTCAACCGATCGTGGTCCTGGGTTGATGAAACTACGATTTCTTGAGCAGGGGCACGATCAACGGGAGAAGATTTTTGGCTACCTGGGCATTGCCCTTGTCCGTCGCATGAATGCCGTCGGCCTGCATGCTGCCGGGCACTCCGTACACCCCTTGCAGCAGGAAAGGGAGCAGCGGCACGTGATACTTGGCAGCCAGCAGTGCGTAGGTCTGGTTGAACTGCTGGATGTAGTCGGCGCCGTAGTTCGGTGGCAGCGTGATGCCGCCCAACACCACCTTGACGCCCGCATTCAGCAGGTTGGAGACGATCAGATCCAGATTCTCCCGGGTGGTCGCGATGGGCAGTCCGCGCAGGCCATCGTTTCCGCCAAAGGCCACGATCACCAGCACCGGTTTCAGGCTCAATGCGTCCTGCAGCCGATCGACTCCGTCTTTGGTGGTGTTTCCGCTAATCCCTTCATTGATCACCTGGTAGTGGTAGCCCATGGTGTTCAAGTCCTTCTCCAGGTAGTCGGGATAGCTGTCGCCCGGGTCGGCGCCGAAGCCTGCGGTGAGGCTGTCGCCGAAAGCGACAATCACCGGCCTGCCGGCAGGAGCCGCCGTGTTGCCGGCGGGGGCAGGAGTGGCAGCCGGGGCGGCTTCCGGGGCCGAGGTCTCTGGAGCGTTCGACCGGCAGGCAGCGAGCAGGGAGGCGAGCACCAGCCCAGCGAAGAGCGGGTGCAGCGAGGTGAGTCGACGATAGGTCACAAGCTCACTGTAGAGCATTTTCAGAAGGGCACGGCAGAGAAGTTCCTTTGGATGCTGTGTTTTGGCTTTGTATCGCGGCTCCCGCGGGTAGCAACGTCTGTCTATCCCTTCGGTATCCGCGTATCAGGGCACGACTTTAGTCGGGCCGTAAAGGAGTGAAAGAGAAATGGGCTTTAACCCCTGCGTGAGAGCTCGGATTATCCAGCCCCGTAAGGGGCGGCCTGAACTTAGCCCAGGACGCAGTCTGAAGGACGGAGTCCTGGGTTGGGCGGGGAGAGATGAATAGTCCCGCAGGGACGGCTGAAACGCGCGGGAATGGATTCAGCCGTCCCTGCCGGGACTAACTAACCTAGCGCGCGGATACCCAGGACTGCGTCCTGGGCTAAGTTCAGGTCGTCCCTTCGGGACTGGTACAGCGCATGAGGTCGGGTGCAAGCTCGACAAGAAGTCCGGTGGGGAATGAATGATTGAAGTTCGTGGGCTGAAAAAGTCGATTCGAAACGGAAGCAGGACGATCGAGATCCTCAAGAATATCGATCTCCTGGTGCCTGCCGGGCAATTCGTTGCCATCATGGGCGCCTCCGGCAGCGGCAAAAGCACGCTGCTGGGGCTCTTGGCGGGGTTGGACTCTCCCACTGAAGGCGAGATCCTGATCGATGGCGATGAGATCAGCCATCTGCCCGAGGACAAGCTGGCCGAAGTGCGCGGCCGAAAGCTGGGATTCGTCTTCCAGTCGTTTCAATTGATACCGACACTGACAGCTTTGGAAAACGTCTTGCTGCCGCACGAGCTGAACAGCGCCGGGAACGGCCGTGCCGCGGCTATCGATTTGCTGCGCAGCGTTGGCCTGGGGGATCGCATGCACCACTATCCGGTGCAGCTTTCCGGCGGCGAGCAGCAGCGGGTGGCACTGGCCCGTGCATTTGTCATGCAGCCCCCTATTATCTTTGCCGACGAGCCCACCGGCAATCTCGATTCTGAGAACGGCGCGCACGTGCTCGATCTGCTGCTCCAACGGAATCGCACTAGCGGCGCGACCCTGGTGCTGGTGACGCACGATGCCCAGGTCTCCTCGCATGCCGATCGCCGCATCGTTCTGCGCGATGGCGTGATCGTCGAAGACGCCATGCAGAGGCCGGCCTGACATGACCACAAAACCATCTCTAACCTGGGCCTCGGCCGCGAAAATCGCCTGGCGTGAGCTGCAAGCCTCGCGGGGGAAGTTTCTCTTCGTCATCTTGTCGGTAGCGATCGGGGTAGCTGCGCTTACCGGCGTCCGCGGGTTCAGCGATTCCTTTCAAAAGACACTGCTGGGCGAAGCGCGAACCATCATGGCCGCGGATCTTTCCGCGCGCATGTTTCGCCAGCCCACTCCCGAGGAGGAACAGGCGCTCAACGCGATGGCCTCGCATGGCATTCAACGCACCCAGATAACCGATACGGTTTCCATGGTCTCCTCTCCGGGCGATCCTGTGCCGCTGCTGGTCTCGCTGAAGGCAGTCGATCCGCAACAGTATCCCTTCTACGGAACCGTCGATCTGCAGCCGGCGGGAGATTTGCGCCAGGTGCTTACCGACTCCACCGTGGTGGTTGCCGAAGACATGCTCATACGGCTGCACACCCAGGTGGGAGCCAGCCTCAAGATTGGCGACTCCAACTTCCGTATCGCGGCGATCCTGGTGCGCGAGCCTGACCGCATGAGCTCGGGCATGGGGCTGGGTCCGCGGGTGATGATGACCCAGAGCGCGCTCGAGAAGAGCGGGCTGCTGCAGCAGGGCAGCCGCTCCGGAGAGCGTTTCCTGTTCAAGCTGTCGCCTAAAAGCGGAAGCATCGCCGCGGTGCGCGCCCGCCTGGAGCAGGTGTTGCCGGATGCGCAGGTCACCGACTTCAGGGAAAGCAACCCTGCGCTGACCGATGGCCTGAAGCGCTCCACCGGGCTGCTCAGCCTGATCTGCCTGGTGGCCATGGTGCTGGGCGCGATCGGCGTGGCCATGGCCATGCGCGCGCATCTGCAGCAACGAATCGAAGTGCTCGCCATCATGAAGTCGATCGGCGCCCGATCCTCTGACATTTTGCGCATCTATCTTTTCCAGACGGTGCTGCTGGGGTTGGTGGGAGGCTTGATCGGTGCTTCTCTGGGGCTGGGCGTGGAGTGGATTTTCCCCAGCTTGTTGGGGCGGTTCTTGCCCATACGCCTGGATCTTCAGTTTCCCTGGCATTCCGCGCTGGCAGGACTTGGCACCGGCATTCTGACCACTGTCCTCTTCTGCTTGCCGCCGCTGCTTCAGATTCGTTCTGTCCGACCCAACCTGGTCCTGCGCAGGATGGTGGAGGAGCCAAGCGGACCCCAGAATTGGTGGACGCGCCTGCGCCAGAGCAAAACGCAATGGATCATCGCGATTGTCATCCTGGTGGGCTTGGGCGCCATCGCTGCCGCGCTTTCCGATTCGGCTGTAGTGGGGCGCTGGTTCGCAGGGGCCTTATGCGCGCTGCTGGTGGTCATCCTCGGAATGGCGGCGCTGACCCTGCGGGTGCTGCGTGCCTTTCTCTCCCGCACCCGGTTGCATTTGCAATCCGCGGTTCGCCACGGCCTGTCGAACCTGTATCGGCCGGGCAATCAGTCCGCAGCCGTACTGGCGGCCCTGGGTGTGGGCGTGATGCTGATCCTCACCGTCTTTCTCATGCAGCATGGCGTGATCGGAGAGATGAAACTGACGGCGGGTCCGAACCTGCCGAATGTCTTCCTGGTCGATATCAGCAGCAAGGAACTTGACGGCGTCAAGCACCTGTTAGCGAATCAGCCGGCGGTTCAGGGAGATGTGGAGACCGTCCCCTCGGTTGCGGGAAGAATCATATCGGTCGACGGCACGGCGGCCGACGAACTCAACCTGAAAAATTATCCCAAGCGGCTACTGCAGACGGTATCCCTCACCTGGTCGAGGGGGCTGCCCGAGGGAGCCACAATGGTGCAGGGAGCCTGGTGGGACACGGACGATGGACAATCCCTCGCCGTGAGCGAGCACATTGCGCAACGGCTGCAGTTGCATCTCGGTTCCAGTATCGTGTTTACCTCAAATGGAAGAACCATGCAGGCCAAGGTTGTTGCCGTCATCCGCCACAACGGCCAGCATGTCTACTCGCGCAGTGAGTTCATCCTGACCCCGCGGGCTTTGGCCGGCTTGCCGGTGGTCTGGTACGGTGCGGTGCACGTGGACCCCCGGCAGGTGGGCGAGGTACAGCGGGCGCTCTTCAACTCCTACCCGACGATAACCGTGATCAACATAGCCGATGTGATCGAGACCATCCAGGCAGTGGTGCAACAGATCACGGTGGTGGTGCGGTTTCTGGCCGCGTTTTCCATTCTTTCCGGAGCTGTCATCCTGGCGTCGAGCATAGCCAGCACGCATTTTCGCCGGGTGCGTGAGGTGGTGGTGCTGAAGACTCTGGGCGCGAAGCGAAACCACATCGTCGCTGTGTTCAGCGTGGAGTTTGTTGTGCTGGGACTGCTGGCCGGCCTGGTGGGTGTAATCTTTGCCAACCTGCTCTCACGGGTATTGCTGCATCGACTCGATGTGGCGTTTCACATAGAGTGGCTGGCGACCTTTATTGCGCTGGCAGGAACGGCGGTACTCGCAACCGTGACTGGTTGGGTAACCAGTTTCCGCATCCTGGGTCAGAAGCCGTTGCAGGTACTCAGGGAAGAGTAGAACGGGCTCAGTGTTCCATGCCTTTTTGCACCATGCCGGGATACCACGAGCGCACGCAGAGAATGCGTGATTTCACGTCGGAAGCACTGTAATAGCCCACGGTGGCATTGAGCCGGAAGAAGTAAGCATCGCCGGCTTTGGCCGGATGCCGTCCTGCGATTCCGTCCATCCCGCCGCCGGCCACCATCACTCCGTGTCCATTCAAAACCAGGTAGATCTCCTCTTCACGCTCGTGGTGGTGGGGAAAGTTAGTACCGCCCGGCGCGATTTCCATGAGAAAAAGGCTGGTCAAAACCCGGCCGGCTGCAATGCGGTCACGCTTGCTGTCCGTATCTCCCATCAGCAGCCGGTAGCGAGTTGAGTCTGGGTGGCCATTGACCAGCGCTGTGGGTACGTCCTCAATATTGGCCTTTAAGGGGTGCGCGGGTGGTTGGGTCTGCTCAAATCCTTTGGTCTTAAAACCCATAATGACCACCAGCAGCGGGACGGCAGACTTATTACTTAAAGTATGTGGAATGGTTGAAGGGATATAAAGATAGTCTTCCGTCTTCAGGGGCACGTCTTCATTCCCATATTTCGCGGAGCCGCTCCCGTCGAGGACGACGTACACCTGGTCTTCCTCCGGATATTGGACCGTAGCGCAGGTTCCATTGGGATCAATGAGCACCTCACCATACCGAGCTATGCCGACAACCACGGACGTATCCGAGTCCCCCTTGCCGAACAGCGGCTTGTAATGACACGTTGCCGTTGTGATGTCCGAAGGTTTTTCCGCGGCGATGGAGGTGTCCCGATAAAGAAAGGTAGGATCGATCCTGCGATCCTCCGCGTGAAGCAGAGATGCGCACAAAATGGCTACAAGCAGGAATATGAACGTTGGGGCAAGCCGTTTGCTGGAATCCATGGGTTGTTTTCTCTGGAACCGGCTCAAGCGGATTGTTTCCGTGCTTTGTCAAGAATCTGCCGTAGACGATACCCCACCGTGAGATCTTCCCCTGGCTGCAGCGTCATCGAGATAATCTGCAAACGATTCCGCCTGTCTGATTCCTCTCCACTCTTATCGTTCCTGTCGCGCGCCAGAACCCCGCTGGGATTGCTGTTTGTCAGCACCTCAATCCGGGGCTCGCCTTCCCGTAGCTGCTGGTCGCATTGCGCAACGGTCAAGCCAAACTTCTTTTCGTCCCAGGTTACCGTCAGCGTCGGATAACTGTTCCCATCCGTCGGGATGGAAATGTCGGATGTAACGCCGGGCACCGTGTCCACGAGCCGCTTGATGCGTTCCACTCGACTCTGCCACTCTTTGTTGAGCGCGCCAAGATCCGCGTGCGACCAGTAATCGATAGCCGCCAGCATACCCATGATCTCTTCCTTGCCGACTTTCATGGGCCGGCATACGGCGCCTTCCCATGGACTGGTGTTGTAGCGCGCAGCCTCGATCAAGTCCTTCCGGCCCAGCAACACCCCGGCGCACTGCGGGCCGCACAGACCCTTTCCACCACTGAAACAATAAAGGTCAACGCCGATCTTGGCATAGCGGCTGAAATTCTCAAACGGGGGAATACCGGCGGCGTCGTCCAGCAGCAGCGGAACCCCGGCCGGCTTGGTGATCTTGAGTGCGCTTTCCAGCTGATCGTCTCGCCATGTGGTGTAGACCATCGCGGTTTGCGGAGTAATGGCCGACTGCAAGTCCTCCACTGTATTTGCTACGACAAGTTTGCCACCGGCTAGACGGATGGCGCTGTCGAATTCGTTCCGGCCGCCCAGCATCACCACTTCGCTTTTCAGCCCGGTTGTGTCGGGCAATTGCCAGACATTTTTTGGATCCGATCCCGCGATGCAGGCCGCAGTCGCCGCAGCCATTGCGCCGGCTGAGCCAGAGGTGACCATTCCGGACTCGGCCCCGGAGAGCTTCGCCAGATGGCGGCCAGCCGCTGCTTGCAGTTCAAACATATCGACAAAATAATGCGACGCCTCCCCTGCGGCTTGTCGTACCTCAGGCAATTCCAGTGAACCGCTCAGGTATGTCCAGGTGCCACGCCCGTTGATAAATGGCCTGACTCCAAGACGCGTATAGATATTAGCGGAAAAGGATTTTCCTGTATTGGCGGCCACCGTGTTCGCCAGGCTGCGCGCGCCAATGGTGGCGAACAGGGGAGCAGCAGCCATTAATTTGATGAAAGATCGCCGATCATTCAGGCCATTCTGAAGCTCGTATTTTGACAACGTGTCTTCCTTTCTGCTTCCGCAACCAACAGCGGGCTTAGAAAAATATCTTTCAGGGCCAACTGTAACCAGCCAATCTTATCCTCCCTTGTGGCAACCGGAACGGGGACGCCATGCAGACTTAGCAATCCACGACATTGACCGGAGCCGGTCCGGCTTTTACTATTACTATAGGAAGGGCTAGATTCCTGTCGGCTTTTCCTGTTTGCCGCATTGCCCCCTCGTTCAATGGTAGGACAGCTGCCTCTGGAGCAGCATATCGGGGTTCGAATCCCTGGGGGGCAACCAATGTTTACGCGGGTTTAACGGCACCACCCCTAAAATACAATCTGCTGTGTCCGCACGGTGTCCGTATATGCTTGGCAGAAGCGCTGGTCCTGCCATTGCAGTTGACTTTATCCACATACCTCACTCGGCCTCCGGCAGGCCATCCGAGCCATCGAGAACATTTGTCATCCGCTTCCTCACCGAGAGCCCCCATAGCGCCCGCTCCGCATCCCGAAGCGTACAGCCCCAAAAGAGCCTGTTGTGCCCGAACCCTCGGAAGGTACTCTTTCATGTACGTTGATGCGGTCCGGTCATCGGCGCTCACCTTCGTAGCCTCTTTGAGCGTCTCCAAAGCCCGCCAGACCAGGATTGTGAATTCCTCTGGGTAGCAGATGGGGGAGTTATCGCGCTTATCGCTCTTTTCGCGCACTTTTTTTTGAAACCGCTCCGTGACTTGCCGGTGAATTCGGCGCTTCCGCGCACGCCCCGCAGGTTTTCGGCAGGAAATTGTCCTATTTTTGGCCCAAATACCCCTGTTTAGGCATCTGTGCTAGTATCCGCAGCTAAGCGCGCTCAGGAGGGTGCCATGTTTCGCTTCCCACTCACCCAGAAACCAAAAACTTCTCGGGAACCGTTCAGCTTAGAGACGCTGGAGAAGTCTTCGCGGCTGCGCGGCGCCCATGTCACCCAGGGCATTTGTCCTTACTGCGCCGTCGGCTGCGGGCAGCTCATCTTCAGCAAGGGCGGCGAACTCATCGATATTGAGGGCGATCCTGATAGTCCCATCAGCACCGGCCACCTATGCCCCAAAGGGGCCAACGCCTACCAGCTCTCCGTCAATTCGCATCGCGTCCGCGAGGTCCTCTACCGCGCTCCCTATTCCGATCACTGGGAGACGCGGACGATGGAGTGGGCGCTGGACCAGATTGCCCAGCGCGTCAAGGCGACCCGCGACGCCGATTTCACCACTCGCGACGAGCAAGGCCGTTTGCTCAACTCGGTGCGCAGCATCGGCTCGTTGGGCGGGGCAACGATTGACAACGAGGAGAACTACCTCATCAAGAAGCTGCTTGGCGGCGGGTTGGGAGTGCTGTCGATCGAGAACCAGGCACGAATATGACACAGCGCCTCGGTGCCCGGTCTGGGCGCCTCGTTCGGCCGCGGCGCGGCCACAAATTATCAGCAGGACATGGCCAATAGCGATTGCGTCCTGTTCATGGGATCGAATATGGCGGAGGCTCAACCTGTCGGCTTCCGCTGGCCCATGGAGGCCAAGCTGAAAGGCGCGACCCTGATCCATGTCGATCCGCGCTTCACCCGCATGTCCGCCGTGTGCGATGTTTACGTGGGCATCCGCTCCGGAAGCGACATTGCCTTCCTCGGCGGCCTGGTGAATTACATCTTAACCAACGACCGTTGGTTTCATGAATACGTCCTGGCTTACACCAATGCTTCGACCATCATCGACGAAGGCTTCCGGGATACCGAAGATCTGGCAGGGATGTTTAGCGGCTTCGACCAGCAGCACGAGTCGTATGATTCCAAGCAGGGCCATTGGGGCTACGAGGAGTCCACGAACAGCCACGCGGAGCAGGACAGTGCGAAGCCTACGCCTCAGTCCGCCAATGACCCGCACGGTCGTGATGGCCACTCCAGGGATGGCAGCGGCCACCCATATACCTCGCCGTACAAGGACATAATCAACGCACCGCGCGACCCGACCTTGCAGCATCCGCGCTGCGTTATGCAGATTCTGCGCCGGCACTTCGCCCGCTACACCCCGGAGGTTGTTTCCCAGGTGTGCGGCTGCAAGCCGGAAGAATTTGTGCGCGTCGCGGAATTGCTCTGCGCCAACTCCGGACGCGAGCGGACCACTTGCATTGCCTACGCGCTGGGCTGGACGCAGCACACCACCGGCGTGCAGATCATACGCACTGCCGGCATCTTGCAATTGTTGCTCGGCAACATGGGCCGGCCCGGCGGCGGCATTATGGCCCTGCGCGGGCACTCTACCATCCAGGGCGCGACCGACATCGCGACTTTGTACGACTCACTGCCCGGCTACCTGCCGCAACCCGCTGCACACGACCCCGCGCACGAGGATCTGCATTGGTATATCGAGTATGGAGGGATGCCCACCGGGTACTGGGCGAACTTTAGCAAATTCATTGTCAGCCTGCTCAAGGCGTGGTACGGCGACGCCGCCACGCCGGACAACGACTTCGGGTTCTCCTGGGTTCCGCGCGTAGACGGCGACTACTCGCAACTGGCCTACTTCGATCGCATGTCAAAGGGTGGGGTGAAGGGCTACTTCCTGGCTGGCCAGAACCCCGCCGGCGGCGGACCCAACGCCAATGTGCACCGGGCCGGCCTGCGCAACCTTGAGTGGCTGGTGGTTCTCGACTGGTTCGAGACGGAAAGCGCCGTCTTCTGGAAGAGCGACCCGAATGGGCCGCCGCCCTCCGAGATCGGGACCGAGGTCTTCTTCATCCCCGCAGCGGCCGCTCAGGAGAAGGAGGGCAGCTTAACCCAAACGCAGCGGCTGGTCCAATGGCACAAGAAAGCCATTGATCCGTCCGGCGATTGCCGCTCCGACGCCTGGTTTTTCTATAACCTGGGCAAGCGCCTCAAGCAGCTCTATGCCGGCTCGACCGATCCCAGGGATCAGGGGCTGCTGAACCTCACCTGGGACTACGACTTCGATGAGCAGCCGCGTCTGCCCGATGGAACTCTCAGCCGCATTGAAGGGGAACCGGATCTAGAGAAGGTCCTCATGGAGATAAACGGTCACCGGCTGGATGAAACCGACCCGCGCACCGGCCGGCCTCGTCTGGTCAGCGGCTACTCGGAGTTGAAGGACGACGGCACGACGGCATGCGGCTGCTGGGTCTACAGCGGCGTCTTCCCCGAGCCGGGCCGCAACCGTGCCGACGAACGCAAGATCACAGATAACCCACTCCAACCGGAATGGGGCTTCGCTTGGCCAAACAATGTCCGCGTCTTGTACAACCGCGCTTCGGCCGACCCCGAAGGGCGGCCCTGGTCGGAGCGTAAGAAATTAGTCTGGTGGGACCCAGAGAAGCGGAGCTGGGTCGGCCTCGACAAACCGGACTTCGAGCTGAACAAGCCGCCCGATTACCTACCGGCTCCAGGCGCGACGGGCATGGCCGCCATCGCCGGCACCCACCCCTTCATCACCAAGGCCGACGGACTGGGCTGGCTGTATTCCCCTAACATCAAGGATGGGCCTCTTCCGACGCATTACGAGCCGGTCGAGTCACCGTTTGGCAACCTGCTCTATCCCAAACACAATGCCAACCCGACGGTGCGCTTTTTCGCAGGACCGCTGAACCACATCGCCCACACGCCGACAGGCGAGTATCCCGTGGTGGCCACGACGTTCCGTCTTACCGAGCATTACCTCAGTGGGCCGATGAGCCGCTTTAACAGTTGGCTCAACGAATTGCAGCCGGAGATGTTCGCCGAGCTGAGCCCCGAGCTGGCCGCGGAGCGCGGTATTGTTCACGGCGGCTGGATGACGATCCAAACGGCGCGCGGTCGAATCGAGGCCCGTGCGATGGTGACCCGGCGGTTGCGGCCCTTTTTCGTCGAGGGGCGCGTGGTCCACCAGATCGGCCTCCCGTTTCACTGGGCTTTCGCCGGGGAGGTTGTCGGCGGCAACGCCAACGACCTGACCGCGCTCTTGGCTGACCCCAACGTGAGCATGCACGAAAGCAAGGCGTTCGTCTGCCAGGTCCAGGCCGGGCGGCTCGAAGGCCAGGCTCCGCCGCCGACGGTGCCCACAGCGCCTTGGCCGACCCTCGATCCGATCCCGGACACGCCGGCCAGCGCCCAACCAGAAGGGAGAATCGGACATGGCAAGTAGAGAACAGGAACTGTCCGCCTTGCACCAGACCAGCGATCCGCCGCGCGGCCGGCTGTCAGAGCTGCTGCGGCGCCTGATCTATCCGTTCCAACACGGTGAGGCCCCCAAGCCCCAAACGCCTACTGGCTTTTACACCGACACCACCGTGTGCATCGGCTGCAAGGCTTGCGAGGTGGCGTGCAAGCAGTGGAACCAACTACCCTCGGATGGCTTTAACTGGTCCGGCAATAGCTACGACAATACGAATGAGTTGTCGGCGACAACCTGGCGCCATGTGAAATTCATTGAGCAATTCTCCCACGAATCATCAAACACCCTTACCTCACTGGACCAGCTTGCTTCCCTGGACCCGGTGTCCAACGAGTCGCCTCTTAACCGCTGGCTCATGATGAGCGATCATTGCAAGCACTGCCTGGCGGCCCCCTGCCATCAGGCTTGCCCCACCGGCGCCATTATTCAAAACGAGTTCGAGAACGTTTATATACAGGCTGACATCTGCAACGGTTGCTCGTGCTGCATAGCGGCCTGCCCGTTCGGCGTCATCACGCGCGACAGCGTGGGTGGTCATTCGCACAAATGCACGCTTTGCTATGACCGCCAGCGCGACGGTCTGGAGCCGGCCTGCGCCAAGGCATGTCCAACCCAGTCCATCCATTTCGGCCCGGTCGAGGAGCTGCGCGAGCAGGCCCGCAAACGTGTGGAGGACCTTCACCACCGCGGCGTCCCGCAGGCGTACCTTTATGGCGACGTCCCGAGTGAGACCTATTCCGAGATGCATTCCTTCTATCTGCTGGTCGATCGCCCTTCCGTTTATGGGCTGCCGGATGCTCCATTTAATCCCTGGCTGCACATGATGGGAGATTACGTTCGTTCCGTCGCCGGCGGCTTGGCCGCTATCGCCGTATTGCTCGTGGTGGTGTTTCTTTTGAAGCCCTGAATGCACACAGACTCCAGACCGCAGCACGCGAGCCAGAGCGGCTATGAGAATATGCCAGTCACCAAGGTGCCGGGGTGGCACGGCATTATTGCTTGGGACGCTTTGCTCAACGGCATGGCGACCGGACTGTTCCTGGCCGCGGCGATCAGCGAGTTGGCGGCGCCCGCGGTCTTCATGCACGTGGCGAAGGTGGCTTATCCGGTCGCTCTCGTGCTTTTGCTCGTAGACCTCGGATTGCTGGTGTTGGATCTGGGCGATCCGTTGCGTTTCCATCACATGCTCCGGGTTTTCAAGCCCGGCTCGCCCATGTCGTTGGGGACGTGGTCTCTGACCATCTTTTCGCTCCCGCTGACCGCGGCGGCGGGGCTCAGCCTGCTGGCCGAACTGGGGTGGGACTTCGAGTGGGCTCGCCTAACCGCGGTGGTCGTGGGACTGCTGCCTGGCTTTGCCTCTGCGGCCTACAAGGGCGTCTTGCTCAGCACGAACGCGCAACCAGGTTGGAAAGACGCGCGCTGGTTGGGAGGTTATCTCACCAATTCAGCCCTCCTGATGGGCTGCGCCGAGCTGCTTGTCGTGTCCGCCCTGATGGGGCAAACGCAGGCGGCCGCCATCCTCCGCACCGCCGTTATCGTGTTGCTCGTGCTCAATGTGATTCCTTTGGGCTTGTTGTTTGCGAACCTTCGGCCGGCCCATGCGCTGCTCTATACCCGCGAGCAACAATGGCGCGTTGGCGTGCTCATCGCCGCCGGGACGCTGATCCCTTTGGGTCTGATGCTCCTCAACGGCGGTCTGCTGTTCATATTGGTCGCCGTGATTTTTCTTTTAGCGGAGAGTTGGCTCATCCGTTTTGTTTACGTCAAGATACCTCACACTTCGCCATTGGAAGTCCGAAGCAGCGAATAGTCCAGCGAGATCGCGATCGACGATTACGCGCGCGGCTCCGCATCCAGTGAGGTGGACCCAATTATCGCGACAGCGATCGGGCGACCTTAAGATACAAAATCCTGACCGCCGTAACGGACGCCTATCCCAGATGCATCAGCTAACGCGCTTTCGCAGGTCCGGTCAAACTGATTAACTGATCCCGAGTCTGCTGGAGAATCTCTCGTGAAAGATTGAAAGATTGGGGTCTGACACGGCACGAGAGAGGTTAATCGCTCCTAGCATCGCACTGATCAAGATCGCACGGACGCGCCGATCAGAAGTTCCATTTGGCGGAACGAGGGCCGTCGAGTATGCCAAGCTGCGCTTGAGTCGTGCGGTATACACGGGAAAACGACGTTCGCGCGCTGGATCGGTGGGTCAACGGGACAAAACCCCATCGAGATTAGAGGAACGTCTCCGCTTTGCTTATCAAGTGGTGCGTACACTGAGCCAACACGACTCGCCCAACAAGTCGCCGCTCAGGGAGCTCCGGTGATTCTAGTAGGCCACAGCAAGTCAGGCTAAAACCCGACTCTGCGGGTTGGGCGGAGGGATACAACACGTCGCAACCGACCGCCAGAGTTAGTAGTACCAATAGCGCGCAGATACAAACCCCGACCCCAGCCCGGTTCGACATCTTCGGGCTAGTACAAGATCTCAGCAAGAACGCAAACAAAGATGCTCGCGCGCCGAGGAATAGATGAACCTAAGAGAAGAGTAACGATAACTAAAAGTGTAGATTTCCAGGTGCTACACCCAGCAGAATTGAGTAATAGATTGTTGCCTTTTACATATCGGGTTAGTAAGATTATTGCCGCAATGCTACTTCAGACTATTGATTCGCGCTTAAGAAAACTCCCGCTCCACTGTGTCCGGGCCATTTGCGTTGTCTCTCCCGGTGCGCCAGTCGATATCTTAAAAGCATTTATGTACCGACCGGATTCGTTTGGAAAGCCCTTTTGTGCTCTAGCACACACACTTATGAGGGGTAGGTCAGACTGGTCTGAGGGCGATCGGGAGGCCTTGGGAGCTTTTGTCTCTGACCTCAATCGATGCAATCATTGTGCCACTGCCCACTGTGAGGTCGCGTCATTGATTGTTGGCAGAGCGAAGATGCGCGACGTTCTTCAGAAAAACAGCGACCCGGGTTGCCAAACAAAGCTTCATGCGTTCCGGGATTTCGCGGCGAAAGTGACACTGTCGCCGGAAAGTATTAAATCCGATGATACTGTCCCGTTACAGACTGCTAAAATAACAGACAACGCTATCGTGGACGGGATGCTTATAGTTGCTGGGTTCAACCTGATCAACCGAGTAGCGAGCGCGCTACATTTTAAGATACCCAGCTCAAGCGAAATGCTTCCGAGTGCTTGGTTCTTGCGCGTATTTGGATACCGATTTCTATGCGGCCTCCCGTCAAGAGCTACGCGATTCAGTGGAGCAATCGAGATCACGGATAATAATGGGACAACCCGTGGAGACCGAGCAACCTTGGTTGCTTCCACGAGGGCGTGGCTCACAATGCTAGCAGGGTTAGATTGCGATGCGCTCGCTCGAGCACCTGAACTAGCTCGAGATGTAATTCACAAAATAGAGCGTGAACCAGATAGTGTTAGTGAGGGGGACGTAGCAGACCTAAGCACCTGTGGATGTTCGGAGGATGAAATGTTCAACCTCATTGTAGCCGCGGCCGCGACTTCGGCCCTTGTTCGTCTTGAAGTAGGTTTACGCGCGGCTTGGTCGCCGCTTTCACCTCGGACCCCAAAAATCTTTCAGCGACCTGATTGAAATGAGGCCTCACTATCAGCCTTTTCTTTTCACTTCACAATTCCAATCCCCTCCTGCACACAGCTCAATCGATTGATGGGCACACTCACTTGATCCACCCGGCCGCTGGGCCACCGGATCTGCACGCGATCGATCTTGTTCGCTGTCCCAATTCCGAAGTGGATTCGACGGGTGCTCTCACTCGCATAGCCGTTGCCGCCGTCGAGCTCGCGGATTTGCGTTAACCCGCCCGCCTGTACCTGAACCCGCGCACCAATCCCATCACGGTTCGACTTGGTTCCAATTAGCTTGAGTTCTATCCAGTTACCTACATTTTCTGAGGTGTTATGGTACAAGATGGGGGACTGGTTGGCGTCGGTCTGAAGCAAGTCGAGTCGGCCATCATTATCGAAATCGATCACTCCTATGCCCCGTCCGTCGCGGTCGTTGTCCAAACCCGCTTCCGCGCCCATCTCGCGAAATGTTCCGTCCCGTTGATTGTGAAAAAAACGCTTCTTTTGGAAACCGCTCCAACTACGGTTTCCAATGTCAGGCCAATTACTTATGTCGCTGAAGTCGATGCCGGGTGTGGTAAGCATGGGGAGCAGAACGAGCAGGTAGTTATCAGCACCGGCAGATCGTAGTCCATTCACAACGAACAAATCTTGCCAACCGCTATTGGCAAAATCGCCGAATTTAGCCGCCCATCCCCAGCCCGTGTCACAGACCCCCACTTGGGAAGACACATCCGCAAACGTCCCATCACCGAGGTTCTGCCACAGCATGGCACATTCCTTCATGTAGTCGTCGTAGATGTTGGTGACGTAGACATCAAGCCACCCGTCGTTGTTGTAGTCGGCGACGTCTACGTTCATTCCTTTCTTTGTATCCCATCCAGTGGACTTTGCTGTTGTCTCGCGAAAAGTGCCGTCTCCGTTATTCATGAAGACGTGATCGGTACCAAAATCGCACGCTAGATATAGGTCCTGAAGCCCGTTGTTGGCAAAATCGCCGTGACCGATGTCGAGTGTCCATCCCGTAAGCTTTCCCAGTCCTGCCTTTTCGGTAACGTCTTCGAATGTGCCCCTTCCCGTGTTGCGCCAGAGGGTTACTCCTCCGCCATTGGTTGCTGCATCCAGATTGTTGGGAAGAACGTGTCGAGTCTTCAGGTCCAATAGGTTCTCGGGGGGAAAATAGTTCCCGAACAATAGGTCCAGATTGCCATCGTTGTCAAAGTCAAAAGCAATTACCGCGATGGTATTACCAAACTTCTGCAAACCAGAGGTCCTGGTTACATCTCTGAACTTGCCGCCGCCTTCGTTGTGGTACAAGAGCGGTGTTCCGAAGCGCGCAACCAACAAGTCTGGCAGCCCATCATTGTCATAATCGAACCAAACTGCGTCAGAAACGATGTTAGAGGCATCGTTTCCGCCGGCTACGCCTGCCTGCTGCGCGACATCGGTAAAGGTTCCATTGTGGTTGTTATGGAACAGGTGGTTAAGTGTGCCCTTGTCCGAATCTGTAATGAACAGATCCTCGTATCCATCATTGTCGTAATCGGCCACGGCCACCGCAGCGCCCCCCGCGGTAAACATGCCAAGAACGTCGGCACTTGGCCCCTGGTAGGTGCGCGAGTGGTGGCGGATATTGATGCCCGCACGTGAGGTTATATCCTCGAACCGAATGGCGGGATCTGATGCGCAAAGCGCGATGCTCGTTGATACGACGAGGAGAAACGCGGCGAGCGTTTTGACCAGGGCTACTGTTGACCGTTTGACCATATGTCCCTCAGATCAGTGTCAACGCGTTTGTTGGGATCGAACCCGTTTTCGATGAGTTTGGTGAGTTGATCCCCGTTCAAGGCAAGGCGGTCCTTGAGCTGCGAACTGTCGGGAAACTGACGGAGACCCTCTTGCCAGGTAGCGCGGGCCTCGTCCATACGCTCCATCTTGCAGTAACCGTCGCCCAGAGCGATGTACGCTCGCAGGTAGTAAGGTTTTGTCGGGCCGGCCTGTTGCATAGCTACCGCCTTCTGCAGATCCGCGACTCCCAGGGGCGCCCGGTTGAAGATCTTGGGCCAGAAGAGATAGCCCGCACCCCTCGTGTAGTAGGCGAGCCAACTGGGCTGGAGGTCAACCGCCTTTGAGAACTCTCCCAGTGCGGTATTGGCAAGAATCACCTGCGTGATAGAACCTGCTGTCGGGATCTTGTCGACGTACGCAAAGCCGTAATTAAGGTGGAGGTTCGCAGAGGTCGGATCTTTCGCGACTTGCTTGCCAAAGAAGTCGATTGCGCGATCGAACTCTTTATCCCGGATAATGGCCTGACGATATTCGCTCGCATAGCGAGTATTGTCAGGATCATCGGCGATGGCCAACTCCAGCAGATGAAGGCCGGAGGCGAAGTCATTGGACTGCAGAGAGGCCATTCCCTGGCGGAACTCCGAGTCGGCCGCCGGTGAGGCAGCACTGATTGCGCAAGTGAGGGTTATCGCTGCAAACAGCGCGCGAAAACGCCGACTTTTCATGGCTGTCACCTCCAAAGAGACAGTTCAGTCGAGGACTGGCCCTCGACGACTTTGTAAATGTGATCTACTTCGGGTGCTTTAAACGATTGCCTCAATCCGGAGGGCCAGCGAACTTCCACGGATTCGATTTTCGTAAGGGAGCCGAGCCCGAAATGGATCCGGGTCGTCGATTGTGCCGCAAAGCCATTTCCGCCATTCACGTACTGAAGGTATGTTTTTCCGCCGGCGCATAAGCGAACTTGCGCACCGATCGCGAAGTGGTTCGACTTGGTTCCTTCAAGCACAAAGCCGACCCACCTCGCTCCTGTCGGCAGTACATTACGGTAGAGGTTAGCTTCGTCGTCAGCGTTGGTGACGAAGAGATCCATGCGGCCGTCGTTGTCGAAATCCGCCACCGCAATACCGCGGCCATCTTTAATCGAATCAAGCCCGTGACGCGAGGCCTCCTCGGTGAATACCCCGCCGACATTGTGGAACAGACGCTTCTTCTCGTATCCACTGAGTGACTTATTGCCGATGGGAGGCCAACTTCGGGCGTCGGCTAAATCCACATTCGGCTTCGTCACCATGTTGAAGATGTCGGGGACATAGTCTTCCTTTCCACCCGATACCCAACCGTTCATCACATACAGGTCGAGCCAACCGTCATTGTCGTAATCGATAAATTTCGCTCCCCATCCCCACCCTGTATCGCATACTCCGACTTGGGAAGATACATCGGCAAATGTGCCGTCCCCAAGGTTCTGCCAGAGCATGGCGCACTCCTTCATGTAATCGTCATAGATATTTGTTACGTAGATATCGAGCAAACCGTCGTTGTTATAGTCGCCCCATTCTGCGTTCATTCCCTTCTTGGTATCAAAACCGATGGCAGTGGCCGTCTTATCTGTGAAAGTTCCATTGCCGTTATTGAGATAGAACCGATCAGTCCCGAAATCGTTGGCCACGTATAAGTCTTCAAATCCATCGTTATTGGCGTCGCCGTGGCCCACATCCAGCGTCCACCCGGTGGTGTGGATGCCCACACGGTCTGTGACGTCAGTGAACGTGCCATTTCGATTGTTGTGGAACACGGTCACGCCGCCACCATTGTTGGCCGTCTCAAAGCTTTCGGGAAAAAAGCGCGGAGTGTCAGGGTGGAATATGTTCCGCGGTGAAAAATAAGAGCCAAAAAACAAATCCGGATAACCGTCATTGTCATAGTCAAACGCGATCGCTTTGATTGCGTTCATGTAGCGGTCGAGCCCGGAAGATTTGGTTACATCACGGAACTGTCCTCCGCCCAGATTCTCATACAGGATGCTGTGCCCGAACCGCACGACCAAAAGATCCGGTTTCCCGTCATTGTTGAAATCAAACCAGAGAGCAGCTGTAGAAGCGTTGTCTGGGTCGTTTCCGTCTGCCACTCCAGCCTGCACAGCGACATCGGTAAAGGTGAAGTTCCCGTTATTGTGGTACAGATGATTCTTGCAGGTGGTACAGGAATCGGTGACGAAGATGTCCTCAAATCCGTCGCCATCGTAATCGGCCACGGCAACCGCGGACCCCAGGCGCGCATAGCCCTGCATGATATTCGCGTACGGATTGTCGAACTGGCGGGGGTGATGCCGGTAGAGGATACCCGCTTTATGGGTAACATCTTCAAACCAGGCGCGCTGTGCGTCTGCCGCCGCAACGGCCTGGGCACCGGCCGGGATGGCAACAGCCAAGGCGACAAACGCCATAGGTGCATTCGCCCTACCGCGAAACAGTGACATACTCTCTCTGGCCAACCGCCGGATAGACCATCGTCGCCAGCTGGCGTCGCTCTCCGTGATCCTGACGATCTGGTTTGACGGCCACATTTTCGAAGATCTGAATAGATGCCGGATACCGGCCAGCGGACGACCAACTTATCGACGACATGGAGATCACCAAGGCCGAAGTGCTGGCGCAGAGAGTTCTGCGATCCGTATCCATCACCCAGCACGACCTCGCGCGATTGCTGCTTTCCTCCGGAGAAAGTGTGATCCTTGCGCCTACGGCATCGCGGTTCGATCGGGTTCCCGCAAGTTCAACCTGCAGCCAGTTGCGTTGCAATCCAACATCATTTTTGAGCAGGGCGTGGCGATCGGTCGATGCAGAAACGGCGATGTCCATGACCCCACGGTTCCAGAAATCGGCGACGGCTACGCCCCTGCTATTGAGTACCAGTCAGTTCCGGTGGCATGGGCGAGTTCAAGGAAGGTGCCGTCTCCGTTATTGCGCAGATACCGGTTACGCTCCCATCCATGCCATGAAGAGCGGCCGAAGTGCTCGGGATCAAAATAGAGTCCGGTTTTGTACGTGTCCTGGTGGGTGACGACATTATTGAGAAACTCAAGTTCGATTTCTGTGCCGCGATCGTTGTAAACCCAACCATTCGCAAGATAAAGCATCCTGCCACCCGTCGTTGTCGAAGTCCGCGAAAGACGCCCCCCAGAACCACCCGGAGGGTTGGCATTGGCTACGGCTAGTTACGTCCTCAAATGTGCCGTCTCCCATGTTTTTCAGTAAGGTGTTGCCAGAAGCCATTTGCTGGAAAACGCGAACAAAATCGCGGCCAGACTGCCGCATGATTTGCATGTACAGCGGCATATCGGATTTCCATGTCCCCTGGGTCAAGCACTTCAACATGTAACGCTTTACCGTCGGCGCCGCCGCGAACCAGGCATGATCTGACCGTATGTGCGTCACGTAGTAGTCGAATTTGCCGTCGTTGTCATAATCGACGTAGGACGCACTCATGCCTGCACCGTAGGCCAGGGTTCGGCTTTTGACAGTCATATCCGTAAAAGTTCCGTTGCCGTTATTGCGATAAAGTGTTTTGCGCCCGAAATCGTTTACTACATAAAGATCGGGATAGCCATCGTCGTTGAAATCACCCCATACGACGCCAAGACACAAACCGAGCTCGCCAACTCCCGCGCTGGCCGTGACATTAGTGAAAGTTCCGTCGCCGTTATTGTGATAAAGCTGGTTGGGCTCGCCATTGCGAGCATAAAAGGTTGTCGGAATATCTTTGCGCGGATCCAGATATCTGCCCACATAAAGATCGAGAAAACCGTCATTGTCGTAGTCCGCCCAGGCGGCAACGGTTGTGCAGCAGTCTTCACCAATTCCTGACTTACGGGTAACGTCAGTAAATGTTCCGTCGCCGTTGTTATGGAATAACTGGTTGGGACGGAATGTGCGGCTGACAAAAAGATCTTTAAATCCATCATTGTCGTAATCCGCGAAGACGGCGATACTGACGCCGTCCAAGCCGGCAAGCCCGGCCGCCGCAGTTACGTCTTCGAAGGTACCGTCACCTCGGTTCCGGAACAACTTCGACTCGACCCCGTCGGGAATGAACAGGTCGTAGAAACCGTCATTGTCGTAATCGACAGCCGCGATTCCGCCCGGGCCATAGCGAATCATGCCGAACTTCAAAGGCTGGTTCAGGAACTGGGGATAGTATTGGTTCTGGAAATCAATGCCGGCATCCTGACCCACTTC
Source organism: uncultured Acidobacteriaceae bacterium (assembly GCA_963834205.1). Classification (GTDB taxonomy): domain Bacteria; phylum Acidobacteriota; class Terriglobia; order Terriglobales; family Acidobacteriaceae; genus PALSA-350. The sequence continues at coordinate 150,637 of CAWIBI010000082.1, read as the reverse complement.
CGAGAAGCCCGGACGATCGCACAGAACGCGTTCGCCGTTTAGCAGGGATTGCGAGGCAATCAGCGAACCGTCGTCATGCGGTTGCCACGTCACCTGGAAAGCTAACCGGTCCACTCCCGATCGCGACTCGCCCAGTAATATGCCGATCAGTTCCAACCGGACGCGAGTTTCGATCCGGCCATCGGCGTGTATCTTCTCAATTGCATCAAGATGCAACGATAACTGCTCAACGTGGGAGAAGGGATGGAGGTACATTCGCCATTCCCGCATCGCCTCTTCGCGGCCTGAGAGTGGCGAAGCCGGGTGGAAAGCACCTCGGCGAACGTGGTTTGCCTCCTGGCGCAGGTCAGATGCGGAGATAGAGAACCCGTGGCCGGCGAACGAGCTGGCGTAAAGGTCACCGGCCGAGGCGAAGTCCCGCTGCTGGAGCCGTTGTGCCAGCGTTTCCAACGTAGTGACAATCAACCTGCCAGCCTGAAAAAAGGTCTCGCCCTGCCTGTCGAGATTCTTGACAAACCGATGCGGCAGAAAGCGGCCCAGTTTGGAAGAAGTCCACATTGGCTCGGTTTCCTTGGAAGAAAGAATACGGTCGTCTGACAGCAACCGGCCGCCCGTATCTGAATGACAAGCATCTGGTTGAATTTTGCGTGAACGCAGCGGCTTGCTCGACCTCGCTAACTGTCTTTGGTGTCGGCCTCCAAACAGAGGAGCGAACAGTCGCCCACCAACGCGGGAGCCTTTTGCTCCTGGACCTCTACTGTGAAGCGAACAGTCAATAGCACTCGGCTGCCAAGCTTACCGGCGCGCAGCACGGTGGTGCGGCAGCGAATGTTGTTTCCGCTGTGTACTGGGGACGAGAAGCGCAACCTATCGTAGCCACAGATGATCCATGTAGATTGGGGAAGAGCGGCCGCCTCCTGTGCCAGCCTCAATGCGGTTGCCAACACCAAAAGTCCATGAGCGATAGGGCCCTGAAACGGACCGTTGTATGTCGCCGCTTGTCGCTTATGGATCCACTGGTGGTCACCTGTAACCGCAGCGAAGGCGTCAATCCGTTCCTGGGAAATCGCCATCCACCCCGAGACACCGGTTTCCCTTCCTTCGAATTGCTCGATATCAGCGAGGGCTATCGGTGTTGCGGGCATAATGTGATTCTTCTCTTCCACTTGAGATCTTTGGATCGTGACGGTTATTCGTGCCGTGGCCCTGACTTACTACAAGAAGACATTGTGCCCTGGTTAATTTGCAAGGGCCTGCCTCAACCGTTCCATGCGCGCTCAGTTCAGGACCTGACCCGCAAATACCACGTCGTCATTTGTCCCTGTCAGTTGTGGCGGAATTGTTGCCTTCTGCGTGCCCGACAGAGGAGAGCTTGGCGGCTTTTGTTGATGGCAGGCTGTCTGGCCAGCAGCGCGCCGAGGTTGTCTCCCACCTTTCGTTCTGTACTCGCTGCCGCTCCTTGGTTAAAGAAGCGACGGAAAGCAAACGGATAGTGCGTCCCGACGAAGCGAACGGCCGATCGGAGACCTGAACCGTACGGGCACATTTTGAAAGAGTGCAGAAGCGGTTTTGTCAGGCGGTGCAAATTATGCAGCCGGTTCTGTCTAGCTCAATAAGAAATAGTGACGGGGAACTCACGGTCGTCCGCCACGGATTCAGAATCGGACCGGGTTTCCGCTGCTCATCCGATAGGAAAAGCGTTGCGCGTCTATGGGTCGCAGATTCAAGTCTCTTCGTGCGGAACCGCTTTCATCCTATGATGCCGTGCTCATTGGTGCAGGCATAGGTGGCCTGATTTGCGCCAATTGGCTGGTTCGGGCAGGGCTTAAGGTCCTGCTTGTGGAACAGCACTTCATGGTTGGGGGATATTGCAGCACTTTCAAGCGGAATGGTTTCATCTTCGATGCCGCCACTCACTTTTATCCTCTCCTCGGGAACACATCAACACTAACCGGGAAGCAGCTGGTCGATCTTGGTGTGCGCACGCCATGGATCAAAATGGACCCTGTTGACCAGTTCCATTTTCCCGATGGCTCCCGGTTTTCGGTGCCTGCCGACTTCGAAAGCTATGTCAACCGTCTGCGGTCGGAATTTCCCGAGGAAGCCACCGCGCTCGAGAAGTTCTTCGCTCTGGTGCGCCGTGCATACCTTCACGGTCTCCTCTATCACTTTCGGGGCCGGTCGACGGAAGAGCTGGAGCAGCATGCGGGGCTCTCGGTTCAGGATGTTCTGGACAGCCATTTCCGGAGCACGAAACTGAAATTGCTGCTCACTGCAGATACCGGGCACTGGGGATCTACGCCGGCCCGGACATCTTTCGTGTTTGATTCCATGCTGCGCCTCGCCTATTTCCTGGGTAACTACTATCCGCAGGGAGGCTCTCAAGTTTTCGCGGACGAGGTTGCCGCCCGATTTGAAGAAGCCGGTGGCCACATACTGATGAGCTCGGTCGTCACCAGGATTCAAGTAGAGAATCGGTCGGCGACAGGGGTCGAGATTGAGACCGGCACCGGCAAGCTTCGCAGCCGGGTGCGCGTCAAGGCAGGCGTGGTGGTCTCCAATGCCGATCTCTTGACGACGCTGGAGCAGCTGATTGGCGCCGAACATATCGATCCCGATTACCTGGCCTCCGTGAGGCAACTTCGGCCCTCCTTGCCCTGTTCCGTCACTCATATCGGCGTGCAGGGGCTACGCACCGAAGTGCTGGAATCCACCCAGGGCTATCACTGGTCTTCATGGAATGCCAACGATGTGGCGACGGCGGCCTTCAAAATATTCGTGCCAACTCTCTTCGATCCTGGGATCGCGCCGCCTGGTGGCCACGTGGTCATCGTGCAAAAGCTGACACGCGTGGACTATCCGCGCGTTACGGATTGGACGGCGCAGAAGACAGAAATCCAGCAATATGTGACCGCAAACCTGGAGCGCATCATGCCTGGATTCTCCAAGCACGTCGTTGTTTCGTTAACCGCATCCGCTCTGACCTCCCAGCGTTACACGTTGAATCACCACGGCGCGATGCTGGGGTGGGAACTGGCTCCCGACCAAACGTCAACTTCGCGGCCAGATATTGCCGGTCCGGTCCGCAACCTTTATTTGGTCGGACATTGGACTCGCCCGGGAGGCGGGATAACGCCAGTGATGATTTCTGCCCGGCGGGTCGCGCAGATGATCATCGGGAATCGCGATGACAGGCAAGTCTCGCCGCTACTCTGGCCAACGCAAGCGAATCTTCAAACACTTTCGGCGTGAGGTTGTTCATGGCGACTACAATTCCGCAACCTGCAGATTTGCACGGCTCCAGCGATTCAAGTCCGCTGACTTGCGACGTTTTGCTGCTTTCTACCGATCAGGAGCTTGTAGGTGTGATCGCGAAGGAACTAACCCGGGTCGATCCATCCTTCGTATGCAGGATGACCGCTCCGGGGAAGCTGACTTCAGGAGACCTCCTGTCCGAGACTGCAGTCATCTACATCCCGTCGCTGCGTCAGGACGCCTCTATGCTGCCCGATCTTGTGGAGGCCGAGGCGGTATGCAGGTTAGTGTCCGGGAACGCTTTGTCGGTGTTCATTCTTGTCTCTAGCGCCGCAATTTATGGGGCTAGCTTCCGCAATCCCGGGCAATTGCTGGAAGCCTCTCCGTTGCCAAAGGGAAAATCAAGCAGCGCGTCACAATGGCTTGCCCTGGAGCGTCTGGCTCAGAGACATTGGGACCTTACTCACAATTTAGCGATTCTTCGATGCGCAACCGTGTTGTCTCGCGGTTGCTGCGCGAATCTTCTCGCGCGCGAGTTGGCCGCAGGAGTAGCGTTTACTGCAGCCGGTCATGACCCCTCGATCCAGCTACTCAGCCCCACAGATCTCGGGCAGGCGACAGCCTGCCTGCTGCACAGCGGGGCAACGGGGATCTTCAACGCCGCGCCCGATGAGCCCATTCCTCTCAAACAGGCTTTTCGCCGGGTCAAGGCTCGTCGCTCTCGCTTCCTCGCACTCTCCTTCTCGCCGCATGCTGCCCACGGCGTCGAGGGTTTGCTGATCAATTGGACTACAAGCGGTACTCATGGACAGTCTCCAACGAAACCCTTGCGAAAAGAGGATTCAGACCCAGGAAATCGAGCCTTCAGGCTTTGCTGGAGTTCCGAGACACATCCAAGAGCGCAGAGCGATCCGCTTCTGGACGGGGAGCTTATTAAATTCGACAAATTCGGAATGGATAAAAACTATATTCAATTTCTATGGGAGGACCCTGTTCCGCTTTCTCTGCGACTATTACTGGCGCATCGAGCACCAGGGCATGAAGCACGTCCCTCAGCAGGGACGCGCGGTCCTGGTGGGAATGCATCGCGGGTTTATGCCTTGGGATGGGGTGATGGCGCTGCACCTTCTGGTACAGAATATCGGGCGATACCCACGCTTTCTGATACATCCCGGACTGTTGAAGTTTCCGTTCCTGGCAAATTTTATGACGAAACTCGGCGGGGTCGTGGCATCCCAGCCGAACGCGGACCGCGTTTTGGGTGACGACGAATTGCTCGGGATATTCCCGGAGGGGATTCAGGGAGCCTTCACTCCCTATCGGGGGGCGTATCAGCTCAAGGAGTTTGGGCGCGATGCATTCATCAAGATCGCCCTGCGCAATCGCGCCCCCATCGTGCCCTTTGTTACCGTGGGAAGTGCCGAAATTTTCCCGATTCTCGGGAGTATCAAATCGCGCAGCTGGACGCGGTATTCGGAATGGCCGTCGCTGCCGCTTACGCCCACTTTTCCCCTTCTGCCGGTGCCGCTGCCATCAAAATGGCATACGAAATTTCTGCCGCCAATTCACATAGAAGAGGAATATCCGCCTGAAGCCGAACGCAATCCGTCGATCGTGAAAGCAATCAGTCTTGACGTACGGAACCGAATGCAAACCGCCGTGAACGAAATGCTGGTTCGCCGTCGTTCTATTTTCTTCGGATCGATCTTCTCTCCGGAGGCGAGTGGATGAAAGCCGGTGCAAACCTGCGGCGCTTCCGCCACATGTTTCATGTCGCCCTGCGTCAAGCCGTGATCCACGCCACCAGCCGTGCTCTGGCCCGGTGGCCCAGTCTAGCCCGGAAGATTTGCGGTCCACCCCTCTCCAATCCGATCCGGTTCAAGAAGTTGCTGGAGGAGATGGGCGGTACCTTTGTCAAGTTCGGCCAGATGCTCGCACTTCAATCCGACATGCTGCCACTGGAGTACTGCAAGGTGCTGTTCACGCTCTTTGACAGCTTGCCCCCGTTTCCCTATGAGTGCGTAGAGCAGATCTTCCGCGAGGACCTGCAACGAACTCCGGGCGAAATTTTCGATTCTTTCGATGTCCGTCCCATTGCCGCAGGATCGATTGGCCAGGTTCATGTAGCCATGCTAGGCGGTCGCAAGGTTGCGGTGAAAGTGAGACGTCCAAGCGTAGTGGATGATTTCGCCGTGGACATCGCAGCCATGAACGCAATGGTGCGCGCAGTCAGGTTGTTGCGGATTCGTCCGCTCTACTGGATCATCGCTCCGACGGAAGAATTCGCGGCCTGGACACAGGAGGAACTGGACTTCAGGCGGGAGGCCCATTACATGGAGGAGCTGGGCCGCAATGCCCGCGGAAATCCAACGGAGAAGGTCCCCACTGTTTTCTGGAGCTGCACGACATCGCGCATTGTTACCGCGGAGTTTCTGGAGGGAATCACTGTCTCTGCGTTTCTTCGGAAGACGGAAGAGGGCGGAGATAAAGTCGCGCCTGATTTCGACGTCAACAAATTGGCGGCCAATCTGGTCGATAACTTTCTCGGAGACGCATTCCGCCACGGGATGTACCACGCCGACCTTCATCCCGGTAACCTCATGATTATGTCTGGGAACGTCGTGGGATATCTCGACTTCGGGATTTCCGGAGTATTGAGCCGCTACTCGCGGCGGCATTTAATTTCGATGACGCTGGCTTATGCACGCGGCGATTTGGAAGGCATGTGCCAGTCGTTTTGCCGGATCACCACCCGTGGCGCGAATTCCAATATGCAGCTCTTTCGAAAGAGGCTCCAGGATGTCTCGTCTACCTGGTACGGATTTCATACCAGCCAGAGCCGGCTGCGCAAAAGCATCACTTCTATCATGCTCGACCTGTTGGTGCTCTCCCGGGAATCGGGGATCTGGCCTCAACGAGACGTAATCAAGTACATCCGTTCGGCAATCGCCCTCGACGGCCTTATTAAGACGTTCAGTCCGGAAATGGACATCGGCCGCCACCTCGAAATGGCGTGTGAGCGGCACCTGAAATGGGATTCGATGCGCAGCCTGACTTCGGCCGACGCCATCGCGGGCTGGTTTGGCGGTTATTCGAACCTGGCGCGCGACGGCGCATTTCGAGCTGTTACTTTGCTGCAGAGACTTGGAACCGAGGAGCCGACGGCACACCAGATTTTTGCCGCTACAACTCCCCGGGTCCAGAAGAAAAGCCGGTGGGTAGCGGTTTCGCAGGCGCTTTGTGTGGGAGCCGGCGTCCTTATTATTCTCAAGCCGCCGCAGTCTCGCCTCCCCAGCCATAGTCTCGATTTAATTGCTCTTGGGGCTGCTCTTCTCTGGGCAACCTGGCGGGAGTTCGCCCGTGCAGCGGTGAGCTGACAGTACCTGTGGGAAATCATGCGTCAATCGACAGACCGCCGATGGAGAAAGCACCACCGGACCTCGCACGTCATCGGTCCGGAACCCCCGGCTTCTGCTGCGTGGACTTTCAACGGAAACGCTACGCCAGAGACGAGGGCGAAGCAGGCTCGCCTCCTTCTGGAAAAGTTGGGCATACCTTACTCGTACCTGGCCCTGTATCTCTCTTCGCGGGTTGATCTTCTGCCACCCGAGTTCTGCCGTGAATTCTCGATCACAGCTGACAGTGGACCGCTTTTGTCTGTTTCCGAGATACAACAAATTCTGGAAGAGGAGCTTCCATCTGGATTAAACCGGGTTTTTGTCCAATACGACTTCGCCGCCGTTCGTTCCACTTTGCTTACGCACTCTGTGACAGCAACCCTGGCGAACGGCGCCGCCGTGGAGATAACCATTCTTCGACCAGAATGTCGTGCCCTGAAGGACGGGCCGCCGCTTCCGCAATCCTTTGACAAGGCCATTGTGCGGGAATACTGCGGCAGTCAGGTGACGGATGAGGTGCTTGTCGACTTCTTTGCTTGCCTGCGCAGGAGATGCAATTTCACCGTCCAGGTCGACGTTGTGGAACTGATCTCGTATGACATCGCAGCTTCGGATATTGTTCTCGCTCCCCGGGTCTATCGCGAGTTGTCCACAGAAAGGGTGATGACGCTTGAGCGACTAGAAGCCACTTCGATGGATGAGGGCGTGCGCACTCGCGCCTGCGACACCGACGTTCTGTCCCGCAGGCTGTGCCAGGCGTGGCTCCATCAGGCTCTCTGCGGAAATGGTTTTGCAGTCGATCTCCAACCCCGCCACGTCGCAATCAGGGGCCATAAGGTCTTTTTTACCGGATGCGATTTCGTCAGCCTGTCGTCCAGCACCAGGGAAAATCTTTGGAACTACGTGATGGCGACCATGGTAGATGACCCGGATAAGGCGGCGATGCACCTGCTCAGGGAAATGTGGCCCGCCCAACACGGGAAGGTTGACGCCGAGACGTTTCGCAGTAAATTCAGGCAGGCAGGCTACTTCGGCGCTTTGGAACCTCTGCTGGGCACGAATAGCAACGCTCTGTCGCAGCTCATTTTTCAGCATTGGAAAACGGCCCTGGAATACGGCTACCAACCCAAACCTCATTTGCTGTGCTTTTACCGCGGACTGTTTTCAATCGCGAGGATTTCGTGGAAACTATCTCCCCTCGGAGACCCGCTGCGAGAGGGTGTCGAGGAAGTCCGGAACGATCAGATTATGAGGCAGATGAAGGACTTGACGGAGTGGCGCTACTGGTTCCGGAATTCGGACAAATTCGCCAACGCAATCGTGAGTTTGCCTAAGGTGATCGATGATGCGCTGCGACGGGCATCCGCAGCCAACGAAACCTGGCAAGAACGGGGAGAGGCCGGCGGCCGGCCGAAGAAGACCGTCAGTTCGATGTCGGACATTACGACGATTTGCACGCTCGCCGCCGTGCTCTTTTCTTTCCGGTCATCTACCGTGAGTCCACTCACGGAAAAAGCCGCTTTGCTGCTTCTGTTGCTGGCTTGCTGGCTGGCATTGAAAAAGTTCGCCGATTAACGTAAGACCGAAACGGCAATCGTCGCGAAAATCGAGGAAGTGATGATGAGCACAGAATCTATCTTTTCGCCAAGCCATTCCATCATGCAAGACTCACTCGCCGCCCCAGCGGCCAACGACTTCGCTCCAGGAATCGAAGCTGCGTTCCCGGCGCAATTTGCAGAGCTCGATGGGAACGTTGAGTGCGTCGCGGGGCAAATTCCCGACTTTGTGCGGGGAACATATTACTTGAACGGGCCGGCCCGCTTCCGGATTGGCGATTTGCCTTACCGTCACTGGCTCGATGGGGATGGAATGGTCTCCAGGATGCGTATCGGTGCGGACGGAGTCCACTTCAAAAGCCGGTACGTTCGGAGCACAAAGTACGTCAGCGAGCAAGATGCCGGGCGCGCCCTTTTCCGTACCTTCGGCACATCCTTTTCCGGTAGCCGCCTGAATGCCATCCATAACGGGCTGGAAAATCCGGTCAACGTCAGTGTCTATCCCTTCGCCGATCGCCTTCTCGCCTTTGGAGAGCAGGGTCTGCCATGGGAAATGGATCCCGACACGCTGGAAACTCGGGGCCAGTTCACTTTCAATGGCAGGCTCAACGATGCCAGTCCGATGGCAGCACACCCGAAGTTCGATCCCGAAACCGGTGAGATGTTCAACTTCGGCATCTTTTATTCGGGCCAGATATGCGCGGCTTTATTTCTATCGCCTGGGGACGGACCGGCTTCGCTTTCGCAAGGCGGTCCCGCTGCCTTATCCCTGCTCGGTGCACGACTTCGCGCTCAGCAAACGCTATGCGGTGTTCTATCTGTCCCCTTATCTTCTCGATATCCAAGGGCTATTGCAGGCAGGAAGCACGGTGATGGACTCTCTGCGATGGGAGCCTGAACGGGGAAGCCGGCTGCTGGTTCTGGACCGCGAGAGCGGCGATCTGGTCGCCTCAGTTGCCGCGGGCAGCCGGTACTGTCTGCATTTTATCAATTCGTTCGAGCAAGAAGATCGGTTGAACGTAGACCTGCTTGAGTTTGATGCCCCGATCTATAGCCAGTATCAGCCGGTTCCCGATTTCTTTACGACCGTCCCGCGAGGAGGTCCGATTCGCTTTGTGATTGATCTCCGGACGCGACAATTGTCGGAACAGGTCGCTATAAATGGTCTCCAGGCTCCAGATTTTCCTGCCATCGACCCGCGTCACACAATGCAACCTTACAATGACTTTTGGACGTTAGGCATTTCTGCCGCTGGAAGCTTTGGCAGGAAATTCTTCGATCAGTTGGTCCATTCTAGCTGGACTGGGCTGCGCACGTGCGAGACTTATCAGTGTCCAACCAAGCGCTACCTGGGCGGCGAACCGGTTTTTGTGGGCGAACCAGGTTCAGCGAATGGCACAGTGATTTGCCAGGAATTCGATGCCTATGATAGGAAAAGTTACTTTGTGCTCTTCGATTCCCAAAATGTGAGCGCCGGGCCGATTGCCAGGCTCAAACTGAAGTCCCAACTCTATCTTGGATTCCATGCCGTTTTTCTGCCTGAGCCGTCTGTTCTTTAGCCGCAAAACCTGGAATGGCTGGTCAAAAAAGCATGCCCGTTGCAGCGAGGAACAGCCAGCGGCTGCATTTCAGGCCGTTCGCAAATCCGCGCCCCGTCAGTGTCTATCTCACAGAGGCTCCTCAGCCTCTTGGCGTATCTTCTTGCAGCGAAAGAAGTAGTATCACGAATCAGGGTCGAGGACCTTATGCGAACTGGTATGATCCGCGAACTCACAAAGTCGGCGTTAAGTTTCTCTTGGGCGCTTTCTTTGCTTTGCGTCAAACAAACGGGCAACATGGTTGGAATGGGACGAGGCAACGATGGAGACTTATTGGCTCCCGTGACCCAAATGGCGGTTGGCCAACTCGATGAATCCATGAAGGGCATTTATCGATCTGGCGACAACCTGGGGTCACGCATGATTGACTTTGCGTTCTCTTCATGGCCCCCATGACTTGGTTCAAGTCTGGTTCAGGCATGGATGTAGGTGGCTCGATGAATCGCGCTACCTGGATGAATCCCAGCGCGTGGATGAGACGGCTGCGAATATGACGCGTGCGGCAACTGGATGTTGCGGGCAAAGCGCGGCTTCAGGCCAACAGCGTCCACTTCAACAGCATCGGCGACCAATGCCGGTGCGACTGCTGCCGGCAGTGTTCCAGTGAGCGGGCAGAGTGCCGCTGCTAACTGGGGACCTCCTCAAGGTAGGGCTATGAAGGCTCGTCAGCAGTTTTTAAGTCCAGTGGCGAGCGAATTCTTCGACCGCTCCAGAATTGTGTTATCCATGACCCTTCACCGCCGGGAGCCAGCAATGCCGATGGTTCACATTCTACTGGTTCGGATACCCCATGGAACGCTCCCCCGAAGCCGCGCAATTTGACCGATTTGTTTGACTTGCTGGCCCATCAGGCGAAAAGCGAACTAGGAGGCATCGGCCAAACCGTTTTTTTCCTTGGAGACGGTTTACAACGCGCCGCGACTGATTTTGCCTTCGACCTACTCAGCCCCCGAACTTGGTCTCCAGACCATCTCTGGCACATGGCTTCTAGTGGAGCAAGGCAATCGACTCCAGATCTCAAAACTTGCGAATCCTCAAAATCTGGCCTTGGCCTTGGAAGAACTCAAGAACAAAATAGAAGTCTTCACACTTGTCATAGATCTTCCCACGAAACTTGGACTTCCTGCTGTCGGGACGGGTGATTTTATTCCGCTGGCATCAACTTGTTCCTCGCGCTTACAGTGTTCCTCCCTTTCAGGCACTGTGGGCGGTTGAAGGGTTGGGCCATTATTATGCCGATTCCTACTACGCACGCTTTGGCACGCCGCAGTCCCTGCTTTCTGAAACACAGGCGCCGGTCCCGGAGAAGAGCCTGCTTATGCTGCATGCGGGAATGGGACTCTCTTTCGCTGACCGGTTACTGGGGAATCTCACGCCTGATTATCCGCCTCCGCCGAGACACACGCATGCTTGAAGAATTTGTCGCCCTTTGCAAAAATAACTCGCGGAAAGGGTATCTGGGTGCAGCTGTCGAGTCTTTAGGCCTGGAGACGAGGGACTTCTATCCTGGTCTGCTGGATGTTGTTCATCAGCAACTTCGTAAAAATAGCTCCGGAGTTCGTGGGGTTCTTCTGGCATGGAGCAGGCGCGCCCTTTATTTCTCGCGCAAGTATTTTGTGCCCGCGCTGACAGCCTGGGGTGGTATAGACGAGGAGACGCGCAATTGCCCCGATCAACTAAGCGCCATGGCGGGATTGGCGTGGGCAATCACTCTAGTCAACATGCGCCAGCCAGCCATCATGGAAAACATGCTGCGCTCCTATGTAGAAGACTCGCAGCTGGGGCAAGGGTTCATCAATGGCGTCGTATCGTCTCTCATCATGCGGCAGGACACAACACCGGCGGAGCCGTTCATCGCTGCCTTCTATCAACATCGTCCAGTCAACGATAGCCTGTTGGCCACAATATGGGAAAACAGCATTACCGCGCCGGCGCAAGCGGCGTTGCGGACGTATTACCCGGTTCTTCAGCAGCACGGCGCACTCGACGAGGTTTTCCGTTATCAGGATCTGGCGGCACTCACCGTCGATTTGTGAAACAAAGACGCACAGGGACACTCCGGCAATCCGTATACCGGATATGATGCCTGCCCAAGGAAAGATCGCCTTGACGAGATTCACCGGATGAATGAAGAACAAAATTCGGCCAATGTAACGCAACTTTGGGGCCAGCTTTTTATGATGCCCGTGGCTGCTTTCGTGCAAGGCGTCAGGTTGTTTCTCAGGACCATGAAGGCTATGCAACTCGCCGGTGATCAAGGTATGAAAGTTGCTGCAGCATCTACCTTTTCGACGGGGCCGCCTGAGTTTCCAGGTGCGCCTGCAGAGAAGCAGCCAAGGTCCGGTAGCGTTGCGAACGACGGAAGGAATGGCCCAAGCGGCCCTGATAATTCAACCAGGAAAGCACAGGAGGGAAAAATGCTGGATACCAACCTGCACGACGATAATCTCAAGCTCGTGCGTTACAAAATTCTTTTGTAAAACGAGGGTATGAGTGTGCCTTTAAAGAACGGGAGGACTTGGTAGCTGACAACATGGATGGCGCCTCCTTTACCGCATGGAAGGTTGCTGAGTTCATCCAGAACCTCGCCAATATGGACACAGAGTTGCCACCAAAATGGAAAAACTACCCTGCATCTCAATATGCATTCGGTGGCAAATATTTGACCGGACTAGATCCCGACGACAAGAAGTATCTACGCGTCTATTACGAAGTTCTGGAAAGATATCCGCGAGAGAAATTCAAGTTCGAAGAGGAGCAGATTGATGTGCTTAAGGACATCCGCGACCGGTTACCGGTTGCCCCTTGTGCGCCAGCCACAACCGCTGCAGCCCCGGCCGCATCTCCAGTCCCTGCTGACAGGCAGCCGACAGGAACGCCTGGAGCATAAAAATCGACAAAAATAGTCGTTAATACTGGCGCCTTAGAGGGGACTCAACAGGAATCAGATGGCCGTGCAAGTCACGAGGCGAACGAGCGCGGCCTTTCACGCACCTGAACCAGGATGGCTCTTGAATGTGAGTTATCAATCGCGCAAGGTCAGCGCCCAATCAGGGCGCGTAGCACATCGGATGGAGGGACTTTTTGGGTCAGCCAACCGCTTCTGTTATGCGATGTCCCTTCTTGGCATTCAGGAAACGGGCACTTTTCTGTTGGAGAGGTTTGCTCCCCGCCGCCTGGCACAGACTTCGTTATGGGCAATGCAGCAATCGGCTGAAGTCATGAAGCTCATGAGTTCTCCAGATGGCCAAGTTGGTTGGGATGAATTGCGCAACAAATTGCAGGCTTTCTCTCTCTTTGCATACTCCGACTCTGTCGCGAATAGTACCGCTGGGCCTGCATCGGTTTTGACGGATCTGATCCGAAAAGCGTCACACCTCGGGCCATATCGTGCGGTGTGGGCCACAGAAGGAATTGGTCATCACTATGCTGACCTTAAACTCAGCCATACGAAGCGCTGCGAGGCTCTCCTTTGCGATGATAGCGCGAGCAGGCTGCCACCGGAGAGTTTAGTTCCACTGCATGCCGGTATGGGACTTGCTTTTGCGGAGTACGTGTTCGATACAGCAGTTCAAGAGAGAGCCTGCGATAGCCACTCGCTGCTGGCTTTTTTGAAACTGTGCGAAGGCAATGCCCGGTCAGAATACTTCGGGGCAAGCTATGAGGCGCTAGGACTAGTCATCCGCAACCTTCATCCACATCTGGTTGCGGCCGTCGATTCGGATCTGACCCTATTCGGCGAAGAGTTGCTCCCCTACTTCTGGCACGGAGTGGGCAGGGCAATATATTTCGCTCCAACAAATTTTTTGCCCTATCGCAGCGCGCCCTGGAAAGCCTGGGCTATGTGCATGACGGAGCCACCCCATGCTTTGGGGAGACGCAATGCCGTGGCAGGTCTGGCTTGGGCGTTGACATTGGTGAACATACAACAGCCAGAGATTATGGCTACCTTCTTGAAACACCATGGAAGACAAATGGAGGAAAGCGATGCCTTTGCTAATGGAGTATGCTCGGCAGCCATCATATGGCTTCATTCGACGGCAAGCAGCGATGATCTAACCGCCTTTCACGATTACAAACCGGATTCATCGCTGGCTGAACTCTGGAAAATCTATGTCGAGCAAACATTTGAGAGCGCTTTGCGGCATTACAAAGCAGCGAACACTAGCAACAGTCTCGGACAGCTATTCCGATATCAGCCGTCAACAAGACGCTATTCAGGCGATTGAATTACGGAAACAATAGCTATTTGGAGGCTCATTGACACAACGATCATCAATGGGCCTGTCGCAAACGTCAATGATGAAGCAATTGTTTGAACAAACGATCTGGCGCTCTTGGTCAGCGTTCGCTTCCGGTGTCGCAATGCTCAGCAAGCGGGCGCCCATGATGATGAAGCTTGACGGGGCTATTAGCAGGACCGCGCACATGCTAAGCCGTCCGGTCCTGTATCAAGACAAGTCGAAGCAACGTGCCGGCACGCAGGACTCTAGCTCCGGCATAAATTCCGACCCGCAGCACCGATGCACAGGCAACAAATGACACTCGCAGAGGAAACTTCGGACCGTGCTTCAAACCGCACCGTTCCCGACATCCCACCGGACCTCGAACAGGATGGGCTAGTTCTGCCCAGAGTCTCTGAGTATCTCGCCAAGGGTCTGGCTCTCAGGCGGTGGTGGGCCGAGTTAGAGCGCAGGGGCGGCCTGAAAAACAGTTTCCGTTGGCGCGCACTTTCAATCGCCCTAACCGGGGCTTTGGATTTTACGGAGAAGCTCCGGTGAATGGTTCTGTGATGCCTGTAATGGGCAATGTTCAGGAAATGTTTTTCGACCAGACGCGCGACCCGGCCAGCCAGGGGCGATCCTCAGCCGAGTGGATGAACGCTCAGATAAGGGAGTTCGTCCTGAAGTATTTCATGCGGGTCAGTTCGTTTCGAGAACCAGAGGCCCATGTAGAAAGTTCTCAACCGGTTGCACCGCCTTCTTTAGCTCGGCTAAATTGGTGTCCCAATCCTACACCCAGTCGGATGGGCTTCGGTTTCTCCCAACTCTTCAACAAGCCGATGGCTTCCGACACTGTTCGCGCTTTTCCCAGTTATGAGCGCTCAGCCATTGTTGATCAACGGGACATGGGAAGACTATTCGAATGGATCATGCTCAAAGTTCGCATTTTTGATTTCAACTTCACTTCACGACCATTTGGAGAGCGCGGCCCAGAACTCGTCTTTGGTGCGAACGAGGAGAGTTACCTCATTGCGCATGAAGAATTTGTGAACCACCAGCCGCACCCGTTTCCTGGCGCCCTCGGCGACTATGGCATCGGCTACGCTTTCATCAAGAGCCCCACTGCAAGTCCATTCGGGTACGGGCCGGGAGAATTCGACGCGGCCGTGGAGTTGATTAACTTCCGCGTTTATGAAACCGGATACGTGACAGTGAGGATGGTATTTATTGCCAACCGTCCTGAAAGAGTGGCTAATATCGCAATTGATCCCGTCGACTGGAGCTTTCGGCTCGCGGACACATTTTCGCTGGGTCTGGCTTCGCGCATCTTTGGCCCCGCAAGAACCGTTCTGGAGCAACTATCTCTCAAGGCCACGATAGACCCCGTTCTCTCCTATGTTTCGGCCGCGAACGCCATTACCGGGGGGTACGCTGCGCGCACGCTCTGCATCTCGAAGGAGACACTCGAGAAGTTTTTCCTACTGCAGCATTTCGAGCAGCACTACCAGACTATCGTTGGAGCACTTCTTACATGGCGTCAGATCCCGGACTGGCTGGCTGAAGATAAGTTGCCGCCATGGGTGATCTCAGGCTTAGCCTCATGAGTTCTTCCCCCGCTAATACGGCGCTTGTTTTGTCTGGCGGAGGGGCTTACGGCGCCTTTGCCGTTGGCATCATGAAGGTGTTGTGTGCAGGTCAAAGTCCGGCCACCAATTATCAGCCACTCAATCCGGAAATTTTCAGCGGGACCTCCGTCGGAGCCTTCAATGCGGCCGTGATGGTCAGTTTGCCAGTAAAAAGCAGCCTAGAGGCCGCGCTGCGCCTCGAGGATATCTGGTTTGATCACATCGCAGAAAAGCCGGGGCAATGCGGGAACGGTGTCTTTCGCCTCAGGGCTGATCCGGCGGAGTATATCAATCCAAGCTGCCTGCGATTACCGGCAAGATTGGCGATGAATTTCGCAAGTGACAGCGTCCGTGGTACCACATACGTCCTGACTCGCAGCGCAAATTTCCTCGCCTCTTCAACGCCGATAAAAGACCGTGCCATTGGGCTAGTGAACATCAGCTCTTTGGTGGATTCGACGCCTTATCAGGAAATGCTGAACAAGGTGATCAGGGAAGAGGACATCTTTCAGAGTCCGAAACGCCTGATGGTTATTGCTACGAACTGGCTCACAGGAAAGCCTGCATACTTCGATAACTCCTCTTTCCAGGGCGATCTCGGAACCAAGGCAATCATGGCGTCGACAGCGATTCCTGGTGTGTTTCCGCCTGTTTCCATTGGCAACGACGTGTTTGTAGATGGTGGCGTAGTTGAAAATACCCCGCTAAATCCAGCAATTAACTTAGGAGCTACGGAGCTGCATGTGATCAGCTTGAATCCGGACCACGCCAACGTGCAGTTAAAGGCGGAGCTCAGCACCGCTGATACGCTGCTGCGGTTTTATGGCGAGATGCTGGCAACCATCTTGAACCAGGATATTGAAACAGCCCGATGGATCAATGCCGGGTTGAGAGCCGTAGCCGATTATCAGAAAAGCGGGGTGGCCTCTTCGAGCGGAGTGCAGGATTTCCTGAAGGTCGCAAACCAACTGCTGCAGGAAAGAAGCACGCCGTACAGGCCTTTGACTGTACATCTCTATTCTCCGGAGGGGAACTTAGGCGGAGCTGCGGGCATGTTGGATTTCCGCCTGGGTCCGATTGTCCAGATGATTCGAGAGGGCGAGCGCGTGGCCTCGCTGCACGACTGTGGTGAGAGTGGATGCGTGCTCTGACCCGGGACCGGGAGGTGACCCCGAATGCGTGAATTATGCAAGTCGATATTGCGTTTCTCCTGGGCTACCCTGCTTTGGATTGTTCGCCAGGCGCCGGGCAGCATCGGTTCCTCACAGCACTTCTCGCCGCCTGCACAGCCACCAGCTAATCCAGCAAGGCCCCCATCATCGCCATCTGGAACTGCTACCGCAAGCCTCGGGTCTGCCCAAACTCTGGGTGATGTCAGCAACAGCCGCTTAAATACTTCAACTTTCGCCGTTCTGGGCGAAGGTCTCGCCGCCGGCATGGGTGATTTCTCCTTGTACGACGAGACACAGAAGTACAGCTTCCCTGCACAAATGGCCCGGCAGATGGGCGCATCTTTTGATCAGCCCTTGATCCAGCCGCCTGGAATATGCGCTGCAATCGGATTCCCGCTGTGGTCGGCGATCGTGCCATCGCCGTTGCAGTCTACAGTTTTCAACCAGATCCCGCCCGCTCGACCATCCAATCTGTCGGTGCCGACTTTCACAGTTTCTGACGCGCTTCGTTTGCGTCCCCGGCAACCACTGATCGATCGAACTAACGGCAAGCAGACTGCAGCAAATCTTATTTTGGGACTTCACGGGATAGCATATGGATCCCGCACTCTGCCCACGCAGCTTGAGTCCGCCGTGACGCGACGACCGACACTGGCTCTCGTAGAACTTGGCTATTCTGAAGCTCTTGAAGCCGCTGTCACAGGCAAGCCAGACCGCCTGCCTCTACCTGCATCTTTCCGCGAGGACTATTCGACGATCGTGCACGAGCTGCGAAACACGGGTGCGGAAGTCATTGTGCTGAGCATTCCCGATCCTGTGGACACAGCGCACTTCTCCACCTTGCCGGTCGCCGCCTCCCTTGTAAAGCTAGACCTGCCGCTGATGATAGAACTGTGGAGTCTGCCTGTTGACAGTCTCATTACAGTAAATGGGCTGAGCGAAATCGCCGCGCAACTCTATGCCGCGTCCGTCGCTCCGGCCGATAACTCGATTCGCCCCTTACGTCCTGGGTCAGTCTTGCCGGGTGACGTGGCTGGCAATATTCAGTCACGCGTGCAGCAACTGAACCGCGAGATTTCTGACATAGCATTGGCCGAGGACGCTATCTTCTATGATCTCTACTCCTTCGTGAACCAGACTCAAAGTGCTGGTGCAACGGTAGGGGGACGAACTCTCACCGGCGACTATCTTGGAGGTTTCTATTCTTTGAACGGATACTATCCCGGAGCCACCGGCCAGGCGCTCATTGCCAACGAGATTCTGAGCCTCCTGAATCAGAAATTCGGCACCTCATTTCCTCTGATTAACGTGGCGACTGTGCTGGCCGTTGACCCGGTTGTCGCCTACAGGAAGGCTGAAGGGCCAAACTGGTCGCGGGCAGATCTCACTTCGCCCCGACCATTGCCTTCGCCGCCAGTTGCTTCGCCGGGATCAACTCGGGAATCGGCTCAAGGACCGCCTCAGCCACCCCCAGGTTCAGGTCAGATCATCGACACCACCACTCAGCTTCTGCAACTGCCTCCCGGCTTAGAACAGGTGCTCCCTCTGAACCCTGACCTGAGCTACTTTGGCGATGCGATCAGCGCGCAAAATTGCCGCACACCGGAAACCATACAATGGGGCAGCGGTGGCGAGCTGTATTTCCGCGGACTGGTGATGATGGACAGTCACCTGGCTGGCAACATTCGCATCAAGTTCACTACTCCCGTGGATGACTGGACTAGTTTCCAGGTCTCCTTTGAACAAGGTCTGGTAGGGACTGACTCGCTGTTGGCTGCTCCCACATTCTTTGAAATGGCTGGCAAGCAGCAGCGTGTAGGTGACGTGCCGGGTAAACTTTCAGGAGGCAGATTGAACCTCCGTACCGGTCAAGTCGATCCCGGCAACGGAGCACTGAATATCTATGTCGCATTTTTCAATAGTGCATTGTTTGCGCTCTTGCGCGTGAATCCAGATTTTCCAACTGCTCCGCTGTCATTTCCAGGCCCTTACGGGTCCGCCACAGCGAAGTTCGAACAGCGTGCCGACGGAATGCTGGACTTCACCTTCTTTGGAAGCACGTTTGTCCCTCTGGGAGACCGCACCTCGTTCCCCTTGAATTTCTCCGGGCCGTCGCGGCAGTTCGCCTCAATTCCCGCAAATGGCTCGATACTTCATCCTCATATGTCTCTGACTACCAAGGCAACACAGTCGCCGGAATCGAAAGCCGATTCTCCCGAGATCCCTTTCAATACTGTGCAGGAGTTTACGTTGTTGACGCCCATTAGCTCTTTCGGAGATGCCTTCACGCTGGAGGCGCCACAAGTCGGCGGACCTGCGCTGGGCCGGTCAAGGTTATTGGGCCGTGTCCAAATTCAATTCGGGCCGAAAACGGAAAACCTGGTGTCCATTGCCGTTTCAACTACCACGACCGGCGGATTGCTTACACCTTTGGACGCGACACCCATAGCGCAGTTATTTCCAGGACGACTCACGCCTGGCCCCGAAGGCTTCTATGAGAACCTGCGGTTCCCTTTGCGGACCTATTCACTTAATGATCTTTCCGTTCTGGATGATCCATTCGATATCTCAGTGGGAGCGCTCGATATACGCACCGGTAAGTCCTTACAGCCACTGCTCCACCGTGGATTCATCAATCAGGATCTGATCTTCGCGCTGCTTCGGGTCGAGCCAAGGACGCCGAAAGATTCCTTTTTCTTTCGGGGCCTTGCCACGCTCCAAAATGGGCACGGGGGAAGTCAATTGTTCCTTTGTTACGGAACAGTGCACATCCCCTATCCGCCGGGATTCATCTTCCCGGATCCCAACCTTGCAACAGGGTTCTCGGTTGTGGGTGGCGGCGCGCTGGATCCCTATTTGTGGATATACGCCATGCGGCGCAATGGTTTGCTTCATGTTGCCAAGACGGGGAGAGCTGATCATGCGACATCCTCGCGTGGTGAGGTCTATTCCTACAACTTTGCAGTCCCTGGCGACCCACACGAAAGGTCGGAGTTTGTGTACAAGAATCACACTCAGCAAGGCACGTTCCACATGCATAGTCTTGCTTGGGTAGACTGTGGAACCTCCACGACCGATGAGGGTGCCTGCGATGTGGTCACATTTTCCGGCTTCGGTGTGTGGAGAAAAGCTGGTGTTGAACTTATAGTCCAGTCCGCTGCTCAATTCGCTATTTCCTCGAGCACCGGTTATGTGGGAATCCAGATTGGGATAGGTGGAGAAATATCCAATGTGAATACACTAACCCCACCAACCGCATACCCGCTTCCGTCAGAAGCTGCTACGGCCAATCACACGTACTGACCGCTCAGTCGCAAAGCTGCTGCGAACCAGCTCTCGACCAGCAATCGAATAGACGATGGATGAGGTACGCCTCACAGATGGGTGAACCAATCGCACCGAGGCCGCGACGTGAAGAAGTGGGCCACTAATACTAGGAATATACTTCGACATAGACGGAACCAAGAAGAGAGGCTTTAAAATTCGCAACCCCGGCGGCAGTCAACTCCAGATCGGCAGGATTGGTCGGTGGCGCTGACGGATTATAGGTCACTGCCCGGTACTGATATACCTTACTAATCGGAAAAGCCCTGACATATTTACCCGATGTAGCCGCGACCTCGTACGTGCCAGTGAGCGATGCGCCTATACCATTGCCGAACACCTGGTAAGGGCCGGCAGGAGGACCGGGCGAGGTAGGATCAAACAGGGGCGGAAGGGGCGCAAACGGAAGAGACGCGCTTGGAGTGGCGATGAACTGGCCTGTTCCAACATTCCTGAATATGATCTGGTCCCCGTCGGTGTCTGTAATGCCAGCTCTGTCATCGAAGCTGAACGTGGCGGAGCCTACTGTCGTCTTGAATTTGAAATTCACGATGGAGATGCCGTTAATCTTGCCCGTGGCCGTACCCACCTGCGCTCCTTGGCCCGTGCCATCCTTGTTCACTTGAAATACGATAACCTTGTCGTGCTGAACGAAGAGTAGGTTTCCCATGTGCTTCTCTCCTGATCTGAAGAACTGCCGTTAATGGAGTAAAGAGATCCCCAAGGGAGTAGACAAGTAGAGTTTTTTGATTTGCATCTTCGGTTGCCATTCTTTGACGCAAATCACATGCTTCCATATGTCTATCTTGTTGACCGCCGCCTATGCCAGAACTCTCCTTAGACGATCACTATGACGTTCTGATTCTGGGCGCAGGGCTCGCGGGCCTGACGCTAGCGCGTCAGCTTGAGCTTTACACCGGAAAGCGGGTGCTTCTGCTGGAGAAGCGAACCCAGATTCCGCCCTCGCGCCAGAAGGTGGGCGAATCGAATGTCCAGGTGCAAGGCTACTACCTCTCCAAGATCCTGGACCTTGAAGAGCACCTTCTGCGCGATCACCTGATGAAATACAACCTGCGCTTCTACTGGAAGACACCAGGCCACGAGAATAACTGCTACGAGGACATCAGCCAATCTTATATTCGGAACATCTCGAACATTGCCTGCTACCAGCTTGACCGGAACAAGATCGAGGGCGAGCTGCTGCGGCTCAACCGGCAGAATGAGCGATTCGCGTATGTTGCAGGCATCTTCAACCTCGACGTGGAGCTTTCGTCTTCGCCGGCTCCTCACACGGTGAGCTTCAGCGTCGGCGAGCAGCATATGAAGCTCCAAGCGAAGTGGGTGATCGATACGACCGGGCGCGCTCAATTTATCGCCCGGCGTCTAGGTTTGACTAAATCGAATTCGATCCACCACAGCTCGGTCTTTTTCTGGACCGACGGGCTGTTGAACATCGAGAAGCTGACTGACCTGTCCCATCCCCAGAGATTGCTGCACAAGGGCCACAGAGCGCTGGGCCATCTGCCGGTATGGCTGGCAACCAATCACTTTTGCGGCGAAGGCTATTGGTTCTGGGTTATTCCGCTCCAGGGTAAGACTAGTTTCGGACTCGTCTATGATCGCGAAAAACTGCCTGAGGACGCGTTTACATCGCCGGAAAAAGTGGTGGAGTGGGTCAGCAGGGAATTTCCGCTATTTGCGCCTTATCTTTCCAGAAAGACCATCACTGACCACGGAATGATCCGGGATTTTTCTTACGACTGCCGGCAGACCATCAGCCCCGAACGATGGGCATTGGCTGGAGAGGCAGGGCGGTTCACCGATCCACTCTATAGCCCCGGTGGAGACTTGATCTCCATTTACAACACCCTGATTGTGGACGCCATTCTGACCGAAGATAGCAAGACACTGGCGGTAAAGGCTCGCCTTTACGAGATTCTTATGTGGGCGCTCTATGAAGCCTACGTTCCGGGCTACGAGATAGGGTACGAGGTACTCGGAGACCAGGAATGCTTTTCCATGAAGTACGCCTGGGAATTGACTGTCTATTTTGCCTTTTACGTCTTCCCGTTCATCAATCAGCTGTTCGCCCAGACAGCCTTTGTGGTCCCTTACCTCGACCTCTTTGCCAAGCTGGGCGTGTGGAACCAGAATATTCAGGTATTCATTCGCGACTACTACCGATGGAAAAAGAATCAGCCCGCTGAGCCCGGCGATCCGATTCTTTTTGACTTCACCGCCTTCGAACCGCTGAAGAAGTCGGAAGAGCTCTTTTATGAAGTCGGAGTGAGCCCCGTCCAGGCAATCAGGTTGCTCAGGGAGCACATGACCAACATTCAAAGGCTCGGGTCGTTCATTGCGATCTACATCTATTCCGTGGTCCTGAATGATGAAAGTCTGCTCAGCAACAAACATCTAATCGAGACCATCAGGATCGACAACCTTCGCTTCGATCCCGAAAGCATGCGCCGGGAATGTGAATCCCTGGACAAAGCACATGATCAGAAGTTCGCAAAAATAGGGTTGCAGTTCATCACGCAGTTCAGGGCGGCGCGCGAGAACTCCCCGGCCAATGCCCACCAGATCCCTCACCGCGTATCCTCTGCCCCCACCGTCACGGCCAATCAATAGTTAGGGTATTCTTCACCTATCGAATAGTCCCCGGCCCTGCACGTTGCGGGAAATCTCAACTGTGACGTTTGTGAAGCTCCTGTTGGCAAAGGATACCCGATCCCTCTTTCACGGTGACGATCTGATCGCCTTTTATATTGGACAGACGATCGATCGTCCCGCTGGGCCAGCGAATCTCTATGGCATTTGCTGTGGTCGAGCTGCCCAGCCCAAACGTAAGCACCAACTCGCTGGCACTGAGATAACTAGACCCGCTACGCAGCATAAGTTTCTGCTCGTTGTCTCCAGCCCGAACCAGCACCACTGACCCAATGCCATCGCGATTCGATTTGGTTCCAACCAGCTTCACCCGCAGCGAATGATTGGTAGCGCCCTCGTTGCGGAAGAGGGCCGCCGAGCCGCCATTGGTAGTTACGATCATATCCAGAGCACCGTCGTTGTTGATGTCGGCATACGCCGCACCCCGCGCCACCCGCGGAGCAGCGAAGGACGCGCCCATGCTCGCGGTTACATCGCGGAACTCTCCCCTGCCGCCATTACGGAAGAGATGGGCCGGCTCCGCGTAACGCACCTGTTGCTGAATGTGCTCGATCACGGGATCGAGATGACCGTCGGCCACGAACATGTCCTCCCATCCGTCCAGGTCATAGTCGAAAAAGAAACAGCCGAAACCCAGAGTCAACAAGCTGCTGCGGCCAACATCCGATCGCATGGCCACGTCTACGAACAACCCATTTCGTTCATTATGGTAGAGCGAAATCATCTGGTTGGAGAAATTTGTAAAGACCAGGCTGGGGAATCCCGAATGATCGTAGTCCACAGCGTCCACGCCCATCCCGGCCCGCGCCACTCCATCTTCGCTGTACGCCACTCCGGCCAGGATCGCTCGTTCCGTAAATGTTCCATTTTTGTTGTTGATGTACAGTTTGTTCGGCTGCGTATCGTTGCTGATGGCAAAGTCCGGCCATCCGTCCTGGTTCACATCCAGGATGGCGATGCCCAGGCTCTTCGACGAATCACTGTAGAGTCCCGCTTTCGTCGTCACGTCCTCAAATGTGCCGTCGCCGCGATTGTGCCAGAGTCGCACCGAAGTTCCCCTGTAGAACTCAGGCGTGCAATACGATTTTGTTTTGCCGTCCATGCTGCAATACAGATCCTTTTCCGGCGCCCACTGAACATAATTCGCGACCAGAAGATCCAGGTGCCCATCACGGTCGTAGTCCACCCACGCGGCGCTGGCGCTGAGTTCGTGCGGACCCCACAACCCGGCCTTCTTGGTGACGTCGGTGAAGGTACCGTTGCCATTGTTGTGAAAAAGATGATTCTGCCCGTAGGTCGTCACCAGCAGATCATCGAAGCCGTCATTGTCAAAGTCCCCGACCGCCACGCCCATACCGAACATTTCCGTCGCCAGCCCAGCCTGCCGGGTCACGTCGGTAAACGTCCCGTCACGATTATTGTGGTAGAGAGCCGGCAGGGTAACTCGGCCCTCGTGCCCTACAAGATTGCGTGCCATTCACCAGAAAAATATCCTGGTACCCGTCGTTGTCATAGTCGATGAACGCAACACCGGATCCCAGCGTCTCAGGCAGATATTTCTTTCCGAAGGCGCCATTGTTGTGCTTAAAGTGGATGCCCGCGGCTTGCGTGATATCCACAAACCGCACCCGCGCCCCGGGCGGAGGCGCCGAACCGGCATCCGCCGCGCGGCCGGCGAGAGAAAGCGGAGTGGCCAGCAATAGAGCGAGTGCAAAAGGAGTCTTAGTCAGACGAAATAGTATCAATTGCCACCTCCCTGGGCGATCGTGCGGCCGCGCGAATCAAGCGATGCGGAGTTCATCGGGCTCCTCGCGGCTGCGCGTTTAACCGTATGCGCCTGGCAACGGCGCCGATTCATGTTCATGGATCGGCTGCAGTTCCAGGTTGTCCTCTGCATGCTTTGCGCGATAGGGGCCGGTCAGCGCCTGCGCCGCCTCGTCTGCCTTGAAGCGAAGGTAGCGCTTCTCAAAAGCCTCCGCCTGCGTCTTGTCGCCCAGGCCGCCGTAGCAGAGCATCAGGTTATAGTTCGCTTCGAGGTCCTCAGGATCGATCGCAAGACTATTGCCGAATGCCCGGACAGCGTCGGCATATTGGTGCTTCAGGAAGTAGACTCGTCCCAGGTCATCCTGAACCACGCGGTCCTGCGGGTATTGCACGAGCACGGACTGCAAACGTGCGATCGCGCCGTCATAGTCCCCCTGTTGCCGCAGTATCCGCGCATAAAAGTAATTCGCGCGAGCCAGCGTGGATGACAAATTTAGCGCCGTTTCCAGCACCGTCCGAGCGCCCTCCAGATTGCCTTCCTGCAGCCGAACCCTGCCAATATTCACCCAGCCATCCGGATTGCCCGGGTCGACGCTCGTCACCTTGCTGAACGCTGCTTCAGCTCCTTTAAGATCTCCCTGCAAAAGCATGCCGATGCCGTAATCGTTCCATCGTTGCCAGTCTGTCTTTTGCAGAACCAGGCTGGCTGCAGGTTCGGGACTTCCTGCGGGCAGAACCGTCAGGCTCGCCTTCGAGCTCGCGATAACCACGATCGGCAACTCTGGAACAGCCTTGATATTTCCCGAAACATTGTTCGTATCACCGGTATACGCCACCCGGCGATCGTCATAGTCTTTCGTCACATCATTGGGGCCCGTGGGCTGGGAAACTCCGGCAAACGAGAACCGGGTATCGAACCAGGAGAATTTGCGATAGTTCAGCTTTGCTTCCAGGTGAATTTGTCCATGCGCATTTTTGGGCACACGCAGCCGGAAGTGAACGGTATCCGCGGCCCCCGGGGGAATCAGGTGAGCATAAACTGTGGCGCGGGCGGCCCACGCATTGCGCTTGTTAATTGGGTTGCCATGCGAATCGATGGCCAGCGACCGGTAAAAGTGGGCTCCCGCCTCTACCGGACCGCGTCCATTGTCCTCCGCCAGGCCGCTCCAAAAGAGTACCTGTCCGTCGTCATCGGTAGCCTTCAACTCTAACCAGCAGTCGAATGCATCGACCGTTCCTCCCGGAAAGAAATGGCCAACTTTGAGGGTGCGCACCACCACATCGACACGCGCGATCTCTCCCGGGCGCACCGTGCCCTGCACACGGTCCAGCGGAGCCGTTACCGGGGCTGCTTCCGGGCCTGCCGGCGCGCCGGCAGGCGACTCCATCGCCGATTCTTCTCCTACCGCGAACGTCGTCTCTAAATGAGGTCCCGCGGAGAGATAAGCAGAAGAAGATGGGGATTGGGCAGTCGCGGTCTCTGGAGAGATAGCGAAGATATCTACCCGCACCTTCTTATCTTGCAGAAAATGCCTGGTATCTTCGAGTTGCGCCTTATCGTCGTTCACAAACGGAATAGCGGTGTTGGCGCCGATAAAGCGATGCGAATGCACCATGCCATCCACGTTCCCCGCGTCGTTTGAAGGCACCTGCTCCATGTGGCAATCGACGCAGTTCATCGGTTTTGCGGGATAGTAGAACGAACGAGCGCCCATCCCTGAAACGCCGCTGGCCTGCCAATTGTCGTAGTCGTTGAAGCCGCGAATCCAGCGATAATTGTTTACCGGAACGTCGAGATGTACCTTATGGCACGCGGAGCAATATTGCGCCGGCGTGACCCGCATGAAAGGTTTCAGGAAGGTACGCCGGTGTGGTTCCGGATTTTCCTCGATCAGGAAGTCAATCATCCGATGCAGAATAGGATTCTTACTGGCCACCAGTTTCTGCAGAGCAGGGTATTCGAGAACGAAGTCTCCATTGCCCATCGTGCTCTTCACCTTACGAATGGAGTGGCAGACCATGCATCCCATACCCGCTTGTGCCGGCGGAGTAGAAACGCGATCTTTGATTGGGGTATTGAAGTTACCGGGAAAAAACAGGGCTGCGTCATGGCACCCGGCACACCACCTTGACGATTTGACCCCGGCCACCTCCTGCATGTAAACGATTGACTGTCGATACCATTGGTTATTGAACGAAGAAAAATGGTGGGTCGAACTCTGCCACTGGTTGTAGATATCCGCGTGGCATTGTTTGCAGGTGGCCGAATCGAGGAAGTAATCCTCCGGCACCGTGTTGCCAGTGCTGGTCTGCGCCGAGCTGGGGAAGAATGGCCCGCGCGGGCCGTCGCCCTCTTTATCCATGTCGTCCGGCGCAATCTTGGGATTGTGGATGGTATTAGCTACCTGCCACGGCACCGTGCGCACCCACCATGCTCCCGCCGCCAGCCCGACGGTCAGCGCAAGGCATGCGGCGAGCCGCGTCAGCCCTCGCCATCCGCCGCCCTGTAACCATCCGCGCTTCCCGGTCACTACCCACAGCAGAACCGCGCATCCCAGAGCCGCGATCACCTCATGGGAGTACAAAAGCCGCCACTCGCCGCGTCGTGCTCCGGTAAAGATCAGGGCAGCGCCGATTAATCCTCCACCGATTAGAATCGTCCATCCCAGTTTTTCAGCAAGACTGCTACTGCGCCACGACCGAGCCAATCCGGGCAGCACCAGGAAGAGAAAACCCGTCCCCAGAAGGATGTGGAAGATCACGACTCCTTCGTAGAACAATGTCGCCGTTGGAAACGCAAGCAGGTAGATGGCGCTTAGGGAGAGTGCGAGGACGAAAAATAGCAGGATTCTACGCATACTGCTTTCATGCTTCCACTCATCGTGTCAGGACGAGGCACTGAGAGCGTTTGCCCGCAGGCGAAGTAACCAGAGGACTTTACTACTCGCTAATCTGGACAATCGCGCATTGGAGGATCAGAGCGACTGTATCCTGAATGCCGCGGTCGGTTGCAACTCCTTGGCTGCCAGGAGGTTTGTCCGAAGGGCAAACGTGACAGCCCAGTTGCTCTCATGCCAGGTAACCAGAAATCTCAGGAAATGTTACTACTAACTAACCTGAAGAACTGTGCGTTGAACGATTAGATTGACTGTGTCTTGAATACTTCGGATCGACTGCAGTTCCTCCTCGGTCGCCCCGATCTTGAAAGCCTTCTCGATATCAACCACGATCTCCAGGATGGCGAGTGAGTCCAAACCCAGATCATCGACAAACGATGCCGAATCGCTCATGCTGTCAGGCGAAATGCCGGTGATATTCCCTATAATCTGTTTGATATTAGCGATGATCACCATCGGTTCCATGTAGCTCCTCAAGAAGGCGGATGGGCCCCTGCCAATTTAACGCTGTTGTGGTAGACAGCGGCCACCGAACGATTTGCATTCCAAGATGGAAGGTCCTGCAAGTCAGCGTTGCCGGGGCCGGCAGCATTCACCACCGCGGCAATACTGATTGAAGTTGGTGTCCTCGCCGAGGTGTCTGAGTCATAAAAAGTTTTCCACCAATGTGCAAAATACGTCAGTGTCACTGTCTCCAAAAATGCGGGTGGAGTTGCGTCTCCGCCTTTTGGTTGATACAAATCTCATAATCAGGCTCAGCTCTAAACGAAAGCTATGCTACCATCGCCAAACTCTTTCACGTGTTGGTTGCGAACTCGCCGGTAGGTGAATTCCGCATTACGATATCGACGCTTCTCTTGAAAGTGCAATTCGCTTTTTGAGTACGACCTGGGCTAGTTACCACCACGACAGCGAGCATGTGTGACAGAAACAACTGAAATAACCGCTTTGCAAGGCTTGAGCTTAAGGTTTCAACATGCCAATCGACGTTGCGAATCTATATCGCGCGAGGCAAACACCTCCGGAACGAGTTGTCGTTACGGGGGTCGGCATGGTCACGTCGATCGGCACTGGCAAAGAGATCTTCTGGCGGAATCTTCTGGCGGGAGAATGCGGCATTGGCGCTGTCGAGTCATTTAGCACAAAGAGTTACCCAGTTCACTGCGGAGCAGAAATCAAACAATTTGCGGCCGAGGCGTTTGTACATCGCTTTCGTAAAGGAGAAATAGGACGGACCTCCCAGTTTGCAATCGCAGCTGCCCGGCTCGCGTTGCAGGACGCAGATCTCTCCAATAGGGGGATGGATCCAGAGCAAAGTGGAGTCGCAGTCGGCACAACATCGGGTGAACCCAGCCTGATTGAAAACTTCGACGACCTTTATATAGAGGGCAGACTCAGCCAGATTAGTCCGGATTTCATTCGGAAGTATCCGTGCAGTGCTTTGGCGGCGCACATTGCGAGAGAGTTGGGCCTGGGAGGCGAAGTCCTAACGATTCCCACGGCTTGCGCAGCTGGAAACTACGCGATCGCCCATGCCTCGGATGTGCTGCGTGCAGGTCGTGCAAGCGTTATGTTGGCGGGCGGAGCCGATTCCTTCTCCCGGATTACGTACGCCGGGTTCTCGCGGCTCGGCGCCATCTCGCCCGAGCTTTGTCGACCGTTTGATCGCAAACGAAAAGGCATGATCCCCGGAGAGGGATCGGCGATGCTCGTCCTCGAAAGACTCAGTGATGCGCTGCGTCGCGGGGCCAGAATATACGCTGAGTTAACCGGCTACGGACTCTCCTGCGACGCCCACCATATGACGGCGGCTCATCCTCAAGGCGAGGGTGCGGCGCGTGCGATGGAGATAGCTCTACTTGCAAGTGCCACTCTCCCGGATGAAGTGGACTACATTAGCGCCCATGGGACTGGGACTCCGACCAACGATCGCCTGGAAACGATTGCAATTAAGCGGGTGTTCCAGGAAAATGCGTATCGCATTCCTATCAGTTCAATCAAGTCGATGCTTGGACACTCGATGGGCGCCGCTTCCGCTATCGAAGCGATAGCCTGCGTGCTTGCCATCAATGATGGTCAAGTGCCGGCAACCATCAACCTGGAAAATCTGGATCCTGAATGCGACCTGGACTTTGTCGCGAACCACTCGCGCGAGCACAACGTCAGGATTGCAATGAACAATGCGTACGCCTTTGGGGGAAATAATTCATCGGTAGTCTTCAGACGCTACGAGGCATGAATCAAGATGGAGCTCCGTGTTGCAATTACGGGGACCGGAGTCATTTCGGTCTTAGGCGACTCGTCAAGCGAGGCGTTTGACGCTCTGTGGAATGGTAGAAGTGGTGTTGATCAGGTCGGCTCATTCGCCCCAGGCGGCTGCCCATGTCATCTCGCAGGCCGGTTGGTCGATTTTCAGCCGGAAAAATATCTTAAAGGACGGCCACTGCGGCCAGTGGATCGGACCTCCCAGTTGTCAAGCGCAGCCTGCGGGCTCGCGCTGGAAGACAGCGGATGGAATCCAGAAAGCCGCTTCGGCCTTGATTTGGCTTTGGTCGTGGGAACGATGTTCTCCGGTATGCACACCATCGGCGACTTCGATCGAACCGCCATCACCGCCGGCCCGGCCAGCGTCAGCCCGATGGCATTCGCAAATACCGTGATCAGTGCCGCCGCCGGCCAGACCGCCATTTGGCACAACCTGCGGGGAGCCAACAGCACCGTTGCCACAGGGTCCACCTCCGGGATCAGTGCAGTCGGCCACGCTTTCGACTTGATTCGTCGAGGAAACTCGAGAGCGGTCCTGGCTGGTGGAGTTGATGAGTTCTCGGTTGAATCCTTCTGCGGCTTTGGGCGTGCCGGTCTGCTTTGCACGAACGGCACGCAACCAGAGTGCCCGATACCTTTTGATGAGCGCAGAAACGGCTTCGCACTCGGAGAAGGAGCCGGATTTCTCGCATTGGAGGAATTCGCCGTCGCAGAGGAGCGCGGGGCGAGAATACTGGCCGAGATAAAAAGCTATGCCACTGCATTCGATTGTTCCCAGGGCAACGACCCGGACATGGCGGTGCGTACTGTGACACGAACGATGCGCACTGCGATTGAGAGATCCGGTAAGACAATACGCGACATCGATTTCGTCAGCGCGTCCGCGAATGGAAGTGTTGCCCGGGATTCCTTCGAACTTGCAGCGCTGACCTCCTTATTTGGTGACCAGGTAACAAATTTGCCGGTTACAGCCATTAAATCCGGCACCGGTGAGGCCCTGGCGGCCTCCGGTCCCCTACAGTTGGCGATGGCAATTGAGACACTCCAGACTGGAAAACTTCCCGGTGTCATCGGACTTCGGGAGCTTCCGCCTGCGAGCCCACTGCAGGGCATAAGCGCAAGTCCCAGGAGTATCAAGGCGCGCACCGCCTTAATCAACGGAGTAGGGCTGGACGGAAATTGTTGTTCAATCGTGATCGCCTTGGTCGACTAGGCGATCGACCAGGCTGAAGTGGGAGGGGTGCCGATAGCGATGGCGACAGTACACACAACCGATACCCTGGACTCCGCATTAGCTCCGCGGTTTGCCAATCAGGGTTACGATTCAGTGTCGGTAAGGCTGCCGTCGCGAGTGGGTCGAGCAAAGGACGAATTCCGACCTCACTCACATCGGAACGTTTTCGCCATCAAGCATCCAGATGAAGGGAAGGATTGAAAATCCAATAGGCATAGCGCAGGTTCCTCTTGGCATCGCCGGTCCTCTGCTCATCAAGGGTTTGCATGCGAAAGGTGTCTTCTACATTCCTTTTGCCACTACCGAAGGCGCATTGGTCCGCTCTTATGAGCGCGGGATGACAGTGCTTACCCGCGCCGGCGGGGTGGATGCGCGCGTGCATACGGATGAAAACTGTGTTGCGCCAACGTTCTGTTTCCGAGACGTCGTCGAGGCATACGAATTCGCCACCCGGTTAGCGGGGTTCTTTTCTGAGATCAAACGCGAAGCCGACGCCACGACGGCACACGGAAGCTTGCTCCGGATAGAACCCAACGTGGAAGGGCGGAACGTTATCGTTACATTTCATTACTACACGGCCGACGCACATGGCATGAATATGATCGTCAAGGCCACAGATCACGCGTGTCGCTGGATGATACGAAATCTTGGCGCGCGGCACTATCAGATATTCAGTGGCTTTGAGTCGGAAAAGCACGCAAGTGGAGGTCTATTCACCGGCGGGAAAGGAAAGAAGGTGACCGCTGGCGCCCTGGTGTCTGCCACTCTGCTGAAATTTTATCTTCGCGCGACACCCGAACAATTCCTTGACTTATGGCAACACACTGTGCTCGGTCACATTCAGGCCCAGACCGTAGGTTACAACGGGCATTTCGCCAACGGGCTCGCTGCTATGTTCATCGCCTGTGGCCAGGATGTCGGAAATCTACCCAACTGTTCAGTTGGGATAACAAACTTTGAAGTGACCGCCGATGGAGATCTTTACGCAAGCGTCACTCTCCCTTCGCTGACCGTCGGCACGGTCGGAGGCGGTACTGGCTGGGGAACCGCCGCGGGAATGTCTTGCCATCATGGGATGCGATGGGGCGGGCCTTGCCCTGAAATTTGCGGAACTGGTTGCTTCAACGCTACTGGCTGGGGAGCTCTCTATCGCTGGCGCGATCATCAGCGGCGAATTTGTCGCCGCGCATGAAACTTATGGGCGGAATCGTCCGGACCATGGATCCGGTTGCTGAGCGATAAGAGAGGTAATGACGATGGCGACCTATGTTCATTTCGCCAACATGATCGCGGAAGCACCTGTGTGGCTGCCAGGCATACTGCGGCAATATCGAAGTCTCTCGAGACATATTTACCGGCTACGTATGGGACATTGTCTCCAGGCACCTCACTGACCGGTCAGATGAATCTGCACTCACTGCATTCGCACGAAA
Organism: uncultured Acidobacteriaceae bacterium; assembly: GCA_963834205.1. Taxonomy (GTDB): domain Bacteria; phylum Acidobacteriota; class Terriglobia; order Terriglobales; family Acidobacteriaceae; genus PALSA-350. The sequence continues at coordinate 118,223 of CAWIBI010000082.1, read as the reverse complement.
GCTTTATCTTAACGATCTCTATCTTGCCTGTGGTTGTGTCTACAACAGCGAAGGCGCCTGGACCGCCTTTGACGAGCGTTATCGCAGGTTAATCACCAATCTGGTTCGGTTCTGCCATAGGCATGGGACTGATAACGAAGAGATCGCGGACTTGATCCTGGTCAGCCTCTACCTTCAGGACCGGTCGGGCCGGCAGCGAATCGCCTCCTATGATGGCAGAAGTTCGTTGGCAACATGGCTGCGGGTAATCGTCGTGAATCACGCAATCAACGAGAGGAACAGGCGGAAACTTCCGGTTGAAGAATGTGTTGCTGATATTCCAGATGGTCGGGCACTGGCACGTTTTGAGTCCGCCCTCAGAGCCACGCGTTACGGTAACGCTCTGAGTGATTCGTTAACCTGTGCATTGCGCCAGCTTAAGTCGGCGGAACGCCTCATGCTGATTTGGCGTTACGAAGACGACATGCCCTTGGGGGATATGGCCCATCTGCTGGGTATCCATCAATCGAACGTAACCCGGCGCCTTGTACGTGTGCAGGCCAAGCTTCGAGAATCTGTTATTGAGAACCTGGCGTCACAACATCAGTTAAGTCCCGCCGCGATTCAGGAATGCCTGATCGATCTCATCGAAAATCCATTTATCTCGGTCTCACTCATGAGCATTGTCAAAGAAAGTCCACAATTTGCCGCCGCAAGTCCCTAATTCCCGACAACCGGGGCAGCTGCCATTACCCCGACCCATTGATAACTTCAGATACATCCCAACTGTTCAACCACAAGTGCAAATAATAGCAATTGTGCTGTCTCAGGAAGTGTACCCTGGGAATCTCGTGGACAAAGCCATCATGCTGATTGTGAAGGAACTCACTCCATTCGCATCCTGTTCTAGCCGGACGAGAGGGCCGTTGCGCGTGGCTCAGATCAGAAGTCCCCGCGACGCACTGTCCCTACCCTGGATTACAAGCCTTCCCGGAGATAAGCAGATTCGCTTTTTCGGTGGGCAGATCTTCGTCATCCAGCGCTATCTCGGGTGCAACTTGGTTCGCGCTGATATCAGCCGATCGTAGAAGTAATCGCGGGAGGCCTAGAAGCAAAGCTTCTCTATCTAAAAGAGAAATCTACTGGTAAAAATCAATCCGTGGTTGTAAGTATGAAACTTGCTGAGCGCCATCTGCATACCGCCTCCAAGCCCAATACCGAGTCGACTTTTCTCGTCAGACGGACGGAGCTTGATTCTGCCTAGGGTAAAAGCAGGAGTGGCAAACGTTTGTGTCTTGTTGTCATTTGGGCCGCCGTGAAAATAAGTAGAGTTGAATTCGGGTTCTGGCCAGAGATATCTGCCGATGTGATATTGGCCCGTTATGTTCCACACAACCGGCCGGCCAAGTTTCGCGGCAGATTTATATCGACCTCGGTATTAGCAAAAGGAATCAGGTTGGCGTCCTTGCTGGTGCCGTAGTTCCAGGTGGTGCCATGTTTCGGGCTAAGTTGGCGAGTGAAATCCGCGCGCGCGCACTGAATCAGGCCGACAAAGGTGGAAGCCACAGGCGGGACCCACACAGGTTGCTTTGCCTGTGTTCGCGCAGTGCGGTTCTCCCAGTTCTGAAAGAAGTCATCCTGCGCACTAAGAGTGCAAGCTGTCACAAGAGACCGCAGACCGACTCCTCTGCACCGCGCGGCCTTCGGCGCACCTCTCTGACCTGCGCTTCTTTAATGGGAATACTGCTCTTTGGGTTCATTTGTAACCGGTTAGTGTTTGCTATGGCATCAGATCCTCCCACGGAGTACCTGGCTGCCGCCCGAATGAATAATCTTGGCGTGGCTCTGATGAGCCAACAGTTCACAGAAAAGGCGTTGTCAAAATTTGACCAAACTCACAAGATTGATCCCTCATCCCCTATTCCCATCTTTAACATGGGAATAGCACTGCTCTATTTGCGCCGGCTGCCCGAAGCGGAAAATAGGCTAAAACAGGCAGCGGCAGTGGATCCCAATAACGTTCGTATTTGGTACAGCCTTGGACTGACCTATATTGCGGAGGCCGACCTTTCGCTGGCTGCTGAAGACCTCAAGCGCGCGCTGAGCCTCGACCCTGAAAGTGCGGATATTCATTACTATTTGGGCTCGGTCTATCTCAATCTTAAGGATGTCGATCGGGCGATCACAGAGTTTCGATCTGCCCTGCGCTTAAATCCCACGCATGCCTCTGCGGAATTCGGATTATCCACCGCACTCCAGCGCTCAGGGAGGGATGACGAGGCGCGGGAACATCTGAGGAGCTTCCAGGAAATTACTCGGGCTAAAATCGGTGCGCCTCTGACTACTTCGTACGGGGAGCAGGGCCCCTATGCGACGGTGCAGGATCTGCTTGCGCCCCTGCAACGCGTAGACTCTATGATCCCGGTCACCTTTTCCGTTGAAGGGGGGTTGAACCAACCGGTAGCAGGTACGCGTGGATCGGGCGGTGAAATGGGTGGAGGAGCGTGCCTTCTGGATTTGGACGGTTCGGGTCAGAAGAGCATTGTTGCAATGGGTGAAGACGATTCGCCGATTAGCGTGTATCGGAACCTCCCGAATGGCAGACTAGAAGAAATCCCGTCGCATCAGACAGGTCTGACCGCCAGTGGACGTGGGGTTGCTTGCGCGGTCGGGGACTATGACAATGATGGCCTGCCAGATCTGGCTGTCGCCATGAGCGATAGAGTCATTCTCTTCCACAACCTGGGGCACGGAAAATTCGTGGACGTAACGACAGAAGTCGGTATTCATCAAGTGAATCGTCCTACAGCGCTCACGTTTTGGGACTTCGACCACGATGGCGACCTTGATCTCTTTGTTACCGGGGCGCCCCTAGACCCCGGCACAGCTCCTAGTGCGGTGTGGCGCAATAACGGGAACTCCACGTTCACTGAGGTCACTGGCCCGACAGGTCTTGGAGGGAGCAGGAGCACGATGAGTGCCATGCTTTCGGATTTCAATAACGATCGCTCTATCGATCTCATCGTGACGGGTACTGGAAGTGCCCCGACCATTTTTGAAAATAGGCGCGAAGGCCCCTTTAAAGCTAGCCCACTTTATGCCGGCATCGATCTTGCGGCCTCGCGGGGGGCTTTCGTGTTTGACTTCAACAAAGACGGATGGATGGATGTCGCCATCACCCATAGCGGCCCCCCTGGAATCAGCCTTTGGCGTAATGTTGAGGGCAAACGGTTTGAGCGTGTGCCGCTGCCTGTTACAGACGCTATGGCCGCATGGGGCGTTACCGCAATCGACATCGACAACGATGGCTGGATCGATCTGGCGGCAATCGTAGACACTCCGAATGGGCCGAGAGTGCGCATCTGGCGCAACCGGGGACCGCAGGGCTTTGAGGATGTAACCAATGCTGTTGGCTTGAATAAGCTGAACCTGCGTAATCCACGCTCGCTGATTGCGGCAGATATTGATGGTGATGGCGCCGCTGATCTGATCGTCACGCAGTTGAATGCTCCGCCGCTTATTCTGCGCAACGTAGGGGGAAACCGCAATCACGCTCTGCGAATTACCTTGGCCGGGTTGGCAGACAACAAGATGGCGATCGGGACAAAGGTAGAAGTCTTTTCCAACGGACTTATGCAGAAGTTTGAGGTTGCCGGCGCCAGCGGCTATTTCAGCCAGGGCTCCACGGAAATCCTCGCGGGACTTGGTCAGGTCCAGAGCGCAGATGTGGTGCGGTTGCTCTGGCCAACGGGTGTTCCCCAGGACGAACTCGATTTGTCCGCCGGCAAACCCGTCGCTCTGCGTGAAATTGATCGCCGGGGGAGTTCATGCCCGGTTCTGTTCGCGTGGGATGGGAGTAAATACCAGTTCGTCTCCGACGTCATCGGCGCCGCAGTGATCGGCCACTGGGTCTCGCCCACCACGAAAAATCAGGCGGACGCGGATGAGTGGATCAAGGTCGATGGATCGCAGCTCAAAGCGCGCAACGGCTTCTACAGCCTCCGTTTCGGCGAGCCGATGGAGGAGATCAATTATCTGGATCAGCTTCGGCTTGTTGCTGTTGACCATCCTGACACAACCCAGGTATATCCGGACGAGCGTTTTCTGAGCGAGCCTCCCTTTGCTTCCGGAGCGACCGTTGTTGCCTCCGCGGAGACCCACCAGGCCGCAGGAGCGTGGGATGAAAATGGTAATGATGTACTGACTCTTCTCGCTAGGCTTGACCACAAGTATGTTCGCGACTTCACGAATCTCAAGTATGCGGGATACGCGAACATGCATGCGCTCACTCTTGATGTAGGTGAATGGTCGCCGCAAAACCCTCTGCGCCTCTTTATGCATGGATTTATTGAATATTTCAGCGCAAGCTCCATGTATGCCGGTTGGCAGGCCGGCCTACGGCCGATCCCACCATTCGTCGAGGCGCAAATGCCGGACGGCAGCTGGAAACGGATTTTGGACGACATGGGATTTCCGGCAGGTCTTCCGCGTACCATCGTGGTGAATCTCACAGGGAAACTCCCGCCGGGTACGCGCCTCATCCGCATCAAAACGAACTTGCAAATCTATTGGGATCAGCTGCTGATCGACAACGGTCCGGATGAATCAAGGAGTGCGCGACCGACGGAATTGCCTCTTGTGGCGGCCCACCTGGCCTTTCGCGGCTATCCCCAACAAGTCGAGGGTAGAACGCCAGGCGATCTCACCTATCAATATGACCGCATCAGTGCGACGGGTCCGTTCCAGTGGCAGCGGGGCAGCTATACGAAGTATGGCGACGTGACGCCGCTTCTACAAACGATCGATGATCATTTCGTTATCTTTGGCAGTGGCGAAGAGATCGATGCCGAATTCAGCGATCGTTCATTACCAACTCTGCCGGTCGGATGGAAGCGCGATTACTTTTTCTATGCCAATGGCTTTGTTAAAGACATGGACTTTTATGAAGCCCTGCCTTTCACCGTGGCACAGCTGCCGTTTCATCAAATGAGCACCTATCCATATCGAGCAAACGAACATTACCCGGAAGATTCCCGTTCGCTGAAATATAGATTGGAGTGGAATGATCGGTTCGAGTCCGGTGAGCGCACGCAGCGATACCAGTTCAATTACCAGCCGAGTATGTCGCAGCCCTGGGTTAACTGGAGAACCAAGAATCGCACTGTTTCTGTGAAATAGCCCGATAACGCTGATGCAGCGACGCCATTCAAGTATCCAATACGTCCTTGATCGAGTCTTCCGAGGAAGATTTGGCTTTCCGGCTGCAGCAATGCAGCAATACGGTAAAGGGGCAGAGATCAGCAGATCTCTAAGACGGCTTGGGTTTGACTGAGGCTAGGAACGATTTGAGCCAGCGTCTACTCTGAACACGAGGCCAGGGAACCGACCTGACGAAATAGTGCCTGCCCAAGGTCTGAAAGCCTCCGAAGAGGTTCTGGGAAAGCCAAGCGCACGTTTTGGAAAATCCGAAAGGGAGCTGGATTTTAGGGGATACGACGGGGGATATCCCGAATACAGAGCGACCATCTCTCTTTTTGCTTTCAGCGGATGTGACTGCCTGGGGGCAACCATATGAAAATAAAAGTCTCCGGTCCTGCGTCACGGTGGGAATCAATTCCCCAAGCTGAGGGATTTGCTGTCGCCTTCGGCGCGGCATCAAGCTCTAATTCTGGGCGAAACTTGCCGCTGACATGCGCCATTCCCATTTCCTCCCACCTGAAACTCAAGCCTCGTGGAGCGACCTGCTGTTCCTTCGGCCAAAGCCAGTTGCCGTTATAGTGAGCCGGCTGGTTTTCCCGGACGACGGCAGATGCCTGCGGGAAAGCCATTTCAATTGAGCCACATGGGCCTGTATAGTGCCGTTTATGACCGTGCGCATGAAAGACATCGCAAAGGATCTGGGACTCTCAGTTGTGACCGTCTCCAAGGTGCTCCGACACCATCCGGACATCGGAGAGGAGACCCGGAAACGGGTTCTCAGGCGAGTAAGAGAGCTTGACTATCAGCCAAACGTCCTGGCTCGCAGCCTGGTCACCGGTCGCAGCTACCTCATTGGCTTGGTCGTCCCCGACTTGCTGCATCCGTTTTTTGCGGAGGTGGCCAAGGCCTTATCAACCGTTGTAAGACAACGGGGATATTCGGTGATCATCTCGTCCTCAGAAGAAGATGCGGAACTGGAAGCGCACGAGATACAGCAGTTGGTCGCGCGGCAACTAGACGCCTTGGTTATTGCCTCTTCCAGCAATGAAACCGCGGCGTTTGAAAAGATGGACCGCCAGGGGCAGCACTACGTCCTGATCGATCGAGAGTTTCCGGGCTTAACTGCGAATTTTGTAGGAATCGATGACGAGGCGGCCGGTCGGATTGCGACGGAGCATCTCGTGGACCAGGGTTGCCGGACCATTGCCCATATCCGCGGAAAAGACAACAGTACGGGGATCCGGAGATTTGAAGGATATAAACAGGCGCTCCAGCGCCGCGGCCTGCACTACTCTGATGCAAACGTCGTGGGAAGGCCGAAGGTTGATTTCGAGAGCACACGACACGGTGCGGAGGCTATGCGGCTCTTGCTGGAGCGAAAATCGAGGCCGGACGGAGTCTTCTGTTATAACGACCCGTTGGCGATTGGGGCAATGACTGCCATACTGGAATCAGGCCTTCGTATTCCAGAGGATATCGCCATCATCGGGTGCGGAAATCTGCATTACGATAGCGCGTTGCGGGTTCCGCTTTCCAGTGTTGACCAGCATAGCCAGATGATCGGCGAACGTGCGGCGAAAATCCTACTCCACATGATTGAATCAAAGGGCCGTCCCCATGCCAGGAGCATCATCCTTGATCCCTCGTTGGTGGTCCGTTCCTCCACGCTGAAAAGGCCTCAACAACTTATGGGCAGTGACATTCCATCTCAGCTGAAGGCGAATTCCAGAAACCGCGCGGTAGCTCCGAGAACGGGTGAAAGAAAAAAGACTTTGACTTAAACGAGCATAGCAATGTGGTCCACCCATTCCTGGATGTGCACCGGTGCAGTTCTGCGCGTTTCAGTCGCGATTTTCTGGCCGCCCCGATGGCCAGACGGTGTTGAACACTGGTGCCAGAATCGCTCTGACCTCTTCTAACAGCGATTCATCGATCTGCACACAAAGTGCACTCAGGTTCTTTTCCACTTCTTCTGCCGTTGACATGCCGGCGAGTGTGCTCGAGATATAGGCGTGGCGCAAGCAGAAATGCAACGCAATGAGGGAGAAGCTTACTCCGCATCGATTGCAAAGGATGGCGGCTTGCAACGCCAACTCTCGAACCTGAAGGGGCGCTGGATGCCAGGCGGGAGGACCTTGCACTGTCAATATGCCCATCATCAGTGGGGACGCGTTAATCATGCCGATCTCACGTTCCCGCGCAAACGGCGCCAGCACCGCGTCCATATCGGTCGTAACCAGGTTGTATCTGCAGTATGACAGGATCGTGTCGACCTTCTACAGCTTCAGCGATGCGGCGAAGCAGGTTCAGAGGATAACCAGTTATCCCTATAAAGCGCGCCTTACCCTCTTGTTGCAAACGCCTCATCTCTGGAACTGTCTCGCCAATGATTTGATTTACATCGCCGAATTCCACATCATGTGCCTGAAGAAGGTCCACGTACTCAGTCTTCAGACGGCGTAACTTCCTTGGGGTCGGTGATCCCGAAGACGTCCCCCAGGGGGATGCGCCGAAGCCAAGTACTGAGACCTTCAAGTTCGTGCGGCCTAATGCTCGATATTGCATTTGCTCTTCCGAAAATCACCGGGTGCCGATTGATGCAGCAGGGGCCGCGGTTGCAAGGCTAGTCATGCGAACCTCGTCTTAATCTTTCCGCAAGCCAAAAAGTGTCCGCCCGGCGGCCTGATAATTTCGCTACAGTTAACGATAACCAAACTCTTTTTATTCGCTGGTCGAAAGCTATGTCAAGGAGATTTAACCTGTAGCGCCGGCACGGGAAGTCCGGAACAGCAGTCAAGCGTGAGTATGGCGCCCCGGTCAGCCGGGAACGGGATCGGTGCGCCGGCGTTGGTCGATACTCGACCAAATTCAAACATAAACGGCATCCGACTCGATGAAGTATCGCATTTGGATTCCTCCTGATTCAGGCGCGCAGCGCGTAGTGGAGGGATCTGCGGTTAAGGCTTACTTATCAGTGCGTCCAAATAGGCAACCTGATTTGATGTTGGCCAAGCTTTCCTTGATGAAATCAAGTGACTCACTGGTCCAACAAGCTGGCTCTCTCGCTAATGTTGGACAGCTCTGATGCCGGTTATGCACCGCCATCGCAAATTCTGAGGAAAACAATCCTGAGGAAAAGCCCTTGACACCTGTATAAGCCCACGAGTAGCATGCGTCACGTTAACGTTAAAGTAGCCGCTGAATCAAGCTACGCGGAACTTCGACCCCAGGTTTTCAATTCAGGTTGTCGCCGTCGGCTCAGACACTTTGAGTTCGCCACCGTCGTGCTGATGCTGGTCGAGCGATTTTCGTGGAGGAGGCAATTATGGGAGAAGCAATCAGAAGGCATTGGAATAGGCTCTGGTTTCTCGCGGCGCCTTTCCTGCTTTTCAGTCTTGCAGGCTGGATGTCCCCGGCCGCCATGGCACAGCAGGCAACCGCAGCCATCAACGGCGTCGTCAAGGATCCGACCGGCGCCGCAATCCCCAATGCGCGGATTGAGCTTACCAACGTCGGTACCTCAGTCGTGAGGACAACTACCACCAACAGCGACGGAGCCTATGCCTTCCCCAGCGTCGTCCCCGGCGTTTATACCATGCAGGCGTCGGCAACAGGCTTCGCTGCCGTGACACAACCCCAGACAACCCTGGAGGTGAGCCAGACCGCGACCTTCGACTTTCAATTGAAGGTCGGTACCGCGCAGCAGAACGTTACCGTGAACGCCGCGGAGGGGGCGGCGTTGGAGACTGCCACCTCGGAACTCGGCACAGTTGTTAACACCAAGGAGGTCACCGACCTGCCTCTGAACGGCCGTAACTTCACCCAGTTACTGACCATCACTGCGGGTGTCGCTAACATCAATCGCGACCAGAGCGCAGCCGGCGGAGGCGGGTGGGCTGGTAACTCGCTCGGAAGTTTCACCTTCCCGGCCGTGAACGGCGCTCGCAACCGCAGCAATTATTTCGTGTTGGACGGGGAAAACGATCTGAACACGATGCTTGGGATGTATAACTATTCGCCCATCGTGGACGCCATTCAGGAATTCAAGACCCAGGGTCACAACGACCTTGCCGAGTACGGCGGCGCGGCCGGAGGGATCGTGAGCGTGGTCACCAAGTCCGGCACCAACCAGTTCCACGGCGCCCTGTGGGAGTTCCTGCGCAACCAGGATATGGATGCGCGCGGTTACTTCCAATCCACCCTGCCGCCGCTCAAACAAAATCAGTATGGCGCTTCCGCCGGCGGTCCGGTTTGGATTCCGAAGCTGTATAGCGGCAAGAATCGCACCTTCTTCTACGCGGCCTGGGAAGGCTTCCGCCTCCGTTCCGCGATCACTACCGGAGAGCTGGCACCGACCGATGCGGAGCGCAGCGGCGATTTCAGCGCACTGGGCACCCCCATCTACGATCCGGCGACCACCACTCTCGATGCGGCAACCGGTGAGTACTCGCGCTCCGTCTTCCCTGGCAACATTATCCCCAGCGACCGGATCAATCCGATCTCCGCGCTTTTCCAGACACTCATCCCCCACGCCGGCCCGCTGGTTAACAGCGCCAACGTCTATTCATCCGGACCAGCCCAGACTAACCAGGATTCGGGAACGGCCCGTGGCGATCAGTATTTCGGCAACAATAACCAGCTCATGTTTCGCTACAGCCAGTTCGACCAGGAGGTGGCGAACACAACCGACGTCGTCGGGCTAAACGACATCCACGTTTTAGGCCACAACTACGTAGGGCACTGGACTCACACCTTTAATCCGACGGCCTTTTCGGATGTGTATTTCGGCAGGAACTACGGAGTCACCACCACCGGCACCGGGTTTCCCGGGGAAACTGCGGGGTTTCTTGGCCAGTTGCAGACACTCGGGATGTCGAAGGCCTGGATGACTCTGAACAACAAGCTGTACGCACCGCAGTGGTCCGCGGATAACTATTTCTCGCTGTCCGGCTCACAGCTGCAGCAAACCGGGTTGGCGGATAACTGGCAGTTCGGCGGCGCGTTTACCAAGATCCTCGGCAAACACACGATCAAAGCCGGGTTCGATTTCCAGAGCAACAACTTCCGTTCACCGATCGCCTATTCCTCTGCGTCTTTCGGGATCGCGCAAACCGCGGGCCTCGGGGCCCAGCAGGGCATGGGAGGAAACGCCTGGGCGTCTCTGTTGCTGGGCGTTCCCCGTGAGGCCAGCTATCGAAACATCCTCGAGGTGGCCGGCGGCGGTTATATCGACGGCTTGTTCGTTCAGGATCAGATCAAAGCCACCAGCCGTCTTACCGTCAATGTCGGATTCCGCAACGACTTTGTGTGGACGCCGATCTACGGGACCGGCAACGCCGGCAACTTCTATACCGGTAATGCTAACCCCATCACCGGCCAGTACGAGCTCAACGCGCTCCCGCCTAACTGCTCGGCAACCCAGGGGGCGCCCTGCATACCGACCGGCATCTACACCTCCTCGAGCACGCCGGCTCCGGGCGGACTTCCCGCCAACGCCTACGTCAACCCGTCCTCCGATCATCGCGTTATCAAAAACTCGATGGGCGACTGGGCCGGCCGGGTCGGCCTGGCCTACCGCTTCGGGGACAAGATGGTCATCCGTTCCAGCTATAGCCGCTTCTACGATGCGTGGGCCACAACCGTCCAGTTGTCGCAGAACTTTGGTGGCAACTGGCCGGCGGTGAACACCCTCGACAACTCCGGGCTGAACGTGAATACGACAACCGCGCCGGCCAACGATCCGCTTGGACTTGGCAGCGGCGGAGCGCTGATTTATCCAATCAATGACTTCAGTCAGGTCAGCCAGTGGATGGTGGATCCGAACTTCAGGACTCCCTACATGGACCAATGGAATGTCGGCATCGAGCGGGAGTTACCGGAGAATGCGGTTCTCGATGTCAACTACGTCGGTTCCGTCGGCAGGCACCTGGATTGGGGTCCGATCATGAATACCCCCTCTCCGGGACCCGGCACTGTCCAGGCCCGGCGACCGTACCCCTACATGTTGCAGCAATGGTTCGACCAGAGTGTCGGCGACAGCCGCTACAATGCCCTGCAGGTCACTCTCAACAAGCGCACCAGCCATGGAGTTACCTTCCTGGTGGCCTACACACTGGCGCATTCGAACGATGACGGTTGCGGACTAGGCGCAAACTGCAACTCGACCAATCCCTACAACCGGAGTGTCGACTATGGCACCTCAGACACCAACGAGAAGAACGCGTTCTCGGCGGCATTCACCCTGCAGTCGCCATTCACCACAAATTCCAACAAGTTGGTCTCCACTCTGGCTGGCGGATGGGCGCTCAATGGGATTGGCCAGATCGCTTCGGGGTGGCCTTACACCGTAACCACCGGCAGCGACCCGGAAAACATTGGCACCATCAGCCAGGAACGTGTGAACGTGGTCGGCAATCCGAATAGTGGGCCCGGCCTCCACACTCAGTTGCAATGGTTTAATACGAATGCCTTCGCATTGCAGCCGCGATACACGTACGGCAATGAGAAGGTGAACCCGCTGACTTCGGACGGGACTAAGAACCTCGACCTGTCCATATTCCGAACGTTCCACGTAGGACTAGGAGAATCGAGATTCTTTGAATTCCGTGCCGAATCATTCAACCTCTTCAACAGAGTTATGTTCGCCATTCCGAACGCGGCCCTCGGGGGGGCGAACTACGGGGCGGTCACCAGCCAGCAGAATTCACCGCGTCAGTTGCAGCTGGCCCTGAAGTTCGTTTACTAGCCCGGGTCTAGCCAAAGGCATCACTGCCACGTGCTGCGGCAGTGATGCCTTTTGCCTTCGACGCTTCGATTGATGCAAGCTAAAGATTCGCGAGTGAGGAATGCGTTCGGCCCTGACCATACTGCTTTTCGCCGCGGTACTCTGTCTGTTTGTGCTCGCTCAGGGCGTTGGGCCGCCGCCCATCAGGTTCGAGGACATCGCTGAACGAGCCGGCGTACACTTTGTAGTGGAAAATTCTCCTACCCCGGAGAAACACCAGCCCGAAACAATGCCTGCAGGGGTTGCGCTGTTCGACTACGACGGGGATGGCCTGCTCGATATTTATCTGGTCAACGGCGCCGAGATGCCATCGCTCAAGAAAACCGGCCCGAAGTATTACAACCGCTTGTTCCACAACAACGGCAATGGAACCTTCACCGACGTCACTGAGCACGCCAGGGTCGCCGGAGCAGGTTACGGAATGGGCGTGGCCGTGGGCGATTACGACAACGACGGCCGGCCCGACCTGTTTGTGGCCAACGTTAACGGAAATCAGCTGTTTCACAATAATGGCGACGGCACCTTTACCGACGTCACGGCAAAGGCCGGTCTGAGCGGCGCCCTGCACCACGGCCGCAAGATGTGGTCCATCGCGGCTGGCTGGTTCGACTACAACCGCGACGGACTGCTGGACCTGTTCGTGGCGAATTACTGCGATTGGGATCCCGGTTACGAACCCAGCTGCATGGGCCTCAACGGCCGCGGTTACTGCCACCCCGACAGCTTTCCTCCGCTGACCAACACTCTGTACCGCAACAACGGCGACGGTACCTTCACCGATGTCTCGGCGGAAACCGGTATTTCGAAGGTCGAGGGCAGGGGAATGGGCGTCGCCTTTGCCGACTATGACAACGACGGCTGGCCCGATGTCTTTGTGGCCAACGACAACAGCCCGAACCTCCTGTTCCATAACATCGACGGAAAGCGATTTGAAGAGGTCGGCCTTCAGGCAGGCGTGGCTTACAACGAAGAAGGGAACGTCCTCGCCGGAATGGGCGTCGATTTCCGGGATGTGAACAACGATGGGCTGCCGGATATCTGGCACACCGCGATCGAAAACGAGACGTTTCCCCTGTACTTGAACAAGGGCGAAGGAGCCTTCGTCAACGCCGGCCAGCAGAGCCGGCTCGCGAATCTCACCAGGCCTATGTCCGGCTGGTCAAACGGCATCGTAGATCTTGACAATGACGGCTGGAAGGACCTGGTGGTAGCCCGCAGCAATGTGCTGGACAATATTGAGCAAATCTCCCGGCATTTTCACTATGCCGAACCGGACTCCGTCTTTCGCAATCTCGGTAACGGGCAGTTTGCAGATGTGAGCGCCACGGCGGGGGCCGATTTCACCCGGCTTGCCCCGCACCGCGGCCTCGCTTATGGAGACCTGGACAACGACGGGCGTGTGGATCTGGTGGTCACAGCTCTCGGCGCCCCAGTCAGCGTGCTACGCAATACCACCGAAACGCACAATCACTGGATCCTGCTCAAACTGGCCGGAACCAAAAGCAACAGGATGGGGATCGGTGCGCAGATTCGCATAACGACTGACGATGGCAGGAGACTCTACAATGAGGTAACGACCAGCACCGGCTATGCCGCGTCGAGCGATCCGCGCGTTCACTTCGGTCTGGGTGACTCGCGCGTAATTCGTGAAATCGAGATCCGCTGGCCATCGGGTACGCGCCAATTGCTGCGCAACGTGACCGCCGATCGCTTGATGGTAGTCACCGAAGCAAGTGGTGGGAATTAGCAATGAAGGGTACGGGCTTTAGCCCGTACGTAAGCCTCGCAAAATCAATGGGGCTTCACAGGCTGCGGAAAAACTCTGTTTTGTATCAGGGCACGACTTCAGTCGGGCCATAAACGATTGAAAATATGTCGGGCTTTAAAGCCCCTGAGGGTACACCGGCTGTCTGGTCTCAACCTTTGCGGGGAGCTGAAAATGGATGTAGTCGTTGAGACACTAAAAGAGGTTGGTTTAGATTGCGGGTAGTTCTATCAAGCCGGTCGCTTGTCTGCTGTAGCGCGCTCCTGCTCTTGTTCGCTGCAAGAGGCCACGCGCAACTGCCGCCCACCTGCAAACCCCCGGCATCGGCCGCCCATGCGCCAGCGGGCACGCCACCCTCCAAAGTTTACGACGCTATAGGCGTCTGGTTTGCCCAAAAAGACGATCTCAAATGTTCCGTCGCAGCCTTCGAACAGGCCTTGCGGCTGGATCCGCGCTCAGCCGAAGCGCATTTTGATCTCGGGCTGGTTCGGCAACGTCAGGAGCAGATCGACGCCGCGATCCGGGAGTTCCGACTAGCTCTGCAGTATGATCCAGGGCTGCTGCAGGCACGCTGCGCCCTCGGCTCGGTGCTGCCCGACCCGGCCGGTGCGGAAGCCGAGTTTCGCCAGGCGCTAGCAGTCAACCCGCAACTTGTCTGCGCCCTGGATGGGCTGGCCCAGGTTCTGCTGAACGGAGGACGATACGACGCCGCCCTGGATTCCTGGCGCCAAGCCGTCCGCATTCAGCCGGATGCTCCGGATCTGCAGCTGGCTTTGGCGACCGCAACCTATAAGGCTGCTAAGGCCAGGCAGGCCGATGGGCTGCCGCCTGTCGATGGCGCAGGGGTGGCGGACGCGATTCGCCTCTTCACCGATTTGCTCAGCAAACATCCCGGCATTACGGCTGCGCACTTTACTCTGGGCAACATCTATGCCAACGAACAGCGCTTTCGCGAGGCCGCCGATGAATACCGTGTGGTCGTCCGCCAAGCTCCAACCAATGATCCAACCAATACTGTTGCCCTGGCCGCCGAGGTCAAGGCGCTGGTGGACGTAACCGCATACACCGAGGCGCTTGCGCCGGCCCGCGATTACGTGCGTCAGAAACCGGACGATCCCTCGGGGCACGTCCTGCTCGGTATGGTGTACCGGGGTCTGGGCGATTACCCGAAGGCAGAGCATGAACTTGAGCTTGGAGCAGCCAAAGCGCCCGACGATTTTGAGGCTCGGTATCAGCTCGGGTTCGTCTTGGCGCGTCTGGGAAAGCCCGATCAGGCCCTGCCCCAGCTGCGGAAAGCGGTCGCGCTGAATCCGGGGGATAAGTCGGCCCAGTTCCAGCTCGCGGCTGTGCTGCGCACTATCGGCCAGAACCAGGAGGCAAACCAGATTGTCGAGCAGTTCCGGAAGACAACCGCCACTGAGTTCCGCAACAGTCAGCTCACGTCCGATGGCATCAAGGCGAATGATCTGTTGCAGGCGGGCAAGCCGGCAGAAGCAGCGGAGATTTATCGCCACATGCTGGAAGAGAACCCGCACAGCGCATGGACGGCTTACAACCTCGCGCTGGCTTTGGAAGCAATGCACGATACCAAGGGCGCCGAGGACACGCTTCGCAGCGGAATCGACATGGACCCGAAGTTGGCCAAACTTCGCGCCGAATTAGGCCAGCTCGAATTGACCGGCGGCGACATGGAGTCCGCCCAACGGTGGCTCCAGTCCGCGCTTGACCTCGAGCCTCAGCTGGTCGACGCGCGCGGGAATCTGGCGATGATCTACGCCAGAAAGGGGGACCTCACGACCGCCGAGAAGCTGCTTCGCCAGGCCCTCGAAGACGATCCGCAATATAAGGAAGGCCGCCTGAACCTCGGTCTGATTCTTGCCCAGCAGGGCAAAATACCCGGCGCTGAACTGGAACTCGACAAAGCCGTCGCGCTGGCCCCTCAGGATCCCAACACTATCTCCACGGTTGGAAAAGCCAAGGCGCAGATGGGCAAGATGAGCGAAGGAATCGCCCTGCTGCGCAAGGTGGTGGCGCTGCGCCCCGATCTGGCTGCGGCCCATCTGGACCTCGCACTTACGCTCGCCGACAGTTACGATTTACCCGGGGCCCTGGTGGAAACTAGCGAGGCGGTCCGCCTTGCTCCGCAATCCGGCGTCGCCCATTTCTATCGCGGCCGGGTTCTGTACGACCTGGGCCGCACCACCGAAGCACAGCCTGAGTTCGAAACCGCCAGCCGACTGGTTCCACAGATGCCCGAGCCGCGCTATTTCCTCGCCCTCGTCTACAAGCAGGAGGGCAAGTTCCCGCTTGCGGCCGGCCTGCTCGAAGAGACCGTCAAGCTGCAGCCCCGCAACGTGATGGCCTGGTATTTGTTGGGTCAGTGCCTGGAGCAGCAGTTGGAGACCGGGAAAGCGGTCGCGGCCTGGCGGCAGGCCATCGCGATTGATCCCAACTTCAGCCAGGCGCTCTTTGGCCTGGCGCGCGCCTTGCGGTCGACCGATCCCCCCGAGGCGGACAAGTTCATGGCCCGCTACGTCGAGATACAGAAGCAGCGGCGCATCCTGGATAGCGCCGGTACGCTGGCAAACAACGGTGTCGTCTCCGCCTCCGCTCATGACTGGCCCGAAGCCACCCGCCAGTTGAAGGCGGCCATCGCGGAGTGCGGTGACTGCGTGATGAAAGCCGACCTTTTCAAGAAACTGGGCCTGATCAATTGCCAGGCCGGCGACATCAACGACGGTGAAAAGGAACTGCTGGCCGCCAAAGCCCTCAAGCCGGCGGATCCTGAGATCCAGAGCGCCCTGCAACTCATCGCCGAGGCGCGAAACCAGCACTCCGGCTCCGCTGCAGGGAAGGCGTATTAGTGCGGGCTCCCCGGAATCTTATTCCGCTTGCCGTCACTCTCGCGGTGATGGTGGCGCTGCTGATCGGAGTGAAGCTGCTTTCCCAAATGATTTCCGGAAATGCTACCGATCAGGCTGTGCATCCTCTTCCCCCCGGCATGAAGGCGCCAATTGCAGATTTCCGCGACATAGCCGCGCAGGCCGGGCTCACCGCTAAGGTGATCTCCGGCGACCTGGATCAGACCTATATCGTCGAAAACACCGGCACCGGCGTTGCGATATTCGATTACGACAACGACGGCCTTCCGGATATCTTCCTCGTGCAGGCCGACCGGCTGCACAATGCGGGCCCTCCGCTCACGCCGCATCTTTATCACAACCTCGGCGGCCTTCGCTTCGAGGACGTAACCGCCAAAGCCGGCATCGGCCACCTCGGCTGGGGGCAGGGAGTCTGCGCCGGCGATGCGGATAACGACGGTCACGTCGATCTCTTCCTCACCCAGTGGGGGCATAACGTCTTCCTGCACAACCTGGGAAACGGCACGTTCCGAGATGAGACGAAGGAGCGTGGCCTTTACCGGCCGGAATCGCGATGGAGCACGGGATGCGCGTTTATCGATTACGACCGGGATGGCCATCTCGATCTGGTGGTGGCCAACTATGTCGACTTCAAAGCGCAAGATTCGCCGCCGCCGCGCACCAGGAGCGGCTGCAATTGGAAAGGCATGCCTGTCCCCTGCGGTCCCCGCGGCCTCAAAGGCGAGACGATGACCCTGTATCACAATGATGGGCACGGGCATTTCGTCGACGTCACCAAACAGGCCGGCGTTGAGACCCCGCATGAGTATTACGGATTCACTGTCCTGACCGGCGATTTCGATAACGACGGCTGGCCCGATATCTATATCACCTGCGACTCAACACCCAGTCTGTACTTTCACAATAAACACGACGGGACATTTGAAGAGATGGGTCTCACCAGCGGACTCGCCGTGAACGAGGAGGGCCGCGAGCAGGCCGGCATGGGGGCCACCGCCGCCGACTACGACGGCGACGGACGCCTGGATATTTTCAAGACCAATTTCTCCAGCGACACCAACACGCTCTATCGAAACGCCGGGAACAACATCTTCGATGACGTCACCAGCGCCGCCGGTCTTGCGGTGCACACCCAGTACGTGAAATGGGGCACCGCCTTTCTGGACTTCGACAATGACGGATGGCCCGATCTGTTCATCACCGACGGCCACGTGTACCCGTTCGTAGAGAAGTACAACCTCGGAGAAGAGTTCAAACAGCCCAGCCAATTGTTCTGGAATCGCGGCGACGGCCAGTTCTTCGATATGTCGTCGACCGGTGGCCCCGGCATTACGGCAAAACACGCGTCCCGCGGTATCGCAGTCGGCGACCTCGACAACGACGGCTCCCAGGAGATTGTTGTCGTCAATCTCTTCGAGCCTCCCTCCCTGCTGAAAAACTTCGGGCCCAGGGGCAACGCGCTGCTGATCCGCGCCGTAACCGCTTCCGGCCGGGACGCCGTCGGTGCGCGATTGACGCTTACGGTTGGGGGACGGAAGGAGATCGACGAAGTCCGCAGCGGCGGATACCACGTCTCCCAGGGAGACTTCCGCGTGCACTTCGGCATGGGTCACGCCACAAAAGCGGATCTGACGATCCGCTGGCCTGACGGCCCTGTGGGCAACGTGGAGACCATCCCGGGCGTGGACGCCAATCAGTGGATCGTGGTTCGCCAAGGGCGCGGGATCGTCGAGCGCCATCCCTTCACGCGCGACAGGCCATGATGAAGTTTTGTTACACGATTACTTAGTCGATGACTCCACCACTTTGTGCTGTGCCGCTCGTTTTGCTTGTTGACTTGTTTGTTGTTTGGGATGTTTTTTGTCCAAGTTCCCACAAAATCGTGGTAATTCGTGACTATAATTCGCGACCAGACGGAACTGACACTTTGCAAATTAGAGAGGCAAGGATAAGCCATTTTCCTGCGAAAGGGGCAGTTCTCTGTCTGGTCCCTGCAAACGGGATTTTCGGTAACTTGCCTGCTCCGTCCCCCCGGGTTGGGAAGTTACCGAACCCGACTTTTCAGGCATTGTCCGAAGAGCCGGTTATACGGACAGTCAGCTAGGAAATTACGGGCCATTCCACTGTAAATCGCAAGCTCCTTCCCCTGACTCGTCGGCACAGAAAATGCGGGTGCCATAGCCATAAACCCTTGGCAATTTTGGCCGTGCCTCAAGCAGATATTTCCCTTGTTGACGGCAAGAGATCATATACACGTACTTTTCCTCTTCCACGTAATTCCCCGAGATTCTGATCCAATCGTCCTTGGTGAAGGGCGGCCCTGAGTAGTACTTTTCCAGGGTTTGCCCAGCGCAGATGCTGTCTGCGGCACCCCTATCGGCGCTGGCCAGTTCCACCGCGTTCTTCAATGATGCAAACCGGATAGTGGCAATGCTCTCGTTCCGCGCCACTCGACGCTTGACTAGCGGCTTTGTGATTGCAAAAAGCACCGGCCCAAAGGCCAGACAAAGCCCGAGCACAATCCACAAAGCGTTTTTAGCCGCTCCACTCGACAGCGACCGTCCCCCTACCGCGAGGAACGCTGCCGAGCCACCGATCAGTGCTGCCCCTGCCGCAGCCGCCGTCCCAATCAAGACAACAAACAGAGCATACGATTGTGCAATGCCGTCCGACGAAGGCCATAGCATGAAGCCGCTCAGCAGTCCCGCAAAGGATCCACCCGCGGTAGCGGCAACGAATGCAGGCCACCCCTGTCCGCCCGATAACAAAATCGAGGTTCCCGAGATGAACGCCACCAGGGCGAGAAGAATCCATCGGGGAAAATCAAGGCTCGGCTCGATAATTGCCGGCCACCAGCAGACCGCCGATCCAACAAAGGCCAGCAGGAGCAAGATCCTGTTACGTGTCATCGCAGCCTCACGCCAAAGATAGCAACATTCCAAGCTTGTTAGCGTACGATTTTTGACGCTTGACGTAGTAACCCCGTCTACGTGGAAGCACGGGGGTTTCGTGGACGGAGCTGGCACCTTGGGAAGACAGAACCACGAACGATTGGGCGGCCGCAGGTTCAGACGCGCACTTCGGCTGTGGAGATGTGGGAAAGTAGACTACACTTCCCACAGCCTGACCGCATCAACTTCTGGTAAATGCTCTAGGGAAGCATCCTGCTTGTGGCGTGGTACAGGCGGTAGTTCGAATAGACATGCTGCTCCTGAACGGCCAGCCCGTTGGCTTCGACGCTAACATCCACTCCCATGGGCAACCACAGCTCCAGGTTAAGCAGCGATATGTCGACCGGCCCGAATAGGATTTTCGCAGTCTCCTTTTGCAATCCGGCTTCTTGCCGCGGCTCGAGGATGTCGGTCCTGAGTTGAATGATCCGAAAATCCTCCTGATCGATCCAGGCGACCC
Organism: uncultured Acidobacteriaceae bacterium; assembly: GCA_963834205.1. Classification (GTDB taxonomy): domain Bacteria; phylum Acidobacteriota; class Terriglobia; order Terriglobales; family Acidobacteriaceae; genus PALSA-350. The sequence goes on along the minus strand of CAWIBI010000082.1, from coordinate 98,203 downwards.
CCTGGAACAGAACAGGAACGAATCTTCCTCCATTCACCATCATCACTGGCACGTTTACCGAACCGGGGATTTGGGCGAACGCGACAACGAATGCTTCCCGCTTGCCAATCTTCTGTTCTCCCAAATAGTGGAAACGGGATTCAGACCTGTTGGACGGTGAGAAAATGACCCACGAGCCGACAAAGCCCTGGAAGTTCGGCCCTTCTGCACCCGATTTGAGCGGTTGATTCTGCTCATTCGTCCGAAGCTCTTCCAGGACGCGTCCATCTTGGGTTTGGCTGGACAGGATAATGTAATGAAAGTCTTTTTGAATTCGCTTACCCGAGGTCTGCGAACAATTCTCGATCGGGAAGTTTCCCGGCACCCTGGAGTGGGAGGCACAATCCTGCGCCAGGCCAACAACCCACTGGGTCTGAGTAACTCGTTCATCCGAGGTCAGGTCCGGTACCTTGGCCACTAACTCATCAACCCTAGTGCCTATTTTGAGCAGAAGATCGGATAACTGCTCCTGGCGGGAATCCGGTTTCAGACCCTTCAGTTCCCGAACTCTCTTTTCGAGTTCTGGTGCCGAGTTATCCAGGTAGGGCTGAGCTTCCGAGTAGAGCCTGGTCTCCTCAGCCCGTATCCTCGCCTGGTTTAATGAAGGCGGTGTAGCCTGCGAAAAGGTTCGCGATGGCTGAGCCACCTGGGGATTTGGCTGGCCGCCTGGTTGCGGGGCCAGAGCTTGCGGCGGATGAGGCGGCGTTGCGGAGGCTGCCGGCGTGGTAGGAACGACCTCTGGGATATCTGCGTTGCGGGACAAGGCGGTCAGCCGCTGCTCAGAATCGGTCACCACCTCGCGTATCCGATAGCTGCCAGGCTTCAGCTGAAAGGCCATGTCGAGATTCATCCCAGCCTGGAGAAACTCCGGCAACTGTCCATCTGCAACATCTACGTTTGCGTGCCGCTGCTCGGCAATAACCAGATTTTCTTTTTGATCGAAGACGCCAAAAACAAAGGTCAACGTGTTGCGGTTATGGTCCCCTTCCTTTTGGAGATGCAGTGATTTGGGGTCCACGTGGGACGACAACGACAGGTCGTGTGTTTCTCCCTGCCCCTCTGAGACTTTCGCATCCAGAACAACCGGAAACTGTGCGATTTCCGTTTTCGAAAGGAGCGCTTCCCGAATCTGCTCCTGCCCTTGATCGGCGGCACTCGACGCTTCCACTTCCTCGGCCCCCGCCTTTACCTCAGCTTCATTCCTGGGCGCGAAATAGCCGCGACGAGCCTGGATGCTATACGCCGTCTCCTTCTCGGCCAGCGTGACCTTCAACTCGTGGAACTTGCCGTCCGGTTTAAGGTCCTTGGGAGCGAACGCCAATATATAGGACCCGGGGGATCGTGCCAACTGCCCAAATCCGGCCTTCAGATCGTTGTTGTTGTGAAAGAATTCGCCGCCGGTGCCTTCAGCAACCTCTGCCAGCACATCCCCCGCGACCGCTTCGCGGTTTTGGTCCAGGCGATGCATAGCTCCTGCTGACGCCGGAATGTATGTCAGGGATGCGTCAGCGTGGCGCATGAGTACCGGCAGCCCGCTTGGGTCGAGCGAACTGATGACCACCTGTAAACGCAACGCCAGGTCGATGATTCGCTCCAATTGAAACCGGTTCTCGCCCTCCAAGAGGAAGCCGGGGGAACCAAGAACGACGGTTCGTTGACCGGGCATCTGCGACGTGTACTTCACCACTTCCTCAAGTTCTTGCAGGTTGGAGCGCGTAAGTATTTCAGCTTGGCCTACAACCTTGGACGCTCGATTTAGAATGAAATTCTTGTTTGCAATGCGGACCTCTGGCGGCATTTTGTTAAAGCTTAAAGGACCCGATGGCAAGCAGTCGCGCTGCATTGCCTCTTCGAACGCCAATCCCCAAGCATCTCCCGTGTTCCAAGGATTGTCGAGATCGACTCTGCCCTGGCTTTTCGTCATTTCCAACGCCTGATAGTCGGAGAGGTCCGGGCAATCATGCACACGGGTGAGAGCGCGCGGACTGGCATGGAGCCTGGACAGGGCTTCATGGATCTGCTTCGGGTCAGAGGTAAAGTCGGAAAGCATGGCCCCGGAAGTAAAGATCGCTACGCGGTCCGTCGGTTGGAGATGAGAAGCAAGGTAGTCATCGGCAGCTTGGCGTACCTGGATCATGTCGGAATCGGGGGTGTACAAGTCGTCAAAGTAGAGAGCCAGAAACCGTGCGGGCAATGCGGGGGAAAGAGCGGCGCCCGCTTGTTCTGGCCCATGAGCTACAACCCGAGGCGAAGGTGGCTCAACCGCCGACTCCGCCTCAAATTGCGCGATTGGCTGCTCCCTGCCGGAATCGAAGAGCTTGAAGTCCTCCTTCCGAAGGTCCTTAACCGGCTTACCGTGCGTGTCACGCACGACTACCCGCACCACCACCAAGTTACTGCTTACCTTTAACCGGGTTACGGGTGGGTTGCTTGCGGTGGTGCTTGTCTGGACTTGGGCTCTTGCCGATTTAACGGAAAGTACAAAGGCTGCCAACATCGTCGCCGCGATCGCAAGAGATGGAGCAACGCGAATCCTGAGGCTGAGCATGGACTCTACCTCCGACGCGAAGAGTCTAGCATTCTGCAACAGCGCCCGGCAATGTAACGGAGCAGGCGGACATGCTCTCGGGAGTTTGTGCCATGAAGAACGGTGCCATTGACTTCATCACCGCACCTGTCGATTACCGCCGCCTGCTGCAGAGCTGGGTATTGCTCAGAACACCTACCAGGTTCATCGCGGCCGCGTGATGAGAAAAATGCAAGCTGACTCGTTGGCAGATCTTGTGCGTATGTCAACGAGGCTTGAACTGATCTTCCCGATCGCATGGGACACGGCAAGCCGGAGTGGGGGCACTGAGCAATACCGTAGAAGGCTGGACGAACAGGAGCGCGGTCGGTTTGAGCGGATAGCCATACACGCGGAGTCTTGTTTGGCTTAGCGAACGCGAAATGGCTAACGGTACGTCTAACAAGATAATCGCCTCGCGCCCTTCGATCTCACCAAGCCCTGAACTTTCTCCTGCAAATTGCATCTATACAGGTAAGCTCGCTTACGCTTGAAGCAAATGTCTCAAGGGTAGAGCGCCGTCGTGCATCCGGGCCGAATGTACCGGAGCGTCCAGAGACCCACCTCTCGTGGAGTGCACCCGGACGCAAGGTCGCTGATGCATGCATGCAAGGCACCCTGGCGGATCGTCCCGCCATGGAACCGCTCGTTTTCGATGGAAACTTACATCCGAGACTAGCAAAGTAAGCGTGGCGAATGCTGATACGAAACCTAGGATCCGGGATCTCTTCCATGGCCACGTCGGTAGCGGCTCGACTGGCCGCGGTCCCCTCACCACCCTCTGGTCTGCCCTCGATCACGAATACGCGGAGCTGATGCAAGAAGAGGCCGCCGAACCTGAAGAATCCCCCCAGGAGCCAATTACCACGCTTACCACGCTTACCACGCACTTTTTTGCCATTTCCCGAGATCCCGGCTTTCCTGCCACGCAGCACGGGATACGGCAGCGTATGCCCCTTTTGCCTAAGGAAAGCCGCATGTAGATAGAGAAAACCACAGAACTCAGCAGGGTAGCGTAGTGGAGCGGCCTGCTGTTCTTCGCTCGCCGCTACAGGAACCGGTCTGCTAGTCTTATGGGTAACCATCAAAACCCCGGAAGACCCCGTAATAGCGTCAACTCTCCTATTGCTGCCATGTCGCGTGCGCGGTCTCAATTACCCGTCGTGCTGGCTTGGTTCGCTCCAATCTCCGTCATAAACTGTTGCGTTTCGAGCCACCAGGAGGCATTGCTATCCCATGTCTCAGTCCAACCACCAAAGATCACGACCCCGTCAGCATATTGTTTGGCCGTCTCCAGTTCCATCTTCCAATAGGCATCCGGCAGATACTCGCCACCCTGGGCGCCGGTGCTAGCGTCGTACTGGGGCCATAGAAAGACGTAGACCGGTTTACCCGGGGCTATCCTGCGCGCCTCCGCGATATTAGCAATCGCATATTTTTGCCACCCAACCTGATCTGTATAAAACGTGTAGAGGGAGGGAAACAGTGCGTCCGCCTGCTGCGCGATCGGGGCCACTGCATCGTTCTCCTTTTGCCAGGCCAAATACCCCGCTGATTGCGGCCCCGCCATTACATCCCAGTAGTCTCGGATCGGGGCGATGGCATAGTAGCCAACCTGGAGTGATGGCGCGTCCTGCTGAAACATCTGCAGCGTTTGTTGATATTTGCCGATGCTTTGAGCTACCGTGACGGGATCGCCCACCACCGACCACTGCTCGATGTCCACCACCGCGATGCCGGTTGATTGGCTCGCACTGTCGGCTATTTTCTCCACCACGGTTGCATCCGGAACATTCTGCATATCGGCTGACGTTCCTGGCCAAAGAACATCCGGATATTCAACGCTGATGGGCTTCAGGCCGAATTGCCCCAGGTTTGGCTTTGCCTTGTACAACAGGCCGTCGAAGACTACGAATTTGGCCGGCGGCGCGACAGGCGGCGCGGCAGGCGCCACGGCGGGCGGCGCGGTCGGCAGCGTCACTGGTACGCGGGGTCGCAGGGCGCAACCTGCGAGCGTCGAAACCGTAAGAGCAATAAGACCCAGGTGCACCGCCTTATCAGCGAGAGATCGCGTGCGTTTCTCCTGCGGATCTCGGCCAGCCAGAAGTTCGACGACTCCTCTCTCATGGAGAGAGTTGTGAATCGAGAGTGGGGAAGACGGCGCACCCTCGGCCGTTCTGGTTGCTGGTTGCCTGGAGACGCCGAAATACTGCGGTGTCTCTACTGATTCCTTAGCCATGGCAGTAAGTAATGCAAACAAATTATTATTCGGGTTCATACTAATTCCACCTTCTCGACTCTGAACGGAGATCGCAGTCGTCGACTGTGTCCATGCAGCTTTGTAGTCATTGCCGCTACGTCACTTTCGGCATTCCACATGTTTCGATACATGGCCGCAAAGTCGCACGGCTTCCCCCTATAACTCCGAAAAATGGCAGCATCGGAATCGATCCGCTCGAAGACGCAGATGTCGTCGATGGCACGGATGGGTGAAGTGCTATGGGGACTCGCGGGGGCGGCGATTGCAGGTTCCGAGTCGATCAGGCCCCCGGCGATGGTGTGGTGTCCGCTATGGAGCAGAATGAATCACTATCGTTACCAGGCTAGTCTGTGCGGGTTGCACCTGAAGCATCGTGTACGGCCATCACGTTATGAGGATGAAGAAATCCATCCGTTGGCCGATAAGGTGTACGAGGGCGAGCGGCCAGATTGCTACAAACAGAGTACCTGGCCGACCTTGCAATCTAAGAGTTTAGAAAGGGAAGATCACTTGCTAAGTGACAATGGCGAAGCTGCATCCGAACAACACTATCGCGGAGAGTACGCAGCTGATTCACCACGGGAGTGGTTTGCCGCGTACACCATGTCCCGGCATGAAAAGCGTATAGCTTCCCACTGCGAACGCATCGGCATCGAGCAATTCCTTCCCCTCTATAACTCCCAGCGATGGTGGAAGAACCGTACCACCGTCGATCTCCAAATGCCGCTCTTTCCGAATTACCTCTTTGTGCGATTGTCGCCTCAAGATCATGGCCCGCTCATGAGGTTGCCTGGCTTGCTAAGCACCGTCGGCAACGCCGCCGGGCCAGTGGTGATTCCAGATGCCGATATGGAATTGCTGCGGCGCATCATCGCTTGCAAAACCATCGAGCCCCACCCGTTTATGGCCAAAGGAGACAAGGTTCGCATCGTGACCGGTCCCTTGGCCGGCGTGATTGGCGTGGTTTTAAAAAAAGGTAATGGCCTGCGCTTTATTGTGACCCTGGATGTGATTGGCAAGAGCGTGTCCCTGCACATTGACGGGAGCGCCCTCGAACTTATCGCCCCCCGCGCTAACCTGTCCGCCGAACATCGAAATGCCGTTGCCTGATCCGAAGGGTGGCTAGCGATTGCGCGCGAAAAAGGGAACGAATTTCTCCTCCGGAGATGCAAAACCGGGGAATCAGCTCTACGCGGCAAAGTTGCCTTTCCGGGGAGACTCTCGTATGCCTCTGTTTTCTCTGCCCACTGGTGGGCCGGAGCAAGTTCCGCGCCGGCTTCTCGCATCCCTCATGGACATGGCCGGATTCTCCCTGTGTGGACTGCTTGCCTTCCAACTGCGTTTCGACGGTTCTGTACCCGCTATCTACGCGCATGGAATGCGCGACGCCGTCCTGATATGGGCAATAGCCAAGTCGGCTGCGTTCTTGTTTGGCGCGGTCAACACCGGCTACTGGCGTTATACCTCTCTCGACGAAGCCGTGCGCATCGGATTAGCTAACTCCGCCGGGTCGATCGTCGGTGGCATGATCATTGTTCTTACCGTGCATCCGGGAATTCCGCGTTCCATATACATCCTGGAATGGCTGACCTCATGCTCCCTGACCTTGGGCACTCGATTCGCGGTCCGGTTAGCCGCGACCGCCAGAAGGGGCCGCGAGAACAGTGACGGCGATCGGACGAGGACCCTTATCTACGGCGCTGGAACGGCAGGATTGGCGCTGGCCCGCGAGCTTCGGGAGAATCATTCGCTGAAGAGCGTAGTGGTCGGCCTGATCGATGACGATACGCGCAAGGTCGGCTTGACCTTCCACGGAACGAGGGTGTTGGGCACCGGCGAGGCGCTTGGAGCCACTCGCGAGAAAGTACGAGATCGATCGATTGCTGATTGCGATTCCCTCCGCCACCGGCCCGCAACTGGTGCGCATTCTGCAATCAGCCATTGACGCGGAAGTCGATTACAAGATGGTCCCGGGGTTAGCGGATATCATCCACGGAGCAGAACTGGGCAAACAAATTCGCGATGTGGCAGTGGAAGACCTGTTGGGAAGAAGGCCCGTGCTTCTGGATGAGGAGAGAATCCGCGAGCGTATCCAGGGCAAGACCGTCATGGTAACCGGCGCGGCGGGTTCGATCGGTTCGGAGATCTGTCGCCAGATAGCCAGATTTAACCCGCTTGCCCTGGTTGGCTTTGACGAGGCCGAAACTCCGCTGTTTCAACTCGACCGAGAGTTGAACAACAAGTTTCCTCGGCTGACGTTCTTCCCCGAGCTAGGCAACATCACCCGCTATGGGAATGTTCAGCAGGCGATGGAACGCTATCGGCCGTCGATCGTCTACCATGCTGCCGCATACAAACACGTGCCCATGATGGAAAGACACGTGTTTGCGGCGGTAGAAAACAACATCTTCGGAACCTGGAATGTAGCCAGCGCCGCGATTGAACATGGAGTGGAAGATTTTGTCATGATCTCTTCCGACAAGGCGGTTCGCCCTACCAGCATGATGGGTGCTACCAAACGTATCTCAGAGTTGGTGATCAGCGCACTGCAGAAGCAAAGCGGCACGCGGTTTATCGCGGTACGCTTCGGGAATGTGCTGGGAAGCAATGGCAGCGTCGTGCCGATATTCAAAGAGCAGATTGCCGCGGGTGGGCCGGTAACCATTACTCACCCGGAGATGCGTCGCTACTTCATGACCATTCCGGAAGCCACGCAGCTGGTGTTGCAGGCGTTCTCCATAGGAAAAGGCGGAGAGGTCTTTGTCCTCGACATGGGCGAACCGGTCAGAATCGTGGACCTTGCCCGTAATCTCGTTTTACTGTCCGGATTGCGGCCCGATCGGGATATCAAGTTCGAATTCACCGGCGTACGGCCGGGTGAGAAGCTCTTCGAAGAACTGAATCTCCAGAATGAACAGTTCATCCCCACCGCACATGCGAAGATTCTAAGCTATCTATCTCCGTTTTCGGCCGATCTCAAAGTGATGCGAGTCGCTTTGGAGGAGCTTCGCGGGATCTCCGAACGGAAAGATGTCGCGCCGCCTGGTGTCGTACTTGAAAGAACTGATTCCCGACTATAATCCTGGTTCCCTGCTGATGAAGCTCGCCATTTCCGCGGCAGCAACCCAGGGCCCCCGAAGTGCGGCCGAGGTTCGGCCGAATCACCCTGCAGCGGTTACCACTGAGTGGCCGCAACCCCTGGAAACGCCGGCCAACCTGGTGAACTAAAAACCCGCTCCGCCCAAACCGCTGGAATGTCTTGCTCTTCTAACCACCACCCCCACACCACGAGAAAACACTCGTTTGGCAAACCATTGACGAAGATTTTCACAATCCGTATGCGATTGCTCATGCTGGGTCTGGTTGCCATGGGTGTATCTCTTGGCTGGGCTCAGGTAGCGTTAACGGATGCGCAGCCCGCGGCGGCGCGCGATCAGAGCGCCATCGCCATTGGGCCTGGCGATTTGCTCGATCTCACGGTATTCGATGTTCCCGAGCTGGTGTTGAAGGTTCGGGTGGATGTAAACGGATGCGTAAGTCTCGCCTTCCTCGGAGACCTGAGGCTTGCCGGGATGACGGTGGGAAACGCGCAGCGCCTGATTGCCCGCGAACTGGTCGAGCGCCAGCTGGTGAAGGAACCGCAGGTTGTCGATATTTATCGAGGAGTTCGCGACCCAGGGCATCACGGTCTATGGAGAGGTGAACGCGCCGGGGATCTATCCGCTGATGGGCCCGCATCGTCTGTATGATGTGATCTCTGCCGCCGGCGGCCTCACGCTGAAATCAGGCCGCACCGTCACTGTTTTGCATGCCGGGCAAAGAGACCATCCCGAAGTGGTCGCCCTGGCCAATGAGAATGCCAATGAAAATCCCCTGGAGCACGCCAATGTGCCGGTTTATCCAGGCGACACCGATCGTCGTCTCCAAAGCGGGGATGGTCTATGTGCTGGGAGAGGTCAACAAGCCGGGCGCATTTCTCATGGAGGACAACACCTCGATCTCGGTACTGAAAGCGACGGCATTGGCTGGGGGCACAACCAAGCTGGCATCGCTCAAGGACTCGATGATTCTCAGGAAGTCTCTGGAGGGCACAACGCAGACCAGAATTCCGCTGAATAAGATTTATCACGGCAAGGCCCCAGACCTGCAGTTGCATGCAGAAGATATCGTGTTCGTTCCGCTGAGCAACGTAAAGAGCTACGGAGCCATGGGGCTGCAAGGCGCGATTCAGGCTGCCGTTTATTCCGTCTACGCTATCGAGGTGCATTGACCGCAATGCTGGTGAGGAGAGGGAACTCAGTTAGGCATGCAACGCAAGCGAACTCCGAGGGCCGTGGCCCGGGGATTGCTTGGGGAGGCGCGGAGGCGGGTAATCCCGGCAGATCGGATGAGATCAGCCTCTCCGACCTGGTCCGCGTGTTGCGGCGCCGCAAACGGATCATCGCCGCTTCGGTCATCGTGGTGTTCCTTTTGGGAGTGGTGTATTGCGCGGTGAAGACCCGCCGCTATGAAGCCGTTGCCGACCTGGCGATCAACCCCGAGGGTTCCGATGCCCTGGACATGGGCGACATCACCGCAAGCCTCGGAGGCGGTGGTTTCGGTTTTGACGAAAAGCTCGAGACCCAGGTCCATATTCTGAAAAGCGACAGTCTGGCCTGGACGGTGATCAGCGAATTGCAGTTGGATAAGCAGTCTACGTTTGCCGGTTACCACAAGTTTGTTTTCCTGGGCCCGTATATCGTGCCGCATGCGCCAGACCACATCGAGCAGACCAGCCCGGAACGCCGCAACCAGCTACTGGCAATCTTTAGTGGGGCGCTGACGGTGCAGACCATCGCGCGCACCCAGGCAGTAGAAATTACTTTTCGCAATGCCAATCCCGAACTGGCGCGGCAAATCGTCAATCATCTGGTATCCGCTTATACCCAGCGCACCTTCATGACCCGTTACAACGACACCATGAAGGCGTCGGACTGGTTATCGGGCCAACTGGCTCAACTCAAGTCAGCGGTGGAGCAATCGCAATCCAAACTCTCCAGGCTACAAAAACAGACAGGTATTTTCGGCACCGATGAGAATGACAACCTGGTGCTCTCCAAACTGGACGATCTCAGCAAGGAGTTGACCGACGCGGAAGGCGACCGGATCGTGAAAGAGGCAAAGTATCGCGTTGCCCAGTCGGGCAACCCGGAGTTGATCGGCACCATTGTTCCTGACAGCGTTCTTCCCATCCTGCGCGGACAGGAAGCCGATTTAGAGAGCCAACTCGCGCAAGCGAACTCGGAGTACGGTCCCCACTATCCCAAAGTAATCCAGCTGGGGAATCAGTTGGCCCAGGTGGAAACGTCGCTGCAAAAGGAGATTGCGGATATTCAGGAACGCTTCCGCACCGACTATGAGATCTCTGCCGGCGCCGAGAAGCAGTTGCGGGCCGCCTTTGATGGGCAGAAGCAGCAAGCCTACGCCATGAGCGAGGGACTCGACCAATACGGCATTTTGAAGCGCGAAGTGGAATCCGGCAGCGATCTCTACGAAGACTTATTGAAGAAACTGAAAGAGGCGGGAGTGGTTGCCAGTCTAAAGGCGGCCACCGTCGATATCATCGATCCCGCGACGCTCCCCACCAAGCCGGTCGAACCCAACACCTCCCTGGTACTGGCGTTGAGCATCCTGCTCGGGCTGGGTGCGGGAATCGCCTGCACCTTGGCCGCGGAAAACCTGGATAACCTGATCCGGAGTCCGGAAGAAGTCGAGTTTCTTACCGGGGTTCCTCTCTTTGGGATGATCCCACACATCAAGGGAATGATCCCGCAGACTGAGCCCGGGCGGGCGAAGAACACGGGGCAGAATGGAGAAGGGAATTGGGATGGATCGAAGCAGGGTTCTCTGGTTACCGTGCTGCGGCCGACCTCGCAGGCTTCAGAAGGATTTCGCGCGCTGCGCACTGCGCTTCTCCTGGCATCGGCGGGCACGCCCCCGAAGACCATCCTGATCGCCAGCGCAGTGCCCGGGGAGGGCAAGACGACCGTAAGCATGAATATTGCCGCGGCCCTCTCCCAGCCGAGGGCGCGGGTGCTGTTGGTCGACGCGGACCTGCGGCGCGGCGCGCTGGCGGAACGATTGGAGATCCCGAAAAACCTTGGGTTGAGCGGCTCCCTCACCGGAGCCGGTAACTGGCGGGACGCGGTCGAAGCCTTGCCCAACGCTCCGAACCTGTTTGTTCTTCAGGCCGGCCCGCGTCCGCCGAATTCCGCGGAACTGCTCGGATCCGTTCAGATGCACGAATTTCTGGAGGAGTGTAAAGCGGAGTACGATCACGTGATCATCGATAGTGCTCCGTGCCTGGTGGTTACCGACGCCGTGCTGGTGGCGCAAAAGACGGACGTGGTTCTTCTCGTTTCCAGGATCTCGGTCACGCCGCGTAGCGGCTTGCATCGCGCCAGCGAGTTGCTGCAATTTGGCAAGGGTCATCTCACGGGTATCGTGGTCAATGATGTGCGTGTCGCCGACCATTATTACGGATACGGGTACGGATACGGAAAATACAACCGCTATTACTCGGAAGAAGGAGACAGGCACGAAGCGGTCAATAAACCAAGCGCGAACGGCGTTTCGCCGTAAGATGCCGATCCCCAGGGAACACCTCATTCCGCTCTACATTAAGAGCCGCTGTACCTATTGGGCCCTGCAAGGGCTGTGTGCGGCCGGGATAAAGACAGTGAGTCACAATCTTGCCGGCGGCGGTCAGATGTTTCTTGATACCAACGATCGTCTGGCGCGGCGGATCCGGTGTGAGGAGGCGTTTGAGCCGGCAGTTCGTCGCGAGATCACGCGAGTTGCGTCCCGCCGGGTGAACGTCATCGATATAGGTGCGAACATTGGGTACTACACCATCCTTACGTCCAAGCGGATAGGCCCCGGCAAGCGAGTCTTCTCCTTTGAACCCCAGCCCGGCGTGGTCACCAAGCTGCGCCGCAACATCGAAGCGAGCGGTCTGCCCAACGTGACTGTGTTCCCGTTCGCGCTTTCCGACGTTTCGGGCCGTGTGCCCTTTCATGTCCCTCAGGCAGGAGGGGAATCGCACGGGAGCATGCATGCCAACGGGCGTTTTCGAGTGTTGCAGGTGGTCGATGTTGAGACGCGGCGATTAGATGATGTGTGGCAAGAATTGGGAAGCCCGGATATTGGCCTGCTCAAGATGGACGCTGAAGGCGCCGAACTACCGATCCTCCGCGGGGCAGTGGGGTTGTTGTCGGGAGCCAATAGGCCCGTGCTGATCTTCGAAGCCTGTGAAGATAACTGTCAACCCTTTGGTTACTGTGTTTTCGATCTGTTGCACTATGTCCGAGGTTTCGGATATAGGCTGCGACAGCTTGACCAGTACGATTGGTTAGCCGAGCCGGAGCCGGTTTGGCATGACAGCACGCAAACCGCTGGGAGCTAGAGTGGAAATGTCCAGAACCCTCAAGGCGCGCGCGAGGTCTGCTGCCCACGCATTCGGATACGACATTCACCAATCCCAGGACCGCCGCGCCAGCGCCCTATTCTCGTTGCTCGGCATCGACTTGTTGATCGACATCGGCGCTAACCGGGGGCAGTATGCGCTCTCCCGGCGGGCCAGCGGATACAAGGGTGAGATTCTATCGTTTGAACCCCTGAGCACGGCGCACGCCACGCTGCTGGCGCTTGCCAGCAACGACCCAAATTGGACGATTGCCGATCGAGTGGCCGTCGGTGATCGATCCGGGGAGATCGAAATCAACCTCGCTCAAAACAGTGTGTCCAGCTCGGTGCTGCCCATGCTGGATGCGCACTTAGCCGCCGCGCCACATTCACGATATATCGGGAAGGAAATCGTTCCGCTGCGCCGTCTGGACGACCTGCTGGATTCGACCGTCGGGGGGCGAAAGATCTTCCTCAAGCTGGATGTCCAGGGCTTCGAGGGTTACGTGCTGAATGGGGCCCAGCACATCCTGGCAAAAGCGTTAGCCTTGCAGCTGGAAATGTCCTTGCTTCCCCTGTACCAGGGAGAAATCCTCATGCCGGAGATGTGCCGGTTGCTGCGGGAGAAGCGTTTTGAGCTGTGGGATCTGCAACCGGGGTTCAGGGATCCAACCTCGGGCAGGTTGTTACAGGTGGATGCCGTCTTCACCAGGCAAGACACCAGCACTACCGACGCAGGTTAAGGATCTATTGTTGAGCACACTCCCCAGAAGGATCATCGCGAGAGCGGGCTATCGCATCGTCCCCAGCTTTGACCCTGTCCTGCACTTCCATTCTGACGCTTACCTCCGCCACAACGCGCGGCGGCAAGAGCACCTTGCAAGCCTGCACATCCCCGTCGCGGGTATGTCCGTTCTGGAGGTTGGCGCGGGGATCGGGGATCATTCTCACTACTTCCTGGATCGGGGATGCCGCATGACGATTACCGAAACGCGCGAAAGCTCGCTCGAGTACATCACGCAGCGCTTTCCGGCCAGCGACGTACGACGGCTCGATATGGAGCATCCGCCAGAGCAATTTGCCGGAGCGCCGTTCGACATCGTTTATTGCTACGGGCTGTTGTACCACTTGAGCAACCCGGCACAGGCGCTCGAGTTCTTCCGCGAAAACACAGGCAAAATGCTGCTGCTGGAGACCTGCGTCTCCTTCGTCCGGGACACCGGAGTGAACCTGACAGAAGAGATACAGAAGAGCCCCACCCAGGCGTTTGGCGGTATGGGATGCAGGCCGTCGCGATGGTGGGTCTGGGACCAACTGGGTAAGCTATACCCGCATGTCTACGTCCCCCGAACTCAGCCCAACCATGAGGAATTCCCGACCGACTGGAACGCCCCGAAAGAACACGGAGCGAGTCTTCAGCGGGCGATCTTCGTAGCTTCCCTTGAGCCTATACAAAACGAGATGCTTACTCCCACGCTGCTCATGCAGCAAAGACGACACGAGTGAGGTTCTGTGCTCAGCCTGCTTCAGCATGTTCCAGGTAAAACGGATGAAGAAGATCCTTGATCCGAGCCGCGATGCCCGGCGGGACCGCACCAACCGGATCCAGCTGGCGTGGATCACGTCCCTTCTGTCCACCGTGACTACCGTCGCGATCCAGCTGCTGGCTATTCCTTTGGTCTATCGTTCGCTGGGCGAAAGTGGATACGCTGCGTATGCATCGATCACCGCGGCTGCAGGAGTCATCGGTGTCTTAAATCTCGGGGTTGGCGGATCGTTGGTGACGCCCCTGGCCGCCGCCGCAGCGCAAGGTGACGAAGAACGCCAGGCAGTGCTGGTACAGGCCGGTCTGGCGCCCGTGATCGCCCTCTGCCTGGTCGGGATGGCGGTGGTCATTCCACTGGTTGCCTGGCTGCCCCCCAAAACCCTGTTGGGTAGGGCCGGCGCCGGCAATGCTTCGGATCTGCACACTGCGCTACTGATCGCAGTTACTGTTGCTCTCGCATCCATTCCTCTGTCATCGATTGATGTCCTGCGTCAGGCGTTTCAGCAGCTGCATATCAGCAATCTTCTCGGCGCGGCATCGAACGTAGCCGTCTGCCTTGCGTTGTTGGCCGCCGCGCATTACTCCATGGCCCTTATGGGCTTCATCGCCGCCTTTACATTGCCACCACTGGCCTTCAAGATCGGCAACTGGGGATGCCTCTTCAATCGAAAACGCTATCTGCTGCGCCTGCCCCATTGCTTTCCCAGGCGGGAGAGCCAGCGGCTGCTGGGCGATGGTTTGCGCTACGTGCTTGCCTCTTTCTCATTTGTACTGGTCTACCAATGGCCCGTCTATTGGATAGCCCGAACTCTGCCCGCCGGCGAAAGCGCGCCCTTTGCGATCTCCATGCAGATCGTACTTCTTTCGCTTTCCTTCGCCCTGGGATTCCTTCGCCCGGTGTGGTCATCCACGGCAGACGCCCACGCGCGCCGAGATCACGCCTGGCTGGATTGGCAGATTAAGAAGGGCCGCCTAACGATTGTCCTTGCCGGTGTTGGCGTGCTGGCGGCGATGCTTCTGGTTGGACAACAGATGGTGCGGATTTGGATTCGGCAACCGATCCCGTTGGGCTGGCAGACCCGGGGGCTGATTGGTGCCCTCATCTTGTTGTCCATTTGGGAGCAATTTTACTTTCTGCTGATGCTGGGTCTGGGGCAGTTGAGGCAGGTATCTCTCGCGATCTTTCAGCGGGCATTTGTCTTCGCTCTGGCCGTGCCGCTGCTCACCGCGCTCGGCGGACCCAAGGCGCTCTTGTGCGGAATCTGCTGCTCCATTTTGTTCTGGACAGCCTGGCGGCTGCCAAGATTGCTGCATGCCCAGCTTGTTCTCGCGGGCTGAGCCAGGGGCTAAGACGGGATAGCGCTTATCGCCGTCTCGGAAATCACGGATCGGAAATACTCGATGGAATGTACTGCGAAGCGCTGGTTGGCGTCGGCAAGAGACCGGCTATATTGCTGAGGCTTCATGGTCAAATTTCGCAGCGCCTCGACGACCGTTTGTATGTTGTCCGGATCAATCTCTGGTCCCACCGCGAATTTGCGGCCCAGGTAACCAATAACCCCCTCGCGGGTGAAGATGCAGGGCAAACCGTGACGCACGGCGAGGACCAGGACACCGCTCATTCCATAAAACTTTGAATATCCCAGCCACATCGAATCCGCCGCGCTCAGCACTGTTCTTTCCAGCCGGTCATCGAGATATTGCTCTAAGACATGCAGCCGCCGGGAGACGCTCAATGCCTTCGCTTCCTCCTGTTGGAGGAATTGCTTTACCTCCGCGTTCTGGACTCCCGCCAACAGAATGTGGATGCTTATGGGACACTGCGGAGCACTTGCGGCGCGGATCAATTGGCTCACCCCCTTTCTTGCTGTAAGAGAACCGTACAGCAGCACAAGGTGCGCTTGGTCGGGAATACCTAGCTCCGCACGGCTGGCGCCACGGGCGGGTAAATCGTACTCCAGGCTGGGATCGGGAAGGTAGGCAAGGCGATCTCTCTCTATGCGACGGAAGGACGACGCTGCAAAGTCCATCATCGTGGGATCGATGGTCAGCAACTTATGCAGACTTCGATCGCGCAACACCTTTCTGTACAGTTTGTTCCGAACCCAATCATCCCGCCGCGAAGGAGCCACAACGTCTCTCATGCTTCCCAGGTGAAATACCGGGCGCATGCTGATTCCTACCCACGGGGTCGCCGCAAAGCCGGTCCCCAATACAGCCCATGCGTCCAGGGCATCATCCGCCGCAGGCAGGATCACCAGGTCCACCGCGCCGTCTCGCTTCGCCTGGCGCACGGCGCGGACATAGAGAGAGCGATATATGGTTTGCTTGCGCACCAGATCGACCCAAGAGGAGCGGGTGAGGGCGGTGGCCGTTGCCTGGTCGATCAAGACTTCCTGAGGAACAAACTGTCCCCGCAAGGCAACCAGTTCTTTGTGCTCGAGAAGGCTTCTCGGGCCAGCCAGAATGACTTCCGCCTGGCGCATGACTTCCGACTCCATCACCCATCGGACTAGCCGGGCGCGATGCCCGGATGATTCCAAAGCGGCGATAAGAAACCGGGCCATGGCTGTCCTTTCCGTCCCAGGCTAACCTATCACGTCACCACCAACCTTCGTTTTGCCCGCGGCTCCTCAGCCTCTAAGCAATTCGCAGCTGGTCAAGGAAGAGAAGCATGGCGCATGGCAACATTTTCCCTGAGGTGGAGAGCCGCTCCGGGTCTCAGAGGCTGGTCGGCACTGCCAGCCTGTGCCTGACCTTGAATTTGACCGGCTTTCTCCTGGTATCGTATGTGCCCGGGGTTTTGCATATCAACCATCGCGCTGCCACTGTACCTTTTCGATGCTTGGTGTTGGCTTTGTCCTTATACGCGGTCTACAAGATACTCGCCCTTTCTCATCTCAGATTAGCGGTGTCGGTCACTACCTTGCTGGCCGTCGGGTTCTGGACTTTATATGTGACCAGATTTATATGCGACACGGTACTGTTTCCCGTGTCGATTGGGGAAAACCCGGATGACATGGCCCTGTTTTTGTTCGGCATGTGCCTACCTACGTTTATCGTTTTTTATCTGTTCGGCGAAATCCGTCTCTACCGCAAAGCGCTTGTCTGGAGCATGCTCGCGCTCGGCGTATGCTCTGCGATTTCGATGCGTCTGACGCAGGCCCAGGAGGACAGACTCCAAGGCCAGCACATGGGAAACGATATTCTCAACCACATCGGATATGGGCACATGGGATTGACCGCCATGATCCTCGGGCTCTTTGTCCTGCTCGAAATCGGGAGAGTGCGAAGGGGCTGGACTCTTAGGCTTTTGGCGGCCGCGACGGTTTGCTGTGGAGCGTTCTCTATTTTGGCCGCCTCCAGTCGCGGCGCCTTGGTTGCAGCAGTTTTGTTGCTTCCTATTGTCGTGTATCTAGGATTACGCCGTGGCTCCAAGTTGCTCGCCATCGGCATCTGTGTGGTTCTCTTCTTCATGACCTCCGCGGCCGCGGCTTACCTCACCCGGAAAGGCACGGATGTCTGGCGCCTGTTGGGATCGGCGGAAGCCTATAGCGTCTCCAATAGCAGCGTGTATGAGCGCCAGAACCTGGCGCGGGATGCGTGGCACGAATATTTGCAAAACGCTATCCTGGGCAGTTCCATGGTGGAGCGGAGATCACTGGCCTATCCCCACAATTGTGTGGTCGAGGCATTCATGGCTACGGGTACGTTCGGTGGAGCGATCTTCGTGTCGATGTTGCTCATGGCAATCTATCGCGCGATCATCCTCACCAGGGTAGACGTTGCGATGTCATGGATTTCGCTCTGCTTCTTTCAGCAGCTCATTGGGGCCATGTTCTCCGGGGGCCTCTACGGCAACGCGGCGCTGTGGGGGATGATGGCGATTGTGCTGGGCGCCGATCTTCCCCGGATGCGGCCGGAGCGGTTGCCCGCCGAACCATCGTGGTCATCGTTGGCCTGAATCAAGTTCCTTCTGAAAGCCATCGAGTCTCTAAACACCACGGAGCTTTGTCATCCCAGCTCTGGCTATTGGAGCAGCAACAAAGCGGCCAACAGCCACCCGAATGTCATATAGCTCCCGGGCTTTCTCAGCGACTCAACGTAATTACAATTACCACCAATCATTTGACCTTCACTTGTGCGCCAGGGTTTTAGCATATGAGGCTGCTGCAGAATTCCGGAGTTCCGCCTTGTTACCTTTCGCGTCCCCAGGACGTACGCGAGGGTGCCACCTTCAAAAATCAGATTGAGCGTTTCCTTGATCACCGCTATGGGGCGCTGCATTTTCTCCTGCCGGTACTCAATGGCGACGATCGAGCGTTCTTCACCAACGGCGATGACGAGCTGTTGCAACGTACTTGGGCTCGAGAGATGGGCCTGCCGGGAAAGGTAAGTCTGGGAGACATCTTGCTGGCTCAGATTGAATCGCATCGTGCCGAGGTCTTCTACAATCTCGATCCGGTACGCTACGACAGCGATTTTGTCCATAGGCTGCCGGGATGCGTGCGCAAGGCGATTGCCTGGCGTAACATTCCCTCTCCTTTGGCGGACTTCGGCGGTTACGACTTCATCGTCTGCAACTCGCCTACTCTTCTGAACCGATATGAAGGTTTCGGCTGGAAAGCCGCGTACTTCTCCCCCGCCCACGATCCCGTGATGGACCAATATGCCGCCAACAACGACCGTCCCATCGATGTGCTGTTCGTTGGCGGTTATTCGCGACATCATATGAGACGCGCGGCCGCACTGGAAGCTGTCGCCTCTCTCAGCCATACGTACAGGGTCGAGTTTTGCCTTGCGCGTTCCCGGTTTACACGGCTTGCCGAATCGCCGCTCGGTTACCTTGCGCCGGTAGGAAAATATCGCAGGCCCAGCCACATTCGCGCTGTTTCCTCCGATCCCGTCTATGGTCGTGACCTCTACTCCCGTATTTCCCGGGCAAAGATCGTTTTGAATGGCGCCATCGACATGTCGGGTGAGGACCGCGGTAATATGCGCTGTTTTGAAAGTATGGGCTGCGGAGGCACTTCTTTTGTCTGACGAGGGTGTATACCCGGCGGGCATGGTCGGGGGCCACACGCTGGTTACCTATGAGTCTCCGGCCGACCTTCTGGTAAAGCTTCGCGAGTTATTCGATGCTCCGGAAATGATGATGGGCATTGCCCAGGCAGGCCATGAAATGGTTAGCCCGCCAATACTCTAAGCAAGCGCAGTGGAGTGCTTTTGAGGCACTTGTTTCCAACGCCTAGTGGAGTCGTAAAGCGACATCTTTAGAAGACGAGAATGTAGCAGTATGAAAGTGAAAGAGGCACTCAAGAAAGGCCTGCGAAGGAGCCCATCGATGGCCCTTACCGTTGCTCGAGCTTATAGCCTCATACTCGGAGTGAGGGCTAACATGGCTCTTTTTCTCCGATTCCCATATGTATACATCGCGTCTGACGTACTGCTCATCGGTGTATTCCGCATTCGCATCGGATCAAATGTAGCGATCGGCAGTGGTAGTTGGCTGAATGTCAACGACCGGAATTCTCCATCGGATGGATTGGTGATCGGTGACAACTGCTTCATTGGCAAGAGAAATTTCTTTTCCGTTGGACGGTCGATCGTCCTTCGCGATTACTGCCTTACTGCATTGAACTGCGCCTTTATCGGGAGTTCACATCGCTACGACGATCCCATGAGCGCCTACATGACGACTGGGGTAACGCTTGGACGCGGATATTTATGTGGGAGCCAACTGCTTCTTTGGGTACGGCTCACAAGTGATTGGCAATGTTCGCATCGGGCACGGCTGTGTGATTGGCGCCGGCGCCTTGATTCGAACGTGATATTCCTCCCTTCTCACTGGCCGTAGGAAATCCCGCAAGGGTGATTAAACGTTTCGACTTCTCCTCCATGCAGTGGGTTGCCTGGCCTGCCAATAGCGTCACCGAGGGACCATCTGAAGAAGCGTACATGGAACACCTGCGCCGGCAACACGGCTTCGTCATTCAACCTATTTCCGTGGCTGCGAGCTCTTTCGGCAACATTCTTTGAGCCAACAGACCCCCCTCCGTGGTGACCGCATCCAGAAACTTATCTGGATCACAGGATGTCGTGGCTTTATCGGCCGCCATCTTGCCTCCTGGCTTTCACGCCAGGGCCACACCGTGGTTGGCATCGGTCATGGTCCCTGGCCAGCAGCGGAGGCGCAGGCATGGGGTGTGCAACGCTGGCTCAATGGAGGAATTCATGCCAGCAATTTGCAACAACTGCTGCGCGATGGCGGTTCTCCGGATTATATCTTTCACTTGGCCGGAGGCTCTTCGGTGGGCGCGTCGATTGCCAACCCCTATGAAGACTTTACGCGCACGGTTGCTACCACCGCGGAATTGCTCGAGTGGATGCGGCTTGCGGCGCGCAACGCAAGGCTGGTCTCGGTATCGAGTGCGGCGGTCTATGGGGCAGGTCATACCGGACCCATCAGAGAAGAACATGCGCTTCTGCCATTTTCGCCTTATGGCTACCACAAGCTGATGATGGAGAACCTATGCCTGTCGTACGCGGCGAATTATGGCCTATCCGTTATGGTGGTACGGCTGTTCTCGGTGTACGGCAGTTGGTTGAAGAAGCAGGTGTTGTGGGATATGTGCTCCAGCCTGGCTTCCGGCACGCGGCAATTGGTGCTGGGTGGCACCGGCGAGGAGTTGCGCGATTGGACCGACATTCGGGATGTGGTGCGCGCTTTAGAGTTCGCCATGGGGCTGGCATCGGATCCGGACGCGATGGCGATCTTCAACGTGGGCTCGGGACAAGCGACGAGCGTAGGCAGAATTGCCGCGATGGTGTTGGAGTCCTGGCCTGCGCCGGCCAAGGTTGTCTTCAATGGCAAGGCGCGGCCCGGTAACCCCTGCAGTCTGGTGGCGGATGGCTGGTTCCTGCAGAACAAGGGTTTTGCCTGGAGCGTTCCCGTGAATAGTGGAGTTCGCGACTATGTGCGGTGGTACTTGCAATCTTCCAGGAGTGATCTTTGACCCGGGTGGCGTTCACGCTTATCAGTGCCGCAAACTGGATGGGCACGGGCGGTTATAACTACCTGGTAAATCTGGCGCAAGTGCTGTCTGCGCATGCGCAGGATCGGGTGCAGATGGTGTTGTTTGTGGGCACCGATGCGGTGGCGGCGAATGTTGAGCCTTTTGCCGCTTTATCGGGGGTGCAGGTAGTTCGTGTTTCCGCCTTTAACGACGCGCGAAGGAGTCAACGCCTGCGCCAGGCGCTACTGACCGGCTGTGATCGAGCCGCAGCTCACGCCTTTCGCGAGCACCGAATCGACGTGCTCTTCGAGTGCGCACAATTTTATGGCTGGCGTTTTCCCGTTTCCGCGCATAGCCTGGATCACCGACTTTCAACACCGGCATCTCCCTGAATTGTTCAGCTTCGGCGCGTATTGGAAACGCGATCTCGGTTTTCGCGCGCAAATACTCAGCCGCCGGCACGTCATGCTCAGCAGCGAAGATAGCCGATCTGATTGTGAAACCTTCTTTCCCCGATCCATGGGCAGAACCTCAGTCGTTCGCTCCGCGATGTTACCGCCGAATTTATCGGATGGTGATGGCGATCGGCAATTGCCTCCAGCTATCAATTACCTGAGCGTTACTTTTACCTGCCCAACCAGTTCTGGAAGCACAAGAACCATCGCACGGTGATCGAGGCGCTCCGTATATTACGGCAAAAGGGTTACGACACGGTGGTGGCCGCCTCGGGCAGAGCGGAGGATTATCGCCATCCCGAACACTTTGCGGCGCTTCAGGCATTGGTTCTGCATACGGGCTAACCCATAACTTTCGCTTCCTTGGAATAGTGCCGCGCCCGCATGTGTTTGCCTTGATGCGCGCTTGTACGGCGCTTATCAATCCCTCCTTGTCCGAAGGGTGGAGTACTACCGTTGAAGAGGCCAAATCGCTCGGGGTGCCTATGCTGCTTTCCGATCTGCGCGTGCATCGAGAACAGGCCGGAGATTGCGCATACTATTTTGACCCGGAAGCAGCCGGCCAGCTTGCGTCGCTGATGGCTCGGCACGAAGACTTTGCCTGCACCCATCACGCCGGGATAGAGAGAAAGAGGCCATTGCGGCCTCGCAGCAACGAGTCAGGCAATTTGCGGTTGATTTTTCTGAAACCGTGGATCGCGCTGCTGCTTTATTTCTACGCAATGTCGCTTTCTCAGTGAGAGTCTTCGGTTGGACCGAATGATCGAACGTAGCACCAGACTATTCGTCGGCCTGTTGGTATTGCTTGCAGCCGCTCCGCAGGCGAGCCCTCAAACAGCGCAGAGTGGTTCGCCAACCAGTCAAGTGGCCGCTCGGCAAAACCGGTAAATCGGGAAACAGCAAAAGTTCCCTGGCTACCGGCGCAATTCCAGGGGCGTTGCCGGGGCTCTGCTTCCAACCTGGAATCGGCTGGCAAAGTATCCTCAACGAGCAACCCAGTGAACCTGCCAGGCGGGACACGAATGCTTCCATGGGACTCGAGGTAAGCGGCTCGGCCAGCGGAGCCAATCCACAATCGGCCTATCCACGGTTATCCGGCGCGAAGCAAGCGCACTCGGCCGAGTGTGCCGGCAAATTGACAGACGAACAAGTGCTCGGAGTTGGGGTCGACAAGAAGTCCACAATCCTCAACCGGACGATAAGACCCGCCGGTTCGACGACGAAACCCGACACGGGAACGCCGCTCCAGGTCAATTCGCCGTATCATATAAATGGCACAGGCGGCCCAAATGGCAGCGGCGCCCCGGGGCCGGCGAGGACCACCGCCGTGCCATCGGTTACCACGTCTGCTGCATCAGAAGGCGGACCGGACGCGCCATCAGACCTGCTAGGCGTGCGCGCATTTCACGCCTATACAAGCTCCATCAAGCTGCGCAGATTGATACGAAATGCGTCTGACTTTCGGACGCGCATCAAACTGCAACAGCTGCAGGACAATCCAGCAAATCAGTTGCACCGTGCGAGGGTCGACACCAAGACAGGCCAGGCGGCCGGCAGGCCGCTGAAAGCTAAGCGCGTGAGCCGATCGTCTTCACCGGGATCAGTTACGCACGACGGCCCGCGGGACAATCCCCGGACACTTCTTTCAGCTGCTTCTCGATAGCCGGCGTGGTTCGCCAGGCCCGGTAGCCAAGGCGGCGAGTCCCTTCGCTCGACCACAACATCGCGATGGAAAAGCCATTCGCTAACCCAATGCTTAACCGAGCAAAGCGTAAGAGCCGGCGGCAACCTCGAACCCGATCCCAGAGCCGGGGAGCAAGACCATGAACGTTGTGATCGTGAGCGCCGTATTTCCGCCTGAACCTGTGGTGACGGCGCAGACCAGCTTCCAGATTGCCGATGAATTATTTCACCATGGCCACCAGGTCACGGTCTTGGCTCCGTTTCCCAACCGCCCCGACGGCAGGCTTTTCAAAGGCTACCGGAGGTCACTCTACCACCGGGAGAACATGGGTTTCTCGGTGGTCCGCTGCTTCTCCTTTCTGTCCAGGAAATCAACCATGGGCAGCCGGTTGCTGGAGAATATAGGGTTTGCCATTACCTGTTCCGCCCGGGTTCTCTTTCTGCCGCGGCCCGATGTCATTTATATGAACTCATGGGTGATTGTCTGTTCCGGCATGGTTTCGGCAGCGGCTTGGTTTCGCAGCATTCCTGTCGCCATTAGTATTCAGGACGTTTACCCGGAATCGCTCTCTCAGCAGAAGAGGATCAGCGCCCATTCGCTCCTGTTTAGAGTTCTGCGCGCGCTGGATCGCAGGATCGCACACTCGGCAAAAGCTCTCATCGTGATCTCGGATCAGTTTCGTGAGACCTATCGATTGGATCGTGGAGTGCCTGCCGAGCGCATCCATGTGCTGCAGAATTGGGGAGAGACGAGCTCCGTCAACGTGGATGCCCGCGGCGCCTATGGCCTGCGTCAGAAGTACGGCATACTCGATCAAACGACGTTGGCCGTCTATGCCGGCAACATTGGCGCGGCCGCTGGCGTTGAAACCGCGATCAGGGCATTTGAGTACCTATGGAACGATGAGAATATCTGTTTGCTCATCGCCGGAGTGGGCTCGTCTTTGCGAGCGTGTCAACTGATGGTCGAAGAGATGGGGCTCCAGGATCGCATTTTCTTCTACACGCCATGGCCGAAGAAGGACACAGGACTCGTCCTAGGCGCAGCTGATGTTCTATTGTTGCCAACGCAGGGCGAGCAGTCGCTGGTTTCGGTTCCGTCCAAGCTCATCTCGTACATGTTGTCCGGCCGTCCGGTGCTTGCTATGGTGCTCGGCAACTCTGAAACTGCCAAACTGATCATAAAAGCAAAAGCGGGCTGGGTGATCCCGCCCGATGATCCAGTTGGCACGGCCGCGGCCTTGAAAGTCATCGCCGCCAGCGCTCCCGAAGATGTTCGCGCTGCCGGAGCCCGCGGTCTGGATTATGCCCTGTGCCATCTGACCCGAGAGGCCAACCTTCCCAGGATGATCCAACTGCTCCTCGAGACCGCAGAAACCAGAACCGTCCCATCGCTGCCGCAATTTAAATGAAGGATACGGATTGTGACCAAGCTGCTAGGCCGTGCCTGGAAGCGTTTCTTCGATCTCACCGTGGCTATCGCGGGGCTGATTGTGTTCGCGCCGGTGTTTGGGCTGATTGCGGTTGCCCTCAAGCTCAGCTCCCCAGGACCGGTATTGTTCATGCAGGAGCGTATAGGTTGGCAGGGCCGAAAATTTCGCATCGTTAAATTCCGATCGATGGTGCATAATGCGCCGTATATTCGCAATCCTGACGGCAGTGCTTATAGTTCGGACACAGATCTGCGCTTGACCCGCTTGGGCAGGATTCTTCGGCGAACCAGTCTTGATGAAATGCCGCAGCTGTGGAACGTGGTTCGCGGGGAGATGAGTCTCATCGGGCCGCGTCCGGAGCTTGCAGAAGGTGTTCGCAGTTATCGACCAGCCGACTTCAGGCGACTGCAATGTCCGTCCCGGCATGACCGGTTGGGCGGTTGTGCATGGACGCAATGACGTGCCCATAAGCATGCGTCGGGATTTGGATACCTGGTATGCCGACCACGCCGGAGCTTCGTGCTGGACTTAAAAATCCTCTGCAAGACGATCGCAATGGTCATGGCTCAGCGAAG
The DNA here is from genome assembly GCA_963834205.1 of uncultured Acidobacteriaceae bacterium. Taxonomy (GTDB): domain Bacteria; phylum Acidobacteriota; class Terriglobia; order Terriglobales; family Acidobacteriaceae; genus PALSA-350. The sequence goes on along the minus strand of CAWIBI010000082.1, from coordinate 73,187 downwards.
GAATCAATCGGACCGGAAGGCAATCGCAGGCGTCGTCCGAGCACGGAGGGGAGACCCATAAGCGCTAACTTATTGGCAGACGTCGAAGTCTGAGAGGGCGCTGGTTTTTGGGATCTCCAAGTCACCACAGCAGCGTCATCCTGAGCGGAGCGCCTCACAAGTCCTTCGACTCCGCGCCGCCGAGCGCTGTGTCACGCGGTCACTTTGTGAGGCGCTCCGCCCAGGATGACGATTTTGTGGGAGTTCGGAAGAAAAACTTTCCCGATAGGTTAGCGCTTATGGAGCGGAGGCACAGCGATGTTCAACGGAAAACTAGGGGCGCTTCTTCCATTCGATGAAGCGGCTTTGCCCTTGGTAAGAGCCTGGATCAACGATGAGGAAGTGAGGCGGGGTACGGGAACGGAAGGCCCGGTCTCCGATCGGGAACACCGCCGATGGTACGAATCCGTCATGGATGACCCTTCGCAGCGCATCTTCCTGATCGCCCAGGGCAAAGGGAACGAGGCAAACGCGGTCGGAGCGCTCGGCCTCCGCGGCATCAACTGGCGATCGCGTCATGCGGAGTATTGGATTTACCTTGGAGATCGTTTAGCGCGCGGCAAAGGTCTCGCTGACGAGGCCTCCAGGTTGTTGCTGCAGTTTGCATTTGGCACTTTGGGATTGCATCGAGTCTTTCTCCAGGTCAATGTCACCAACCAGTCCGCGATTAGCCTTTACCGGCGGCTTGGCTTTGTTGAGGAAGGCATTCTGCGCGCCGCAGTATTTGCCGACGGCCGCTTCGTCGACCGCCTGCTGCTTTCCATGCTGTCGCACGAATTTGGACAGCAGCACAAATAGAACCGTTGCCAAGGGCCAGTCGTGATTCCCAACTTATTAGTCGTGGGTGCCGGTCCACTGCAGTTGCCCGCGATACACGAGGCTCGCGCCTTGGGCATTCGCAGCATCGCGGTGGATGGAAATTCCTCTGCCGTCGGCCTCGCTTTGTGTGATGTGCCCTATGTAGCCGATATTCTCGATGCGGATGCTGTCAGCGCCATTGCAAAAAGAGAGGATGTCGACGGCATTATGACCTTATGTACTGACGCGGCGGTGTCCACGGTAGCGGAAGTGGGCCAGCGCATGGGCCTGCCTGCGTTATCGCCCCAGGCGGCAGCGCGCGCGACTGATAAGCGCCTGATGCGCCAGGCCTTTGCGGCCTCGGGAGCGCCGTCTCCGCGTACTCATCTGGTTGCTTCCTTGGCAGAGGCCCGTTTTGCGGCTGAGTCTTTCGGATATCCTGTGGCGCTCAAGATCGGGCGGGGTTCGGGGAGCCGTGGGGTCTTCCGCGTCGATGATAGCGAGGCGATGCAATCGGCGTATGCACGCTGCCGCGCATGGCAGAAGGAAGGAATGCTGCTGCTAGAAGAATGGATGACCGGTGGAGAAGTGAGTGTCGAAGGCTACTGCACGGATCGCGATCGATCCATTGTCGCCATTACGGATAAGTTCCTGTTCCCCGGAGTATCGCCTGTCGAGGTTGGCCACTGCCAGCCTTCCACTCACGCACCATTGCGCGAACAGCAAATCCACAGCTGTGTCCAGGCAGGACTGAGCGCATTGGACTTGACCTGGTGTGCTTTTCATGCGGAGGTCAAGGTCTCGAGCCAAGGAGCGCAGTTGATCGAGATCGGCGCCCGGCTGGGAGGGGACCGCATCTCCACCCATTTAACCCCTCTCTCGACGGGTGTCAATTTGGTGAGAGTCGCGATCCTGCTGGCGTTGGGGGAGCGCCCTCAATCGCCTCGTATCTGGCAGCGCGCCGCCTGCGTCCGCTATTTTGATGTACAGCGTGCCGGCACGCTGAGACGTGTCCGTGGTCTCCGCAGACTCTACGAGATTCCAGGAGTGGAAGTCATCTATCCGGCCTCCGAACGGGATGGGACGTTACGCAAGGGCTTTGCCATAGGCGAGATTCGTTCCAGTCTTGACCGTTACGGCCATGTCCTCTATTCCGCCGCAACCCGCAATGAGGCCATTGCCAGCTGCGAACTTGCTGCGAGTATGCTCTGTTTCGAATTTGAGGACGGGGATAGCCGTAATGGCGTGGGCACACCGTGGTGAAACACGCGAATCACGATCGATTCGCTGCCCCTGCATTTCGCGCACTGCCTCGTCGTTAGCGATCGGGCACTCCCGGTCAATGTTTTCGGCGATCCATCGATGAAAATCAAAGAGCAGACAATTCCATTTCACGTCGCAAGCGTCGGAGAAGACGAAGCCAGCGCCGCCGCTGACGTTATCCGTTCCGGTTGGCTCACGATGGGGCCGAAGACCATTGAATTCGAGCGGAACTTTGCATCCTATGTCGGCGCCAGGCATGCAATCGGCGTGAGTTCGTGCACCGCGGCGCTGCACCTTGCACTAGAAGCGGTGGGATTGCAGCAGGGCGATGAAGTGCTGGTGCCAACCACCACGTTCACCGCGACTGCCGAGGTCGTTGTTTATTTTAAGGCCATTCCTGTGTTGGTGGATGTGGACCCGGTAACGCTCTGTATCGATCCCGAGGAAGCTCGAAAGAAGATTACCAGCAGGACCCGCGCCATTCTCCCGGTCCATTTTGCCGGACAGCCCTGCGATATGGACAGAATACAAGAGCTTGCCGCCAGCCACCGTCTCCAAGTAATCGAAGACGCGGCCCATTCGCTCCCGGCTTCCTTTCGCGGCACGCCAGTCGGGGCCATCAGCAAATTGACTGCGTTTAGCTTCTACGCGACCAAGACCCTCACCACCGGTGAAGGCGGTATGGTCACTACCCATGATGACGAGCTCGCTGCTCGAATGAAGATCATGAGGCTACACGGCATCGGCCGGGATGCCTGGAAGCGCTATAGCAGTGAAGGCTCCTGGTATTACGAAGTGAAGAACGCGGGGTTCAAGTACAACCTTACCGACATTCAGTCGGCTATCGGTATCGTCCAATTGAACAAGTGCACAGAGATGCGCGATCTTCGCGCACGAATTGCAAAGCAATATACGGATGATTTCTCGCAGTGCGAGGAAGCTACAAACTCCCACGGTACTCGTCGATCGCGAATCCGCCTGGCATCTTTATGTATCTGCGTCTCAATCTAGACCGGCTGACGATCGCGCGATCCGAAGTCGTGGAACGGTTGAAGCAGAAGGGCGTGGGAACCAGCGTCCACTTCATTCCTCTCCATATGCATCCGTATTATCGTGACGCCTACCATTATTGCCATGAAAGCTTTCCGGTCGCTCTGAGGGAGTATTACCGGTCTTTTTCCTTGCCAATTTATCCCGGCATGTCAGCGGATCAAGTCGCCTACGTGATCGAGCAGGTTAGGGAAGTGGTGAAGAACGGGCGCCGGTAGTCGGGGTGTTGGTTCACGCGCTAAGAGGCTCATCCGCTTTATCAAGCTGAGGTGAGCGCGCTAGTTAATGCGATAGACAAAGCCCGCACTGGCGTTGAGCGCGCTCAGAGTTCTGTCGGACAGGTAAATTTTCGAGTAAGCGAGCTCACCCAGGCGAAGGCGGAAGTGATGGGCGAGGCGGATGTCAACTCCGCCTAAGACCGACCATTGCAGGCCGACTGCCTCGATGATAAGGGGTGGTTTGTCGGGCAAGTTGCGTGACCATGCGTTGCCCGCTCCCAGGAGACCGCATACATAGGGGGACACGCGGCGGAAATGCAGCGCGGCTCGTGGACCCGCAAGGGCCGACTCTTCATGCTGGTCGCTACCCCACTTGAGGATGGAACCGCGCGCCTCGACCCCGATGATGTGCCGTGTTTGCCAGAAGCCTCCCGCAGAGAATCCGTAGACAGCGCGGTCGTAAAGGTAGCGGAAATTGGGTTTGGCGTCAGTGGCAGTCGCAAATATAGCAATATCTGGAGGTAGCCGGAGCGCTGGACCCGCCTGGGCCGACGCAACGTGGGGCGCGCCAAGAAGAATCAGGACGATGGTGAATTGCAGGAGAAATTGTTTTCTAAAAAAGGAGTTCCTGTTCATGATTCCCTTGGCGGCATCACCGCGCAATTGGTTGCCGGCATGCCAGCGAACTCGAGTCACCTGAGAACACAGCTGGCCGGCCCCCGCTACATCAACCCACCTAAGCTGTACGGAATTGGAACCAACCAACAGCTGCCGTTTACCGGATTAACAACGTGGCTCTTAGAAGGAGCGGTACTATGGTCATGCTTGCCTCAGCTTTGTTATCGGCACGTGAGCAAAATGCATTACGCCGACCGCGGGTGATAGAGAGCCAAGTTCTGAAAGAGTTCAAAGGCGTTCGAAGAAGGCTCCGGCACACTTTCGAAAGCCCGAAAGAATGCTGGATTCTCTGGGGATAGAGGAAAGCCACTCTTTGGCACGGATTGCCCTTATCCCCGTCCTTTCAATCGAAGGGAATCTCAGAGGCAACCACATGATAATAAAAAGGTCCCCGGTCCTTCAGGGTGGTGGGGCTCAACTCCCCAGGATGATCGGCGTAGGGGCGCCATCGAACCTCCAATCCCGGGTGAAACTCGGCACGTTAGCCTATTTCTCCTGCCCTCAACTCAAACCTGACCTCGCGTTAATCAAGCTTCCTTCGCACGCGTATGCCCAATATCGGATCCACCGAATAGGAATCATGGCCGCTGCCTAACAGGACCGGACCCAAACCCCGCTGCATGCGCTCAATAAGCTTGTCCGCGAGATCGGCGGCGTCCACATGATAAATGTCATCCGTGAATACTCTCTTGCTGTTAGCGCGCGTTTTCATTGGAATGGAATCCCTCATCACTGCCGTATTCGGACTCACTGCTATCCTGATTTTCGGCGCCCCCGGGGGCTCGCTTCATAGTCGCAAAGTTGCAACCTGTTTGCAGCTTTAGCGCCACCCCCACATCGGTACCCCCCTTCCTCAGGGTGCCCAGAGAAGCATGGATGGCACGCTAGAGTCCAGCTCCTGTGGCAGATACGCCCAAGAACCGCACAGGGATTCGGGTCGCGGGCGCCAGGTTACCAATGCCCATCACGCGTAGCTTTTCGTAACCACGGAGGAGTGTTTTCCATTCAAAAAGTTGATTCCGCTAGCGTGCGGCCTAAACTTTCCCCATACAAACCGAATCTATACGGGTGAGGTCATTGCGAAGAGGTGAAGGCATCGCGCATGAAGTCACTCATCAGGGCAACGTGTTTTCTGTCATTTCGTGAACCCGCGGAGCGCGCGCTGTTGCTTACCGTATCGCTCTGCTTGTGCTCCTTGCACGCCCAGGGACAAAACGTCGAGGGCCAGATCGTCGCCTCACAGTATGGCGAGTGGAAGGTTCCCAGTATCGGGATCGGGTTCACTTTCGATCCGGCGAGCTGTCAGCTATCCGGGGGAGGGAAGAACTTCGCCGCCTTCAGCAACGGAACCCCGATCAAGGTTGTCGATGAAAATCCCGGCTTGACCGAGGTGTCGAATGCGACGGTTTACGCTCACGTGGATTCCAGCTCTTGTTCGGTCAGTCTCGGAGGGCTAGCCTATGGCCACACCTCGTTCTATCTCACGTCCGGCACCGGCGGACTGCAGGAGGCGCTGAACAACGCGCTGATCAGGGTGGGCGGGCCGAACACCATCATCCTGAACGAGGAATGGTATGAATTGGTGGCGCCAGGCAATCCGGCAGCAGTGATCGGGACGGTGATAGGCGGTTCAGGCTTCGGCCTGGTCGACGTCACCACTGCGCCCTATACGTATTACTCCTGGAGCGGCGGACATTTCAACGTCGTTAGCAGTGGAGGGGGCTCGCCAACAGGCCTCGCAGGTGGCTCGCTCAGCGGAACGTATCCGAATCCTGCACTGTCGAGCATGCTGGTCCTGCCGCCGGCGACCACGGCGACCACCCAGAGCAATGGAGACAACAGTACGAAGCTGGCGACCACCGCCTATGTTGCCGCAAATTCCGGCGGTGTTCCTTCTGGATCGGCAGGCGGTTCGCTCAGTGGAACGTACCCCAACCCAGGACTCTCGAGCACGGTCGCAATTCCATCGGGTGCGACAGCCACGACGCAGACGACCGGGGACAATTCAACCAGGGTTGCCACCGATGCCTTCGTACAGGCCAACCTGCCCGGTGTGCCGGTCAGTTCCGTATTCGGCCGAACCGGAGCCATCTCCGCCAACAGCGGAGACTACTCGGTGTCGCAGGTTACCGGGGCTGCGCCCCTGGCTTCGCCCGCCTTCACCGGCACCCCCACCGCACCCACACAAACCGCCGGCGATAACAGCACCAAGGTCGCCACCGATGCCTTCGTACTCGCCAACGCCGGCGGAGGCGGTCCCCCCAGCGGCTCTGCCGGCGGTTCGCTCAGTGGCACCTACCCCAACCCAGGACTCTCGAGCACGGTCGCAATTCCATCGGGTGCGACAGCCACGACGCAAACTACCGGCGATAACAGCACCAAGGTAGCCACCGATGCCTTCGTACTCGCCAACGCCGGCGGAGGCGGTCCCCCCAGCGGCTCTGCCGGCGGCTCGCTCAGCGGAACCTACCCCAACCCAGGACTCTCGAGCACGGTCGCAATTCCATCGGGTGCGACAGCCACGACGCAAACTACCGGGGACAATTCAACCAAGGTAGCGACCGATGCTTTCGTGCAAGCGAACCTGCCCAGTGTGCCGGTCAGTTCCGTATTCGGCCGAACCGGAGCCATCTCCGCCAACAGCGGAGACTACTCAGTGGCGCAGGTTACCGGAGCTGCGCCCCTGGCTTCGCCCGCCTTCACCGGCACCCCTACCGCACCCACACAAACCGCCGGCGATAACAGCACCAAGATTGCCACCGATGCCTTCGTACTCGCCAACGCCGGCGGAGGCGGTCCCCCCAGCGGCTCTGCCGGTGGTTCGCTCAGTGGCACGTATCCCAACCCCCAGCTCGCGTGGAAGGTAGTCGTTCTTGACAACGTGAACGGGGCCGGCATTGGCGTGGCGCCCAGTGCATGGTCGGCAGGGACGTATCCCTGGTGTACAGTGGTTTCCCACTCCGGGCAGAACTACATCGAAGAGAACTCGGTCGGCGACTCCGTGACCACGCCGGGAACCAACTCCGGGGTCTGGTATCCCATCACCAACGGCGCGCGGTCGACCAAGGCGGATTGCGCCTTCTACTACGCTGCGGCCAGCATCTCAAGCGGAACCGGCACGACCACGAACGGCAATGGAGCCGTGTTGATCGCTGGGGCCGGGCAATATGCCATGGGGATCGGGTTTCGCGAGCCAACGGTGACCTCGCCGGGGAATCCCACTGTGAGCATCTTCGGCCAAGGCCCACAGGTGACAGTGTTCCAGCAGGGCAACAACAACGGCGATGGCCTGCCAGCACTCTACCAGACCCCCTCAACGATCAACTATGATCTTGCACGCCTCACCTGGCAAGGATTCACGATCGACGCCAATGAGGACGCGCCCGCAGTGGTCGGCCTCTACGGATGCCAGCAGTGCGTCATCAACGACGTGGACATGTACAACGCTGCGCCCGGTAGCGATCATTATTTCGAGATCGGGGCCTCGGGCAATATGGCCTGGGTCTACGAGCTATCCATGCACAACGTGCAACTCGGAGCCAACGGGCACGGCGGCGGCGGCGGGGCAACCTTCTCAACCACGGTGACCGGCGGGGTTCCGGCTGTGACGGTGACTGCAAGCGGATCGAACTACAACGTTTCGTGGCCGCCAACACCCGTACTTATCCAGCCAGGCGGGACCTTCTGCAGCGGCACCAACACCCTCACTTATTCCGCCGGCACGATCACCGGCTTTACCACCACGGCGACCGGCTGCGCCTCGGGGACAACGGCCCAGGTGTATGGCGGCCCAAACGTGAGCTATGGCTTCAAGTTCACCAATATGTCTGACTCGCACGATATTTATGGGCTGACAGGCGGTGGAATCGGATCAGTTGACGCTTTCTATATATCGAACGTGACCAGCTTCAACGAGTTTCATAAGCTGCACCCAATCGGATCGATGGATGGAATCCAGAACAACGGCAGCAATAACTTCTATTCCACCCAGATGGATACTGTCCTTCGGCGAGGCTTCGACTTCGAGAGCGGCTACGGGATGATCAACGTTTATGGCTCGATGTTTGAGTGGAATAATGCCAACGTGGTCGGTGCCGGAGATTACTACTTCGGAGCTGTGGGCACTCCTCCCGCGAGTGCCCCATACTCGCTCGATATCTACGGTGATATGTGCGGGGCGAACAATACCCACACCGGCTATTGGCACTTCTCCTCTGCAGGAACCGTAATTGACACCACCAGCGCGGGGATGCCCTCGACGGTCCATGTTCACGAAACCAACTACTGCAACCAAGATGGAAACAATCCGACTAACGCCCCAGACTTCGTAGGATTGCAATATAACTGGAGTCCAGGCGCCTTCGGAAATACCTTCCAGTGGAATATGAATCCGACCGCTGGAGGCACTCCGCAGCTCAACCTGACTAACCCCCAGAGCAACGGGATATACGACCTGCTCCTGAGCAACGCTACCGCCGCAACCAGCGGCGCCAATCTTCACGCGCCTGCTTTTGAAGATTGCAGTGCGTACTGGAACGGCAGCACATCGATCCCACTTTGCGCGCAACTAAACTTGTTCTTTAATACCGGCTCTAATCCGCTGGCGACGCTGGCGTTTGCGTTTGTCGGCACACTGCCGAGCGCTGGGGCCCGCTACACCTTCGACAACCCGGTGATCCTCCCCACAGCATCTACGGCGGTCACGCAAACGGCTGGGGACAACACCACAAAGATTGCGACCGATGCGTTTGTTCTCGCCAACGTTGGCAGCACAGTATGGTCTGGACTCCTCAGCCCCACTGGCGCCTTGTCGCTGTCGATGCAGGCCTACCAGTCGGTCTTTACCTTCAACGCTGCAACCGGGAACTCGGACCTATTCAAGCTCACCGATACGACAAACAATACCGGCACCGGAATCTTGAACCACATCACGACGGCCGCTGGTTCAACGGAAACTCCCTGGCAGGCGGATGCCAATGGAACCGGCTGGCAAATAAGCACAGGTGGCGCGTTGCAGAGCACAGACGCTATCCGCAACGCGGCGGTTACTTTTCAGCCTGGCTCGGGAGGGGCCGCTACCTGTCCGACGGCAGCATCGGGATCGAGCTTCCTCTGCACGAACGCCAACGACGGTATCTCCTACTCGAATAACGGCGCGGCATACTCCCCGCTCTCTGCGCAAGCGATTCCCTTCACCATTACCTCGTCGGCGAGCCCCGCAATCAACCTAAACAATGGGTCGGTGCAGACCCTTACTCTAAGTGCAAATGCAACGGCGACGGTGAGCAATATCACGTCTGGCGTATCGCTCACCATGCAAATATGCCAACCAGCCTCGGGCGGACCTTATACGTGGACCTGGCCTTCGGCGATCCACGGCGGAATCACCATCGGCACCACCGCCACCGAATGCTCGATGCAGGAATTCAGGTCATTCAACGGCACTACGCTAGTCGCCATCAATTCAGGAGCAATCAATGTCGCTCCGTAAGCTACTTTTCCTGCTCCTTTTTCCGTGCGTGGGATTTGGACAGGTGACGATCAATGGCATGCCCAACCAGGCGGTGACCAATATCGCCACGTGTCTCGGTGGCGCCGCAAGCGTAATCAACGGCGTCAGCTATACGAACTGCTACCCGCAATCGACTTACGATGCGCGCGTGAATGCTGCAATGTCGGATGCTGAGAACGGAACCAATGGCAACACGACCTATGGAGTCGACTCAACCTATGAGGCGGCCTCGCAGACGTGCGTATCTCAAATTACGGTGGGCGATGGGACGCATCCGGTGTGGTGGCGCATCGGAGCGGGTCTCTATTGTTCTGTGACTTTAACTGGGGGCACAGGGTACGCGGTTTACCAAAATCCCGGCACATCGATTGTGTGCGTGGGCGTCCAAGCCGGAGGATGCACCTTCTCCAACTACTCCGCCGCTAGTGGGATCTATGCGGTGTACGGCAACAACGGGTCAGGGTATTACTACATGGACGGGGTTTATTTCAAAAATCTCCATGGTTCGACCCTGGCGTCAGGCCACGTAGGGATCATTACGGGTGGGCTCGACGGTTCGCTATGGACTAATGATCAGTGGCAGGACGCCCCGGCCTCCAACCCGAGCGATACGGCTGTAGTTCTCTTTAACGGAGGCTGCTGCCATGCCAATTTCACCAACGACGAGTTCGACAGCGAGTGGGGGCAGATTGCAATTGACATAGAAGGCACTCACATCAACGTCGTAAATTTTCAGAACAACACCTTTAACTCGCACGGATCGAGTGTGACAGGAAATCCAAATATCTTGTGCCATGATACCGGGCCCGGAGTTGATTCCGTAATATCGTTTACCGGCACTACATACATGGAAGGTCAAACCGGAGCAATGACCGCACCCTGGATTCAGGACAATGGCTGCAGGGCACTAGAATTTACCGGAGCCCTTGAGGCAAATTCGGTCGGTGGCACAGGAACAACCTCTCCCATCATCGACATTTCCAGCGCGTTTGAGACCACTCTTCATATCGGAAATGTCGTTGCGTACAGTAGCGCAGGTACGTGGACATATCCCGCGACCATCGTCCGCCAGCACAATACCACTGCTGACTGCGGCACCCCGCCTTGCAACGTGGCCGTTACGGATTCCTCGGGAAATTCTCCGGGCTATAACTCTCGAACCGCGCAGTTCGACAACATCAACGTCGGTGGGGCGCTTACCGCGGCGGCCCTGCAATCCAAGCTTTACACCGTCTCCACACTGCCCGCCGCTTCTTCGCTGGCCGCCGGCACCCAGCTCACGGTAAGCGATGACACCAGCTACACCCCCGGGAGCTGCACCGGGGGCGGCAGCGACTACATGATCGCCATCACCAACGGGAGCTCGTGGTCATGCCACTAAATCTCGAACCGGGAACAGGATGCAGCGGATACCGAGCGAGAGACAAAGGCTTGTACCCGCGGGAGCCGCGATGCACATTATGGCACTAATGCGAGGGCTGCGAAGGCTGCTCACGCTCGCACTGCTGGTTATCGGGCTGCCGGTGATAGCGCAAACGACCATCTTCAATTGCGGCAGTTCCAATGCATGGAGCTACACCAGTTCTCCGGCCGGGAACGGCTGCGGCGTCAGTAACTCTAATAGCCCCAACACTAATTTCTGGGCTTACGGAATCACCTCGGGCCTGGTTACTTCTTCAAGCGTGACGGTCACGCCAGCCAATTCGGGGCACGCGGGTTGGGGGTTTGGCTATACTAGCCCCGTAAACGACAAGGCCTTTTCAACGTCATTCACTTTTGTGAACAACGGATACAATCTGGCCTTTGTCTTAGGAAATGCTACATACAACTACAACGCCTGCCAGTGCGGAGGATGGGATTTTCCGTGGTCACTTGCTGCTGGCGCCGGGGACGAAGCTGGCTTTACCCAGATGGCCGGTGCCTCAAACATTATGCCGATCAACACCTGGGCGATTGAGTTTAACGAATATACACCAATGAATCCGTCTGGGTCGTTTGCCTATTCGACCGTGTCGATGTATCTGCAGGGAGAAACTTCTTCTATGCCTCCGCTCACCGGTGGCAGCTACCCGACCTATTTGCCGGAGTTCGGCATCAACAAGATCAGCACGTCTCCGGTGCCCCTGAGTAACCCAGCAACAACTCAGGGATCGGCTTCTACGGACACCTTCGCTGCCACCATCGTGTACACCGGGACGAATGTTACGCTCACCATGTACGATGTAACCGCCGGCGGGACTTGCTCTCCAATAACTTCCTCGACCTGCTTCACTTACACATGGCAAGGCGTAAACATTCCAGGGGCTGCCTACCAAACCCCTCCATCTTCCATACCTACCCCCACGACTATCGGGGAAGCCTACCCGGTGTTCACCTCCGGCACATCGACTGGCACAGGCCCAGCGCAGCTCGTCAAAAACTGGTCTTACACCTCTCTCACTTCCGCTGCCACACCGACGATATCGGGTAGTTCAACGGTTACCATCTCGGATTCTTCCTCGGGTTCTGCCATCTGCTACAGCACCGCAGGACCTCCCTCCACGAATGGATTTGGCGGATGCACCAAAGGTACGCTTTACACCGGAGCGATTACAGTCTCAGGCAGTGAGACTATTTACGCAGTGGCAGGGCCCGGCAGCACGGCTTATGGAGATAGTGCTGTAGCATCTTCTGCGATTACGATTGGTTCCACTGCTGCCCAGCCAACATTCAATCCGGCCGGTGGAACGTATCAGGGGAGCCAGTACGTTTACATGTCTGCCCCTTCCGGGCAGACCATTCACTACAACACCACCGGATCACCGACTTGCAGCAGCGCCACCTATTCGACTCCGGTAACCGTCTCGTCCAATGAGACCTTATATGCAATAGCGTGCGGGTCGGGTCTCACCAGCAGCGCAGTGAGTTCTGCGGCGTACGTGCTTAATCCGTTTTCCGGGTCCGGCTCCCCAAATGCGGCCGATCCGCCGACCGCCTCGCCCATCGGCGGATCTTACTCTGGCACGCAGACTGTGGCACTTTCGAGCGATACGGCCAGTTCTTACATCTGCTATACGGTCTCATCCACGCTACCAACTTTCTACCCGCAGCCGAATAATGGATCTGCTGATCTTCCTTACGACGGCATGAGTGGCAGCACGGTAATCCCTGGCACATGCAATGTGGGAACGTACTATACTGGGCCATTTAGCGTCTCATCGTCTTCCACCGTCTATGCGATAACCGGCACGACATTCGCCACCGTTCCAAGTTCTATGGTGGCTATTCCCTACACCATCAGCGGAGGATCAACCGCGGCAGCACCAACCTTCTCGCCGACTGCAGGGACCTACACGGGAACGCAGAGCGTCACCGCTTCGACCAGCACCTCTGGATGCGGCTCTTATATTTATTTCGACACCAACCCCACTCCGGTAACGAATCAAACGACGCTTTCCGTCGCGACCAGTGAAACGGTCTACGCCTACGTTCACGGCTGCCCAGGATTCACAGATAGTTCGATCTCCAGCGCGGCTTACACCATCAAGGCGAATACGCCTACTTTCTCCCCGGTCGCTGGGACTTATGTGGGCTCGCAGAGCGTGACCATATCGTCAACTTCGGGATCTGTGATTTGTTACAACACCACCGGAAGCCCAGCAACCAACGGTTCGTCGGGGTGCACGACAGGGACACTCTACTCGTCTCCGGTCACAGTCTCATCGAGCCAGACTCTCTACGCGGTAGCTGGGGGGACAGGGTATAGCGATAGCTCTGTAGGTAGCGCCAGCTATGTTGTCTCGTCTTCGGCGCCGGCAGTCATCAGCGGAAAGACCGTCATCACCGGGAAGACGGTGCTACAGTGATATCCTTTGAGGGCGTCCGTCATGAGCCATACTCTTTCTCACGGCTGGCAGCCAAAGCCATTAAACGCCGATCCCGCCACGCTCGTCGGCTGGTCAGATCGTCCAGGCTCAGCATGGATCTGCGTTCAGCCTCTACCTTGCGGATCAACTCCGGCTGCCATGGCTCCTCATGGGAGCGCGATTTCACGATTTCATGCCAAAGAGTGCCAAATCGATTCGCATAATCTGCCACCCCGCCAGGGGCGTTCAAGTCGATGGTCTCGAAGGGGCCCATGAACGACCAGCGCCATCCCAGGCCGTCGCGGACGGTCTTATCGATGTCTTCGCAGCTGGCCACACCGTCTTCCACCAGGGCCCAGGCTTCACGCAGCAGAGCTGCCTGCAGTCGATTCAGCACGAAGCCCGGAATCTCTTTGCGCAAGTGAACCACGCTACGATGAAGGCCGCGCATAAGTGCGTCCGTGAACTCCACCGTCGCGCGAGAGGTTTCTGGCGATGGAACAAGCTCGACCACCGGCACCAGGTAGGGAGGGTTGACCGGGTGCACAATCAGCACCCGGGATGCAATCTTCAAGCCGTGGGTAAAGGCGGATGCCGGAATGCCTGAGCTCGAACTCCCAATCACCAGATCCGGCCCGGCAACTTCTTCCAGCTCCTGCATCAGGCGCCGCTTCAAATCGACTTTTTCCAGCACCGACTCTTGCGCGTAAGCGGCTCCATCGATGGCGTCAGCCAAGCGGTAGGCCGGCATCAGGCGGGCCGCGATCCTAACCGGATCGTCGAGCAGGCCGAAGAATTGTAATTCTTTCAATTGCTCTGCAATCAGAGCGAGTGCCCGTTCCGTTGCGTGTGGGTCCACATCGTAGATGCGAACCTCCAGACCCGCCTGGGCAAAGACGATCGCCCACCCCACGCCGACCAGTCCTGCACCGATAACGGCCACCGGACGCCCACCGAGCAAATCACTCGGCTTGGTGCTTGCACGCTCGCTCATTGCTAACCTCGAACCAATGGATTGCGATTTAGCTGTTTGGGTTTGCTGCTGCAGAAGCAGGCAGCCGTTCGCGGAGAACGTCGTCCAAGTCGCACAGCTTGTCGGTTATCATATTCAGCTTGCGTGAAAGGTTTTGGATCTCCGCTTCGGCCCGCCGGTTTACGTCAAAATCCAACTCGCTCCGTAGCCGGTCTTTCTTGTCCTGGCGGTTCTGGCTCATCATGATCACCGGCGCCTGGATGGCGGCGAGCATAGAGAGGAAGAGGTTCAGCAGGATGAACGGGTAGGGATCCCAGGCCCTGCCTCTGAGTATCACGTTGATGCAGGTATAGACGACCAACACAATTCCGAACAGGATGATGAAGGTCCAGGAGCCGCCGAAGCTGGCAACCGAGTCGGCGATATGTTCACCGAAGGTGTACTCCTCCTCGATCACTTCGTTCGCGTTCCGGTTGGCGCGAATCCTCACCAGTTGCTGGGAGGCATGGAATTGATGGCCTAGGACGGTCAGCATATCCATGCCGGCCATGGGTTTTCGTTGGAGTAGCGTAGCGATGTCATCGCGGCTGATCTCCACACAGATACTTTCTTCTAACGCGATGGCGTTCGTCTGGTGGGGGGTTTGTTCCAGCATCGAAGCGAAGCCGAAAAACTGGCCGTGGCCAGGTTGATCAACGACCACCTCCTGATGATCCTCGTCGACTGTCGTGACCTGCACATTCCCTGACATCAGAATATAAGCGTGCATGCCGGGATCGCCGATCTTGTAGATGCGCTGTCGGGGAGAGAATTTCTTGAGCTCGACCTGGGCGGCCAAGACAGCAATTTCGTCATCGTCCAGCAAGGCGAAAAGCGGGACGTGTTTTAACTCTATTGGATTGCACGGCATGGATCACCTCGTTGGTCTGAATGTGTTCTGCAATACTGAAGGGAACCGGCTTTATGGCTGCTCCATCAACAGTCAACCATCAGCCAGACTGTTGGCCGGTAAACAGTGTAAACACAATATCCTCGATTCGATCTGTAATCTGTAACATGAACTTTAATTTCAGGGGTCGAATGCCAATGAGTCTCGCTCGCAGCTTGCATCTCTTGGTGTTGGCGGCCATCGCCGTGGCGGCTTCAGCACAAACTGTCGAACCCAGGCCACCAACCATGGCCCCACCAACTCTGGCTTCGGAGAGCATTGCCGATCTGATTAAAGTCTCGGCTGAAATAAGGCAGCTGCAAAAGCTTTCAACGGGCGAGGTGCCGGCAGATCGCTGGCAGATTCTCTGGTTGCATCAGCGAATCTCCGAACAGGTGATGGCGGCCTCGCTCCAGGTCGACGCCACCATTGCCCAGATCGATAACGAGATCGCCCGGGCCAACGAAGTGCGTGGATATCTGGCCGACCGCCGCGACCACTCGGTGAGCCGGGCAAACCTGCTTGGGGTCATTGTTGGCGGAGCCGTGGGCGCGACCAGTTCTGGTCTTCAACTTTCGTCGAACTTGACCAAACCGGCGGCCGGCGTCGGCATCGGTGCCGGCACTCTTTCCGCGGGCTTCGCTCTGGCTGGGATTCACGCGCAGAAAGGCAAGAGCAGTTCATTCGATTTCGAATCCAACATGCTGGCGGAGTTCTTTGATCGGCCGACTCTGCCCAATAGCCAGTATCCGGCGACCATTTGGACCTTCTTGAATGAAGACAGTACCTACGGCTCCCCCGGCCTTACCCGCAAAGAGCAATTGCTGCAGACCTGGGTTCAGGTCAAGCGCATCGACTCCCTGTCGAGCACAGAAAAGATCGATCATCTTACCAGCCAGCCATCCGAGAACCTGAAGCTCACTATCGACGACTTTGAAGACCGCGGGGCCATGCTTCAGGACGTTCGAGCACGAATCGCGTACCTCAAGCGGGACTTGGGAACGCTGCTCGCCTCATTGCCGGCGGTTGGCGATCAACCCTAATTGCGCTACACCGCAAATGCCCGCAGCACCACCAGGGTCATATCATCGTGTTGCGGGGCGGCGCCGGCAAACCTGGTAGCAGCGTCGAACAAGTCGTCCAGCAGTTCTTGCGCCGACGCGCTCCTGTGCCCGCGTATGGTATCGAGCAAGCGGTCTTCGCCCCATTCTTCATCCTGCAGATTCATGGCCTCACTGATGCCATCGGTGAAGGCCACCAGGACGTCCCCTGGACGCAGCAACACAGAACCCTGCTCGTAGCCGGCGCCTTCTAAAAGACCAATTACGGTTCCCCCAGGTTCCAGGCGGGTGACCGTACTATTTCCATCGAACCCATGAATAAGGATGGGAGGATTGTGGCCTGCGTTGACATAGTCGAACCTGCCCTGGGCGGGATCATATTGCCCATAGAAGAAGGTCGCGTAGCGGTTGGAAGACGAGGCCTCGTATACCAGCCGATTGATGTTGCCCACTGCGGCCGCCAGATTTTCGGGCGCACGCGTGGCTTCGCTGCGCAGCGAGGCCTGCAGGCTGGCCATCATCAGGGCCGCCGCAATCCCTTTGCCCGAGACATCGCCAATGGCGACTCCCAGGTTTCCATGGGGCAGAGCAAGAAAGTCGTAATAGTCGCCTCCGACGCCCAGCGCCGGGCGGCAATGCCCGGCGTAGTCGAGACCTTGAATCATGGGGAGCTTCTGGGGAAAAAGCCGTTCCTGCACTTCGCGGGCAATCTCGACCTCGCGGTTCAGGCGCTCGCGTTGGGCAACTTCATCGGCGACGGTTTGCAGCAGGTTGGCATTCTCCAGGGCCAGGCCAGTCTGCGCGGCGACCGACTTGAGCAAGCGCACGTCGGAGCCGGTATAGGGTTCCTCTGAACGCTTGGGGCCGAGGGAGATAAAGCCTAGAAGTTTGTCGCGCACAGCAAGCGGAAGCAGCAGTTCCGATTGCAGCGTGGCCAGTTTGCCCCGCTCATCGTCGCTGATGTCCTGCTCGCGATAGACCCAGGAGTCGCCGTCATTCAGAAACACTCGGGCCGGCTCCTTCTGGTTCTTCAGCATCATCGCGGTCCCAGTCTTGCTGGGGAAGGCCACGGTGGGAAGGCTGGGGTAACCCATGGCAAATGCGGGCCGGAAGAATCCGCCTCCACCCAGCAGCACAGCCACCTGCGGTACATGCAACGTCTCAGAGATCCGCGCGGCGACGGTTTCAAGCAGCGGTTTGGGCTCAGTGATGGATCGCACCTGCTCGCTCAATTCCGTCAACATATGTTCCGCGTTGTAATTTTCCCGGAAGAAGCGCCGGTCGACCCAGGTGCGCAGGCCGTCCCCAATCCTGCGGATTGTGAAGTAAAGCGTTATGCCGGCGAGGATGACGATGGTCTTTTGCGGACGATCGTGGCTGGCGTTGCCCGCCATGGTTGTCCCGGCGACGATCACAGCCCCAATCGCAACCAACTGCAGCACGCGAATTCCGCCCCTGGCGAGGGTGTATTGCAACCCCTGGCGAAGGGCAACACCGACCCCCATTGCCTTCTGCACCACGATGACATAGCTCAGCGAGAGGGGGAAAAGGAGGAGAGGAATGATCACCAGGGCCATAAACCACTGGGGGAAGACCTCGCTCGTATTCTTACCCTGCAATTTAGCGTAGAGGGTTGGCAAAAGAGCCGGCGTGAACGCTGCAATCGCTCCCCAATAGAGAAAGCGCAGCCTTCTCCTGGCGTCTGGCGATTCGGTTAGGCCGAGCTTGATTCCCATCGCCGAAAAGAAACTGCCCACCAGAACGTAGGCCAAAACTTGCCCAACCGTGTCGAAAGGCTTCAGAAAGCTACTCAGGCCGGCGACCGACTGATAGCTGCTTAGCCCTCCAACGTTGACGGCAACTCCGCCCAGGGAAAGGAAAGCGAACAGAGGCGTGCACAGCCATTGCAGGGCTTTCCACACCTTGTCATATCTGCTTCCGCGTGGGAAAGGTTCAGGGAAAAAGCGCCCGAACAGGAAAATGATGATGGGGAAAGCGACCATGAGTATCGATTCATACAGTAGGCCTGCTTCCCGGAATCCGGGCGCCCAGCCCTGCACAATGAAGCTTTGCAAGATGTGCGGGAAGCTCATCATGAGCGCAAGCAGCAGCCAGGCCATCGGATCGCGCGGGCGGCGGAAGGCGACCCAGAAGCCGAGCAGCAGAGACAAAGCCGGCAGCAGGAAGCCTACGATCAGGTCGCTCGTGGCCGCCCAGAAGGTGAGGCGGACCGATGTAACCGGCAAAGAGATAGTGTGCTGGGCATCGGCTTGGGAATCTTTCGGCACGATCGTGACCGCCAGAGGGACGCCCACGGTTGCCGACCGAAAGGCCTGGCCCAGCACGCCGGTTCCCGTGTATGGGACTCCGTTAACTGCGAGCAGCCGGTCCCCGTCGTGGATACCGTAGCCTCCGGCCTCGGCGGTGGCGAAGGTGATTCTGTTGCTTCCCGATTCCGCAAAGAAGCCGGGGCAATGCGTTACTTCACCCCGGACAAAGTCGGGCAAGTACCCGGCCTGGTAGAGCAGGGTTATCACGAAAAGAGTCGCCAGCAGGCTATAGAGGAAAACGGGGCGCTTGGTGGGCACGGGCTTCTCCTGAGCGGCCTGTCGTAGCCGGGAAACATGATTCTATCTGGTTCGAGGTGGGAGATCAGTCCGCTTCCCGGCACTTTTATGGCTTCCCGCTCGCTTGCTCTCGCTGGAGAAGGAAGGCGTGAATAGCTCCGCCAAGGTACCCTCTACCCAGAATTTCGCCTTTGTTGTTAATGCGCGAGGCCGCCAGGAGCCACCAGCCGGACCTGGGCGGGATAGCTTCGCGGAGTAAGAATTGTCTCCTGTAAATTTGCGCCCGTGCGTTCAGTGTCGTAGCTCCGGGTATAAACATTTACCTGGGCCATCGCCGCGACGCCACTCCATACCATCAGCAAGAGGCCAAGACACGCTAGAGCAGAAAGCCGTGTCATGTCTGTCCGGCTTTGGGAAGGGTTAAACGCTTCACGCCGTCCATCGTCCAAATGCCTAGCCACAGAGCCCCCGAAAATCCACCATTTGCCCGGAGACAGGTCAGAATAGTCTGCCTGGCCTGTGCCCAGCGGAGGTTTAGGGCCGCCGTGCCAAAGGCTTACCAAGCATCCTTGCTGAAGACCCGAAGATCATTGGGGGAAATGTCAGCTGCCCGGGGGGAAAAGCGGGAGGCAAATTAACAGTCGAAATCGTACCATTCAATGAGCGAAGTAGGTGACAAGTGGGAGTAACCCGACGAAACATGTTAATCGGCGCCGGCGGTCTGGCTTCGGCGTTCATTCTTGGAGCACCGGTAACGTATGCAGCTCCTACAGGCCGCAACCTGAAAGTGATTGTGGCCGGAGGCCATCCCGGCGATCCCGAGTACGGGTGTGGGGGCACCGTGGCCCGCCTTACGAGCCTGGGCCACGAGGTGGTTCTGCTCTATTTGAACGACGGAGCGTGGCCTCCCACTCCCGCGTCCACCCGGATCGCGGAAGCGAAGAAGGCGTGCGAACTATTGAAAGCGCGTCCAGCCTATGCCGGGCAAGTCAACGGCCACGCCGTAGTCGACGACGCCCATTACCAGGAGTACGCAAAAGCAATCGATGCCGAGAAGCCGGATGTAGTCTTTACGCAGTGGCCCATCGACAACCACCGCGACCATCGAGCCATCACCATGCTCACCTACGATGCATGGCGGCAATCAAAACGTAGTTTCGCGCTCTACTACTATGAGGTTTCCGATGGGGAAGACACCTTGCAGTTTTCCCCGACGCACTATGTCGATATTACGGAGACGGAGCCGGCTAAACGTGCAGCGTGCTATGCCCACGCCAGCCAGACTCCGGATCGATATTACGCGCTGCAGGATCAGATAACCGCCTTTCGAGGTGTGGAAGGAGGCTATAAGAGAGCGGAGGCGTTTGTACTCCAGTTGCAAAGCCCTGACGATCCACTTCAAGTGCTCGGCAGGCCATAGAGTAAATGGGATCGAAAAGGAGAGATGCGATGTCGATGGACCTTTCTCAAGCGCATGCGCCCATCGGACAGTTCCTCGAGCAGCCAAGAGACAAGGAGGAATGGCGGAAATTTCAGCTCACCGAGGAGCAGGTCACTGCTTTCCGTGCGCAGGGATATCTTGCCGGGGTGCAGGTGCTCGACGACCGGCAGGCGGAAATTCTGTGCTCTGAGCTGGCTGGCCTGATGAAGAAGTCGCATCCCGCCAATCATCTCTTTCACGAGTATCATTCCAACGAGTCCAAGGATCCGGGTGCGGTTTTGTTTCATGCCCTGGGCGCATGGCGAACCGAACCTGGATTTCACGATGTGCTGTGGAGCCCGGCCTTCCTGGTACCGGCGGCGCAATTGCTGGGCGGCCCGGTTCGCTTCTGGCACGATCAGCTCTTCTGTAAACCGGCGCATCACGGGGGTGTCGTTGCCTGGCATCAGGACTACTCCTACTGGACGCGCACCGAGCCGATGTCGCATCTCACCTGCTGGATCGCTTTGGATGACAGTGACCGCAACAATGGCTGTCTCTACTACATTCCCGGCAGCCACCGATGGAAGCTGCTCCCCGTAACCGGCCTTACCGGCAACATGGACGAAATCATGACCGTGTTATCGCCGGAGCAGAAAGAGGCCTTCCGTCCGGTTCCCATTGAGTTGAAGCGCGGACAATGCACCTTTCACCATCCGTTGATGGTGCATGGTTCTTACGCTAACCGTTCGAAGCGCCAGCGGCGGGCCACGTTAATCAACGCGTTTCGGGATGGAGTACGATCCGCGGCGGACGAGGCATTGTTGGCGGGCGTTCCTTCCATCCCCAGGGGAGAGAAGATGGAAGGCCAGTTTTTTCCTTTGCTCTTCGACCCCTCAACGGCCAGACAATGACAACTGCGGCGCAGCAAGAACGTCAAGCGCACGCAGATATTTCTGCACGCGATCCTGCTCCTCGCTGGAATACGGTCGAAGCGGCGGCGTAACGTGTGTCCCGCAGATTCCCAGCACGGAGAGTGCTGATTTCAGCCCGCGAAGCGGGTTGGCAGTGTCCTTCGCGGAACGGTAGATAGCCTCATTGAATTGCACTACATGCTGCTGCAACGCGGACACGCGGTTCACGTCGTGCGCCGCCGCGGCTTCGTAGAGCGCAACATAAAGCTGGGGCCATACATTCGAGCCGCCGGCCATGCCTCCGTGCGCCCCCAGCAGCACGGCTTCCGCCAGCAGATCGTCGGGCCCAACCAGCAGGCTGAACGCAGGTATTGACCTGACACCCTCTCTCACCGCATGAAAGGAGCCCATGTTCAGGCCGCTATCCTTGTAGCCTATGATGTTGGGCTCGGCCGCTGCCTTGATCACCGTCGCCGGCTCAAGCCTCAGGTGCGTGTTCAGGGGAGCATTGTAGAGAAAGAGCGGTAAGGGCGATTCCGATGCCAGCCTCTTGAAGTAGTGCAACAGGTCCGCTTGCCCAACCTCAAAATAGTAGGGCGGCGCTGCCACTACAGCGCATGCGCCGCACTCATAGGATTTGATTGCCATGCGGATGGCGTCCCGATAAGAGGTGTCGGTGATGCCCACGATCACCGGCACGCGGGGGCCGGCCAGTTTACAGGCTTGCTCAATCAAGGCCGAGCGCACGTCGTAGGGCAGGTTTGGCGCCTCGCCGGTGGTCCCCAGAACGAAGATGCCATGAACCCCGCCGCCGATCAGATGTTCGATCAGCCGTTCCAGACCCTTCTCATCCAGGTTATGGTCCTCATCCAGCGGCGTGACCATCGCGGTAATGACTCCGCGGAGCGGGTGCAGAGAGTGCTTGTTCAAGAGCGTCTCCTCGCTAAGGCTCAGGATACAACGGTCCCGTGATCGGCCGGAGAATGATAGCATCAGTTTTCGGAACGCCGAGCCATAGGAAGCCATGAGTATCGAGCATACGGTGTTGGTAGTAACGCGCGAAGACGACCCGCAGTTCAGCATGCTGAAGGGTCTTCCGCACATCGTGGGTCAAGAGCCGGCGGCTTTCGCAAGCGCGGTAAAAGAGCCCGTGGTCATCCTCGCCTGGTCGGGACCCCGGAAGCTGATGCGTGATGTGTTCACCATGTGCCAGGACGTTCGCTGGGTGCATTCGCGCTCCGCCGGGTTGGATAGTCTACTGTTCCCGGAGCTGGTTGCGAGCGACGTTCCGATTACCAACGGGAGCGGCGTGTTTAGCCAGTCGCTGGGTGAATTTGCCCTGGGGGCGATCCTTTATTTTGCCAAGGATTTTCGCCGCATGATTCGCAACCAGGTCGCCGGCGTGTGGGAGCAGTTCGACGTGGAAGAGATCGCAGGCCAGACGGTTGGGATTGTGGGCTATGGAGACATTGGGCGGGCCGTGGCCAAGCGCGTGCACCCGATGGGTATGACCGTGCTGGCGAATAAGCGGCACCCTCCCCAGTCGCCTGATCCCATGATCGATCAGTTTTACAAGACAGAAGGTCTGCGACAGATGCTGGCGCGCTGTGACTACGTTGTGGTCTCGCTCCCGCTGACAGCGGAGACTCGGCACATGATCAGCGATGCGGAGTTCGCGGCCATGAAGCCGTCGGCCGTGGTGATCAACATCGGACGCGGGCCGGTGATCGATCAGGCAGCGATGGTGCGTGCCCTGACGGCCAAACGAATCAAGGGCGCCGGGCTCGATGTGTTTGAGCAGGAGCCCATTCCGGCGGGAGACCCGATGTACCGGTTGGAGAACGTGCTGCTGTCTCCCCACTGCGCAGACCATACCGCGGAATGGCTCAACCAGGCGATGCGCTTCTTCCTCGACCAATACCGGCGATTTACCAACGGAGAGCCGCTCGAGAACGTGGTGGATAAGACCCTCGGATATTAAGGATGTCGGGCGATGCAAGACAAGAAAGACGAGAAAGACAAGAAAAGCAGCCAGCTGCGCAGCAGTATCTGGTTTGACGACAAGGCTGAACCAGGCGAAACAGCCGTCTACCTGGAGCGCTACGGCAACTACGGCATAACCCGAGAGGAGCTCCAATCCGGCCGGCCGATTATCGGCATTGCGCAGAGCGGGAGCGACCTGGTGCCCTGCAACCGGATCCATGTCTCCCTTGCGGATCGGGTGAAGGCGGGTATTCGCGATGCCGGCGGCGTCCCGTTTGAATTTCCTACCCATCCGATCCAGGAGAGTGGGCGCCGCCCCACCGCGGCCCTGGATCGCAACCTCTCCTACCTGAGCCTGGTCGAGATCATGATCGGCTACCCGTTCGACGGAGTGGTGCTCACCACAGGATGCGACAAGAGCACTCCTGCAGCTGTCATGGCTGCAGCCACCACCAATCTTCCGTCTATTGTGCTTTCCGGCGGCCCCATGCTTGACGGTTATATGAACGGCAAGCTGGCAGGCTCGGGCGTGGTTCTTTGGGAGATGCGCCGCCGCTTAGCCGAGGGGGACGCTACCGGCGAGGAATTAATCGAGAAAGTGCTCGACACTGTGCCCAGTGCGGGCCACTGCAACTCCATGGGAACTGCGCTGTCGATGAACTCGCTGGCCGAGGCTTTGGGTATGTCGCTGCCGGGATGCGGCACCATCCCGGCACCCTACGCAGAACGGGCCAGGATGGCTTATCGCACCGGGCGAAGAATTGTGGAGATGGTGAGAGAGGATCTTACCCCGAGCAAGATTCTTACCCGCGAGGCCTTTGAGAATACGATTGTGGTTTGTTCCGCGATCGGCGGGTCTACCAATTGTCCTCCGCACATCAACGCTATCGCGCGGCACGTTGGGGTCGACCTGGACATTCGCGACTGGGAGCGAGTTGGGCACCAGATCCACCTGCTGGCCAACGTGCAGCCGGCGGGAGAGTTTCTCGGCGAGGCCTATCACCGTGCCGGCGGGGTTGGCGCGATCTTCGGCGAGCTGATGCAGGCGGGGAAGATCCGCACCGGCGCGCTCACCGTAAGCGGCAAGACGGTTGGGGAAAACTACAAGGATGCGCGCAGTCTCGACACCAACGTCATCCGGACCTACGACCACCCGCTGAAGAAGAATGCCGGCCTGCTGGTGGTTTCGGGCAACCTGTTCACCTCCGCGCTGGTGAAGACCTCGGTCATCAGCGACGTGTTCCGCCGACGTTACCTGGAGGAGCCGGGGAACAAGGACTGCTTTGTGGCTCGGGCCATTGTCTTTGACGGACCGGAAGATTACCGCAAGCGCATTGACGATCCTGCTCTGGGCATCGACGAGCATTCCATCCTGGTGGTCCGCGGATCGGGGCCGGTGGGTTACCCCGGATCTGCCGAGGTGGTGAATATGACGCCGCCCGGCAAACTCATCCGGCAGGGAATTCGCATGCTGCCCTGTATGGGCGACGGGCGGCAAAGCGGCACCTCCGACAGCCCGTCCATTCTGAATATCTCTCCGGAATCGGCGGTTGGAGGGAACCTTGCGATCCTGCAGACAGGCGACAAGATCAAGGTTGACCTGCGGCAGCGGCGGGTGGATGTGCTGCTGTCCGATGAGGAGATCGCGGAGCGGCGCAAGCAGCTCAAGCCCGCGGAGATAACCAACCACTCGCCGTGGGAGGAGTTCTACCGCGCCAATGTAGGGCAGCTCGAGACCGGGGCGTGCCTGGAGTTTGCGGTCAAGTATCACGACCTGCGCAAGGTTGTTCCTCGCCACTCGCACTAAACAGGAAGCACAGACATGACAAAACCAGTTCGGGTGGGATTTGTGGGTGCGCGGTTTGCCGCTAATTTTCATTGGCAGGCTATCCGCCGGGTTTACGGTGTGCCTGTGGAGCTCGTGGGCGTGACCTCCAGGACACCGGAAGCGCGGGATAAGTTTGCGCGCGAGACGGGGATGCGCGCATTCGATAGCTTTGCCGAACTGTGCGCGGCGGTAGACGTGGTGGATCTGTGCACGCCTCCGTCGTCCCATGAAGAGTTGGCGGTGCAGGCTCTGCAGTTGGGGAAGCACGTCATTATCGAGAAACCACTTACCGGCTACTACGGCGCGGGCGTCGATGGGTTCGATGCGCGCTCTTTTTCCAAGGCACGGATGCTGAGCGAGGCCACGGCGAGCTGCGAGCGCATTGTTGCTGCGGCGAAGGCCAGCGGCAATCGGGTTTGTTATGCCGAGGATTGGGTATACGCCCCAGCGATTCAGAAGGAACGGGAGATCCTGCAAAAGACCGGTGGGCAGATTCTGCGCATCCTGGGAGAGCAGTCGCATAGCGGATCCCACTCCCCTTACTACGGCCAATGGAAGTTCTCCGGTGGAGGATCACTGATCGGCAAGGGCTGCCATCCGGTGAGCACCGCGCTTTATTTGAAGCGGGTTGAGGGTGAAGCGCGTAATGGGGCGCCTATCCGGCCGGCGACGGTGAGCACGCGCACCCATGAGATTACCCGGTTGCCGAGTTATCGCGATGAAGGTTTTCTGCGCACCGGGTATGACGATATCGAGGACTACGCGCAGGTCCATATTAAATTTTCTGATGGGACCGTGGCGGATATCTTTTCCTCTGAGCTGGTGATGGGCGGCGTGAATAACTGGATCGAGGTGTTTTGTAACAATCATCGTACCCGATGCAATCTGAATCCGATCAATGCGCTTGAGACCTTCAATCCGCGGGAAGATATTTTTGCGGATGTGTATGTGGTGGAGAAGACCAGCACCAAGCAGGGATGGAGCCGTCCTGCGCCGGATGAGGGTTGGCAGCATGGGTATCCGCAAGAGTTCCAGGACTTCATGGAGTGTATTTACCTGGACCGGGAGCCGCTGTCGGGGATAGAGCTGGCGCGGGATACGATCACGACGCTTTACACCGGCTATCTGTCGGTGGAGCGCGGCGGCGCTGAGGTTGGAGTCCCGGCTTAGGTGAGCGCGACGTCCGGAATAGGTCGGTCCGGTCGGGATCACAATTTTGTTTCGAAGCTGCGAGCTGTCGTAAGGAATCATCGTCTGATTGCCATTAAGCCCTGAGTAGTCCTGCTGTTGACCTCGAAATCTCCGTAGCGTTCAGCATCGCTGAAGAACGCCATTGCTGAATGGCGGGAAACACGGGTTCGGGAAATGGCTAAAAAGTACGCACTAACGCACTAATTTGCCTCCTCAAGGACTCTTCGGGGGTTTGTTCTTGCATCGGCTCTGCGTATTCGTGACCGATGGCCGACCAGAGGGCGGCGGGTCTGCCCCGGCCGGCGCCGGTGAAACGGCAAGTGGCTGCTCCGAGAGAGCTCAGCTTTTCGAGCGCCTGGTCGATCGAGCTGCTGCTGATGTTGCCATGGAAGAGATCCCGGATCTGTTTTCGAGTGAGGCCGTTTTCGGCGGCCTGCAGAGCTTCGAGGATGCGGTCGGCGACGGAGTCTCCGACGCAGGCACCGAAGAGGGAGGCCGCGGATTCGGAACAGTAGTCCCACAGGGCGCAAGCCGCTTGTAGGTGAGGCAAGCGGATGATGGAACTGCAGTCGAGAGCAGCGTAGAGGGCGCTGAGGCGCAGCACTTGTGCTTCGGCACGGCCGGTGGCGGCGCCGTGGAGGCCAGAATGGAGCTGGCTCAAGGTCGGGTAGTAGTCATTCCAGAGTTCGGCGGCGGCTGGGTCGCGGCGAAAGAGGATTTCGGTCTGGCCTTGTGCCCACTCGACGGCCCGGGCGAGGCGGCGGGCGATGGCGGATAGTTCTTGCGGGTCGACGTTGCCGCCATCGGGCAGGCATTGGCTGCGCTCGACGCAGGCCCACAGGCAGCGGTTGGCGAAACCGTTGTGGGCTTCGGTGCGGTGGAGCGACTCGGCGAGCTCGCGCTGGGTGATGTGACCGATGAGGCTGAGGTGGCCTCCGGCGGCCTGCACGAGGCGATCACGGTCGAGCATACGCAGGGTTCCGCTATCCCAGGCGCAGCGCAGCAGGGGGGAGAGCTGGGAGCGGCTGCGGCCCATGGTGTGCAGCACGGAGGCGAGTTCCTCGGCGAGCACGAGCAGACGGCGATCGCCTGTCTGCTGCCCCATAATGCCGATGAGGCCGCGGGCGGTGAGACGCGCGCTGGTGACACGATTCTCCGTCCAGGCGCGATCCACTTCTGCGAAGAGGTGGGAGAGCTGGTTCCAACTGGTTCCCTTGCGCGCTTTGCTGGATTCTCCGACGAGCACGAGGAAGAGGTTCAAGGTGTGACGGGTGGCGCCGACCATGCAGTGTGGGCCGGGGCCAATGATGTTGCCAAAGGCGGCGAGCAGTTGCAGGAGAATGGCTTCGGGCTGGGCCTCGGTGTGCGGGGCCAGGGTGCGCACGGCTTCTCCGGCGAGCCCATAGAGGGCGTATTTGTCGAATATGGATTGGCGGGTGTGCTGCGGCGCGGGCGGCTGTTGCTGGTGGAGAGGAGGCCGTGGCGGTGCGGAGAGTGGGACCGGGATTGGGTTGGGCGGCGCCGCGATTGGCGGGTGAACCGGGTCAGGGGCAGCCGGACTGGTTGCGTGCTCCGAAGGGAGGTCTGCCTGGATAAGATCTTCCCTCTGCTGTTCTATCTCTGCGAGGGTAGGTGGGCTGGGCTGGGTTATGCCCATCCTTAGGTTTCGTATCAGTGGGTTTCGTATCAGCATTCGCCACGCTTACGGTTGCTAGTGTCGGATGTAAGTTTCCATCGGAAACGAGCGGTTCCATGGCGGAACGATCCGCCAGGGTGCCTTGCATGCATGCATCATGACCTTGCGTCCGGGTGCACTCCACGAGAGATGGGTCTCTGGGCGCTCCGGTACATCCGGCCTGGATGCACGACGGCGCTCTACCCTTGAGCATTTCTTCAAGCGTAAGCGAGCTTATCTATACAGATGCAATTTGCAGGAGAAAGTTCAGGGTTTGGTTAAATAAGAATGCGACGCTGCGGATGTGCGGGTGTCTTCCCAGGCTACCCGCACAGAATCCGAGCCTTCGTGCCCAGCAGTCAAGGCGACCTCAGGTTCGATTCGTAGTCGTCTCTGTTTTTCCAAAGTACCAGTTCCGTCTGACCACGAAACTTTGACCACGAAACTTTGACCGACCCGTCTGACCACGAAACTTTGACCGACCACGAAACTTTGACCCTACTTGCGCCCACTTTACGACGCTCTGTATGAGATGCTGTCTCAGGAAAAGGTCGAGAAGATGATGAAGGACTTCTCAATTGAAGCAGCCCCTCTCGCGTTTATGCGTGGCCGGACATTGAAGAACGCTTTTATTATCATGGACGAGGCGCAGAACACCACCCAGGAGCAGATGAAAATGATTCTCACGAGGTTCGGCGAGAAATCAAAGATGGTGATCACAGGCGACCCGACGCAGAACGATCTTGCCCGGCACGTAAAGTCAGGCCTCACTGAGGCGACTAAGCTGCTGGCGAACGTTGCTGGAATCGGCTTCTGTCACTTTACCGAGGCTGAGGTGGTGCGTCATCCGATGGTGCAGAAGATCGTACAGGCTTACGAGGCAGCTTAGCGGTGTGCGGCGCTGCGGCGGACGATTTGCTTCAGCGGTCTAGTGAAGACCGCTTGGTTGTCCGGAGATTCCATCATGGCGAATCTCCGGACAACCAAGTCGAAACTAGGGAAGAATTATAAAACTGCTGTTTTGTAAACCCGAAACGCCAGATAAACGGCGATCAGGAAATTGGTGGAAATCATCAACAAAGCTGCAGGGAGCTGCCCCCCGTCGATATAGCGCGTTTGTCTCGCGGAAGTGACCGTAAATCCACCCGGGGTCGGGTAGAAATACAGCAACGCGACCGCCAGCAATGTGGCTAAGATGTTTAGCCAGAAACACCATACCAAGTGTGAACGCAGCATTGAAATGATCCCCTTTCGTTTTTGTTTCAATTACAGTTTATCGCAGTCTGTGCGGGCGTTGATTTACCGATAGGAATGCAGTCCCCGGCCACTACAAAACGCTTGTCCCAAAAGAACTTGGTACAGGCTCCTCCGTTTATCCCAGGTAAGGGCCAATGAACCTGAGGCACTTGCACACCACAAGAGGCTTTATCGTTACCGTTCGGGCAACTGAGGTTATAAATGCACTCACCGTCATCCCAATTACTATAGGCGTAATTGGCGGTTGCGTGATACATGAAGAGCTGCACTGGTGAGCTTCCCCACCAGGTGCCGACGACACTACAGATAATGGTTCCCGCGCCATAAAAATCGCTCACGGTAGGGACTATACTCCCACCATGACGCATAGCGCGGCATTTAGTATCTGCGACACATTTCATGCAATCAGGGAGTGAGATCATCTCGGGGCTCCTTACTCGCAACGTACAGATACCTCAGCAGACGCTTTTCGCTCGTTAAAACATGTACACAGGAGAGGAACCGTTGCAGTCCCTCGAAGTTAGTATTGCCTTCCGCTGCGACCAGTTCCTCTTTCCTTTTCTCCCGTGCGTGATACCACTGCTTCGCGATCCGAGCCGCGCTCTCGGTTGTATCTTTTACGCGGATGTGTCGAAACTTCGCTCGCTCCATGAGGCGTTCATTCTCTCCGGGCGGGCTGTACACGTAAAAGCCGATCGAGCTTCGCGTAGCTATCTCTTCGTGGGAAACCATTCCGCCAATTACCAGAGCGTCACTGAACAGCATCCGCCCGCCGGGCTTTAGTACACGAAATATCTCAACCAACACCTCAGGGCGTCCCGGAAGATGGCACAGAACGTCATTCGAGAACACGGCATCAAAGGTGTTGTCGTCGAAAGCTAGATTCTTCGAGGCGTCGCACTGTTCAAAACGCACCTGGGAAGCGAGACCTCTTGCCAGCGCAAGTTGGTTCGCATTGCGAACTCCCGGTTCATTGATGTCCAGCCCTATGAGCCGGCAGCCCACTTTTTCTCCAAGGTGCAACGCGTATCCCCCCGAACCGCACCCCACTTCCAGCACAAACGAATCGGATCTCAGACCCAGCAGTTGGGGGATTGCATTAGATTCTTCCGTTGTAACCCAGCTTGTTTGCCCAAAATCCTCGCCGTAGGTCTCGATGCGCACCTGGCGGTAGGTAGCCGACTCATAATTTCCATATGCACTATCGTAGAGATCCACTTTCCGTGACATGTTAGAGATCCTCCTCGACCAGGCTCTACCGGTGGGGATTATAACGCGGAGCCAGATTAGCAACCTGCTTGGGGGCTTCGGGGGGGTCGGGACAGGGGGGGTCGGGGACAGGCGAAGTAACCACCATAGGGAATGCTGCGTACCTACAAGGGCTGGATGGATGGCTCAACCAAGGGCAAATAATCAACTAAGCACTAAAAGAAAATGTCTGCTGACCCTCGCTCTTATCGGTCTTCTTCTTGGGCCCGCGTTTTGGGGTGCCAGGCGGCGTTTGGTTTCTCTTTCCAGCGTGCGGATGAACTCCTGTGAGCCCAGCGGGCGGCCGCTAAAGGTGCTACGACGAATGGCCGACAATTGGGACTCGGTTACGCCTGCATCCAGATATTCACGCCAAGTGACAGGGGACCATCGACCACGCCACAAGTGCATCGCCAGCCATGCTCCTGTCGAGTCCGCAACACAATGCGCAGCCGCACTGGACCAGTCCCAGCATTCCGCTTTAGCCACCAGAGAGGCGCGTACCGGATTCAGCTCCGTGTAGCGCAAGGCTTCCCACGGATGGGATTCATCCAGAGGACAAGAGTAGTACCGACCCTGCCAAACATGCCCCGTCGAGTGGTGGAGCGCGTTCCAGTAGGCGGCAAACCGGCCGTGTGTCCTTCACCGCGCGAGCCAATACGTCGGCCTTCCGTGGGACGGCGACAAGGTGGACATGGTTCGACAATACATGCAATACGTTCCGGCGGGTGGGGACTGGCGGTCAATCCCTCCTGAGTTTCAAACACCTTGGCTCTTTGTGTTCATGATGTTCGGTGCACGGTGTGAGTTACGCTCCTAAAGGCAGCTTGAGCAAGGGAATGCGCACGGGGAAGGGTCGAGAGACTCCTCCCCGTTTTGCTTTTCCGGGTCAGACGGACGTACACGCTGCCAGCTCACGCGCTTCAAGCCAGTCAGCCAGGTAGGAGCGATCAATCTTGGACGCGTTGCCAATCTTGCTGGCGCGAACCGTTCCGGCGTTGATCCAGTCGATGAGGGTGTAGCGGAGGCGTAATGCGTCGACATGGGGGTAATGCGTCGACATGATACCTATTCCCCTTAGTTTCAGTTCGGAAGCAAGAAAAACATGATACGAAACCTCACCTTCAGAAGTGTTCATTTGCTGCAATAGGTATGCTGTCGCCGCATTACGTCCGCGATCCGCATTACGTCCGTCGCCGCATTACGTCCGAAGATACGGAAGTTTCATGGTCAGCAGGCGGGACTGGCGCTTTACAGAAATTCTTATAAAGCGCCGCGCGTTGCCGCGCTGGGTTATGTCCTGTCCACATTACCTTACTCCTGTTCATTCTCGATCAGCGCACGCCAGTGCCGAAGCCTGTGATGCAAATCACCGCGAAACGCGACTATCTGGCGTATGCTTTGGGATATGCAGTGAACAGGAGACTGTACCCATGGCAAACGAACCTGAAACGACAAACCCACCTCAGCAGGACCAGTCCAACACCGTGGAGACTCCAGAGCAAAATAGAATAGATCGCATCGCTAACCAGGCGGCGGCGAAAGCCCGAAACAGGCAAAACCGCAACGACCAGGAACACGGCTCTTTCCCAAGGGGTGGACCTTCGGGAATGGCATGAGGAGAAAGGCGTGGACGAAAGGCGTTGGACCAGTCGGGACGTTCACCGGTCTTTAAGCAGTTGCGCCCCCTAAAGGCCAAAAGAAATTGTTAGCGGAACGTCCCGCCCATCCAACGCCTTTCCACGCCCACGGCTCACACCGCCAGCCGCTCGAGATAAAACATAGTAAGCGCCCCCTCTCCTGTTGATCCTTGCAGGGCGAAGGCTGTGCGCAATTCCGTGGTTCCGGCGGCCGAGTTCAACGTGAAGGCGAGGAACTTTGCGTCGTCGCCAACAGTCTGACTCTAGGGAAGATAAAGGGACGGAAGATAAAGGGCCACCTTGGCACCGCATTTCCGTCTGTCAGCGCATTTCGGTCACCGCATTTCCTCCTGACTCGCTTGACTCAAGAAGAGGGCGTTAGTCGTTATCCATCCGCTGACGAGAACGGATAAGGCCGGACTGCTGGCTTCGCGACAGCAGTCCGGCAGGTATCTAACGGCGCTACTGCGAGTCAGCCACGTTTTCCATCCAAGCGAAGGCCTTATTCCGTCGACGAGACCGGCGGAGTTCCACTATCGATGAAGGTGTAGAACACAGCAACACGGCCGCCGCGTTCCTCCAGAACGTCCGTACCGGTATAGCGGAACGGTTGGTCAGGAAGTCCGCTCCCCCAACGGCACATCCCGACATTGTGCATCGTGTGAATATCGCCAACCACCGCGTAGCCGTACTCCGGGATGCGCTTACGAATTTCCGACGCTGCCTCATTGATCGCCGCAATGCCGACCAGGCGGCCACCCGGGTGTATCCATACGCAATCTTCCGTATAAGCATTGCGCATCATGGCTTCGCGCTTCACTGGATCAAGCTCGATGAAGATCTCATCGAAGTTGTGGTGCATCAGTTCTGCAACTGTCATCTTCTCTCCCTTGTTTCTCTTTGCCAGTGTAACGATCTTTCCTTTGAGCTTCCCGGCCATTCTTCCTCCTGGCATTTCTCTCAAAATACTTAGAAGGAACAGAGAATGGCTTGTACGAAACAGCTACCATAGTATGAAAACGCTATGGGCGAGAGCCGCAAAAGGAGGACGACAGATGCAGGTTTCTGAGGGATCGGACACGTTTGAGTTTCGTTCTCCGCACGGTATGAAGGCGGCGCACAGCAGACTTCGAACCTTCGCGGGCATAGCGGTTCGTCACCTGCAGCACTTCAACCACCCAGGCCGTGCCTGGCACGATTTGTCGGGTCCGCAAGACACTCTCACAGTTGTGCTCGCGGAGATAGGCGGCAGATGTGAGGCCCACACAAATCTGCATCGTCCCGCTGCCCTGGAACGTCAACGGCCTAATCGCATCAGTTTTGTCCCGGCAGAGATGAGGGTTTGGGGCTATACGGACAACATGGAGTCTGTACGCGAACTTCGCCTGAGCTTCGACAGGAAATCTCTGGGAGATTGGTTCGGCCCCGATCTGGACCCGGGCAAAGCAGGAAATCCTGAGCTGATGTTTCATGACAAGAGAGCGGTCGAGTGCGCGCGACTCCTTGCTGCCGAATGTGACGCATCTGACCCGAGTACAGGATTGTACGGAGAAGGACTCACGATCGCCCTCCTGAGCGCCTGCTTCCAGGGGCGACCCCAAAAAGAGAACTCAGGACTATCGGTCTCACAACTCCGTCTCGTTCTCGACTTCATCCACGAGCATCTCGATCTATCCGTTTCTGTTTTCCAGCTTGCCCGTCTGGTCGACCTGTCATCCTCGCAATTTGCGAGGATGTTCAAGGCATCTACAGGAGTATCCCCGCATCGCTATCAACTGAACACCCGGATCGGCAAAGCGCAGGAGCTACTGCTGATGAAAGGAGAGAGCCTTTCCATGGTGGCTGTGGCAACAGGTTTTGCAGATCAGAGCCACTTCACGCGGACGTTCAAGAGGGTCACTGGAGCTACACCACACGAGTGGCATCAGAATCGCACCCCCTAGAGGATGCGATATGAAACTTATGAGACAACGGCGCGTTTCTCATACCGCGCCGTGCTGATTACTCTGACAAGTCATCTTGCGGTTATTGACTTCCGACAAGGAAGAATCTCAACTGCCTAGAACAGGGCGATAACGCACTCATCCAGACGGGTTGAAGGTCAAATCGCGGGTTCCGGTTGGATTGTCGCCCACTCGTCCGTAACTGGTTGAGTAATAGCCCGCCAAGGTCTGTGAAGCCGACAGCGCCGCGTTCCTTGGAGGTTCCGCTCACCTCCACCCAAAACACCTAATGAAAAGTCGGAGGTTATTTCGTCCCGCAAATCGTCTCAGGTAATCTTTGGGCGGTCTGTTCGCTCAGGCTGGCGCTGGTTTCAACACCTTGCGGCGATTCGGGGATTGCTACGCGCTTGTCCCACGGTGGATGTTCATATTGTTACCCAGGAGCCCCGCAGATGAGCCTGGGGATGGTACGCCGGGAACCTCAGGCCTAAACCTCGAGACTCGGGGGAGCTGGAAGTTTCGGGGGAGATAGGGATAGGATCACTCGTGTCCGGTTTGATGTCGAAGAGAATCGACTGGTTAGAGCGGCAGGTTACGTTGGACGTAAAGAGGCTGCTGCAAGGCTCATGAAATCCGGGTTTTTCGAAGACGGACACCGACAGAATCCGAAGACAAATGCGCGTGAAGTTTACGGACGAACGGGACCTCCGAATAGTCCTGGAAAGACACCCTCTCAACGAAGGGCACGCTTCACACGTTGCGGAAAAAGTGCCGTTTTGAGGGGAAGGCTATCCCTCAGCGGCTAAAGCCGAATTCATTTCAAAGTAGTTATGGACGGCCTGAAGCCGTCCCCTTCAACAGAAATGAGTTTTTCCGCAGCCTGTAAAGCCGATCGTTCATAGAACATCTACGGCACGGCTGAAGCCGTGCCCCTTCGTTGAAGGTGGTTTTCCCAGGTCGCACACGTATCGCCATCACCGTTTCAAATCGTGGACACCCCGAATCGTTAGCAACCATACTCAATAGTGCACTTACCGGCATCTCCAAACAAACCGGACACTAGTGGGACATGATACCTATCCCCGGTACCGTCATTCGTGTTAATTTTCCCCATGGCGCAACGTGGGAATCGTCGGGAGGCGATCTTTTTTGAGGACGGCGAAAGGATGAGAAGCCCATTTTCCCTGAGTTGAGAACTGCGACGGTGCACAGTTGCCCGGTTGACTGAGCAGTCGTAAAGTGGACCTTATGAAGGAGAACCAAAGACCGCTCGAACCGGGGATTGTGACCGATTTTGCGGATCGGCTCAACTACGCCGGGTATCTATGCCTGCCGGAATTGTTGGCTCAACAGCGCCCCTTGTCTTCACCCCCTCATCACGATGAGATGCTCTTCATCATCCAGCATCAGGTCGCCGAACTATGGCTCAAGCAGTTGATCCATGAGCTAACCGCCGCAATCCGCTTCGTGCAACACGACGAGCTCGACCCGTGCTTCAAGATCCTGGCGCGGGCAAAGCTCATTCAGATGCAACTGTTCGAGCAGTGGGTGGTGCTCGAAACGCTCACACCGTCGGAATATCTGGAGTTCCGCGGCGTACTTGGCAATGCATCCGGCTTTCAGTCCTTCCAGTACCGGAAGCTTGAGTTTTTACTCGGGAACAAGAATCGCGATGCGATTCGCGTGTTTGAGCATGACCCAGTCGTACACGACGCGCTGAAGACCGCCCTGGAAGCGCCCAGCCTGTATGACGAGTTCTTGCTGCACCTGTCAAGGCGAGGATTTTCCATTCCACGAGAATGTACGGAACGTGACTGGAGCGAGCCGCATCTCAAGAGCGAAGGACTCGTGCGGGTCATTCGTGGAATTTACGAACATCCTCGCGAACACTGGGATACCTACGAAATGTGCGAGAAGCTTGTTGACGTCGAAGAGTATTTCCAGCTCTGGCGCTTTCGTCATATGAAGACGGTAGAAAGGATCATCGGTTTTCGGCCGGGAACCGGGGGCTCATCCGGGGTGGGCTTTCTGAAGCAAGCACTTGAACTAACATTCTTCCCTGAGTTGCTTGCAGCGCGAACAGGGTTATTGCAGCGATGAACGGAAGGGTTCAGCAGGCTGTGTCGAGAGTGGGCGGCGGTTCGTTACAGCCAGACTCTATTCAGCGGCACATTGCTCCGCTCTTTTCCCGAGTCTTGTCGAGCAATTCCCTTTATCTGGCGAACCACTCCATGGGTCGGCCCCTGGACGCGATGGCTGATGATATAGCCGAAGCGACCGCCGTCTGGTACAGCAAACTTGGCGATGCATGGGATGCTTGGCTTGAAGAGCGGGAGGCTTTTCGTACGCGCATTGCAACGCTGATCGGCGCCACCCATACCGATTGCGTCGTGCCCAAGACTTCAGCGGGGCAAGGTCTGCGTGCCGTCCTGAACGCCCTGCCAGGAAAGCCGCGCGTGATCAGCACACGAGGAGAGTTCGACTCCATCGACGTGATATTGAAGCAGTACGCCGCGCTCGATCGTATAGAGCTCCAGTGGGTTGAGCCCGAAGCGGACGGTGACTTCACCATAGAGCCGCTCATTGATGCAGTGAAGGATCGAGATGGAGCAGGACTGGTTGTTGTATCTCAAGTCATGTTCATGACCGGCCAGATCGTCAGGAGCCTTGACACGCTTGCGAACGCTTGCCGCCGGCACGGAACGAGGCTGCTCGTAGACGCCTACCATGCTGTTGGTGTCATCCCCGTCGACGTGGTTCAGCTAGGAGCCGACTTTGTGATCGGCGGAAGTTACAAGTATCTTCGTGGTGGCCCAGGGGCTTGCTTTCTATACATTGCACCTGAGGTACTTGAGGCTGGCTTGCGCCCACTGGACTCCGGGTGGTTTGCCAATTCCGATCCCTTCGGATATACCCGGCCTGAGTTGCCTGTGCTCAACTACGGCGGCAATGCTTTTCTCGAGTCCACTCCCCCCGTGCTTACGTGGTACCAGGCCCGCAGTGGCCTGGAATTCACGCTGGCTATGGGCGTTGAGAGACTTCGCGCATACGGCCTCAAGCAGCTCGACGCCCTACGTGGATACATCACAGATGCCGGCGTAGACACAGTAAAGGGCGGCGATGAGGACCACGGAGCATTCCTCGCCATCCGCCTTGCCAAGGCGATGGATTTTGCAACCGGACTCCAGCGTGAGGGAATCATTTGCGATGCGCGCGGCCAGTGGCTCCGTCTCTGTCCCGATTGCTTGACCCGGGATGAAGAATTGCGATGCGCAGCCGCAGCATTGGGCAAATTGTTACGCGCCGAAATCTAGCAAAGAGCTTGAAAACGTGATCGACTTGTAACCTGCCGCGGTTGGAAGGGACCGCGCCCTTTTGACGAGTGCAGGCAGATTGACACTGCTGGCAATCGACACTCGCGAACATTCCTGCTAGAGTGGCGATTCCATCCCAACGAGAACGACTATGTCAGCAGCGGAATCCGCCCAAACACCACCCCCACCCCAAGCACAGCTCATGAGAATGTCGCTGGGCTACACCGTCCCATTTCTGCTCCGCACAGCCGCCCAGTTGTGCCTCGCAGACCACCTCGCCGGCCAGCCCCAAACTGCCCAACAACTCGCCGCCATCACCGGCACGCACGCGCCCGCACTCTATCGCGTGCTGCGCACCCTCGCCTCCAACGGGATCTTCAGCGAAGACCAATCCCACCGGTTCTCCCTCACACCGCTCGCCGAGCCGCTGCGCTCCAACGTCCCTGGCTCGGTCCGTACGTCGATCCTTTCGATTACCGGGGATCTCTTCGTCGTCCCCTGGTCCAAACTCCTCTACTCCGTCCAGACGGGCCAGCCCTCTTTCGATCATCACTTCGGCGAACCCTTCTTCGACTATCTCACTACCCATCTCGAAGAAGCCGCCATGTTCAGCGACATGCTGATGGGCATCAACAGCGGCGACGCGCCCGCCATCGCCGCTGCCTATGACTTCTCCTCCTACTCGCACATCGCCGACATCGGCGGAGCTACGGGTCACATCCTTACTACCCTGCTGGCCAGCCATCCCGGCCCGCACGGCACTCTCTTCGATCTGCCGCATAACCAGGCCGGCGCCAGGGAGCTCATCCAGTCCCGCGGCATGGCCGATCGCGTTACCTTTTGTCCAGGCAGCTTCTTCGAGAGCATCCCTGGCGGCTGCGACCTCTATATGCTGTCCCACGTGATCCATGACTGGAGCGAGGAGCAGTGCCTGACCATCCTGGGCAACTGCCACCGCGCCATGTCTGCCGGCAGCCGCCTGCTCATCGTCGAGATGGTGCTGCCCGAAGGCAACGCCTTCCACCCCGGCAAGGCACTCGACATCACCATGCTGACTTTAGCCGGAGGCCAGGAGCGCAGCGAACCCGAATACCGCGCCCTGCTCAAGAAAGCCAACTTCCAACTCACCCGCGTTATCCCCACCAACTCCCCGGTCAGCATCGTGGAAGCGTGTCGCTAGGTGTTCTTCTCGATTACTGCTTCCGGGTGAGTGGCGTATTCGGCCCAGGAGCCGTCATAGAGGCTGACCTGCTTGGCGCCTGCGAGCTCGAGGCCAAGCGCGATGACAGCGGCGGTGACGCCAGAGCCGCACGTGGTGGTGATGGGCTGTTCGATATCCACACCTTTTGCGGCGAAGAGCCGGCGGAGTTCCTCGGCGGGCTTCAAGCGGCCCCCTTCGGCCAGTTCTGTGAACGGAATGCTGGTAGCTCCGGGCATATGTCCGGAGCTTATGCCGGGCCGCGGTTCGGGTAAGGCGCCGCTGAACCGGCCGGCTGAGCGGGCGTCCAGAATTTGCGCGTGAGCCGCGATCATCTGTTGCACCTGGGAGAAGTCTTTCACCGCATCCTGATCGAGTTTGGCGTGGAAGACGGCCGGCGGGCGGGAAACGTCTCCAGACTCCGTGGGCAGGCCGGCTTCGATCCAGGCGCGGAGTCCGCCGTCGAGAAGGGAGACATCTTGGGCTCCGAAGGTCTTGAGCATCCACCATGCTCGCGGGGCGGAGAAAACGCCTTCCTGCTCATAAATGACGATGGCCATGCTATCGCCGATACCAAGAGCCGACAGGCCACGGGAAAATACATCGGGCGTGGGCAACATGTGGGGCAACGGGCTGGAACGGTCAGAGAGCTGCTCGATATCAAAGAAGATCGCTCCAGGAATGTGCCTGGCAACGTAGCGCGCACGGGTGTCAACCGGCGGGGTGACACCGACCGGCGGAAGCGTAGCATCCAGGATGACGATACCTGGATCGTGCAGACGTCCGGCCAGCCAGGAGGGATTGACGAGAGGGTTCATGGGAATCAGCTTACCTCCGATCTTGATGAAACGCGCGTTACCGTCTGCCATGCGATCATTGCGGTAGGAGAAGATACCCTCATGGCCAAGGGAACTATAAGCCGGCGCGCCTTACTCGAATCCGCAACCGCAGCAGCGTGTTTAGCAGCCTTTGCAAAAGCAGGAGCGAGCCCGACGGAATGGAAGCCGCGTCTTGGCATTTTAGGCCGGTACAGCGAAGCGAACGTTGATTTCGCGATCCAGGAAAAATTTAACAACATGATCCTCTCTGCCGGAGCAGGGGCTCAAGGATTGGATACGACGAAGCTCACCGACGAAGGCATCGCCAGGATCAAGAACCAATTGTCGTCGAAAGGCATGCATGTTTCAGCCCTGCAGGTGAATGCAAATCACATCGCCCCAGATCCCACCGAGCGCGAGCGGGAAAACAGCGACTTCGTCAAGGCAATCGAACTGGCGGGTAAGCTGGGCGTTCCCTATATCGGAACGCAGTCGGGCAAAGATGTCTCCAAAACATTCGAAGCGCAAGTTGACGAGATTGTTCGGGTTTACCACGAAAAGTATTTCGCTGCCTGCGAAGAGTACAAGGTCCGCATCTTGTGGGAGCCGTGGCAGGGAGGCCCCAACATTGCCACCAGCCCGGTGGGATTCGAAGCGCTGTTCAACGCCTTTAAGGATTCCCCCTATGTCGGCCTGCAATACGATCCGTCACATTTGCTGTGGCAGATGATGGATCCAATCCAAACTGCGAAAGACTTTGTTGACAAGATCTATGACGTGCATCTGAAGGATACCCAGATTCATTGGGACATCGTGCGGCGAGGGGGAATTGTGCCGGTGAACCAGGCCCGCTGGTGGCAGTTCCGCATTCCCGGTATGGGCAGCATCGATTGGCCTGCATTCTTCAGCGTTCTGCAAAGCGTCGGCTATGCGGGTGCGATGAGCATTGAGCACGAAGACGAGCTCTACGGCGCAGCAGATAATCCAGGCCCGGATTTTAGCGAGCCTTATAAGGTCGGATTCCGCATGGCCAGGCGCTATCTCAACCAGTATGTGCCGGTATAGGACTACCGGATCGCCACTGCTTGGAGGGCCGGCATCAGAGACGATCGGGGTGCCCCATTCAAGCCTCTTTGGCTTGAGTGGGGTAGTTCTCTCCCAAATGGCGCATCCTGCAGGCACAATGGCGTGTTTTGCATATCGTTGCGCCGGTTGGGCATCTAACGTAAAGGCATGTTCAACGCTAAAGCATATTCGGCCGCCGGTGCGACATCGCCGCTCGCCCCCACCGTGATCGGGCGGCGCGATCCCCAGGAAAACGATGTACAGATCGAGATTCTGTTCTGCGGAATCTGCCACTCGGACCTTCACTATTCCCGCAATGAGTGGAAGGATATTATGCCCGCGGTTTACCCCTGCGTTCCCGGTCACGAGATCGTGGGGCGGGTTACCAGAACAGGTTCCGCGGTAACCAAGTTCAAGGCGGGCGACCACGCTGCCGTGGGCTGCCTGGTGGGCTCCGACGGTACCTGCCCCTCATGCAAGGCCGGGCTGGAACAGTTTTGCCCAAATGTCGTGCTGACCTACGGTTCCCCTGACAGTCATCTGGGCGGCGTCACATACGGTGGCTACTCCGACAGCATCGTGGTGGACGAACGCTTCGTGGTGAGCGTCCCGTCGAACCTCAATCTCGCCGCCGCCGCGCCTCTGCTGTGTGCGGGCATCACGGCCTATTCGCCCTTGCGCCACTGGAAGGTGACCAAAGGGAAGAAGGCCGGCGTCGTCGGTCTCGGAGGCCTGGGTCATATGGGGGTGAAGTTTGCCCACGCACTGGGAGCGCACACGGTGGTGTTCACCACATCGCGGAGCAAAGTGGAGGACGCGCTGCGCCTCGGCGCCGATGAGGTAGTGCTCTCCCAGGATGCCCAGGAGATGCAGAAGCACGCGGGCAGCTTTGATTTCATTCTCGACACGGTCTCGGCCGATCACGACATCAATGCGTACATCAACCTGCTCGCCCGCGACGGCAACATGACGCTGGTGGGCGTTCCGGAAAAGCCACTGAACCTGAGTCCGTTCGGGTTGATTGTCGGCCGCCGCAGCCTATCCGGCTCGCCCATCGGCGGACTCGCGGAAACCCAGGAGATGCTCGATTTTTGCGGGAAGCATAACATCACCTCCGATGTGGAAGTGATCGCCATCCAACAGATCAACCAGGCGTATGAGAGACTGCTCAAGTCCGATGTGAAGTATCGCTTCTCCATCGACATGGCTTCGCTCAAGACGGAGTAACCCTATGGTGAAACACTTTCGAGTTGCCGGCACTCTGCGCAAACGGTTGGAAGAAGCGGGAGTGAGTGTCCCTGCAGTGCTGCGCAGAGCCGGACTTCCCCAGGATCTCTTCCACCAGACGCGCA
Organism: uncultured Acidobacteriaceae bacterium; assembly: GCA_963834205.1. Lineage (GTDB taxonomy): Bacteria > Acidobacteriota > Terriglobia > Terriglobales > Acidobacteriaceae > PALSA-350. Next base: position 31,409 of record CAWIBI010000082.1, on the reverse strand, counting down.
TCCTGGTCACTACCGAGGAGCTATTCGCGCTGTGGCGGGCGATCGGCGAGGTAAGCAACGATCCGGCGATCGGTCTCAAATTGGCCACGGAGACGAAGACCGAGCGATTCCATCCCATGGGCATCGCTGCTCTGTCGACGGAGAACTTCGGCGCGGCCGTTGAGCATATTGCGCGCTACAAAAAGCTATCCGCTCCGGAAGAGATCGCGCAGGAGAAGGACGATGACGAGTGGAGCATCGAGTTCCGCTGGTTGCTGGCGATGGACATCGAACCCCAGGTGCTCATCGAGCACTGTTTCGCCTGGCTGCTCACGATTGCACGCCATGGCAGCGGCACGCGCATCTCTCCGGTGCGAGTGGAGCTGGTGCAACCGCGCTCGCACCTGAAGGCACTCGAAGGGTACTTTGGCTGCCCCGTGATTTGCGGAAAAGCGCGCAACGCTTTAGTGTTTCGCGCCGGCGATACTGCTTGCCCGTTTGTCACCCGGAATGCAGAGCTGCTGGAGATGCTTGCGCCGCAATTTGAAGAGGAGCTTAAACTCCACCGGGAGAGCGACAGCTTTGTCGAGCTGGTTCGCGGGGCCATCCAGCAAAGACTGACGGGGCGCCGCCCGAATATGGACGACATCGCCCGCGACCTGCACATGAGCTCTCGTACGCTGCAGCGGCATTTACAGGAGGCCGGCTCCAGCTATCAGCGAGTTCTCGACGAAGCACGCCACAAGATGGCTCGCTACTACCTGGGGAACTCAGTGCTTGAGTTGAATGAGGCCGCCTACCTGCTGGGATACGAGGATGCCAACTCGTTCGTCCGCGCTTTTCGCGGGTGGGAAGGCGTGCCGCCCGGGCACTGGCGCGAAACGCGTCGTGCAGCAGCAGTTTCTTGACGTGGGAATCACCAAAACAGGATGAGGAGCAGCGAAATGCAGAAGCGGAAATTAGGAAGTAGCAAGCTGGAAGTGTCGGCGCTTGGCCTCGGATGTATGGGCATGAGCTTTGCGTATGGTGCCGCGCGCGACGAGAAGGAGATGATCGCGCTGATGCATGCGGCCGTAGACCGGGGGATCACGTTCTTCGACACAGCCGAAGTATATGGCCCTTTCACGAACGAGGTGCTGGTAGGCAAAGCTCTCTCACCCATCCGCGACAAGGTGGTGATTGCCACCAAGTTCGGCTTTAAAGTCAATCCCGATGGAAGTCCAGGGTGGCAGGGGTTGAACAGCCGGCCGGAGCATATCAAACAAGTGGCCGAGGCCTCGCTCAAGCGGCTCAACATCGATTCCATTGACCTGTTCTACCAGCATCGCGTCGATCCCGATGTGCCGATTGAAGATGTCGCGGGCGCGGTGAAGGAGCTCATCCAGGAAGGTAAAGTGAAACACTTTGGCCTTTCGGAAGCAGGGGTGCAGACGATTCGCCGTGCACATGCCGTTCAGCCGGTGACCGCGCTGCAAAGCGAATACTCGCTGTGGTGGCGGGAGCTTGATGCGGAAGTGATCCCGACGCTGGAAGAGCTGGGCATCGGCCTGGTTGCGTATAGCCCTCTGGGGAGAGGCTTCCTCACGGGCACGATGGACGCGAACACCCAGTTGGGCAAAGGTGATTTCCGCAGCACCCTGCCTCGCTTTCAGCCGGAATCCATGAGGGCGAACCAAGCCTTCGTGGATCTGCTCGACAGCATGGCACGAAAAAAGAATGCGATGCCGGCGCAGATTGCCCTCGCGTGGCTGCTGGCGCAGAAGCCGTGGATCGTGCCGATTCCGGGCACGACCAAGCTGTCTCGCCTGGAGGAGAACATCGGAGCGGCTGCGATTGAGCTCACGTCAGATGACGTGCGCGCGCTCGATAGCGGGGCTACGAAAATCCCTGTGCAGGGTGAGAGGTATCCGGAACACCTGGAGAAGCTGACGGGTCGTTAACCGAGCAGGATGTAGGACAACGGGAACTACCCCACTCAAGCCAAAACACGGCTTGAATGGGGCACCGAGGGCCTGCGGTGTAGGTAGCAGGTCAAGAGTGGGCCGCGATTGAGTAGCTCGTACTCCTGCCACCTTCGGCGTTGCGTTTGAGTACGCCCTCTGCCACGAGGGCGGAAATGTCACGCGCGGCAGTGTCTTGCGAGCACTTCGCCAGCTTCGCCCATTTTGATGTCGTGAGTTTGCCTTCAAATCCCTCCAGAAGTCGATTGAGCACGAGTCTCTGGCGTTCATTGAGGGGCACCGCTGCGACAGACTCCCAGAAGTTCGCCTTGGCGAGAACACTAGCAAGTATCGTTTGTGATCCTTCGATGGCGTGTCCCAGACACTCGAGGAACCATGCCATCCAAATTGTAACGTCCATGGTTCCGCGCTGAGCCTGCTCAAGGCGGTGGTAATAAGCGTGGCGCTCGCGCAGGATCTGGGAAGACATACTGTAGAAGCGTTGCGCGCTCCTTTCCGACCGAGCAAGGCCCATGTCCGCGATGGCGCGCGCAATCCGGCCATTTCCATCGTCGAATGGATGGATGGTTACGAACCAGAGATGGGCCAGGGAGGCCTTGACCACCCAGTCCTTTTCGTTGGCCTTATTGAACCAGCCAAGAAAAGTCGTCATTTCATGCTTCAACCGCCCAGCGGGCGGAGCTTCGAAATGAACATGTTGCCGGCCCACTGGACCGGAGACAACTTGCATCGGACCCGCGGCGTGGTTGCGCCAGGAGCCGACCTTGATCCGCTTCATGCCGCTTCGGCCGGTGGGGAAGAGCGACGCGTGCCACGCGAAAAGCCGTTCCGCGGTAAGAGGCTCTTGGTATCGGCGTGTTGCGTCGAGCATCATCTCGACTACGCCGTCGACGTTCCGGTCGACGGTCTGGAGACCTGCGACATCCATGCCGAGTCGTTTTGCAATCGAAGAGCGCACCAGTTCTTTGTTGAGCTTTTCTCCCTCGATCTCGCTGCTCTTGACAACATCCTCGGTTAGGGTCATCAGCAGCGCTTCCTGTTGAAGCTGGAAGCCGAGATTCTCCATACGCCCGAGCAGGCGACCCTGCTCGTGACGGACGGCCGCCAGCGACTCAGCCAGGAGTTTACGGTCCCAGTCAAATCTGGGCCAATGCTTCAGCTGGTGGATGTACCGGCTCATTCTCCGCGTCCTATGCGGAGATTATAGGCTCTAATCTCCGCATCATGGGCAAATATTCTCCGCACAACATGCGGTGAATATCGATGACGGCAGAATCTAGTCTCTTAGTGGGAGATCGGAGTGGCTATGTATAGCTCCTATCAAGTGGATATTGTGGCGAGACCGGTTTCAATATTAACCTCACGCCAAAGGACGAGCCATGAGAAATCGAACGAGATCCACTGCTGCTCTTTTTGTCTTGCTATTGTTGTTGGCCTGTATCCCGTCGCCCGGCTCGAAGAAGGCTCCAACAAGTGCACAAGACCAGAAGAATTTGGTTTACGTCTGTGCGTGCCTGCAAACAAAGTCCTGCTCTTGCATGACAGAAGCCAAGACCGAAGGGCCCTGCGCTTGCGGGACGCAAGGCGGCCCGCCACTGAAGGCAGTGCCGCATGATAGCGACTGGGCGAAAGAGAACCGTGAGGCGCTTGCGAAGTAAATCTCAGAACAACCCAACGGCATTTCTCCCAACGCTCGCGCCCAACGAGTTACTAAGCCAAGGGGCCGGCAAGCAGCCCCTCGCGGCGTAGCCTACTTAGGGGCTGTTGGGGCCCCTGAGGGTGGGGGACCGGACGGCTTCGTTCCTGACGGTGGAGACCCTGTAGGTGAAGTTCCAGAAGGTGGGGATCCGGAAGGCGGCGGTCCTGACGGTTTGGAACCTGACGGTGGCGGGTTATGGCCTCCCCCTTTCGGAGGTTGAGGCGGGTTACTGCTTACGGTCGTACTGTTAGTTCCGGTTGTAGCGTTAGTCTGCGCAGGCAGTTGAACGACAATACCCTGCCCGAAAAGCAAAGTAATGAGAATTACCCGAGTGGTCTTTTGCAATGAAACCTCCTAACAAGCCAGACGGGGTTTCAGGCCTCTCCTACTACACGCGACTAAGAATTGAAAGAGAAGGAACAAAATCCGGCGGCATGATGCCGATTGCAGCTCGCTGCTTGCTGTCACCGACCCGATTGCGAATCCGCATCATCAGTCCGCGCCAGTTTGTCCAGCTCTGCAGGAGAGAGCCCGAGAACGATCTGGTGGATAGCTGCTTCCACCACTTCATCGCGCCCGGCACGGATGCCCGCGATGGTCGGGCGTGCCTCGATGTCAACACGAATCCCGACCCGCTGCGTCGGAGCTCCATCAGGATAGAAAACGCCCAGTCCGCTGATCATCGTGCGCAGGCCGCCCGGTAGGGGAATCTCCGAAACATTTCCATCCGCCCCCGCAGTGGTGCTCCCGATCACGACGCTATGCGGCGCAGCCTGCAGCGCCATGGCCGTGTATTCGGCTTGGCTCATCGAGACTTCATCCTCCAGGATCACCACCTTGCCGTCATAGTGCGGCTCAGCGGGCGTGAGTGTCTCCACATGGTTTATTCGAAAAGCTCCCGGATTGGAAAGATCGCCGCTGCTGAACTCCGCGAACGGTGTCGGCTGGCGGACGAGCAGCGACCCGAGCGCAAATACCACGAATTCCGACGGGTAGTTCCGAATGTCGACGATCAGCCCGCGCGCACTCCGCGCTTGTTCGATGTACTTCGGGACATCCGCGACCTTCACGGAGGAGAGCTTGAGGTAGGCGATGTCTTTTGAGAGCATCTGGAAGGTCGGGCCCGGCAGATCATGTATCCTCGACGGTGATCCAGCCGCGGAGACCTCCAGCCTGGTGGCGGCAACAAGATCTGTGGCGCCATTGCGGCGCACCTCTAAATGCACCGGCCCGCAGTTTCCGTTTGTCAGGTTTGCGGCCATGTCCCGCATTCGGGCGGCCTCATTGGAATCTGCATAGAGCGGCGCCCAATGTGCGACGAGATTGTCGACACGGATGCCATCGATCGCGGTGATCTGATCCCCGCGTTGCAACCCAGAAGCTTTGCCCGGACTGTCAGACGTGTAGCCGGTTACCACAGCCGACCGCTCGATGAAACGCACATTGACTGGAAGCCGGCAGGCACCCACAGGGGGCCGCAGACTCAGCGAACTCCACAGATTGGCATGTGTATCGTGAATCTCGGCAATCAGCGCCATCATCTCGCGCGAATAGGAGTCCTTATCCTTCGCCAGCATCACACGGGGAATGAACTCGCTGAGCACGTTTTGCCAGTTTTCCCCCACCACGTCACGATCGGGAGCCCAGTACTCGACGATGCTCCAGAGTCGATAGAGAGCCAGCAGATGATACCCGGGGTCCGGAAACCGAAGCGGCCCGTACCCCGACTCATGGTGAAACACAGGGTTCTCGACGTTCGGCGTCAGGGAGACATAATACTGCTGGTTGCGCACTCTGTTTTGATAGATGCTTTGCAGCCGGCGGCTCAGCGTCACGCCCAGATATTCGGCATCGTTGATCCACGCGAGGTCCGGTTTTAACTTCAATCCCGCCGGATCGAGCGACACGCAATCCGTGCACAAATCAATTGGACCGAGGCTGTCGATCCACTTTGCCAGAACTTCATCCGACGCAGCGTGGCTACCCGCCGCAAGCACGCTCGGAATCACACGAAACAGGTCGTAATCCCAGCGGCGCTTGCCCGCCGTGACCACCGGGTCGTGGTATTTCAGAAAACCCCACACTCGTCCAAGCACGGCCAGGTTCTCGATCTGCAAAGGTGTAAGTGTGCTCAGCTGAATCCCCGAGCCTTGATCGAATGCGTGATCGGTTTCCGCCTGTTCCGGCGTACGCTGAGGGGCCCTCGCTACTGGTTCTCCGTCGACCAGCAATTGCAGGCCATCGACCCACGCGATGCCGCTGCCGGAAAGCAGAGCGCCGAAAGCGAGATGGTTTGCGTCCGGATTCAGAGGAAGTATGATTGAGAACTGCTGCCAGTCATGCGTGCCGTCGAGTTGCCGGCGCTGCATATTGTCGAACTGTACCGGACCAGCGTCGCCGTCCTCCCGCATCCACAGCCCTGCGAAGCCGGAGACGCCGCTGGTCCGGAGAAACCCGCGCAACTCGATGCTTTCTCCGGTGAAGTCGATGGGAATGCCGCTGGTGACAGTGCTGAAGGTTCCAGTGGGAAGTGCGGAACGGTCTAGGCGTATCGCCCACGAGCCTGATTGCACCACATCGCTCTCAAGTACGACCGTATCAGGAGGGCTTCCAGACCATCCGGCGGGCAGTTTCCCGGCGCCGCGTGCTTCGAATCCTAATATCTCCGCGACGTTGTGCCGGTCGTAAAGCACTGCGTCTCGCTGGGACTGCGCATGCATCTGTGACACCGTACAAACAATCACGGCCGCAGCCAGGTTCCGAAGCATGGCAATGATCGTACATCGGGGCATCCCTCCCTGTTGATCACATCAGTGACACCCTACCTCATATTGTCGCTGAACTCAGCCGCAAACCTGTTGACATTCTACCTATCACGCCTGCAATCTATAGGTGGACGATCTACAGGAGGTAAGAGGTGCCAGAAGGCAAATCAGATGTATTGCAGGGAACCCTTGATCTGATGGTGCTGAAGACGCTTGAGTCGATGGGGCCGCTGCACGGTTATGGCATAGCGCGGCGGATCGAACAAGTCAGTGGAAACACGGTCAGTCTCAACCAGGGAACCATCTATCCAGCTCTGCTTCGCCTGGAACAGCGGGGTTGGGTCAAGGCGAATGGGGCACCTCGGAAACTGGACGCCGCGCCAAGTTCTACTCGCTGACCCGCAGCGGGCGGAAGCAGATCGAGCAGGAGACCGAAAACTGGGAGCGCATCGCCGCCACCATGGCGCGCTTCCTTGCCCCGTCGAATTAGGAGGCGATTATGGACTGGATCCGGATTCTCCTCAGCCGCGGCGCAGCACTCTTCCGCAGCAAAAAGCTCGATGCCGATCTCGACGAAGAGCTGCGCGCGCACATCGATCTGGCCATCGAAGAAAATCGCAGCGCGCGGGATGAATGAGCCGCAGGCGCGCAACGCCGCTCTGCGCGCGTTTGGCGGCATCACGCAGATCCGCGAGACCTACCGCGTCCAGCGCGGCCTGCCGTGGCTCGAACAGGCCGCTCGCGACATCCGCTATGCCGTTCGCCAGCTGCGCAAGTCGCCCGGCTTCGCGCTCACCGCCATCCTTACGCTTGCGCTGGGCATCGGCGCGGCTACTTCGGTCTTCAGCGTGGTCAATGCGGTTCTGCTCAAGCCGTTTGCCTTTCGCGATCCGGATCGCCTGGTCGTGATGCGCGAGGCGGTGGAAGACAAGGTGCGCAGCGAGCGGTCGTCGATTCCCGACAATTACCGGCATTTCCTGCGCCTGAAGAAAAACGCGGCGACCCTCGAAGACGCCGCGATCTTTGCTCAACGGGGAATGAGCGTCTCTCCCAATGGAGATCACCCCCGCATCGTCGGCGCAGTGATCGCTTCGCCGAACCTCTTCCGGCTGCTTGGTGTTCAACCCATCCTGGGCCGGGACTTCGTCGAGGACGATGCCCGGCAAAACGCCGAAAGCGTCGTGATTTTGAGCTACGAAGGCTGGCAGACATTCTTTGCCGCGCGACCCCGCGGTGATTGGCAAAACGCTGCGGATCGACGGCCAGTCCGGTCACCGTCATCGGTGTGCTGCCGCCGGGCATGCGGTTTCCGCAGATCGCATTGGCGCCGAAGATCGCCTTTCAGGAAACCGCAGCGCGACGCTCTGCTCTTTCAGCCGCTGGCGCCGAGCGAGCACGACCTGAATGCAGATATGGGCAACTTCAACTACAAGGCGATCGCGCGGCTCAAGCCCGGCGTGACGCTGGCCCAGGCGAACGCCGAACTGGAGGCCCTGCAGAAGGCGTACACGCTTTCCGCGCATCTGCCCCTTCATTTCGGCATTGCGCTCACGCCGCTGGCGAAGGATGTCGCCTCCGGCGTGAGCGGCGCGCTCTGGCTGCTGTTTGCAGCGGTCGGCGCGGTGCTGCTGATCGCGTGCGTCAACCTTGCCAATCTGCAACTGGCGCGCGCCGTCAACGCGGAACGCGAGACTGCTGTGCGCGCCGCACTGGGCGCAAGCCGCGGCCAACTGGTGAGGTCGCGTCTCGACCGAGAGCCTGGTGCTGGCGTTCGCCGGCGGCGCGGCCGGAACAGCGCTTGCCTTCGGCGGCGTGCGGCTTGTTGATCGCATTGGCGCCGGCTAATATCCCGCGTCTCGATGAGGTGCAGGTAAGCCTGCCGGTACTTGTCTTTAGCGGCGGGCTGTCGATTGCAGCGGCAATCATGTTCGGCATGTTGCCCGCCCTGCGCTCGCTTCGCGTTGCTCCGCAAGCCGCGCTGCAGGCCAACTCCACGCGCGCGGCCAACACGCAAGAGAGCCACCGTACGCGCAGCCTGATGGTGGCGGCGCAGGTGGCGTGCACGGTGGTCCTGCTCATTGTCACGTCGCTGGTGCTGCGCAGTCTTTCTCACCTTCTGCGGCAGGATCGCGGCTTCGATTCGAGCCATGTCACGCTCGCGCAGGCCGACCTGTTCGCGCCGCAATATGACAACGCCGGTCCCAAGGGAAATGCGGCCAGGCTGGCCTTTGCCGATCGCGCCCTCACGGCTCTGGGTCAACTGCCCGGCGTGCAGTCGGTCGCCCTCACCAGCGTAACGCCGCTGACCGGTGAAACCTGGGTGGATAATCTTTCCCGGCCGGATCATCCCGTGCCGGCTGGGCAGGAGCCGGCGATCAATGTGCGCTGGATCAACCCCGACTATCTGCCCACCATGCTGAGTCCGCTTGTCGCCGGCCGCAACATCACCGCCGCCGATCGCGCCAATCCCTATGTGGCGCTCATCTCGGAAAGAACCGCGCGCGAAGGCTTTCCCGGCGAGAATCCCATCGGACGAAAGATCTCTGACATTGTTCCGGATGACACAGCATTCCGAGTCACCGTGATCGGAGTCGTCGCCGATGCGCGCATCAATGGCCTCAAGGACGATGCCGCCATGGTCTATCTGCCCTACTGGGCCTACACGCCGCTGACGCTGTCGTTCCTGGTGCGCAGCTCGCAACCCAGCGATGCGCTGATTCCCGAGATGCGGCGCGCGATCTGGCAGATCGATCCGCAGGTCGCCATTCCTACGCTCAAGTCCATGGATGAACAGGTCAGCGATTCCGTGGCTGCCGACCGCTTCCAGGCCATGGTGCTCAGCGGTTTCGGCGCGGCCGCGTTGTTCCTGGCTTTGCTCGGAGTGTATGGCGTGCTTGCGTACTCGGTCTCGCTGCGCCGGCAGGAGTTCGGCATCCGCATCGCATTGGGTTCGGGCAAGAGCGCTATGATCGGGCTGGTGCTGCGCCAGGCTGCGTATCCCGTTCTGCTCGGCACAGGTGTTGGACTCACGATGGCGCTGATCGCGCTGCGCTGGGTGCGCAGTCTCCTTTATCAAACGCCCGTCATGGACCCGCTCGCAGTGGGCGGCAGCATATTGCTGCTTTTGGTTGCCGCCGCGATAGCGGCGATTGTACCGGCCCGGCGCGCAGCATCCACCGACCCGATGCGCGCGCTCAGAGCGGAGTAGCTCTGTTTGTAGAGGTAAGAGGGCCGGGCTGGGAGACAGACCGACAGAATTTTCCACCTGCAAGAGCCATTACGCCGATTTTGGTTTATCGGAATGCAATATCGCTCTAAAAATCGACAAAGGAATGCTCATGAACCTTGAATTGCAAATTTCGGACGATCGCACATCTTCTTACGGCGGAGTGTCTGGATTTACCGCGCGCCGTCGTTGAGGCGCTTGCCCTGGAAGGGTACCGTTCCAAGCGATTCTCCGAAGGTCGAGTCCGGGAGATGCTGGGCTTTTTTTCGCGTATGCAAGTGCACGCCTTCCTAAAGGAACACGGAGTCCATCTGCACTACTCCCTGGCCGATCTGGAACAGGACCGTGGAACTTCACGGCAATTTGAAGACAAGGCGGGAATCAGAAATCATCCCCCTGCATGATCGTTGTTGCCGATACCTCGCCGATCAACTATTTGGTGTTGATTGGGCACGTTGAAATCCTGCCGCACTTCTATGGTCGCATCCTGGTTCCTCCGGCAGTATGGGAAGAGTTACAGGACATCAACAGTCCAGATTTGGTGCGTGCCTGGGTTGCCCAAGTACCGGCGTGGCTGGAAAGACCAGCCTTAAACCGCGAACCCGACCCCCTCTCTAAATTTCCTGGATCGCGGTGAACGTGAGGCGATCGCCCTGGCCGAGGAACTTGGAGCGGATCGTATGATCGAACCCCGATTCACTCCTCGCGCAGCAGACGCAAAGGATCGACCGACAGCGCGCGTTGCGCTGGAATCCAGGTCGCTAGCAGACCCAGCAACGACATCGCGAGCACCACGCCCACCCAAACAAGCGGATCGCGGGGAGTCGCCTGATACACCAGGAAGGACAGCACCCGGCTGGCCAGAATTCCCAGGAGCAATCCTGCCGTGGAACCATAAGCCAGCGCCTTGCACGTCCGCCCCAAGGCTGCCTGCAGAACTTCCCTCCGCTGCGCGCCCAGGGCCATACGAATGCCCAGCTCGCGCAGACGCTTGCTGACCGAGTACGCCGCCATGCCAAAGACGCCGGTTACCGTGAGCAGCGCGCCCATCATGCCCAGCACTCCCAGCGAGAGCGTCGCCATGCGAGTGGGAAAGAGAGGCTGGTCCATTTCCCTGGTCCAGGTTTGGATGTAGACCGGCAGCCCCGCGTCCAGGCTGCCCAGCGTGTTGCGGATGGCTGGGCCCAGTTGCTGCGCATCGCGGCTGGAACGCACCACCATCCACATCTCACTCGACGGCGACTGCAGGAGGGGGAGAAACATGGCCGGCTTTGGCTCCTCAGCGAGGGTGCCGTATTTTCCTTGTTCCGCAATGCCCACCACCTGGACGCGCGTTCCATCGGGCAGCTTGTAATATTCACCCACGGCGCCCGTGAGCGAACCAAAGATACTGCGCGCGAATTGCTCGTTGACTACCGCTACCCGCGGCGCAGCTTGATCGTCATGCCAGGTAAAGCTTCTTCCGGAGAGCAGGGAAGTGCGGGCCGCGTGGAAATATTCGGGAGATGCCTGGTACGTGAATGCCCGCGCAGCGGCATTCGCCTGCCGCAGGTCCGCGGTTTTATCGGTAAAGACCAGGCTGGTTACCGAGCCACCGTATAACGGCGCCGGGTTCACCAGGCCCACCGACTCTACCCCTGGGATGGCCTCCGTGGCAGCGAGCATGCGCTTTTGCATCGCGGGTACCTGGGCGTCGCGGTAACCGGCCATGCTTAGATCTATATCTGCCAAGGTTGCGTTTTGCGGTTCGAAACCGAAGTTGCTGTTCAGCGAGCGCACCAGCCCACGCACCGCAACCAACGAGCATGTGACCAACAGCGCACAGATGGCGATTTGCGCCACCAGCAGCAGGTCGCGCAGGGTAAGCCGCTGCCCCGCGCGGCTTGCGCCTGCTTTGATTACCTCATAAGGATTGGTACGCAGAATCTGCCGCACCGGGACCGCGCCAAAGACCATTCCGCTGACTAAAGCCAGGATCAGCGCAAACGCATCGACAGTTGCGTCCGGCTTTATCTGCAGATGGATGGGAAACCTGGTGAATGGCTGCCACAAGCTCAGCGCGTGCACCAGCATCACGCTGGCTGCGAGGCCGCACGCGCCTCCGAGGAGGGAAATCAGCGTCGCCTCGGTGAATAGCTGCCGCAGAATGCGGCGGCGGCTCGAGCCCAGCGCGAGGCGCAAGGAAATTTCCCGGGAACGGTCCGCGGCGCGCGCGGCAAACAGACCGCCCAGGTTGGTGCATGCGGCCAGCAGAATCAACCCGGCCAGCAGCATCAGCCCGGTGAGGAACGCTTTCACCGGAGTTCCGAGCCGTTCGCCATAAAGACTGGGAGGCGCGAGGTTGAACGTGAGGCCGGTGTCTTCTTTGGGGTAGCGGGTTTGAAGATCGGCGCCAATCGCGTTGAGATCGGCAGTCGCTTGCTCCCGGGTGACTCCAGCTTTCAGATGCCCCATCACCGCAAAGACCCAACGCTTGCCGCGATCGTTCAGGGTATTGCCCACCTCTACTTGTTCCTGGTTCACGAGCGGCACGAAGAAATCGGGAAAGAAAAACGTGAGAGTTCCGTGGAACTGCGGCGGCGCTACGCCCACAATGGTGAAAGGATGCTTGTTTACCTGAACCACCCGGCCCACGACGCCAGGATCGTCGTGAAAATGGCTGTGCCAATAGGAGTGGGAGAGCACGAGGTAGGGAGCGCTGTTGGCGCCATGCTCGTCGGAGGGGTGGATCATACGACCGAGATACGGCTGCAGGCGTAATCCGTCGAAGTAGTTTCCGCTGACCAACGCGACCCAGGCGCTGGATGGATCTCCGCCGGTGTCGATGCCTGCCACCGCAATGTCATAGGCGACCAGCTCATCAAAGCTGCGGTTGCGATCGCGCAGATCGAGATAGTCGGGATACGAATGAGTGCCCGCCTCTTTACCGCGCATGAGCTGGTAAAGGCTCTCGGACTGCGGCACATTGAGCGGGTGCAGGATCAACGCATTCATTACGCTGAAGACGATGGCGTTTGCAGCGATTCCCAGGGCGAGGGTTACCACCGCGACGATGGTGAAGGCGGGAGACTTGCGCAAGACACGGATGCTAAAGCGCAGGTCCTGCAGGAAGATCCACTGCATGGCTCGCTCCGCCTGGTAGTCATCTTTGATACCCTCGACCCCGCCAAACTTCAGGATGGCCTGGCGGCGGGCCTCCTGCGGTGGCAATCCGGCGCGGAGATTTTCGGCGGTTTCGAGCGCGATGTGTTCTTCGATCTCTTCTTTCAATCGTTGGTTATCGACCCGCCCTGTGAGCGAGTTGAGCAGACGGGTGACCCAGCGTCTGAGGGATATCATGATAGATCCTCCGCTTTGGCTTCGAAGAAGCGGCCTATGATGGCTGCCGTTTGTTGCCAATCGTTGGTTTCGACCTGCAACTGCTTGCGGCCTTCGCGGGTGAGCCGGTAGAAGCGCGCACGGCGGTTATTCTCCGAGGCTCCCCAGTCGGAGGCGATGGAGCCTTCTTGCTCCAGCTTCAGGAGCACCGGATAGAGGGTGCCTTGATTTACGGCAAGCAGATCTCCGCTGATCTGCTCGATGCGGCGGGCAATTCCATAGCCGTGCAGAGGGCCGAGGACATCGAGAGTCTTGAGGACCATTAAGGCCAACGTACCTTGCAGGACGTCTTTTTTCTGTTTCATTTAGGTTCCCAACAGAAGTGTGACACAGGTCCTTTGGGAAAACAACAGGAAAGTTCGGCGAAGTAATAGAGAGGGTGCCCCATTCAAGCCTTCTTTTGGCTTGAGTGGGGTAGTTAAGAAGACCTCGTGCCTTGGAGTCTGCAACGGTTTCAGGAATCCGGACAAAGCCATTTCATTACGTTCAGTTGCTATCGTCGCCGCCCGTTGTTCACGACGAATAAAAGCAAGCAAACGTTTGAAACTGCGCTGGAGCGCGTCCGAGGGAGCTTCGGCCTCCTTATCTATGGGTATGTCGTGATGCCCGTGCATGTCCACTTGGTTACTGGAGAACCACAGTGTAAGACCCTCGCCGATGCGCTCAAATCGCTAAAACAAGGAGTGTCGCGGCGATTGATCAGCCAGGGAGAACACTTCTGGCTAACGCGATATTATGACTTCAATATCCGCAGCCCGCAGCAGTTCGCGGAAAAGCTTCGCTATGTTCACCGCAACCCGGTAAAACGGGGGTTGTGCGAGCGCCCTGAAGACTGGGAGTGGAGCAGTTTTCGACACTATGCGCTGGGGATCGAAGGACGCGTGGGTATTGAATCCCAGTGGGCCGCCATGAAACGCGAACGAGCAGCAGGGAGACTCTGTCAACCTGTGGAACTACCCCACTCAAGCCAAAAGAAGGCTTGAATGGGGCACCCTCAATTCATCCAGGTGATTTCTGATGTGGATTATAGTGTGGACTCGTGAAGCACTGCGCGAACACCGCAGGAGGTTAGAAATACGTTCCAGTGAGCAGCGCGACCGCGCAGGCTATGCGAGGCAACCGCAGTCACGCGATGAATCTGTCCCTTGGGAGGCGGAGGCAGCGTGGCCGGCGGAATAGTCCGGCTGAGGAGACTCCATCATGGGCGAGGAGTTGTGGCAGAAAAGCGCGGTCGACGTCGCCGCAGGGATTCGGGAGAAGCAGTTTTCGTGTTCCGAGGTGATGGCATCGGTTGTTGAACGCATCCGTGCCTTGAATCCCAGGCTGAACGCCATCGTAACGGACCTTACCGATCCGGCGCTCGCCGAGGCCGCGGCCGCCGATCGCGCGCTCAAACAACTTACCGAACCAGGACCGCTGTTCGGTGTTCCAGTGACCATCAAGGTGAATGTAGACGTCGAGGGGCAGGCGAACACCAATGGGCTGCCTGCGTCGGCCAATCTGATCGCGCCCGGCGATTCACCGATTGTGCGCAACCTGCGCCGGGCCGGCGCCATTGTCGTGGGCCGCACCAATACGCCCGAGGTCTCCATGCGCTTGACTACCGTGAACCCGTTGCACGGTCGTACCTGGAACCCGTGGCATACTGATGCTTCTCCAGGCGGATCTTCGGGCGGCGCTGGGGCTGCGGCCGCTGCGGGCTTCGGCGCGATCCATCACGGCAACGACATTGGCGGCTCGCTGCGCGTTCCCGCGTTCGCCAATGGCGTGGCGACGATCAAGCCTACCCCGGGGCGCGTCCCTGCGTTCAACCCTTCGGCATCGGTGGAGCGCGGCCTGCTGATGCAGCTCACCTCGGTGCAAGGCGCGATTGCCCGCACGGTGGCCGATGTGCGTCTGGCCACGCGGGTGATGGCGGGCGGGGATGTGCGGGATCCATGGTGGGTGCCCGCGCCCTTTGATGGCGAGGCCTTGCAAAAACCAATTCGCGTTGCGGTCACACGCAATGGTCATGGATACGAGATACACGCCGGCATCGTCGAGTTGGTTGACCGGGCGGCCGGTTTCCTGAGCGACGCTGGGTACGAGGTGGTTGCGGTCGAACCGCCATCGATCATGGAGCCGGCGCGCGGTTGGTTCACCGTGCTGCTCACAGAACTTAAGGCAACACTCGGTCCCACCGTCGACCGGGTTGGAAGCGACGATATACGCAGCATCTTTGAGTGGTATTACGAGATGGGCAAGATTCTGGAGCTTGACGACTATCGCGCCGGTCTCGGCGACCGAACGCGCATGATGCGCGCGTGGAATGTGTTTCTCGATGCTTACCCATTGGTGCTGACCCCTTTGTTGATGCGGCCGCTGTATCCGTGGAACTACGATGCGCAGGGTTACCAGTCCATAAAAGATATGTGGGATGCGGCGGTGTACATCTATGGCATCAACTATCTGGGACTGCCCGCTGGTTTCGTGCCGGTCGACTTAGTGGAAGGTCTGCCGGCAGGCGTTCAGGTAGTGGGCCGGCGCTTCCGCGAGGACGTGATCCTGGATGCGATGGCGGCCATCGAGCAGCGTGCGGGATCCATGGTGAAACGGTTGTGGGCGCGTTGACGGGATAGCTGACGTAGTCAGGCCGCTTTGACAGCAATGCGAGCTGACCGGGAACGGGGCTTATCTTTGACAACGATCTCCACGTCCTGGCCGAGTGCCACAAGGAAGTTCATGAGCCGCTCGACGGAAAAGCCTTCCAGCTTGAAATGCAACAAAGCAGAAACCTTTGGCTGATTGACGCCGAGCGCGGTTGCGACTTCGACCTGCGTAAGACGCTTCCGCTCGACGATCAGATTGATGGCTGCTCCGAGACGTGCCTTCGTGTCTAGTTCAACCGCGTCCGGCAAGCCCATATCGGCAAAAACATTGCCGCTACTTCGAATGACTTTGCCTCCAGCTTCTCTTGGCATGTTTCTCCTCATAGTCTTGCTGTGCTATTTTCAGACGTTCCTTGACCAAAGCGATATCGGATTGCCGGGTCTCTATCCCGCGCGGCGATTTCTTCTGAAAAGCGTGCAACACGTAGACGGCATTTGAAAAACGGACAGTGTAAATCGCTCTGTACGTGTCCCCATCGTAGTCTTTTACGACCTCCAGAACTCCTGGTCCTCCGCCTTTCCAAGGCTTTGCTGAGAAATGTTTGCCGCCATATTGAGCTGCGCTCAGGGCAAATCCCAAGCTCCGCTGCACTTCGGCAGGGAAACGAGTCACGTCCTTCAGCGACGATCGAATCCAGTAAAGCGGCCTTTCGCCCAGCGCGGGTTTCCGTGTCATTATTTATCCCACTTCTGGGATAGAACGTCAAGCACAATCATTATTCTTCCCAATGGATAAGCCACCTTTTGCTCAAATCCGTTTCAATCCGCAGAGACTTGTTCTGCAACCTGCGCGGGCGCTCGCCACTGAAAGGCGAACAGCGTGAGCAGATAGGCGGATCCGGCGGCGAAAAAAATGAGCAGCGCATGGTTTGTCCATAGGATCCCCACTAAGAATGTGAAGAGCACACTGCCGGCGGCGCCAACCGCTCCCCCAATCCCCACGACCGTGCCGACGGAACTCGACGGAAACATGTCTGAAGGCGTCGAAAGAAGATTGGAAGACCAGCCCTGGTGCGCGGCGGTTGCCAGGCATAAGAGAGCAATCGCCTGCCACAAAGGATGAACAAAGGGAACCAGCGCCACCGGGGCAGCACAAAGCGCACAGACGAACATGGCGAATCGTCTTCCCATCCTTACCGAGTGCCCGCGGCGGATGTAATAACCCGCAAGCCAGCCCCCGGCAATGCTTCCCACCGTTGCCCCCACGTACACAATGATCAGCGGCGGCCCGAGGTTCTTCATGTCCACATGGAAGCGCTCGTTGAAGTACTTGGGCAACCAGAAGAGATAAAACCACCAGATCGCGTCGGTACATCCCTTGGAGAACGCAAATCTCCAGGTGCCGCGGCTAACCAGGAGAGACCTGTACGTCGCCGGCGGCACGCTGAACGAAACCGAAGCCGCCGCCTTACCAAATTTCGAGTGCAGCCGGTCGTAGGGAAACAACAGCCAAACGATAAGCCACAAGAGGCCGAGGCTGCCCGTGGTGAAGAAGGCTGCCTGCCAGCCATAGTGATAGGCGACAAAGGGTATGAGCAGCGGAGCAATCAGTGCGCCAGCGCTGGTTCCGGAATTGAAGATGCCGGTGCCCAGCGCGCGCTCCTCGGTGGGAAACCAATCGGCGGTCGCTTTGAGCGCGGAAGGGAAGTTGCCGGACTCGCCCAGGCCCAGCGCAAAACGGGCAATTCCAAAGCCCAGCGCAGTTCGGGCAAAGGCATGGCTGATCGAGGCCAGCGCCCACAGGCCGATGGCCAAGGCATATCCCTTCTTTACCCCGATGCGGTCGACAACCCGCCCCGCAACCAGGAAGCCGAGACCATAGGCAAGGATGAAGCTGTTGACGATGTCGCTGTAGCGCCTGTTGTAAAGAGCCAGGTCCTGGTCGCCGCCCAGCAGGTGCTTGAGGATGGGCTCAACCAGGCTGAGCGCGGAGCGATCCATATAATTGATGGTCGTCGCCAGAAACAGCAGGCCGCAAACCACCCAGCGCAGATTCGATCGGTCGGTCGTGGAACTCATGGCAGCCATTCGTGGTTGAAGGTTAGCACCTTGGCAGCCTTCTCCGCCGATACGGCTGCTCATGATAAGCTGCGGGATCATCGTACTTAAATCGCATCGAGGAGTAAACATTGGGGACCAAACGCTTCGATCTCGAAGGAAAGTGCGCAGTGGTAATCGGCGGTACGTCTGGCCTGGGCAAGGCCATTGCGCTGGGGCTCGCAGAGGCCGGGGCCGACGTGGTGGCAGCCTCTCGCCGTGAGGAGGAGACGCTGCGCGTTGCCAAGGAAATCGAGAGCTTAGGGCTGCGCTCCCTGCGTGCAACCGTGGATGTTCGCGACCGCGCTTCCATTGAGCTGCTGCAGCGCAAGGTTCTGGACGCTTTTGGAAAAGTAGACATTCTGGTAAACGCCGCGGGCATCACCTTCAAGACCCCGGCGCTGGAGTGCTCCGAAGAGGACTGGAACCGTGTGCTCGACATCAACCTGAGCGGTACCTGGCGCGCCTGCCAGATCTTCGGCAGGACGATGATCGGCCAGGGCTTTGGAAAGATCCTGAACATTGCCTCGCTTACCACCTTCGTCGCCTTCACCCAGGTCGCCGCTTATGGTGTGAGCAAGGCGGGAGTCGGCGGGTTGACGAAGCAGCTGGCAATCGAATTTGCACCTTATAAGATCTGCGTGAACGCAATCGCTCCCGGCATTTTTCCTACCGCACTGAATCGCGAGCTGGTTCTCCACACCGGCCGCGGCCAAGAGCTCAAGACGCGGACGCCCATGAAGCGATTTGGAGAGACGGATGAGATTACCGGGGGCGCTATCTACCTGGTTTCGGATGCTGCTTCCTATGTAACCGGAGAGATTCTCGTGATCGACGGCGGATTTCTTGCCAGCGGAGTCAATCAATAGATGAAAATTGTCAGCGCCAAGGTGATTGTGTGTTGTCCGGGCCGTAATTTTGTGACCCTGAAGATTGAAACCGACCAAGGCATTTACGGTCTGGGCGACGCGACTTTGAACGGACGCGAGCTGGCCGTAGTGAGCTATCTGCAAGATCATCTTGTGCCTTGCCTGATCGGGCGCGATCCGTTTCAGACGGAAGATATCTGGCATTATTTTTACAGGGGCGCCTACTGGCGGCGCGGGCCAGTGACCATGACCGCCATCGCGGCCATCGATATGGCGCTGTGGGATATCAAAGGGAAAGCACTCGGCGTGCCGGTGTATAACCTGCTCGGGGGCAAGAGCCGCACCGGGGTTATGGTTTATGCCCACGCCACCGGGCACGATATCGCGGAGACGGTGGATGAGGTGGAGCGGTACCGGGCCATGGGTTATATCGCGATTCGCGCGCAGAGTGGGATCCCCGGCCTCAAGTCCACCTACGGTGTGCCGAAAGATAACAAATACTATGAGCCGGCCGAGCGCGGTCTTCCCTCTGAGAGTTTATGGTCCACGGAGAAGTATCTGCGCCACGTACCCAAGCTATTTGAGGCGCTGCGCAATACGCTTGGAGATGAGCTGCATTTGCTGCACGATGTGCACCACCGGCTCACTCCCATCGAGGCGGCGCGCCTGGGCAAGGAGCTGGAACCGTATCATCTCTTTTGGCTGGAAGATCCGGTCGTAGCGGAATTGCAGGATGGCTTTCGGCTCATCCGCAAGCACACCACGACTCCGCTGGCCGTGGGCGAGGTATTTAACACCATCTGGGATGCGGAACAACTCATCCGCGAGCAGCTCATCGACTACCTGCGCATGAGCGTGGTCCACGGCGGCGGTCTTACCGCGATGAAGAAGGCAGCGGATTTCGCCGCGCTTTATCATGTGCAGACCGGCAGCCACGGGGCGAGCGACATGTCTCCCATCTGTATGGCCGCGGCGCTGCATCTGGACATCGCTATCAACAATTTTGGTATCCAGGAACACATGCTGCATCCCCCGCAGGCGGACGAGACGTTTCCCCATGCGTATACCTTGCGCGAGGGCTACATGTACCCCGGAGATGAACCTGGTCTAGGAGTCGATATCAGGGAGGATCTCGCGGCAGCTTTCCCGTACCAGCGGGCTTATCTGCCGGTCAATCGCAAGGAAGATGGCACCCTGTTTCACTGGTAAGCTGAGACCGAGGGGATGCTGGCTATGTCTGAGGATTCTTCACGGGTGCCGACGCGACGCAGGTTTCTGGGGGTGAGTGGGGCCGCATTGGCGGGCGCCGCGATCGCGCCACTGGCGCACGCACAGCAGGATCACAATCAACCCAATGAGGAGCAGCCGGGAGAGAACAATACCGCGCTCGATGCGGAGAATCCGAGCTCGGTGTGGTCGCCGGAGACGGATAACGGCACGGTCGAGCCGTTCAAGTATTCTTTCGCGCTGGCGCACAAACGGATCGAGAATGGCGGATGGACCCGCCAGGTTACCGAGAGGGAATTGCCCATCTCGAAGACCATGGCCGGCGTAGAGATGCGGCTCGTCTCCGGCGGTGTTCGTGAGTTGCATTGGCACACCAGCGCGGAATGGGCATTCATGATCTATGGCAATGCGCGGATCACCGCCGTGGACGCGGAGGGACGCAGCTTTGTCAACGACGTGACCGCGGGCGATCTGTGGCTGTTTCCCGGTGGTATTCCACACTCCATCCAGGGGCTGGGACCGGATGGATGCAAGTTCCTGCTGGTATTCAACGACGGAAGTTTTAACGAGTTCGAGACGTTTCTATTGACCGATTGGTTCAAGCACACGCCGAAGGATGTACTGGCGAAGAACTTCGCGGTGGCTGAGTCGACCTTCGACAACATTCCTAAACGGGAGCTGTTCATCTTTGCGGCTGACCTGCCGCGGCCCCTGGCGGAGGAGCAGAAGGCGGCAGCAGAGGGTACGGGAGCGATCGATGGAGATTTTGTTTTCAGAGCGAGCACCATGCCGCCGACCAAGGTGAGAGCGGGCGGAGAGGTGCGCATCGTGGAGAAGAAAAACTTTCCTGCTACCAACATCGCGGCGGCGATTGTGCGGCTGAAGCCCGGCGGAATGCGCGAGCTGCACTGGCATCCGCTCGCCGACGAATGGCAGTACTACGTCAGCGGTAAAGGACGCATGACCGTCTTCCAGGCAGGAGGGAAGGCGAGGACCTTTGACTTTCAGGCAGGGGATGTGGGGTACATCAGGATGTCGCGGCCACACTACATCGAGAATATGGGGACGGAAGATCTTGTGTTTTTAGAAGTGTTTCCGATTGGGACTTATCAGGACATCTCGGCTGCTGAGTGGCTGGCGCACACGCCTGCTCGGCTGGTAGACCAGCACATCAAGACCGGCGAGGAGTTTTTGAACAAGATTCCCAAGAAGGAAGCGGTGGTGACGCCGTTGTAAAGTGTTTCCATTTGCATTTGAGGCTGGTTGAAAGAACTGCAGATCCCTCGGATGCGCTCGTAATGACGCGGAGCGGTTTAGTGGCGCGCCTACGGCGCTCGGATCATCTTTGGGATCGATGTCCCAGCCCTTCCGGGCTGGGCTGACGTTTGGCGGTCGGCCCTCCGGGCCTTGTATCCATGGCGATTTTTGCCGTGTCATTTCTCCCTCAACTTGCCGCAGGCAAGTTGAGATGCTCGGGATGACAAAGGGTAGGGTTGCGCTTCCATTGGATGTGGTGGTAGTAACGACAAAGGGTAGCGTTCCCGTTCAGTTCGGTTGCGTGATGGAGCAAACCACAGGTCCATGCAGCGTCAAATGCAGACGGAAGCCCAACCCTCCCCTTTGTCATCCCGAGCGCAGCCGAGGGATCTGCAGTTCTCTAATCGCCCGCTAGCGCTACTTCCTCGCGGGCCTGGCTGCGCAGGGTCTGTTCCAGCGCGGCAAGTTGTGCTTCGATATCGCCTTCAATGCGCCGCCGCTTGATGATGTCTTCGCGGTAGCGGCGGAGGAAGTAATCGATCGTTTCCACGCGGATGCGAATGGAGCCGGAAGGCTTGTTTTCATCCAGATCCTTGAATGAGAAATAAGGCGTTCCCGATTGCTCAATGATGCCCTCAATCACGCCGTAGATCGGAGCATCGTGACCGCATTTGAAGCTCGAAACTTCGAGCGCAACCAGGTTGGGATGCCGCGCGGTGAATTTCGCTGCCCAAACTTTCTGATTGGTGCTGGTGGAGTAGCGGTTCTTCCACACGTCCTTAATGTCGAGAGGATGGGTGATCATGCCGGCCCGCACTTCCTCTCCAAAGAGGCGATCAAGAATATCCTCGTCGATAGGCAGCATGCTTTGCGAGAAGACAGGGTAGCCGAGCTTCTGGAACTCCTCCATGATCTCGTGATTCAAACCTGGATCGTGATGATAGACGCGGCCCAGCATCACGATACCGATGCGATCTTCCCGCTCCAACTGGTCGAGCGTCTCGCGCGCCTGGCGCCTGATCTCAGCCTCGCAGTCAAGCAGGGCTTTGAATCCAGCCTCAATGGCACGCTCATTTTCTTCACGCGCAAGCCCGAGGATCGGGCCCCACGCCTTGAACATCTGGTCAGCGCAGATTCTCCTGTCTTGCAGGTTGAGAATCGGGTCGATGTAAGCGACTCCGTGCTCGGTAAAGATGTCGCTCTCCTTGGTGAACGCGGCCTTGACCACCTCGGGTGTGGCGGTCACGGTTGGGCAGGCATTCGAGCCGGTCAGATTGACCAGCGACGTGTGCAGCACGTCGTACATGGGGAACCAGATCGCGTGCAGCGGCTTCTTGTTGTGCTTGGTCGCGAGCAGGTTATAAACGTGCGCGATGCCGATCTTCGACGGATAGCAAGGATCGATCGCCCCTCTGCTTGCGCCTGCGCGGTAAAGCTCCGGCGTAGTGTAGTCGGAGTAAACGATATTCTCCGACTTGAGCCCGAGACTGGCGAAGTACGCATTGAACAGCGGCGCGTAACTGTAAGTATTGAGCAGACGGGGAATGCCGATGCGGTAGTCCGCGCGCTTTTGCATCTGGGCCGCGCGCTCTTTCACCGCCTTCGAAACAAACAAGCCTTTGGTGCTGGGAATGGCGTCGGCAACGATCTCCACCTGGCGATGACGGAAGACGTCGCGGGCCGCAATATCGACATAGTTGGGGTTCGCTTCTTTGATCTTGTCGATATCGGCCTTGATGTCCTTCATGTCCGCGAGATCTTCTACCGTGCCCTTCTCGCAGGTGGCAATGATCAGGCGCTGCTCGCCGACACGCAGAGGAACCTTGGTCTTGCGGGGCTGGAAGTCGACTGGCTTGGGCAGCTCCACTACCTTGCTGGAACCCGGGGAAATCTGGATCTGGATGAGGGGTTCAACCTTGGCCTTGAAGCTTGCTTTTGAGCTGCCGGTGCTGCAGGACCCGCCGTGCGCGGCCTCCTGGATTTGTTCCAGGGGGGGCAGCTCTGGAGCTGTCGCGTGATCATGATTTTGGGCGCCTGTCACGTCGACGTCGATAAAGGTGCGCAGGCAATTGTTCTTGCAGAAATAGCAACGGGTGTCTTCATTGCGCGTGGTGCGGTACTTGATGTTGGCCACCGCTTCCAAGCCAATAAACGTAGTTTGCTTGCCGTTCTTCCACAGGCGCAAAGCCTCCTGTGCAGCACCAATCGCGCCCGACTCGCCGCAGTGCTCATGAACGATGATCTCCGGCACCTTGCCGTTGGCGCGGAAGCTGGACTTGATGAAGTCCACTTCGGCCTTCACCACGGCCAGGTTGTTCTGCGTGCCGCCCTGCAGAACGAAGCGCGTGCCCAGGGCCGCAAGATTCGGGATGCTGGCGACGTATAAAAAGACATTCTTCGGCAACACATCGGCAAGGCCGGCCAGAATCTCTTCCGCGCGCCAGCCCTGGCGTTGGAAATTTACGATGTCGGACTGCATGAAGACCGCGCAGCCGTAGCCGAACGACGGCATGGATTTAGCGGAGAAGGCGATGTCGGCGAACTCCTCCACCTTCATGCCGAAGCCCTCGGCCGTCGATTGCAGAAAATACCCGTTGCCCGCGGAGCACTGCGTATTCAGCTTGAAGTCCTTTACCCGGCCGTCTTTGAGGACGATGAGCTTGATATCCTGCCCGCCCACATCGATGATGACGTGAGGATCGTCGTAGAACTTGAGCGCCGATTCAGTGTGCGCGACCGTCTCCACCAGGGCGACATCCGCGTTGAGCACATCCCTGAGGATGTCCTTCGCATAACCCGTCGTTCCTACGCCCAGGACCTCGAGCGTCGCGCCTTTGCTCTCGATCTGCTCGCGCAGCTTCTCGAACATCTCGATCCCATCCTGGATGGGATTGCCGTTGGAGAGCTGATAGGTCTTGCACAGGATCTCGCCTTCTTTATCCAGCAAGACGGCCTTGGTGGAAGTGGAACCGCCGTCGATGCCCATGAAGCCGGAAACCACCTCACCGGGCACGAAGGCCGCAGGAGTGAACTTCTTCCTGCGATATTCGTTGCGGAACTGGTCGAGCTCAGAGTCTCCGGTTACAAGCCCCTTGCCGCCGGATGTCGCCTTTTCTTCTGCCCGGCCGTAATCGATGTAGTACAGCAGCTTCTCGATGCCGAGATAGCGGCCAACCTCCGGCTCTTCATCCTTGCCGAATTCCACTGCGCCGAGGGCGGCGAAGTACTGCGCGTTCTCCGGCACCTTGATCAGATCCTCGGGATTCATTCCTTCCGGAATTTCAACCTTGCGCTCTTTCCACATGCGCGGGATATTTGCCTGCCAGGCCTCACGCATTCCGCGGATGAACCCGTTGGGGCCGCCCAGCAGCAGCACATGCGGCTCAACGTGTGCCCGCGCGTCAGCACGCTCAGGTTCTGCAGCACGATGGCTTCGAAGAGTGAGGCCATCAGCTCGTCCGGGGGAGTACCCGTCTTCTGCAGGCCGTTGATATCGGTCTCGGCAAACACACCGCATTTGCCGGCGACCTTGTGCAGCTTGACACCGTTGTAGCCCTGGTTGGCAAGCTCGGCTGCGGGGATCTTGACCTTGGCGTTGATCTTGTCGATCACCGCCCCGGTGCCGCCGGCGCACTTGTCGTTCATGGACGGGATCTTTTTCTTTCGCCCCGTCTCTTCGTCATCCTTGAAGACGATGATCTTGGCGTCCTGCCCGCCCAGCTCGATCACGGAGTACACCTCCGGATGGAGCTTCTCGACCGCAAGCGAGACGGCGTGGACTTCCTGGACGAACTTGGCGCCGACCATCTCGGCGATCGTGCCGCCGCCGGAGCCAGTAATAAAGATCCGGGTGTTCGCCGGCGAGATACCCGTCGTCGGCTTCCATGCGGCGCAGAAAGTCGAGACACTTTTCCGGCTGCCGGGTCTCGTGGCGTTGGTAGTCGTGCCAGATCGTGGTGTCCGTTGCGGCGTCCACCACGATCGCCTTTGACCGTAGTCGAGCCCACATCCAGACCGACCAGAAATTGTTGCATCAACTCTCTCCTCAAAGCGCGAGTGCAGCTTGCGGTGTAAGGTCTATGCTCAGGCCACTTGTGCGGTTGCGGCCGGAACCCGAACACGGCGCCGGTATGCGGCATCCTTGTTGATCAGGTCGCTCACATGCCAGGCAAACTGCGCTGCCGTCCCCGCAACGCCGTGGCGGTGAGGAACCTTGTAGAGGGGCATGCTTCAGCTCGGGATGCTCGGCGACGTAGGCCCGCATTTCGTCCAGCGTCTTGCCGGTCTGGCTCAGAACTCCTTCGAACTCAGCCTGGGCCTTGGCTTTGGCTTCGCCAACGCCATCTGCACGCGGCTGTGGGCGTTCACTTCGCCCTCGCCTGAGGTTTCGATGGGCAGGAAGATCATGTCCTTGAATTTGTTCACGACCCGCGATTGCACGCCGTCGGACTGCGTCGAGGGCATGCAGCCGAAGGGCTTGAGCGCCAGCACCATGTGGCAAAGCTGATTCACGGTGTAGTAGATGTTCTTGCCTACTTCCATGAAGCCTTCGCCGCCGCGCGCGAGCTGATGGTAGAAGGGATGCGCCAGCCGCGACAGCTCCTTCTGCGGAATCAGGTGGTGGGCTGTGTCTCCCATATGGCGGATGGTGCGGTGGTAGAAGTGGTTCCACATCACGCTGCCGGCGCTTAGGCCACCGGTCTTCTTGAATTCTTCAGTTCGTTGGCCATGCGCTTTTGAGCTTCGTACCACTTGGGATCGCGATAGGGAGCCTCAGCATCCGCGCGAGCCTTGGCGCCTTCTTTGGCCACGTGCATCATGTAGGCGATCCAGGTGGCGATGGGTTCCACCAGGACCTGCGCGCCTTCCTTTTCCAGGAAGCCGAACATGTTGAAATTGCCGTCGCCTTCGGTGGTCTGCGCCCAGAACTCGCCGGTGATCTTGATGATCGGCTTCACCCGCAGGCGATCCACTTCGATCGCGTTGATACTGTCGCGGCAAGTGTGCAGGGCATTCACATATTCCTTGCCATAGAGGTTGTGGGCGATCTTGCCCAGGGTGCAGCCGAGGCCTTCGATCTTCTTGTGTTTGGCGATGAACGGCCTGGCCCACGTCGGGAGCCGCCTCCATGATGTGCCAGCGCTTGCGGTCGCGGAGGGTATCGGTCAGGGTCTTGACCGAGTCACGAATCACGCGGTCCGTCTCGCCCTTGTTCACCTCAAAGGGCCGCACCTGGTACACCAGCTCGTTGATCACGTCGCCCAGGTTGAGCGCGTTGAGCATGCCCATGCCGAAGTCGACGGAGAACTTCAATCCCGGCTCGCCGCTGGCTGCCTTGATGCCGTCGGTCTGCTGGAAGAGCAGTACGCGGAAGCCATCGAAGCCGGCATTCTGCAGCGCGAAGCGGTATTCGGCCTCGTACATGCCGAAGCGGCAGGGTCCGCAGGAGCCGGCGGTGAAGAAGACGTAGTTGTCGATGATCTGCTGGCGGGTCTCTCCCTGCTGCTCCAGATTCTGCAGGTAGCGCACCAGGTTGCCGACGGTGAAGTAGGTGGGATTGCACTGGCCGTTGTTGCCGTACTCTTTGCCGGCCTGGAAGTCGGCGACTACTGGCGTGGGGATGTTCTCGCAACGGTAGCCGCTGCCGTGGAAGACGGCCTTGATCATTTCTTCGTGCTTCCAGGTAAGTCCCCCGAAGAGGATCGTGACGTAATCGCGCTCCGGACCAGTGAAGGTGCGCTCCACCGGTTTCTTGAACTCGCGCATGCGCGCCAGTCCGGCTTGCGCCCGCAGGCGCGCTCGCTCCGCATCGATGCGGGCTTGGATCTCTACTTCGAAATCCGTCTGAACAATCTCGTTCACGACTACCGCCATGGGGGATCTCCTGGTCGCGGATTTGGTATGTGCCCGGTTGAGATACTGGCGAATGCGCTACATCTGGCCCTGTCATTCCCTGGAATCCGTGTGCGAGTTGCTTGAAGAAGTATTTGATGACGCGCTGATCGTTGTAGCACCAGCCCAGAATGTGGTTCAGCGTAGAAAAGCAATGAGTCTGGCAGGTTTCTTTCTGGTGGTCGAGCTGCCTGGTCTCGAATTTATGATTGCCCACCACACCCCAGTCGTAGCTGGCCGTGTACATCGGGAAGCACGGGGCTAGCGTCCCATCGACGCGGATAATCATGGAATTCTGGCCGGCGCGGCAGTTCCACGGAAAATGATTGCCCTTCATAAAGTCAACCATCTGCCAGAGCCGCGTATTAGAGTTCACCATTTTATAGCCCGAATCCTGCTTCTCGGTCAACCACTGAATTGTCTCTTCGACCGCCGGCCAATCATCTTTCGTGATGTAGGTGACATTGTTCGCCGCGTGTTTGAAGTGTTCGTCCTGCTCCAGCAGGGGCGACTCATTGATGTGGTAATCGGTGGCGATGCCGTAGTCATGCGCTATCTCAGTAAGCTGCCGCACGTCGTCCAGGTTGTTCCGGCAGATATTGATGTTTAGGAAAACGGAATAGCCGTACCCATATTGTTTACGGACCAGGTAATCAAATTGTTTCCGAATGGGCGCAAGGGCTTTGGGGAAGCCCTGCTTGAGATCGACCGCGTCCACGGCAATATTGAATGTGGAAATTCCTGCATCCGCCAGCTTGTCGATCACGTCGATGCGCAGAAGGCGGGCATTGGTGGGCAGGTAAATCCAGAAGTCCTTTTTCGCGGCGTAGTAAGTGATTCGCTGAATCAGGTCGGGCCGCAAAAGCGGCTCGCCCCCCATATAAGCGAGCACCCGGCAACCCGTGCCGTGAAGCCAGTCAATGGATCGCTTGGCCGTGTCTTCGGTCATGCCTTTCACTTTGTTGTCGAAGGCCCAACAGTAATGGCAATCGAGATTGCACTTGAATTCGGTGAAGAGGTAGGCGATCAAGGGATGGAAGTCGCCCGCGGTTACGCGCGAACGGATGTAGGGAAAAGCCAGCCCCGCATCGCGTGGTAGATCTGGCCGGCGCTCCAGTGGCGCTTTTCCGGTGGCCGCCAGTCAGCGTCCTGTACGACTGGTCCCAGCAGTTCCGGGCGCTGTGGAAAAACCGGGTCCGGGAAGCGCTGTGGCTCCCCGATCGGCTGCAGTCCAGGTACAGGAGCTGAAGGCTTGGTGAGCAGACTGTGCAGCGGGACATCGAGGCGGAAACTCGGAGCCTGCCCGGTATATTGTTCTACCTCCATCGACACCCCCGGCCAGATAGCAACCACGCAGCCCGATCCGCCCACCCCAGTGCAACTTTTGGGCCATAAAGCGAGTCCCATGTAAATGATTGAAATACAAGGAGATCGATTGCAGAGAAAAAGCCGAGGCGTGCGCCCTGCTGCCAATCCATTGACGGGCGTCAACAGGCTGGCATCCCCGGACCAGGAAAACGTGCATGTCCCCGCAGGTTAGGCGGTAAATGGCGCTACGGATGTTGATACCTCCGGCCTAAGATTTGATCTATCAAACATCTGCGATCAGAGTATCGCGACCCCCCCCAAAACGAATGGCCGCCCCGCACGCGGCGTCTCCAAAAAGAAACATGTTGAAGAGGTGCTGCGCTTTGCCCGGAATCTTGGGATGCACAGCGAGCCGGAGCAGTTGTTGCGCGCTCTGCCGGCAGAGGTGTGCACGTTTGTGGAGTGCACCACAGCGGCCCTCATTTATCAGCCGGATGGCGGACTCTCCTTTTATGTTGATGCCGGTCAGGGTGCCTTGCCCTCGGCGGATCATACAGTTCTTCGCTGGCCGCAAGAGATTTGGTCGGCGATCTCGGAGCGGGAGAAGGTGCTGGTTATTCCGTCGCTGGACGAAGACTTTTTTTTTTGGGCCTGCTCGGCGACCTGCCGCATGCCAGCGATGCTGGACAGGTCGCCGACGACGACGCCTGGCCGCGGGCAAGGCCGTACGTGCGTCCTCGGCCCTGGCCGCACTGCGGGCATGCAGCGTGACCGAGTGTCCGTCGTCGGCCAGCAGCCTGGCCGCCATCAGTCCCAGGCCCTCAGTGGAGCCGGTGATGAGCACGCGTGACACCAGCAATTCCCTTCAGACGCTGGCGGCGCGTGATCGCAGGGCGGCCCGGCCCGCTCCAGCCGGGGATCCGGCTGGTCAGGCGCGCAGGTGCTCCCGGGCGGCGTGCATCAGTTCGAGGGCGTGGCCAACGTGGTCGCCGGCGAGCTTGCCGTCGCGCTTGACGACGTCGCCGCCAACGATCACCGTCTCAACGTCGGCGGGACCCGCTCCGAGGACCATGACGGCGACCGGGTCGCCGAACCCGTCGAGGTGCGGGGATCGCATGTCGATGACCGCGATATCGGCCTGCTTGCCTGGCGTGAGGGTGCCGATCTCGTCCTCAAGGTGCCACACTCGGGCTCCGTCGATGGTGGCCAGGCGCAGCATGTCCCGCTGGTGCAGGTCCACGGTCGGGACCTGCTTGCCGCTGGCCAGGGCGGGCGCGTTGGCCCGGGACCGTTCGGCGGCCAGGGCCAGGCGCATCTCGGAGAACAGGTCGTTGCCGGCGCTGCAGATGGTGTCGATGCCGAAGCCGGAGACGATTCCCCGGCTAAGGGCTGGCCCGGTGGCCGGAAAGGTGCCGAACTGCATCAGCATGTCGGTGGACGGCGTGATGGTCACCGTGCCCTGGGTTTCGGCGATGAGGTCGAACTCCCGTCGGTGAGCATGTTGCCGTGCACGTAGTTGACGTCGGCTCCGAGCAGGCTGTAGCGCTGCAGGGTCGTGACCGCGTCGGCGGTGCCCGCCATGCCCACGTGCACCGAGATCGGCAGTCCCAGGTCGCGGGCGAACGCGTAGTCTTCGGCGTTGCGCTCGGCGCTGGTGAAGCAGGGCCCGCGCAGCGCCATGCCCATCCGCAGCCGCCCGTACGTGCCGGAAGCGAAGTACTGATCGCGCATGCGGCGGGCGTCCGCCGGGTGCGGCGGGTTGGGATCGTCGGTGGCCGGACCGGGTCCGCCGTAGAGGAAGTAGCCGCGGATCCCTGAGTCCCGCAGGCCGCGCAGGTCCGCGTCGGCGTGCGCCGGGGACTGGTCGTTGTGCGCCCAGTCGGCGATCGTGGTGATCCCCGCGTCGAGGGCCTGCAGGGCGCCCCACAGTGTGCCTGCGTACACGTCTTCGGGGGAGTGCTTCAGCGAGATGCCGGTCAGCACGGCGGGCCCGTACCCGGCCCCGGTGATCTGGGGCGTGTAGCCGCCGATAGCGCCCTGCCACACATGACGGTGAGTGTCCACCATGCCGGGGATCACCAGGCGGCCTGCCGCTTCGATCACCTCAGCGGCTGTGGTCGTGGGCTCAGATCCGGGCCGACGGCAGTGATGAGGCCGTCCGCCACCAGGACGTCGCCCGCTGGCAGGTCGCCCAGGTCCGGGTCGACGGTCACGACGTGGCCGCCCTTTATCAGCAGTTCTTTCGACATGATCTCTCCCTTTCTCTACGTCAGCGACCACGGGCGGCGCAGGCCGCAGTGCTGAACGTGCATGTCTTCCACGGTGCGGTGCCGGCGTGCGCCCCGTCCAAGACCTGTTGGCGCGCCTGTCATACCGTGGAGGTATCAGGGATGGGAGGAGCCCATGGCTGACGTCGACCTCCGTAAGCTGCGCTATTTCGTCGCCGTCGCGGAGCAGCTGCACTTCGGCCGGGCCGCCGAGGCCCTGCACATCGCGCAGCCGGTGCTGTCCCGCCAGATCAGGGCGCTGGAAGACGAGCTGAAAGCGCAGCTGTTCGTGCGGGACAAGCGGGCGACCGAGCTGACCCCGGCCGGCCGCAGCTGCTGGCTGACGCCGGGCCGCTGCTGGCCAGTGCGGACGCGCTGCGCCGGCGGGTCGCACGCGCGGCGCGCGGCCCAGGCTCCTTCACGATCGGGTTCATGCCCGGCCTCATTGTGACCGAAGCCGTCCGCGCCCTGGCCAGCCGCCACCCGCAGCTGACCGTGAACGTGCTGCGCACCAACTGGGACGACCAGACCGCTGTCCTGCACGACGGCCGGGCCGACGTCAGCTACATTCGCCTGCCCGCCGATCAGAGCGGCCTGCAGGTCCGGGCGCTCCTCGCCGAACCGCGGGTAGCGGTGCTCCCCGCCGACCACCGGCTGGCCGGGAAAGACACGATCAGCCATCGCCGACCTCGCCGATGAGCATCTCCTCCAAGATCCCGGCGCGGTGCCCGAATGGCGTGACATCGCCACCGAAATGCGGACCCGGCGGCGCCGCAGCGCGCCCGTCTTCCGCACGGTCGAGGAGAAACTCGAGCACGTGGCCGCAGGTCACGGCATCGTCCTGCTGCCGCTGTCCACTGCGGTCTTCTACACCCGCCCCGGCGTCGCCTACAGCC
>CAWIBI010000081.1:0-9792 GCA_963834205.1 uncultured Acidobacteriaceae bacterium | reverse complement strand
GACGGCCGCACCACGCTGGCCAGTTTTTTCAGCCCGCTGGTGTGGAACGCCGAGCAGATGTTCCTCACCGGCAAGGCGCAGTATCCCGTCGAGCGATCGCTGCTGACCAGCGGCCTGTTGATTGCCGGCACCGACAGCGCGTTCCAGGGAATGAAGCGCCTGGAGACGCCAAACCTGGCGGCCGTACACTACCAGTCCAACCCTGAATCCACCTACTGGAGGAGCTAATGGTCGGTTTGCCCGGGAGCGCTGAGTTTTGGTTTTGTATCAGGGCACGACTTGAGTCGGACCGTAAATGAAGCCTGCGTGAGAACTCGGTCCACGCGCCGTTGGGCTCTATCCCGTCAACAATCGCCGGGTGCCCCACATCTCGCTTTTGAGATGTGGGATACCGCCGGCCTCACCCTCAAGCCGTTGAGGGCTACAAGGACATTGCCCTCAGGGGGCCTTTAGAGTCTGCGTGAGAACTCGGCTCTCGATGGAAGGGCACGGGTTCACCCGTGCCGTAAATGGCACTGCTATACCCGGCTTTAGCCGCTGGGGTACGGTTCTTCTATCCGCTGAATCCTCTTATGCGTTGATAAAGAGATGCCCTCAGGGGCTTTTTTGGCACCTGCCATGGCACATCCCGCGCAAAATGCGAGCCTGCAGCCAATTCTAAGCACTTCACAGATGCAACCACCGTCGAGATCGGTTTGAGCCTATCCTCTGAGAAAGCAGTCAAGAAGCAGATTTGGTGCGCCACCGCCGCCTATACCCTGATCGCCATCAACAAGATCTACACTTGTCTACAGATTCCCTCCGTCTCCGTCTTGAAATACAGATTTCATGAGCCTTGCAGCAAACTATCGCAAACCCCACCTGCACTGCCACGCTAACCAGATCATCTTGTTCGACATCTAACCTGACACCACCTACTGGAGGAGCTAATGCTGACCCGCCGCCGCTTTGTAGAGTATTCCGCGTTATCCACGGCTATGTTGGCGTATCGCCCGCTCCTCTGGGGCCAGGAGCCCGCGAAGCGTCCGCTGCGCCTGGCGATCCTCGGCAGCGTGTATCGTCACCAGTCGAATATGCAAACCCTCGCCGACCGCTTTCTGGTGGGATATCCGTACGACGGCGAATGGCACATGCCGAACGTGCAAGTGGTCTCAGTCTATGTGGATCAGTTGGAGCGCCAGGCCGATGCTGCGCCCTCGCCCTACAAGCTTGCGATGACGGGAGCCAAAGTTGCGCCGGCAAGTGCAGCCAAAGGAATCGCGGGCGGCCTGGGCCGGGATCGCACCGTGAAGGCGCAGCCTGCGCGGGAGAAACCTGAATCAACATCGGATCTAAGCAGAGCCCGCGCGCAGCAGTTCGGCTTCCGTCTGTGCAGCAACATTCCCGAGGCGTTGCGTTGTGGTTCAGACCGCATCGCCGTCGACGCCGTGCTGGCGATCGTCGAGCAGGATGACTACCCAACCAACGACCGGGGGCAGATTCTGCTGCCCAGCTACGATTTCTTTCAGCAGTGCGCGCAGGTCTTTGAGGAAGAGAAGCGCGCAGTTCCTTACTTCAACCACAAGCAACTCTCCTACAGCTTCGAGCAGGCGCAAACCATGGTCGAGACCGCCAACCGCCTGCGCTTCCCGCTACTCGCCGGCTCGTCGCTCCCCGTAACCTGGTGCTTGCCCGACGTGGATATCCCGCTGGGTGCGCAGGTCGAAGAAGCGGTGATGGTGGGTGTAGGCGCGCCCGGCGGCATGGACTTCGACGCGCTCGAAGCCCTGCAGTGCATGCTCGAGCGCCGCAAGGGAGGCGAGACGGGCGTGAAGGCGGTGCAATTGCTGGAGGGCGACGACGTCTGGGCCGCAGCAAACGCGGGTCGCTGGTCAAAAGATCTGCTGAGCTCCGCCCTATCGCGCAGTGACACCCCGATGGGCCTGACCGTGCTGGACGGCCGCACGCAGGACCTGGTAGCCTCCGGCGTCTTGCCGCAACTGGTCAAGGATCCCGCCGCCTATTGCATCGAGTACACCGACGGAACGCGCGCCACGCTGCTCCTGCTCAACGGCGCCATCATGGATTACAACATCGCGGCAAGGGTGGCAGGGCAGGGAATCGTCTCAACCCAATTCTTCCTGCCGCCGCCTCCCAACGTTACGGATTCTGCTTGCCTGGCCGCAAAAATCGAGCAGACGTTTCACACTGGAAGCGCAGCCTTTCCGGTGGAGCGAACGCTGCTGACGAGTGGCGTGCTGGAGGCATGTCTGCATTCAAGACACAAGCTGAACCAGCGGTTGGAAACACCGCAGTTGGCAGTGAGCTACCAACCGCCGGCCGAATCGCAATACGCTCGCAGTTGAACAGGCTGGAATCAGCTGGCCTTCGGATTAGATGAGGCTGAAACGGGAGCAGATGATGCAACCGATTAGAACTGCTGGGCTCGGACCGAGAAGTAGGTGTCGTGTCGCCGTATTTCATCCTCGTCCGTCGCTCCTTCCCTTCCTTTGCATTTTTTTGGGAGATTCTGCACCCTGGACGTCAATACAATAGGTTGCGCTCCGGGTGGGCCTCGGTTCGGATGCAGGTCCCGGATTTCTGCCTCTACACCGGTCCGACCGGCGGTCGCATCCTTCGTGTATTGCGAGGCCTGCACGCTATGCAGATCATTCAACAGAGTGCATTCGGGAAGCCTACTTTTCCCTTATTCAAAAACGAACCGCTCGTGATCCATCGCTGCCCGGGAGGCGGCAAGCGGGCACTCGTCATTTTCGTTCATGGACTCGGGGGAAGCCGATACACCACCTGGGGCGAGTTTCCAACGTTCCTATTCCGCGATTTTGCGACCCAGGATCCCTTGGCGCTCGATCTGGGCTTTTACGAATACCGCACAGCACTAGGCCGGTTGCGTATTACGCGATCCATCAAGCTCCAGACAGAAGCCGCCGTTCTCGCGGACATCCTGAGAGACTTCGGCGATTACCAGAAGATTTTCTTCGTCGTTCACAGCCTTGGGGGCATTTTAGTGAAAGCTGCGATCGCAAACCTGGTTTTGCGAAGGGATCAAAAAGCAGGCGCGGCGCTCAATAAAATAGATGCCCTGATTATGATGGCGACTCCCCAGGACGGGTCGTTGTGGGTCCCTCCCGTCCTTTCATGGATCACCGAGGATACCAGGGCTCTGGCCCCTCATGGCTCCTTATTAACCGGGATCGCGGCGACCTTCAATGAGCACATCGTATCCAGGACCAAAGACTATCGGTCTGATCGAATATTGATTCCAACATCGATGGTGAAGGCGGCGGAGGACATGTGGGTCGACGCGTTCAGCGCCGGCCTTGGACTCAACTCCGAGCAGCAAAAGTTGGTGCGTGGATCCCACACCGAGATCGTAAAGCCGACACACAGCGGAAGCGATGCGTATGTATGGGTGAGAGGCCGCATACAGGAAGGCCTGAGTCTCGACCGGGCACGATTGGTTGATGAGTCGTCCTGCAGCTCGGTAGATGGCTGCATCGACCGGCTGACCAGAGACGTGGGTAAATTGTACGAAGAGCTATGGCAAGCCTATGTGCCAGCCCTTCAGGCTGACCAGCCAGGAGGCATCGAAGCCCCAAAAGCCGTGGCTCTGCTGGAGCCCATCGACCAGTTCGCGCGCTCCGGCCCGATTCGAAGGAGTCTCCTAGATGCTCTGGGGCAGCTTCGTGTTTTGCTGCAGGCCGATGTTTCAACAC
Organism: uncultured Acidobacteriaceae bacterium; assembly: GCA_963834205.1. Lineage (GTDB taxonomy): Bacteria > Acidobacteriota > Terriglobia > Terriglobales > Acidobacteriaceae > PALSA-350. The sequence goes on along the minus strand of CAWIBI010000081.1, from coordinate 6,076 downwards.
AGGCCCTGGAGCTATCGGTGGGTCGATTTCTGGATGAGGTAACGCGATACCACTGTTTCAGAGATTCGGTCTTCGATGAGTTGCGTGCCCAAGGCCGGGTGGGGGACGCATTGCGACAAGAAGTGCTCGGCTGGTCGAATGGGGTGAAGCGGCGATCCGAAGATGTCATCGGCACCGCAGCACAGATCCGCGCTTCGCGCCAGCTAGACTCGGCCTTCACCAAGGAGAAGGAGGCTGAGCTGGCTAACCACATTTCTGTGCTCCTCGGCGCCGGCGAACAGATGCTCGGCCACTTATCGTTCACCCGGGGCAGGGGCGACGGGCGCAGCGAACTCGTCGGATGGTTGACCGAAGCTCGGCAAATCACGCTGACACTTCCTGGGAGGCTGGACAGCTACAAGAGCGAGCTCGTCAAGACGATTGGACTCGACCTAAGCGAGGGCGACGTTTATGCCAAATGCAAAACTGTTTACGAAATCATGAAGCGACTTCTCTCCAAACTGCGCCGGTGAGTCGCCGTTGGGTTGAATGGACAAACGAAGTTATCACCACCCGAACGTCTTAGCAACCTGGGGACAGGTAGAACGTAATTCTCAAAAATTTCTCAGTGGGCCCGTTTAGCTTGTGTGATTGTCATGGGTACTCCGCGAGCTACCGGCGAGCAAAGAACGTTCTATCTGGAAGGTGTGAAGAAATTGACAACAGCAAGGGGCTTTTTTGGAAACTGTAACGCCGCTAGACTACAAGCGTGAGCGTACCTTCAGGTTCCCCTCGCCCCCGCCTTTCTTCGATAGACCGTTCCCAGCTTGTCTTTCGCACCGTGGATGTAGAGAGAATGATCGACGATGACCACAGCGCACGTTCGATCTGGGAGATGATCGGCCGGCTGGATCTAAGTTTGTATCTTGGCAAGATTGCGGCTGTGGAGGGGCGAGCTGGCCGAGACCACACATCTCCGCAATTGCTCATAAGTTTGTGGTTGTATGCCTATAGCCGAGGGATCAGCTCGGCGCGTGAGATTGCGCGGCGGTGCGAGTTTGAACCGGCATTCCAGTGGCTGTGCGGTTTGCAGCCAATCAGTCATCGAACCCTATCCGGTTTCCGTTCTGATAATCATGAAGCGCTCGGCAGTGTGTTCGTGCAAGTGGTGGGTGTGCTGAGCGCCGAAGGGCTAATCACCATGGAACGAGTGACGCTGGATGGCACCAAGATTAAAGCCAGCGCCAGTGGAAACACGTTTCGACGTAAAGAGAAGATCGAAGCCCATCTGGCTGCAGCGCAAACGCAACTGGATAAGATGAACGAACAGGCCGCAGAAGAGGAGAAAGTCGCCAAACGCCAAACGGCTGCAAAACAACGGGCGGCGCGGGAACGCGTGACACGGCTGGAAAGTGCGCTTTGTGAAGTGGAGCGTCTGCAAAAGAAAAAGAAAGAGGATAAGGCGAAATTTGTGGCGCGGGCCTCCACCACCGATGCCGAGGCTCATGTAATGCGCAACGGCGAAGGGGGCACCGTGCCCAGCTATAACGTGCAATTGGTGACCGACACCACCCACGGGTTCGTAGTGAACGTAGAGGCGACCACCGACGCCATCGACTATCGTCAACTAGAGCCAGCTCTTGAGCGCTGCAAAGAGATTCTCAGCTGTCTGCCGAAGCAATTGATTGCCGATGGGGACTATACCAACCATGCGTCTGTGCGGGCTGCTGCAAAGTCCGGTGTCGACTTTTACGGCTCGTGGCAAGACAGCTGGAAACCAACAGAATCGGATGCCCAAGGGCGCAGCGGGGCTTTTATCAGCAGTGCTTTCCCCTGATGATGCGAAGAATGATATTTCACCTCTGCCCTGCCGGACAACAACTAGCGCACAAAGCCGTCCTCGATCGTGGACACGGGGTGCACACGCATGTGTATAAGGCGCCAAGGACAGCTTGTACTGCTTGCCGCATCGCACTCAGTGTGCCTCGAAGTAAGCCGACCCCAAAGTGGAGGCGCTCAATCACTCGTATCGAGGAGTCTGCGGAAACAAGCGCATTTAAAGCGAAGATGGAGACTGAAGCGGCACAGCAAATCTACAAGCAGCGCTCGCAGATCGCGGAATTCCCTCACGCCTGGGTTAAAGAGCGATGTGGGCTCCGGCAATTTCGCTGTCGAGGGAAACAAAAAGCGGGTATGGAGGCTACGTGGGCTTGCCTCAGTTACAACATCATCCGGCTATTTAGCATACGTTGCAAGATAGCTAACGCAACTGTCGCTGCTGCTTAAAAAGGCCACCACCAGCAATACGGTCTACGAAGATAAGCTGTAGGCAAACTTAACGGCAAGATTATGGAACGGCTTACATCTTTACAGGCTTATGTCACTAGGTTTCTGTCACGAGGTTTCCAACACCCTCAACCCGGGCCCATCTGCACAGCTCGTGGGGCAATTCTTCACACCTTCCAGACACCGTCCGTCGTCACCCTCGCTGTCCACCGAGGTCTTCGAGGCGACCGTCCAGGTGGGTTAGCATGGTAGCCATTCCTCGTTGGTCATGCCCTCGCGTGCGACTTCGCACGTGACGGAGTTTTGAGGGGACTTGAGGGAGTTCCGGTGGCAGTTTTGGTGGCAGGGAATTTCGAGGGAATGCCCCACGCGTTGCCAGCCAAAAGTTGAACTCAATCGCCGCTGTAAATCATACCTCTTTTGCGTGGTTTCAGGATCATGGCCCTGAGGATGTGGAAGCTCCAATGCCAATCGTAAAGCCGGGAGTAATGTCCAGACACCGGCGGAACGCTTCTCGTGCCCAAGGAAGCCCCGATCATATTGAGATGATTGCTGGTCGACTTACCGGTTCCGCCAGCGGTCAACGCGTCGCACCTCCAAACTGTGAAACTCGAATGGCCGAGCTGGTAGTGAAGTCATTCCAAGGTCCCTTCATGGTAGCCCAGAGTTCAGGCCCTTGATGAGCCCCTTGCCTACGCCCCCCAACGAGTAAACATAGAACGAAGTGAGGTTATTCTTCCCGTCGGCGATCTGGAATATTTTTTCTTTTATTCGCTGAAATGGGCCAGCAGAACCGGAGAGGGCACCTAGTAGCTCTTACCTTAATTTGTGCTGACTGGTGGAGGAGGAGGAACCTTCTTCGGCGGACGGACTTTCCTTTGCAACCGGCAATACGTAGAGTGCTACGGGAACGGTCGCTGCATCCTCAAGAGCATGATTCTGGGCCAGTTCTTCGCCGACGACATCAAGTTGCATTTGACGATCGAGGATACCCAATGACCGCAGAAACTGCGCCGGGTTCGATACACGACTTCTCGACAGTAGCATGTTATGCGCATTGGACCCGCTCTTGCTTGCAGATCCCTGCATCACAGGTGCCCGTCGACGCGCTCGGCAATGGAGCGATCGTGGTTTGCAGAAAGATGCGATGTTCAGGCTTGAGCTGGTCGCCATCTACATCGAAGTTATAAAGAGTAGCCCTGATCATGCCCCGTACATCGCGAGTGTCAATATGTATCTTTCCAATGCCGGTTTTATGGAGCATGTTTGTCTTCATTGGTGAGATAAAGAAACAGATACACAGCCGCCAAAAATGCGGCAACTGGTTCTATGCCTTTATCTCCTAAATGCATCGACATTGATACCTTTTCCTCTCGAAGAAATCCAGGACAAGAAATCCAGAACACGAAGACATAGGATGGGGGGCGGCCTTTAAGTCAGATAGCAAGAGCCAAAGAGGGACAGAGCCAGAGCGGAGAGACGGGACGTTTACTAACTTTGTATGATTGTTGAAGCAAGGGTAACGTTCCGTCTGTCCCGCCCCAGTCCCGGATGTCCCTTCAATGCCTATAATAGACGCGAACATGAGAAGGCCGAGCACAACCTGACCAGGAGAACAGTTCGCCAGACGGTTGCACAGCAGAACCGTTGAACCCGTTCCTACGACTCAATTTTGCAACCGTCTGGGTTCGCGATCTGGAGAGAAGCCGGAAGTTTTTTGTTGACCAACTCGGTTTCCAGGCGATCGTGGACGTTGACGTTCCGGGCTACGGCCGCTGGATCGTTGTCGCTCCATTACCTCCTCACTGGCTTCCCGGAACAACAGGTGGAGGCCTGACCGGCATGGCGCTCGTCGTTCCATCAGAAGGATCTGCGGAGTCGCAACGGATTGGTCAAAACACCGGGCTCAGTTTTCTAACCGAAGATGTACGAGCGGTGTTCGATGAATGGTCCAAGCGCGGCGTCCATTTTGCTCTACTGCCCATAGAGCCACCCTGGGGCAGTGGGCAAACGCGGTACGCACTCTTCGAAGATATCGATGGAAACAGATTCTCACTCCTTGAGTTCGACGAGGTGACGCGGACCGTTGAGGCGGAACGACGAGCCCAAGCTGCACGGTTGGAAGGCGAGCGCCAAACCGCGCACGACCTTGCCATAGCGAGGGAAGTGCAGACCCACCTCTTCCCACAACGGCAGCCGCCGCTTCGAACGCTCGCATATTCCGGGATTTGCTTTCCTGCTCGGGCCGTCGGCGGTGATTACTATGATTTTCTCGATCTCGGCAACGGGAGACTTGGCCTGGTGATTGCTGACATCGCGGGCAAAGGTATGGCGGCCGCGCTATTAATGGCAAATCTCCAGGCGAATTTGCGCAGCCAGAGCGCGACGGCCTGGGAACAGCCTGATCGATTCCTGATGTCGGTGAACCAGCTGTTTTACGAAAACACAGCGGAAAGCGATTACGCGACGCTATTCTTCGCCGAATACGAGGATCAAACACGCCGGCTGCGCTATTCGAATTGCGGCCATCCGCCCGGGCTCCTTTTGCGAGCCGATCATCGTCTCGAAAGGCTCGACGCAACCTGCACTGTGATGGGGCTGTTTGAGCATTGGGATTGCATGATCGAAGAACGCCAACTCTTTCCAGGGGACACCTTCCTCCTTTATACCGACGGTGTGACCGAGGCAGTAAATCAGTCGGGAGAAGAGTTTGGTGAGCAACGTCTGCTGGAAGCTGTCCAGCAGCACATGGAGTTCTCTTCAGAAGAGCTGCTGTCAGCCATCATGGGCCAGGTCCGTCAGCACAGCCCTCACGAACAGGCAGACGACATCACCGTGATTGTGGCCAAATGCAAGTGAATACGCCCATTTTGAGACGAATTGTTGCTCATCGAGAAAGTTCCTTGATCTTAATCCGGATAAGGCTCACCGGCATGGACGACGCGGATCTGGTGGTCGGTCAAGGCCAGATGTCCGTTGCCGCCGGGCAGGGAGTTTTGATGACAGGGGTTTTGGACGGACAGAATAAAGGGTGACAGGGAGGTTGAAGGACTTGCCCCACGAGGTGTGCAGATCGGTCCCGGGTCCAGTTTGAAACCTCATGACAAAAAGCTCGTGACCTAAGCCTGTTGAGATTGTGACCGGTTCTATAATCTTGCTGTTAAGTATGCCTACGGCTTAACTTCGTAGATCGTATTGCGAGTAGTGGCATTGTTAAGCAGCAGCGACAGTTGCGTTAGCTATCTTGCAGCGTATGCTAAATAGCCGGATGATGTTGTAACTAAGGCAAGCCCACGTGGCTTCCATGCCCGCTTTTTGTTTTCCTCGATAGCGAAATTGCCGGAGCCCACATCGCTCTTTAATCCAGGCGTGAGGGAATTCCGCGATCTGCGAGCGCTGCTTGTAGATTTGCTGTGCCGCTTCAGTCTCCATCTTCGCTTTAAATGCGCTTGTTTCCGCAGACTCCTCGATACGAGTGATTGAGCGCCTCCACTTTGGGGTTGGCTTCTTCGAGGCACACTGAGTGCGATAAAGGCAGGAAGCACAAGCTGTCCTTGGCGCCTTATATACATGCGTGTGCACCCCGTGTCCACGATCGAGGACGGCTTTGTGAGCTAGTTGTTGTCCGGCAGGGCAGAGGTAAATATCATTCTTCGAATCATGGCATTGAAGGACAGACGAAGTAACCACCATTCGTCACCCCGCGCTGAGTTTGTTCGTGGCCCTCCGCGTTTGCTCTTTTGATCGGCCTGGTCGGAATGGTCGCGTTTGGCTGGAACTGAGGGCTTGGGTGGAAAAAACGAGATTGGGA
>CAWIBI010000080.1:0-20556 GCA_963834205.1 uncultured Acidobacteriaceae bacterium | reverse complement strand
AAGCGACATGCATTTGGAAGAGAGTTTGCGGCGACATTTGGCCTCCTGTTCCCATAGGATGATAAGCATCATCCTATGGATTCAGATTTTCTTCGAACCGGTCGAGGGTAGACGGATTGCATCCTGAGATGATTGCCGACATCCTATAATGAGCCATGCGTTACCGCCCTGAACACAAAGCCGAAATCCATCAGAAGATTGTGAAAGACGCCTCGCGGCGCATTCGCAACGAAGGGATAACCGGCGCTGCAGTTTCAGCCGTTATGCGGGACGCCGGCTTGACCCACGGAGGTTTTTACAAGCATTTCGGAAGCAAGGACGAGTTGCTCATGGAGTCGCTCAGCGAGGCATTCCAGGAAATAGCCGACCGCCTTGCTCACGCCGGCGAGCAGTCCCAACCCGAGACGGCGTGGAAGGCGATAGTGAAGACCTACCTGAGCCTGGAATATTGCGACCACCTCGAGTACGGATGCCCCTTGACGGCTCTTGCGCCCGAGTTGGCGAGGGCCGATCAGGCGATGAAGCCCCAGATCTTTGAGGAACTAAAGAAATAAGAGTCGAATGTTCCGTTTATGCCTGGCCGGCGAACTGCCGACAAAGAGCGCGCTTTCTTTTCCATCTTTTCAACCATGGTCGGGGCAATTGAAATCGCTCGGATGCTGCCAGAGCCCGTGATGCGAGAGAAAGTGCTGGCGAGCGCAAGAAACCTTCTCTTGCGCAGCTTTTGATTTCTCGGATCGAATTGGCAGTGGCTCAGACGCCAACGTACCCATACATCAGTAAATCTCAGGCCGGTCTTCCGATCAGTGTTCCAGCGACGCAAGTCCGAATCTTCCAATATTAGAAGGACGAATCAAACGCGGGGTTTTACCGATATGTCTGACAAAGTAACGCTCCTGAAGCAGGTGGTTGATACCATAACTCAAGAGCTAACTCCGCTGGCCTTACGCAAGCACGGAAGCAGGAGCTCGTTTATACGTTTGACCTTGCTCAAAACATGTTCGGCTGGATCGGGCTCAACTTAACCAAACATCTAGCTGGCGGACGAGTCGGAGTAAGTCCGACGGTCGGGGTCAGAAGTGAGCAGATCGAAGCACTCGTTGAGAAATACTGGGGCAGAATCGCACCAACAGTCAGTACATCGCTTGGCTACCTTATGCCCGAGAAACGTCATCTGGAGTGTGTCCCCGACACCGACCTTTTGACTATGTGTCTGAGTCCAAGAAGGTAGCAAAGGCAATTGTCATGTACGGGATGCCTTTCATGAAGGCGAACGCTTCTCTTGAGGCAATAATCGATGATCTCGAACATCTGCGCTTCTCAACGAAGGAGGCTGCTGAGTATCGCTTGCCAGCCGCCCACTTGTTGGTGCATAAGACCGACCTCGCTGTGAAGTATGTGAAAGACCGACTCGCAGCGCTAAATGGCAGACAAGACGAATGTGCTCTGCAGTATAGGGCCTTCGGTGCAGCATTTCTCCGACAAGCGACCGGAGAAAAGTAGATAACCACTATAGCGTCTGTGCTTCGAAATGGATCGAGGGCATGCCGAGTGATCAGTGTGGCCAGGTTCGGCCGCTCAATGATTTGTACCGTGATATTGGTTCGGCGCGCCAGGAGTTGGAACGTTGTCGGAGACCTGCGCTCCACTGGTATGTGTCCGGCTTAATGGAGTGGTGAGGCTGATACCGCTGCCCGAAATCTGTCCGCCTGACGCGTGCGCGCGAGCAAGTGGTGCGGCGAGCGTGATGGTGGCGCCGCCGCGGGCCCGGATCGAGGAGACGACGGCCGTTTCGGAGTTTGCTCCATCGTCGATTGAGATTTTTTGACCTTTACTGAAGCCGGTCACGTTTGCAGTATGGAGAACAGTTGCTCCCACGCCAGTGGAAGTACTCAACGTAGTGGCGCCTGCTGTGCCAACCGTAGAGATGACTGCGGTTTCAAGATTCGCACCAGAATCAATAAGGATCGTCTGGCCAGGCCGGAAGCCTTCCATATTGGTGACCTTGAGGTTGGTTGCACCCGCGGGCGAAGTGGCCGACAAAGTCGCAACGGCCTGCGTCAGGAAGTCGGTACAGTTGCTGTCGGTATCGGCGCCGTCGGGGAACCGTCCCGCGCTCGAATTTGTGGCAACCGGCGACACAACCGTTGACCATGGATCGAACACTGAGCCGGGTGCCGGGACGTAGCAGCCGCTTAACCGTGCTCCTGAGGCGGCTTGGTCGCCTTCGGCGGCCCATGGGTCGACAAGGCCGCCGTAGTTGAGGCTGTCGACAACCACTCCCGAGGCGTCTCGTAGCACCATGCTACCTTCTTCGACCGTGATGATATGACCGAATTGAAGGGACTTGGTGGTCAATTCAGGTCCTCCAAACCACTGGTTGGGCACCGGCGTGCCTTGGTACCCCGCAATCTTGACGGCTGCATCACGTACAACCTCGTGGATCCCGTGGTCGTTATCCAGTGGTCTGTCGAGTGCTATACCGGCGCCAAGGGCCTGGACTGGCTCGTTGCTCGAATGGGCAAAGGCAGTCGCCGGCTGGAAGCTGACTCCTGTCCCGCGATCGCTGAATGGGAGATTGGCCGCATGATTGAACCGTAGGGGAGCTGCCAGATCCAGGCCCGTACCCGGAGATACCACCCATTCACTGACCACATGAGATTTGGCGAGGGCGGGCGTAAAGTCGATGGCGGCGCCGTCCGGCCCCTGGCTGCCCACGGCTGTGACGGTAACCGCTTCCTGGCTTGCAGGCGTGCCGACCGTGATCCTGTCGCCTACAGCGAAACCCTCCGCCCGGCGTACGCTGATCCTGGTTGCTCCGGCGCTCGCAAGAGCCGAGAGATTGGTCCGGCCTGCTGCTGTGCCGACATGCGCCACCGTAACGGTTTCGATTCCATGGCCAACGCTGTCGATGTCCAACCTGATCTTGTCACCGATGGAGATATCGGAGAGGGATGTCACCTTGATGTTCGTGGCTCCGGCAGGCGCATCCATCGCGAGATAGGCTTGTGTGCCTGGCTTGCCCACTGCGGTCACCGTGGCTATCTCGTACTGCTCCACAGTATTGGCGGCGATCGGGTAGGTAGAACCATACCCAAGCGCGATCTTCTGGCCGGCAACGAAGCCGGATGCACTCTCTACAGGAACATTGGTCGAGCCGGCAGGAATTGTGATCACCGGTCCTTCGGGAAGAGGTTGCCACAGCGTTGTGTGGTTGGTGGCAGCCGTCCCCAGGCTTGCGATCTTGCGCGTTTCCATGCTGGAGCCGGTATCGATGGTGATGGTATCGCCAATAGACATTCCATCCGTATTCCTGACATGGAGGATGCTGTCGCCCCGGCGCGCAGGGGCCGCCAGCCCGGAGTTGGAGAGACCGAGCAGGTAGAAGCCGCTGGCCGCAAGCTTCGTTCCAGCCGGGATCTTTACCGTCGAGAAGATAGCCTGACGGGCTGGGTGTTCGGTCAGCGTCCAGTTGGAAATATCGACGCTTTGGGAACCTGCATTGTAGAGCTCGATAAATGAGTTCGTCAGGTTGCCTGAAGCGCCGGAAGCTGGAGCGCCTGAAGTGACGCGAAACTCGTTGATCTTGACTGGCCTGGCATTGCGCACCTTTTCAACCGCTGTCTCCACTTGCTTTCTGCCGCTGGCCGGGTTCGTCCATGATGCATTGCCGACGAGATCGCCGCTGGAGGCTATTGGCCCAGAAGTGACTTTGAAGGTCGCGCTCACGCTCGTACCCGGTGCGACCTGCTGAGCAAACGTCTTGGATGTCTCGGTTGTGCCTGAAACGACAGAGGTCCACTGATTGCTGGGTACAGCAATGCTCAACGAAACGCCCGCCGCAGGCGCTCCTGTCGTATTCGTGAACGTTACTGTCATGTCCCGCGAAGACTCCGGAGTGAACGTCTGCACCCTCTCCGGCCCCCCTTCCGGCCCCACTCCCGACGTCGATGCTGCCGCCACGGACGACACAGTGATTGGAGTCACGCCGTACCCGGCAGCCACAATGTTGGTTTGAACAAGCTGGTCGGTAGCGTTCGATGGAAATGTGCCGGCGGCTGTCATCGCTCCCTCATAGAACGTTCCTTGCGAGCCGTCACTGTTGTCGCCGCCGTTGCCCAACAGAATAGCCCCCTGCTTCCGCATCGGGTCATAAGTAGGATTCACCCGCATTCCATCGAACATGACCGACAGAGCGCCTTTTTGCGCGTCACCGCCCAGGGATGCCCAATGGTGCGCTTCTCCCTTGCCGATTGCGGTCACGAAACGCCAGGGGATGCTGGGTAGATTTGGACAGCCTTTGGAACCATCCTGGTTGACGCAACCAACGAGATTGTTCTCCTGGTCGGTCATAATCCACGGACCGTTCCCATTCCCGCTATACCACGGCGTGGCGTTACCGAAGTAGAGGGTTTCCATGGTGCCGTTGTCGTCATCGCGGCTGTCGATCTCGGCATTGCCGTAGTCGAAACAGCAACCGGAGTTGAAATGCTTACCATTGACAACCCAGTATTGCCCCTCCGCCTGGTCGTCGACTGCGGTGCCTTTCGCATCGTTATGGCGGAGTCCCATGCCCGGTTCGATGAACACACCGTAGACCTTGTGCCCCGTGACCATGATCGGCGCCATATCGGCAATCGGAAGGTTGTTGAAGCCTCCCAAGGCCGGGCCGCTGAACCCGCCACGGGGAGCCTGAGTGAGATCGTTGTGCTTGGGAGATTGATCGTAGATGATGCTGATCCAGCAATAGGTGCCGGCGCAGAACCGTTCCTGTGCGGGTGCGTCGGCGTATCCGCCCGGATCCGGAACTGGCGAGGCACTAGGCTGGACAACACCAATGTCCAGAGTCTTGCCGTCCGATTGGCGCAAAACCTGGTACAGGGGACCGGTATAGGTCGCATATAACGCGCGTGTAGTGCTATGTGCGGCGACACAGGGGTCACCGGCAGCGGCGTAGATGTCGCAGGGGCCTTGAGGCCTCTGTGGAGGAGCCTGCTGCGCCATCGTCAAGGTGGCGCCGACCACTGTAAGCAGAAGTGAGAGCATAAGCGCGAAATCGATTCTCGTTTTCATTCTTGTCCTGTCTGCTGTAAAGAATTCTCTTGGGCATTCCGAAGAGTCGGAATCTCCCCTCGGTTTTGCGGCCCACTTTCTTCGAATTCTCTGTCGGGAATACCTATACCACCTGATCCTGAATTGGTTCCATCTGCTCCAGCCGGCAAAGATAACCGGTTGGTGGCCAGGTTTTCTGCTCCCCGAAACGGATCTTTTCGAACGCTTGCTGATGCAGCGCGGAACAACCCTGGCATTGGGGATCGCGGTTGGGACGCATATTGCTATGATGTTCAGATGCTGGATTCGGGAGGCGTGCAGGCAAGCGAAGTTGTGGCCGAGATGCGCGCGAAAGCCAGGGGATGCATGGGAAGCTTCGCTATTTAGTAGTGGTCGCTTCATCGTAGGCAGCTCGTGCAATGCGAGCTATAACGCCTTCACGAGTGGCTTCATCAGCGCGGCTATCTGTAACCAGAACGGCGATAGCGAGCTTACGTCCAACGGGCAGGGTGATAAGTCCTATGTCGTTGGTGGCGGCGGTGATCCCGCCATGAGTCCCGGAACTGCCAGTCTTGTGTGCGAGAAGAGTACCTGCAGGAAGTCCGGCGCGTAGCCGGTTGGGGCCTGTAACAGAGGCGGTGAGCGTCTTTATGAGAAGACCATTAGACACCGGCGATAACGGAGGATTGTGGACGAGGCGCTGAAGCAGTTGTACAGCTGCGGCAGGCTCAATCCAGTCTCGATACTGAAGAGACTCGTCTCGATCCAGATCATGCTCACTATCGATTAGCTGGCTGCGGTTATTCCCAAAGAGTGAATATAGCTCTGGACTACTGAAGGTCCTCCGATGATACGGAGTAGAGTTTCAGTTGCACCATTGTCGCTTTCTCCAGCAGCAAGCTGGATGAGTTCGCGCAATGGTACATCGACGTTTGCATTGGGATAGCGATCCTGGAGAGGACTGTACGCGTTGGGAATGCGATCTTCAGGGAGGAATCGAACCATTCGATCCAGGGTGACATTCACAGGCTCTCCAGGCCGCTGGTTGGGAAAGAGCTTGCCTGTATCGGCCAGGTGAAGGACTGTCAGGGCTAGCGGATACTTAAACATGGACTGCATGGGCGAATGGTTATGTCGATTCAGATCGCAGTTGAGCATGGTGCCCGGAAGAAGACAAGCGACGGATACGGTTCCATGTGCGTCTTGCGCGATAGCAGCGATTTTGGCTTGTAGCGACGTCTGAGTGAATGCAGTTGAGGGAATGATCGCGAGAAACAGAGCAAGCCAGCGCATTTTCTGATTGTAAGAGGCGTCAGAAACAGTTAAATCTGTTGCTCTTGACTAACTGAATACATGTTCACCGGCCGCCCAGAAGTATCTTCGCATCTATTCTGTTCTCAACGACCGCATCGGTTCGATTGAAGAGGCGCGCCGTGCAGGAACCAGGCCTGCCAGAAGGCCGGTTGCCGCGAGCCCGGCAGTCAGGCCCGCGAGAAGGGCCAGGTCATGCTCCGCGTGCATTTCAACGACCGACGCCATCACTCTCCTGAGCGCCAGAGTCAGCAGCCAGCCGCAGCCCAAGCCTGTCGCCAGGAGGAGCGCTACACGACGCACTACCTGTCTCATTACTAAGCCTCGCGTTGCCCCAAGAGCCATGCGAATACCGATCTCTCGCGTGCGTAATTCCACCTCGTGATTGACCAGCCCGTACAGTCCAATTGTTGCCAACAACAACGCAAACAACGCGAACGCTCCAAAGAGCCAGCTTTCCATTCGTTGAAGGACCAACTGCGCGCTGACAATCTGATCCATGGTCTGGGGCGTCTGGAAGGGAACCGTCGGATCGACCTCATTAAGGACCTTGCGCAAAGAAGGTACCAGGGCAGCCGGGTCCCCATTTGTGCGTACTACGAGCTCCATGTTGCCCAGGTAGTCCAACCGTAGCTTCCCCGGTAGCGCGTCGATGAGCCAGTCCAACTCTGCCAAGGGTTGCTGTTGCAAATCCTGGCGCACATTCGCAACCACTCCTACTATGCTCGTCGTTGCCTTCGCTCCAGGGTCGCCGTCAAGAAGCGCGCCGACGGGATTGCCGCCATTGGGGAAAAACTCTTTGCGGAAAGCTTCGTTCACCACCACTGTTCCTGCGGGATTGATCTCAATGCTGTCCAGTTGAGGAGACAGCAGACGGCCGCGCACCAGCCTGATACCCATGGCGTCGAAATAGCCGGCAGAAACGAAACGTATCTCTGACACTTTTTGCTGGTTTGGCGGATACGGAGGCTGCCCCGCGATGTGCACGTATTCATCGCTTCCCCAGCTTTGCACTGGCAGATTATCAATGACACCCGCGCCTTGGACTCCAGGTAGATGGGCAATCTTCTCCATAAGGGGACGATAAAAGGCGGCCACTGGATCGCGCCCTTCGTACCGCCCGGGAGACAGATCTATTTCCACCGCAAGAATTTTTGATGGCACGAAGCCCAGGTTGATTCTCAGCAAAGAGCTGAGATTCCGCAGCAGAAGCCCGGAAACCACGAGCAATACGAGCGACAGCGCAATCTGGACGATGACAAAGGTCGATCGCGTCCGATGCTGGCCACGACCACTACCCGCACCAACGCCACCGGTCCGTAAGGCGCGATTAGGGTCAGCGTTCGACAGCCGCAAGGCGGGCATAACGGACGCCAACATACTCGTCATTATTGAGACCACCATCGCCACCGTCACAACGGTCATGTTTAGGTGAACATCCGCGCCCCGCGGCACTGCTCCCACCAGGAAAACATTCATTACTTTCAAGAGAAGCAAACTCGCCAATATGCCGCCAACGAGCCCGGAGAGACCAAGCACGATGCTCTCGGTGATCATCTGGCGTATCAACCGACGTCGATTCGCGCCCATGGCCGCCCGCAATGCCATCTCACGGTCCCGCTTCATGCCCCGTGCCATTAACAGACCAGCCACGTTGATGCAGGCAATGCCCAGCAACGCGAGACACGCCAGAGCCAACGCCCAAAGGGGATCGCTCAAGTTTCGGCCACTATCAAGCGTGTTTACCTGCTGGGCCAGCGGAATAAGGCTCCCGGTGAGCCCGCTGTCTGACTCGGGGTGCGACCTTTCGATGTTTGACAGTACGCGATCGAAATCGGCAAGCGCACGGTCACGGTTCACGCCAGCCTTCACAAGGCCCACGGCCCTCATCCAGTGGGAGCCCCGATTCGTTCTCCATGCTTCTATGGGATGCAACGGTGTATAGATCACATCCTGCGCCGACAGCGGAAATCTGAAGCTCGCCGGCATCACTCCAATCACGCTGTACGGAATACCGCCCAAGCGCACCACCTTGCCCACCGCGTCTGCGCGGCCGGCGAAGTTCGCCTTCCAAACTTGATTGCTCAGAACGGCTACGTTATCCCGGCCCGGTTGGTCCTCTCCTGGAAGATAAGTCCGACCCAATAGTGGCTTTACTCCGAATACCTCAAAGAAGTTATCGGTTCCCTTTATCAGCCTCAGTGACACCGGCCCGAGCGGGCCCTCGAGATTGACCTTGTCGATGCCCCCCGCATATCCGGCCAGTACGTCGAAGGTTTGCAGCTGAGCCCGGAGATCCAGATAGCTCGGGTAGGAAAAGGACTGTGGATATCCGGACTGCGATATCATCGCCGGAACCAGCAACCGTTCCTGGTGAGCGAATGGCAATGGACGTAGTATCACCGCGTCCATCACGCTGAAGATTGCTGCCGTTGCACCAATCCCAAGCGAAAGTGCCACCGCGGCTATGATCGCAAAGCCAGGCGAATTCCATAGCTGTCGCACTGCGAAGTGAAGATCCTGAACGAGCGATGCGAGCCACATGGTGCCTCGTTTTTCACGGCATTCCGCTTTCACTTGCTCGAGGCCTCCAAATTCAAGCCGAGCGCGGCGCCGGGCCTCTTCCTCTGCCATCCCCAAGCGCACCTTCTCAGTGACCAGGAGCTCAAAATGAAACCGCAGCTCAGCATCGAGTTCTTTCTCCATGCGGCGGTTACATAGAAGCCGTTGGAACCAACTCATGAAAGCTCTCCTTGTGGGTCCTGGAGGATCAGACCAACCGCTTCAGTCAAGCGGGCCCAGCTCTCGGTTTCACTCTTCAGCTGCATTCGGCCTTTTGGGGTCAGCCGATAGAATTTCGCTTCTCGTCCCGTTTCCGACTCCGCCCACACCGCCGCAAGAAACTTCTTGTATTCGAGGCGATGCAGGGCGGGATAGAGCGAACCTTGCTGTACCTGTAGCGCTTCGCGAGACATCTGCTGAATTCTTTGAGCGATCGCGTACCCGTGAATAGGCCCGAGGGCCACAATTCTGAGGATCAGAAGGTCGAGCGTGCCTTGTGGAAGATCGGATTTTGGTGCCGCTTTCATACTATACCTATGACTTCTACACCTTACGCTTCTTTAGGTAGAAGCGCAAGGTGTGCGATGGTGGACATGCAAATCCACAAACGAACAGTCGAGCCCCCTAGCCAGGCCTCCTCTTCTCCTGGATCTCAGTGATTCTTCAAACATGACCTCTCGAACAAGCACTGGCACGCAGAATGCACGTGCTTAGCGGAAGGTTTCCCATGTCACCGCGCCTGGCAAAACTGTCCCCGTCGGTTCGGCAATTCCGCGGGCAGGTTGACCTACCAGTTATTTCTCCGCCAATGACATTCGTTATTGGTTGCATTGTGTCTGGGGCTCTGGCCTTCTCGATCCTACCCGCCCAGGCAGGTCCTTCCCAACAAGCTCAGTTGGTGCAAGGGCAGGTGTTGAGCAACCGAGGCGAATTTGGTCAGGCTGTTCAGGTCCTCGAGCCCCTGGTCTATAACGAATCTGGCGCATTCCGCGAGAGGCCTTCGAACTCTTGGCGGACCATGAATAAATCCTCCAGGCGCTTCTACGAGTTCGGCCCCTTCCGGATGGATCCCGGGAGAAAATTGCTGCGGCACGACAGCAATCCCGTGGCTCTGACTTCGAAGGCCTTTGAGATGCTGCTTGTGCTGGTCGAGCACAGCGAGGAAAAGCTGCGGCACAGAAACTTAATCCCCCGCAGTCGCTCTGGGCTAGAGAATTTGGAAACAGGACACTAACCCGACGACTTGAGCGCTCCAGTCGGTGCAACACTGCGAGGCTGGCGTACCAGGCGAATAAAGTTTTGAACCAGCGGGTCCAATGGATCGGCTTTGCGCCAGGCCAGGCCGATCTTCCATTTGGCTTCGTCCAGTCCCGTATCCAACAGGCGGACATTTGGCACGTGCATCAGATTCGCCGAGCGAGGTACTAAGCTTACGCCCACACCGCCTCGCACGAGATTGAGGACAGTGAATAATTCGTTGGCTTCCTGAACGATGCGAGGGCTGAATCCGGCAGCCCGACAGGTTCGCACGACGTGATCAACGTAGCTGGCAGAGACGCTGCGGGCAATCACAACAAAGGGCTCGTTGCGAAGGCAGGCGAGTCCCCTGCGGTAAGGCATGCCTTGCGGAATGGCTGCGACAAGCCTTTCTTCGAGCACCGGCACGGTCACCAGGTCAGGGCGTTCGACAGGCAGCCGCACAAAGCCAACATCCATGTCACCTTGCTCCAGTGCCTCGATCTGATCGGGCGTAGGCATATCGCGCATCGATACTTGTACCGCAGGAAAGTGCTGGCGGAATCGCGTCAGTATGTCCGGCAAGCCGGCAGCCAGAGAGGCGATCCCGAAACCGATGCGCAGCGATCCTGCCTTCCCCTGCACCGCCAGACGGGCTATCTCTTCCGCCATCTCGGCTTCTCGCAACAAATTCCGCGCTCGGTCTCGCAGAATCTCACCCGCAGGTGTAAGCGATACTCGCCGATATCCGCGCACCAGCAGCGGGCCTTCTACTTTGGCTTCAAGTTTTTGTATCTGCTTGGTGAGCGCCGGTTGGCTGACATGTAGTGCTTGCGCCGCCTCGCCGAAGTGTAGATGCTGCGCAAGCACCAGGAAGGAGCGCAGTTCGGAGAGTTCAAGTGCCATTCCTATAAGTTATCAGAAGTCGATCAACAATCTATTGGACAGAATCGTAATGATCTTGCAGCCTAGTCATAGGAGCAATCTGCATGGGGCATCCAAGGACAGAACCCAATGGCACCGCGGTAAAACGGTCGAAGTGGGCGCTCGCCATGCTCTTTCTGGTGGATGGAGTTGGTTTCGGAACCTGGGCGGCCCATGTGCCGGTATTCAAGCAGTTGCTTCACCTTGAGAATGGCTCTCTCACCTTTGTACTGGTCAGCCTCATCGTCGGTGGAATCATCACCATGCCGGTAACGGGACAGATCGTTGAGCATTACGGTAGCCGCGGCGTGGTCCGGGCAGCAGCAGTTATGTATGTCCTGATGGTCGCGCTTCTCGCGCAAGCCTCCAGTCTCTTATTCCTGATGCTTTCTGCGGGTATGTATGGAGCCGCAAAAGGGGCATTTGATGTCGCAATCAATGCTCAAGCCATCACGGTAGAAAAGCAGTATGGCCTGCCCATCATGAGCTTTTTTCAAGGCTGTTGGAGCGCCGGAGGGCTGCTCGGCGCGGGTGCTGCAAGCCTCATGCTCCAGCACGGCGGTACTGCTCGAAGCGATCTCTCGCTCACCGCAGGCATGCTCATCCTGTGCAGCCTTTGGGCGATGCCGTTGCTTGCTTGCGAGATGGGAAGGAAAGCAGTAAAGCCGCGCGGCAGCGCGAAGTTCATCTGGCCCGATGCCGCTCTGTTGCGCCTTGCGGCCCTCGCCTTCTTTGGATTGATGGCCGAAGGGGCGATTGGAGACTGGGCTTCCGTGTATCTGCATTCAAACGTGGGCGTTACGCTTTCGCTCGCAGCTGCTGGCTATGCCGCATATGCCATTACCATGGCTGCTGGAAGGTTTTCCGGCGACTGGCTGGCGCAGCGCTTTAGTGGGAAGAACATCCTGCATGCAAGCGGTCTTCTCATCGCCGTCGGTATGGGCTGTGCTCTTCTGATTCCCTTCTGGTGGCCGGCTGTCGTCGGTCTGATGCTTACCGGTATCGGGACTGCAAACATCGTTCCTGTCATCTGGGGAGCGGCCGGCCGTGATACACGAATGGGAGCTGGTCCGGCGATCTCGACTGTCACGACCGTCGGCTATTGCGGTTTCCTGACAGGCCCTCCGGTCATTGGCTCGCTTGCCGTTGTGGTTGGACTACGTCCAGCCATGGCAGTCATCGCACTCGCCGGGATCATCGTTGCAGCCGGACCGGCATTCTTCTCCGTGGAGTCCACCTCCCGAACAGAAGACGAGGAAGCTATAACCGTTTGATCTTCGATATTTACCCGGTTGGCGAACCGATGGTGGGGCTAAAGCTTCGGTGACAGACCGGAAGTGGCACTTTGGAAAACCCTTTAACGCCGTGTTTCCATGGCATCGGGGCGACATGACACCCATTCCCCTCGTGTTTTTACACTAGGTTGCACCGATGTCCCGTGGAAAACGTCATCCACTTGCCGCGAACCCCATAAGCATCGCAAGGCACTCTTACCGCGCGACTAGCTTCTCTAGTCCTTTGGTAACCCAAAGCAAAAATATCTCTTCCCACTAAATCACCCCAACTGGGATCTATTTAGGCGAACAAAATTTCCAACATCCGCAACTCTCATGGAGTGCCTTGATGACCTTCAACAAACCGCGCCTTGGCCAGACAATTTTCTCCACCTCGCCCTTCAAGCCGCGAGCCGGAATCCTATCCCCGCCTGAGCCCACCCATCTTGACCCGACTGATCTGCACCCTTCCAACACAACTGCAGACACCCACGACACGCGAGCCCACCATCCCGGAACCCTGGCCCGACACAACCGGACCAACCACCCCAACCAACCGCCAGGCCGACCTAATCCGCCTGACCGACGTCGAACCCCGCCCCATAGAATGGCTCTGGCAAGACCGCCTCGCCATCGGCGCCTTAGCCATGCTCTCCGGCGACCCCGGCTCCGGAAAAACCTGGCTAGCCCTGGCCATCGCAGCCGCCCTAAGTCGCGGCCGCCTTCCCCTCGCCACCGAAACCCAGGAACCCTGCACCGTCCTCTACGCCTCCACCGAAAACGGAGGCGCCGAAGTAGTCCGTCCCCGCTTCGAAAAGCTCGATGGCGACCCCACCCGCCTGGTCCTGCTCCGCGGAGTCCTCTCCGACCCCTCCGCGCCGAGTTACTCACCGGCTGTTCCCCCGACGCGCCCACGCAGCCCGCCCTGGTGCAAGTCAAATCCAACCTAGGCCGCCTCGCCCCCTCCCTCGGCTGCAGCATCGACGACATCGGCGCCTTCGATTGGACCGGTCCCAGCAAACTGACCCCTCGCTCTATCCATACAGAGTTCCGTCTACGCTAGAGGTTCCCGGCTACATAGACTGTCACCGACCTGCTGACTCGCCTGCTAGGAGGGCGATTGCGCCTGCAACAAAGTAGCTACCAGCGCATCGAGATCGGCGGGGTTGACGTCGCTGACGGCGACGATGCGGAGGTCCTGCGTCGTGGCGGAGTGGATGGTAAATCCCGAGCGCGTGCTCGGCAGTGGCGTGAGACTGGGACCGCCGAATCGTTGCGTAAGGAAAACCGAAACCTCGTGTTTGTGGATAGTGAAGAGGAGCAACGCAGCGGGCTGTCCCTTGAGATACGTCAGGTCCGCCCCTTTGAGGGTCGTGTCCGGTGGGAGAGCCTGAGTATCGGGAAGATTGAAGCTGAAGGGAAGGCGGCCCTGGAACCAGGGTTTCACGGTATGGCGATCGGTAGAAATGACCTGCGGGGTCGCTGCGCTGGAAAGGGTAGCGAGGTGCTGGTCGAGTAGTTCGGCGGCGAGTGTATTGGTTTCGTGCAGTTGGCGCCAGCCGATGAGTGACACGGCCAGCAGCATCGCCGCGGCGAGGCTCGCCCAGGCTACGCGACGAATGGAGTGGATGCGCGCGCTCCCCCGCGGCTCCCGATGAAGCTGAGCAGTAAGGCGGCCGAGCGTCTCGGGCGGTGGTGCAAAGCGCCGGCCAGCCCGCGCGGTTGCGGCTTTCAGCTCCGTGGCGGAGAGAACGCGAAGTGCGCACGCGTGGCAGCCAGCTAGATGTTGCTGAATCGCCTCTTGCTCGCCGTCTGGTAGCTCGCCGTCGATAAACGCGCTGAGCGTGTCTGAGTTTAGATGTTCGATTGCCTGAGTCATTGGGATTCTCCGAGCAGCGGCTGCAACAGTTGGCGTAGGGCGCGACGGGCGCGAGAAATGCGTGACATGACAGTCCCGATGGGGATATCGAGGATGAGGGCGATGTCTCTGTACTTAACCTCTTCAACGTCGCACAGAAGCAGAGCTTCACGGAGCGGTGCCTCAAGCTGCTCCAGTGCCCTCTGGAGCGCTGCCTGGTTGTCAAGACGGATGAGGTTGTCTTCCGGGGTCGGGCCGGTATCGGTGGTGTCAAGCGCGTCCGGATGATCTTCCAGAAATACGGTACGGGACGCGGCGATGCCGGTGCGCGAGGTAAAGAAGGTATTGCGCAGGATGCGGAAGATCCAGCCTTTGAAGTTGGTGTCCGCCTGAAAAGAGTCGAAGGCGCGAAGTGCTTTGGAGAAGGTTTCCTGCACCAGGTCTTCAGCCTCCGCGTGATTGCGAGTGAGCCAGAACGCGTGATTGTAAAGCGACGCCAAAAGCGGCAGCGCAAGCTGTTCAAAATCTGCGCTGCGCGAGGCCGACACCATGTTATCAACTGTCTCGCGTTGAATGGAGCCACGGAATTGGATAGGCACGCCGAGCAAAGCTTCACTTCGGAACATCACTACCCTTAACCGAATAACAGGCAAATTATTCCAGGGATTATTTTGCGAGAGCCCAGGAATAAAAGCCGGCGAGGCCAGTTTTCTGATGCAGAGGTACTAACGATGAAGCGAGAGATCGATATGAAACACAAGAATGAGGTTGAGACGGCGCAGCAGACGAATGAGCCGAAGGTGCTTGCTGGAGATGGCATCGACCGGCGTAGCTTTCTGCAGTGCATGGCATGGGCGGGTACGGGGCTGGTCTGGTCGATGGTTGCAGGCGTACCGACTTCGAAGCTGCTGGCGGATACGACAAATCCAGCGAAGAAGAAGGTAGTCGAGGACTTCTCGTTCGTGCAGATAAGCGACAGTCACATCGGCTTCAATAAAGCGGCCAACCAGAATGTGACAGGCACGCTGAAGATCGCAATCGACAAGATCAACGCCGGACGCGCGGGGATGAAGCAACCGGAGTTCATGATTCATACCGGCGATATCACCCAGAGCTCAAAGCCGGCAGAGTTCGATACTGCCGCGGAGGTAATCAAGGGCGCGAAGACGGGGCAGGTATTTTATGTTCCCGGAGAGCATGATTTTTCGCTCGACGATGGCGAACAGTACAAGCAGCGTTTTGGCAAAGGGACGATAGGAAATGGCTGGTACAGCCATGACTACAAGGGGGTTCATTTTGTAGGCCTGAACAATTGCGTGCAGGTGGATGCAATGGGCAACCTGGGTGCGGATCAACTGGCATGGCTGAAAGCTGATTTGGGCGGACTGAGTGCTTCAACGCCGGTGGTGGTGTTCGCGCACATTCCACTGTGGATGGTCTATGAGAAGTGGGG
The DNA here is from genome assembly GCA_963834205.1 of uncultured Acidobacteriaceae bacterium. Lineage (GTDB taxonomy): Bacteria > Acidobacteriota > Terriglobia > Terriglobales > Acidobacteriaceae > PALSA-350. The sequence continues at coordinate 4,886 of CAWIBI010000080.1, read as the reverse complement.
TTGGGGCACGCAGGACGGGGAGACCGCGCTGAGCTATATGAAGCGTTTTGGGTCGGTCACGGTCTTGAACGGACACATTCATCAAATAGTGCAGAAGGTTGAGGGCAATGTCAGCTTTCATACGGCCATGTCGACGGCATTCCCGCAGCCTGCACCAGGAACTGCGCCAGGGCCGGGCCCCATGGCGGTTCCCGCCGGCAAGCTGGAGAGCGTGCTGGGGGTGACCAACGTCAAGGTCATTCGTGGGCACAATCACCTCGCTGTGGTCGACTCTTCGCTGGCGGAGGCGGTGTGAAGCGCGCTTGGTTCCTGGCGGTGCTGACCGTCGCCTCGGTGACGGGGTTGGGGTACGTGCACCCGTTTGGCAATCCGCGCGTCGAGGCCGCAAGAGGACTCGGCACGCTGCTCCAGGGCGCCAACTTGCCGCCGGATGCAAAGGCGGTGTTGGTGACCAAATGCGCGGATTGCCACTCCAGCGAGACGCGGTGGCCAGTCTACTCCCGCGTTGCTCCAGGATCCTGGCTCATAGAACGGGACATTGTCGAGGCCCGCAAGCATATGGACCTCTCCCGATGGGAGCTGTTGTCGATGGAGAAGCAGCAACTGCTGTTGGCCGAGATTAGCCATGAGGCAAAGAGTGGGGATATGCCGCCCCTTCAGTACGTGGCGCTCCACTGGGGAGCCAGGCTTTCACAGGCAGATGTGCATACGCTTTCGATGTTGGGTAAAAATGCAGGCGAAAGCGAGGCAACGTTGGCTGGGGCTGGCGATGCTGGCCGGGGCAAACTCGTATTTGACAAACGCTGCACGGGTTGCCACTCCATGGAAATCAATGGGGAGGGGCCCAGGCTATCCGGAGTGTATGGAAGAAAGGCGGGCAGCGTGCCAGGTTTTGACTATTCCCAAGGTTTGAAGAATTCCGGGTTGACCTGGAACGACGCAACGCTGGAAAAGTGGTTAAGCGGTCCGGATTCGGTAGTACCGGATGCCAAGATGGACTTCTATGTACCCAAGGCTGGCGAGCGGCGGGACCTAATTGCCTACTTCAAGCGATGAGATCCGGAGTAGCGAAGTGGGGGGCATGGCACTCGGTGCATCCAACGCATTGATACTCACGCGAATGCTCTCAAGCTTGTCGCACCTGCTCTATGGGATTGACTCAAGCGATCCCCTCACCTTTGCCACCGTGTCGGTTGTTCTGATGGGCGTAGCTGCTTTGGCTTGTTATATCCCCGCCCGACGCGCGACCAAGGTCGATCCTATGGTCGCTGCTGCACAACGAGTAAGTCCATCCGGTCCATCTGTAGATTTATTTCTGTTTCTATGGAATAAACCTAGCGGCTCCTAGTTAGCAGTCTGTAGGAGCAGAACCATACATGAAGCACCCACACAACCACACGCCTCAAAGCAGCAGCCCAACTCACCCAAAAGTGACCGCCGGAATTGACTCGAAACCATCCCCGCTTACCCACCCCTGGTGGATCTATCGAGCGAACCAAATGAAGATAAGTAACAACCACGGAATAGAATTACTCGCGCAAAACGATCCATTCCCAGACGAGGCCCCGAGCGACACAGAAGATTAGCGCTAGACGAAGCCTGGTTAATTAGAAACGTTCGATCAAACGGACCCACGGGAATGGATATCATGAATACTCAAAAGAAGACAGCAATCAGCCGCCTTGGCCAGTGCAGGCGAATACTCTCTCAACGATTCAGGCCGCCGGTTTTCTCGCTGGCGCTTCTACTGTTACTCACCTCAGCAGCCTTGGCGCAGCTGACTACCGCAGACATTCTTGGGACGGTGACGGACCAGACGGGGGCCAGTGTCCCTAATGCCAGCGTCACCCTCACCAACCTCGGAACCAACGACCAACGCACCGTCCAGTCCAATGGCTCCGGCGACTACACCTTCACGCTCCTTCCCGTCGGACATTACTCTATCTCGGTGAAAGCCGGCGGATTCCAGGAATCGATCACCAAAGACCTTGCTGTAGAAGCAGGCGACCGTGCGCGCGCCGACGTCCACCTCCAGGTTGGTTCAACGTCCGCCGTCGTCGAGGTAACTGCGACCACACCCTTACTACAGGCTGACAGCGCAACGGTAAGCTCCACCGTGACGGCAAAAGCCGTGCAGGACCTCCCGTTGAACGGCCGTAATTTCGTTCAGCTGGTGCAGATTGTCCCCGGCGCCAACGAGGGTCCAGGTAACGGACTGACCAGCGGCGGCCGCCCGGACGATCGTCGTCAGACCGCCAGCTTCTCCGTAAACGGTCAGGATGATACGCTCAACAACTACACCATCGACGGTATCGATGATAACGAGCGCATCATCGGAACCATCGGCGTGCGCCCCATCGTCGAAGCCATCGACGAGATCACCGTACAGACCAACAACTACACTGCTGAGGCAGGCCGTACCGCCGGCGGCGTGGTCAGTATCGTCACCCGCGCCGGCACTAATCAATTTCACGGCACCGCCTATGGGTTCTTCCGCAACGACATCTTCGATGCGCGCAACGTGCTGCAGACTACCGGCAGGAAGCCCGAACTCCGCCAGAACCAGTTTGGCGGCAGTCTCGGTGGACCTATCTATAAAAATCGGACCTTCTTTTTTGGCGACTACGAGGGTTTCCGCGAGGTGAACGGTCTTACCTACAGCAAAACAACTCTTACCCAAAACGAGTACAACGACGTCAACAGCCTCAATGGTGGGTCGCCTCAGCTCCTACTCAATGCCGGAAACGGTACGCAGGGGCTCGCTGTTGACCCAATCGCCCTGGCGTACCTGAAACTGTACCCCGCTCCGAATGCCGGCGCTGCCGGTGCGCTGTCGAATAACTACATCACCAGCCCCAACCGGACGCAGTTCTCCAACAGCTTCGACGTGCGCGTGGATCATAAATTCAACGAACACAATCTCTTCTTCGCCCGTTACGACTACAACAAGGTCAATACCTTCACTCCTCCGGGCCTTGGAACCAATGCCGCCACCGGACTTGAGATCAGCGGCGGCCAGTTTGACTTCGACGGTCCGGCGACGGACACCGCGCAGCAGTACGGCTTCGGCTTTACCCACATCTTCACCCAGAACCTTTTGGTGGAGCTGCGCGCCGCCTTCACCAGGATCAACAACCTTTCCCTCCCCCTCAACTCGACTGGCACCCAAAGCGCCGATGCCATCGTCTCTGGAGGTTTGGGTACGTTCGCGTCGAACCTGAACAGCCAATCTACCAACCTCACTCCGATCAGCTTTCCTGGTCTGAGCGACATCGGTGACGGCTCGTTCGTTCCCTTACAAGATATCGATAACAACTTCCAATACCTCGGAACCGTAAGCTGGACCAAGGGTAGCCACAATATCAAGTTCGGCGCCAGCCTCCTTCGCCGGCAGGCCCGCAACGTGCAAAGCCCCTACGTCGGTGGTCAGTATACTTTCGGACTGCCTACTGACTCGTCACCTGCACCAGGTTCCACCATTCAACCCAGTGCGACCCAACAGCGCGACAACGGTATCGCATCCGCTCTGACCGGTGCTTTCAGCGGTGAGCAGCGCCAGGTGGACCTCACGGCTCCCGACTATCGCACCTGGGAGCCAAGCTTCTTCGTCCAGGACTCCTGGAAGGTCACACCGAAGCTGACTGTGCTCTATGGTGTTCGCTATGATCTCTTCACTCCCTTCACTGAGGCGCACAACCGCATTTCGAACTTCGACTTCTTCCAGGCGCTTACCCTGAATCCCTCAACCGTCACCAGCGCCCTGAAGATCGCCAACGTCAATGGCGTGGATGGTCATGCTGGGATCTCAACCGACTACTCCAACGTGGCGCCCCGCCTCGGCTTTGCCTATTCGGCAGCGCCTGGGACGATCATCCGCGGCGGTTTCGGGATCAGCTACTTTCCCGGGAACTACACCTCCAACACCGATCTGAAGAACGTACCCTTCCTCTCGAACTTTCAGCCGAACTGCCAATCGGCGGTAGCGATTCAGATCGAAACCAACTTCCTCGGTGCCGGCCACAGCGTTGGCAATGGCCAATGCGCCGCGGGTTACAGCTCCTTCGATCAGGGTCTGCCCATACCCACAGCACCCAATGTCTCGAACCTGCAGAACCTCAACCCGCTCTCTTTCAACACCGAGAACCCCAACTTCAAGGCGGCCGTCATCGACCAGTACAACCTGCAAGTCGAGCAGCAGTTCGGTCCCAACGTATTCACCATCGGCTACGTGGGCAACGTCGGGCACCATCTGCCGCAGGTGATCAACGACATCAATCAACCCGCACCGTACAGCACCAACCCCAATAGCCGTCTCTACCAGCCCGGTACAGCCATTCGTCCCAATAGCGGACCGCGCAAACTGGACCCCCAGTTCCCTGGAGGCAACCTCAGCGGGGTAGGCTTGGTGCAGAGTGAAGGCATTTCCAACTACAACGGTTTACAAATCTCTTTGCAGCGGCGCTTTGCCAAGGGTTTGGCCTTCGACGCGAACTACACCTGGTCCAAGGCGCTTAGCGACAATACGGGCTACTCGCAGGAAGGTAGCGAGGAGGGCTTCAGCGATGCTGATCCAACCCGGCTGCGGCAGATTGAGTATGGTATTGCGGAGAACGATATCCAGAACCGCTTTGCGCTCTCTTTGAACTATCAGTTTCAGTATGGCAAAACCTGGACAGGTATCACGAAACAGGCGCTCACCGGTTGGGAGATCAACACCATCACGGTCTTTCAGAGCGGTAAGCCCTTCACGATTCTCAACAATGGAGGCAATGCCGGTCCAGGCAATAACGACACCACGACTTACATTAATCCTTCCACCGGGCAGTCGGTTACCGAGTCCTACGCGGATCGCGCGGTGCCGAATAACGGCGGCGGCAGGGATCGCC
>CAWIBI010000079.1:0-7062 GCA_963834205.1 uncultured Acidobacteriaceae bacterium | reverse complement strand
CGAGTGACTGCGGTTTGAGATTCTTCAGGAATGAGATCGACTGCGTCTGCCTGCTATGCTTGCCTGGACGGCGGATGCTCCAAGCCTGGCCCTCACCGGCCTCTCCAGGGATACCCTGGGGCGTAGTGGAAGACTGGTAATTCATCGCATAAGCGACACTGCGCGCATGCGCAGTTATGCTAACGCAGAGCGAGACTCGTTGGAGTTGTCCGCCGTCAAATCAAATGCTCTCTACGGCGATCCTTAACGTACTTGCCAAGGCGATCCTCAGCGGCGAACCGGAGAGGGATGCCGTCGCCGCCCGTCTCGTCCACGTTCTGGGCCGTAACTCGAGGTGGATCCGGCCGCTTGCGGGACGGTATGTCGAAACCTTCGCTGGACGCGTCCGTCCGCGCAGGCGTGACTTGATCAGTTTTCTTCGCGTCGATCCGGGCCTCGTGGAGGCCGACTACAAATACGGGCAACAGATCAAAATACTGCACTGGATCATCGGGCCGCAGCCGATGCAGCCGATCCCCGCGGCGCAAAACTGGGCCATCCCGAGGATCGAGACTCTCGGCGGTTTGGCGGAATGGCTCGAGATGACTCCTTCGGAACTCACCTGGTTCGCCGATCTGAAGGGGCTGGGCTACAAGCGCCCGCAGGCTCGGCTCGAACACTATCACTACCGCGTGCTGGCCAAAGCCAGCGGCAGCATCCGGCTGATCGAGATTCCCAAGCCTCGCCTGAAAGACTTGCAGCGGAGAATTCTGTTTGCCATCCTTGACCGGATTCCATCGCATTCGGCGGTGCATGGCTTTGTGAAGGGCCGCTCCATCCAGACCTTTGCTGCTCCGCATGTAGGCCAGCGCGTCGTTCTGCGCATGGACCTGGAAAACTTCTTCCCCAGCTTTGCCGGGGTTCGGGTGCAGAGTTTCTTCCGGACGATCGGCTACCCGGAGACGGTTGCCGACCTGCTCGGCGGTCTCGTGACCAACGCTGTGCCGCGCAGCACCTGGCGTGACGTGATCAAGCAACCGGACTGCGCGCTGGGCCCAGGGGAGCTGTGGCACGTGCAGAGCATGTACGCGAGGCCGCATTTGCCGCAGGGTGCGCCCACCTCGCCTTCGCTTGCGAATCTGTGCAGCTACCGTCTCGACTGCCGCCTGAGCGGGCTCGCCAAATCTGCCGGTGCTACCTACACGCGTTACGCCGACGACCTTGCTTTCTCCGGCGGTGAGGGCTTCGCGGGCAGTGTGGAACGTTTCGCTCCTCATGTGGCAGCCATTCTTGGCGAGGAGGGCTTTACTGTCCAGCACCGCAAGACGCGGATCATGCGCCAATCGACACGCCAGCACCTGGCTGGCCTGGTAACCAATCAGCGACTTAATGTGAGACGGCCCCACTTCGATCTGTTGAAGGCGATACTGACTAATTGCGTGCGTCACCCTCCAGAAACCCAGAACCTTGAAGGACATCCTCATTTTCGTGAACATTTGCAGGGCCGGGTAGCCTTCATTGAAAGTATCAATCTGGAAAAAGGAAAACGCCTGCGAGCGATCTTCGACCAGATAACGTGGGAGTAAGAAGCTCCTATTGACATTCTGTATGAAAACGGTGCACTCTCGTATAGGATTTCGATAGGAATAGCCGAATGAGCTCAAAGCAAACAAATCTCCTGCAGGGCACACTCGACCTGCTGATTCTCAAGGCGCTGGGCACAGGAGAGCTCCACGGGCTCGGTATTTCACGCCGCATTGAGCAAATCACCCACGGGACATTTCTGGTCAAGCCTGGTTCCTTGTTTCCGGCTCTTCACCGCATGGAAGAAGCAGGTTGGCTGAGCTCTTTCTGGGGCGAATCGGAAAATAACCGGCGCGCGAAGTTTTATCGCATCACCAAGGCGGGCAAAGGCCAGCTGGAAGTTGAAAAAGAAGAATGGACGAGGGTGGCGGTCGCCATGGCAAATGCTTTGAAGGCAACCTAAGGAGGGGCAGATGAAACCGTGGTCCCGCATTCACAGCATGCTGCGAAATCTCTTTCGCAAAGAACAAGTTGAGATTCAACTGGACGAAGAAGTCCGGGCCTGCGTAACCATGATGACGGATGAACGGATCGCCGCCGGCATGTCCGCGTCGGAAGCCCGCCGCACGGCTATGGCCGACTTTGGCGGCATCGAGCAGGTAAAGCAAGCGGTCCGGGAACGCCGTGCGGGGTCCAGTGCGGAGCGTATCTGGTACGACGTACGCTACGGAGTGCGGCAGTTTTGGCGCAACCCGGGGTTCACGATCACGGTGATCGTTACACTAGCGCTTTCCATCGGCGTCAACACCGCGATTTTTTCCATCGTCAATGTGCTCATGCTGAAGAGTCTGCCTTATTCGCGTCCCGAACGGATGGGCACAATCTTTACGCGGATCACCGGTCCCATTGCTTACGATGAGAGGCATCATGTCAACGGCGAGCAGTGGGAGTTGCTGCGCGACAATGTCCCTTCGCTGGTAGCGGCTGTTTCAAGTCCCCGAGCGTCGGGCATGAATCTTGAGACGGATTCCCGAGTCCGGTATTTGCGTGCGGGACGCATTTCCGCCCACTACCTCGACGTACTCGCGATCCATCCTCTCCTTGGGCGGAACTTCTCGGAAGCGGAGGACCGTCCACATGGACCAGAGGCCGCCATCCTGAGCTACGGTTTATGGCGAAGCACGTTCGCTTCTAATGCAAAGATTCTGGGCGCCAAGATTCTGTTAAGAGGCGAGCCATACACCGTCGTCGGTGTGCTTGCTGAGAACGCAACCACTCCCTTGAATGCCGACCTTTATACGCCGCTTCAGCCCAGCCATGAAGGCGAAGGAGGGGGAACGAACTTTGAGGCAATCATCCGGCTGCGCGATGGCGCGACCTGGCAGCAGGCGGATGCACAGATCAACCTTGCCTGGGCTCTCCGGGCCAATCGCTACGAACTAGCCGACAACCCCAGCGCTACGGTGAGTTACCATACCGTTCCGCTGCAAGAAGGGCAGACGGCTAAGGTGCGCCCACAGGTGTTGACGTTGATGCTGGCAGCAGGATTCATCCTGCTGATTGCCTGCGCCAATCTCGCCGGTCTGACGTTGGTGCGCATGCTGCGACGAACGCCGGAGTTTGCCACCCGATTGGCGTTGGGAGCCTCACGCCGGCAAATTGAAAAGCAACTGTGGACTGAAAATCTGCTGTTGGCGCTTGCCGGCGGAGCGGCCGGGGTAACGGTGGGTTTCGTCGCATTACGCGGATTGCTCCTGCTCTTGCCCGAACACTTTCTTCCTGTCGCCAGCGTACCGCTGGATGGCCGCGTGCTGGCGTTTACATTTTTGCTTTCTGTGTTGACTAGCATACTTTTTGGCATGCTTCCGGCCCTCACTACGCGAACGTTCGATCTGCGCTCCGCTATCGGCAGTCGCACCACGGCCGGCGGAGAGCATTTGCGCGTGCGGCAGGCTTTGATCGTAACCGAGACCGCGCTGACGGTAGTGTTGCTGGCCGCTTCGGGACTTCTGGTTCGTACCCTCATCCACCTGCAGACCTTGCCCGCGGGATTCAATCCATCCGGAGTTATGACGGCAAGAGCATCGCTCGATGATGCACGCTATCACGACACGTCTGCCTTCCAAAAGCTGCTCAATGAGAGCACTGCCGCCATGCGCCAGATTCCTGGCGTGCAGCAGGCCGCCGTGGGCCTGAGTTTGCCGTATGAGCGCTCTTTTATTAACGGCGGGTTGACCATCAGTGACGGCAAGCAGGCGGGGCAGGCAGTAACGGTCGATGAGGTATATACCACCCCCGATTATTTCGCGGCCCTGCAGATTCCTATTCTGATGGGACGATCTTTCTCCGACGCGGATGGTCCCGATACGCAGCAGGTCACCATCATCAACCAGACCTTCGCGCGCAAATATTTTCATGGCGCCAGTCCGGTTGGATTCCACCTGAACAAAGACATTCTCGTTGTCGGGGTAGTGGAAGATGTGGCCGTTCCGCCCGGCATCGATCCTGCTGCGCCCCTATCCGGTGAAGAGACAATGTACGTTCCTGCCACGCAGATGGATGCACAACACCTTTTGCTACTTCATGTTTGGTTCCAACCAAGCTGGATTGTTCGCACCGCGGGGCCAGTTGAGGGATTGCCCGCGCAGATGGAGCGTGCAATGGCGAGCGTCGATCCGAATCTCCCCTTCTCAGGCTTCTATAGTATGCGCGACCTGCTGGCGAAGACCCTCGCCATACAGCGCGTGGAAGTTGCGCTGTTGGGAGCGATGGCGGCTCTTGCTCTGCTGTTGAGTGGTGTCGGGATCTTTTCGCTGGTTGCCAATATTGTTGCCCAGAAGACGAGGGAGATCGGCATTCGCGTCGCGCTGGGTTCCACCATACGTCAAGCGATGGTGCATGTGGGAGCGCCCGGGTTACGAGCGTCTAGCCTGGGACTTATCGTGGGCCTGGTCCTCAGTGCAGGAGCATTGCGGGCGATGCAAAGCGTGCTCTATGGAGTCGGTGTTTATGATCCCCGTACCATTCTTACCGTGGTCCTGATCCTCTCAGCGGTCACCCTCATCGCTGCCATTGTCCCCACCCTGCGGATTGCAGGAATCGATCCCGCAGAGACCTTGCGCTCTGAATAGCGATCGCATCCGAAAAGCAAAAGGGCAGCATCCTTTGGAGATGTTGCCCTCTGCTTTCCGATTTTTCGAAGCCCTGGCTCGGTTTCCAGGTCACACCGTCTATCGCCGGAACGATTTAGAACCCGCGGACTGCATCCGCGTTTCCTCGCCATTCCATTCTCAAGACGTTGTTAAGAGCTTCCTCTGCGCCATCCGCGAGCTCGTTACCGGTCTCTTGGTGGCCTTCGTCTACTCTCTCCTGCTGGAAGATTGCTCTTCCGTTGTTTTTGATAATACTCAATTCACACGCAAGTTTCGTGGGCGTTCATGGATTTTATAGCGTGGAAATAGTGTACTTATTGTGGAAAGTTGCGGACACGCCAGGGGTAGGTTCTTGACGACGCTGCCTATGAGTATCACAGAATCACATGACTGCCGGGAGGTACCATTGGGTACTCGCCTGGCGGTGGCGCGAAGGATTTTTCTTCCCTCCGCGTTTTCTTTCAGCTACTCTCGCCCAACTATGCGCCGCACGTTCGTTTTCCTGTTCCTCTTGGCGGGAGCTATGTCCGCGTCGGGCCGTGATTCAGCGGACCATTGGTTTGAAGTGCGTAGCCAAAACTTTGTCGTGCTCACGGATAGTAGTGAAAAGCAGGGCCTCCGTGTCGCCAGCCAATTTGAACGGATGCGCGCTGTTTTTCATCTCCTCATGCCTACAGCTTCTGACAGTGCCGGGTCCCCGATCATCGTGCTTGCATTGAAGGACAAGAAGGCCATGGAGGCCCTTGAACCGGAATCGTATCTGGCGAAAGGGCAGGTTAACCTCGCCGGGTTCTTTATGCGTGCGCCAGACAAGAACTACATCCTGCTCCGCCTGGATGCGCAGGGGGCACATCCGTTTGCTACCGTCTACCACGAGTACACCCACTACTTGATGCGCGATGCCAGCGGATGGCTACCTTTGTGGCTAAACGAAGGGATGGCAGAGTTCTTCCAGAACACTGACATCCAGGACAAGGAAGTATTGCTCGGCCAGGCCAGCGCCGATGACGTCTTGTATTTACGACAGAATCGGCTCATACCGCTTACCACGCTGCTTAAGGTCGATTACAGTTCACCCTACTACCACGAAGAGCAAAAGGGTTCCGTCTTCTACGCGGAGTCGTGGGCGCTAACCCACATGCTTACGATTTTGGATGCACAGAAAGGCACCAATCGCGTTCAGGATTACGCGAATCTGCTTGTTAGGAAGCAAGATGCCGTCACGGCCGCGCAGCAGGCGTTTGGTGACTTAAACCAGTTGCAGAAGTCGCTGAACATCTATATCTCGCAACTCGCATTCATGATGTTCAAAATGAATAAGCCGATACCAGTGGACGAATCCACGTTCAAGGTTCGCGCCATACCAGCCACCCATGCCGATGCCATCCGTGCTGATGTACTCGTCTACAACCAGCGCACTCGGGACGCACAAGTTCTGATCGACCAAGTCCTGCACGACGATCCGAACAATGCTCTTGCCCACGAGACGATGGGATTTCTCAAGTTTCGGGAAGGGGACAAAGAGGCCGCAAGAAAGTGGTACGGGGAAGCAGTGAAGTTGGACTCCCAGAGCTATTTGGCCCATTACTACTACGCCGCCATGTCTATGGGAAACGACGGCGAAGGGAAGGACCCTGTGATTGAGTCCAGCCTTCGCACTTGTATCAAGCTTAACCCTAACTTTGCGCCGGCCTATGATGCGCTGGCCAGGTATTACATGCGGGATTCTACGAAAATAACCGAAGCACACGTTTTGAACATCCGCGCAATCACCCTGGAACCTGACAATATCAATTACCGCCTGAACGCTGCCGTGGTTCTACTGAACAATCAACGCTATGACGACGCGATAGCGGCGCTCAAGGCGGCGAGCCGGGTAGCGAAAACTCCGCAAGACATAGCCTCAGTCCAGGCCCGCCTTGCACAAGTAGAGCAATTCCAGACTTCCGTGGCGCAAGGCCGCCAGGCGGAGAGCCAACCTGGCATCCAAAACGTCGGCACAGTGGTGACAGACACGCGGACCATGACCATTACCAGCAGCGACGGCAGCAAATTAGTTCTCAAGCCAAACAGTCCTGAGGATAGCCCCAGGTATCCGACAGAAGCGCCCACCGGTCCCCATCATGTCGTCAGAGGCCTTCTGCGCAACGTGCATTGTGGGTATCCCTCCATCCTGACTTTAAGCGTCGCGCAGGTTGGGAGAGTCCCCGCCGTGTCGCTCTATCGCAACGACTTCAGACAGATCGAGTTCAGCGCAACGAATTTCACTCCTAAAGACGATATCAACCCCTGCACAGATATCGAAGGGTTGAAAGCCAAAGTGGAATATGCCGAGGTTTCCGATAAATCTGTCGCCGGTCAGATCCTCTCGGTCGAACTGACTAAATGACCTAGGTAAGATCTCTTT
>CAWIBI010000078.1:0-175696 GCA_963834205.1 uncultured Acidobacteriaceae bacterium | reverse complement strand
TTCACCAGGAAATTCTGGCTACTTAGGGTGGGCAGCGCATATCGGAAAGCAACGGCTACGGTATGGGTAGTACCCGGGCCGAAGTAATCCAGGCCGCAGTCGGCGTAGTTGCGGCAGCCGTTGGCGTGTAACCCGGAGCCGTCTGGTTGTTGGGCTGCATTCTTGAAGTTAAGCGTGTAATTACCCATAAAGGTCAGCCCGTAGGAATATCGCTTATTCACCATGAACTGCAGTGCTGAATACATGTTGTTGAATCCCGAGGTGTCTGTACTGATAGTGGAGAAGCCGGCTCCATTCATGTAGTACGGCCTTCGAGACAACACATTGTTCGCGTCATTGCTGCTGGCTCCTGGAATAAAACGGGGCCAGTCGATGTCGGTATTCGCGTTGTGCGGATCGAGATGCGTGCCCCTTGTTCCTACGAGTGCCACCGAGGCCAGGTAGTTCTTAAAAGGTTCGGCCTGAAACGTCAGGTTGAACTCGTGGATCTGCCCGGCATTGTAGTTTTGCGCCACGGCCAAAGCTGACACGGGAGTGGAGAACGTGAGCGTGGCATTTGACGGCGCTCCCGGGAGGGGCGCCGTAAACGGAAACGGCACATAACCTAAAGGTGCATACGGCGCGGCGAGCTGTTGTGGAGCACTAAAGGGATAAGTGAAACCGAAGGGCTGAGAGTTGGTGTAGCCATTGAAGCCAATCGTGACTTCGTAATCGCTGTACAGGCCATAGCCCCCTTTGAGAGCAGCCTTGCCATTGCCAAAGATATCCCAGGCCAACGACACACGCGGTCCTACATTGCCCCAGCGAGTGCCGTAGAGATTACTGGGCACTCCGCGATCGCCGATCGCAACCAGCCCCGTCGGCGCCAGCGGAAATTCCGTGGATTGCTGACCGGGATGAAAGGTGGTGAAGTTATTGTGAACCGGCGAAACTCCGAACTGCGGCTCCCAGCGCAAGCCGATCATGCCGGTCAAGCGAGGCTTCAATTTGATCGTGTCCTGCAGATATGCTTCCCGGGCTGGATATCTGATGTCCACCACCTCGGTGTTGTTCTGAGAGAAGTTACCTACCCCGATCCCGCCGGCGCCCGAGAGCATCATATCGGCGATCCCATTGCCGGTACCGCCTGCCGTGCCATTCGTATCCTGGAAGGAGAAGTTCCCCCCCGAACCCCAGGTCTGATAGAACGTTTCCGTCCAATGGCGGAACTCGGCACCGCCTTTGATGGTGTGGCGCCCGTACGTCATGGTGAAATTGTCAGATATGTCGACAGCGTTCTGCTGCAGAGGATTGATGTACCCGTTGTACATGTCCAGTCCCATGCTGCGTGGTGTGGTGATGTCCTGAATATCCGGCGAATCCACGTCGCCCACAGAACCCAGGCCGGTGGTCGAAGCCCCGAATAATGATGTGCTGGACTTCCAGCTGTTGGTCACGGAGATGCTGATGCGCGTCACGCCTACGATGAAGTTATTCACCATCTTGGGGTTAATCGTATAAGTGTCATTCAGAGTCCAGGTCTGCATCTTCTTGGGCTCTCCCCACGTGGAACCGGGATTAGGATATTGTGTCGCCCACGATGCTTCGCCGAATGAATCGTACAAATCCTGGAAAGTTGGAACGTCCTGATACCACCACAAGCTGCCGAACAGACGATGCTTTTCCCCGAAGTCCTGATCGATCCTTGCCGTGAGAGTCTTGGTGGTGTCGTCGTAAGTGGGATTCCAGGTAAAGGTGTCGATTCCGCTGGTGGCCACAGGAAGAACAGCTTTGCCTGCGGTGGAGTCGATAAACGTGCCCATGCTGCCAAACAGTGCTGCAATGTTCGGTGTCGGAACGCCATTGATGACCGGAATGCCATCCGGCGAGTTGGAGAAATCGCCGCTTCGTTCTGCCTCGGTAATGGTTTGCCCGGAGGAAGTGGAGGCCTTGCCGTTGGTCGTATGCTCGTACGAGAAGAAGAAAAACGTCCTGTTCTTACCGTTGTAGAGCTTCGGGATCCAGACAGGACCCCCGACGTTACCTCCAAGCCAATGTTGTGAAAAGTGTTGCCGCGGCACGTCCAGCAGGTTATTGGACCAGCTGTTCGCGTTCCAGGCGCTGTTTTGGAAATAGGTCCAAAACTGCCCGTGGAATTGGTTGGTTCCATTCTTCACCACCGTCTCCACCTGGCCCCCCGCGCCGCGTGCGACCGAGGCATCGGGCAGACTGGTCGATACGCTGAATTCCGCAATGTTTTCTGACTGTGGGGTCGGTATGGACGCACCATGGAAGTAGTCGGTGACGTTGCTGCCGTCGATGCTGTAGTTGTTGCTCACACCAGACACGCCGTTGAAGCTGGTGACCGGAACGTTATAGCTGAGTCCGGTCCCGGCTGCTACGGCTCCGGGCATAAGCAATTCCAATGATTCGCGCGGATCTCGCCCCTCGACCGGGACCGCCGGGATGAGGTCGGTATCGAAAGTTGTTTGGATGTTTGCCGTCTCCGCGTCTACCACCGCCAGCGTGCCCGACACGGTGACGGTCGTGGTGGTTGCTCCGACTTGCAGGTGCACCGGCAAGGTGACGGAATCGCCGGCATGAACCACCACGGTGGTGATGACGGTAGACTCGAAACCCTGCCGGGAAACTGTCACCGTATACGCCCCGGCAGGAACCGATCCAAGTTCGTAATATCCGGCGTCATTACTGTTGGTTTGCACCTTTGTCCCGGTCGCGGGGTTCAAAGCCACCACCTGCGCTCCTTGGACAACGGCGCCCGTTGCGTCGGTCACCGTGCCGACCAGCCGGCCACTGATGTCTACTTGGCCCCGGGCAGCCACTGAGACGGAGACCAGTGCAATGAACAGTCCAAGCCAGGGAAGGGTTCGGGCCAACCCTGCTGCGGCGCTTCTCGCGCCGGTAATCTTCCTGCTCCTGGCATCAGTCCCGGGCACGAAGTACGCGTTTTCGATCGTTTGCGACTCTCCTGCAAAGAAATCCTGACTCATTGGCAGCCTCCCAAAGGTGGATCGAAGACCTGACTCTTTTAACGGGTGCAAGACTGCCCCTCGCAGAAGAGGACCGTCCAGTACTACTTTGGTTACTTCTCGTACAGTGCGAGGTCAAAAAAAGAAGGGCCAAAAACTCACTCCGGGCAGGCAAGACACCGATTTTGTCACGTTACAGAGCCGGATTTGCTCCGTTACATATCCCGTTACAAAAACTTCTCGGGGAAGAATTGTCAGGGATGCACTGGCCTTTTTACCTGCCGCACGGGGTTGCCTGTGTAGCACTCAATATGGTACGTTTTGCGGTCGTGGTAGATTAGCGGGCAATTTTGTGCTCTTAAATGAAGTTACGAGCGAAAGAGCGGAATACGATGCGGTGCTGTCTTCGAACCTTTTTTCTGGTTCGAACAACTCCAGCCGCCTGCTGCGGTACGTATGCGAAAAGTACTTCTCTGGGGTTCATTCCATCTCTGAGTACGATATTGCTGTCCAAGCCCTGGGAAGGCGAGCCGACTTCGATCCGGCACAGGATTCTATCGTTCGCGTGGAAGCTCATCGGCTCCGCAAACGCCTGCATGATTTCTACGACGGGGAGGGTCTACATCACGACCTCCGTCTGATCCTGCCCCAGGGCGCGTACACACCTCGATTCGTTCCGGCATCCCATATCGAGGCACTGCCCGAAGCTCCAGACATCCATCCGCCTGAGCCTGCCTTTTCGCCTCCTCTTCCCCCTGCTATACCCCCTCCCCCAGCACCCAGGAAGCCGTTCGGTATCCGCGCAGGAGTCGGTATAGTCGTGGCGGCATGCATCGCGATTGCAGTCGTATGGATCCATCTGCAAAAGCACCACGCAACCTCGCCCCCGGTTCGCACGTTCGCTCCGGCAGTCGCGACATCTCCCTCGGAAGTTCTGATCATGGCCGGCTCATCGGCGAAGGGCTATACCGACCAGCTTGGACACGTCTGGTCCGGTGATCGGTTCTTTAGCGGAGGCGAGTCATGGCCGGTGCGGTACCGGCGCATCCGGCGCACCGACGACCCACAGCTTTTCATGAGCGCCCGTCAAGGAGAGGATTTCGGCTACGACATTCCACTTGCGCGCGGCCAATACGAACTACGGTTGTTTTTCGCCGAAACGTTCTATGGCGATGACAACTCGGAAGGCGGCGGCGAATCGAGCCGGATATTCGATGTAACCGCGAACGGCGCACAGCTGCTTACCAATTTCGATCCGCTTTCGGACGCCGGCGGAAGCAACATCGCGGACGCACGTGTGTTTGTCGGCGTATCGCCGGCCGCGGACGGCAAGCTCCATCTCCGTTTCAGGAACCACTATCAGCTCAAGGGAGTAGCCTTCGTCAATGCCATTCAGCTAGTGAAATCCGATAGCCGATTGATGACGCCGATCCGGTGGGTCAGTTCCCACTCCGCCGTAATTGACGGGCAGGGAAAGCTATGGCTGCCGGACCAGTTTGTGGAGGGCGGCCGAAGGCGTGAGCTGAGAGAGCCCGTGGAAGGCGCGACCGAGGCGGAATTGTATAAAGCAGAACGTTACGGGAATTTCACCTACTCAATCCCGGTGGCAGAAAACAGCAGTTACACGCTGACGCTCTATTTCTCAGAGCATTGGTTTGGCATTCCCGCCTACGGAGACGTATCGGCCACCGGCCTTCGTGTCTTCGACGTTTATTGCAATGGAGTTTCCCTGCTGCAGAATATGGATATCTACAAAGAGTCGGGAGGAAGCCTGAGGGCGCTGACACGCACCTTTCATGGATTGCGACCGAACCACCAGGGGAAATTGGCGCTCTCGTTCGTCCCCAACAAAGACTACGCTACCATCGCGGCACTTGAAGTGATCCCTGAAGGCAAATAGCACCGGTCGATCCCACAATCCGGCTGATACTTCTTTAGTCACATACTTCCGGTTACGTCCAGTTTGCACATTCCTTCTGTGAGTAAAAACCAGGGGAGAAAGTCGAGACGTACCTGCGCTGGATGTGCAGCGTAATGCCCCAACCATGCATGGGGCCCTGTTCGAGGGTCTTCAGAACGAGCAAAGCCAGAGTTCCCTGGGGATTGTCGTTCTTCGTCTTCGCCATGACGGCAGTGCCCCTAGATATCTATAGACGAACGCCGCCTTTTAAACCATCGTGTCAAGTCGCCCGGCAAAGTTTGCCAGAATGTTTTCGTTGACAGAATCCGGGAAAACCCTCCACACTAACATAGATAGACTATGCCAGTGACTTCGGAGGTAGTTCCATGGCCGCCCTCATCCGCCGAAAGCCAGATACTGACAACGGTCGTGACGAAATCCCACCCGGCACGCTCTACCTGCTAATCCTTAAAACCCTCACTGTTCGCGGACGGCTCCACGGCTATGAGATCGCCGAGTCCATTCAGAGCTCCTCGGACGAGGTGCTGCAGGTTGAAGAGGGTTCCCTTTACCCGGCGCTGCAACGAATGTTGATCAAAGGCTGGGTCAAGGCGGAGTGGGGCGTGACAGCCGGCAACCGCCGCGCCCGGTACTACACCCTCACGCGCGCCGGCGAGAAGCAGCTCGGCATTGAAGTATCGCAGTTCCAACGCGTCATGGGCGCCATTTCCCGAATCATCCAAACGGCCTGAGGAGAACACATGAGTTTCGCGGGCGAATTGAGACGACGGCTCGACATGTTGCTCCACCGCGGCGAGTTTCAGCGCGAACTCGACGAAGAGTTGCGTCTTCACCTCGAGCTGCGCCGCCAGCAGCAGATCGCCTCCGGCCTCGCTCCGGAAGCCGCCCAACGCTCGGCACAGCAAAGATTCGGCAATGTCACCCGCATCAAAGAGAAGAGCCACATGGCTTGGGGTTGGGACTGGCTGGAGACATTTCTCCAGGACGCCGGCTATGGACTGCGCTCCATGCTGCGCACTCCGGCCATTATGGTTGTCGCGCTTATCTCTCTGGCCCTCGGCATTGGCGCCAACACGGCCATCTTCAGCTTTCTTGATGCCGTGATGCTGCGCTCACTTCCCGTCAAAAATCCGCAGCAACTGGTCAAACTAGGCGTGGAAGACTGGGACGGTATCACCGACATGTTCGCCTGCACTGACCTCTACTCCTATCCCTTCTACCGCCAGCTCCAGCGCAAGAACGCCGTCTTCTCTGACACCGCGGCCATCTTCAGCATCATCAACGATGTTCATGGCTTCGTCGACAACCGCCAGGAGTCGGAGATGATCCATGTCCAGACCGTCTCCGGCACGTACTTTCAGACGCTCGGCGTGGGCGCCCAGATGGGCCGTACGCTCAACGACGCCGACGACTCGAGCGAAGGCGGCCATCCCGTTGTGGTTATCAGCGACGGTTTCTGGAAGCGTAACCTCGGCAGCGATCCGTCGGTTCTCAAGCACACACTGAAACTGGGCAACACAGTCTTCGACATTGTGGGCGTCGCGCCGGCGGAGTTCTTCGGCACCAAGGTAGGCCAAGCTCCCGATGCCTGGGCGCCGTTATCCATGGCCCAAACCATCCCTCCCGGCTGGGGCAGGTACAAGGAGAACTTTTCTGAATCGCTCTACATCCTGGGCCGGTTGAAACCCGGCGTCACCATGGAGCAGGCCACGGCCAACGTCAATTTTCTTTTTCCGCAGATCCTGCATAGCTTTCCTGATGCCAAACTCTCGCAAGAGAATCTCGCCCAGCTGGCCCGCGCGCACGTGCAACTGGAAACCATGGCTCGCGGCCTCTCCGATCTGCGCCACACATACTCCGAGCCGTTGAAGATTCTGATGGTCATCGTCGCCCTGGTTCTGCTCATCGCCTGTGCCAACATCGCCAACCTGCTGCTGGCTCGCGCTACGGCCCGGGCGCGCGAACTGGCTGTGCGTCAGGCCCTCGGCGCTGGTCAGAACCCGGATCATCCGCCAGCTCCTTACAGAAAGCCTGTTGCTGGCTCTCGCTGGAGGAGCGCTGGGCATCGCTTTAGCCGCTGCCGCCAATCGCCTTTTGCTGGGCATGATCGCGCCCGGGTCCGATAGCACTCCACTCGACGTCTCGCTCAACCTGCGGCTGCTCGCCTTCACCTTTGCGGTGACCGCGTGCACTGCGTTGCTGTTTGGAACATTGCCGGCTCTGCGCGCCACCCGCCTGCAACTGACCGATAGCCTCAAGAGCGGCCGCGGAGCCTCCTCTGCCGCCGGCCGCACGCCGGTGGCGAAGATACTCGTCGTCTCGCAGGTTGCGCTTTCGCTGGTGTTGATGGTGGCCGCTTGCCTCTTCCTGCGCACATTAGTCAACCTGAACCGTGTCGACACCGGCTTCAACAAGGAAAATGTGCTGCTTTTGGACATCGACTCCGCTGTCACCGGCTACAAAGACGGCGATCCCCGCCTCACCTTGTTGTTCAAGCAAATCGAGGAACGCGTCAACCGGCTTCCCGGAGTCCAGGCAGCCAGCTTCGCTGCTTTCACATTTAACGAGGGCAGTTGGAACGCCTCCATCCGCGTTCCCGGCATGCCAGTGAATCGCAAGCTGAACGTAAAAAATAACATCATCGGCGATGCATATTTCAAGGCCATGCAGATTCCGATCCTCGCGGGCCGCACCTTCGGGCCGCAGGATACAGCCACCTCGCAGCGCGTGGCCATCATCAGTGAGCACATGGCGCGCACTCTATTCCCGGCCGGTTCGCCTATTGGACGCACTTACTTCATTGGCTCGGATGACGGCGTGGGCTCTCCTTCGCAGGAGCAGGTCATCGGCGTGGCCAGGGATGTGAAGTTCGGTGATCTCGCGGAGCCGAGCGTGTATATCGATTACCTTCCGTACACGCAGCGGGAGTGGAACTTCGGCGACTTCGAGGTACGTTACTCAGGAGACTTCAGCGCGATCTCCAACGAGGTGCAGCAGGCGATTCGCTCCACCGATCGCACATTGCCGCTCACCAACATCAGAACGCTTGATGAACAGGTGGCTCGCTCCTTCACCAACCAGACCATTGTTGCCGAGCTCTCCGCCTTCTTCGCGCTGGTTGCCGTCTTCCTATCCTGCATCGGGCTGTATGGCCTTATGTCTTACCTGGTAAGCCGCCGAACCTGTGAAATTGGAATTCGCATGGCTCTAGGCGCCAACCGCTCGGAGGTGGCCTGGCGGGTGTTGCGCGAAATCGGCCTCTTGGTCCTTGCAGGAATCGTCATCGGCCTGCCAGTCACCCTTTCCGGAATCCCGCTGGTCCGAAACATGCTGTATGGGCTGAGCGGAACCGATCCGTTCAGTCTCGCAGCAGCCATCGGCCTTCTGCTCTTCGCAGGAATGGCGTCAGGGTACTTGCCGGCGCGTAGGGCTTCACGTGTCGACCCAGTCGTCGCCCTTCGTGATGAATAGTTGAAAAACGCCTTCTGTCCAGCCACCGCTCTCCGTGGAAGCGTCGCCCTCCCCTTTGTCATCCCGACAGAGGAATCATAGGCCTGCGGCACACCCAAGGTGATGAAAAAGCGGTTGAAGGGGACGGCCTTCAGGCCGTCCTTAACCATCACCATCACCGTGGCTTTAGCCACTGAGGGAAGGCATTTTCGACAGAGCGTACCCGGATTCCGAGCAGCCGACTTGCCAAGAACTTCCGCGGAGGGAGTAAAAACTTCCTGAGGCTTGAACGACCCCATTGGATAACCCTATTGTTTTCCATCCGCACCTTTGGTATTTCGCTTGCCCTCTGGATTGACCTGTACAAACCTGGTGCGGTGATCACTGGACGATGGCATCCGATCTCAAAACGCGTAAAAGGGGCAGAGCAAACAGACTATGCGCCAACCATTGGTGATACTTGAGAAGTGGGCGGTTGTGGACAGCTTGGTCTCCCGTGGTTACCAGGAGCTGGGGCCGGGGAAACACCTGACCGGCACGGTCTTCGGTCATGCGAATCTCCCAGATACAAACTTTGTCTTCACCTCTCCCATCATAGATGTCGATAGCGAACAGAGAGTGGTTCTGACACGTAATACCATTTACCAACTCGGCGAGGCCAGCGACGAATACAAGACCTGGGACCGCCAGCGAAGGGGCGCAGCCGCAGCCTAAGCACGACGTCATGGATCTAGACGGCACGCCCCCCGAGAAGTCGCTCTGGTTTCTTCTCGGGTAGGAAGACAACCGCGTCGCCGGTTCGTGCATCAAAATTGTCACCGATTTTGCATCCACCTTCTCAGGCGAGACGATGCGCGTTCTTAGCTTGCGATTGATTGTCGCGTTGATTATCGGCGTTACGCTGGTCTCGATAGCTTCGTCCTGGTATGAAGTGCAGTCCCAGAGGGACGCCCTGCAGAGCGCCCTCGAACGCAAGGCAGACGTCCTGGGCGAGAGCCTTGCCAGAACCGCGGAGTTGTATCTGGGGACCGGCGACCGGCCCGCACTCGAACAAATGGTAAGGCGATTCAGCAATCGCGACCACCTCCTGGGAATCGGCGTCTACGGCCGTGACGGCTCCGCACTGGTTGTAACGCCTGGGCTCAGTGCCGTGTTGCCGGGCACGTGGCAGCCGCTTAGGGATGCAAGCCTGAATGATCACAGTCAAAGTAAATTTACGCGGTTGGGGTTTAGGCGGGTTTACGTCTTGAGCCTTCCCTTGTACGCCGCGAACAAGGGCGTCACAGGTGGAATCATCGTGGTGCACGACACTGCGTATATTCGTAGCGAGATCTTTCGCATTTGGAGCAGAGTCTTTGTCCACATAGCGTTCCAGGTGCTGGTGATCAGCGCAATCACGATCCTGATTGTGCGCTGGAGCCTCACCGGGCCGATCGCACGCGTGGCGCAGTGGATGCGGGAACTGAGGACGGGACGCCAAGCCGTTCGACCTGGCGCCAATGACCTTGACTTCCTGTTGCCCCTGACCCGCGAAGTCACGCCATTGGCGGAAAGCATGCAGCGTGCACGCGCGGCGGCAGAGACCGAAGCGAGATTGCGTAATGCCAACGAATCCGAGTGGACGGCCCAACGGCTGGCCGACCATGTCCGCAACAGACTGGGGGGAAGCAGCCTGTTTGTCGTTTCAAATCGCGAGCCCTACGTCCACACCTGGCGCGACAATGCCATTCATGTCTCGGTACCGGCCAGCGGTCTGGTAGCGGCAATTGAGCCAATCCTCTGTGCCTGCAACGGAACCTGGGTGGCCCACGGCAGCGGCGATGCCGACACGGAAACTGTGGACAGCCATGACAGGTTGCAGGTTCCGCCCGAGGACCCGCGCTACAGGCTTCGTCGGGTCTGGCTGAGCGCGGAGGAGGAACAAGGCTATTACTACGGTTTTGCCAATGAGGGCCTGTGGCCGCTCTGTCATATTGCCCACACGCGTCCTATTTTTCGCGCCTCAGATTGGGAACACTACTATAACGTCAATCAGAAGTTCGCCGAAACGCTGGTGGAGGAAATGGCCGGCGAGGAACATCCCGTGGTACTGATTCAGGACTATCATTTCGCGCTGTTGCCGCGCATGGTGAAAGCTCGCCTGCCGCACGCGAGGGTTGCGATTTTCTGGCACATTCCCTGGCCCAATCCCGAGTCCTTTGAAATCTGCCCATGGCAACGTGAACTGTTGGATGGCCTGCTCGGCGCGGATCTGATCGGGTTCCATGTTCGGGCTCACTGCAATAACTTCTTGAATACAATCGATCGCGTACTCGAAGCCCGGGTGGACTGGGAGCACTTCTCCGTCGAGCGGAACGATCACCAGTCTTCGGTTCTCCCGTTCCCGATTAGTGTCGAATTCTCCGGCGAGACTTCCGATATTCCAGGCGGAATCGATGCGGCTGAGGAGCGCGCTGCGCTGATCCGGGAACTGGGCATCGATGCCGTATTCATCGGTGTGGGCGTCGATCGCGTGGACTACACCAAGGGCATCATCGAGCGCTTTCAGGCCGTCGAGTCGTTCCTGGAGAGGTATCCCGGCTTTCAAGGGAAATTCACCTTTATCCAGTTGGGGGCACCCACTCGCAGCCGCATTAAGCGGTACGCTGACTTCCAGGTTGAAGTGGAGGCCGAAGCCGACCGGATCAATGCACGTTTCAAACGCGGCAAGTGGAGACCCATCGTTTTTCAGTTTCGACAACACAGCCGGCAGGAGGTACAGCGCTACTATCGCATTGCCCATCTGTGCATGGTCACGTCCCTCCATGACGGGATGAATCTGGTCGCCAAGGAATACGTCGCTGCGCGTCAGGATGAGCGAGGTGTATTGATTCTGAGCCGTTTTACCGGGGCAGCGCGGGAATTGTATGACGCCCTCATTGTCAATCCCTACGACGTCAAATCCACCGGCGAGGCAATTGCCCGGGCGCTCCAGATGGACGTCGGTGAAATGATCGGACGAATGCGGCGCATGCGCACATCGGTGAAGGAGCACAATATTTACTGGTGGGCCGGCTGCCTCATCGGAGCCCTCTGCGACCTTCGCCTTGAACAACGGGAGAGCGCGATTGCGTATATCCCTGACCGGGTTCCGATGGCGAGCAACGGGTCTGCGGCTCCAGCGCTAGCACGCCGTTTTCGCTGATCTGGGGCGGCCTGCAATAAGCCTTTTGGAACAGCTGATACCGGTTAGCCGATCGGTTCTCTGAAGAGGAGACCCGGATGCACAATGGGTCAGAAAACGGTGTCTTCAGTAAACGCCAGACGACAACCCGCAACTGGACGGGAAGACGACTCAGTTAGGTTGTCATGGTTGCGGCAGCTTGTCGAGGAAGTCGTTCATGGCGCGGAGGACCTCGGCTTCGTTGGAATTGAAGACGTACTGATTGGCGTTGGGCAGACGGACCACTTGAGCTGAGGGGCCACGAAAGGGACCCGCGGATAGTCCTGGAAAGACATCCTCTCAACGAAGGGCACGGCTTCACAGGCTGCGGAAAAACTCTGTTTTGTATCAGGGCACGACTTTAGTCGGGCCATGAACGATTGAAAATACGTCGGGCTTTAGCCCCTGAGGTACGTCTATCTTGCCCGATCGCTAGTTTTTCCGCAGCGTGTGAAGCCGTGCCCTTCGTTGAACGCGGTTATCCCAGGTCGCACACGTATCGCCATCACCCGTTTCAAATCGTGGACATCCCCGAATCGTCAGAAACATTTGACAACCCATTTCCATGTCGAAGGCCAAACCTGCGCTAGATCGTTGAAGAGCATACCTGGAAATATTTTCGGCTCTTGCATCGCGAAAGAACTCGAAGAGGCGGGATACCCGATTTAATCGGAACCGTCTTGGGTTGACATCTTACCCAAGCTGCGACATACTCGGGTTAAATGTCGACCCAAGACGAAAAAGACCGGCTGGAATTGTTGCAAGGCACACTGGATCTATTGATCCTTCGCAGGCTGATCTTCGGACCGCAGCATGGCCAGGGAATTGCGCTGGCGATACTGCTTACCTCGGAACAGGAGCTGCTTGTGGAACACGGGGCGCTTTACCCGGCGCTGCAACGATTGGAACGGCGCGGCTGGATCTCGGCGAAGTGGGGAACCTCGGCAAACAACCGGAAGGCCCGCTTCTATTCGCTGACCGCGGCCGGCCGCAGGCAACTGGCCAAAGAAACCACAAAGTGGAAGCGGCTGGCAACAGCTATCGGGCGAGTGTTGGACGCTGAGGCGGAGGTGACCTGAAACCATGTTCGAGCGCAAACGAAAACTGAGCGACTTTAACGCGGAGATCGAGACACACCTCGAAATCGAGATCGAGAGGCTGCAAGAAGCCGGCCTGAGCGAGGAAGAAGCGCGGACCGAGGCGCGGCGGGCTTTTGGCAATGTGACGCGAGCGCGGGAGCGCTTTTACGAAGCGGGCCGCTGGGTATGGTGGGATCGGCTATGGCAGGACATCCGATTCGGGATGCGGACGATGGGCAGAAGCCCGGCGGCGACGATCGTCGCCGTTCTGACTTTGGCGCTGGGCATCGGCGCAACTACGGCGATCTTTTCCGCCGTGTACATGGTGCTGCTCAAGCCCTTGCCTTTCAAGGATTCGGGCCGACTGGTGTTCATTCAGCAGAAGAATCCATCGCGCGGATTCGACAACAATAGCATTTCTCCGCCCGAGATTCTGGCGTGGCGCAGCGATAGCGGCGCCTTCGAGGATCTGGGTGCTTACAGTCAAAGGTCGTGTGTGCTGACGGGCGTTGGAGAAGCCGAACAGGACGCTTGCGAAATAATTTCGAGCAACCTGTTCCCACTACTCGGCGCCACCCCGTTGCGGGGCCGCTTGTTTTTGCCCGACGACGATCAAGAGGGCGCGCCGCGCGCCACCATCCTGAGTTATGGCTTCTGGCAAAGACATTTCGGCGGCGATGAAAATGCGATTGGCAGCGCGATCCAACTGAACGGAGCGAGTTACACGATTGTCGGGGTTATGCCTGCGAGTTTCTCGCATCAGTATGCCTCGCCTTACGGGGGGAATCCGGAGATGTGGTTGGCAGGCATTGCGCTTTCGCCCGCGCACTTATGGAATGACTATTTTGGAGTGGGGCGGCTCAAGCAGGGAGTCAACCTGGATCAGGCTGAGAAGCGGATGGATCAAGTATCGGTTCGGTTGGAGCAGGCATACCCCAACTTGAAAGGTTGGAGGGCGCAGATGGTGAGCCTACGCGCGAAGCTCTCGGGAGATTCGCGCTCGGCGCTGGTTTTGCTCATGGGCGCCGTCGTTTTTGTGCTCTTGATTGCATGCGCCAATGTAGCCAACTTGTTGCTCGCGCGAGGCGCTGCACGTACACGGGAGTTTGGAGTGAGGAACGCCCTGGGCGCGAGCCAACGCCGCATAGTGCGCCAACTTCTGACGGAGAGCTTGGTGATTTCGCTCGCTGGCGGAGTTCTGGGAGTCTTGCTTGCTTTTTGGGGATGCAAAGGCTTGGCGGCGCTGGCTCCGAAGTACCTCTTGCAAGCCGCGCCCGGGCTCGCCCGCGGCGCACTGGATCTGCGGGTACTTGCCTTTGCTCTTGTCACTGCGCTCGGAACAACTATCCTCTCCGGCCTGGCCCCCGCGTTCCAGAGCGCCGGGATAAACGTGACCGACACGTTAAAGGAGACAAGCCAGAGTTCCCTCCTGGGTCCGCGCAGCCGACGTTTTCGAAATATACTCGTGGTGACTGAAATTGCCCTCGCTATGGTGCTCTTGGTTGGGGCCGGACTCATGGTGCGAACACTTGTGAATCTGGGCCATGTGGGTATCGGTTTCAGTCCTGAGAATGTCCTCGGGCTTCACGTGTCACTCTCAGGCCCGCGATATGACCAGCCTCAGGCACGCGTGCAGTTTTGGGTCGATGTCGTCGCCGCAGTCAAGGCATTGCCTGGAGTCGAAGCAGCAAGTGTGTCGCGCGGCCTGCCGGTCGGCGACTGGGCGGGCCAATTGTTCATTATCTCCGAGCAGCCGAATCCCCCCGCAGGGCAGTTGCCGATTGCCGATTATGTGATCGCCGGCCCCGACTATTTCCATATGCTCAAAATCCCTATGCTCCGCGGACGGAGCTTTACTCAACACGATACGCAGCGGGCCGAAAGCGTGGCGATTGTGAATGAGGAACTGGCGCGCGTGTATTGGCCCGGCCAAGATCCGCTTGGGAAAAGGCTGCGCGTAGGGCCACCGAGCGCACCGTGGCGATCCGTAGTCGCAGTTACTGCCAACGTGCTGAGCGACGGACCCGATGCAGCGCCGACACCTAGGATCTATATTCCCTATGAGCAATTCCCATGGCTCCTCGACGGGCCGCAGAACCTGCTGGTTCGAACTTCGCCCACTGTCGATCCGCAAAGTCTTGTTCGGGCCGTGGTTCAGCAGATTCATCGTGTCGACAAAAACCAGCCGGTGACCGACATCGCCACACTCGACCAGGTTACGAGCGAGTTGGTGGCGCAGCACCGCATGGTAATGGTGTTGCTGTCGGCCTTTGCGGCGCTCGCGCTTGTCCTGTCTGCGTTGGGAATTTACAGCGTGCTTTCTTATTCCATTGCTCAGCGAACACGCGAGATCGGCGTGCGCATGGCACTCGGCGCCAGCCAAGGCAGCGTGCTACGGTTGGTCGTCGGCGGGAGCCTGCGTGTAGCCGTGTTCGGCATTGCAATTGGTACTGCGTCCGCATTGGCGCTGACCCATCTCATGGCTCACCTTCTCTTCGGTGTCGGTGCAATGGATCCGGCGACCATTTGCGCAGTCGCTCTTGTTCTAGTCGCAACTGCGCTGCTTGCCTCATATATTCCCGCACGGCGGGCCATTAAGGTCGATCCAATTGCGGCACTGCGATACGAATAGCCAGTGCTCCTTCGTTGACTCTCGCCAAAATTGTTTGTGCTGAGACCACCTGGACGAGAAGCCGACTACACGCCCGCGTGGTTCACCACCGAGCCGGAAACCGACTCCAGCTCAAATCCGTAGACCCTTGGGCGTATCTCGGTATGAATCGTCGGATAGGTTGAAGCGAAAAGAAGATCGCTTCCGCACCCTACAGTGATTGGCTTTTTGCAGTTCGAGCCGCACCGGTAGCCGTGTCATCATGGTGGAGAGCTAACGTTCTAAACGACTGCGACCCAAATCGTCGTAGCTGCACTTCCATTCCTGGGTAAGAGGAGTTTTAAGATGCGATTCAGGGGTATCTCTGTCTTCATGCTGTGTGCTTGCGCTGCGTCGAGCTTTGCGCTGGGACAACAGGCTGGCGCGGGAACGGATGTGAGCGGCAACTGGTTGATGTCCGCAGATATGTTTGGGAACACCCTGTATCTCCGGATGGAGCTGAAGCAGGATGGCGACAAGTTGAGCGGTACGTATACGGGCGACAAGCTCACGACGGGGACTGTGAACGGCCGAGCGATCCATCTGCTGGCAACGAGCGACGATGGCACTACCTCGGACGTGAATGCAACCGTAAAAGATGGAGTCATCACAGGAAGTACGGTCGAGACTGACCCTAAAGACGGGGATCATCCGGCGAAGTACACGTTTACAGCGACGCGGGTCATGACCGTGCGGCATGATGTGCCGCAGCGGCACGAGTTCACGCCGACCTCGTTCTATCGGCAGTTTTCGCCGAGCAATAAGCCGGTGCTAAGGATCGCGCCTGGAGATACCGTGCATACCACGACCGTGGATGCCGGCGGCACCGATGAGAAGGGCGTGAAGCGCGTGCTGGGTGGCAATCCGCAAACAGGGCCGTTCTACATCGAGGGCGCCGAGCCGGGTGACACGCTGGTGGTGCACATCCTGAAGCTGCGGCTGAACCGTGACTATGCGGTGAGCGATGATGCTGTGGATGAGAGCGCGATGAACAGCGAACTTGCGGTGATGATGAAGGATGGCGGCAAGACCGTCCGGTGGCACATTGACGCGGCGAAGGGTGTGGCGTATCCGGAGGGCGCCGGGCCGGACCTTGCGAATTACACGGTGCCGCTGAAGCCAATGCTGGGATGTATTGCGACTGCAGTGGGGCCAGCGCAAGCGCCGCCGCCGACAGGCGATTCGGGCGGATGGGGCGGCAATATGGACTTCAATGAGATTGGCGAAGGCGCGACGGTATATCTGCCAGTCGCGAACCCCGGAGCACTGTTGTACCTGGGCGATGCGCATGCGGAACAGGGTGACGGAGAGCTGAATGGCAACGCGCTTGAGACTTCGATGGACGTAGAGTTCTCGGTGGACGTGATTCCGGGCACTCACCTGTTTGGACGACGGATTGAGACGCCGACGCACATCATTACCATGGGCTTGTCGGCGTCGCTCGACGATGCGCTGAAGGGGGCGACAGACGGGATGGCTAAGTGGCTCAATGAGGATTACAAGCTGACGCCCTCGGAGACCGCACAGGTGCTGGGCACTGCCGCGGAGTACAAGGTCAGTGAGGTCGCGGACCGGAACTCAGGGGTGGTGTTGAAGATCGATAAGAAACGATTGATGGGATTGGTGAAAAAGACGAAGTGAGGCTCGCAGAGACTTCCTTTGTTCCGTCCCTGGACCCTTTCGGACTCGGAAAGAATCTCCAGGTCGTCGCTGATTTGCCAGGAGACTCCCGTCTTAAGGTCGCTTACACCAGCGGGCCGATTGTTGTGAGCCGGTCCCTACTAATGGGGGAGATTTTCCAGGCCTTCAGCGTGACGCCGGCTCCGCTGGCCCGGATGGTGATATCAGGCGCAACACGTCCTGAATAATAGAAGCGTTTGGTGTAGCCGATGCGCTCGCTGAGAATGAGCTCGATGACAGATCCGTCAACAAAAGCGTGTACCTTTGGCAGGTCCCATGGTTGCAGCGGGTAACTCCGACCATTTGCGAGCCAGGAGTGCTGTTCTACTGAATAACCCACGCGTACCAACTCGGTGGTCCCCAGGCATGCGCAGAACTCCATGCCCGAACCTTCATTTCCAGCGCACCACACCTCTCCCGTTGCGCGCGGCACCGTTCTTACGGAATCAGCTGTTCCCTTCCCCTGCGAGATCGGTTCGCTTCGCAAGGACTCTGTTTGCGGCAGCACTTGCATACGCAGTGTGCCGTCAGGGTCAAGATTCAGCACCCTTGGCAGGCTCATCATTCCCGCCCACCCAGCCTTCGTCATTTCAGCCTGGGTCCGGCGTTCAGGAATCCATCCCCACAGAATCCGGCGTCCCCGAGCGTCAAGCTGGGTCTTCGGAGCATAGAATGCGTCAAGGTCAAGCAACCCGCTTTTCTTAGGCTCAAACTTCATTGCGCCTTGGTCGAGAGATCCTGACTGCCAGAAGACCTTACCCATCGTCGAATAGATAAGCACATGGCCGCCATCTAATGGGAAGAACTCCGGGCACTCCCACATCTCCCCGTCGCCAACTGGGTTCGGCGTGGAGATACCATCCCATGTGCCGGTGGCCAGTGGGTGAAGGTATTCCCACTCCATTAAGTTCGTGGAGCGATACAGCAGGACGCATCCGCCGGTTTTTTCGATTCCCGAACCAACGGTCATGAAGTAGGTCCGGTCTTGTTTCCACATGGATGGATCTCGAAATCCGGTGACCGCAAAATCCGAAGGTGGGTTGGGGATGACCGGCTTCGGAAGCTTGCTCCATACTCGCAGCATCGGATCATCCGACCACGCCAGGCACTGGGATTCTCGAAGGCCTTCGTTGCGGATGGTTTCATGTGCTTTATCTCGAACTACACCTGTATAGATTGCGTAGACTCAAGGTTTCCCGCTATGGTCCTCGGCCATCGTCGAACCAGAAAAGCAGCCCGCCGCATCGGCTGTGCCTGGAGTCATCGTGAAGGCGACCGGATAATTGCTCCAATGAAGCATGTCGTCAGAGACAGCGTGATTCCAACTCATATTGCCCCAGATAGCAGCCTCAGGATTGTACTGAAAGAACATATGGTACTTACCTGCAAAGTAGATCGGGCCATTTGGGTCGTTCATCCAGTTATGGGTTGGCACTAGATGGAATTGAGGGCGACGTGGATCCTCAGCCAGCTCCGATGCCGGTCCTGACTGACTCTGGGGAACTAATGCGAAAGTGTCCGCGGGAACGCAAGCCGCGCAGTATGCAGCGCATGCTGCCTTAAGAAACCGCCGCCGTGTCGCCTTCGTCTCCACTTCTCCGCCCCTCAGGAGTCAACCTTCATGACTCGTCAATCAGATGCATCTATGGTATCGGTCTTGCCGGCGACGATTTCCTGGAGCTGTGAATCATCGATTCTCGGCGTTGCACCCACCTGGGTTGCCACCCAGGATGCAAAACGATTTGCCGACTCACTGATCTCCCTTAATGGCCGCCCGCGTACAAGGTGATGTGCCAGGCACGCCGTGAAGGCGTCGCCCGCGCCCACCGTGTCTACCACCTTCACCGGGAGTCCTTCGTGAACTACTGTCTCATATTCAGAGATCAACAAGCTTCCCCGCGCCCCGCGAGTGACACACACCAGCCTTAGATCCCAGTCGTGCAGTAATCTTCTGGCCGGCATCTCTTCGTCTCCTCCTTCCAATCCCAGTAGTGAAGACACACGAAGCAGTTCCTGATCGGTGAGCTTAACGATGTTTGCACGGCGAAATGAGCTTTGGAAAACCTCTATGCTATAGAAGGCCTGACGGAGGTTAACATCAAAGATCCGAAGTGCGTCCTCTCGTGTATGACCCAGGAAGCGGTCGATGGTAGCGGCGGAGGCCGGTGAACGTTGCGCAAGGGAGCCAAAGCAAACCACGTCAGCTCGCGCCGCTAGCTCTTCCCAAGCGGGCGTCCATTGCAGGAAATCCCAGGCGACGGATTCCAGGATGGTGAATGTTGGAAGGCCGGCTGGATCGATCGAAACTTCTGCGCTACCGGTCTCGTACTGATTGTCATGCTGGATATACGATGTGGTTAGGCCAAGTCTCTGCAGCGCCTTGTCCGCCTCGCGCCCAAATACATCGTTTCCCACACGGCTTGCCACAATGCCTTGATCGCCCAGCACACTCGTCATGTAGGCGAAGTTGGTCGGAGCGCCACCCAACGCTCTTCCTGACGGCAAAAGGTCCCACAAGACCTCGCCCAACCCAACCGTGAGGGCTGGCTTAGTCATCGAAGCGACCCTCCTCTTTGTCTTAAAGACTAAAAGGACACGCGCAAGGCGAATTGGACAGTCCGCGGCAAATTAAGTTGGTGAGTAACTTCACCAAAACCACTACCACCCACACTTAAGGTTGGCTCAGCGAACTGCGCGTGATTGAAGATGTCAAAGATCTCACTGGTGAATTTGATCTTGACCAGTTCGGTTACGTCGAACGACTTGCTCGCGGCAAAGTCGAAGTTGGCTTGGCCCTCCGATTTTAGTTGTGAGTCAACCCGATTCTCATTGCCGAAGGAGAAGTTCCCCGGTTGCACAAAGCAGGCTGTGTTGAACCATGCGTTGACGCGCGCGTCGCTGTGTGCAGCACCGGCAGCGCCCTTGTTGCAGCCTGCGACGTAGTCCGGCCGGATAATGCCGGGCCCAAGTCCGAATGGGGCTGTTCCTCCGCCAAAGGTGCTCAGGCCGTTCTGCTGTGCTACCAGGGCTAACGGCAAGCCACTCTTGAGGATAGTGATCCCGTTGACGCGCCATCCCCCAAGCACTGCGTTGGCCAATCCGTCGATCTGCGAGCCGTAGGCTTCTCCATGCCCGTACGGCACGTTGATGCCGTAATTAATGACCAGGTTGTTCGCAAGGTTTTGTTCACTCTGCGAGTACTCGGCGCGAAGGTTGTAGTTGTCCTGCACAATCGCCGTCCCACCCTGCCCGTCCTGGAAAGCGCTTGTATTGTCCACATTGCTCAGGAGCTTGGCGTAGGTGTAGGCGGCTTGCAAAATGCCTTGATTCGCGAAGCGGCGAGTGTAGGTCATCTGCAGCGCGTTGTAGCTCGACTGACCGAACCGAGGAGCCTGCTGCAGCACTCCGAGCGGATATTGGGGATGCGGCAGCAGGAGATAGCCCTGGGCTGCCGTCGCCCCACCCAGTGGTGAGGTGGAAGGAAACTGACCATAGAACGGATTCGCCACCTGCGTCAGCAGGGCTGAGCCTAGCGAGTCATACTGGTCGGGAAGTTGGTTCAGGTTTAGTCCCGAAGCGGTATACGCCGAAGCGCCGATCAGGTGCGTGCCCCTGGCTCCGGCGTAGGCAACGCTGGCGGTCGACTTCGAATCCAGCGCGCGCTCTACTGCCAGATTCCATTGCTGGGCATAACCGTACGACTGGTTCGGAACTCGCGCCCAAAGACCGAAGCCGAGCTGAGCATCGACCGCAGCCTGTGTGTGACCGAGCGGCTGGTTCACTCCGTTGGGCAAAGGGTTATCCACGGTTGCTAACAGTGCTTGCCCAGGGGTGTTGTCGACGTTTGTCTGGGCACGGCCCACGGTGCTGAGCTGCGGTCCATCCTGCGTGTACTCCGCTGGGAGAAAGGAGATGCCGTAGCCTGAACGCACCACCGTCTTATCGTCCAGCCGATAGGCAAAGCCAACCCGCGGCGAGAACAACTTGTAATGCAACTGCTCTTCGCGACGCGATGGATACGCCGGGCTGTTCACAAGAGCGAGGGCAGTCGTCAATGGAACGGACGATCCGGTGACAGGATTGGTGATCGACGTGATGTTTCCCACGCTGGCAGCGGCGTTCGGCAAGATCACGGTATTGAGATCATGTTCTTCAGAGTAAGCGCCGGGCTGCTCCCAGCGGAGACCGGCATTCAGGGTGAGTTTCTTGGTCGCTTGAAAAATATCGTTGATATAGAAGTCGTAGCTGTGGAGGAAGGAGTGTTGCGCAATTATGTCCTGCACGGACACGCTCGATGGAGCATTCAGCAGAAAAGACGCCAAAGCGTTGCCCGTCGTCGAGTCGTCGGGCGACGACGAGCTGAAAACCGGCAACGCGTTGAGGGTAGGAGCGCTGGCGTTCGGATAGCTGGTCCACAGCACCTGGCGCCAGCTGCCTCCCATCTTCAGAGTGTGCCGCCCTATCAGCTTCGTCACGCTGCCGCTGATGGCCCAGATGTCGTTGTTCCAGTAAAGCTGCGATAGCTGAGGGCCGACGCCGTAACCCGTGAGCGAAAGACCGGGTAACGTGCCGATACCTTGCGTCTGCGACTGGATTGTGGCGTAGTTTGAATTGATTGAGCCTGCATCGAATCCAAGTGATAGAACCCTCTGGAAGTTATAGTTGGTCAGATAAGACGCTTGCATATCCGCAGTGGTCGTCGCGTTGAAAACGTGGGTGTCGCCCAGAACGCCTTCTTGGGTGTAATTGCCGGTTGTGCCGCTACCCGTTTGGTTTCCGTAGGGATCGCTAGCCGCGTTGTGCGGGTCCCAGTATGTGTACCGCGCCAACAGCTGATCTGCCTTACCTACGTTGAAGTCGACACGCGCATTAAACTGCTTTTGGATCCCTTCAATCGGTGCGCTGGCCGAAATATTATTTGCGAACGGGTTCGCGCTGTTCGTGTTCTGGTTAATGCGCGCCTCGTTCGGCGTTTCCAGTTGCAGTATCTTCACCGCAGCTGCGTTCAACTGTGCAGTCGGAATAACATTGCCTGGATACGCGGCTCGAGTGATCGGGTCAAAAATCCCCTGCACGCCCACCGGAAAATCCGCTGAGAAGTCGCCATTCAACTCTGCTGTCGTCGGCATACGACTGCTGACCGGGCTTGCCGAGGTCAACTTCTCACTCTCCCATGAGAAAAAGAAGAAGGCCTTGCTCCTGTAGAGAGGTCCGCCTACGTTGGCTCCGTACTGGTTCTGGTGCAGGGGACTTTTGCCTAGACCAGCGTGGTTGCTGAACCAATCGTTGGCGTTCAATGCCGTGTTGCGGAAGTATTCGTAGGCCGTCCCATGAAATCTTGCTGTACCGCTCTTGCTGGATATCTCGATCACGCCACCACCGTAGCCACCGAACGTCGGGCTGATGTTATTAGAGGAAACCCGGAACTCCTGCACTGCGTCCTGGGTGGGAACGAGCGCGTTGACGTTATTCTCGGGCACATTCTGACCCATGCCGTCGTAATAAAACAGGCTTTGGCCGCTGAATCCTCCACCAATCTGGTAGTTGCCGTAGGCGATCGCCTGCGTCTGGCCACCAGCCGTAAAGTTACCGCTACCTCCGTTTGCCACGGTGCTGCCCTGGGTTCCGCCGCCCGGTGTCACACCCGGGACAAAGGTCAGCAAATTATTCACATTTCTGCCGTTCAGCGGGGATTCTAGAACCTGCGTTCCTTCGACAACGCCGCCGAGCGTTGCGCTGTCCGTCTGCAATGCCTGGCTCGCAGCGGTGACGGTGACGGTTTCTGAAACCTCGCCGGGCTCGAGCGTCTCGTCCACACGAGTCGTGCCTCCAATGGTCACGTCAACCTGGGGACTGGTTGCGGCCTTGAATCCGCGGTTCGTGACGGTAATGCTGTAAGAACCAGGAATCAAGTTGGAGAAGCTGTAGTTACCTAAGTCGCCTGAAGTTGCGTTCTGCGTCGCGTTCGTCCCGTTGTTCTTCAGGACTACCTGGGCGCCCGGTATGGACGCTCCACTCGTGTCGGTCACCGTTCCGACGATCGACCCGAAGTTACCTTGCGCGTTCGCGGTTGTGCTCGTGACTCCTGCGAAAACAAGAATCAATGTCACCAGCACCACACAAACTTGTAGATCCCGCACAATGCCCATTAAGGGCACAGAGATCTCGGCCTGGTGGATGAGGTTGTAGTCAGCCTGTGTAGTGTTACCGAATACATTCAATAGAGTCTTGTGCATTTCCTTCCCGCCTCCTTCAATGCGCGCCGGCAATTACGCACTTTACCGTCCCCGCTTCGATACTTTTGCTGTTCTTGTTTCGATCGGATTTCGTATTCAGCTCGGCTTCTTTGTCCGAAGATCCTACGAAGAGAACTTTTAGGTGACCGCCCTAACAATTGTCAAGAAAATATATAGGGTGATAGCACAAAGTTGCCTATACATCTCCTGCCGCATCAAAAACCATAGGTGAGGGGCCTTCTCGCCTTTGAGACCTGGGCATCATGCAGAGGGACCAAGCGGAGCTTTAAGGAGCTGGGAACTCGAAGAACCTCAATGGAGACAACGGATTCGACCGTTCCGCCGGCTCGTGGTTCCTGGGTCTGCAGCTACGCAGGTTGCGCTTGTGCGCCGCAAGATTGGCGGACAACCAGTTGGCATCCAAGCAGCACATCTCGTGGAGGCAAGTCGGGGTTGGAGATTCGGTCGAGCATGACTGCCAGGGCTATGCGGCCAATATCTCTGCAGGGTTGGTGCTGGGTCGTAAGCGGCACGGGCAAGAGGCGCGCATATTTCACATCATCGAACCCAACTATCCGAATGTCCTGGGGGATTCTTTGCCCAATCGAGAGTAGGGTATGCATCAAGTTTCCAGCGGTGTGGTCATTGGCGCAGATGAATGCGTCGGGGCGGTCCTTCTTCAGCACCGTCTTTACGAAATTTGCGTCGGACGCATCTCCCAACTTCACCAGATCGCGGCCTGAGTGTTTCGACAAGGCTTGAAGGGCCTCGTGATAACCGGCAATGCGGGCGTCTACCGTGGGCGCAGAATTCGGCCGCGCAAAGAAGGCGATCCGTCTCGCACCGGCTTTGATTAAATGTTCCGTAACCAGATACGCGGTTCGCCGGTTGTCAATTCCAACCAGGTCGTAATTGCTTCGCCGTGGATATGGCTTGAGGCACCTGTCCAGCAGGACCACCGGAATGCGTGCTTTATCAAGTGCAGCCACGATGCGATGATTTGCTTCGTATCTACCCGGCGAGAATTCTAGAGGCGCAAAGAAAACGCCAGACACCTTTCTTGAGATATACTGCCGGCACAATTGCTCTGCAACTTCCTCCTTTTCGTTTTCCTGGGATGAAGTGTTGCCCCACAAAAGAGAATTGTGAACAGCCTGTGGCGCTTCCATCATGCCTTTGCATATGACTTCAAAGATTTCCGTTTGGCCCAGCTCCGCAATTAACAGCCCAAACACATGACTTCCGGGGGCGGAGTTCTGAGCAACGAACGTTCCCGAGCCGACACGGCGGGTCACGATTCCCAACGACTGCAGCTCGTGCATCGCCCGGAATACTGTCATTCTCGAAGCTCCATACCGCCTGACCAGTTCTGTTTCGCTCGGCAGGCGCTGTCCAGGCTTGTACCGGCCGGATGCAATTTCGTTCTGAAGCTTTTCGAAAATGTCTCGGTACTTATAGTTCGGCATTGCAGGCAAACCTCCCGACGGTCCAAACCCCGGTCTCCCGTGTAGACCAATTTAGCTCATAACCATCATATTAGCCTATACAGCTTGCCGGGTCTGGCTTTCTCCTGATAAGCACCATTGCCGTTGGAGGAACCATTCGAGCCACGTTACGGTAAAACCGCCTTCTCGGCTGGCTCGATGAGTGACTCCATTTGTCGTTATTTTGGGGAAGAGGAGGTTGCGCCCAGGAGATTCAGATACCTTCTTCACCGGAACGGCTCGGGTCCGTCTGGGATATTCAGTGTACATGAATACAACGGCAGCATCTGGATCAGTGGCCCGCCACGATGGCTCATCGTTTCGAAAATCCGGCGGCTAATGAAGGAGCCACCCCTGTAAGGCTGCGAATGATTTTAACCTGCGTCCGCGATACGCAGTTCCGTGGGTGCGAAAGACCTCGTGGAACCACAGCGGCTGCTGCTGGAGCACATAGGGACGCTGCCAGGAGTTCCATCTGATCCATATCGTGCAGCAGATGCACTCAGCGCTAGCGCGGCGAAACCAGCGTCTTTATGTTAGTTTCTTTTTCATGTAGCAGCCCGTAATATCCCTTCTCCACCAAATCGTCTAAGGGAATGTGTCCGGTAATCAGCTCCTCGCCCTTAAATCGCGCGTCCGTCATCATGCGAATTGTTTCGTCGTACAATCCATAACCGCTCATGCTTCCGGTCACCGTCTTTTCGCGAAAGACCAGGTCGGTGAAATCAAGCGGGGCCGGCTTTTCGAATACACCCATCACGATCAGCCTCCCACGCGTCCTTGTGAGCTTCCCCGCAAGCAGTCCGGTACTGGGTTGCCCGGCACACTCGATCACTACGTCGAATCCCTCTCCCCCGGTGATATCGAGTGCGCGTTTCTCGGGATTCTCCTTAGCCGGATCAATTACATCCACCGCGCCCAGCCTCTTCGCAGTCTCTTTGCGCCCCTGAGCAACTTCCACCGCGACAACCCTTTTCGCGCCTTGGAGAATCGCAGCCAGCAACGCCATCAATCCAATTGGCCCTGCTCCTACGATCCCCACATTGTCATCCGGTCCGTATCCTTCCCTGCCGCACAGCGCGCACCGTCGCAGAGAATGGCTCAACCAGGGCGCCCACTTCGTCGGAGATGACGTCAGGCAAGTGGAAGCACTGGTACGAATAGAGATTTAAGCGTTCCGAAAGCGCCCCGCTCCACCAACTCGTGCCCAAGAATGCCACCGTGTCACACTGGGCCATGGATCCGGATCTGCACCAACGACACTGCTGGCAGCCAATAATAGGGCAAGCTACAATTCGGTCGCCCACCGCGAAGTCTTTGACACCCTCACCAACAGCAATCACTCTCCCGGACATCTCGTGCCCGATGGGCACGGGCGCTCGCACCGATGTCAGCGGATGCGGTGCATCCTGCGGGATATATACAGGGCCACCGACATATTCGTGGAGGTCGGTGCCGCAAATACCGCACCAGGCGACCTCAACCTGAAGCTGTCCCGGGGGTGGATGCGGCGGCCCGGGTACATCCTCAATGCGCACGTCCTTCCTGCCATACCACACCGCAGCTTT
Source organism: uncultured Acidobacteriaceae bacterium (assembly GCA_963834205.1). Lineage (GTDB taxonomy): Bacteria > Acidobacteriota > Terriglobia > Terriglobales > Acidobacteriaceae > PALSA-350. The sequence continues at coordinate 149,457 of CAWIBI010000078.1, read as the reverse complement.
CATTGGGTCTACTCCATTCCGCCGAATGCTCCATCGGTTTTCTACTCCCGCTTGATGCGGAGTGCAATATCAATCGCGTAGGTCGGTGTGTCTATTACCCGAAGAACTCCGGTCTGATTGATCTCCTCGGTGGCGAGGGTGGAATCACTATTTCGACGCATCCAGTAGAAGGACCCAGTCGCTGTCACCGTCATGATTGTTGCCTGGCGGTGTGAACTGCCTTGTCCCGCTGTTTGCGAATAGTTGTCCCGTGATCGTTGTATAAGCTCCGTTTGAAGGATCGAACCACTTGGCGCTTGCGGGCGCCTTCAGACTGGCCATATTCACGGTGATCGTCCGTGCCGTCGGCATATAGGTAATCACAAAGGAGCCGTCAGGTGTTTTGGAGGTGGTGGCATAATCGCTGATGCTGACCGGGGTTTGCAGGTTCCCGTAATTTCCAAGCCCTGCAGTAACCACCGAATGGTCCTGATCTGGAACAAGATCCTGCCATGGCAAGCCAGAGAAGAAGTCTTTCCAAATGGTGACCTGGGCTGCCCCGGGAGTGTCGATATAGTACTTCCATCCGGATGCAAACGACCACGTATAGAAATTACCGTAGAACTGTCCCTTCCCTCCGCTCAGCATGGCCCAATACTCTTCGCGCCGAAGGACCGGCGGTGTCCCGTAATCGGAAACCCCGCCGACTCTTTCTAACTCATAGTGCGCTTCCATCAGAAATACGGGCATAACCGGAGTCTGATTGTAGTTATGCAACACCTGAATATAGGTCGGTCCGTATATGTAAGCGCCGTTGATCGAGATGATCGCCGCCCAGGACATATCGTCGAGGGAGGAGCCAAAGGGCGGATCAAATTCCACGGTTTGAATATGCCCCGGATCCGCGGACTTGATCCCCTTGGCGACTGCTTTCACCAGCTCGTCATCGCTCTCTTTCTGCCAACCGTGAAAATCGTTTCCGCTCAACCAGGCAACGTTGGGATATTTCTTGTAGCGGTTACCGAGGTATTGGCCATAGGCGTTGGCGGCGGCCGGGCCATTGTTGCGCAGCGTCTGGAGCCATCCCGCAGTCTCGATGGGATCGATGAAGATCAGCAGGTTGTGCTTTGCCCCGAGCATGACGATGTGGTCGAGGCGTTGGAAGTAGGCTTCGTTGGGCTTGGAGAGATTATAGTAAGTGTGATCTGTCCCCCCGGGGAGGAATCCGGTAAAGGGGCGAATACCGTCCGGTGTGGTGGCGTAGATGTTGGTGATAAAGTCCCGGCCGCCACAGAGTACGTCTACCCACCCCATGGTGTTGAATCCGTGAGCCTGCCGGTCAGCGAAATAGTCGTCGATTTGCTGCTCACTCGCCCTTGATATGATGCCTTGCGGCGTATCCCCGACGATCAGGAATGGAGTGTTGTTCTGGTCGACCAGGTAGCGGCTGTTGGCACTCACCTTTACCGGAAAGGCTGGTGCGCTGGCGCTGGACGCCTTGGGCGATTCCGTTGCCGCTGGCGCGGGCGCCTGCGGCCCGCAAGACATCAGCAACGTAAACGCCATGAGCATCGCGGATAGTTTCAGGGCTGGGTTATCGAGCAAACGGGTTTTCATTGTGCTTTCGTGACTTATCCTTCACCGGTCAGCTCTAGAAATCCACGCGGAACGTAGCTTGACCTTGCCTATTGCTGATTTGGGAGCTCAAGTTCGTGATCTGCCCAAACGTGGAATCCAGGGAATTCTGATCGGGTGCTTGCAGTTGCGTCCGATTAAATGCGTTGAAGTAGTCAACCCGCAGGCTGGCTTGCACGCGCTCTCCAATGCGGAAGCTTTTGATTGCGTCGAAGCTCTCGATTCTCAAAGGCGGCGTTCGCAAGGCTGAATAGGAGCGCTGTGAATTGCCAACTTGCCACGGTCCCGTGTTTTGGAACGAATTGGTCGAGAATTGGATAGGTGCGGTCGCTGTTTTGCCGGTGAAGTACGCCTTCGACATGCCGTAATTGTAGGTTTTCAGCGGCACTCCCGGGAGGAGATTCGGACGATCAAAGCTATTCACCAGCAATGGGTTGTAATCATTGACAATTTGCATTGGGGTGCCGCCCTGATAATTCAAGATCGCGCCGATATGCCAACCACCCGCCAGCTCCGACACGACAAAACCGTGGGAACTCAGATATTTCTTTCCACGGCCGAACGGCAATTCATAAGTTCCCACGAACTTAGCCATATACAACTGGTCTTGCCCCCAGGAAGGTCCCCATTCCAACCGTGGATTATATGCATTCATCCCGTTCCACGCATAAGGTCCCGATCCAACCTGCTGATTCGAATAATTCCTGGCTAGCGTAAGGCTGGCGAGAAAGGCTAAGCCACCCGCGAACCGCTTCTCCGCCTGCCCCTGGAACGCGTTGTAGAATGCCGATCCATCCATCTCGTTGACAGGAAAGTAGCCGCCGAATTGCGGGTATGGCGTCAACGCCTGTTCCAGGATCGCCGAACTGCCAAACTGCTGCACGAACTGCGGATAGGGAGGCGTGAAACCGGCAGCTACGACATCCGGAGAAAGGATATTTTCTCCCAGAAGGCTTCCGTATTGCAGGACCGAGGGGTTGGGCTGGTTGGAAAGCTCCAGGGTAGTCGGCACATGAATTGCGCGGTTGCCAATATAGGCAAGCGACAAGAACATATTCCATGGAAGCTCCCTTTGTACCCTCGCACTCCACACTTGAACATAAGGCGCCGTGCCCACCGACGGGGAGCTAGGCAGGTTGGGGTGAATGTTGCGCTTGTTGTAATTGAAATCGAAAATGACGCCGGCGTTGGCAATGGTCGGAGTAAATGGAGTTGGCTGCGGCAGCTCAAGTGTTTGGCTGTCCCAACTTCCATAACCCGGAACACTGCTCCCCGTGGAGGAACGCAGGAACGAGCCGTTCAGCAGGGATCCCATAAAGGAAGCAGAGAAAGCAGTCCCGTATTCATAGGCGCCCCCGTTCAGAGTGGAGACGTAGAAACCGGCCTGGACCACAGTTTTCTGATCGAGTTGGTAGGAGAAGCCAATTCTAGGCTGAAAGTACCTCCAATGAATGTCCGCGCGGGTGATTCCGGAGCATCCGGTACAAGTACCGAATTTGGTGGCGGCGCCCGGCAGGCCGCCGGCGCCCGGGTTGGGTTCTGTACGATCCGCAAAGATGATATCGTTATGGGTTTCTGTGAATGGAACCAGGACGTCATAACGCAGGCCGGCATTCAGGGTGAGGCGGTTAGTTAGCTTGAAGACGTCCTGGGCATAAAAAGCAAATGCTTTGTTTCGCAGATTCAGTTCAGAGGAGTAGATGCGTTCGCTGGCATCCACTTGCCCCAGAAGGAAACTTGCGAAGGAACTGCCATAGGACCCAAAATTCGGATCGTTGCTGTTTGGGGTAGAGGTGGTTCGCTGGCTAAAGTTGAACGTGCCGGCACAAAAATCACAGTCGACAGTGTCTTGGAACGTGCGCCGGAACTGTCCGCCAAAATTGAAGGTATGGCGTCCTTTATTCCACAGCCAGTTGTTAGCCACCACGATCCCGAGCATGCGGTTGTTGATTACGGTGAGCCCGCCGGAACAGCATTCAAGATAGGCGCCCCCGTTGACTCCCCAGGCAGTAATCGCGTTTTGGCCATCGAAATTGACCAGTGGGAAGTTGGTGCTGCCGGCTACAGCCCCAAAACTAACGGCATTATTTCCATTGTGTTGACCGATAACATCGCCGATCCCATCCGCTCCAGCCGTGATCACGAGATTCGGGTTAACAGTCTTAACATAGTTCAGCAGAAATCCTGAACCAAGTTGGGTGTTATTAATCTGACTTTGTAGAGGATTAGTGGCCGGTACGATTGGATCCGAAGTAAAGGTGGGCGAACTGAATATATCGCGCCACTGGCTGAAATGAACGCTTTGCGAAGGTGTCAGAGTTTCGTCGATGGTGTAGGCCCACAAGGTCTGCCTGATGGGGATGGAAGAGATCGCTGGAGACTTATTGCTTTGCAGGCCGGACACCAGGCCGGCACGATCCGGATTAGGGATACTCGGTAACACGGAAACCGCGAGTGGACTGAAGCGCGCCTGCGGAATCATATTGCCGGGAAATGGCTGGCCCGTCTGGGGATCGTAGATCGGTATCACATTGCCTGAAGTATCCACGAAACTACTGAAGTCGCCGGTCTTCATCGCCTGAGTCGGCACGGTTCCGATGTTGGTCTGAGCCTGATTTTGCTTGAACCTGTCCCAACTGAAATGGAAGAAAGTGCGGTTCCTGCCGTTGTAGAGTTTGGGAATCCAAACTGGGCCGCCCACCGTAAATCCGTAGTTGTTCTGCTGGTCGATCGGCGGCTCAGGGTTTCCAAGGGCCGAGTAGCGGACGGGGAAGAATCCATCGGAATCGAATAATTGATTGCGCAGAATGTCGAAGGCATCCCCGTGAAGATCGTTGGTGCCGGATGCCATATTGAAGGTGACCGCCCCTTGCCCCAGGCCAAATTGCGGGTCGAAGGTCGCGCTTTCGACGCGGAACTCGCTTACTGCTTCATAGGGCGGATTGATATACGTTTGATTCCCCTCGAACTGGACAAATGCGACGGGAACACCATTGAATTGAACATCATTTTCAAAACTGACCCCGCCGTTGATGACATGCGAGGTAGCATTTCCCTGCACCCCGGGCGCGAGGTACATAAATGAGTCGATCTGCCGTGCCAAGCCGTTAATTTCAATGGGAGCGTTCTTGATCAACTCGGGCTCGACGGTTGTGCCTATGCCCGGCGAGGAGGTGTTCAGGGAAATGTCCGCTTCCTTTACCGAAACAGTTTCCGAGGTCGCGCCGGGTGTCATGCGGACGTTGATGCTCGATACCTTGGCCACTTCGACGGTAAGTTGTGTCTTGAACGTCTTGAATCCCGGCGCCTCCACGGTGACGGTGTAGTCGCCGGGAATCAGGCCGACAACGTCAAATGCGCCGGCCGAAGAGCTTACCGCCTTGGCGGTTACGCCGGTTTGAGCATTGGCTACTGAAATCTGCGCGCCTTGAATAACAGCTCCGCTCGAATCCACAACCGCGCCATCGACGCCGGTTTGCACTTGGGCATGCAACCGAGAGCCCGAGAGCAGCAGGGCCACGCAAAGCATTAGGATGGGAAGAAATATTGTGGTGGGTAGACTTAGACAACGCATCCGCGAAAAGGCTGAATTCTGAGTCACGGTGTCACCTCTCCTGAATTTGGCCCGGCGGTCAAAAACTCCGTCGTCCTACAACATCCTCATTTTTCTTTTAGGTGCGATTAGTCGGCCGGCTCGCCCAAACTACTGAGTTGTTGTTAATTTCCGTCCGGAACGCCTAACCGGTATAGTGAATTTCCATGATTCTTTCTTGCAGGCCTACGGGAGACCTTGCAAGGTGCGTCGTTGCTCCTTTTGCTGACCGGTTAGGGCGCCACGACCAGTATCATTTGCAGCCCTGAATCGAGTTGTAAGGTCTTCTTGGCTGATATGAAGGTAGACGCGGCGTTTGGTCCGTCATCGACCATGAGGGTCACTCCAGGGAGCCCAATCACTGAACCAGCGTGGGCAGCCGTAGGTTTCCCCGGTGTCCCGCCACCACTGCTCTCTATGTTTGTAGAGTCATCTTTGGCGGTGTAGGCGTGACCGTCGAGCGCATGAGAATCCCCTACCCCATCCGCGCTACGGGAGGCCGTCTGGTAGGTGCCGGTCCCGGTGGGAGTCGCCGCCATGGCCGAGACGATCGAAAGTTTGAGTGGCACTGTCTGGTGTTTCTTAAGTTCCACTGACTCGAATGTAATTGCGATCGACGACGTATGCCCGTCGGGGGAGTCCGACTCCACTTTCACCACGTGGCCGGACAAGGTCGAGCCAACAGGAATGACGGTCCCATCTGTAAGGGCCAACGGGGTCATTGTTTGCGCTCTCACCGGATCATTCGCTTTTGCCTTCGCGGCTTTTACGCCGTTAAGCAACTGAGCCTGCACATGCGATGTCGAAATGGCAGGTCCAGTTTGGCCCGAGGTGGGCAAGCCCGCAAACATGCCGAGGAATAGCAAACTTCCGCTAACCAAATGAGACATCTTCAACTCCAAATTCCCATGGCGAAAGTGAAAACGCTAGCTCGCCAGAAATGGGTTTCGAATTGTTGTTAATTTTGAGCCCGAGTGCCGGGTGGGTATAGTGAATTTCCCCGGTTCTTTCTTGCAGGCCTATTGCATGGCTCGCAGCAGTAGCGGCCAGCCTGGGTGGCCCATCTTTTGGCTTGAGTGGGGTTGTTGCGAACCCAACCCTCTGCCTGTGTCATCAGGAGCAGCCTGACCTGCCAGCGGCAAGTTGACGAGGAATGAACAACGCGAAGGTTGATTGTGGGGAATGTAAGTGTCGCAAATGAATTGTCATCCCGACCGGAGCGAACCCGGAAATCCGGGTGAGCGCAGTGGAGGGGCCTGCGGTTCACTCGACCAGCACCCAACTCAACCGGAAGTCCCGCTTGTTCATAAGGAGCATCTCAACTTGCCAGCGGCAAGTCGAGGGAGGAATGAACATCGCGAAGGTAGTTTTGTTGGAAATGCGGGTGTCAAAATGAATTGTCATCCCGACACCGGAGCGACTGCGGTTCACTCGACCAGAAGCTGGATTGGCTAATACTGGTTGTAGCTGAGTAGCACGCCGCAAACGCGCCAAGGTGCATGCGGGACTACGGCGTTCCATGCCGGGGCGGCGACCGCCAACCTGTCTCGGTACACCGGCTGCTACTACTTGGCCTGCAGCAGCAAGGCCCAGTCGTTGTGATCGGGAGCGGCCGGGGATGTCCAGGACTGACCTGCGGAGAGTGGGCCCTCGACCGGCGGCAGGTCGATTTTCTCTCCCGTGACAGCGCTAAACCAATAGGCGCTGTACTGGCCGGGCTTCAGCTGGACGGCTACATCGCCGCCACGAGGTAGATAGACGGCATAGGTCTTGCCCGGGTCGGAGAGGCAGTAATTACCGTTGTTGACAGCCTCGTCGTCGGGATTGGTCTTCCACCACTCGAAGCTGGTGAAAAAGTCGACCATATGGCCATAACCAAGAAACATGGTCATGGTGTCATCGCCGCGGCCATTCATCCAGCCGCCGCCCAGATCAGGCCAGATGTTCGTGCCCCGTCGTGCTGTCTCCCCTGCCGTCTGGTATCCGCCCGCCATCGCTATGTCCCACGCGGTTCGCCGCAGAGTATCGGCGGAATCCGAGCCGGGTAGGGCCCACAAGGGATAGTGATCCTCGTAACCGTATTCCTCATTCGTCTGCGGTATGATGCGCCCCGCTTTTTCCTGCAATTTTCGCGATTCGAGCATCAGTCGGTGCTGATCTCGAGACCACTCCTGGTATGAGGTGAAACCGAACCAGCTGGACGACCTATCCTGGTGAACAATCTGTGTCGGGTGGCTGGTCTCCAGGTGTTGGTATGGATCCCATTCCTGGAGCAACGTTCCCGTTTCATGGGTCCACTTCTCGTCGCGGTAGGAGTCGAGGTCGTCTCCCAGATCCCAGGTGATATTCGAGAAAGCACCGAACCGGGCCACGGCATAGCGGATAAATCGGTGTTCGTCGTCGCTCCCGGCCGCTGGGTGAATCTTGCCGTCGCTCATGTCCAGCACCAGCGAGATGATCATCTCTCGATCTCGGGCGCACTTCAACATCCGCTCATATTTCTGCCAATAGGAGACGTTGAAACGAGAGTAATCAAAGCCGGGATGGGAGAAATCATCGGTCTTTTCCGCGGGCCACGGCGTCAGAAAGAACGTCCAACTGGGGCCGATCATGACCGGCTCGCCGTAGTACAAATTCGTTCGTCCCGCCACCGCCACCCTTATGCGATTAATCTGCAGCCGGTGCAGCCGGTCAATGCTGTATTGAATGGTGCGTTCATCGCGCCAACCCACTAGCCAATAAGCAGTCGTGCCGTTAAAAAAGTAATGCTCGCCCGTCCCTTCCCAGATGAAGTGCCAGGGATACTTCGCGTCCACCCGTATCATTCCACGGCGATGGGCGTCGATGGCGTGGAAGCTTCCCGTAGCTGTCTTCTCAAATTTGCCTTGGCGGTAAGTCACCGAATATTTGTAGTTGCCGGCCTGGGGAGGCATAAACCGAATGCGAAAAATGCCCCCGTCCTCTGCATCGCAGAACCCTTCCACATCCCAGTGATGGCTGCCGTCCTCGGCCGCAAAGCTCCCGGTAAGGGTTGCGTCCTCGAAAGGATCGTGGGCATCGGGAGAGGCCACTGTCGCCGTGATCTCGGCAAAGTCGTAGGCCTCGACCTGGGTGGGTGCGGTCGAGAAAGACACGCTTGCCGGTGCAGCCAGACAGACGCCGGGTAGCAAAGTGAGAAGGGAGGCAAGCAACAGCCGGCCAGGTTTAGGAGCTTGAAGTCGCATGTTCATTCGAGTGTCGATGGCGTGACACTACGCTCGATCCGGCCTTGAATCTAGAGGCTTCCTGATGTATTTCTCTCGCAAAACTCTGGACCATGCTTAGTAGAAGTAGGTCTGGCTGATCACCGGCTTGTCGTGAAGCGCGGCAAGTTGGCGGTTGATTGCATTCGTGCTCGGTCGCGGCGCACCCACCAAAGAGGGTTTCGCCGGCCAGACGGGGGGCGCGGAACCGACAGCCGCCCGGCCTGAACCATTCTCTGTCCGGAAACGCCTACGATACGCCGCGGGAGTCATACCTACCAGCTTGCGGAACACCGTGCCGAAATAGCTCTGATCGCAGAAACCCATTTCCTGGCTGATGGTCGCCATGGGCTGATCCGTGTTCACCAGCAATACTTGAGACCGCTCCACCCGGTAGTGGTTGAGATACTTCATGAACGACAAGCCCGTCACCCGCTTGAAAAAACTCATGAAGTGCGATTCGCTCATTCCGCAAAGCCGGGAAGCTTCCCTGACCTGAATTGCACTCCCACAGTTCTCACCTAGAAATCGAAACAGCGGAAGAAGCCGGTCAAGGTCGCGCTGCTGCCGTTGGAATGTCTCGACTGTGCCGGCATACGAGGCATAGCGGTTGACCAGCAGCATGAGGATCATCTTCAGGTAGGTCTTGACCGCAAGCCTGCCCCGCGGCGACAGCGGCGGCAGTTCGGAACGGATGCGCAGCATAAGTTCCAATACCTGGTTGGGAATTCCTGTCTCCGCCGGCACGATATGGGGAAACTCCGAGTCTTGCAGCAGGAAGGGTGTTAGATACTCGGCGCTGTCGCTTCCGCCCTCACAGCGGATAATGTCAGGTTCAAAAAAAAGGGCGGCAATTGTTAATGGGGTCGAAGACTGGCACTCCACCCGGTGATAGAGCGTACTGCCCACAATGGCGAGATCCCCTTCATTGAAGGGCAGAAGCCTGTCCTGGATATGGCAGTCGGCTGAACCCGAACACAGATACAGGATCTCGAAATATCCATGGCGGTTCATCCTGACACTATGCTGGCCGTCCTCCGTCAGGAACAATACGTCTACCGGACAGGACACGTCGAATGGCCAGACGTGAACTCCCTCGGCATTGATTTGCGGTTCAATGACGCTGAAATGATCTTTGCAGGACCTCTTCGGAACATGGACGTGACCGGTCCGAAAGTGCACACGCGGAGTTCGCGGCTGCCCTGCAACATCGCACTTTTCGATATGAGCGTTCGATGCGGAAGCTTTCTTCGACTTCGCCATGGCGTACTCCATAGAAAAGGGTAGGTAAGTTCATGGTTACGTCATACCGGGATACACCTGATATACCATACGTCCCGGTCTTGCCCGTAGGAATAATCGAGGGCTTTCGCTTGTCGAATCCGTCAGGGCAAAATCTCCTGGTACAACTTAACTGTAAAATCTTCGACCAGCTGGGGCTTGACGTTGTCGAAGTAATGTTTGATATAGGGCATTTGGCAGTGCTCATCGAATGCCTTCTGGTCTGTCCATTTTTCAACGAAGGTCACCCATCGTGGGTCATCCACGCGCTGGTTCAGCTCGTAGCGGATGCAACCTGGCTCCTTGGTTGTTGCTTCGATCAAAGAGTGGAGCGCCGCAACTAGATCGTCCGTCTTTCCCTCCAACGCACGCCACTCTGCGACGCAGACTACCTGAACCGTATTTTTTTTAGTCATAATCACCTGTTGGCTGGTACCGATTTGAGATTCTGATATAGATCGAACGCCTTCCCCGGAGTTTCCTCGCCGTGCACCACGGCCCGCACGGCCTGAATCATCGCCTGGGGAGCATCGCATTGGAAGATATTGCGCCCCATATCGACCCCGGCGGCTCCCTCGTGAACCGCCTGGTAGGCCATCTGCAGGGCTTCAAGTTCCGGCAACTTCTTGCCCCCCGCAATCACCAGGGGAACCGGACAGCCGGCTGCGACCCGGGAAAAGCCTTTCTCGCAATAGTAGGTCTTCACAAAGTGCGCTCCCATTTCCGCACAGATGCGGGTAGCTAGACCGAGGTACTTGGCATCCCGTACCAGCTCTTTGCCCACCCCGGTGACGGCCATCGTGGGAATGCCATAACGATTCCCGCTGTCGACAACTTTAACCAGGTTTCCGATGGACTCATGCTCGTGTACCCCGCCAATGTAGACCTGGACCGCCATGGCGGACGCGTTCAGGCGAATGGCGTCATCGATGTCGACCGCCACCAGCTCGTTCGACAGCTCTTTAAGGATGCTTTGCCCCCCGCTCGCTCGCAGCACCACAGGCCTTGCGATCTCGCCAGGGATTGAGCTGCGCAGAGTGCCCCGCGTGACCATGAGTGCGTCGGCATAGCTGATCAGCGGCACGATGGTGACGTCGATCCGTTCCAGTCCCGTAGTCGGACCTTGAAAGTAACCATGATCGATTGCCAGCATCACGGTCCTTGAATCTTCAGCATCAAAGATTCGTGCCAGCCGATTTTTCATTCCCCAATCAAGTGCATTGCTCCCCTTGATCCTGCTCGCGGTGCTTCGTGGAGCTACCTCGAGGTAGTAATTTTTCCCATCCTGCAAATTGTCAAGATCCGCCATCGCTAACCCTCCCTTTTCCTAATCCCTCCCTGAATCCTTTGAACATGAGCGCCACCGACGTCGCTCCGGCGTCCGCGTAGCCCCGTGTCCTCTCTCCCAGAGACCTGGCTCGGCCATAACGGGCAACCATGTCGCTGGTTGACTCTGCCCCTAACCTTGCCGCGTGGGCCGCGTCGTCCAGCGCTTCCTCGATCGTCTTGCCGGCGCCGGCGGCCGCACTCACGGCGTCGATGGCTGGAGTCAGCGCATCCATCATCGTTTTATCGCCCGGCCGCGCCTTGCTCTGCCTGGACACGGCGCGCAAACCCGCCTGCAGCGCCTGGGCGAACTCCTGGCAGTCCATGGAATCCTGGCTCAGCTCAACCTCCCCCATCCCAGTAAAAAAAGTTCCGAAAAGCCCGCTCGAGGCCCCTCCATCCACTCCCAGCACACGCCAGCCAACGGCTTTTAGAAAGCCCGTGAGCTTCTCTGTGCCAGCCGCGTCCGTACCATCTTCCATCTGCTCCGCTACGCGCAGCATGGTGGTCCCATGATCCCCATCGCCGCCTATGGAATCCAGTTCCGTCAACCGCTGATGCTCACTCCGAATGCATGCAGCGGCTTGGGCAAACATATTCGCAAACTCCGCTTTGCCAATACGGTCAATCATCGAAAGCCAGCTACTGCTTCACAAAAAAAGGAGCGTCCGCCGGCGCATCCCACAACCCGATCAACTCCGGATCCATGCGCGCAATCAACATTTGAAACCCGGCCTGTTCCTGGGTGGTGATGAACTCGCCGATCGCGCTGCGCACCAGCTTGATTTTCCTGGCGCCCAAAAGCTGCGCCACCTTGCGGAACACGATGAGCAATTCCATCAGGGTGGTCGCTCCGGCGCCATTGATGAGAACCAGAATCTCTTCGCCGCTCTTGACTCCCAGGTCCTCCAGCAGCATGTTCAGCATGATCTCGACTGTCTCGTCCGCGGACTTCAACTGCATTCGCCCGGTTCCCGCTTCACCGTGCTGGCCCATGCCGATCTCCATCTCGTCATCCCCCAACTCGAAGATCGGCTGGCCGGTCGCGGGGTGGGTCGCGGTGTTCACGGCGACCGCCAGGGAACGCATGTTCTGTTCCATGCGCAGCGCAATCTGGAGACACGCATCGAGAGACGCGCCCTGCTCGGCCGCGGCCCCGGCAACCTTGTAGACCGGAAAGAAGCCCACCAGGCCCCTGCGGTTTTCCGGGTCCGGGCCGCCGGCAATGTCCTCATGGGTAAGCACCATTTTGACTTTGCAGCCTTCACCCAGCGCCATCTCCAGCGCCATATTGCCTGACAGCACATCTCCGGCGTGGTTTAACACAATCAACAGCGCGCTGCCGCCGCCCGCGCACGCGCTGCGGATCGCTTCCAGGCAGCGCGGCGCTCCAGGCGCGGCAAAGATTTCGCCTGCCACGCTGTAATCGAGCATTCCCTTGCCCACAAAGCCGCTCAGGCCAGGCTCGTGTCCGCTTCCACCCAGGGTCACCAGCCGCACCTTGCCCGCCTCCTTGGGCACGGCACGCGCCAAAATGTTGCGGCTGCTCAGCTGAACCTTGTCGGGGAAGGCGAGAACCATTCCCTCCAGCAGTTCTCCGACCAGGTTTCTCGGATCGTTAATAAACTTTTTCATTCGCATGAACGGACCTTCTCACTATTCATAGGAGGATGGATCCGACATCACGATCGGACGCCGGAACCAACCCGTGTGGGTCGCCAATACAAAGAAACCAACCACCAGCCATAGGCAGCCCGCAATCTTGGCGGGGTTTCCCAGCCCGATCCAGATCACCGTGCAGAACGCGAAGCCAAGTGCCGGCGCCACCAGGTCAAGCAGGAAGTTTCTGCCCGTCGCATCCGCCCTCTGGAACCAGAACTTCCAGATGACGGCAAGGTTGACTCCCATGAACCCCAGAAATGCACCAAAGTTGAGGAGTTCTGCCGCCAACTCATAACTGATCACCTGCGCCCCGAAAAAGCCCAGAACCCCAAGCAAAATAATGTTGATATCCGGGGTATTGCGCGTGGGATGGAGCCGGGCAAAGTAGCGGGCCGGAATCACATTCTCCCTTCCCATTCCGAACAGCAATCGTGCCGCCCCTACCTGCGATGTCAGGCCCGCGCCAACGTTGGCCACAACCAATAACAGGGCCGTCGCCTTTAGCAGCGCAACCCCGCCTACACGACCGGTTACATCGATGAATGCCGTGTCGACGTTGGTGAAGGTGCTGTAGTTCGGCCACGCCAGATGCGCGAGATATACCAGCAGGCCGCCGAACACCCCGGTAAACAGGCACACTGAAACAGCGGCCAGCATGACGTTCTTGCGCGGATTCTTTACATCCTCCGCCATGGTGGTAACCGCGTCGAAACCCAGGTAGGTCAACGCTGCAAACGATGTTGCCGAGGCGATCGCGCGCACATGAAAGGTACCGGGCCGATAGAACGGCTGGATAGAGAACAACCCGAGAACTCCATGACGGACGGCGATATAGCGAATCGCCAGCACAATGAAACTCAACAGCACAATCCCCATAAAAACCAGCAGCGCCTGGTTAGCCAGAGCCGTCGATCGAATCCCTCGCAGGTTCAACACCGTGATGCCCCCGGAAAAGAAGAGCGCGCCGATAACAAACGGCAACCCAGGCAGCGCTCGCTGCAGCGAAAGCGTCCCGTAGAGGGTACAGAAGAGCGGAATCAACATGTAGTCAAGCAGCATTGCCCATCCGGCCACAAAGCCGGGATAGGGATGTATCCCGCGGCTCACATAGGTGTAGGCCGAGCCGGCTGAGGGATAGAGGGCTGCCATCCGCCCATAACTGATTGCCGTCAACACCATGGCCACCATGGCGGCGAGAATCGTAACCACCACGTATCCGCCGGACTTCACTTCCGCCAGTCCGTAGACTGTTGCCGGGGCGCTCGGGGTGACCGCTACGATGCCGTAGAAGATCAAATCCCAAAGCGTCAACACCCTGCGCAGCCGGGGAATCCCCGCTGTAGGCTCTGCCGCCGGCACACTCACTGCGCCAGCCTCTCAGGCTTTCCCTTTGCGCCGTCCCACAAGCGAAGGCCATCGCGGCTCACGGCAAACGCCTCCACTTGGCCGTACTGAAACTCCGTAACATGAATCCGGTGCTGCCCGGGCAGGGCGAAGGCCACGTTGGTTGGCAGAAGGCCGTGGGTCGAGATCCGCTCCACAACCTCGCCGTTCAACCCCAGGACCGTCACGTCTCCCTGCCCAAAGACTGCGACGTAAAGCAATCCAGACTCGTCAAAGGCCATACCGTCCGGTCCTTTCCATCCCGGCGGAGCATCCGCGCGGATCACGTTACCGAACAGGGTGCGCGGCCCACGCAGCTCGCCATCCCGCCATCCATAGCGGTAGATATTGCCGGTGACTGTCTCATTCAGGTACAGCATCCCGTCCAGGCCAAAGGCGATTCCGTTGGTGAATAGAATTCCCTCATCCAGCTTGGTGACTGCTCCATCGTCGGTGGCGACACGATACAGCCGGCCATCATAATGCTGCTCCAGGTAATCGGCGCGAATCTGATTATTTGGGGCAAAACTCTCGATCTGAACGCCTGAATCCGTGAGATAGATGGCCCCATCGGGACCAAAGCACAGGTCGTTGGGAAACAGAAACGGCTCACCTTCACATCCATTGGCCACCACATCGCATTTTCCGTCCATGGTTAGCCGTAGCAGAGAGGGCACCTTGGATTCGGCCACCCAGATCACTCCGGCAGCATCGACCGCCAGGCCATTCGGCCGGCCAGTTTGCTTAATTACGGATTTGTTCCGGCCGTCTGCGCTTATCAGGGTCACGCAGCCTCGGTGCGCGGCGGCTTCTACCACCAGCCACGTGCCGTCCGGCAACGCCACCGGTCCCTCTGGTGCGCCGAGATCAGAAGCCGCGATCATAGAATTCCCCCAATTACTTAGGCAATTTCCTTGTCCCTCAATAAAATTTGTCATCCCGACCGGAGCGCAGCGCAGTGGAGAGCCTGCGGTTGAATCTCGCGGGTAACCAGTGCTTCCCCGGCAAGACGCCCCTCTCTAATGAACAACTGGGGTTTCCGATCAAATCGGATGCTGGTGGAGGGAACCGCAGGTCCCTCCACTACGCTGCGCTCCGGTCGGGATGACAATTCATTTGTGCACTTACATTCCCCATAATCAACCTTCTCGTGTTCATTCCACACTCAACTTGCCGCAGGCAAGTTGAGGTGCTCGGGATGGCAACTTATTAGGCAATTTCCTTGTCCCTCAATGAAATTTGTCATCCCGACCGAAGCGTAGCGCAGTGGAGAGCCTGCCCTGAGCGAAGTCGAATGGGGACCTGCGGTTGAATCTCGCGGGCAGCCATTGCTTCCTCTTTGCGAAACCGCTCTACACCTCTGCCGTCTGTCCACCGTCGACGTACATTACGGAACCGGTCATGAATGAAGCATCATCCGAGGCCAGGAACAATGCGGCGCTGGCGATTTCTTCGGGCAATCCAAGGCGCCCCATGGGAAATGTCCTGGCGAATGCATCCAGCTGTTCCGGTGTCATGGCATTGCGCAACATCGGCGTATCGGTTGGGCCGGGGCAAATTACATTCACCCGGATGCCCTGCTTCGCGTGATCGATGGCCATGGCGCGGCTCAGCATGTTCACTCCCCCCTTTGACGTCACGTAGGCAACTGCGCGGGCACAGGCATCGTGTGCGCCGGTGGTCGACGCTATATTGATGATCGATCCGCGACCCCGTTCAATCATGTGCGGAAGCACCGCCCGGCAACACAAAAAAGTCCCGGTCAGATTGATCGCAAGCATGCGATTCCAACCCTCTTCTGCGGTTTCCACGACCGTGCCGTAGAAAAGGATGGCCGCCCCATTGAACAGAACATCGAGTTGGCCATGTTGGCTGAGTACTGTCTCAACCATCCGGTTCACCTGGTCCGCTTGCGAAACGTCAACTTGGGTAAAGCTGGCCGAGCCGCTCTCGCCCTGGATAAGCTGCACGGTCTCAAGCCCACCCGGGGCACTGCTATCGGCGACGACCACCTTGGCGCCTTCGCGGGCAAAGCGCTGCGCCGTAGCCCGCGCGATGCCCGATGCGGCGCCTGTCACCAGCGCGACTCGACCCTTGAGCTTCGTACAAAACCCCTCTGACTTGCACCCGAGTGCATTCATAGTCCTATGAAGTTAAGGGCGTGGCTATAAGAAAGCTACGAATGAATCTTGGAAAACCATGGTCCCGGGCCGATTGCTTTAGATCATGCTGCTGCAACAAAAAGTTCGCTCAAATATCAGAGACGCGGAGAATCCATCTCGCATAATCTGCTCTCGGTTGATCGTGGGGCGCTGGGCACGCTTAAAGACAGGACTCATGAGACTTTCAGGAAAAGTAGCGGTCGTTACCGGAGCCGCTGTCGGCTTAGGGCGTGCGGTCGCCGGCCGCTATGCGCGTGAAGGTGCGGCGGTCGTAGTGGTGGATACCAACGACTCCGCCGGAGCCGCTGCGGCCGAGCAAATCCGCCAAGAGGGGGGACGTGGAATCTTCGTTCGCGCGGATGTGGGCGAAGAGCTCGACGTGACCGCCGTTTTCCAATCTGCAGGGGCTGAATTTGGCAGGATTGATGTGCTCTACAACAATGCGGCGGTTCTGCTGCACGGTCGCGATGTGCGCGCCCACGAACTCAGCCTGGAGACCTGGGAGCACGTGATGCGGGTAAACCTGGGAGGAGCCTTTCTGTGTTCCAAGCACGCCATACCGTTCATGCTGAAGCAAGGCGGCGGATCGATCATCAACGTTGGCTCGCCCACAGGTTTGACCGGCTGTGCGCCCGACCTCACAGCCTACAGTACAAGCAAAGCCGGGATTTTCGGGCTCACTCGGGTTATGGCCGCTGCCTACGCGAAAGACGGTATTCGCGTGAACTCTTTGATCCCAGGCACTATGGATACCCCGATGAACGAGTATCTGTTGAACGACGAAGCAACACGTGAAGAGTATCGGAAAGCAGTGCCCATGGGGCGCTTGGGGAGACCCTGCGATGTGGAGGGGCTGGCTCTCTTTCTTGCATCGGACGACGCGTCCTACTGCACCGGGGGTCTTTATACCTGCGACGGAGGACTGACCGTTGTCTGAGAGCTTTTCAGGCGATTACCGGCCCCCGAGACCAAAGAACGGGAGCTCGCGTCTTGCTTTGAAGTGTGTCCTGCTCCCGTTGCTGCTTCTATCGCTTGCGGGGCACCCTCAAACCCTGCCGCAAATCGATGGGCCCCTCGCGGCCTCCAGAAATCCCAACTATTTCAAAGACGCTCGCGGGAACGTTCTTATTCTCAACGGATCGCAGACGTGGAACACGCTTCAGGATTGGGGCGCCCAAGGATCGCCGCAGGTCCTGGATTTCAATGCCTTCGTCAGCTTCCTGGCTGGGCACGGACATAACTTCACCTTGCTGTGGCGCGTGGAAATGCCGAAATTCTGCTCTCTTCCCACGACCGCCAGCTCCCCACCGGATTTCGTGGTTACTCCGCAACCATGGCCGAGGACAGGCCCTGGGAAAGCAACCGACGGCGATCTGAAATTCGACCTTACCAAGTTCGACCAAAGCTATTTCGACCGCTTGCGGGCGAGGACGTTAGCCCTGAAAAATGCAGGGGTATACGCCGGCATCTATCTATTCACGGGGGAGTTTCTCAACCTCTTCCGCTGCTCCAGCGACGGCTACCCTTTCACCGCAGCCAATAATATTAACGGCATCGACGACGGTTATACGGAAGGTCCGAAAGGGACGGGCTCGATTACCATGACTGCGCCCAACGCCATCACCCGGTTTCAGGACGCTTACGTGGAAAAGGTGGTCGACACCTTGAACGATTTGCCCAACGTGCTCTGGATCGTATCCGAGGAAGCTCCCGATAATTCCACGTGGTGGAACAACCATCAGATATCGCACCTGAGATTCTATGAGTCCGGGAAGCCGTCTCAACATCCCATTGGGTACGCTGCGCTTATACCCAGTACCGAGGCTTCCGACAGGACTATTTACAATTCTGACGCGGACTGGGTCGCGCCCGGCGCCAGGATTTCTCCGTCCAGGACCTGTGGAGGCGGACATCCATCCTGCAAAGTAAATGTCAATGACAGCGACCACTCGTATTGGGAGATGTGGAAGCAGACGGCGCAGCGGAATCGCAACTATGCATGGGAAAACTTCACGTCCGGCAACCAGGTGCTCTTTATGGACCCCTACCTCGTCTATTATCCTCGCGAGAGCCGTAACATGTGTGGCTCGCCCAGCAACGGAATCTGCACCAGCGTGGACAGCCGCTGGGAGAACTTCAGGAATAATCTCGGATACATTTTGAAGTATTCCCGAAGACTCACTCTTGCCAATGTCACTCCGCAGCCGTCGCTCAGTTCGACCGGCGATTGTCTCGCGCAGACGCCTGCCGCAGGTGCGGAGTATCTGGTTTACGCGGGCTCCGGCGGCTCGTTCACCGTCGATCTCTCGGCCATGCCCAGCTCAAGAAAACTGGCAGTGGAGTGGTTCAACCCATCTACGGGAACGGTGATCGTCAAAGACCCCCTTCCCGCCGGATCTTCCTCTCAATCGTTCACGCCGCCCTTCAGCGGGGACGCGGTGCTGTACCTCGTGGATACCGCGGGACACGCACCCTAGTGGACTGAAACATCGCAAATGCGCGACTCTTTTAGGGGTCGAGGCTATCATGCTTTGTATCAGGTCGCGACTTTAGTCGGGCCGCAAGCGGCTGAGAAAGAATTGGGCTTTAGAGGGTGAGAGAACTCGGATTATCCAGCCCCGAAGGGGCGACCTGAATTTAGCCCAGGACGCAGTCCGAAGGACGGAGTCCTGGGTTAGGCATGGACAGATGAATAGTCCCGCAGGGACGGCTGAAACGCACGGTAAAGGATTCAGCCGTCCCTCCGGGACTAGAAATCTCTTCCCGAACACAACCCAGGACTGCGTCCTGGGCTAATTCAGGCAGAGCTGTCCAAATTAGCGAGAAAGGCAGGCTGTTGGAGCAGTTAGTCAGCTGATTACATTAGGAGAGCTTGGCCAACATCAAATGAGGTTCCCTATTTTGGATCCACTGAAAACGAAGCATTAACCGCAGGTCCCTCCACTTCGCTTCGCTCCGGTCGGGATGACAAATTTGTTGTAAAAATGGGCGGTTGTCGTGAGAAATCATCGATTTCAAAACAAATTTGTCATCCCGACCGGAGCGAACCCGGATTTCCTGCCACGCTGCACTGGACAGGGCCGCGTGTGCGCCTTTCAGTAGGGAAAGGCGCATGAAGTTTGTCGAAGCCACCAAGTTCTACAGGAAATCCGGGGGGAGCGAAGTGGAGGGACCTGCGGTTAATGCGATTTGCGCGCCGGAGTCAGGAGTTAATCCCGATTTGTCCCTTGGTTCCAAACCCCAATTTGGACAGGGCTGACATTCAGGTCGCCCCTGCGGGGCTGGATTTGCAAAGCCCAGTTCTCACGAAGACTCTTTAGCCCCTGCGGCTCTATCAAATCCACTAGAAAGCAGAGCATTCACTTGTTGAGATCTCAGATACCAACGCCGGCTCTCCTGGTCGACATGGATGCCATGGAAGCCAATCTCCAAAAGATGGCGGCCTTCTTTGCCCATGGGCCAACCCGCTTACGCCCGCACTATAAGAACCACAAATCCGTGGCCCTTGCGCGGCGCCAGTTGGCGCATGGCGCCATTGGAATCACCTGTGCCACGCTGGGCGAGGCGGAAGTCCTGGCGCAAAACGGAATCCACGACATCTTGCTGGCAAATGAGATTGCCGGCCCGATTGCGATCGAACGCTTTGTTCAGCTCTCGCGGACCGCTGACATTATGGTTGGGGTCGACAATGAAAGCAGCATCGCGGAGCTCTCCGCAGCCTCTACCCACTCCAAAGTACAACTGAGTGTGGTGGTCGATGTGAACACCGGCCTGGGCCGGTGTGGTGTATCTCCAGGGGAACCGGCTCTTGCGCTGGCCCAGCTTGCGGTTGCGCAGGGTCTGCGCTTTCGCGGCCTGACCGGCTATGAAGGCCATTGCGTCCGTCTGCCGCCGGGGCCGGACAAGGTCCAGGCAGTGCAGCAGGCTATGGAAAAGCTGGTCCTTAGCGCCAACCTTATCCGGTCGGCTGGCCTGTCGGTGGAGATTGTAAGCGCCGGTGGAACCGGAACGTATTCCATCTCCGGCAGAGTTCCCGGCGTTACCGAGATCCAGGGAGGATCCTATCTGTTGATGGATACGGACTACCAGACCGTCTGTAAGGACTTCGATCTGGCGCTCAGTGTTCTGGGAACCGTGATCAGCCGAACCGGCGACGAGCGCCTGATTCTCGACATCGGCCTGAAAGAGATAAGCAGCGAGCGCGGCCTTCCTGTCTTGAAGAATACAGACGGCGCGCGTCTGCGCAAGCTGAACGCGGAGCATGCCATTGTCGATATTCTGGACCCCCATTTTCCGGCGAAGGTAGGTGACCAGTTGGAGCTTTGGGCGCACTACAGCGATGCTACGGTCAATCTCCACCGCCGCATGTTCGGAATGCGCAACGGACGATTGCAAGAGACCTTTATGGTGGAGGGTTGAGAAGTTTGAAAGTGTACAAGGGCGCCTTGATCGGATGTGGGTTCTTCTCCCACCATCACCAGGAGGCATGGCGACGCGTGCAGCGTGCCGAGATCGTTGCGGCCTGCGATCTATCTCTGGAAAGAGCCCAGGCTGCGGCCCCGCGAGCTTATACCTCGGCAGAAGAGATGTTGAAGGTCGAAGAGCTGGACTTTGTCGATATTGCCACCCGTTCGACCGCGCATCTTGAGCTCATCTCCCTGGCGGCGGACCGAGGGCTGGCGATCATCTGCCAAAAGCCAATGGCGCCCGACTGGGCAACTGCTTGCCGCATGGCAGACATTTGCGAGGGCCGTGGCGTCCGGCTTATGATTCACGACAACTGGCGCTGGCAGTCCTGGTACAGGGCTGCAAAGGCGATCATTGCCCGGGGCGACATTGGAACTCCGCTCAACTATGGATTCCGCTGCCGTGTGAGCCAGGGGGCGGGTGATGAGCCCTATCCCAAACAAGCGTATTTCCGGCAACTGGGGCGGTTCCTGATCGACGAAGTCTTAGTGCACCACATCGACACCGCACGTTTTCTCCTCGGAGATATCTCTTCGGTCTATGCGGAGGGTGCGCGTAGAAATCCTCGCATGGTGGGTGAGGACCACGCGATCCTGACGCTCCGGCACGTCGATGGGGCGATGGGGTGGGTCGAGGGTCACAGTTTTCTGAAACAGGACGACAGCCGGTCAACTCAGGATGAGGCGACATTCGAGGGGGACTCGGGATCGATCCGAACAAGCAGTTTGGGCGAAATCTGGTCCGGCCAGCAGAAGATTTGGACCGATGATCAGGTGCACGGATATCGCGGAGATAGTGTGTATGCTGCGCAGGCTCACTTCATCCATTGCCTCGAAAGCGGTCACCCGTTCGAATCATCAGCCCGCGAATACCTGCAGAAGACTTTCGCCGTTGTCGAAGCAGCCTACGCCAGTTTGACCGCCCATAGCCGTGTAGAAATAGCTGAATTCGCTACGACGTCCCGTTTCCCGCAAACCGGATGACACTCGAGCAACAGCATTTCGCATTGCGAAATATTGTTCCTTTGGTGTAACGTGGCACCTGCATGGCCCCCGACAGCAATCCACGTGATCAGTACCTCATCAAGTCGATCGTGAGTGCGTCCCGTTTACTTGAAGCATTCCGCTCGCCCAGCGAAACCTTGCCGCTAAGAGAAATTGAAGCGCGCAGCGGATTGACGAAGACGAGAGCCTTTCGGTTGCTCTACACCCTCGAGAGATGCGGCATGGTTGAAAAGGTTGGTGGAAACCTCTACCGAACCTGTGTTCGCCCTTCTAAGCACAAGCTATATCGTGTTGGATATGCCTCACTCGGAGATGACTATCAGTTTTCTCGAGAAGTCTCGGCGAGTTTGCGGCGCGCTGCGGATGCCGAGGGGGTAGAAGTCATTTCGACAGACAACCGATACAACGCCAAGACCGCTCTGCGAAATACTGATCTACTCATTCGCGAAAAGGTAGACCTGGCCATTGAATATCAGATTGGGGAAGAAGTTGCGCCCATTGTGGCTGCCAAGTATCGAGAGGCGAATATTCCAGTGATCGCTATCGATATTCCGCACCCTGGAGCGACGTTTTATGGGGCCAACAACTACGAAGCCGGCTTGATTGGTGGGAAGTATCTTGGTCGATGGGCGAAGGAGAAATGGCAATCGGAAGTCGACGAGATTATTCTTCTGGAACTGCGCCGGGCTGGCCAACTTCCCAAGATGCGTCTGACGGGCATGTTGATGGGTATCCACCTCGTGCTCCCAAATACCAAGAGCTGCCGCGTAACCTACCTTGATGGAGATGGAGAGTTAGCTCCCAGTTTAGCGGCGATGCGTCGGCATCTCCGATTCTCGCCTGCGCGGAAGGTTCTCGTCGGCGCTAACAATGACCTCAGCGCTATCGGCGCCCTGCGGGCGTTTGAAGAGGCCGGCCGCAGCGAATGCTGCGCAATCATGGGGCAGAATGCTTCACCTGAGGGAAGGCACGAATTGCGTCAATCGAATACGGGATTAGTGGGGTCAGTAGCTTATTTCCCCGAGCGCTACGGGGAAGATCTGATCCGCGTGAGCCTCGATATCCTCTCGGGAAGACCTGTACCGGCAGCAGTGTTTGTCGACCATAAGCTCGTCACGCCCTCCACAGTTGATCATTATTATCCGAACGATAGCTTGACCAGCGCGGAACACTCGGTCTAACACGTACTATCCTGTAAGTTCACGAGGCCATCCCCAGGCCCACCAGGTTAGCAGCAGCTATGATTACCAGCATCCCCACCCATAGCAGGCGCACCGGCCTGCTCCCCACACCCGCCCACTCACCCATGGCTAAACCGACCAGACCGCCAAACAAGACATAACCGCTCATGTGCAGCATCCAGTTGACGTAATACAAGCGGTGCGGAATATTGCCGGCGCCCCAGGCATAAAAGAAGTACTGCAGAAACCACATGATTCCGCCGGTGGCAGCCAGGCAGCCATTCGTGAGAAGCATAGCCTGGGACGGTGCAAGGTCGCTTCGCAGGGAGGTGCCCTTCTTGAGGGCCAACCGGAAGAAGCAGTAACTAAAATTAACCAGCGCGCCGCCACCCATGATGACCACATAACTTGGCATCGCCGCATA
The DNA here is from genome assembly GCA_963834205.1 of uncultured Acidobacteriaceae bacterium. GTDB lineage: Bacteria > Acidobacteriota > Terriglobia > Terriglobales > Acidobacteriaceae > PALSA-350. The sequence continues at coordinate 126,119 of CAWIBI010000078.1, read as the reverse complement.
CAGTGGGTTGAGGCCTAGATGAAGCGCCGCAGTTTCCATCGGCCTGGCTGCGTCAATCGCGAACGACATTCCGGACGAAAACAAGCCGCACATTCCAGCGAGAAGGATCCCGAGCTTCAAATTGAACTCCCGGACTTCGCCGCGAATCTGCAGCTCTTTCTGATGGCCGGCGTAGGACACAATCGCCACGCCGAGCAGGGCGACCACTACACCTGCCATCGTGAACAGACCACTCCTGGAGGTAAACAATTCCGCTGCCTGTCCGTGCAGCAGCGGTGGTATCAGCGTACCCGCCACCAGCGTGACCCCCATGGCCACTCCGATGCCCAAAGACATCCCCAAGTAGCGCATCGTGAGTCCGTAGCTAACATTGCCGACACCCCACATGGCGCCGAGCAGGGCCACTTCCAGGAGCACATGCGCGGTAATCGATTGATAAAAAGCACCAAAGTGAGGGAGCAGCAGCATGCTCACGGACCAGGGCATTACGACCCAGGAAAAAAGGCCGGCCACCGCCCAGGTGATCTCCCATGGCCATTTCTTTACCTTCCCGATGGGCGCATAAAATGCTGCGCCCGATGCTGCGCCAACCATGTGCCACCCGATACCAGCCAGTATTCCAGACATTCCTTCTCCGTTTCTTTGTTGGTGGCACATCCTGTGGGGCCTGCCAATGTTGCACCCCTTCAAACGCGAGCCAGAGGTTTTGACAGATGCGAAACTGCGCTCGTCTGTCCAATATAGGTCCTCCCCGATCTGTCAGAATGCTGGCGCCCAACGGAACCTCATGTTCGTGGGCTGACCTGTCCACTCGATTTCGCATAGCGAAATTACGCTGTCTTGACAGGTCCCCAGGATAGTTGGCAGTGGCATCCCCAACTCCCGATAAGCAGCGGAAAAAGCCGCGTAATTACCGAGCGGAGTGCAGCAGGCTTGAACCGTTCTCAGCATTTCACAATGCGAAATAGCGAAATTCATCCCGATGCTCGTTGACAACCCATTTGAGCGCGATGGAAGCTCTGCACGATCGTTGAGTGTGCATCGTCTCTGCCGGATTCAGGAGGAATCAAATATGAAAATCCGCACGCTATGGATCGCTGTGCTGCTCTGTCTCCCTGCGCCGCTACTCTTGGCGCAAGGCGGTTCCACGGGAACCATCCTGGGGACGGTAACGGATAACTCCGGTGCAGTTATTGCGAAAGCCGGCGTCGACATCACCAATGTCGGGACCAACGTCACCACGCATGCCGAAACAAGTTCAGCGGGCGATTTCACCGCTCCTTACTTGACCTCGGGCGTATACCGGATCGCCGTCCAGTCATCCGGATTTCAAAAGTCCGTGACGGATAACGTCCAATTGGCTGTCGCGCAACAGGTGCGCGTGAACGTCCAACTGTCGCCCGGCTCGGTAGCCCAAAGCGTTGAAGTGTCTGCGAATCAAGTCGCTCTGGATACTGACACTTCCGCGGTATCCGAGCAGATCTCCCGAAAGCAGGTGAACGACCTGCCGCTCAACGGCCGCAATTTCCTTGACTTGCTCACCCTCACCCCCGGTCAAGTCACATTTACTTCAGAAGCTTCGGCTTTCCGGCAAGGCGCCGAATCGGGTATCAGCATCAATGGGCAGCGGGCGACCTCAAACAGCTACACGCTGGATGGAATGCCGAATATCGATGCATCTGAGGCGCAAGCTGCTGTGATTCTCTCGGTGGACGCGATTCAGGAGTTTGCCGTGCAATCCTCCACATACAGTGCACAGTTCGGATTCAGTGCCAGCCAGGTGAACTTAGTGACCAGGAGCGGGACCAACAACCTGCACGGGACGCTCTATGAATTCGACCGCAATAACGCCTTCGATGCAAAGGGTCCCTTTCAAACCTCACTGCCAACTCTGCGCCAGAACCAATTCGGCTATGCCGCGGGCGGACCGGTGTACATTCCCCGCCTGTACAACGGCAGGGACAAGACCTTCTGGTTTGCCAGCTATGAAGGCTGGCGAATCAATTCAGGGTCGGATAATTTTTTTATTGTTCCTTCGCCCGATACGCTGGCGGGAGATTTTACCCAACCCATAATCGACCCGGCCAGCGGTGCGGCGTTCGCCGGTTGCACAGGGAATGGAGTCAACTACGTCTCCTGTATTCCACAGTCGCGTTGGTCTCGCCTGGCGAATGTGGCGATCGCCAGGAACTTCTTTCCGGCTCCAAATTCCACCAGCTCCTCCGGCAATTTCCAGCAGTTCGCCAGTGCTCCCTTGAATCAGAACGAGCAAGACTACCGTATTGACCAAAACCTCGGTCGATGGGGTGCAGTCTTCGGCAGGGGAACCTACGGGACCTACGTTCAAACCGCGGCGCCTAATCTTTCCGTTCCCATCGGAAACACGGAATACGACCAAGCCGTTACATCGTGGGCGATTTCACACACCAAGAGCTTCGGCGCCAGCGCTATCAATCGAGCATATTTCTCCCACATGAACTTCTACTTCGACGAGGGAACGGCAGATCCCATCTCAAGCCAGGACCTGCAAACGCTCGGGTTTACCAACTACTTCTCAAACATAACCGGCTTGCAAGCAGCTTATCCCAATATTGCATTCAATGTTGGCGGAGTTTCGAACGGCGGCGGTGACGTAAATGCTTACTTAGCGAACCAGCAGCCGGAGTGGGATGTTGGCGATTCATTGACCATTAACCACGGCAGACACACCATTACTGCCGGACTGGACTACCGCAACTACAAGTTGAATCGGAATTACAACCAGAACTTCCTTGGGCTCTTCACCTTCAGCGGGTTTGCTACCGGTGGCTCTACGCCAACGGTTCAAAGTGAGGTCGCAGATTTCCTCCTCGGGTACTTCTATAAGGGAGGCAATGCGTACGTGCCGGGACCTCTGTCGAACACGACAACGCCAGGCGCGGCGGGAAATCCCACTTCGCTGGTGTTTTCCTACACTGCTCCATATATCCAGGATGACTGGAAGGTGAGCAGTAACCTGACACTCAATCTGGGTGTACGCTACGACTACAAGCCAACGCCTCACGATGCCAAGAATCATTTCTTCTGGAGAGACCCTGAAAATGCTGCCGGAGGGGAATGCACGGCGGACCAAAGCCTGATTGGCACATATGGAGCCGGTGTCTACAGGTATTGTGGAGAGTCGCATCCCGCAAGCCCTAAAGCTCCGATTGCTCCTCGCATCGGATTCGCCTATCGCGTAGGCAACGCCCTTGTTGTCCGGGGCGGCTACGGCATCTTTTTCGACAATTACGAGGGCCGCGAATTCGACAACTCACAGAACTTATGTCCCTTCTCGAACGAGGTCAATCTGTCGCAATCCACGGGGCAGACGTCACTGGTAACCACTGACACTCTATGGCCCGTCCAAAGTCCCTCCTGCGAGTTCGGTCCTACCAGTCCCCTTGGCACCTACAACCTGATTCCTCCGTACTGGCATAACCCATATGTTCAACAGTACTCTTTGTCGGTTGAGCATCAGCTGGGCCATGAAACAACCGTTGAGGTCAACTATGTTGGCAATCTTGGAAAACGTCTTCTTTCCCGGAACAACATTGCCCAGGCCTATGCTCCGGCCGACCCCGTTGCTTGCCAGGGTAATCCGAACGCGTCCGGTTGCCCAGTCGCGGATCGTGAACCATTTCCAAACTTCAATCTATATATCGAAGAGCAGTTTGAGGGCTACTCCAACTACAATGCGGGGACTGTGAAACTTGAGCACCGGGCGCGTGACCTTGCCATCACTACGTTTTACACCTACTCCAATAGCCTTGATGACAAGTCGTCGGCCGCAGCGGCCGGTGCGAGCACCAACGGTTGGCAAGGCTTTCTGAACAACCATGATCCCGCGGCGGATTATGGACGGTCAGATTTCAATGTGCCACAACGATTTGTTCTCGCCTCGATATACCAACTGCCTATTGGCCGCGGGAAGCACTTTCTCGGGAGTGCTAATAAGGCGGCCGACTTGGCGGTTGGTGGCTGGCAGGTCAACGGCATTTTCAACTGGCAAAGCGGATTACCGTTTTCCGTAACTGCCCCTGACGCACTGGGTGTTCTGCAAACCAACGGAGCACCGAATCGATTGAACCAGGTGGGAAATCCGTATCCCAGCGGATTTCATAAATCAATCAACAATTGGTTCGACACCTCGGCATTCGTCCCGGCGCCCAACTATGAGTTTGGTACGACCGGGAGAAATATTATGCGTGCCCCAACTTGGAACAATCTGGATTTCTCAGTATTCAAGACCTTCGCGTTCACAGAACGCCTCGGATTTGTGCTCCGCGTGGAAGCTTTTAATGTCCTGAACCACGCCGAGTACCAGCTCGATGCCGAAGCTGGGGATAGTTCCAATGCGTTGCAATATGGACAGATTCTGGCCGCTAATCCGGGACGTATTGTCCAACTCGGTGGAAAATTCTATTTCTAAGATCCGAATGGTCCGCCCGTGATCGCTACGAAAGCTTATTGATTGAGTCGTTCGAAGAGTAGTCAACCAAAAAGCAAAGGCGGGATAGATCGATGAAAAGCAAGTATGCGGTCATTCTAGGGAATCTGGGAAACACCAGAGACCGTTTTTGCAATGGGTACAAAGATCACCCGCCCGTCGTCGAGATGCTGAAAGCGGCTGCGAGAATCCCCCATGTCTCTGGAATCGAGCTGGTGGGCAACTGGGATATCCGCCCTGACAATGTCAAGGACATGGGTCATGCCTTCCAGGACCTTGGCATGGAGTGTGTCTCGATTATTCCCGATCTTTTCGGCGACAAACTCTTCTCTAAGGGTAGCTTCTCGAGTTCCGACCCTGTGATTCGCCGGCGTGCCGTGGATCACGTTCGAGCAATGTGTGAAGCCGGCATTGAGCTTGGATGCCGGCTTATCAATCTATGGCCGGGACAGGATGGCTACGACTATCTTTTGACTGCCGATTACGAAAATGAGCGGGCATGGTTGTGCGAATCGGTAGTGGAACTCGCCGACCTCTATCCCGATCTCAGGTTTGCTCTTGAGTACAAGCCCAAGGAACCGCGCACTCATAGCTATTTGGCGCGTATGGCGGACACGCTGCTGCTCGCTATGGAAACGGGTGCTTCCAATGTTGGTGTAACCATCGACACCGGCCACGCCTTCGTAGGTGGGGAGGTGGTGGGCGAGTCCATTGTGTTGGCCAGGAGAGCTGGCGATCGTCTCTTTCATATGCACTTCAACGACAATCATGCGACCACGGATGACGACATGATTGTGGGCTCTGTGCACAGCATTTGCTATCTTGAGACGCTCTATTGGCTGGATCGGTGTGCCTATTCCGGCTGGCTTTCGATGGATCAATATCCCTACCGCGAAGATGCTGCCGGCGCCATCGGCGAGAGCATACTTTGGCTAAATCAGTTCCAAGCGGTATTGGAGCGGAACCGCGGCGTAATTGACAATCTGCTGCGCGAACAGGACGCGATTGCGACCTCTAAATTCTTGCGCTCGATCATTGCTCCGGCCAATCTTCAACAGAGCGTTCTGGAGGCACGCAAGGCAGTCGCCAGGAAATAGCAGCCTACCCAAGCTGATGAAAAATATCTTCTATCCAGCAACCGGTCTCCATGGAAGCGCCCCTCTCCCCTTTGTCATCCCGAGCACCTCAACTTGCCTACTGCAAGTTGAGGGAGAAATGACACGGCGAAAATCGCCATGGATGCAAGGCCCGGAGGGCCGACCGCCAAACGTCAGCCCAGCCCGGAAGGGCTGGGAAATCGATGCCGAAGATGATTCGAGCGCCGTAGGCGCGGCACTAAACCGATGTGTCATTAGGAGCGCAGCCGAGGGATCCGCAGTTCCGCGGACCATTCCTGGGAATGTTTTTTCGAGGCGGTATAGATCCCAATCTGCTGAATGGGCAAATCCCGGAAGCCACTGCTCTAATGCTTTGTATCAGGGCACGACTTTAGTCGTGCCGCGCGGCCCAACAAAGATCTGGGCTTTAGCCCCTGAGGTAGTGTTCTCGCCCGGTCCCGAGTTTTCTGCAACCTGTCAAGCCGGCTCCTCGGTTGCAACAACCCATTTCCAGCCCTCTTCTTTCGAAGGACAATTGAAGTGATGAGACATCCTCTCCGTTTCCTGCTCCTCTTCGTGCAAATCACTGCACTGTGCATTCTCACTTCTCATGCCGAAATCACGGTTACCGGGTCACGCTGTGAATCCGAGGTGAACCCCCTCGGTATAGAAGTAGTTGAGCCGCACCTAAGTTGGCTTCTCACCTCGAGCCAACGGGGACAGAAGCAGACGGCCTATCAGATTCTTGTCGCCAGTGACGAAGACAAGCTCCGCGATGATCAGGCCGATATCTGGAACTCCGGCAAAGTTGCCTCCGCTCAATCGAATCAAGTATTGTTCGGGGGCCCCGCTCTCACTTCCCGCCGCAGGTACTATTGGAAGGTTCGCGCGTGGGACAAGGATGGTGTAGCCAGCCCCTACAGTGACATCGCCTTCTGGGAAATGGCGCTTTTGTCTCCCCAGGATTGGAAGGCAGAATGGATCGGGCACACAGGTGGCTGGCTCGGACGGGCCTTGTATTTTCGGTCGGATCTGACCATCCACAAGGCCGTTCGACGCGCCCGCATCTACGTCACCGGGCTTGGATACTACGAATTGAGATTGAATGGTCACAAAGTCGGCGACCATGTACTCGATCCAGGCTTTACCGACTACTCAAAACGGGTTCTTTATGCCACCTACGATGTTGCGAGTCAGCTTCAGCCGGGACAACACACAATTGGGGTGATTGTTGGCAACGGATGGTATGGCCTCCCAAAGCTTCTCTTGCAGTGTGAAGTAACCTATGTTGACGGATCCGAAGAAACCTTCTACACCCACTCGGCGTCTGCTGATCCACCCAACCGGCCATGGAGCGTCACCAATGGGCCAATCCTGGCAAACAGCGTCTACGATGGCGAGACCTACGATGCTCGCCTTGAGAAGGCTGGTTGGGATACCCCAGCGGGGGACCCCGCACTGGGTAATCCTCCTGTAGACTCAGCGGATGGGTGGGCGAATCCTCAGTCGGTACCTGCTCCGGGTGGCAGACTCGTCTCTCAAACCATTAACCCAATCAAGATCGTCGCCGCGCTCCAGCCAAAAGCGATAAGCGAGCCCAGGCCCGGCATCTTCGTCTATGACATTGGCCAAAACATGGCCGGGTGGGTCCAACTTGATGTGAGCGGAGAGCGTGGCGCGCGCGTCACACTCAGGTTTGCCGAAAGCCTGTCACCAGATGGAACCGTCGACCAACGGAACCTGCGCACTGCCGCCGCCACAGATGTGTACATCCTCAAGGGTGGCGGGGCCGAATCCTGGGAGCCGCGCTTTACCTATCACGGCTTTCGCTATGTTCAGCTGGAAGGATTCCCCGGTAAACCGGCACTCAAAGACCTAACCGCCAAAGTCGTTCGCTCTTCGGTCGACACCAGCGGGACCATTGAGACCAGCAACGACTTGATCAACCGGATTCAAAAAATGGTGTGGTGGACTGAGGCCAGCAATCTCCACAGCATTCCTACAGACTGCCCGCAGCGAGATGAGCGAATGGGGTGGATGAACGATCTCACTGTCCGCTCAGAAGAAGCGGTTTACAACTTTAATCTGTCGCGGTTTTATCCCAAGTTCCTTCACGACATTCGCGATGCACAGGGTAAAGACGGCGCAATCACAGATACAGCTCCATTCAGATGGGGCAGCCGCCCGGCCGACCCGGTATCTGCCAGCTATCTGTTGCTCGGCTGGTTTCTCTACCAGCACTATGGCGACACGCATACGATGGCTGAGGAGTTTGACGGCTTCAAGGCGTGGACGGATTTTCTCGCCGGTAAGACCAAAGACAATATCGTCACCTACGGCTACTACGGAGATTGGTCACCCCCCAAGGCGTTTGCGATCCCTGGGAGCATAGGTTCCGGCGCCGTATCGAAGGACACCCCGCGGGAGTTCATGTCAACGGGCTATCTTTATTATTGCGCGCGGCTCGTTTCTAAAATGGCTCTTGCGCTTGGCAGGAAGGACGATCAGCTAAAGTACGAGGCTCTCGCCAATCGAGTAGCTAACTCCTTTAACCAGCGGTACTGGAACAACGCTGTGGGCGGGTATGGTTCTAACAACCAATCGATGAACTCCTTTGCACTCTTCCTGGGCGTCGTCCCGCCCAACCAGGTGCAACGCGTGGTCGCGAACCTCGTCAAAGCCGTGCATGAGAATCAGGATCACCTTACAACCGGAAACCTCTGCACCAAGTACGTTCTCAAGATGCTCACGCAATACGGATACGGGGATCTGGCATTCAAAATCGCGACCCAGGAGACCTATCCCAGCTGGGGTTATATGATCGATAACGATGCGACCACCTTGTGGGAACGCTGGGAGCCGCTCACTGGCGGAGGCATGAATTCGCACAACCATCCAATGATGGGATCGGTTAGCTCGTGGTTTCATAAATATCTAGGCGGAATTAACCCCGATCCGCAAGCTCCGGGGTTTAAGCGCATTGTGATTCGTCCGTATGCCTTGGGTGACCTGACGTGGGTGCGTGCTGAATACATTTCTCCCTATGGTCTGGTCGCCAGTTCCTGGCGCAAGGAAAATGGGACGTTCACGTTGAAGGTTACCGTGCCGGTCAATACTACGGCGACAATCTACGTTCCTGCGCGAAGCGGGTCAAGCTTCACAGAGGGCGGCAAGCCGGCGGCGACGGCTGAGGCTGTCAAGTTCCTTGGCAATCGAAAAGGAGAAATGGTCTTTGAGGTCGGGTCGGGCGATTATGAATTCGTCACCAACCAATGATCTGAAATTGTGGTAAATCCTCCATATGAACCTACCGAATGAACCTACTCCTCAGGCCACCCGGGCCCGTGTCAAGTCGATTGTGTCCCGCGCAGTCTGGGAGTGTGTTGAGCAGAGTCAGCAGTCCTTTTTACCCAGCGAGGATCCGCTCAAGATCTTTCATTCCCCCGCCACCCAATCGATCAAGGAAGAGATCGTGCGCACAGGCCGAAAACTATGGCATCGCGAGTATGTTGATGGCAATGGAGGAAACATCTCGGCACGTGTTTCAAACGACCATGTCATCTGTACGCCCACCCTGCTGAGCAAGGGAGACCTGCACGTAGATGACCTCGCGCTGGTTGACCTCGAAAACCGCCGAATCTGCGGCCACCGTCCTCATACCAGCGAGCTCTTGTTGCACCTGGAGATCTATAAGACTGTGCCCCAGGCCAGGGCGGTCGTTCATTGCCACCCGCCTTATGCCACAGCCCATGCGATCGCCGGCGTGGTGCCCCAGGGAAATTTGTTGCCCGAACAGGAGGTTTTTGTCGGCCCGGTGGCACTCTCTCCCTATGAGACGCCGGGCACGCCTGAGTTTGCCCGCACGGTTCGCCCCCTGGTCAGGGACCACAACACAATCTTGCTTGCCAATCATGGATTGGTCTGCTGGGCTGATACAGTCACGCACGCGGAATGGTACGTCGAAATCGTCGAGACGTACTGCAAGACCGTCATGATTGCCTCGCAACTCCGGCAGCCTCTGCCGCAGATCCCTCTGGAAAAAATACCCGATCTCCTCGCCCTCAAGCAGAGGTTGGGCATGAGCCTGCCCGATGTTCGGTTCCCGGCAACAGAAGAGGCGCCCGTTTCCACTGCGAGCGGCGGTCGCAACTCCGCCGGGCTGGATGAACTTGTCAGCCTTCTGACCGAACAGGTTCTTACGTTTCTCGAAAGCCACCGATGACGCAAACCGCCAATTTCGTTGCCGCCGATCTTGGCGCCTCCAGCGGAAGGATCATGATCGGGCAGTGGGATGGCCGGGCATTTTCAGTGCACGAGTTGCATCGCTTCGCCAACGGCGGGGTGCGTGCCGGCGACGGCCTTTACTGGGACATCCTGGGCATCTGGTCGCAGATCCGGATCGGGCTGACGAAGTATCATCCTTGCTATTCGGAGCCGCCGCACGGCATTGCTGTGGACGCATGGGGAGTGGATTTTGGCCTGTTGGACCGTGCAGGACGCCTGATCGGGAACCCCTTCCACTATCGCGATCTTAGAACGGCTGGCATCCCGCCCTATGTGTATCAGGCGATTCCAGAACAGCAGTGGTTCGCCGAAACCGGCGTTCAGACCATGCCGATCAATACTCTATTTCAGCTCTACTCCATGGTCCGCGCTCAAGACCCGGCCCTGGCTTCGGCCGAAACTCTGTTGATGATTCCCGATTTGTGTACTTACTTCTTGTCTGGAGAAAAGACGGTGGAGTGGTCTGAAGCAACCACCACCCAGATGTACTCACCGCGGCGGAAGGACTGGGCGCGCTCGCTGCTGCGTGCCCTCAAGATTCCCCTCGAAATCCTTCCCCCGGTGACCCGGCCCGGAACCCTGTTGTCGCCCGTGCGCTCAGACGTTATTGAAGATTGCGGCCTCCTCCACTCTTTTCCAGCAATTGCGGTCGGCTCGCACGATACGGCGAGCGCTGTAGCCGCCATCCCCAATATGACTGAGAACTGCGTATTCCTGGCCAGCGGCACCTGGAGTCTCATGGGGGTTGAGACGCCTGAGGCCAATACCTCCGAGCAAGCGCTGCGCCTTGGTTTCACGAACGAAGGCGGCGTCGACGGTTCGGCTTTGCTGATGAAGAACATCACCGGGCTGTGGATCGTCCAGGAATGCCTGCGGCAGTGGACTCGCGAGGGCCACAACTACACCTGGAGCGACATGATGTCAGCTGCCGAGAACGCAACGCCCTTCCGTTGCTTCATCGATCCTGATGCACAACAGTTTGCGGCCGAATGCGACATGCCGCGCGCGATTTACGATTACTGCGTTGCCAGTGGGCAGCAGCCTGCGCCGGCCGTTGGCGCAATCGTGCGATGTGCATTTGAGAGTCTGAGCTTGAAATACCGTTCGGTGCTGGACTCGTTGCGGCAGCTGACCGCCCGCCCCTTTCGACCATCCGGGTGGTCGGCGGCGGCGGATTGAATACGCTGCTATGCCAGATGACGGCCGACGCCTGCGGTTGCCCCGTGGTGAGTGGTCCGGTCGAGGCCTCGACTTTGGGAAATGTGATGCTCCAGGCGGTGGCTACCGGGCATCTGTCGAACGTGTGCTCGGGGCGCGCCGCTATCGCCGAGTCGGTGCAATGTACCACGTTTTCTCCCCACCCATCGGATGCTTGGGAGGAGGCGTACGCACACTTCCGTGCGTTGCAAGCGAATGCAATCAACCGTGCAGCGCGATTGGTGGATTAACTATGTCGGCGATCAGAGAACGGCCCGCGGCAAGTGTGGGATCCACACGGCGATTGTCGTCCGATCTGTCTCCTCACGCGCATCTTCGCCGCCTTCCAAGAGCGGCGGTTCAACAAAACTCGATAAGCGTTGTGATTGCCTGCCATAACGAGGAGGGCTATCTGCAGCGTACTGTCGACAGTCTTCTCGCGAACCTGCCGCATCGAACAGAGATTATCGTTGTAGACGACCAATCCACCGACGGATGCTGCAGCTTCTTGTCCGAGTTTGGTTCGCGATACGGCGCAGTCTACCTCGCGCGTTCGACGGCACGTCTGGGGGTTAGCGCCGCGCGCAATTTCGGGGCCCGTCACGCTCGCGGAGAGGTTCTCGTCTTTTGTGATGCTCACGTTGAGGTGCCTCCGGGCTGGTCGGGGCCCTTGCTGAGCGCGTTGACGGATCCGGCGGCCGGCGCTGTCATGCCCGCAATCGGCGCCCTGGATTCCCAGGATTACGCGCTTGGATACGGGATAAGGTTTTCCAACAGCAGCCTGGACGTGGAATGGCTTCCCCTCACGGGAAATGGCCCGTATCCAGTCCCCCCGTATCCAGTCCCATTGTTGTGTGGTTGCTTTCTGGCCATGCGTCGAGAGCTCTATCAGGATTTGAGGGGCTTCGATCCAGGTATGCGTATTTACGGTCATGAGGACCTTGAGCTAAGCCTGCACCTTTGGTTGCGAGGCTATGAATGCCGTGTGGTCCCCGAAGTGACCATTGCTCATCGCTTCTCCTCGGAGTTTCGATATCCCGTCCACTGGGAACCACTCTATAACCTGCTGCGGATGGGTGTTGTGCATCTAGGGCAGGAACGATTTTTCCGCTTGATCGCAGGGCTGGCAGACCGGCCTCAACTTGGGCTTGCATGGGAACAGCTCGCGACCAGCGATATTTGGGCTCGACGAGAGGAGATCCGCCTTGCCCGGCGTTACGACGACGATTGGTATTTCAAAAGGTTCGCGATCTAACGGTACTTGACGCCGCGTCTCAAAGCACCATTAGCTGCGGCTCACTGCCAAGAGGCTTTGCAGACCAGCCTTGCTCATCCGCAGCCGTTGTCCGGTTTTTAAAACCACTGACCCTTCGCTGTGTCCCTCGCGGAAGATCTCGCTCACCTGGTCGACATTGACGATCACCGAGCGATGGATGCGCACAAACTTCTCCGGATCAAGCGTCTTCGCCAGTTGCTTAATGGTCTCGCGGAACATAAAGCTCTTGCTCCCAACGTGGAGGCAAGCGTAGTAATCCGCCGCTTCGATCCACTCAATGTCGCCCACGTTGACGAAGGAATCCTTAGCGCCGTTATGAACCAGCAGCCGCTTGGGAAAACCCTGCCGCGTCGCCCGTCGTTCTCCAGTCGCTTGAGCAACGAGTGCAGCTGCTCCTGTGTCGTCAATGCCGCCTGGGAAGCAAGCCGTTCTCTTACCCGAACAAGCGTGGCATGCAGCCGCTCCGGTTCCACCGGCTTGGTCAGATAGTCCAGCGCATGTACCTCAAACGCCTGCACCGCATATTGGTTATGCGCGGTTACAAATATCATGATCGGCATATGCACGGAACCGATCTGCTCAATGACCTCGAACCCATCCCTTCCCGGCATCTGGATGTCGAGAAACAAGAGATCAAACCGGCTCTCTTTCAGCGCCGCAATCACTTCCCGTCCGTTGCGGCACTCCCCTGCCACCTCCACATCTTCGTGCTTGGACAGTAAAAACCTCAGCCGTTCCCGCGCCAGCGGCTCGTCATCGGCGATCAGCGCTCGAGCTTCATGCAACTTCGCTCTCGTAGGGAATGCGGATCGCCACTTCAAACCCTCCTGTATCCAGTGGCTGAGCGCGCATCGTATACCCGTCCTGGTAAAAATGCGTAAGCCGCTCGCGGGTATTTTTCAAGCCCGATGCCATGCCCTTTCTGTTGCGTGCGCGGCGATCGTGGTCCGGAGTCGCGTACCTGCACATGCAGAGAATCCCCCTCGCGCGTGGCCGATGCTTCCACCAACCCATCGTTCTCGCAATGCGCGATTCCATGCCGGATCGCATTCTCCACAATCGGCTGCAGCAGAAAGCAAGGGACCAGCCCGTCTACCGCACTAGGGTCCACCTTGATCTCAACTCGCAGCCGGTCGGCAAAGCGGACCTGTTCGATGGCCAGGTAGTTCCCCACAAACTCCAACTCCTGTGACAAGGGAACCTTCTCCGGAGTCGTCCTGGTCAACGTGCTCTTCAGGATTACGTTCAGATGGTGCAGCATCTCCGCGGCTGCTTTCTGTCTTCCCAGCTCGACCAGCGTAGTGATGGCATTCAAGGTATTGAAGAGGAAATGCGGCTCCAGTTGCATCTGTAGCGCGCGCAAATGCGCAGCAGAGAGTTGCCGCTGCAGTTCGAGCGATTGCATTGCCTGCGCGCTGTGCACGAATCTGAGACTGGATAACCCCCGTGATCCCAAAAATAAACCCGTAAATCAGCAACTCGATCCCCAGACGATTGATGTTGAGCTTGCTGGTCCACACGGAGACAGCGCTTGCAGTTCCCCGCCACTCCGGCACGATAAAGCCGAGACTGCCCAGCAGCAGCAAGTGCGCCACGCCGAGGGCCGTCCCTGCCAGCACATGAGTCGCGATTGCCCTCAGGGAAAAGCTCGACAGCACAGGGATCCGTTCCCCTAGTCTCCATAGTGAGGCCGGCGATGCAACCCCACCATCCCCAAAGCACGCCCCCATAGAGCAACGACGGAAGATGGGTGATCGATTGACACTCGCTTGCGGTCAGCAGGGCAAGAGCGACAGCCATGGAAAATATAATGATCATTCCATTCCGGCGAAGTCTTCTCTCGCTCGCGGATGTGCCGGGCAAAGCGTCACCGTATTCTGTTGAACCATGGGAGATTGCATAGCTACCCTTTCTGCTCGGAATCCGCCCGGTCGGTGAGACCGGGATATTGGTAACGGTTCATCGGAAACCGTTCACATCTATCGTACATCCGTCGCATTGCCGCGACTCCAGATCGAGCCAGCGAGCTGCTGGCCTCTTTCTTCAGCCGTGACGCTTTCTCCTTTTCTCCTGAAGCCCGGAGAATTTGCGCATATACCAGCTGGATCCTCAAGTAACCGTCGTCGTTTCTGCCCTTCGCCGCTTCAAAGATCGCCAGCGCGTGTTGCACGTCGGTAATGGCGCGCGCTATAGTCTCCAGTCCTCGCAACCGCCTGCGCGCGCAAGGAATATCCAAGTCCAAGCATAAAGTAGCCGGGCCCATGAGCATGAGTCCAGTGGTCGATCGATTGCTGTGCACTCGCGATTGCCTCCTGATCTCTTCCGTCGTGGAACGTCAATGCGCTGCTCACGCTACACATAGCCGCGAAATCGTCATCTCTCAATCGTGCTTGCGCTGCGCTTCTTGAAACGCTGTGGCCAGATAGCGCCGCGTCGTCCTGAAGTCCCTTTGGCCGTGCGGCAAGCATGGCAAGATTGCTGGCTGTGATGGAGACGCCGGCGGAATCTCCCAGGCCTTCGTAAATACCGGCCGCCTTTTCGTACAAGCCCTTCGCGGAATCATTCTGTCCCACGGACCCTTCCACCGATCCCAGATTGGCCATGGCCGCCGCGTATTGAGCCTTCGCTGATGGTATCGATCTCAGTGCCTCAATCGCTCTGCCGTAAGCCCGCTTGCCTGCTCCAGCATCTCCAGGTCCTGGTAGGACGAACCGAGAACATCCCAGGCAACGGCCACGCTCGCTTTCTGTCAAGGAGCTTGCATCCTGCCGTGTAACACGGCTCGAGAATCGCGATCGCTGCCTTCGGTTGACCTGCTCCCCAACTGCTTAGGCCCGCAGATCTGCTCTGAAGCAGATCTTGCGCAAAGGCATCGGAAAAGCCAGAACAAAGAGGATCAGCAGTAGAACGGCAGACTCTCATGGATCGAGCATGGCGCCCTGTGTCGCCCGCATTCCACGCCTTTGCAGCGAACCTTGGGATTTTTGCAGGAAAGAATTGCCGGCAAGCTTCGGGCGCAGGTTTTGTCCTATAGTGATCTGGATGAATCGAAGACACTTTGTCGGTCTTGCCGCCTCCGCCGTACTTGCCACGGTCGTCCCGGCTCTCGCTGATGCCCTCGCGCCCCGTTCAAGCCCTTGGCTCTCGGCGTGGTCATCAAGCCCTTCGGCGCCCCCGAGGAGCACCTTACGGATGGTGCACGAGCTGGGCTTTCCCACCTGCTTTCTATCTCTGGACAAATACCTCGGCAACTTCACTCCGGCCCTGGCCAGCCAATATCGCGATCTGCTGGCCAAGTACCAGCTCACCGCAACCACCGTCGAAGTCGTAGGCCCGCCGCCTCTGGAATGGAACTTCATGCAAGGGCCATCCACCATCGGCCTGGTGCCCCCCAAGACCCGCGCCGCGCGCATCGACGCCCTGCGCCAGGTTTCGGATTTCGCCAAGCAGGTCGGCATTCCCCAGGTGCAAACCCATTGCGGTTTTATTCCTGAAAACCCCGGCGATCCGCTCTACCCGCAAGCCGTCGAAGCCATCCGCACCGTCGCCAAACACTGCCAGGGCAATGGCCAGGCCTTCCTGATGGAAACCGGCCAGGAGACACCCACCACCATGTCGCGCGCCATCCACGATGTGGCCATGCCCAACCTTGGCGTCGGCCTCGACACCGCCAACCTCGCTGCTTTACGGCAAGGCCAACCCGGTCGATGCGGTCGACATCCTCGGTCCCCATGTCCGCAGCGTCCATGCCAAAGACGGCCTCTGGCCCACCGACCCCTACAAATTTGGCGAAGAGGTCCTTATCGGCAAAGGCCTGGTGGATTTCCGCACAGGTCTTCACCAAGCTTCATCGTCTCGGCTACACCGGCGCCATCACCATCGAGCGCGAAACCTCGGGCGCGCAACAGATCGAAGACTGTCGTCAGGAAAAGATCTTCCTCGAACGCGTCATCCGCGAAGTGATGGCATCGCATGAACCGCCGGCAATTTCTCCAAACCGGAACCGCCTGCGGCCTGCTTCTGCTGAAGCCCAGCACCGCCTTCAGCTATCAAGCCAACTCCGCCGTACGTCTCGGCCTGCTCGGCTGCGGCAACCGCGGCACCACCGTCGCCACTTCGTTCTCCAACAACACCACCGCCCAGGTGGTGGCGCTGGCCGATATCTTTCCCGACAAGCTAGCCCTCGGCCGCACTCATTTCGACCAGCTCAACGCCGAGCCTCGGCCGCCAGCCCATCGACAGCAAGCTGCTCTTTCACGGCCCCCACGCATTTGAACAACTTGTCGCCTCAAAGGACGTCGACCTCATCCAGATCTCCACGCCGCCCTTCTTCCATGTGCAGCATCTGGAAGCCGCGGTCGCCGCCGGCAAGCACGTCTACTGCGAAAAGCCTGTCGGCGTCGACGTCGATCAGGCCAAGCAAGCGCTTGGAGATCGCGAAGCGCGTGAAGCCCACGCAAAGCGTCGATGTCGGCTTCCAGTGCCGCAGCGCGCCGCCCATCGCCGCCATCGCGGAAAAAATCAAGGCCGGCGCCCTAGGCAAGATCGGCTCCGTCGCCGGCTACTACAACGCTCCCGCCTCAGAGGAAAAGGTCCACCCCGGCGCCTCGCCCGACGAGTACCGCCTGCGCAACTGGCTCTGGTATCGCGCCCTCTCCGGAGACATCCTGGTGGAGCAGAACATCCACATCATCGACCTCTGCAACTGGATGCTCGGCGCTCATCCGCTGAAAGCCACAGCAACGGGAGGCCGCAACATCCTCACCCACGCCGGCGACTGCTGGGATAACTACCAGGTCGACTTCACTTACCCTGAAGACGTTCACTTCGCCTTCGCTTCCACCCAGTTTGGCGATCCCGGCTTTAACGCCGGGCTCAGCCTGTACGGAGCCAACGGCTCGGCGACGGTTCCCTACTCCGGTCCGGTGCAGATTACGGGCGCGCAACCCTGGGCCTGGCAGGATTCGATGAACACCACCGCCGGGCCCGCAAAATTTGCCGCCAACGGCAGCTTTCAGCGACAACCTCGCCTTTGCCGACCGCGACAAGGAGCGCACCTTCATCGACAGCATCACCTCCGGCCAATCGCACAACCAGATAGCCGCCGGAGTCGAGACCGCTCTCAGTTGCATGCTCGGCCGCATGGCCGGCTACGAGAAACGCGAAGTGACCTGGGAGGAGCTCCTCGCCCACGGCGAAACCTACAAGCTGGGATGAACCTGAATCCAATTCGATCATGGGTGCCGTCGCCTGGATGCGTTCGATAGCCGCCTCGCATCTCCTCCATCACCTCATCGCGCAAACTCAGCCGGCGTCCAAAACCTGAACCCGCGCCCCGAATCCCAACGCGATGAATCGCGCTTCCTCCTGGCTTCTCGAACACAGACGTGAAGCATCGTCCACTTCGCGGGGATCGCCGATGAACCCTCCGCTCTCCGGAGCCGGCGAAACCCGGCACCACCGGCCGAGTCGAGACGGCCGCATCGGGGGCCAGCGCCAGCGTGGCGCGAAATTGCTCCCGCTTCTGCTGCAGTTGTGCCGTTGCGGTCTTCCAATGGGCAGCCAGGTCGAAGTTCGCCGGCCGCTCAAACGTCATAGCCAGCACCACTGCATTCTGCATCCGCGAGATGCGATAAGTCCGCATCCCCGCCGGAGCCCGCGCCACCAGGTACCAGATCGCCTGCTTGCAGACGATGCCATAAGGGTCCACGGTGCGCACGCCGCTTTCGCCGTCGGCGCGGGAGTAAAGAAAGGTAAGCTTGCAGTCCCGTGCGATCGCGTCCTGAACGACAGGCAACAGCGAGAGGTCGTCAGAAGAAAGGTGCCACCCCACCGGATCGATATGCAGCCGGGCGCGGATCGAAGCAGCCTGGGTCTGCATTTGCTGCGGCATGGCCGCCAGCAGCTTGCCAAAGGCGCGCTCCGACGCCGCCGCCAGCGCAGGGATGCCCAAGCGCGCTGGGCTGCGACATCAGCAGCGCGCGCAGCTCCGCCTCGTCGAGCCCTGGAACCTTGGTGCGCCAACCCTTGGCCAGCTCCCATCCGCCCTGCGCGCCGCGCAGCGCGAGGATAGGAACCCCAGCCGCACTCAGCGCCTCCATATCGCGATGCGCGGTGCGTTGCGAAATCTCCAGCCGCTCCGCCAGTTCGCGCGTAGAGAGACGCCCATGCGCCTGCAGCAACATCAGCGTCGAAAGCAGCCGGTCCGATTTCATAATTTAAATTTTCTTCATCATATATGACACTCTATGTCATATATGCCCTTCTACCTTAAAACAGTAGCGGAAGGAGAGAATCTATGGGGCTGAGAGAATTCTTCTTATGGCAGTTGGAGCATGAAGCTGCCACGTCGCGCAAAGTGATCGAGCGTGTCCCTGAGGGGCAGAACAGTTGGAAGCCGCACGAGCGCTCCATGGAGCTGGGTTATCTGGCCGCCCTGGTAGCCTCGATGCCTGGGTGGGTTGAGTTCATGGTGAACCGTCGTGAGCTGGATCTTTCCGACCCGGCGAACGACGTGACGCGCACCCAGCCGGTGAAGACGCGAGCCGAGTTATGTCAGATGTTAGCCGAGGGGCTGGCGAAGTCGCGCCGGGCGCTGGAGGACACGACGGAAGATCATCTGCTGGGCATGTGGCGTTTTCGCATGAACGGCAAGGTAGTCAGCGAAGGTCCGCGTTACGCGATGATCGCCGACGGAGCGATCACGCATCTGGCGCACCACCGGGGGCAGTTGACCGTCTATCTGCGGTTGATGGATAAGAAGGTACCGGCGATCTACGGTCCCTCCGCGGACGAGCACTTCTAGTCGAAAACCGTGTGCGGCTTTCAAGAAAAGAAAGCCGCACACCCAAATCTCTCCCTCTCATATAAATTGTCATCCCGACCGGAGCGAAGCGAAGTGGAGGGACCTGCGGTTCCCTCAACCAGCATCAAATCCAAACCACACCACCTCTACCCCGGCAACAAACCCCGGGGTGCCCCATTCAAGCCGTTTTTTGGCTTGAGTGGGCTACCATGCACACCCCTTCGCCATTTCAAGGCAGGAACCCGCTCAATAGGTATATAGTGTTGTCCTGACGGGTGTTATCAAGCAGTGGAGGTTTCGAAGTATGGGCTCAATATCAGCAAACCGGGCCAAACTAAGCTGGGGATTCACACTACTAGCCATTCCCGCACTCCTGTTCGTATCCCTCCTGCACGTCAGGCACCTGGTCAGAGCCGATCAAGCCCCGCCCCCGACGGTCCGCACCCTCAAACTCGGCAACGCCCGTGCCGGAACCCTCTATGCCATGACGGTAGCGGTAAAAGACCCCGCCAAGCTGCAAGGCACCGACGCCATTCTGGCCACCGTCAATGACGCCCAGGGCGCCATTGATTCGAAATGGCTCCACACCGCCGACCTCGACTTCTACCTGACCCTCCGTCCCCGCGCAGAAGGACCCATCACCGTAACCCTCTCCGCGCCGGCAGCCGTAACTGTTCCTGAGATCGCCGCCTCGCTGCACAAGATCGTCGACGTCCCCGCCCTTAGCGGAGACGTAACCATAGGAGTCATCGCCGCCGCCCCCAACGGAACCTGGCAAACCGCCCAGCCCTTCCAATTCGGCCAGACCATTTATGGCAGCGACGACGAGCGCCCTTACGCTCCCTCGAAGAGCGAAGACGGCTACGCCGCGATGATCAAGGGCTTCCAATGGTTCAAATTCACCTTCAACGAAAAAACCCCGCGCCTCGTCTACTTCACCTTGAACGTGACCGACCGTGACGTCCCCTTAGACGTAGACATCTTCCAGCTAGCCAAGGACAAATCCGACGTAGTCCCCTTCAGCACCGGAGAATTTGTCTACCAGGTAGAAGCCACCCAGAATTATCCCGGCCTCTACAAATTCCGCACCCGCATCCTTGAGCCCGGCCAGGAGTACTACATCCGCGTAGCCGGAGACCATCCCGCCTACCAGCTCCACACCTCGGACTTCCCTGTCCCGCCCTACGCCGATCCGCACCTGGCCGTCCGAGCCGGCATGGACTTCCTCATCAACATGGGCGACACCTGGCTTTCCAACACCCCGCGTCGAGGAGCCATCGCCCTCCGCACCACCATGCAGCATTCTGAAACCCAGCTCTGCATCGCCTGTCATCCGGCGCAATTCACCACCCGCGGCTATCTCACCGCGGTGCACAACGGCTACGCCCCCACCCAGCGCGACTCGCTTGAGTTCATCATGGACCGCATCTACAACAACATGCGGCCTCTCTACGGAGAGCCCAACACCAACTGGGTCCGCGTAATCTACACCGCCCGCACCGTATCCAGCCGGCTGCCCTTGATCACCAATCAGTTTGAGCAGGAAGTAACCCACGACGCCCCGCGGCAAAAATTCAACCTGCCCTCCGCCGAATATCTCAAGATCCACTACAAGGGCCTCACCGTCATGCCCGGCGACGAGGCCGACGGATGCGAGCCCGACGTCAGTCCCTTCGAGATCGCCACCCAAAGCTGGCAGACCTTCGACATGGTCTACAAGCAAACCAAGAACCCGCAGTGGCAAGCCGAGCGCGACCACGTCGAGAAACTCGCCGTGGCCTACGTGCCCAAGAACATGATCGACGTCAACTGGAAGATCATGCTGCTCGTGGCCATCGACCGAGCCAAATACCAGGCGCAAATCGATGAGCTCATCAATCAGCTTTATGAATACGAAACTCCGCAAGGAGGCTGGCCGTACCCCTTCGACAAAAAAGCCAAGACCGCGGACTTCGTCTCCTACAACGCGGTGTTAGCGCTGGCCCAAGCCGGCCGCCGTCCTGAAACCGACGAGCACATGGCGCTGGCGGTCAAAGCCATGATGGCCGCGCAACGGCAGGAGGGCAGTTGGGAAGGCGACCCTGTCTACCAGGGATTCAACACCCCCTTCCGCGCCACGCAATTTGCCGTGATGGCCCTCTCCACCCTCTACCCGGGAACCACCCAAGCCAAAAACTGGGACGCCGGCTTCCCTACGCCGCCCACCAAGTTAGCCACCAAGAACCTACCAGTACTCCTAGCCCAGTTAGACCAGTATTGGGACCCGGCTCCCGAGCCGGTCCTCAAGCAGATCCGCGAAGTGTTATTGAAGAACGACCAGCCGTTGGCCCGCGAGGCTGCAGCCCGCGCCATCGGACACATGGCCGACCCCGGCTCGCTGCCGGCGCTGATGCAGGCCTTGGGCGACCAGACGAAAATGGTTCAATCCAGCGCCGCCTACGCCGTCCGCATGATCCTCTCCCGCCGTCAGGCCGAAGCCCCTGCAGGACGCAAGCTGCTGATCGAAGCCCTGGGCGCGCCCAACCCGCGTGTCCGTTGGGGAGCCGCGCGAGTCTTCAACCAACACTTTAGAGATCTGACGGGAGATCCAGAATTGCTAGCCGCCCTGGAGAAGGACGTAAACGACCCCGTGCCCTTCGTCCGCTTCGAGGCCGCTGGGGGGATCTGGCGCTGGTACTACTGGCAGGTAGACCAGCCGGAGATGCGCCGCAGCACCCTTGAAACTCTGGCCACGCGCCTCAACGTGGAGACCGACGCCATGGTCCGCCGCGGTCTTGAGGAGAGTATCTACGACCTGCTCGACGAGAACACCGGCTACCTCACCGCCTGGGTCCGCGCCAGCGCGACCGAGGAAGACAAGAACAAAATCGGCGCCGGCTACGAAGCCGTAGTGCGAGACCAGGCTCAGGTCCTCGCTAAGGTGTTGCGTGAGGGCACGCCGATGGGGCGCGAAGCCATCCTCAACGCCCTGTGGGATTTTCACATCCGCCACTACGCCTTGCCGCCGCTCAAGGCGAACACGGTCTCGATTGGCCTGCCCGCGGTGCTGACGAAGTATGTTGCCGGCGTGCCCGATCTGCACCGTCCGGGCTATGAGTATCCGCCTTATCGTGAGACGGTCGACTTCAAGTACGACGTGCACAACGGATTCTTCCAGACCCGAATTGGCAACGACAGCGACCTCATCCATTTCTTTAAGTCATCGGGCCCGGAGCTGGAAGACGCACTACTTGCCTGCCTGCAGAACGCGAATGACACCATGAAGATTGAGGTGTTGAAGGCGGGCAGCACCCTCAGCGGAGCAGGCGACGAGCGCTTCACTCTGGCGGCCCTTAAGTTGTCGGAGGACCCCAACCCCGAGGTGCGGCAGACCGTCCGCTACGTCTACGAGGACGGCCAGCGGGGAGCCCTGAACCTAGACCCGCCGCCCGCACCAGAGGGACCTGCTGTTCCCGCAACCAGTAGCCAAAACACAGGAAGTGCTTCAAACCAAGATTTGTCATCCCTACTGAAGCAATCACGGTCCTGCGTCCCGCTCAAGGTGATGAAAGCCGCCTTCCATCCAGCAACCGCTCTAAATGGAAGCGTCGCCCTCCCCTTTGTCATCCCGAGCACCTCAACTTGCCTGCGGCAAGTTGAGGGAGAAATGACACGGCAAGAATCGCCATGGATGCAAGGCCCGGAGGGCCGTCCGCCAAACGTCAGCCCAGCCCGGAAGGGCTGGGAACTCGATCCAAGAGGATCCGAGCGCCGTAGGCGCGGCACTAAACCGATCGTCCGCCCCGCCTGTGTCATTAGGAGCGCAGCCGAGGGATCTGCAGTTCTCTTAAATTGTGGGGAAGATGTAACTGCCACAAATGAATTGTCATCCCGACCGGAGCGAAGCGCAGTGGAGGAACCTGCTGTTCTCCGAATCAGCAGCCAGTCCCCACGAAGCGCTCCGAACCCAAATCTGTCATCCAGAGCGAAGGAATCATGGTTCTGCGTCCCGCCTAAGGTGATGAAAACCGCCTTCCGTCCAGCAACCGGTTCCAATGGAAGCGTCGCTCTCCCCTTTGTCATCCCGAGCGCAGCCGAGGGATCTGCAGTTTCCGCGGACCAATCCTGGGAATGTTTTTCCACAGAGCAAAGCGAAGTGGAGGGATCTGCTGTTCGCTCAACCAACACCCAATCCACACCGTCCGCCACAAATGAATTGTCATCCCGACCGGAGCGAACCCGGATTTCCTGCCAAAATGCACTAGACAAGGCTGCGTGTGCGCCTTTCGATGAGGAAAGGCGCATTGGGTATCGCGGAACCAACCAAGCTCCACAGGAAATCCGGGGGAGCGCAGTGGAGGGACCTGCTGTTCTCCGAATCAGCAGCCAATCTACAGGAACCGCTCCTAATCCAAACTCAAAACCTGCTGTTCCCCAACCCGATCCGCAACTGGTAAGCAAGATAGTGGAGATCCTCAAGCACGGCAACCCAGACAGCCAGGCGGTGGTGCTTCCCTTGCTGGCGGCCTTGCCCAGCGACTCTCCCTGGGCGCAGCAGCCGGAGGTGTTAGGAGGCCTGCGTGCGTTGCTCGAGCAGCAACCGCGGCCGGCGAACTACGCGTCGGTGTTGAACGCGGCCTCGTCCTTCAAGATCCTGATGCGGGAGACGGATCTGCAGCAGCAGGTGCTGGCCGGTCTGAATGATCCCAACCCTGAGGTACAGCGCGCCGCCATACGAGTATCGTTGGAGCACTTCCTGGCCGACCCGAAAACCGCACCGTTGGTCGAGACGGCCTTTGCCCATCTGGACAGCTCCGCGGTCGGCATTTTGTTGGAGGAAGTGGGTGACCCGAGGTTCATGAACCGGCATGCCGGCGTCTCGGGAGGCGCCATCTCGCAGGACCAGGCCTACTTCCTGAACAAGAACCTGGTAGCCATCAAGCGTCCCACGGACCTGCTCGACAACCCGCTGGTGCTGAGCACGGTGCTGGCCAGCCTGCACAATCCGGACAACAATGTGCGCGCGGCGGGTCTGGACACGCTACGCAAGGTGAAGGGCGTGGAGCAGCGGCCGGAGTTCCACGAGGCCATGGAGCAGTTGCAGAACGACAACAATCCGCGGCTGAAGCTGATAGCCGTGAGCGTTCTGCAAGGCAACAAGCTGAGCGACGCGTTGAAGGACGTGCAGCCCGGCTCGGTGCTCGACTTCAACTACTTTGTAGCCAAGATCGAGCCTATCTTGGCGACGCAAGGCGCGGACGGCAAGGCCTGCGTCTTCTGCCATGCCAGTCATGTGATCTTCAAGTTGCATCCGCCGAATGATGCGGGCGTCTTCTCCGACCAGGACAGCGAAGACAACTACAAGTACGCAATGCACGTAGTGGACATCAACGACCCACTCAAGAGCCTGATCCTGATCAAGCCGACGAGGCCAACGGACAGCGCAGGCAACGTCGGCGACTACCTGGCCACCCACAACGGCGGACAGCGCTGGCACGGCAATGAGGATAGCTGGCAATACCGCACGATCCTGGAATGGATCCGCGGTGGGCGGTTGGAAACCGCGGCTGCGGGGAGATAGCTAACTTTTGACCTGAACTTTCATGTGTAAAGCTAGCTGCTGCCAGATGGATTGCTGTTCCGAATTAGCAGTTGTGTTTCCTGAAATGGGTATCTGCTATCGCACTACCCACCACAACACGCACTCCCTCATGCGACCACTGTATGACGTTATGATTAGATCGGAGAATGAAGGATCAGGGTCAACTTGAATTGGACGGATTTTTGGAACACCCGAAAGCACTAGGAGCGTACTACACAGACGCGCAAATTGCGGATTTCTTGGTCAATTGGGCAATTCGCACCGCGGGCGATTGCATTCTCGATCCCAGTTTCGGGGGTGGAGTTTTCCTTCGATCTGCTTGCAAGCGCCTTCGCAAATTGCGTGGCAATCCCAGCAGAAGCGTCTATGGCGTGGAAGTTGACCCCTCGGTTCACCAGTGCATCTCAGAAAAGCTGGCGGATGAATTCGGCGTAAAATCAGAGCATCTAAGGGCTTCTGATTTCCTTGCCTTGAAGAGCTGGCCTTTCGGCAAAGTTACAGCGGTGATAGGCAATCCGCCGTTCATTCGCTATCAACGATTCATCGGCGAGTCCAGAGCCAACGGTCTTCGGCGCGCGATGGAGGCTGGTGTGAGGATCTCTGAACTTGCCAGCTCCTGGGTTCCTTTTCTGATTCACAGTTCATCCCTATTGGGCGATGGCGGACGACTAGCCATGGTAGTGCCAGCGGAAATCGGCCATGCACAGTACGCTGAGCCGTTACTCGCACACCTGGGATGCACATTTAAGAATGTTACGTTTCTGACATTTCGCAAGAGACTTTTCCCCAACCTGAACGAAGACACGATGCTCCTTCTGGCTGAAGATAAGGGAAATTTCCGAGCGCAATTCACATGGAGAGATTTTGAGCACGCTGGGGCGTTGAAAGATCTGCCCCTTTCCGACTGGAAACTCCCCGGTACCCGCACGTTGGATAGGGCCACGCTTATCGCCGGTTCACAGCGATTGGTAGAGCAATTCTTGCCTCCGCGCACCAGAGATTTGTACGCAGAACTAAAGCAGAATCAGGTCGTCAGTCACCTGGGAAGCATTGCCGATGTTGGCATCGGGTATGTCACAGGTGCAAATGGCTTCTTTCATCTCAACGAAGCCACCGTCCGTGAATACGAAATTCCAAGCAATTTCCTCACGCGCGCGGTGCGTAGAGGGCGCGACTTGTCGGGTCTCCGATATACCGAAGCCGACTGGACGAGCACCGCGGCTAGCTATCTCCTGAACATCGGCAACCATACTGATCTTCCCATCGGCTTGAGGCGCTATCTCGAAATAGGCGTGAAGAACGGTGTCACCAAAGGCTACAAGTGCCGGACACGATCGCCATGGTACAAGGTTCCCCACGTTTATCAACCGGACGCGTTCCTTTCATATATGAGCGGATATACTCCGCGCCTGGTTTCCAACGAAGCGAATGTCGTGGCGCCAAATTCTCTGCACATTTTGAGATTGCATCCTCATTCAGCCCTGAACCAAGATTCGTTGACGGCCCTTTGGCAGACTTCTCTTACTAAATTAAGTGCGGAGATTGAAGGCCACCCTCTTGGCGGTGGGATGCTCAAATTAGAACCTACGGAGGCGGAGCGGGTGTTGGTCGCCAGTACCGTTTCCGGCCGTCATGAGCTGAAGAAACTTGCGATGGAACTTGATGCAATGATGCGGGCGGGATACGAAAAAGATGCGCAGCAAAGAGCAGACGAAGAGATTCTGATCAAGAGGCTCGGACTAAGTAGAACCGACTGTGCCCTCCTCGCAAGAACCGCCGACAATCTACGTAACCGACGCACGGGCAACGGAATCCATTGAGCCTCCTGGACGCCGTCATCGCTACGGGTTTGATCCCAGCCCACGCAGCGCCGCAAAGCGTTAAGAAGCGTTACTCAGAACAGTTATCGCGAAATCTGGCCATCCAAGTGGCTGAAGGTCTTCGCAAAGCAGGATTTCCAAAAGTTAAGCCCGAGCGGGGCGGCCCTGGGGAAAAGGAGTTCCAGGGCGGCCTCGGCCCCAAGAAAGTAGATGTATCGTATTCGGATGAGCAGCACGGATTGATATTCGCGGTCTCTATCAAGACAATTACGGCTCCGCCGTTTGGGAAAAACCTCAAAAACCGTTTTGGGGATCTCTGCACGGAGGCCATAACACTACACATGCGTTTTCCCTATTCAATCGTCTGCGCTCTCTTCGCATTTCCCAGCACCGCCGATCAGGATCATTCGCCTGAACCGGGGCGCAGACAAGTCTCAACCTTCCAGCGCGCTACGCAACTATTTGGAACAATAGGCGGACGGAAAGACTACACAGACCCTGGTGAGAAGTTCGAAAACGTGACGATGATGTTGTTCCATCCCGTTTTGAATGACGGCAGCCCTCCGGCCGTAACATTGTTCGACGCACAAACTAGAGAAGGCCTCTCGGAAGAGGCGTACTTCTCTCGCCTTCTCGGCCTGCACAACCAACGAAATCCACACGCTATCATCGAGGCCCTGGAGGCGGCTCTCGAGGAATCTCCTGCTATCACAGATGAAGATTAGTATGGTCGAATGAGATGAAGTCGGTACGCTAGATAGCTGCACGTAGCTTCTTGGAACCGCGGACCATGCAGTCAATCTTACAGGGCATTGGCTGGCCACGACAGGAAAGGATATGGTAGGTAGACGTGGGTCTGGCTATGCCATTAGATCGAGACCTAATGAAGATGCGACTCGAAGGCATTGAGCAAGCGCAAGGCCGTGCCCGCTTCGCATTTACTGTCGCAAACGTTGCATCGGTCGCATTTCTGATCGTGATCTTTACGACTGGCTTCTCCTGGATCAGGTGGTTCTCTTACGGACAAAGGCCAAGCGACCAAAGGGTTCTGGTACCCGCCTGTCCGGCATGGGAAACGCTTCGTTGGGAAGCAAAGAACCCTAGGATCCCTAATGATACGATTAGCGGGTTCAACCGTCGAGCTACCTGTTTTGTCCAGGGCCTGTGGAACATCGTAGGATACCAGCCATATGCTTCAGTCCGTAGATCCCCACCGCTCCGGCGGCGGCCCAGCTGCGTGCGGGCGACAGTGATGACGATCCGGAGAAGGTTCGGCAAGAGCTCGTCAGAGACTGGGTGGACGCGCTATTTATTACAAATTCCGTCCTCGGGATCAAGCTCAATGTTAGCGACTTTCCGATCTTTGGTTCATTGGCACTTTACGGCATGGCAGCCTTCATGTGCTTCAGTATGAGGCGCGAAAATCAAGAAATATGATCGCTCCTGGTGGAAGCGCACGGAGCGGAATACGACCCGCTTGATCGCCAAATGGTTTATCAGACCATCGTGTCGCACATGGTCCTTCGCACAGTCGAACAGGACAGGGATGTTTACGACAGCCTCGGCGGCCAAGTGCAGTCGGAATCGCTGACCGGGCGCGAAAGGCGGAGAATGGAGAATCAGACGAAGAAGGCACAGCTAAACAATAGGTTGCTTCAGTTCTTCCCCAAATTAATGCTTTGGTTTCCGGCAATAGTCTGCCTGCTGCTCGTTCTGTTCAACCTGGCGTCAAACACAGTCCTCCCTTCGCCCTTTCGACCCGAACCCGGTATCCCGGTACCCGCAAACTTCGACGATTGGGACTGCTTCATGCCGTTCTTGCGAATAGTTTTGGTCTGCTGATGCTATGGCTTACACTTCGGATGACCAGTCAGGTGCCCGTATACCTGAATGGAACCGGGCGTATAGTGAACGAGTTCAGAAAGACGCACTGTCTCCCAGGCACTGAATGACGAACTACACCCGACAAGACCACCAACCCCGTCGGTCACCCGTGACAGGTCACCCGTGACAGACGGCCCGTAACCCGTGCCAAACCCTTGATCCTACCTTTGCTAGGTAACGGCAAAATACTCTGGCTAGAGAATGGCACGATCGCTACCTTCCTATCTTTCTGACTACGTGCGCCTGCCGACAGACGGGAGGTAACCCGTATCTCACTTCTTCTAAAGCTATGATCTAAACTGGGGCGAACGTTTCGTCTGGGATCCAGCTTTCTTGTCACCAGCTTTCTGTCGGCGCGGCTCCAAAAAAGCGAGGGCCCCACCAAGATTGGTACGGACCGCAGTTAAAGGCGAGCTTACGTTCGGTTCGTAGCCGTCTCCGCTCTCCCAAAGTACCAGTTCCATCTGACCACAAAACTCACAAAACTTTTGACGACCACCCTTTGACCACAAAACTTGAAGATCACAAACTCTGACTACAAGCCACTCGACAACCTACTGACTGAT
Source organism: uncultured Acidobacteriaceae bacterium (assembly GCA_963834205.1). Lineage (GTDB taxonomy): Bacteria > Acidobacteriota > Terriglobia > Terriglobales > Acidobacteriaceae > PALSA-350. Next base: position 97,141 of record CAWIBI010000078.1, on the reverse strand, counting down.
CTCGATGGTGTTGTCGAATGAAACATTGAAACAGCCTTCTGCCGATGGGTTATTAGCGAAGCAAAGAGTCATATTCTTATTGAACTCCCTGATGGTCTGCGTGCCCACGTCGCGTAGCGAGAACATCTTGCGAAAAAGGCATGCGTTCGTGACATCCGGACCGCTGGCGCCTTTAAAAAAGCTACAAGGCCCAGGACTCACGCCATCGACGATAAGGTCGGAAACGAAGCGGAGACCATACGCGATGTCGGCCGCGGTTGGCACGACGTACGCACTAATGATCGCGGTACTGCTATGGAACTCCTTTGCAGCGCCAAGCGGAATACCCGCGAAGGTGCCGATATAGGGGATCTCGACAAACGGCGGCAACAAAGGAAAGCGCGAACGTGAGCGCTCCACAATTGCCGAGAAGGATGAGACTTCAAACAGTTTGATCGAATCGACGCGGACCCGCGTGGTTGTGTCGTGGCTGGCGACACGCGATGTATTGAACGCAGGGTCATTTGCTCCCGGGCCAGTAAAGAGAGGAACACCCGACGAATCATCCGCATTCAATGTTACTGCAATTTCTGCCGAGGAAGCAGTGGCAAGGCTCCGAGCGGTAGCGGTAAATGACAGTTGACGGCCGATTTGGGCGAAGCTGGTTTGATAATTGGCTAGGCCCGCGGCAATAGCGCCAAAGGCTCCTTTTGGAAGAGTGACGGTAGAACTGCCGGGAGAGGCTGCGGCCGAGGAACCCGAAGCTGCCGTGGCTGAGGTTGTTCCTGCCTGGCTTGAACCTGCCCCCTGCGAGCCGGACCCTGCCAGCGAACTGAGCAGGGTTGATAGCTCCGGCGCAGTACTGGCATTTAGAAAGCTTTGCGAGCTCGTACTGACGTTCGTCGCTTGCCCGGCAATCGTGCGCACAGTGACGAGTCCGTCGTTGAAAAACGAGGGTTTATCCAGACCAAACAGACGCTTGACGCAGCAACGCCCATCCGTCCTCGAGTTAAGTTCCTCGGTGCGGTATTGCATATCCGCGCGCATAAACATCTGATATGACCTTAGATCTCGATTGAACGCGTCAATCAACGGGCTGAGAGCACTGTTGAGGGCATCAGCACTATGACTAAGATCGTAGGGTACAAATTCATGCGGATATTGCTGGCTCATTTTGTAGTTAAAGAGGAAGTCGGAAACAACCGCACGGAGGAGACCTACACCGGACGGGGACGGCTCACCGTCTGTTTCCGGAGTACCCATGAGTATGTCGACCTCTTCTCGAAAGCACTCTAGGTGAACCTGAGATTCACGCTCAAAAAGGAGCGAGCCAAGTATCCCTTGCAAATCTTTTTGGATGCAACTCGATTGTTGCGGTGGTGGCGAAACGTGATCGATGTCCAGGAGGCGCCAAATAGCTTCGCACCGCTTACGAACCGCTGCCGGTTGGTTGTCGCACACCGATTCAGTCGGCAGGCCCAACCCGTCGTCTCCCTGAACTTTATAAATAGCCTCGTAGGCAGCTATCCTAGGTTGCTGTGCGGCAATGATCAAAAGCAGCAAGTCGGTAAGAGCGGGCCTGACTGGGTTGAAGAGCGTGTTGTAACCGAGGCAATAGCGGCCGCGCTCGCAAATTCCCAAATCACTTCTCTGCATCGGATAGACAGAGTCCACCAATTTGGCTTGGCTGGTATCGAGATACGACTGCGACAACTCCTGCACGGTAGCGCCGGTTTTGCTGGCTTTAAAGGTATCGGCGATAAAGCGGTCCTCTAGGTAGCTGCGGAATGGTTTATTGAAGTAATCGCTGCCTGCGGATTGTAGCTTGAGGCTGCGCCAGCTGTTCAGAACGACCATCTCGAATTGGCGGTCGTATTCAGTTACCAGATCTTTCACCATATTGTTGAATGCTCCCATAGCCTGTGGGTTGGCAGATGAATTCTGCGTAACCCAGGCAGTTAAAATCATCTCCGGGCGCGGTAAGTCAAGGTCGGCGAGCACTCTATTTCTTTCAAAGATCTGCGCATCATCTCCGGGGGCGGCATCGGAGTACAGCAACAGGTCAGGTGGACTCTGCTCTCCTGTTCCGGCCGCGACGGCGACGGAGGCCATCCCGAGAGGCGCCTGCGCGGCAGGTGCAGTTGCGGCGGGTGTGGCCGCTGCTGGGGTCGCTGCGGCCGATGTGGAAGCAGAAGAGGAGCCGCACGGTGTGGCATTTCCAGATGCCAACCCAGCCACCACGCAGGGCGTAGTGTCGGAGTTGATCTGAATGTTGCTCCCCGGTGGCTGCGTGACGGTGATGCTTGCATTTGTAGGAGTAGCGCTGGCGCCAGACGCCGTCCCGGTAGCCGGAGTCGCTGAGCCGGAACTGGATGTCCCACTCCCCCCCGCTGCCGTTGTCGAAGATGTGGACGTCGACGTAGCAGGCGCGGTGGAAAGACCGGAAAACGCGGTCGCGACATCCGAGGAAGATAAGTAGTAAAGCTTGTAATTCATCGGATCTGAAATCAGCTGCCAGGTTATGTCGCGAACGTCGGAGAGGAAACCCTTCCATGTCGGACAGTCGGGCTGGCTAGGTGACGTGACGCGGATCTTATTTTTGCCCACATCTTGCACAGTGAGCTGGCTGTAACTAAGACTACCCAGTCTGGTGGCGAGGTCGCCGAGTGCGTTTCCATGCGGGATAGTCAATTCGACTGTGAAGGGCTTCGCTGCAGCCGGTGTAATCCCGAGAGAGGCGGCAGTCCGCCCTGCCAGGTCGCCAATCGCGTTTTGAAAGGAATACAGGATCGTGTCTTCGTTTGCTCTGAGCGGCGGTTGGCGAGTTGAGTAAATGGCTACAGTGTTCGGTCCCTGCGCGACGAGAATGAAAGGGGTGGGATTTCCAAGCACAGATACGATCGTGCCTGCATCGAGCGGGGAACTCTGGGTGCCAGGCGAGGGAGGTAAGACCGGGCAGGAACTGGAGGAACTTGTCAGATCGGAATCAGCCTGCAGGATCAAATCGACCGGACCACCTGAACTGTACAACGCATTCCCCTGGGCCGTGGCTCGAATGATGATAGGCCCGGAACCGTTAGCATAGTAATGAACAATGCGAGATCCGCCCACTGGCGAGGCGTTGCCGAGCAGCACTTTTTGCTGCACCGGTAATCCCGAATCTGCGCTTGCCGCTACGAAGAAGTCCCCGCCCACCTTCGGATTCGTGAGTTGGCACGGTGTCTTTGCTTTCGGGTCACAGGTAAGGGCGACAGTGACGGTCTGATCTTTTGGTTGGATTGGGGCGTTCCGGGGGTTCGTCGGTGAAATAGGGAAAGGGAGCCTCGAGCATGAAACCGTGCGTGCGTCCCCTGTCCCGGGTGTTGCCCCTGAAATGGAACAGATTTCGACGAGGTATTTTCCGAAGGGTCTAAGATCACGAGCCACTGAACTATCCGCGATGACACTGACGCTGGCCCGCTGCTGCCCTTGGCATGCAGTGGCGATCAGGCACAGGAAAATAATATTTGCCCTCTTCCGTCGCATCACTTCTCCCTGTCACTCCTCTTCTTATTTCAGTCGTCTTACCAGCGAACACCCACCGAAAGCGGCAAGAGTTTCGTTCCACTATTGATGGCCGCGCCCTTGTACAAGCGGACCTCGGTAAAAACCATGAGACCGCCGTTCTTCGTCAAACCGAGGTTCGCGCCCCCGCCAATATCGAAAGCTCCGGAATTAGAAGCCGTTCTGTCCAACGAGGCGCTAGAGGACTGAAGCAGAGTGGCCGGATTCGCGCCGTGAAACACTACACCACGCCGGAACCAGCCGAAGCCGCCTGATCCATAAAGACCGATCCGCCGGCTCATTGCGAAGCGAACTGTGGGATCAATCGTCACGGCCGAATAAGAACCATGCGCGGATGAGGCTGTTGCCAGTTGCGTGGGGTTCAGCATCTTCGCAGTCTTCAGCGCTGCCGCCGTAGCCCCTAACTGCTCATACATGAAATTGGCAGTGAGATAGCCGCTGAAGCCCCTGCGTCTGGGAATCGCCGTGAAGGTAAACCCTCCCCCAGTCCTGATTCCCCACCCACTCTGAAAATTAGGCCCATCCTGACCCTTAGGAACAACAAATGAGCCAGACGCATCTACCGTGCAAGTATGATCCTGACGTTGTTCTTGCGCGTAGCAGTGGATTGCTACCAGAAAAAGCACGGCTGCAAATACTCTGACCCCACCGCGCGAGACGTTTTGATATGTCATGCAATTCCCTCAGCAGGCTAGCGGGCTACGGTGCCGTAGCAGTTATTTTGTCCGCAATCTGTTTTTCAAGCCTTTGCACATTTTTTTCGAAGGCGGCTCTCAGATCCTCCAGTGCATCTGCGTAGATTTGGTCCGTCGGGTTGGGTTTTGGGTAGGCATCCAGGAGCTGGTACAGTGCCGCGACGGGAAGTGACGCTTTGAAGGCACCATCAATTTTTAGCAAGAGCACCGGTCCGGGTATTTCCGCGTCAAAAGTCCCAAGTGTTCGGCTCAGTTCCAGTTGAGAGAGTGGGGTGCTCGTTCCATTGACGATCGCGTTGACTAAAGTCTCTGTACAGGCAAAAAGACGGTCCTCATCGTCGGAAGTTTTGAGACCTAGACTATTTGCGTTGGCAACGGTGGCGACGAAATTAGACCGGGGTTGGAGTTGAGGTTGGCCGTCATCGCCGGGGTCTCCGAGCGCCGTCCTATAAAAACCTTGCCGTGGTCCGCCACCGGCCCTCGAATTCTTACACACGTTTTTAAGATCGCCGTAGGGATTATCGCCTTTCAGTAACTCCAATACCTTGCAGTCAAGCCGATCGGGTCGCGGGCCACGCACCAGAAGCTGAAAAGCGCCCAGGACGTTTAGCACGTCTGGTACATTCTGCCATTCGGTCACCAATTGTTTTTTAGTGTCGCTTTCTATGGTGTGCGCCGAATCAGCGGGGCCAGTCGGCGGACCAGGCATGTTACCAACTGTAAGGTTCACAGTGGCTGCCTTGCTGGTGCCCTCCGTGTTCGTTGCCGTAAATGTTATGCTGTCCGCGCCGGCGTAATTGGTATTGGGTGTGTAGGTAAGAAGTGGTGGCGTTTCCGCCAACTTGCCATGTGATGGGCCAAGGTACTTGAAGCTCAACGGAGCCGTTCCCGAAACGCGGAGACGAATATCCTGCGCTGTATTAGCTTTGACTGCGATAGTCTTTACCAGGTCACAGGGATCAACGACAGGCGCGTCAGCGTGCAAATAGATAGTTGCGCCAAGACAAAGCAAAATGACGAGCCAGTTCATACGACACCGTTTTAAGGCCGTCTTCAAACAAACCACTACAATCTGTTGGGTTTGCTTTGCTAGCCCGAAATAGCGTTTGGCGAGCATCCAATACTCCTTTACTCTGTTCATCTCCGGGACGGACGATGACCTGGCTAACGACTACCGTTCACTAACGACAATGCCTCAGACGAACCTTTGGAAAGGAAACCCAGAAAACCTAGGAAGCAAACGTTGCTCCTTGATCAGCAGGCCACGGAAGACCACACTCCTTGCGGATGGTCTTGGTGACGCCAACCCTGAATCGCACACACTCAGTCCAGCCCGCCGTGTAGAAACCCCGCATGCCGTTCCGTGCGCCGGCAACACAGTCGACGCAAGGCAAACCCCAGGGTAGCGACCGCATGTGGCTAACCCAAGCTGCACAAGTATTTAGGCCCTAAGCCAAGCGGGGGGAACGCTGATATCTTTGAACCGTACAACAATGAGGGATGCAGAAAACGAACTTCAGTCGGACCCTATTACACGCACTGCCTAACTAACAACCGTGCCCAACACTTCGCTAGTCTATCGGACACAATAGCTGCGGCTCGTTTGAGATTCCCAAAGAGTGACGCGAGTCTGGATCACAGGGCGCCAACGTGTCAAGCAAATATTTATCCTGCTCCCATAACCAAGAAGTAAATACAACTAACCCGGCAGAAACACCCTGGTAATGAACAAAATCTAGTGGGGCAGTTCGGCGCGGACACGATCGATAGGCTGCACAACTTTTACAAGCTAAGAATGGAATGATGAAAAAAAGTTAATGAAGAGGACCCAGCATTCCTAGACCGGCAGCCCGGCCGCTTTAGTCTTGGTTGAGCGAGACATAGCGGAACAGCACAGTCACTGCACAAGAGGTTAGACGGCGTGAGCGCCATCCGTGACGACAGAGTACGGGTCGCGTTCCACAAACAACTATTGCACCCGATTGGGTTGTGAAGTATCTTCATTCTGCCTACGGCTCAGCTCGTTCAAGCAGCTCGGCGTTCACAAGATGATCCCAGGAGGCCAGCCTTGCGCATTGCTTACTTGTGCGATGGAACGTGGAACGATCCATCAACCAACACTAATGTTTACAGGCTATCTACTGCAACATTGCAGATCGCCGGTGAGCAAGACTGCGGGTATGACAACGGTGTAGGCACCGACGGGAATCCGATCGACATGCTGTTTGGGGGTGCTCTGGGCGCCGGCCTGGTGAACAAGGTTAAAGCGGGTTATACCCAAATCGCCCATCTCTATGAAGCGGCCGATGACATATTCCTCTTCGGCTTCAGCCGTGGGGCCTACACCGCTCGATGCCTGGCGGGCATGATCGCCATCTGCGGGCTTCCGACCAAGAATGTCGATGATGAATGTGTTGATACTGCCTGGCAAGCATATCGCGATGCCACCATGCGCCAGGAATTACTCGCATCTCTTACCTCATATTCGATGTACGACGCCAAGATCTGCATGTTGGGGGTGTGGGACACGGTAGGGGCTTTAGGCATACCGGCGCTCTGGGGCGGCATTGACACAAATCAGTATGGTTTCCTCGACACTACTCTCCACCCAGACGTGCTTAATGCTTTTCAATGTTTGGCCCTCGACGAACAACGAGCGCAGTTTCCGCCCACACTCTGGACCAGCTCCTTCGCTCCCGGCCAAATCGTTGAGCAGCTCTGGTTCACCGGAGTGCACTGCGATATCGGCGGCGGATACTCGCCATCCGATGGAGACAACAACACGAGGCTGGCCGACATCACTCTGAGTTGGATGGCCAGTAAGGCACAGGCACTCGGCCTGAAACTCGACCCCAGCTTTACGGCTCAATACCAGGCACCCGTAAGTTCCCGCTATGCGCTGGATCAGATCCACAACTCGCACACCGGAATCTTTATATTGACTCCACCTAAACCTCGCGTGGTTCAGGACGACGCCGTCTTATCGAATAGCGTGGCGATTCGTTGCCAGTATGCGAGCCTCTACGCACCAGGAAACCTGACGCTAGCTGGGGGAATACCGAGCAACCAGTACGGGGCGAGCGCCGTTGTGGGGAAACCTCCAATTCCGGACTGGTGAGGATAAATAGCTCCTCTGGCCTAGCCTAGCGGATCCGGCTAATGAGTTAGTACCCCAGCAGATCGCGAAAACGCGATCTGCTGAAGAACCACCCAAAGAGCAACACTAACCTGTCAAGTATATATTTGTGGCTGTGGAATACTCTGTCCGGTAACCTACCTGTGTATGCAGAAAGGTAAATGCCTTCCGCTCTTGCAAAATCTCAGAAAACAAAAAAGATCTGGCAAAGAAAAATCCGGATATGTCACAGTCTAAGCGCGCTGGTCGATTATTAAGTAAAGTTAATATTGGTTAAGCGACCAATCGCTAGGGATTCGTTGAGAACCAATACAGCTCTTTCACCTTGGACCCCTTTTTCATCGGGGAGGAGCCACGTTGCCCCATGAGGCGTGGTTCATGGCGGCCTCCGCCGCTGCCCAACCTGGCATCGAACGTGACCGTGACCTGGCCGCTGGAATCAAACCATATTGCCAAACAACCTTCGCGCGCTATGAAATATCCTTACCGAACGCCGTACTAGAGCGTGATTTCGAGTGTGTCGTAGGCACCTGCTGGTTTAGTAGGTACGGGATCACCGGCTTTCGGATCGTCCACTACAATGTAACTCACGAGAATTTTGTCGGTTCGCACGTCAATAGTTAGGTACCCGTGTTGGAAGTCATTAAATTTCTCAAGGACCTCTGGACCTGAATCGTATTTATACGGAACACCATTGGGCTGGAATAGTTTACGTTCGAGTTGATGTAACTGTTGGTTGTACCCTCCTGCGCCGGCGAGGATGGTTGGAACGGCCTTCCCGTTGAAATAGCCAGTGAATCGTTGATAGTCGTGGACGTGCGCTGTGAGGATCAGATTGGGCGTACGATTCGCTTCCTTGAAGGCCTCCTCCACAGTCGTCTTCAGCTTAAGACTGCCTGGGTGGGGACCATAGGCGGAAAATACGGGGTGATGTAACGCAAGAATCAGAGCGCGGTTTGGCGGTGCCGCGGCAAGTTCTCCCTTAAGCCAAGCGAGCTGGTCAGGATGAATCTCCCCTCCGGACGGGACGTTGGTATACAAACCGATGATCGTAGCCATCGGGGTGTTGAGCGTCCAATAAACATTGGGCTGCGTCATCGCGTCCCGTGGAGCGTCCTGAGCCTCGGGGAGGTGAATGGGGGCCTGGGCACAAAAGTTGCGCACGAAGCCCTTCAACGAGTCGGACGCCTTGTTGAATTGGTCGATGGGGTCCACGTCGCCGTCATGGTTTCCCGGGATAGCTACGATGGGCGCAGGGTAGTGCATGTAAGGTTCGTAAAATTCCCAGTAGTAGTTCGGAATTTCGCCATCGTAGTAAACCACGTCCCCCAGATGATAGAAAAATGAGGGGCTTGCTCCTCCTGGATCGGGATCGTTGAAATCCAGCTCCATGTATCTTGCCACCTGCTGCTGATAGGTAGTCGTGTTCACGCCGCCCGTATCGCCCACTGAATGAAAGACGAGTCGCTTATTTGTAGTAATTTTCTGCATGGCTTCGTCGTCGAGAAGAGAGGCCAGGTCGACACGGAACGGTGGAAACCCGGTCGGTTGCGGAAGATTAAACCAGCTATTGTCGGCCTTACCCCGTGGATCTTTCTCTGTGCTAAAGCCGGGTGGGTCATCGGTGAAGCTCTTGGGCGCGCGGGGCGCACTGAATGTGCGGCCACGCCGGCCAATCTGGGCCTTTGGTTCGGTGCGAGTCAACACAGTTGGACTTTTTGCAGTTTGTTTTTTTTGCTTCTTAGGGCTCGCCATTGGACCTCTCTCGTAGGTTGAATGATTGCTTTGTCTGCGGCAAATTGACCAAGCGATGAGCGCGAGTCTCGACGAGGTAACGCTAACGTGTCAAGTGAATATTTCTTCTGCTGTCTAAAAGTCAGGCCGGTAATCTACCCCTATACAAAGGAGTAAATGCCGTCATGCATCAGAAGCACGAGAAACAACGGGCATCGAGAAGAGATAATCCGGGTAGACCGCAGGGTATCCGACTATTAGATAGAGTTAAGCAACAATACGGCGCCCCTTCGACGACTTGGACTTGGGGACGCGCCCTCTGACGAGGAGCCACTGCCTAAGGATTGGTAGTGAACCAATACAGCTCTTTCACCTTGAACCCCTTTTTCATCGGGGGAGGAGCCACTTTGCCCCACGAAGCGTGGTTCCAGGTGACTGCCTGCAGTCCATCGTGGGCGGCCTGAAAAACCATGGCGGGCTCGGCCGCTCCCCCCTGCATGGCATCGAACGTGACGGTGACCTGGCCGCTCGAGTCAACCCAATGGCCAAACAACGTCCGCGCGCCATTTCCCGGATCTTCTGTAACCGTCGCGCTGCCATCCGGCCCCAGGCTTACATTCATAGATGGACCCCGTGCATGGGAAAGGTAAACACCAGAAAACCGTGACTGCCCCGCCGTATGCTCAGCCATGGCCCCTTGCCAAGACAGCGAAGACAGCCCAAACCACCCGCAAGCCGGCAAAAGCAGCAACACAAAAATCCGTGGACATCTCATAGCTCACCCTGCTTTCCAACCTAAACCGGCTCGCTTAAACTTCGCTGAACTCTGCGCTAATCTTATTTAATGTCTGGGGAGGAGACTGCAAATGAAAGTAGTAGTCTATGGCGCCACAGGAAATGCAGGGAAGGAAATTGTCAAAGAACTGCTCACCCGTGGTCACCAGGTCACCGGAGTCGCTCGTAACATCGATTCCTTGAAATCAATCCCCGGGGTAACCACCCAAACCGATGATCTATCCAACGTGGACGCAATCGCATCCATAATCAAAGGAGCGGACGCGGTAGTAACCGCCTATCAGCCGCCGCCCGACAACCCCGACGCCCTGGTCGACGTAACCCGGCGTGAGATCGAGGCCGTCAAAAAGGCCGGAAACATCCGCCTGCTGGTAGTAGGCGGCGCCGGACTCCTGGAAGTCGCCCCCGGTGTGACCCTGATCAAATCCGGGCACCTGCCGCCCCAATACCTGCCGATCGCCACCGCCCATGAAAAAGCCCTGGCTGTGCTGCGCGCCTCAGGCATCAACTGGACCTATCTCAGCCCCGCCGCCTTCTTCGTTCCCGGCGAACGGACCGGCAACTTTCGCTTAGGCACGAAGGAATTGATCGCAGATTCCAAGGGCGAAAGCAAAATCTCCTTTGCCGATTACGCAATCGCCCTGGTCAACGAGATTGAGAAACCGCAGCACGAGCGGGCCTCCTTTTCCGTGGGCTATTAACCAACGGCCCAAAAAATAAATCCACTCCCCACTAAACTAACCAGACCCAATCCGAATCTATCTGAGTGTGACCGACTGTCAGACTCTGAAGGGGACGGCCTTCAGGCCGTCCATACCGCCCTAGAGAAATCGTGGGCTTTAGCCCCTGAGGCACGGTCGTTCCGAACCTTCCGCGACCCCAAAAAGGGACCTTACCACGCTTACCACGCTTACCACGCTTACCACGCACCATTTGTGCATTTCCCGCCGCCCAGGGGGGCTTAGTTCGCATAATTCGCTTAGTTCGCACCCTCCGCAGAGGAAACGCGCTCAATTCACAACCCGGCAAAGCGGCGGCAGCGCACCCTCCGGTTACACTGCCACCCATTGGCATCAAGCCATCACTCAACCGTAATGCGCGTGGCCTTGATGGTCCCCTTGACCGACGGACCCGGATTCCCCTTCAAGTCATAAGGCGTGAAGGTGAACTCCCCGGTGTAGGTCTGGCCGTCTTTTCCAACCACGTTGACCTCGTTCAGCGTAAACGTGCCATTCGCCGGGGCGACTGTTGCTGCATCGTATGTCCAGCCCACGTGGTGCAGCTTCACCGTCCGTGTGCCCACCGACTTCCACACGCCGAAGCAGATATTTCCCCCGGCGACTGGAATAAACGCATTTTCAAACTCCGTCCCATCGCTATGCCATTGGTCGAGTGTCTCGTTAAATATCTCGCCCCCCGCCGTGTAGACCACGTGCCACAGGCCCACAATGGACGCGCTGGTTGCCCCCTCCCTCTCGTCTTCCGCCTGCCCCAACATGGGCAGAACCGCCCCGTTTTTCAATCCCACTCCCGAAAGGTTCCCGCAGGCAGCGTGCGCGCTCGCTGTGGTCAATAACAGGCCAGCAACCATAGCGAAAACGCCACGTGAAAGCCCATTGCCGATACTCTTCTTCATCCAATTCATTCTGTTTTCTCCTTTTCACGAGCTCACCCGGCGAGCAACGTAGGGCCGAGTGTGCGGCACCCGCACTTCATAGGCAATGCCCGCCAAGGTGGTTTATTTATCCCCAACTAATTCCTTACTCACCAGCCACTTATAAAAACTTGTCCCCTGAACAAATGTTGGACGAAAAGCGCTACCACCCTTCCGCGCAGATGCTAAACTCAGTTCGCCCCGCTGTAGGAGGGGGCTCTGAGTGCCGGTTTCTCCGCCTCAATCCGTGGTTCACTTTGGTCTCTTTGAGCTCGACCTCAAAGCCGGGCAACTCAGCCGGAACGGGGCCAAACTCCCCTTGCCCCAGCAGCCCCTGCAGCTCCTGGCTCTGCTCCTTGAGCGCCCTGGTGAGATCATCACCCGCGACGAACTCCGTCAGCGCCTCTGGGCTTCCGACGTCTTTGTCGACTTCGACCACGGCCTCAACAAATCCATCCAGAAACTCCGCGACGCCCTTGGGGACTCGGCAACCTCGCCCCGCTACATCCAAACCATCCCCCGTGTCGGCTACCGCTTCATCGCCCCGGTAAGAAACGGGACCCGGCCGCTGGAGCTGGAACCTGAACTGGAAATTCCCCGAAAGGCTCCCGAGCCGGCTTCTCCCGCTGCCCGCCCCCAGACCGGGCGCAAGTGGCTCCTCGCCGCGGCCGCCTGCGCCGTCATCGCCATCGCGGGCACGGCAGTGCACCTCTTCTTCCACCAACACCCACCCGTACTCCAGTACACCCAGCTCACCGACTTTACAGACTCCGCTAGCTCGCCCGCCCTATCGCCCGATGGCCATATCCTCGCCTTCATCCGCACTGAGAGCCCGTTTATGTCGGCCGATCCCATCTACGCCAAGGTGCTCCCCAATGGCGAAGCCATCCGCCTCACCAACGACCCGCAGGTCAAGTACAACCTGGCCTTCTCCCCAGATGGTTCGCAGATCGCCTACACCGTGATGAAGCCTCCCGCGTTCGCCACCTACGCCGTCCCGGTGTTAGGCGGCGAGCCGCATCTTCTGCTTGACAATGCCGCCGGCCTCACTTGGCTCGACCCGCACCAATATCTCTTCTCCAGGATCCACGCCGGCCTGCATCTGGGCCTCGCAAGTCAATCGGTAACCGGAGATAACTATCGCGACCTGTATTTTCCCGCTCACCAGCGGGGCATGGTCCATTACTCCTACGCTTCTCCAGACCGCAAGTCAGCCTTGACCGTGGAGATGGATGGCCAGGGAGCGTGGGCTATGTGCGGGCTGGTCTCGCTTGGGGGCAATGGGCAGCGCAGATCGGTTGGGCCAGAGGGAGAGTGCATGTCCGCCGGTTGGTCTCCGGACGGTTCCTGGATGTACTTCGTCGCGTGGGTGGAAGGACAGTCCCACATCTGGCGCCAGCGCTATCCCAACGGGCAGCCGGAGCAGATCACCTTTGGCCCCACCTCGGAGCAAGGGCTGGCGGTCGACCCGGACGGCCGCTCCGTCATCACCTCAGTCGGGGTCTATCAAAGCGCCATTTGGATCCACGATGACCACGGCGAACGATCTCTATCGTCCGAGGGACAGGTCGCCAATAACGACTCTCCCCCCACCTTCGCCCCCGATGGTAAAACCCTCTACTACCTCGTCTGGCATCACCCCACAAGTACTCAGCCCGAGCTCTGGCGCTTGGCGGTCGACTCCGGCAAGAGTGAAGCCGTCTTCCCCGGCATTTCCATGTCTTCCTACGATCTCTCGCCCGATGGCAAGCAAGTCGTTTACACCACCGCCCCGCGCAACGCAAAGTCCCAGTTATGGCTGGCGCCCATCGATAGAAGCTCGCCCCCCAAACAGCTCAGCGCCTCGGGTGAAACCAACCCGCGCTTCGGCCCCGCAGGCAAAATCCTCTTCCGCTTCACTGAAGGCAACGCCAACTACCTGCAGCAGATGAACCAGGATGGCGCCGGGCGTGCGAAGGTCGTCCCTTACCCGATCATCGAAATTCAAGGCATCTCGCCCGGCCGAAAATGGCTGATGGCCATGCTGCCTTATCCCGACGATAAGCGGGTCTCGCCCATGCCGATGGCGATTCCGCTCGAGGGCGGACCTCCCCGTCGCATGTGCGTAAGTTACTGTGCTCCCACCTGGTCGCCGAGCGGACGATTTCTTTTCTTAGCAGTGGAGCCGGCATCGCAGACAAATCCGGGCCGCAGCCTCGCCATTCCGGTTGGCCCCGGAGAAACCCTGCCTGACCTTCCTCCGGAAGGCCTGGCGCCGGGGGCACAACCAGACGTGGTGCCGGGTTCTGTATCGGTGAACCGCGAGCAGCTAGTGCCCGGCGAAGACCCGGGGCACTATGCCTACGTCAACACCACGTCGCACAGCAATCTGTATCGCATCTCGCTCCCCTAAGCGCTCCTTGGTCGGTCCTACGCCACCCGCCATCGGTGCTCGTTGGCCGCTTTCGCCAGCAACTTGCTAACCTCCTCATCGGTAGTCTGCTCAAAGTCCTGGTAGAAGCTGCCCACCGAGTAGAAGCGCCGCGGCACTCTCGCGCAGATAACGTGGTCCACCTCATTGCGCAGTTGGTCGCACGTCTCCGTCGTAGCCACGGGCACGGCAACCGTCACCTTGCGTGCGCGTGGTCGTACCGCCCGCACCGCAGCCAGCATGCTCGCTCCGGTTGCCAGCCCATCGTCCACCAGTATTGCTAGGCTGCCCTCGATCGGCAACGGCAGACGCCCGTTTCGGTAAGCACGTTCCCGCCGCTCGATCTCCCCCTTCTCCCGCTCGACTGCTGCGTCGACAACTTCAGGAGGAATGCGATATTCCTCCAGCACCGCTTGGTTGATCGAAACTGTTCCGTCGCTCGCCACCGCTCCCATCGCCAGTTCCCCGAACCCCGGCACGCCAAGCTTGCGAACCACCACGATATCCAGCGGAAGGTCCAACGCACGCGCGACCTCATAGGCTACCGGCACCCCGCCGCGCGGCAGTCCCAACACAATCCCATCCTGGCAATCGAGCGCCATTGCCGACGCCTGGATAACCCGCGCCAGCACCCGGCCGGCCTCTCTGCGATCCTGAAACACCTCTTCTCGAAACGCCATCATGAACACCTCCATTCACCTGGAGTGAGAGGCCGCCGCGGTCTACCCTGAAAAGCCTATCGTAGCTGAGGTCCGCTGCAAGCCAAAACTTACCATGCCCAATTCGCATCTATTTAGTGTCCAAGAAAAGCTTGGGTGCCCCATTCAAGCCGTTTTTTGGCTTGAGTGGGGTTGTTGCGGACCAAGCCATCCGCTCCGCGTCATTAGGAGCGAAGCCGAGAGCCTGCCCTGAGCGAAGTCGAATGGGGATCTGCAGTGCTCTTAATGGATGGGGAATGTAAGTGTCAGAAATGAATTGTCATCCCGACCGTAGTGGAGGGACCTGCGGTTTAAAGCTTACTTTTCAGTTGATCCTATCCCACCCGTTCCGCTGCCTCATCGGCATCGCGAAACACCTCTTCGCGAATGATGCGCTCCGTCGCTTCATTCAGGTACGCGTCGAGGGCGCTCTTGATCTCAAGAAACTCCGGCCACAGCGTGTTGTGGATAAACGAATCAGGGGCACGCAGAACAACGGTGGTCTGACGCTGGCGAGGATAGCGGTATGGCTCGAGCCCGTAGCGGCGGCACAGAGCGGTAAACAGACGCCGGGCCCAACGATCAGGCAGCGTGAACTGCGTTTCGATTGCGCGTTCCGTCTTCGCGGCCGCGCTCAGCGCGGCAAGAATTCGGCTGCTCGCCGCCGCCGCCGCGTTTCGCTCTCCCGCCGTTGTGGCGCCCTCAAAAAGCGCCGCTATCTTGCGCAGCTTCTCGCGTAGCTCTTGTTCACTGGTCAATTGACTCGCCCCTTCTGACTGTACCGTGAGCAGCCACGCGAGAACCTGTGGGAAATATGGCAGTACTCTGAAAAACCGGATTACTCGCGGAGGCAAAGAAGCTATAAAGTTGGAAGCTACGTAACCGTGAACACGACTCGTCGTCGTTTCCTGCGCAATGCCACTACCATCGGAGCCGCCGGCTCGATTGCGCCGCATCTCGCGATCGCCGTCGCCGACCCGGCAGATCCCTATCGAACTCCCTTCAAATATCCAAAGCTCGTCCTCTCCGCCACCGGCCGCAAGGGTGACTTTGATCAGCGCAGCATCGATGACCCCATCGTCTTCCATGCCAACGGAGCCTTCCAGATGCTTTACATCGGTTGGGATGGCATCGGCTACCAGACCGGCCTCGCCACCTCCGCCGATCTCCTCCACTGGACGCGGACCGCTCTCGTAGCACCGCGTGATCCGGCGTCAAAGTACACCAGGTACAACCTGGCCCTGAGTTCCATTCTTCGCGACAAGCAGCTGCGGTCCAGGGGCGAAGCCATCAAGATCGACGGCAAATATATCGGCGCCTGGAATGCGTATCCCAGCGCCGGCTATGAGGAAGGTGCGGCAGTGATCGGCCTTGCCACCTCAGAGGATCTTCTTCACTGGCAGCTTACCGACCCCATCCTCACCCCACAGGACGGAGCACCATGGGAGCATGGCGGTCTCTACCGGCCCGACCTGATGCTGGATCGTGGAACCTACTACCTTTACTACAACGCAAAAACCGGCACACTTCCTGCAAACGAAGGCGGAGGATGGCGCGAACAGACAGGCGTCGCGACCTCAAGCAACCTGAAGAGCTGGGCTCGTTACCAGCACAATCCCATTCTCCGCAACGGTCCGCGGGGCAGTCCTACCCCACGCCCGATGCCCGCGACAGCCGTTTTGCCTCGAATCCCTTCGTCGTGCAGAACGGCCGCGACTACGCCATGTTCTACTACGGCTTCCGCTACCAACGCCCGGGCCGCGCTTGCGAGATGCTCGCTCTTGGCGTCAATCCTTATTCGTTCGTCAAGTCACCTGAAATTCTCATCGACACAGGCGCTCCCGGGACGATCGACGAAACCTTTGCCCACAAGCCTTCCGTCATCACCCATGAAGGTGTTCTCTATCATTTCTATTGCGCAGTCAGCGGCCAATACCCCAACGAGGTACGGGGAATCGCCGTAGCCCGTTCCAAGCCCTGGTAGGCGGCACAATATTTTCGCTCGCCAGTCGTCATTGGGAGTATGAGCATAAAGCCGGCAACCACCGCAAAGTCGGAGTGCAGGTTTGATCCGGGGTATATGGTGCCGGTCATCGACCCCACGCGTTGTGAAGCCAAAGGGCCTTGCGTCCCGATTTGCCCCTACGACGTCCTGGCCATCCGGCCTGTTCCAAGTGAGGAAAAGGCTATGCTCCCACTCACGGCGCGGTTGAAGCTATTCGTTCACGGCGGAAAGCAGGCTTTCGCCGTCGATCCCGATGCGTGCCGGGGCTGCGGACTTTGTGTCCAGGTCTGTCCTGAGAAAGCGATCAAGCTACAAAAGCGCTGAAGCTATGGCGGCCGCTCAGCTCTCGTCTGCCGACGGACCGTACATCCCCGGAATCGGAGTGCCCAGTGTGCGCAGGTCGCGGCCCAGCTGCGCGCGGTGATGGATGAGGTGATCGAGCACCCAGGTGCGGAAGACCCCATAGCGTGAATCGTCGATCCAGGTCTGGTCCCCGGCTGTCATCTTCCAGTTGTCGTCCCATTTCGCAGGATCGAGGTCGCCGAGAACCTGCTTTACTTTCACCGTGTCCCGCTCGAACTTCTCTAGGATTTCAGCCTTGCTGGAAGGCGCCCAGGGCTTGTAGGTGCTCATGTCGAACTCCAGGCCGTTCTTGGATAGCGTGCTGATCCCCCACGCCCCTGCCGTTTCCGCGACATGGGCAGCGAGGCGGCCCAGCGTCATGCATTTCGGGCTGGCCTTCCAGTTCAGATCGGCATCGGCGGGAATTGCATCCAGCATCTTTCGTGTCGAGACAACTTCACGGTCGTACTCGGCGATCAGTTCCTTTTGTATGTCCATCGGCAACCTCCAGGAATTCCTTGCCGAATTAGCATACGGGAAGTTCCCACCAAAAGGCGAAGGCCGCCTAGTTCCCCGTGCTAGAATCCGCGCTGGAGGGGAGCACCGAATGGCGCCTCACAAGGATCGCAAGTGCTACTGTGTATCGGGCCTCCTGCTTCTTAGTGCGTTCTTGAGCGCGGGTTACCCTGCGCCGGCGCAGACCAAGCTATCAGTGCATTGGGAAGAGCTCACCGGGGCAGACTTCATCGACGCTATCAAGCGTTCCCAGGGGACCTGTCTTTTGCCGTTCGGCATCCTGGAAAAGCATGGGCCGCACCTGCCGCTCGGCACCGATCTACTCGACGTGCGCTACGCATCACTGCACGCCGCCGAGCAGGAGTATACCGTGGTCTTCCCCGAGTATTATTTCGGGCAAATCTTCGAGGCGCGCCATGAGCCGGGCACCATAGCCTACAGCCGCGAAATGCAATTGGCGTTGTTGCAGGAAACCACCGACGAGATGGCGCGCAACGGCTGCAAGAAGGTGCTGATCGTAAACGGTCACGGCGGGAACAATAGTTTGCTACCCTACTTTGCGCAGTCGCAATTGGCCAAGCCGCACGATTACGTGGTCTATATTTTCGACGAGCGCACACCGGCTTCCGGCGGACCGCCAAAGAAGACATCCGTAGACCAGCACGCCGGCGAGAGCGAAACCTCCAAGATGATGATTGCCCGGCCAGATCTTGTGCATCAGGATCGCGCTGCAAGTGAATCGGGCGCCGACCAGCATCGCGAGAACCTGCCCGACGGCGTTTACACCGGTATCTGGTGGTACGCGCGCTTTCCTGATCACTATGCCGGCGATGGCTCGGCCGCAACTCACGAGTTGGGCGAATACCAAATGAACTGGTGGATTAATTCAATCGCTAAGTCAATCGCCGCCATCAAAGCCGATGATGTGAGCCTTAAACTGCAAAACGAATTTTATGAAAAGAGCACCCATCCTCTCGACACCAAGCAGTAAAACTCCCCGCCCTGCTACCAAAGGGAAAAACCCAGGCGCTAAAAGAGCCTGCGTGAGAACTCGAATTATCCAGCCCCGAACCCGGATTTCATGCCACGCAGCACTGGACGAGGCCGCGCGTGCGCCTTTCAGTAAGGAAAGTTCCACAGGAAATCCGGAGAAGGGGCGGCTTGAACTTAGCCCAGGGCGCAGTCCGAAGGACGGAGTCATCGTTGTGCCGAGCGTACCCAGGACTCCGTCGCATAGGCCCCAACTTGCTTGGGATGTTTTTCGTCAACACTCCCACAAAAACGTCATCCTGAGCGGAGCGCCTCACAGACTAATCGCATGACACAGCTCTGGCTGGCGCGGAGTCGAAGGACCCCGACGGTGCTTATCTTACCCATGCTGTTCGGAGCTTTTCAACCAACGCGCCCTCCTCATGTTGCATGACGCACAGATACAGGGCGCTATTTGTAAGTGGCGTCGGAGCGAACCAGCGAATCACGGTGCGCGGGGTCAGTTACCATGGATTCGAATGCCGGACCATCCAGCGGCTTCGATTTGACGGCCTCCCGAATCGCCGCGTTAACCTTGTCCAGGCCTTCCGCGTTGGGCGTGAGGTAAACAATAGTAAATGAGCCGGGTGCTTCGGTGTGTACCGCCTGGGTATCAATTTCGTACTCGTCGATGGTGCCGTCGGCCAACAGTTTCTCCAGCACCGGCACGATCATGTTCTTGCTGAGTGTCGCGACTGCATCCTCCGGTGCATCCGGCCTTAAAGTGTAAGACGCTTCGAAAGTGTACCCACCCTTCAACGATCCCGGATGCCAATTGTAATAACGGCTGATGTAAATGCTATCCGAATGGTCGGTGGCGCTGGCAAGAACAGAAGTACCGGAATCGCCGGACTTTTCCACGCGGTCCAGCACGTTCAACACACCAGCCATCGACATCGCCGACCACCAATCGTCATGCGTTATTCCATCAGATTGATGAACCACGGTCCTGTCGTTGCCAAATCCTACAATCGTCCCGTCGGCGACAGCCTGATCCATTACCTTCTGGCTCGCCGCGTTTCCCTTCGCCATCTCTGCCCACTGCGCCCGGGGGATATTCCACACGGCGACGTAGGTGTATAGCGGTGGTTTTTCTTTGACCTCCGCCATCTGCGCGGCGGCCGCCCCGGTCCACACGGCGGATATCGCGAGTGCACCCAGGCCTGCGAACACTTTCCACAATTCCCTGCTCATGATCTTTCATCCTCCGTAATTTAGCCAGGAGCTACATTCTTGTATTCCTGAGCCATCGAAGTGTACAGGAACCACCTGATCTTGACACCCCAATTCCTATGCGCATCTAATCGCCGCAACGCAAGTAACTCCAGACATTCATGCGCCCCATTCTCTTGCTTCTGTTGACCGGCTCTCTGGTCCTCTCCGTCGGGGGTTGCAGGCGGTCCACTCCCGCTGCCGTCGATGACGGCGCCGACTGGACGATGTACGGAAGAACCAACGACGAGCAGCGCTTCAGTCCCCTGAACCAGGTCACCGAGCAGAACATCAGCCGGCTCGGCCTGTTATGGAGCAGAGAGCTGGGCACGATCAATGGCCTGGAAGCTACGCCTCTCGTCTCCAACGGAGTGATCTACACCACCGCACTCTGGAGCGTTGCCTATGCGGTGGATGCCAGAACCGGCAAAATCCTGTGGACCTTTGATCCCAAGGTGCCTCGCTCCCGTGCCCGCATCATTTGCTGCGATGCTGTCAATCGAGGCGTCGCCCTTTACCACGGCAGGGTGTACCTGGGCACCATCGACGGCCGGCTCATCGCACTCGACGCCAAATCCGGAAACCCTGTCTGGGATGTCGTCACGGTCGACCAATCCAAGCCCTATACAATTACCGGCGCTCCCCGCATCGTCAAGGGAATGGTTCTTATCGGAAATGCCGGATCGGAGATGGGTGTGCGTGGTTATCTCTCCGCCTACGACGCAGACAGCGGGAAGCTGATCTGGCGCACATACACGGTACCGGGTGATCCCGCGAAGGGCTTCGAATCAAAAGCACTGGAGGATGCCGCAAGAACCTGGCATGGACCCTGGTGGATCGCAGGCGGCGGGGGCACGATATGGGATTCCATCGTCTATGACCCCAAGCTCGACCTGGTCTACGCCGGAACCGGCAATGGAACGCCGTGGTACACCGTTCAGCGCAGCCCGGCCGGCGGCGACAACCTATATCTCGCCTCCATTCTCGCCTTCCGCGCCGGCACCGGGGAGCTGGTCTGGCACTACCAGGTAACCCCGCAGGAAAACTGGGACTACGACGCTACGCAGCCTTTGATGCTGGCCGATCTGAAGATCGACGGCACCGAGCGCAAGGTCATCATGCAGGCGTCGAAGAATGGATTCTTCTACGTGCTCGATCGCCAGACCGGCCACTTCCTTTCCGCGAAGCCATTTATCGATGGTGTTACCTGGGCTAGTGGAATCGACCCCGGAAGTGGACGGCCGGTCGAGCCGCAAACCCCGGATTACAGTCACCCGGTACTTGTCTCCCCTTCGCCGGGTGGCGCGCATAACTGGTATCCCATGGCGTTCAATCCCACCACCGGTCTGGTTTACGTGCCTGCCCGGCAGGGCTCCTTTGCGCTGCACACTCCAGACAAGGGCTGGATCCCGAGCCCCAGGAACTGGAACCTCGGCGAGGACGTAAGGTACGAAGGACCGCTGCTGGCGAAATCGAATGCTTCTCCTCCCATGACTGGCTTATTGATCGCCTGGAATCCCGCCAAACAGCATGAGGTGTGGCGCGTCGCTCTTCCCCTGGTCGAAAGCGGAGGCGTGCTCGCGACCGCGGGCAACCTGGTCTTCCAGGGGCGTTCCGACGGAGTGCTCTGCGCCTATCAGCGCGACCGACGGCAAGATGCTTTGGCAGTTCGACGCCGGCACCGGCATCATGGCTCCGCCGGTCACTTATCTGCTTGACGGAGTGCAATACATTACCCTCATGGTGGGCTGGGGCGGCTCCGCAGGGCTGAACAATATCCCCGGCAGCGGCGTAGTCAGAACCGGCTATGGCCGTATTCTCACCTTCGCTCTTGGGGCTCATGCAAAGCTTGAAGCTCCACCCTTCGGGCCTCAGGGGCCGCCTTCGCCCTCGTTCCAAATGCACGCCACGCCGGCTATGATCCACGAAGGCGGTATCCTCTTTGCGCAGCACTGCTTCTACTGCCATGGGGTTAACGTAATTTCCAGCTCTGGCGTTCCTGACCTGCGCTATACCGGCACCGCAACCCACCTTCAATTCGAGTCCATTGTGCTGGGCGGCGCTCGCGAGCAATTTGGAATGCCCTCGTTCCAAGACCTGCTGAAACCCGATCAAGTGCGAGCGATCCAGGCGTATATTTTGTCCCGCGCGGCCGCCCCCGGCTATAGACAAGTAACCAACCCTCTTCGCCCGCGGCGGCTTGCCTGGTTGATATCAAAAAAAATCGTGCCAGTCGCTAACCCCAAGTGAGAAAAACGCATCTTAAGCTGATCAACCCGATGGCGACAGACCCAGGAAACCGGATGGTGAACAGATTTATTGCGCGAACCATTTGAAATCTAACCCTTTAGTTGTAGAAAACGAGCCATGTCATTGATCAAGAATGGGCGCAGGCCAACGGCGGCAAGTCTTCTGGGCGGAGGCTTCACTTTTCTTTTAGTATTTCTTGAAAGGTATTTCGTTCGTGAAGCCAATCCCGTAAGTTGGACTTTTATGGCTCATGCTGTGCGCGTGTATTGATCGTGCGGGTCGAGTTCAAACCCGATCTCGGGCAACTAGAGTTCAGAAAAACCCGAGCCATCGCTGATGCAGGAGAAGCTATGAAGAAAAGCGAGGAGCGCAACGCCTCCGGGGCCGCGAATGGCAGTTCTACAAAAAGCCTGAAGAAAAACGGAACGAATGGAAGCGTCGCAGTTGCTGAGGCTCCTGATGCTCACCTTGAGGAGATCCTGGCGAAGCTGCAAGCTGTTCGCGATGGAGACTTCTCCGTGCGCCTGCCTGGCTCATGGATCGGATTGCCCGGAAAACTTGCAGATACATTCAATGAGATTGTCGCAGCCAACCAGCAGATGGCCAAGGAGCTCCGGCGCGTCGGGCAGGTGGTGGGCAAGGAGGGCAGAACGCGGGAACGCACCCGGTTCTACGAGTCGAGGGGCGCGTGGGGAGAAATAGAGGTCTCAGTCAACACCTTGGTGGACGATCTCCTGAGACCCACAACCGAGGTCACGCGCGCCATCGCGGCCGTGGCGCAGGGAAACCTGGCACAAACCGTGCGCTTAGACGTGGACGGGCGCCCGCTCGAAGGAGAATTCTTCCGCTCTGCAGAGATCGTGAACACCATGATCCAGCAGCTCAGCGTGTTCACCTCGGAGGTGACGCGTGTTGCGCGTGAGGTGGGCACCGACGGCAAACTCGGCGGACAGGCACAGGTACCCGGGGTCGCCGGCACGTGGAAGGATCTCACCGACTCAGTCAACTCGATGGCCAGCAACCTGACCGGTCAGGTGCGCAACATTGCCGAAGTGGCGACCGCCGTGGCCAGCGGCGATCTCTCGCGCAAGATTACCGTGGACGTCCGCGGCGAGATCCTGCAGCTCAAAGAAGCCATCAACACCATGGTGGACCAGCTGCGCTCCTTTGCGTCAGAGGTGACGCGTGTGGCGCGCGAGGTGGGAACGGACGGCAAGCTGGGCGGACAGGCGGTGGTCCCGGGCGTCGCAGGCACCTGGAAGGATCTCACCGACTCCGTCAACGCAATGGCCGGTAATCTGACAGCCCAGGTACGCAATATCGCCGAAGTAACCACGGCGGTGGCGCGTGGCGATTTGTCGCGCAAGATCACGGTAGATGTGAAGGGCGAGATTCTCGAGCTGAAAGACACCATCAACACCATGGTGGACCAGTTGAACGCATTCGCCGGCGAGGTGACCCGCGTCGCGCGCGAGGTAGGAACAGAAGGCAAGCTAGGCGGGCAGGCGCAGGTGCCGGGCGTAGGCGGCACCTGGAAAGACCTTACCGACAATGTAAATTTCATGGCCAGCAACCTGACTGGTCAAGTACGCAACATCGCGGAAGTGGCTACCGCCATCGCCAGTGGCGACCTTTCCAGCAAGATCACCGTAGATGTGCGGGGCGAGATTCTGCAGCTCAAGGAAACGCTCAACACCATGGTCGATCAGCTAAACCGCTTCGCCGGCGAGGTGACGCGCGTAGCGCGTGAGGTGGGCAGCGAAGGCCGGTTGGGTGGGCAGGCGAACGTGCCGGGTGTAGCCGGCACCTGGAAAGACCTTACCGATTCCGTTAACTCAATGGCCGGCAACCTGACCGGGCAGGTGCGCAATATTGCGGAAGTGACCACCGCCGTGGCCCGCGGCGACCTATCCCGCAAGATTACCGTAGACGTAAAGGGCGAAATCCTCGAACTGAAAAACACCATCAACACCATGGTCGACCAGCTGAACGGCTTTGCTGGTGAGGTGACGCGCGTGGCGCGTGAAGTGGGCACAGAGGGTAAACTGGGCGGACAGGCGCAGGTGCACGGTGTCGCTGGTACATGGAAGGATCTCACCGACAACGTGAACTTCATGGCCAGCAACCTGACCGGCCAGGTGCGTAACATCGCGGAAGTCGCTACCGCCGTGGCGCGCGGCGATTTATCACGCAAGATCACCGTCGATGTGAAGGGCGAAATCCTCGAGCTCAAAGACACCATCAACACCATGGTGGACCAGCTTCGGGCATTCGCTTCCGAAGTTACGCGGGTTGCGCGCGAAGTCGGTACGGACGGGAAACTCGGAGGCCAGGCACAGGTACCCGGCGTAGGCGGCACCTGGAAGGACCTTACCGACTCCGTCAACTCCATGGCCAGTAACCTGACCGGCCAGGTCCGCAACATCGCGGAAGTATCCACCGCCATCGCCAGCGGCGATCTTTCCAAGAAAATTACGGTGAACGTGAGCGGGGAGATTCTTCTTCTCAAGGAGACCATCAACACCATGGTCGACCAGCTCAATGCATTCGCCGGCGAGGTAACCCGCGTAGCGCGCGAGGTGGGCAGCGAAGGCCGTCTGGGCGGTCAGGCCAACGTCCCCGGCGTGGCCGGCACCTGGAAGGACCTTACGGATTCTGTGAATTCCATGGCTGGAAATCTGACCGGCCAGGTGCGCAACATTGCTGAAGTGACGACAGCGGTGGCACGCGGAGATCTATCGCGAAAAATCACCGTCGATGTGAGAGGTGAAATCCTCGAGCTGAAAAACACCATCAACACCATGGTCGATCAGCTCAATGCATTTGCCGGCGAAGTAACGCGTGTAGCACGCGAGGTGGGTACAGAAGGCAAGTTAGGTGGGCAGGCGCAGGTGCCCGGCGTGGGCGGCACCTGGAAGGATCTCACCGACAACGTAAACTTCATGGCCAGCAACCTGACCGGCCAGGTGCGCAACATTGCCGAAGTGGCCACTGCCATTGCTAACGGCGACCTTTCCAAAAAAATCACAGTCGACGTGCGCGGCGAGATCCTCCAGCTTAAGGAAACACTCAACACCATGGTGGAACAGCTGCGCTCCTTTGCCGCGGAAGTAACACGCGTAGCGCGCGAGGTGGGCAGTGAAGGCCGGTTGGGCGGACAGGCCAATGTGCAGGGCGTGGCCGGCACCTGGAAAGATCTTACCGACTCTGTAAACGCCATGGCCGGCAACCTGACTGGGCAGGTACGCAATATCGCAGAAGTGACAACCGCCGTGGCCCGCGGCGATTTGTCTCGCAAGATCACGGTCGATGTAAAAGGCGAGATTCTCGAGCTGAAGAACACCATCAACACCATGGTCGATCAGCTCAACGCCTTCGCTGCGGAGGTCACGCGTGTGGCGCGCGAGGTGGGAACGGACGGCAAGCTGGGTGGGCAGGCGGAAGTCCCAGGTGTGGCCGGAACGTGGAAAGACCTCACAGACAATGTGAATGTAATGGCCGCCAACCTCACCGAGCAGGTGCGCGGAATCGTTAAGGTAGTTACCGCGGTTGCGAATGGAGTGCTGACTCAGAAGTTGACGGTCAATGCCAAGGGTGAAGTAGCCGCATTGGCGGAGACCATCAACAATATGACCGATACGCTGGCTACTTTTGCCGACCAGGTAACCACGGTAGCCCGCGAAGTCGGCGTAGAAGGCCGGCTCGGAGGCCAGGCGAACGTACCGGGAGCCGCGGGCACGTGGAAAGATCTCACAGGCAACGTCAATCTCCTGGCCGACAACCTGACCAATCAAGTGCGTGCCATCGCCGAAGTCGCAACCGCTGTGACGAAGGGTGATCTGACCCGCTCCATCCAGGTGGAGGCGAGCGGCGAGGTTGCGGAATTAAAAGACAACATCAACACCATGATCAATAACCTCCGTCTTACCACCGAGCGGAACACGGAGCAAGACTGGCTCAAGACAAATCTCGCGCGCTTCACCGGCATGCTGCAAGGTCAACGTGATCTGGCGACGGTGGGCAGGACCCTGCTTTCCGAACTGGCACTCCTGGTCAATGCGCAGCAGGGCGTTATCTACCAGATGCACAGTGAAGAAGAGGCGTCCATGGTACCGCTTTCCGCCTTTGCGGATGACGGACAAAATATCCATCTCCGCAGCTTGCGGGTAGGCGAAGGACTGGTTGGGCAGTGTGCCGCCGAAAAACGGCGGATGGTGATCACCGATGTACCGCCGAACACCATCTCCATCCGTTCTGGCTTGTTTGAAGCCACCCCACGCAATGTAATTGTTCTTCCTGTCCTCTTTGAGGACCGTGTGAAAGCGGTTATTGAATTGGCCTCGCTCAGCACATTCACCGCTTCGCAACTCGCGTTCCTTGAACAACTGACGACCAGTATCGGCATCGTGCTCAACAGCATCGAGGCAACGATGCAGACCGAAGGGCTGTTGAAACAATCCCAGCAATTGGCCACTGAGTTGCAAACACAGCAAAAAGAGCTGCAACAAACGAATGAACAGCTGGCGCAGAAGGCACAGCAGCTGGCTGAGCAGAATGTCGAGGTGGAACGCAAGAACCAGGAGATTGAGCAGGCGCGCGGCGCGCTTGAGGGCAAGGCTAAGGAGTTGGCACTGACCTCCAAATACAAATCGGAGTTCCTGGCGAACATGTCGCATGAACTGCGGACACCCCTGAATAGCATCCTGGTTTTGGGGCAACAGCTTAGCGAAAATCCGGGAGGTAATCTTACCTCGAAGCAGGTAGAATTTGCCCGCACCATCCACGGGGCGGGAACCGATCTGCTCAACCTGATCAGCGACATCCTGGACCTTTCCAAGATCGAATCCGGTACCGTCTCGGTAGAGGCGGAAGAAGTTGCTTTCGCGGGCCTGGTGGAGATGATTGGCCGGCCGTTCCGTCACGAAGCCGAAAATCGGCGGCTAGGATTTGAGGTAAATGCCGGCACGCATCTGGCCCGCAGTTTTGTTACCGACTCCAAACGCCTGCAGCAGGTGCTCAAGAATCTATTATCGAACGCATTTAAATTTACCGAACAGGGCAGTGTACGTCTTTCGATCTCGATCGCAGAAGGAGGATGGACTGAGGATCACCCGGTCCTGAGCCGCGCCGCTTCGGTCATCTCCTTCGAGGTTGCCGATACCGGGATTGGTATTCCCTTCGAAAAACAGAGAATTATCTTCGAGGCCTTTCAACAGGCGGATGCCGGAACAAGCCGTAAGTACGGCGGCACTGGTCTTGGGCTAGCCATCAGCCGTGAGCTGGCCAGTTTGCTGGGCGGCGAAATTCGGCTACGAAGCGTACCGGGAAAAGGAAGCGTCTTCACGCTCTACTTGCCGCAGACCTATATGGGACCCTCCGCGTCCAGCGTCGCCACGCTGGAGGCCAAGGCTTCGCCATCCAGTACGGGCACGCAATCAATGAGTACAGTCGTCCTGGAATTGCCGGCTGAACGGATAGCCGACGATCGTGAGAGTCTGCAGCCGGGGGAGGCGGTTCTGCTGATTATCGAAGACGATCCGCACTACGCGCGGCTGTTGTGCGATTTATCGCGCGACAGCGGCTTCAAAGTGCTGCTGGCGATGCGCGGCACTGAGGGGCTTGCACTGGCACGCGAGTTTAAGCCTACAGCCATATCGCTGGATGTGTTTCTGCCTGACATGCTGGGTTGGACCGTGCTCAACCACTTGAAGCAGGATCCGGAGACACGTC
Source organism: uncultured Acidobacteriaceae bacterium (assembly GCA_963834205.1). GTDB lineage: Bacteria > Acidobacteriota > Terriglobia > Terriglobales > Acidobacteriaceae > PALSA-350. Next base: position 69,392 of record CAWIBI010000078.1, on the reverse strand, counting down.
ATATTCCGGTACAGATACTCACGGTCGACGAGGATCGCCGGCATGGGTTGGCTCGCGGAGCTTTCGCCTCCGTGGTGAAACCCGCCACAGCGGAAGAAATCGATGCGGCGTTTCTCAGGATTAAGGAATACGCGGCGCTGCCACGCAAGCGGTTGTTAATCGTAGAGGACAACCCAGCGGAGCAACTCAGCATTCGGGAACTGCTCGGCTACGACGACATCGATGTCACCGTGGTCACCAGCGGTGGGGAGGGGTTGGCTGCGCTTCGCCAGCAGCCATTCGACTGCGTTGTGCTGGACCTTCGTCTCCCGGATATGTCCGGTTTCGAGGTATTGGAGAGCCTTCGCGAAACCCCAACGCTGGGAGACGTGCCGGTTGTCGTATTCACTGGAAAAGAGTTGTCCCCAACAGAAGACGCGCGCCTGCGTACCCTGGCGCGTAGCGTGGTGGTAAAAGGAGTCGAGTCGCCCGAACGGCTGCTGGATGAGACGGCTCTCTTCCTCCATCGTGTGATCGGTAACCTGCCGCCCGAAAAGCAGAACTTGCTTGACCGGCTGCATCGCTCCGATGAGGCGCTTGTGGGCAAGAGAGTGCTGGTTGTCGACGACGACGTGCGGAACATCTTCGCGCTCAGTAGTGTGCTGGAACGCCGAGGGATGACGGTATTAACCGCCGGAACCGGCCGGGAGGCAATCGCCATCCTTGAGTCGACCCCTGATATGGCGATCGTATTGATGGACATTATGATGCCGGAGATGGATGGATACGAGACCATGCAGGTAATCCGCCAGAACGTATTGTTCCGCCGGCTCCCCATTATTGCGTTGACGGCCAAGGCCATGAAGGGCGACCGTGAAAAATGTCTTGAAGCGGGTGCATCGGAGTATCTCGCCAAGCCAGTCAATACCGAGCAACTGCTATCCGCCTTGCGAATTTGGTTGCACCGATAATAACCAGTGAAGCGGCGTCAGAACTGTTTGCGTTGAGGTTTCCGCAGAAAGAGCGCGACGATGGGGCAGAAAGTTAACATCCTTATGGTGGACGACCAGCCAGGTAAGCTGTTGACCTATGAAGCCATTCTAGGTGAACTGGGAGAAAACCTGGTCAAAGCATCTTCAGGGAGAGAAGCGCTCGATCTCCTGCTGAAGATGGACATCGCCGTCGTCCTGATGGATGTGAGCATGCCCGAGCTGACTGGGTTTGAGCTTGCGGATATGATCCGGCAACATCCACGTTTTCAGCAAATCGCTATCATCTTCATCTCTGCTGTCCACCTGACCGACCTGGACAGACTTAAGGGATATCAGCGCGGAGCAATGGACTACATCTCCGTTCCTGTGGTCCCCGAGCTATTGCGAGCCAAGGTCAGCGTGTTTGCCGAGTTGCATCGAAAAGCGCGCGAATTGGAGCTGTTGAATCGTGAACTGGAGCAGCGTGTGCTCAAAAGAACGGCAGAATTGCGAGAGAGTGAGAACCAATTGCGACAGCGCGCAGACCTGCTCGATCTCGCTTCCGAGGCGATTATGGTGCACGACTCGGGCGGCATTCTCCAGTTCTGGAATTCTGGTGCAGAAGCATTCTATGGTTGGACCCGGAAGGAAGTTCTGGGCAGAAACGTTCATCAAATATTGCGTACCAAGGTCCCGAGCTCGGCTGAAGAAATTGAGTCAGTGATCACCAGGGAGGGCAGATGGGAAGGAAACCTGGTTCAGTTTACGAAGGACGGCAGCGAAGTAGTTGTTGCCAGCCGTCAGGTCCTACAGACTGATGGCAGAGGAGCTCGCCACGCCATTCTGGAAATTAACCGGGATATAACGGCACAATTGCAAGCCGAGGAAGCGTTGCGCAAGTCAGAAAAACTCGCCGCGATGGGCCGCGTGGCCGGAATTATCGCGCATGAAATCAACAATCCGTTGGATACGCTCAGAAATGCCTTTTACCTCCTGCGCGACCATCCCTCGCTGGACGTTAATGCCCGGGAATACACCAGGATCGCGGAAGAAGAGTTGTCGAGAGTTGCGCACATCACCCGGCAGACCCTGAGCTTCTATCGTGAATCGAAGGAGGCGGTTCCGGTTTTGATCTCGGAGATCCTTGATGACATTCTCACGCTTCAAATGCGTCTGTTGGAGCGCAACGGGATTGTCCTCAAGAAGCAGTTCCGCAGCGGCGGTTTAGTTTTTGGGTTGCCCGGCGAATTGAAGCAGGTTTTTCTCAACCTCATTGGCAATGCAATCCAGGCTATGCCCGAAGGGGGGCGCCTCCGCGTTCAGGTGAGTGAGGCTGTTGATAAGCGTCAGCAGCGAGAGGGCGTCCGGGTTTTGATTACCGACACGGGTTCGGGGATTCGCCCCGAAGACTCAAAGCAGCTGTTCGAGCCATTCTTCACCACAAAATCGACAAAGGGCACTGGTCTGGGTCTTTGGATCAGCAAAGGCATCGTTGAGAAGTATCAAGGGGTCATTCGGTTTCGCAGCATCCGGCTATTCAAGGGGAATATTACGGTATTTTCCGTTTTCATTCCCAAGTCTGCGTCGACGCAGATGGCCGAATCGCAACTTGTATCGAGCGCGTCATAGAACTATCTATCTGCGGAGGTACAAGGAGCCATGATGTGGGATAGACCTATGATCTTGTGTGTCGATGACGAAGAGAACCAGCTGGCTGTACGCAAGCTGGTGCTTGAGAAAGAGGGCTTTTCGGTGTTGACCGCAAGTTCAGGTCACGAGGCCCTGAGTCTTCTTGCCTGTCATCAGATCGATCTTGTCTTGTCTGACCACCTGATGCCCGGATTGACCGGGACAGAGCTTACACGTCAAATTAAAGCGCGCAACCCTGACCTGCCGGTTATCTTGATTTCCGCTGTCAACGAGATACCCGAAGACGCAGCCTTCGCGGATCTTTTCATGAGCAAGCTGGATGGCCCTATCGCCATGTGTCAGAACGTTTCTGCGGTACTGGCACGATCCCAAGCCCGATCCGAAAATGGATCAACTGGCTGACACAGGCTGCGGAAAAACTCTGTTGTATCAGGGCACGACTTTAGTCTGGCCATAAATTGAAAATACGTCGGGCTTTACAGTCTGCGTGAGAACTCGGATTTACAAAACTTAGCCCAGGACGTCAGTCCTGGGACACGTCTCCCCAACACGACCCAGGACTGCGTTCCACAAGCGCTAACTTGGTTGGCAGACAATAGAAATCCGACAAGACGATGGTTTTTGCATCCACAAAACCGTCATCCTGAGCGGAGCGCCTCACAGATTTATCGTGTGACACTGCCCTTGACAGCGCGGAGTCGACCCCGACGGTGCTTATCTTACCCATGCCGCTCGGAGCTTTTCAACCACCGAAGCCGGCACCTGGCGGACCGCCGCGCTTTTTCCCCGGGGCCGAAAACAAGAACTGCCGGCACTTGCTATGTCCGGCGGCTAAATCTACATTCTCGGCAGCCATACAGGCATCAAATGCGTACCGTAGCAGATCCTGTTCTCGGGCTTCAGCGGTTGAAAAGCTCCGAGCGGCATGGGTAAGATAAGCACCGTCGGGGTCCTTCGACTCCGCGCCACCAAACGCGGTGTCACGCGATAAGTCCGTGAGGCGCTCCGCTCAGGATGACAATTTTGTGGTGAGTTTTGACGAAAAACATCCCAAACAAGTTAGCGCTTACGGGACTGTGTCCTGGGCTATATTCAAGCGTCCCTGCGGGACTGATATCTGCCAACCCGAGCTCTCACGCAGGGGCTAAAAGTTCCTGAGGTACGTCTTTCTTGTTCGATCGCGAGTTTTCCGCAGCCTGTGACAGCCGCGGCACGCGACCGTTTCCTGGTAGGCATCGGGGGATGTCCTACTTCTGTAGCCAGTCCTTCCGGGTAACATAAACAATGAAACGCTAGTACCATGGCGGACACAATAGAATAGTGGACCGCTCAGTGCCTGCGCCTGTTTTCAAGGTTTCAGGTGTCGAGCGTTATGGAGGATGTTATGCCAACCAGGAGTGTCCGTAGAAGTTTCTGCACATTGTTATCACTAGCCTTGCTCTGTTTCACATCTGTTCTTCTCTTTGCGCAAAGCAAAGCTGAAATCTCGTCCGGCCCGGTTGCGCTGCCCCCTTATGGCTCGGTAGGAACGGGTGCGGGGTCGTTACCCTGTCAGGCGCCTGCAACGGAGGGGATCAATATATGCGAACCGCCGGGCGGCGGTACTTTCGAGATCCTTTCTCCCTTTCAAGTAATTGCAGCGGCGACCAGCGGTAGAGGCCAGGTACGGGTCATGGAGCTATGGGCCGACGGAAAGAAAGTAACCGAGGCGGATGGAACACCGTTCGACGAGCCTGTAACCCTTGATGCAGGAACTCATAAGCTTACCGTCGTCGAGCGTGACACAACTGGCGCAGAGATAAAATCGAACTTCTCTGTTGACGTCCAAGGCAGCGACGACCAACCTTGCTCTCCTCCAGACCACCCGGGGGTGAATGTGTGCGCACCATCGCCGGGCAGCTGTAACACCCAACCCTGGGTCACCATCGTTGCCGCTGGAAAAGGAAAGAGCGGAACAGTGAGCAGGATGGAGTTGTGGTTCGAAGGAGCCAAAATAGCTAACTTTCCTGGCGATCGCATCAACACCAATCTGGTTATGCTTGGTATAGGCAAGATTACGATTTACGAGGTGGATAGCAAGGGTAACTCCCTGGCCTCGTCGTTGTCTGTCGAGGGACCATGCTAAGATTGGCATCTTAGCGGTCAGATTCGAAAGAGGCTGCTTCCCTAACCCGCAAGTTCTCTTGCTCGCTCGTATCCCTATTGTTAAACCGGCGCCCTCAAAAAGCGCCGGTTTGCGTTTCCGCTTCAGAATCGTGCTCTTTATCGTCGTGTTGGAGTTGTTCATCGAAGCCTGGGAGGACCTGGCTTTTGAGATCCCAACGCAGCGGCTGGCTTTCTAGCCTGAAAACAACAGTGTCCATTTTCGGGCGGGTCTTCTGGAAACCGAACGCTCTTTCGTATCTCTGAATGACCGCGACTTCATGGCAGCAACGATTTACCTTGCAATGTGTTTGGCAAACAAAATGCACTCTCCGCATCTGGAGAACCCGATTGCGATGAATTTCCGCTTTGCCCTCCGTCAGCTTCGTAGAAATCCCGCGTTCACCTTCACAGTCGTTCTGACGCTGGCGATAGGCATCGGATCGACGACGGTGATCTTCAGCCTGGTCAATGCGGTGCTGTTGCGCCCGCTGCCCTTCCCTGAACCCAATAACTTGCTCTGGCTTACCCAACAGGACCATTCGCTACCGGGGGTGGCATCCGAGCACCTCAGCTATCCCGACTACTTCGATTGGCGGAGACAAAACCAGACCTTCAGCAACCTTGCTGCGTATTCCGGCGGTGGAGTGACCTTGCAGAGCAAGGGCGAATCGCATCGACTGGACGCTCAAATAGTTTCATCCAACTTCTTTAGGACATTGGGCACCGCTCCCTTGATAGGAAGAGACTTCCGCTGGGAAGACGAGAAGCCAGGCAACCGCACGGTCATGTTGAGCTATACGCTATGGCAGACAGGTTTCGGCGCGTCCAAGGATATCGTTGGGCAGTCGGTCACGCTTGATGACCAGACCTACACCATTGCCGGAGTGATGCCCAGCAACTTTCGCTTTCCTCCTGAAGGTGGAGGGATAGCTTTATGGCTCTCATTGGCAGAGGCTGCCGGGGGAAAGGATCCGGCGACAGAGCAGCGCGGCAACGATCAACTGGAGGTGATCGGACGGCTTAAGCCGGGCGTAACGATGCAGCAGGCAAAGGCAGATCTTGACCTGATTGAAGGCAGCATTGCCCGCCAGTATCCAGACACCAACAAGTGGTATACCTCGGTGTTGGCCCGGACTCTGCTGAACCACATCATCGGCGATACCAGACCCGCGCTAAGCATGCTCTTCGCGGCGGTTCTGCTGCTGTTGATCCTTGCCTGTGCAAATGTAGCAGGGCTGCTGATATCGCGTGGCTCGCAACGGACCGCGGAGTTGGCAATTCGCTCCGCCATTGGGGCACGCCGTGCGCAGCTTATTTGGCTAATCCAGGTCGAGTCTGTGACCCTGGCCCTGGTTGGTGGGGTCGCCGGCATTGTGCTGGCTTCCCTGCTGCTCAAAGTCGTATTGCGTCTGCTTCCGGTCAATATTCCGCGCCTGGATCAAGTATCGATAGACCCCACTGTGCTGATATTCACGCTGGCCGTCTCCGTGCTCACTGGCTTGTTGGCCGGCTTGCTGCCCGCGTGGCAAGTATCGAAGACAGCGCCATCGCAGGCCTTGCGTGAAGGCGCTCGCGGTGTAAGCGGCGGACGCTGGCAACACCGGCTCCACAGTGGGCTGGTGATTGCGCAAACGACCATCAGTCTGGTTTTGCTGGCCGGGTCGGGATTGCTCATTCGCAGCTTCATTCAAGTGCTGCATGTAGACCCGGGCTTCGACCCCAAGCATGTGTTCACAGCACGGGTTCGGGTATCGTTCGATCGCTACAGTCACGATCAGCATTTTCAGTTTTACGAGCGGCTTCTACCCAGGCTTTCTGCGATACCGGGCGTTCAATCAGCATCCGCAGGCTGGCCACTGCCACTTAGCGACAGCCACGCAACCATCTCTTTTGCGATTGCAGGAAGACCGCTGGCCCCCGGTGATCGACCGAGCGAAACCATCTCTTTGGTCATGCCCGGCTACTTCGAGACGTTACGCATCCCACTACTCTCCGGACGCACATTTAGTGATCAGGATGGGCTTCAGGGAGGCCCTGTGGCAATCATCAACCAGGCTTTCGCCAGGAAATACTTCCCGGGCGAAAACCCAATTGGTCAGCATATTCAGCCAGGGTTGGGAGATGACAGCAAATTCGATCATTCCGTACGAGAGATCGTGGGCGTTGTAGGAAACATCAAACGCGAACGTTTAACCGCCGATGTTGATCCGGAATATTTCCTCCCCCTGGCACAAGCTCTTATCACAGATCCGTATCTCACAATCCGAACCAATAGCGATCCCGCGGCCATAGTAAATAGCGTCCGGGCTGCAGTTCGTGGAGTCGATAAGGGCGTTCCCATCTATCAGGTGCAGACCCTGGGCGATTATGTATCGCAGTCAGCGGCGCAACCGCGCTTTCAAAGCGTGCTGCTGACCTGCTTTGCGGGAGCTGCACTTTTGCTCTCTGCGATCGGCTTGTATGGGCTGCTTACTTACAATGTCGGGCAGCGTACCTTTGAGATTGGCTTACGCATTGCCGTTGGCGCACGACGCGAGGACGTGCTCCGCATGATCCTCAGCCGTGGCCTGAAACTCGCGGCCATCGGCCTTGTAGCGGGCTACGCGGCATCGGCTTTGCTCACGCGCTTTCTCACCCAGATGCTTTTTGAGGTAAAACCGAACGACCCGATCATTCTTGCTGTAGTCGGGCTGGTGTTGCTCGCTGTTTCTACGCTGGCCAGCTTCGCCCCGGCGTGGCGTGCGTCGCGATTAGACCCAATCAAGACGCTGCGCGATCAATAATTCCACCTACATGGCCGACATGGCTACCTGGCGTGCATCGCCGCTTCCACTTCCTCAGGCGTGCGCGGCAGTTTTTCGGCAAAGTCGATCAGTTTCCCCGTAGGGTCGACGTAGAAGGTATCTTCGATGCGGACCCCTATCTTCTCTTCGGGAATATAGATACCCGGCTCGATAGTGAACACCGAGCCGATCGCAAATGGCTTGTCGTAGTCGTATGGATCGTGCACATCGATGCCGACCGAATGCCCGAGAGTATGGATGAAGTATTTGCCCAGAGGTTCGCCGTGGAGATCTTTGCCGTGGGTGTTGATGTAGTCGAATGCCACCTTGTCGAGCAGATTGCTCTCCGCGTCTGCTCCGCGATGGTCGACCGACCCCATCTTCGATTTGCCGGCGACGAAGGCATCGCGTGCCGCCTGCTGCGCGCCGAGCACGACGTTGTAGATCTCTTTCTGCCGGGCGGTGAAATGGCCGTCGACCGGCATGGTCCGCGTCAGGTCACTGGCGTACATCGAATACTCGCCGGCGGCATCGATCACCACCACGTCGCCTTTGTGCATCGTATTGCTGTTCTCTGAGTAGTGCAGGACGGTCGAGTAGAAGCCAGATCCAACGATCGGCGGATAGCTGGGCCGCTCGCATCCCTCCCCCAACATGGTGCCCACTTCTATCCCCGCGACCGTGCGTTCGCGCACTCCTGGTTTGATGGCGCGCATGCCGGCGAGCTGCGATGCGATCGAGGCATCGGTCGCCTTCTGGATGAGGGCGATCTCGGCCGGGCTCTTCACCATGCGCAACTGCGTGGTCAGTGAGCGGACGTCTTGCGTCGGAGGAGTGATGTCAGTGCCCAGCACCGTCGAGATGAAACCCAGGGTTGCGCGGGAGACGTCGGTGTCCTGCTGGCTCCAGACTTCCTTGGCTCGCCTCATGTCCTCCGCCAGGAAACCACCGAAAACCTGAGGCAACGAGGAGAGAGGCATCACCTCGTCGACGCCGAGCAACTCTCGAGCGTTCGGGCTCGCGGCGTCCGTCTTGGCCCCGGTGTATTTCTCGCGGATGGGATCGCGCATGGGCAGGAAGAGGACCTCGCGATAGGAGTGCGCAGGCACGACCGTTCCGAGGCGCGTGGTTGTGGCTGGGCCATCACCAATCAGCAGAAGCGCGCCGCCCGGCTCGCTGGAGCCGGTCAGGTAAAAGAAATCCTCATCCTGGCGGTAGTCCTGGTACTCCAAAGGCGGCTCGTGCGCGGCGAAGATCACGGCCGACCCGCCGTGCAACTTTGCTGCGAGTTTTACCCGCCGCTGCCGGTACTCGGCGGTCGGCACAGAATCAAGGGCGAAGGCCACTTGTACAGCGATCAGAAGGACGGCCAGCAATAGTCTGCAGCGCATTCGGCGTCTCCAGCAATTCACTTCAGTTTAACGTTACAAAGGGAAGAGGGCCGTAGCGACTTCCCAGCTAAGGCTCCCCAGATTTGTGTTAGGGTAAGCCCACCCAAATATTTGGAAAGCCGCCATGCGCCCCACTGCCATCGGACTACTGGTCAAACAGGATTCCGCCAGAGAACAGATCCTGCCGGCGCAGCTGGAGCTTTTGTATGCCAATGCGAACCTGGCAGCGGGCGTTACCCTACTCGCCGCTACAATCCTGGGCGGCCTGCAATGGGGGATCGTTTCCAGGCCGGTAATCGCCGGTTGGTGGCTTTACATGGCCGTGATATCGGTCGTGCGTTACACGTTCGCGCGGCGTTGGCACGCTCTACCAACGCGCTCGGACGTGAGTGGGTGGCGCACGGCGTTCACAGTTGCTGTAGGGCTGGCGGGCGCCGGTTGGGGCGCGGCAGGAATCCTCCTATACCCAGCGGCACACCTGACCAACCAGGTCTTTCTCGTCTTCGTGTTGGGGGGAATGATGCTCGGCGCCTCATTGTTGCTGGCTCCCCGGCCAGAGGCGTTCCTGGCGTTTTTGATCCCTACAGGCCTGGGGCCCGCGATCCGTCTTTCTCTTGCGGGCGATGAAACGCATCTCGCGATGGGGCTCTTGGCGGTTGTGTTTACTCTTGCCATCCTGATCACCACCGGGCGGATCTATCGCATGGTCGAGGCATCGCTCAGACTGCAAATTGAAAATCGGGACCTGGTAGAGGACTTGCGGAGCGCAAACCAGCAGACCGCAGCCCTGAATCAAGCGCTTGAACTCCGAGTGCAGGAGCGCACCGCCGAACTGCATCACTCCGCCGAGCAACTGCGGGCTGAGATCGCCCATCGCGAACAGGCGGAAGAAGAACTGTTACGCGCGCGCAAGCTGGAATCTCTCGGGGTACTTGCCGGTGGTATCGCACATGATTTCAACAACTTCCTGACCGTTGTTCAAGGAAATATTGAAGTAGCCAAGGCGCAGTTAAAGGAGCAGGAGGCAGCTCAGGAATTCCTCGATCAAGCCGCCGGCGCCTGCCAGCGCGCAAAATTTTTATCCTCGCAATTGCTCACCTTTGCCAAAGGCGGAGCTCCGGTACAGCGTGTGGTTTCGATCGCTGAACTCGTCACAGACGCTGTTCAACTTGCGCGTACCGGATCCCCGGTTGGCATTGAGGTCGCGATTGCCGAAGATCTCTGGTCTGCCAAGGTCGATCCGGGCCAGATCGGCCAGGTGCTGCACAATATCCTTCTCAATGCCCAGCAGGCGATGCCCGGTGGGGGAACCATCGAGGTTCACGCCGAGAATGTTGGCTTGCGAGATACATCGGAAGCGGTCGGCCGCCGGGTCAGGATTTCGATTCGCGACTATGGCCGTGGCATATCCGCCGACGTGCTCCGGCGGATCTTCGATCCATATTTCACCACCAAACCAGGGGGCGCCGGACTTGGCTTAGCAACCGCCTATGCCATCGTCCTCAAGCACGAAGGTCACATCGCCGTGGAATCGGAGCCGGGAGCCGGCACGGTATTTACCGTGGATCTGCCCGCCTCGCTGGAGACTCCTGTCCCCGAGACGTCCACTGCGGCTCCGATACAGACGGGCACTGAGCGCCTGCTGGTGATGGACGATGAGGAAACGCTCTGCACTCTGTTCAAGGCTGTTCTCAGCCAGCTCGGTTACGTTGTTCAGACTGCCAGCGATGGAGCCGAGGCGGTCGCTCTGTATCAGGCAGCCAGGACTGCGGGGGTGGCTTTTGACGCGGTGCTGCTGGACCTGACGGTGATCGGCGGAATGGGCGGCATGGAGGCTGCCGCCAGGCTGAAGCAACTGGACCCCAGCGCAAAACTGATTGTCTCCAGTGGTTACTCCGACGCGCCGGTCATGTCACATTTTAGCGACTACGGCTTCGACGCCGTGATCCTCAAGCCCTGGACCGTGAAAGAAATCAGCGATGTTCTTCGCCGGGTGCTGGTTGAGAATCCAGTTCGTGAAACCCGATAGATTCCAGTTCGATCTATTACGGGAAGGTCGTGAACATCGCACTGAAGTCATTTGCTTTCCCTGCACTGCCCAGGAATGGAGATACTCCAAAGATCTCCTGCAGCGTTCGCAGCACCGAGCCTTGTGAGTAGTCGATGTCGTTGGAGTAGTCCTTCTTCACGCCTGCGCCAAGAAGGATCAGGGGCGTTGGCCCATCGCCGGTACGCGCCTCGTCCGCCAGGATAATCACCAGCACGTGACCCGCTTTGTACTGGGAAGAATTGAGAATCGTGGGTAGCTTCTCTTTGAGCCAGGTATCGAAATGAGAAACCTCGTTTCCGCCACATGTGTCGTGCCCGATGTCACACAGATTCGCTACGACAAAATTGTAGCGGCCGACCGCGTTGTTCTTAAGGTCGCCGGCCAGCCTGCTGAACAGCTCCGCATGCTGGATGCAATAGGATGAATGCTCATCGTTGTCGTTCGTCATGTCCTTGAAATAGATCTGGGGAAAATGCCGTGGAAAGTATTCCTGGTCGCCATTGCTGTCTTTTGGCCCCTCATTCGTGAGTGGACAATCCTTGCCGGTGATGCTTTCGACGTACGCACGCCAGGAGATACCCGCGTTGTGCAGTTGCTCGGAAAGATGCTCATGCGTTCCCTGGGCGAACTGGCTGGGCAGTCCATCCACCTTGACGCCCAGATCCGACCCGGCCTCGAGCGTGATGTAATTGGGCAGGCTGGGATGGAGCGGGTTGATGAAGTTATTCGCGTACGCTGCCATCGGTAACAGCGTTTTATTGATGTATGGCGCTTCGGAACTTCCCTTGATATCGCTCCAGTTACGATTTTCCATCGGAATCACGAACACCGTCTGGATATTGTGTTTGCTGGTCGAATTTTCACGCAGGATGTCCGCGTTTTCCTGAACCTGGGCTTGAACAGGAGCATTCGTAACCGCCAGCAGCGCGGCGGCCATTCCAACGTAAATCGCCACGCCATGAACACGGCTTAGCATTGTATTTGCGACCATGATTTCCTCCCCTTATCTGATGAACCGCGAAACGACCCGGGGGAGTTCAGCATCCATATTATAAACACGACACTCGGAATCAAAGCCACCCCGGGGGGAATCTAAGCCCCCAGGAGAGTCAATTGCCATTATACGCAGCGAACGCAGCCTCCCCCGCTGCCTTCAGGCGGCTTGGGTATGCAACCCTGATTGCGGGGACGATCGCTATTCTCTCAACTGGACCGCACCTCCGCGCTCAATCGGTTTCCATCCCCGTGCAGGCAATAAGCCGGGATGGCCATCGATTGGCTGGCGCTACGATTGAAGGCCACACCACGACTGCGATCGTGGTCTGCAGCACCATCACTGACGCTCAGGGCCACGGCACCTTGGAGGGGTGCGGAGACTCTGCGCTGCTCCACGTGACAGCCACTCTACCGGGGTTTGTTGCTGCGGCCGCGGATATTGCAAGTGGGGAGCGATCGGGCATCACCATCACGCTCATTCCAGCGCCCACCGTACAACAGAGTGTCACCGTCCAGGCCGGCAACAGCCAGAATCCCCTCGCCGAACCATCCAGCAGTGAAACCACTTTGCCTACCGAGAGCGCCAAATCCTCTCCGCTGCGGCCGAGCACAGTGATCGACACACTGCCTCTCGTTCCGGGCGTCATCCGCACACCCGACGGCCGGGTCCAGATCTCTGGAGTGGATGAAGTCCATAGCAGCCTGCTCGTCAATGCGGTCAACGTCAATGACCCCGCTACCGGAGACTTCGGCCTCGGCGTTCCGGTTGACAGCGTGGATCTCCTCAAGGTCATGCAGTCGCCGTACCTGGCCCAGTACGGCAGTTTCACCGCCGGGGTGGTCAGCGCGGATACCCGCCCCGGTGGCGATAAGTGGGTCTACAGCCTGAACGATCCACTGCCCGACTTCCGCATCCGTAGCGGACACCTGGAGGGCCTTCGCGACGCCTCTCCTCGTTTGAACTTTAGCGGACCCCTCATGCGGAATCATCTTTACTTCGCAGAAGGTTCCGAGTACCTCATCGACAAAGCGGAAGTTCGTACGCTGCCCTTTCCTGTGAATGAAACCCGTTCGAATGCATTTAATTCCTTCAGCCAATTCGACGCACTTACGGGCACAAATAATACAGTCACCGCTACCCTGCACTTTGCGCCGCACACCGTCCAGTACGCTAACTTAAACTACTTCGATCCGGAGCCCGTCACGCCGAATGCGGGTTATCAGGAAGATACCGGGACGATCAGCGATCGCTGCGCTTTACGCGGCGGCCTGCTTAACTCCACCTTTGCCGGTACCCGCGATGACACGACCGTCCAGGGACAGACTTCAGGTGCACAGGCAGGAGACGCCATGGTTCTCTCGCCCATCGGCAACTCAGGCACTTACTTCGGCCAGCAAAGCCGCGAAGCCACGCGATTCCAATGGCTCGAAACTTGGACATCGGCGCCGTTGGACCTGCATGGCAAGCACACGGTTCAGCTGGGCTCTGCGCTCGCGCATGCTGAGGATTCAGGCCAGGTTCTCGACCGAAACGTTAACCTGGTGGACGCTACCGGCAATCTGCTGCAGACCATCACTTACACCGGCAATGGCACGTTCACCCTCGCCGATCTCGAGTCGGCCGCCTATGCGCAGGACCACTGGATCGTCAGCCGGCATTTAGCAACGGATACAGGCGTCCGTGTCGAAACTCAATCGCTGACCTATACCACCCGCGTAGCTCCTCGCTGGGGGTTCGCGTGGACTCCGACCGGCACCAACGCGACCGTAGTTCGCGGAGGATTGGGACTCTTCTACGACACTGTGCCGTTGGACACCTATGCCTTCAACAACTATCCGGAGCAGATTGTCACCAATTATGATGGCGCGGGGAACATCATCAGTGGACCGCAGCTATACCTCAACATCATCAGTCAGTCTGCGGAAACGCGAAATCCCTTCCTCCATCAACGGGACCGCGACGGCAACTTTGCGCCCTACAGCTTCGCCTGGAACCTGGAAGCGGAACATTCGTTAGGCGAATCTCTGGCGCTCCGCGTCCGCTATCTTCAGGCGGAGGCGCAAAACCAGCTCACGCTTTCTCCCCAGGTCACATCAGCGGGCAATGCGCTGGTACTCTCCGGCTCGGGCGAGATGCAAAGGCGGCAGCTTGAATTTACCACCCGTGTGGGCTCCCACAAAGAGCGGGACTTCTTTGTCTCCTATGTGCACCAGTTCGCCCACGGGGATATCACTGACGCTTCCGCCTATCTCGGCGATTTCCCATTTCCCGTGGTCCGTTCACAAATCGTTGCCAGCACAGCGGGGGAAATACCCAACCGCTTCCTCATCTGGGGAACTTCCAACCTGCCTTGGCGGATGCATATCTCACCCCATATCGAATACCGGAACGGTTTTACCTGGCAGCCAGTCGACCAGCTACAGAACTACGTCGCGCTTCCTTCGACGACGCAACAGCCTCGATACCCGGAATACCTTTCCGCGGACGCGCGCATCGCAAAAGACATCAGCATTAATTCGCAGCATGCCGTTCGTCTCTCCCTGACCTTGCGAAACATTACCAACCACGACAACCCGCTACAGGTGCATAACAACATCGCTGACCCGCAATACGGATCTTACTTCGGCAATTACGGGACCCACGCGCTGGTCGATTTTGACTTCCTCTTCTAGCCAGGCTGCCGGGCATCTCTTCCCTTGACAACTAGGGTAATAAGCCTTAGTCTTCACGTACCATCGACGTCTAGGGTTACGGGTACATGGCAAAGAACGACCTGCAGGGCGCGCTCGATCTTCTCATCCTCAAGAGCCTTTCCGATCTCGGTTCGATGCACGGCTTTGGCATCATCCTGCACATTGAACGCGTTTCGGATGAGCTACTCAACGTCGAGGAGGGTTCACTCTACCCCGCGCTCCACCGCATGGAGCAGAGCGGATGGGTTCGCTCGGAGTGGGCTGTGACTGAGAGCAGCCGGAAGGCCAGGTTCTACGCGCTCACTGCAGCGGGCAAAAAGCAACTTGCGGCGAGGCAGAAGAACTGGGAGCAGGTAGTAAAGGGCGTTCAGGCAATTCTGCGCTTCGCGTAAGGAGGAACTATGGGTATCTTCCGTCGCATCTGGGCCCTTGGCAAGCGATCGAAGCTCGACCGCGAAATCGAGGATGAGCTTCGAGAACACTTACGCATGCGCGCAGAGGTAAACATCACGAAAGGGATGAGCCCTGAAGAGGCGATGCGAGCTGCCCGGCTGCGCTTCGGCAACCCTGCCATGATGAAGGAGCGTGTCGAAGAGCAGGACGCAGCACTGAGTTTCGAAAACCTGTTCCGCGATGTGCGCTACGCCCTGCGGGGATTCACCAAGAGTCCCGGCTTTACCGCGGTAGCGATTATCACCCTGGCACTCGGCATCGGTGCCAATACCGCGGTCTTCGAACTACTCGACGCGGTGCGTCTGCGCAGCCTGCCTATCCAAAAGCCGCAGGAGTTGGCCGAACTACGCATCATTGATGGCAATCACGGCCTCGGCGTCGGGAATGGCCCATACTCGCAATTCACCATCCCCATGTGGCAGGAGGTTCGACGCCATCACGATCCATTCTCCGGTGTCTTCGCCTGGAACCTGGCGGACGCGATCGTAGGCCAACTCAGCGAGGGAAAGCGCGTACACGGACTCGGGGTAAGTGGAGAATTTTTCAACGTGCTGGGCGTCCCGCCCTGGCAGGGACGGCTGATTGAGCCGCAGGACGAAGGAGGCTGCCTGCCATCGAAAGCTGTTGCCAGTTACTCCTATTGGAGAACGCAGATGGGTGGCCAACCCATCACGCCGAATACCACCATCCTGATTGATGGCCGTCCGGTGCAGGTCCTGGGCGTAACGCCGCCATCGTTCTTTGGCGTAGTCGTGGGAGACCGGTTTGACCTCGCGTATCCTATATGTATTCCACCCGATCCGCGCCGCGAAGAGTTTAATCTCTCAGTCATGGGGCGCCTCAAGCCAGGCTGGGACCTCGCCCGCGCATCGGGATACTTCACCGCGCTCAGCCCCGGCCTGTTCGAGAGCACGGCGCCGACAGGCTACAGCGCAGAGACCGTCAAACAGTTCAAGTCATTCAAGCTGGCCGCATATCCAGCCGGATCAGGCGTGAGCGCGCTGCGCAACGCTTATGATTCATCGCTGCAATTGCTGCTTGCCATTACCGGGCTGGTGTTGCTCATCGCCTGCGCCAACCTGGCTAACCTGATGCTCGCCCGCGCCAGCACACGCCAGCGTGAGATGGCCATCCGCATGGCCCTCGGCGCATCGCGCCGCCGGATGGTGCGGCAACTGCTCATCGAGAGCAGCTTGCTGGCGATCGGCGGAGCCGTGCTTGGCGTTGCGCTGGCGCAGCCCCTTAGCCGTCTGCTCGTCGCCTCGCTGGGCACCACTCAATACTCCATCCATCTCGTTGTCACCACGGACTGGCGCGTGCTGCTCTTCGCAGCCGTTGTCGCCACACTCACCTGTATTATCTTCGGCACCATCCCCGCCATGCGCGGCGCCAGTGCCGATCCCATCATTGCGCTCAAGTCCGGCGAGCGCGGAATCGCCGGCAACCGCGAGCGTTTCTCCTTCCAGCGCTCGATGGTCATCACCCAGATCGCCGTATCCATGGTGCTGCTGGTCGGCGCGCTGCTCTTCGTCCGCAGCTATCGCAATCTCATGACACTCGATCCGGGCATGCGAGAAAGCGGTATCACCATTGGCTACTTCGGCTTCGAGTCGTTAAAGATCAAGCCGGAGAATGAGGCAGAGTTCAAACGGCAATTGGTTGAAGTTGTGCGCAGCATCCCTGGGGTTCAGAACGCTACCGTGACCACCAACGTCCCGCTTAGCGGAAGCACCTGGAGCCACGGCGTGCATATCGGCGCGATTGAAGACGGCAGCAGATTCACCTACGCCGACCCCCACTATTTTGCCACCATGGGCATTCCCCTGCTGACCGGCCGTGGCTTCACCGATGCGGACACTAACAAGGCGCCATTAGTTCTTATCGTCAATCGGGCCTTTATCCGGAAATTTATCGGCACGGCCGAACCCATCGGCCAACTTGTGCATGTCATGCCGGAGCCCCAGTATCCGGCGCGCACCTATCAAATCGTAGGCACCATTCCCGATACCAAGTACAACGACCTCCGCGCAGACACCGAGCCCATCGCCTTCGTTCCTGCCGCGCAGCTCCCGGTGGAAGCGCAAGGTCCGTGGGCTGCGATGATGATCGCCTCCAACGCCGGGCCGGGGGTGATCACTGCCATTCGACGCACCATCGAAAGCAAATATCCAGGCACGATTCTGCAGTTCTCGAACCTTCAGCAAAATATCCAAGACAACCTCGTCGGCGACCGCATGATGGCCATGCTCTCGGGATTCTTCGGCCTGCTCGCCGCCTTGCTCGTGGTGGTCGGCCTGTACGGCGTGCTTTCCTTCTTCATCACGCGGCGGCGCAACGAGATCGGCATCCGCATCGCGCTCGGCGCCAGGCGCGGCCAGGTGATCGCCCTGGTCATGCGGGATACCGCAGCCATGCTGCTCATCGGCATCGTCCTGGGAACAGCACTGGCGCTTCTCGCCGGACGCGCCGCCACCGCCATGCTCTTCGGTCTCAAACCCTACGACTTTGCAACCCTCGCCTTCGCTATACTGCTGCTGGCCATCATCGCCGTGCTCGCCAGCTGGCTGCCGGCGGTCAAAGCGTCCAAGCTTGATCCGGTCGCGGCCTTGCGATCAGAGTGAGATGGGTCTGTTCTTGCCGATTATTGCTTTCAGTACTACTTGCCGATTTCCTCCAGCATTTTTTCCCGGAGCAGACCGTTCACTTTCGTCTGATAGCCGTTGCCCTTCGCCTTGAGCCAGGCCAGCACGTCCGCGTCGAGACGGATGGATACGGCCTGTTTCACCGGGCGATACCACTTTCCTCGAACTGCGTTTTTCCACGCTCCCGGAGGAAGCTCACGAATGTCCGAAGTGTCGATTATGTCCTCGGGCATCGCAGCCAGCGCTTGAATCTCCCGCTTCTGGCGGGCTGTCAGGGGCTGGCCGGGTTTTAACTCGTAAACTACTTCTTTAGATTTCGCTCGCTTCTTCATATTCGATTCGCTCCTGCCGAGTAACCCTGCGCGCTGAGATAATGCGAATAACATCTTCTTCCGGTTCCTGGTCAATGACCGTGTAGGCGACCAGAATGAGCACTTTCAGCTCGTCCCAGCTAAATCGCATATGTATATACAATACTGCATATACCTCTCTCGATCAATGCGCGAGACGGAGGCTGCCAGTCAGGGGGCATTCCGCCTCCGATCACCGCTTGATGCGGTTATCGAACGGATATTCCAGCGCTCCTGTGATCTTGAATCGGCCGGCATCCGGATGAAGCGGATTAAAGAGGAAGTTCATTGTCTCGGGAACAATCGCACTGGGAAGTCTGAGAAGTACTGCTTCTTTCTTCCGCAGCCAATCAGTGCCCAAGCTCCGCGTGATCTCGAATCGCGTCTGCCAGCCTTCCGTGAGATCGCTCTCTGCGATGGCAGGTATCTCGATTTCGGGCCCTTCAATTCTCAATAGGGTGAACTCCGGTGGAATATCGTTTGCGGCAGTATGGACACAAACCTCAAGCAGAGCCGACGCAGGATTTTCGGTGAGATAGACAACCGGCTGACCTGCATAATGCCATCGGCCACCGGCTCGTAGACCGCCAATACCACTCAGATCACGATGCCGGCTGATTCGCCAAAGCACCATCTAAACGAACATTCCCTCATCGACCTGAATCAATAGCTCTTCAACAATCCGGCTGCCGGTATCGGTCTTAAGCAGAGAAAGAGGAGATCGTTCGTCAAGCCGTGCATGTGGCTTCCGAAGCCAGGCCAATGCCCGCTCGCGGTTTCCATATACGGCCTCGGCGAAGGAAAGAACGCGGACAATTCGGAGGACACGATCCGATTCCTCCAGCGTGAGCTTTTCGCGCCGGGAGCGGCGGTGCTGCAAGGTTCGCGATGGAATGACGGTCTCATCAATCTCGGACCGCTCCAGACCAAGCATCAATAACCGTTTGATTACAGAGGGAGCAAGGCGCCCTTCCACAATGCGAAGGATCTCTCTCTCAGTTGCCGGGGACCGCACCCCCAGCCAATCGCCGATTTGCAGAGGACCCGCGTTCATCCATTCACCCATCTACATTATGCCATGGTTCTCCGGGCAAACTGTAGCTGCCCCATCGCACCCATCTTGCCAAATATCGCAATCTGCGATATCGTTATCGCAATCGGCGATAGACATGAAACTCTCCGACAAACTGAAGTACCTGCGGGAAGTGGAAGGCAGCCTTCGCGGGCTGGGGCGGGCAATGACCCAGCAGGAAGTGGTTCGCGCCATCGCGGCAGAGATGGAATCGCCCATCAGCCAGAGCTACTTATCCCAAATTGAATCGGGGGCACGGCCGCACCTCACCAATACCACTCGGCTGCTGCTGGCAAAGTTCTTCAAGGTGCACCCTGGCTACCTGGTCGAAGACCCTGAGGGCTACCATGCGGAGCTTCTCTCTGACATTCGAACCCAGGAGGAGAAGCTCGATCTCTGGTTGATCGCCGGCTCGGATCGCTTTCGTAAGGACCCCGAGCTCTGCCGCGCCCTCCGGTCCGTCGCCATGTATAAGGACTCGCGGAGCAGCCTGCTGCTGCTCGAGTCGGTGCTCGAAACCCCGGTGCTGATGGAACGGCTGCTGGAGATTCTTCGTCCCCAGGAGCACGAGAACGCGCACGAGAAAGCGCATGCACCGTCGCAAAGGAAGGCCGCGCGGAGCAATGGAAAAGCTCGTACAACGCGGAATTCGGTGAAATGAAATGACGTGGGAACTCTTCTATCTCGGTTGCTTCATCCTCGGCCTGCTGCTGTGTGTGTTGTCGATCTTTACCGGAGGCCACGCGCACGGCGGGCACTTACACTTTGGCGGCCATACCCACCTTCATGTACCGCATGGTGGGCATGGTCACACCTCGAACAGCGTGTCCCCTTTCAACGCCTTCTCCCTCACAGCGTTTCTTTGCTGGTTTGGCGCCGTTGGGTATCTCTTGCGCACGCACAGTGGTCTCTTCGCCCCTGTGGTGTTGCTGCTCGCCTCCATCAGCGGCCTCGCCGGCGGCGCGCTCATCTTTTGGTTTCTTGCCTCCGTCCTGCTGCCCCACGAGCGTGCTCTCACCGCGGAAGAAACCGAGATCACGGGCGTTGTCGCCCGGGTTACCGGTCCTCTGCATCGCGATGGCACGGGCGAAATCATCTACACCCAACTGGGCGCACGCAGATCGGCGCCCGCGCGCTCGGAGGATGGCAGGACCATCGAGCGCGGCTCAGAAGTAGTGGTGCTGCGCTATGAGCGCGGCGTCGCATACGTACGCCCCTGGTCCGATATGGATCGCTGAAGTCAGGCGCGACTACTCGTTGTTAGAGCGGCCGCTCAAGTTCACTCGTCGGCTAACCACGAAGGAAGGCATTATGCCGAACACCATTATTCTTGTTGTCAGTCTCAGCCTGCTGGCCACCATTATTCTGCTCTCATTGCTGGCCCGCATGTTTCGCAAGGCAGGCCCCAATGAAGCGCTCATCGTCTACGGCTTTCGTGGCCCACGCGTCATCAAGGGGCATGGAACCGTCATCTTCCCCATTGTCGAGCATTGCCGCGAACTGTCGCTCGAGCTCATGAGCTTTGACGTTGCCCCGCAGCAGGATCTCTACACCCGGCAAGGCGTCGCCGTCACCGTAGAAGCCGTTGCGCAGATCAAGGTTCGCTCCGACCAGGAGTCGATCCTCACCGCCGCCGAGCAGTTCCTGACGAAAAATCCGGAACAGCGCGAGGGCCTCATCCGCCTGGTGATGGAGGGCCACCTGCGCGGGATTATCGGCCAGCTTACCGTGGAGCAGATTGTCAAGGAGCCGGAGATGGTCGCCGAGCGCATGCGCTCCACCTGTGCCGACGATATGAGCAAGATGGGTCTCGAGGTGGTGAGCTTTACCATCCGCGAGGTTCGTGACAAAAACGAATACATCACCAATATGGGCCGTCCGGATATTGCCCGCATCAAACGCGATGCAGAGATTGCCAGCGCGGAAGCGGAGCGCGATACCGCCATCCGCCGCGCCAACGCGCTGCGGGAAGCGGCGATTGCCAAGGCCGCGGCCGATCAGGAGCGGGTCATCGCCGAGACCGCGTCGCTCGCCAAACAAGCAGAAGCGCAGCGCGACCTCGACATCCAGAAAGCACAATTCACCGAGCAATCACGCCGCCAGGAGGCACAGGCGGATAAAGCGTATGAGCTGCAAACCAACGTCATGCAGCAAAAGGTAATTGCCGAGCAGGTGAGGGTGCAGCAAATCGAGAAGGAAGGCCAGGTAAAGGTGCAGGAAGCGGAGATTCTGCGCAACGAAAAGGAGCTCATCGCTACTGTGTTGAAGCGTTCCGAGATCGACAAGCAGCGAGTGGAGAACACGGCGAATGGCGAGCGCGCCCGTCTGATGGCCGAAGCCGAAGGCCGTGCTTCCGCCATCCGTCTGCAGGGCGAAGCGGAAGCCGCCATCATCCTGCAGAAGGGCGAAGCCGAAGCCAAGGCCATGAACGTCAAGGCCGAGGCCTATCAGGAGTGGTCGCAGGCAGCCGTCGTCGACAAGCTCATCACCAACCTGGCCGATGTGGTGCGCGCGATGTCTGAGCCGCTGGCCAAGGTAGACAAGATCACCATTGTCTCCACCGGCAACAATGGCAATGTTGGCGCTCACAAGCTGACCGGCGAGATGACCGAGATTGCCGCCCAGGTGCCTGCCTTGTTTGAGGCGCTCAGCGGGATGAAGATGTCTGACCTGATGTCGAACGTGAAGCAAATGAAAGCGCACACCAACGGCGACGCGACGCCGCTGCGTTGAACCATGCAAAGGAGAAAAGATCATGGCACTTATGGAACGCGTCACCACTCTACTGCGCGCCAACCTCAACGATTTAGTCGACAAGGCGGAAAACCCCGAGAAGATGCTCAAACAACTCGTTCTCGATATGGAGAACCAATTGCTGCAGGTAAAGACCCAGGTCGCGATTGCGATTGCGGATCAGCACTTGCTGGAAAAGAAGACCGTGGAGCACGAAACCGCCGCAGCGGACTGGAAAAACAAAGCCGTGCTCGCTGTTGCCCGGGGCCGCGACGACATGGCGCGGGAAGCCCTTCAACGCTCCGTGTCGCATGTGGAGATGGGCAAGAGTTTCGTGCAGCAGCTGGAGGATCAACGCGGCGAAGCGGAAGCTCTGCGCAGCGCGTTTCTCAAGCTGCAGCAGAAGCTCACGGAAACGCGTGCGCACTGTGATCTGTTGATGGCGGAGCATAGGCGGGCTCGTGCTGTTGGCAAATCGCAGCAGGCACAGGCCGCAGCTCGGACCGCCAAGGGTACCGCGTCGATTGACCGCTACAAGTCGCGCATCAACCTCCAACAGGCCGTAAACCAAGCCGGCAAAGAGCTGACTGCCGGCGATTCGCTGGAGGATCGTTTTGCCATGCTCGAACGCGACCAACGGGTCGAGGCCCTTTTAGAAGAGCTAAAAAGCAAGAAAGAACTGACGGATGGTAAAGCCCTCCTTCAGGGCTAGGTAAGGGACGGACAGACGGCTTCGATCGTCTGTCCGCCCGAGTGGTGCTCAAATGAACTGTAACCGCAGGTCCCTCCACTGCGCTGCGCTCTGTCGAAAACATTCCCAGGAATGATCCGCAGTTCTACGGACCATTGCTGGAAGTGTATTGCTTCCTGGAGCGTCAGTTTGCTGACGGCCCTTCAATGTGATCAATGACGAACACATCGACCAACGTCTTGGTCGGCTCTAGTCTAAGCCCGAGCTGTTCGCGAACCGCCGTGAAGAGGCCTGGTGGCGCGTTGGGATCCGTGGACGCTGCTTCGTTTATTCCATAACTGTAATTGAGACGGAAATCATAGCGTCCGGTAAGATTTGTTTGATCAACCGCAGGGCGGTCTAGAAAGAACTGGAGCCAGCGCGCGAAATCCTTCATTGAATTGTTCGTATATGTCTGTGTGGTTTCGTAGCCATGCCCCTGACCCTGCTCGAGAGCCAGGGCCTCGGGATCGGCTGCTGGTACTAGCTTTGGGCCCCCTTTGTCGATTCGAATGGCGTAGACGGGCAGCTCGCGCTGCTCTCGATGAAACTGCAGTTGAAACCGGTCAGCCAAAAGCTTTTGGATCATCTCCTCCTGCTGCAGTAGATTTGGCTCTCCTTCGACATCTGGTTTTCCGTATATGTCGTATGCATCCTCACGGACCCACTTCGGAGCGCCAACGATTTGATTTCGGTGGAGCCGAAATGCAAGGTCGATGAGCCGAAAAACGGATTCATTTTGAATGATGAACCGATCTCCCTCGAAGCTGAACCCGCTGTGATAAGGATCGCCCGCGTGGGGCTTGATGCTTGCCACCTCAAACGCCGGATGAGCATCCTTTGCCATTGGGGCGAGTCTCTTTGCGGGCGCCGTTTCGGGAGGGGACTGGGCGAAAAGCAACGGAATACTAAGAATGAGTGCGGTGGTGGATGTCGACCAGCTGCAAGCAATCATGCTGGTGTCACTCCATACGCAGGGTTTCGGCGGGTTGGATGCGGGTGATGCGCAGGGTTGGCAAGAGACTCGCGGCGAGCGCGATAACGGCAAGCACTATGGGAACAGCCAGCAGCGTCACTGGGTCGTGATCGCGCACGCCGTAAAGCTGGCTGCGCAGAACCTGCGCCGCCAGCAGCGAAAGGGCGAGACCAGCCACAAGGCCGAACGCCGTAGCGACCACGCCAGACGCGCCGATCTTGACCATGGCTTGGACGATGGTAGAGCCGAGGGCAATACGAATGCCGATTTCGCGGGTACGCTGTACCACCAGGCTGGAGACAAGACCGTAAATTCCAATAGCAGACAACAACAGCGCAAGAGCAGCGAGCGCGCTGAGGAGCGCGACCTCGATGCGTTGGTACACGAGGTTCTCTGCCAGGATGTCAGACATGGAATAGAAGCCGGCGAAAGGCAGGCTTGGATCGGCCTCGGCAAGGGCATGCTGCATGGCGGCGCTGATCGATTGCACCGGCCCGCGGGTGCGGACAATCCAACTGGGCTGAAACCATAGATTGCCAATCGCGATGAGTTGCGGGTCGGCCTGGGCAGCCGGGATGTAGAGAACGGGCTCCGTGCCGATGGGCTCATCACGATCTATCCCGGGGCGCTTAGCAACGTTGCCCACGACGCCGACAATCGTCGTCAGATCTTTGCCGCTGGAAATGCCGCTGGAAATGTGGCGGCCAAGAGGGCTCGGGTCATTGAAGAACTTACGCCCGAAGGCTGCGTTGACCACGGCGACGTGCCCGGCGGCGAAGGTGTCGCTGTCAGATATTGCCCGGCCGGCAAGAACCGGGATGCGAAGCGTACGGAAGTATCCCGGGGTGACCCAAGCCATTGAGGATGACGGCTGCTGGCCGGCGAGCAGCCCATCAATGATCCGGAAAGGAATATTGAGTCCGCGTTCGTAAGGGACGCTGAGCCCGACCGCGGCATCTTCCACGCCAGGAATGCGCAGCATAGCTTCGAGGCTCCGATCGAGCAGCGAGCGGAAAGCAGCAGGCTCGTGGTAGCGTGCGTCGTCGAGAGAAAGTTTCGCCGTCATCACGTTGCGCGCGTCGAATCCCGGCGGCAATGTCTCCAGATGGATGAGCGTGCGGATCAGCAGGCCGGCAGAGAAAAGCAGCACCACAGTGAGTGCGACCTCCGCGCCAATCAGCACTTGACGGATGCGGCTTGATCCAGCAGTGACCGCATGGCCGCCGGCAGAGGAGCGCATATCGACCCGGCGCGTCCTGAAGGCAGGCAGTGCTCCGAAGAACAAGCTGGTCACGAGCGACGTGCCGAAGGTGAAAGCGAGCACCCGGCCGTCCAGGGAAAGGCCGCCGAGGGGTATAAACTCATCGGGCACAAAACCATGGAGCGAGGCGAGGATCCCGCGGGCCAACACCAGGCCGGCAGCAGCTCCCATCAGCGCAAGCAGTAAGCTCTCAATCCACAGCTGGCGAAGGATCGCGCTGCGTGCAGCCCCCAGGGCGAGACGAGTGGCGATCTCCTGCGTGCGGCGATCGATGCGCACCAGGGTGAGCCCAGCCAGGTTGGCGCAGGCGATGAACAGAATGAAGCTGACGGCAAGCATGAGCGCGAGAACGGGTGTCCGCATCTGGCTGCCCAGATACCTGGAGAGCGGCTGCGCATAAAACCAGGCTCGGCCGTGAGCCGAGTTGGCGATTTGTTCAAAGCTGGGCAGGCGGAGCTGGGCAATTTGAACGCCCGCCTCTTGCCACGTGGCTCCGTCGCGGAGCCGAAGTAGAATGCTGCAGTTATTCCCGCTGCATTCACCCTTTGTATCAGCGGGAGCGAGCGCGGTGAAGAGTTCGCCGTTGCCTGGGCTTCGCGCGCCGTTGCGCAGCACGCCCACAACGGTGTACGGTTCGCCCTTGAGCGTGATTCCCTTCCCCAGCACATGGGGATCTCCGCCGAACGCCGATTGCCAGAGCGGGTAGCCAAGGACGACAGCTTTGCGGCCATCGGGGCGGTCTTCGTCTGCGCTGAAGCCACGGCCAAGCAACGGCCTGATGCCGAGCACCTCAAAGTACCCCGCGGAGACGCGCGTGGCCTGCACATAGCGGATGGCGGCTCCGGGCTGCGCACCGGCCAGAAGATTAACGCCGGTGGTCGCTCCTTGTGCAGCGGCCTGCACAGCCGTGACGTTCTGGTTGACAAGATTCCAGGTCTCGAAGGTGTGGCTGTCGTCGTCCTCAACGCCGAACTGCCCGGTGCGGTACGTGCCCTCGCTATGAAGGATGAGGCTGGCAATGCGATCCGCATCAGGATAAGGCAATGGCCGAAGCATGAACCCGTTGACCATGCTGAAGACCGCGGTATTCACGCCGATGCCGAGAGCGAGGGTGAGGATCACAGCGAAGGAGAAGCCGGGCGTGCGCGTGATCTGGCGCATGGCAAAACGGAAATCCTGGCCCAGCCGCTCCAGCCACATCCAGTTGGTCAGCTCGTGGCTTACTTCCTTCACCAATGCCACGTTGCCAAACTCGCGGCGGGCCAACTGGGCAGCGGTTTTGGCGTCTGCGCCGTTCGCTTGCTTGTCGGCCGCAGCCATCGCCAGGTGAGATTTTATCTCGGCATCCAGGTCGGTTTTTCGAGATCGGAAAAGGCGAGTCCAGGGGTTCACGGTGTAGACAATCTACATCTCTAGGCAGTAGATTGTCCACTGGAAAAGGGGCCGCCTTAGTCGGCGGCCCTATGGATACATTGTCTAGCTCGGATCAGGCGGCGTTAAGCAATCTATCAAAGAATGCGCGATAGCGCTGCAATGCAATGCGCAGGTCCTCGGTTGAGGCGTTTTCACCGCTGTCCCATTGTTTTTCAAGCGAAGCCCGTTCATTGGCAAAGCCCTCCGCCAGCCGCTGCATCACGGTGGCGACTAACTGATCGGCCGCCTCGACGGAGCGGCGCGGCTCGTCGACAAATTCCGCCTGTACATTGCCCCAACGGGTGCGCAGGTCACCTATGTCGGTATTTGAGAATAACGGCGTTCCGGCAGCGGTATCTTGCGCGCGCTGCGGTGTATTATCCCAATCGCGCCCTGCGACCTCGTTTCGCACCGGCCTGGGGCTAACCGCTTCTTCTCTTGCAACCTCTTCGCGAACGACACCGTTCTGCGGCGCTATCGCGGGGCCGGATGTTCTGGCCGCGATATCCGCAGTTGTCAGTTGATCTTCCGTCCTGCTGAGCTCGGTCATTACGCAACCTCCTTCTTGTGGGTTCCGGTCTGCAGCAAATCGTCAAACAACGAGCGATAGTAGATGATCGCGTTGCGTAGGTCTTCGGTGCTTGCCTGTCCTTCCCGATGCCGCACTGCGATCTGGTGGGCGGCGCGGTAATTGTCTACCACCCGCGGATGAGTCACGGAAATATCGGCAGCACGTTGCTCGAAGTCGGTCGTTGGATATCCACGGGCTTGCATCAAGCGATCCACCAAAAGGTCAGCCTCAGCCACCGCCCCTCGCGGATCATCGACGAAGCGCGATTGCACAATGCGCCACTCGGTGAGGAAGCGCTCGCGTTCGTCGGCGTTTAGCTCGCGTATAGGAAATTCCTTTACGCGTTTTTCCCGCTCCAGCAAGGCCGCTTCAGCACGTTGCGGCCCGCTCTCACGCACTGCCCGGTCATACTCCGGCCCAAAGCGGCTGCGCAACTTCATAGTTCGCTGTTTACGTAAAACCGCCCAGCCGATTATCAGAACCACAACAACCGCCGCAGCAATCGCAACTATTAACTTAGGATCCATTGCTACCTCCCGACTCTAATAGGGATGCCGGATTGAATCGGAGGCGTTGTACGCGCGGAATACCATCTTTATTGGAGCAGAGCGCCCAGGTTTTCGCGCAGGCGGCTGGGATCGCCCTTGGGAAGCAGACCTTCCAACTCAACGTGGGTCTGCTCCCAGATCGGAACAGCCCGGGCCAGCAATCCTTGGCCTTTTGCCGTGAGCGCCAGCCGGCGGCTGCGCCGGTCGACCGGGTCTGGGCTTACCTTCACCAGGCCGCGACGCTCCAACGGTTTAAGCGCCGCGGTTAAGGTAGTCCGGTCCATGGCAAGCAGAGACGCCACAGCCGCCATCGGTGGTGGTTCCGGCCGGTTCAGTGACATCAGCAACGAAAATTGCCCGTTGGTTAGTTGGAACGGCCGCAAGACCTCGTCAAAGCGCCGGGCCAGCGCCCGGGCCGCCCGCTGCACATGAAGACACAGGCAGCAGTCGCGAACCAGCAGCGTGGTCTCATACGGAACCTTGGGGGGCTTTGACATAATTCAATAATGTTGATATCAACGTTTATTGTCAAATGCGTGATGGAGGGAACACGATGGAAAATCATCCGGTGGTATCGCGGGAAGAATGGTTGACCGTCCGCAAAGCTCTGCTGCTGAAAGAAAAGGAAGCGACCCAATTGCGCGACAAGATCAAACCTACGGACGCGGTCCTGAGGAGTTGATCGGCACGCTGATGATTCTCGATCGGGCACCCAAAGGACGCGACGAGAAGTCGACCATGGATTTTGCGCGTCGTCACGACGAGTACGAAGATGCGCCCAAGCGCATGCCTGTTGCAACTAACCCTCGAAAGGAAACGACACGATGAAAGTAAATCCCTACCTCAACTATGGCGGCAACTGCGAGCAGGCCTTCCGTTTTTACGAGAAGCACCTCGGCGGAAAGCTCATCGCCATGATGACGCATGGCCAGGCGCCGGGCGCGACCAATGTGGCTCCTGAGTTGCAGAAGGCCATTCTCTATGCCCACATGACCTTTGGTGAGACCGAGATCATGGGAAGCGACGTTCCGCCGGAAACTTTCCAGCCCATGCGCAGTGTCTACCTTTCCTATTCCGTCGACAGCACTCCCGAGGCGGAGCGGGTTCATGCCCTG
The DNA here is from genome assembly GCA_963834205.1 of uncultured Acidobacteriaceae bacterium. GTDB lineage: Bacteria > Acidobacteriota > Terriglobia > Terriglobales > Acidobacteriaceae > PALSA-350. Next base: position 40,869 of record CAWIBI010000078.1, on the reverse strand, counting down.
CTCGCGGAGGGCGGCCAGATCTTCATGCCTATGCAGGAGACTTTTTTTGCCTTCCGCTTCAGCATGCTCCGAGACAAGTTTGGAACATCCTGGATGATCATCCACCAGCGCCCGATGCCGAGCTAAGGCAGTTTCGCAATAACTGTAGCCTGGAAACGATTAGCGAGCCGTCCAACCGCCGTCGATCACCAGCGTGTGACCGGTGATGAGCGAAGCAGCCGGTGAGGCAAGAAAGACCACCGCGCCGGCTACTTCGCTCGGCTCGCCGATGCGATGCAGGGCGGCGATGCGGTCAATCACGTCCTGGCGAAACCCGGGATCGGCAAGCGCGGGTTGTGTGCCCGGGGTGTGGATGAACGTCGGCGCCACGGCGTTGACCGTGATGTTGTATTTGCCCCACTCCACCGCCAGGCACTTGGTCAGGTGGCTGATTCCTGCCTTCGTCATACAGTAGACAGACTCCGTCGGCAACGCTGCGAACGCGGCCTGCGAGCTCATATTGATGATGCACCCACTCTTCTGCTGGATCATGATCCGCCCCGCTGCCTGGCAGGCGAAAAACGTCCCTTTCAGGTTAATGGCGACGGTCTGATCGAAGTCTTCTTCACTGACATTCTCCGCCAGATTGTCCGGTGCGATCCCCGTGTTGTTGACCAGAATGTCCAGCCGGCCGAAGTTCTGTGCCGTCTGATCCACCGCCTTGCGGATCTGCGCCGTGCTGGTCATATCCATCTGCAGCGGCAGCGGTCGCCGTCCGCGAGCAGCGATCTCGCCAATCACGCCGCTGTCGCTGGTCCTGTCACGCAAACCCAGCGCGACATCCGCGCCGGCCTCGGCGAGTGCAAGTGCAATCGCCCGGCCCAATCCACGGGCCGCCCCGGTCACCAGCGCGATCTTGTCTTGCAGATCAAATCTCGGTAGAGCGTCCATTCATCCAGTCTACTGGACTGTCAACGAGATGCTGGCTGCGTGCTGCGGTCCACCCGCGCTGTCAGCGGCGCTCACCGATATGCTGTAAGTGCCTGCAGGGGTACCAGGGTTGGACGGCGTGCTATTCCCGCCTCCACATCCCGCGACTGCGAGGGAGACAGAAGCCAACAAGAATCCCCAGCTGAGCAGACGCAATTGTTGGTTCCAGCGCCTCATCCGGTTCGGAGCAAAGACGAGACCAAATACGCCGGCGATGGCAAGTCCACCTGTCGGAATCCATGGGGCCGAAGGACCAAAAGGCCGCTCCGGATGGAGCATGGCGCTCGCCGCGGCCGTAGCGACCGTGAGGGTGCTAGTGACTGCGGTTCCGCCCGACGGCGTAACGCTCGCCGGTGAAAACGAGCAGGTCGCCATGCTGGGCAACGTGCCGCAAGAGAACTTCACCGTGCCCGTGTAACCCGCCGTAGGAGTAACCCTGAAGGTAAAGGTAGCGCTTTGGCCCGCAGCAACTGAGCCTGAGGCGGGCGAAGCGCTGACCGTGAAGTCCGGCGATGCGATCACCACGGTTACCGCGCTGGAAGCGCTGCCCAGGTTATTCGCGTCTCCCTGGTAGGTTGCGGTGATGGGGTAGCTGCCGGCAGCGGCGAACGACGTTTGCAGGGTCGCTACTGCGTTGGCAAGCGTCGCTTTGCCCAGGCTGGTCGCGCCCGAGGCAAAGGAAACGCTACCCGTGGGAACTGCTCCAGTCACAGTTGCCGTCAACGTAATCTGCCCATTCACATTGCCGGTGGTCGGCGTAGCCTGCAAGGCAGTAGTCGTGGCCGCTTGCCCTATGGTGACGTTAACCGCGGTGGAAGTGCTTGCGCTATTGTTGCTGTCTCCCGGGTAGGATGCCGTGATTGCATAGGTGCCAACATTCGCAAACGAGAGTTGGAGTGTGGCGGTTCCGTTGGCAACGGCTTCCGTCCCCAGGGTATTTCCATTGGCGGTAAACGTGACCGAACCAGTGGGGTTGGTTCCGAAGACCGATGCGGTTAACGTAATCGCCGTCCCGGGAGTTCCGGTGGCCGGCGAAGCTTGCAGTGAAGTTGTACTGCTGACAGGGGCCGGCTTCACTGGCGGAGGGTTGGTCTGGTTCAAAAGGGAGACGGTATACGGGGTGGAATTTTCGTTGCTGTTGGTAAGCGCAATCAAGAGATCCAGCTTGTTGTCGCTCGCCGCCGGAGGAGCCTGGCTGTTGAGCCGGCTTGGCACCATGGCATTCGTGCCGAAATTCGACGACGACGTGCTGACGTAGTAGCTATTAGGATCTTGAGTAAAGTTGCCGGTTCCGTCTCCCAGATACACCGCAAGATAAGGAGGCGTGTTGCCGGTTTGCACGAGAAGTAAATCCGGATTGCCATCGCCGTTCACATCCGCGGTGGCAAAGGACTTCGCATAGGTATTTTGCGGCAAGGGCACGGTGTAGAAGGGCGTGGTTTGAAAAGTTCCATCGCCATTCCCCGCGTTGATGGTGGTACCGGGACTGTACACCGCGTCGAGGATACCGTCCCCGTTGAGATCGGCAAGAGCGATCACCGCAACGGGGTTCTGCGAACTGGAAGGAATTGTCAGAGGGATTTGTTTGAATGTTCCATCCCCGTTGCCCAGAAGGACAGCGTTGCCCCAAATAAGATCCGGCTTCCCATCCTTATTCAGGTCGCCGACCAGAAGGCCAGGGTTTTGGATGTTCTGGGATACGTTGAGCGGGACAGGAGTGCCGAACGTGCCATCTCCATTTCCGGGCACAAATATCAACCCCTGCTGACAGAGGGCAACGCCGTAGGGAAGAATGAGATCGAGCTTTCCATCGGAATTGAAATCACCGCTTACGCCCGCGGCCGCATAGCCGACTTCCAGGGGAAGGGCTGCTCCGGCGGCCTGAAAGCGACCGTCGCCGCTTCCCAGGTAGGAGAGTAGTTGAGCATTCGGTGGCTGCGCGCAGGGGTCTTGGCCCTCGGTGCCAGGTTGAATTGCGACCGTGTCGATCTTTCCATCTCCGTTGAAGTCTCCGGTCATCAGGAGATAGTAGGTTGACGTGGCGGGGAGTGGGGTGACTTGGTCCAGAAGCGAGAAAGAGCCATCGCCTCTGCCCAGTGCGGTGCCAAAGTAGCTGCCTCCCTGGGGCGGCGTGAATACTATGTCGGCGATGCCATCATTGTTCACGTCCGCGATGGCGCCGTAGCCCGGCAAGCCCGGCACCGCCTGAAATGTGCCGTCCCCACCGCCGGGAAAGTAGAAGGTTCCGGCGGTGCCTCCAATAATTAAGCCCAGGTTTCCCTGGCCGGTCAGATCCGCAAACAACAAGGGATTCCCCGATACACCATAGCTGCCCGACGGCGTGAAGCCGCCTTTGCCATCTCCCAGAAAGACGTTCAGCACATTGGTAAGAACGACCAGATCGAGATTGCCGCTAGTGGTAAGAGCAACCGCCGCCATCGGCAAAGAATTTGCCGGTGCAGGGACCGCTTGCGCCGTAATCCCCAGGGACGCGCCCGGGGTGAAGGTTCCGGTGGTGCTGCCGAGAAGAATCTGAACCGAGGTAAACAGGCTGGTGCCGGTTGGGGGGAGCAACATCAAAGCAAGATCGGTAACTCCATCGCCATTGAAGTCGCCGATGGTAAAGCTGGAGAAACTGCTTGCGGATTGCGTTGCGGGAGCGTTGAGTGTGCCGTCGCCTTTTCCATAAAGGATGGAAAACCCGGTAAAGACCGGATTAGGATCACCATTATTGAGGTTCGCCGTAATGACATCCTGGTTGCCATCACCGTTAAAGTCGCCGGCCATCAGGCTATCGGCCCCGCTCGCGGCCGCATACAACTTGGGAGATTGGAACACTCCAGGGCTGGTGGCTCCCTGGTTCAGAAGCACAGCCACTTGAGGGGCAGTGGTGCTGGGCACCAGGGCTGCAATGTCCAGGAATCCGTCATTGTTCAAGTCAACCAGGACTGGCATCTGGGCGTTCACCGCAAAATACGCGGGCGTTTGAAAAGTGCCGTCCCCGTTCCCTAACTGGATGGTGACATACCCGTTGCAGGAGAAAACCAGATCCAGCTTCTTGTCATTGTTCACATCACCGAAGGTCACCTGCGCCGTGCCCTGATTGGACCCGCAATTGAGCTGCGTCGTCACGGTCGTAGGTGCACTCGTGCCCACACTCAGCTCGATCTCTAAAGCATTGCTTTCGGTGATAGTGGCAAGATCCGGGACTCCATCGCCATTAAAATCGCCGGTAAACACCGGCGATCCGGGACTAGGCAATTGGGTCGCAGTAGGAAACAGAGCCTGGGGAGCTTGCGCCCTTGCGGAGCCGCTAAGGATTCCGACGGTTACGAGAAGGGCGAATATGCAGGCAGTCCAACGAAAACTCTTTAGCAAGGCAAAGTGGCTCATATAAAAGGGGATACCCCGGGGTTGTCTCAATCTGCTTACATAGTGGGATTAAGTGTGCAGGAACGCTACAGCAAAAGGCAACCGTTACTTTTCGCCCGGCCCCTCCAAAGGCATGTGGGCTGCTTGGCTGCGTTTGGCCTTAACGATCAGGAACTGTAGCGGCCGTTGGGTCTTTCAAGTAATCCCGAATCAAGGCGACGGTGTAATCCGGATTCTCTTCCATCAGCCAGTGTCCGGAGCCGGGCACGACTGCTTCGCGCACGTTGACAGCGACATTGCGCATGACCACCGCTTCTGTCGCGCCGAATGACTTTTCCCCGCCCACCGCGAGGACGGGCATGCTCAATTTTGTGCGCTCGAATTCTCGGTTGTCAGCGGCATCCTGAGAAAACGCCTTGAACTGTTCAAAACCGGCGTGCATGCCCCCGGGCTTGGCGTATTGCACCGTGTAAAAGGCCCGCGTGGCCTCATCGGGCTGGCTCGGACTGCCGGAGAAATCATTCCAGATACGATCGAGATAAATACGCTCGCGGCCCTGCACTAACCGCTCTTCATCAGGACCCCAGAACGAGAAGTGCCACAACTTTGGGTTCTTTACGATTTCATCCCAGGGCGCGATGCCGGTATGGGCGCGTCCATAACCACCAGTCGCTCGACCTTATCGGGATAGAGCGCAGCATACGCATACGCGACCATGATTCCAATATCGTGCGATACCACGTAGGTTCGGTCATACCCAAGCGTGGTGACGACTGACCGGATATCAGCGGCTTGCGTTTTCTTGTCATAGCCGCCGGCCGGTTGAGAGGAGTGCCCGATGCCTCGCAGATCCGGCACTACAACGGTATAGGTCTTGGAGAGCTCGGCAGCCAGCGGGCCCCATGAATCGCTGGTTTCACCGTAACCATGGATGAGGACGACGACCGGTCCCCTGCCCCCAGAGCGAACAAAGATATCTGCGCCGGCGGGGCTGTGGATGGTCTGTGCGGTGAATGTGGAGGGCAGCGAGGGCGGTGCTGCAAAAACCGGAGTGGCTGCCAGAATGAGCGGCAAAGCAATCACGGCGCATCTTCTTGCAAAACTGCGCATGGACTTCTCCTCTTCGGGACGGATCAGTCTAGACCCCGACGACCTACCGGGTCGAGATATTCCTTCGCTTCCTTAGCACCCAGGTCGTCATGCAGCGAAAATCCTGAACGATCGTGGTCTTCAACGGATCTACGAGTACTGCGTTCATCTTCTCGGTCAACCCGAGAAGCATCTCCTCATCTACCAGGAACCACTCCGAGCCGTCACCTACCAGATATAGATCGCCCCGCACTCGTTCGAAGTCCATGCCAATCCTCGAGCCCAGGCGGCAGAACAACATCCCACCCGGCTTGACGACTCGCCACAGCTCCGCCAGCATCGCCCGGAAATGCCGCTCATCGCGAGCGAAGTGGAGCACTGAATTGCACATCACTACATCGGCAAACCCGTTCGGGAATGGCATTCGCTCCATGGATCCCACCTGGAAGTTCTCCGCGGGCAATCCGGTTTCGAGCGAGGCCGAGAGGGCCCGGACATGTTCAACGCCGTCGGCATCCGCGTCCAGGGCGAATATTTTGCATCCCTGGCGCAGCAGGTAGACCAGGTTCCGTCCATATCCACATCCCGCGTCGAGCACAACCATGCCCGACGTAATGTTGCCGCGCAGGATCTGATCGAACACGTAGATATCAATCTGCCCGAACTGCTCCTGAATGTTCAGCGTCACTCCGTCTCCGACCCGCAGATCATACATTGCTCCCCCAGTGGGGGCAATCGCGGACGTTACTCCCCCGTGTCTGGCACTTTTCAGTTATTGTTTAACTCGGGAATTTGGGTCATTGTGTATCGCAGGATGTTTCGGAAAGCAGCGATCCGAAAGTGATGACAGCCCCACGACAATGTGTGTTCATTGCAGCGGTGCTCTTCGCAATGGTGGCAGCCGCTTCCGGGCAGGTACCGTCCATTCCCGTGCAATCCCTGGTTTCACTGCCGGTTGAGCTTGCGCTGAATCTCGTTCCGGCAAATTCCGAAAATGGGGCGCAAGCGTTACTCGACTTCAAGGACTCCGATATCAAGTTCAGCCTGCCGAGCTTGATGGATCTGCTTCGCGACCATCAGCATGAAGGTTGGGTGCTCGCTGCCTATCCCGACCCGAAAACGAACCGGCCGTTGATAGGCGCGGGGTTCAGCCTCGACGTGCAGGCAACCGAACACCCCCAGGGTGATCCTCTGAATCCGCATCCTTTTTTGGAGCCGTCTTCGGCTCAGCTTTGGCAGGCGGCTGGGCTTGCTCCCGATCGATTGCAGGATATTCTCGACCGGTTCAACCGTAACGTAGCGTTATGGTCGAAGAAGACATACCGCAGGAAAATCATCAGGCACACCCTCCCCCCGCAGCTGACCGAGGAAGAGGCCACGCGGCTTCTGCGTATCTCCGTCATCCAGGCCACCTATAACGCCAGGGCTTATTGCCGTAACTTCGATCAGCTAACTGCGCCGCAACAGATGGCGCTGACCCAGCTGGTCTTTCAAATGGGCACCAATCTTGAGGAGTTTGTTGAGTTCCTCGGGGCTGTGAATGACCTCGATGGTTCCCGCGAGCTTCCCGGCTCGACGGGTTTATCGAAACCGATGCTGAGCATTGGAGGACGGTGCAACAAACTCTGATGGATAGCCAGTGGGCGAGACAGTTTACCGTTCGTGCTTCAACCGTGATCGCCATGTTCGATCCGGAGTATGTCCACGATCCGTATGCGGCGCAACTGCGAGTGGCCGGTGTGCTTCGTCCCCCAGTAGAGCCTCGGCGCCGGCGCCAGTCGACCGCGACTCTCCGCAACGCAAGCTATAGCAAGAGATCCGGTGCCAGGCACAGCAAGAAAACTGTCCACTCTCAGGTCAAGCGCAAACTCACGTAAACGGCCAGGATAGGATGCCGAAGCGCCTCCCCTTCACATGCATCATGTAGCGCCATGCCGGTGGTGACTGCCTGTACGGTTTCGGCCGAGTCCAAGTCCGATCTGGACCTGCGTAATTCGCAGGTTTCTTGTGCGTTGACGCCTTCGGACGCCTAAAGTGTTCGCTTTTTCTCTGCGGAGGGTGCGCGTTAAGCGCGTTATGCGCATTAAGCCCCCCTCCCGGCAGCTTTGGCGCCTCCGGCGGGGGCCCAAATGGTGGAGGGGCGGCCGCGTCCACGTTCGGGCTCGCGATGCCAGTCGATGATGCCCAGGGTACTTAGCTGCTGCAGCGCAAGCTCGATGCGTTCTTGGCTGACATGGCCGTGAAAGAGGCCACGGATTTGATACGATCGATGGATACGCAGGAAGCGGTTGGAATCGAGCACGCCCTCAATGGTGTTCATCGGTACGTGTAATAGGTAAGTTGCCGGACCCGCGTGGAGCCGGACGTAGTTCTGGAAGGCTTCGATCCAATCCACCTCGTTGATTGGCACGAAAAGGGTGTTCTCGCCGGATCGAACCGCGAATCGCTCAAGTTGCCGCGGCGGATTCGCGATGGCATCGAGCATCGCCATCAATTGTTTTGTGGCATCCTCGTGCGGCGCGCCTCGTAGCCTGCCAATCGCCCGCCAGGCCGGTAAACTGGAGCCCGCCGACGCCATGAGGATTCTCACCCAGGACGTCGTCTTCTCAGTCCCATTCGCCAACCAGGAGGTGGAACGCTACACCTTCCGCTCTCCAGGACAGGCGACCAGCTATTTCTACGGCTATACGCGGCTGCTCGAGCTCCGCAAGGAAACCGAAGAAGCTCTCGGCGCGAAGTTCAACGCCCAGCGCTTCCACGACTTCATCCTCGCCCAGGGGCTACTGCCACCCGGCTTGATGAAGAAAGCTGTCGATGACCACTTCATTCCTGGAGAAAAGGCTCGCTGATCTTCCATCGGAATGGTCCGCTATTGCAGCAGAGCCAGTCTTCAGGTGGTTCTATGCAAGAGTCCCCTTGAAGGCCAGCTTCTCGAAGATGCAGACTATTCTTCTCAGTACCGCACAAGAGAGGGCCAGGCCCACCCACAGCAACCAGGGTGGCGGCCCCTGCCCGGCCAGCAGTGGACGAAAAGCAACCGCAATAATCGTGATTGGCACGGCCGGTCCCGCCAACCATACGAATGGGACATGAACACGTTGCAGGAGGCTGGCGAAGGCGGTACCGGCGAACGCTATACAGGGCAAGACCGCATGAGCAGGGACCGCTGAAAAGAGGCACTCCGCAACGCAAATCGTCAGGATGAAGCTGAGCGAAGCGGCTTTGGCAAACGATGTCGGAAAGACTAGTTGTACCAAGTACGCGCCGCAATAGCCGAGAGCAATTGCGACAAGCCCTAGAACCTCCCAATAAAGCCCATTGGAGACGCCGGGAAATTGGGCACCAATCCAGAGTGCAGCACTCGACTGCACTATTCCAACGGCAAATGATACCGCCACGAAGGATGCCAGCAGGAGTATGCCGCAAGCAAGGGCGCGGCGCATCCATCTCTCGAATGCGTACACCGATGCAAAGGCCGCAGCAATTTCCCGCGGGGCCCCGAGGCGTATCGCGGCGATCTGCTCGATCATTGCCTCGTTATGGCCCCGCGAACGCGCTTCCTCTTCCAGATCTTCCAGGTGGTCGCGCAGTTCTCTTTCGATTTCGCAGCGGCACCGTGCACCGGGAAGCTTTGCAAGAGCAACGATCTGTTGGATCACGGCAGGATGCTGAGTCATGGTTTTGCCTTCGCAATGATCGCATTCACAGTCTGCGTGAACAGTAGCCAGTCCTTTTCGCCGCGCTGCGCCTCCTTCCGGCCGGCGACAGTCAATCCATAGTATTTCCTTTGCTTTCCGCTTTCACCCAGGCGCCACTCCGAACGCAGAAAGCCGCGTTTGTGCAGCTGGTGAAGGGCCGGGTAAAGCGTCCCTTCCTTGAATTCGAAGACATCTTCGCTCCGGCGAGCCGCTTCCTGAATGATCTCGTAGCCGTACATATCACGTTCAGACAGGAGCTTCAGTATTAAAAGCGCGATGCTCCCTTTGAGCAATTCCCGATTGAATGGCATCCCTGGCACTCCAGACTGGAGATACATCGGATTACAAGGTCCTATTCTAGTCAATATAGAAGCGAATTGGAAAGGCGACTCGGTGCCTCCCAGAATGGCAGGTCTTCTCTCAATCTCGCGAGCCTTTGAGGGCGCTATTTGACTGTACCTCGTATAGCGATGTATAGAGAATGAGAGACGGAGGATGGCGTATGGGTGATCGGAGATCGCTGCGGATAGCATTCTGGTCGATTTTGACCTCGCTCCTGCTGGGATCCTTTGCCGGAGGTTTTAACAGGACTCTCGTTGAGATGCCTGCATGGCGCCATTTGGGGCCAGAAGCCTGGGCTGCATTCAGCCGGTTCGCGGATCTTGGGAACGGAAGGATCATTTATCCCGTTGCAGGAATCGGAGGTACGCTTCTGACTCTTGCTGCGGCAGTCGCTTTTCGTATCAGTCGAAGAAGACCTTTGTGGGCCGCCATTCCCGTCTATGGAGCGGCACTTATGGATATCTGCGTTTTGCTCCTGACAACGCAGGCGGCGCCAGTCATGCTGAGCCTGCAACACGGAGGGACGAATCCGGCGCTGCTGCAGAAGGCATCTGAAGGCTTCTATCGATGGGATTCGATCCGGGCGGTTTTTGGAACACTTGGCGATTGTGCAGCCATCTGGTCCCTTGTCGCTGTCACTCTCGCATCCGTCAAGGGCGAGGATCATACGGCAGAAATTTCTCAATCGGTAAACGGTGGGTAACACACGGGGGGCGCCTAGCTTCCTCCAGCAGCAAGACTCCCCAACGTGGGCTTAAGTCAGATGACCGGCCAGCGATCGTCCACCGTCTTACCTTTCTCCAAGTACGCTTGCAGCCAGCCCAAAATGCGCGGCCAACCACGGAAGCTCCGACCTACTTCTGGATGTCCGGCAAGTCCGCTGTGTTGATGCCGGACGATGGTTCCATCTTCAGTCTCGTGCAGCTCCCAACGAACCGTTGTTTTCACCTGGGCGGTCCAGCTAGCCGTCCAGGTCTGCACAAGAAGGTGCGGAGGAGTGACCTCAACGTATTCGCCGGCCGCCTCAAAGGGATTGCCTTGGCCATCGATTCCAGCGCTGCGCCATTTTCCGCCGGCGCGCAAATCACACTCGAAGTGCGTGCAGCGGAAGCTCTGCCCCGCCCCTTGCCCGCCCCACCACTTCACCACCATTTCGGGGTCAACGAGCGCTCGAAACACCTCTTCGGGCGGGGCAGCAACGTAGATCTCGCTGACGATTGTGTCGCCATCAGGAGCGATGAATGTAGTAGCCATTTCTTGTCTCCGACTACGGGTTGGTTCTGCGGTTCGCAGGAGTCTTTCTCGCGTTCTGGTTCTCAACAACAGCTTTCAGAGATGTCAGACTCGCCTCCCAGAAAACTCGATATTGATTCAGCCACGCATCTACCGCTTTCAGTGGCATGGGGTTCAGGCTGTATAGACGGTGTCGGCTCCGGCGTGCCTCAGTGACCAGAGATGCGCGCCGCAGGAGCCGCAGATGTTTTGAGATTGCTGGCCGGGATACGGGGAAAGCTCGGGCAATCTGGCCTGCCGGCAGGCTTCCGCTGCGCAACAAGTCGAGCACTGCACGGCGAGTGGGATCGGCAAGTGCACCGAAGATCGCATCGGGCGAATATGTAACCGACCGCTCACGCATAATCTGTAACTATATGGTTACGCGTCGGCAATTGTCAAGTGGTCGTGGCTTGCAACAGTGACGCGGCTGAGCACATCATCGCCAAGTATCAAATCCAGCGTTCATCAGCTTGGAAAAGTCCAGAGTTGATCCGCCTGGAAAAGCGCATTGCCCTGTTTTCGAAAACTGACAACAGGAGCACTTGACGCTTTGGCGCACTCGCGACCCGGCGAAGTCCCTCCATGGAAATCCGCGATGCAGTCAGAATGGATTTGTAAGCGCGCGGCGGATGCGCTCGCTGTAGGTGCGCCCCGATTGCAGACGTTGCCCCGATTTGAGTTCTACCGCATACTGACCGTGCGCGATCGACCACAGCTGCGCGATACGCCGGACGTTGACGATGTACGATCGATGGATACGCAGGAAGCGTTTGGAATCGAGCACGCCCTCAATGGTGTTCATCGGTACGTGTAATAGGTAAGTTGCCGGACCCGCGTGGAGCCGGACGTAGTTCTGGAAAGCTTCGATCCAATCCACCTCGTTGATTGGCACGAAAAGGGTGTTCTCGCCGGATCGAACCGCGAATCGCTCAAGTTGCCGCGGCGGATTCGCGATGGCATCGAGCATCGCCATCAATTGTTTTGTGGCATCCTCGTGCGGCGCGCCTCGTAGCCTGCCAATCGCCCGCTTGAACGCGAGGTCAAAGCGTTCCTCGGTTACCGGTTTGAGGAGATAGTCGATGGCAGCGATTTCGAACGCCCGGATCGCATACTGGTCGTGCGCGGTCACGAAGATAATCGGCGGCATGCGCTCTGCTCCAACGGCATGGACCACCGCAAAGCCATCGGTCCGCGGCATCTGCACGTCAAGAAGTACGAGATCCGGTCTCTGCTCACGAATATGAGCGATCGCCTCTCGTCCGTTTCGCGCTTCCGAGACAGACTCGACATGGGGCTGACGGCCGAGCAATAGCTTTAACCCTTCGCGCGCGATGGGCTCATCATCCACAACGAGGACGCTCAATCGCACCGTGAGCCCTCGGGCGGAACCGTCCGGATCGGTAGTGTGATCGTAACCCGCACACCTCGACCCGCTGCTTGCTCGATGACGAGATGCGCGCTATCGCCATAGAGCCGTGCCAACCGGTTTCTAGTATTCGTCAACCCGATTCCGGAGCGACCGGGCCTGGGCGAGAGAAGTCCAGGTCCATCATCGGACACGATGAGGTTAAGTGACCCATTTGAGCTGGTCGCCACCACCTCGATGGTCACCGCCTCCTCGCTCTGACCAAGACCATGGCGAACCGCGTTCTCAACGATCGGCTGCAGCACCATATGCGGCACGAGAACTTCGGACAGCGCGGTCGGTGCAATGCGCACCCGCAGCCGGTCCTCGAACCGGACCTGCTCGATCGAGAGGTACAACCGCAGGAATTCGAGCTCGCGCCAAAGCGGGACTTCCTGGGCCTCCACGTCATCGAGCGTGAGGCGGAGGAGATCCCCTAGTTTCGCAACCATGCCTTCGGCCTGCGCTGTCTTCTGCTGCTGAATCAGGATCATGATGGCACCAAGCGTATTAAACAGAAAATGCGGCTGCAACTGCATCTTCAGGGAACTCAGCTGCGCGGTTGCAAGCTGCTGGGCGAGTTCGGATGCTTGCACCTTCAGCTCGAATGCCTCCCGCTCGCGAGTCTTGGCATTTTTCTGCGACCGGTACACCGCATGAAGCGCGATCACCGCCCAATAGCGGATGACACCCCCCTGGATGCCGAACGCCAACATGATTCTGACTCCCGCGGCGATCGACGGAGGAGGCGGCAGCGCAGGGAAGACGCCAAGCAGCAACAGTATCGGGACTTCGATCACCGAGGCTAAGATCGAGAAAACCACGCTGAAACAGAGGTGCAATGCGGCGTAGGTGACTCGGCGTTCGATCGGCCACCGATTGCCAAGCCAAAGGAGCGCCGGCGTGAGCGCGGCGCAAACATACATGCCGGTCATCCAGCCGACGAACACATATTTCCATGGCACGGCACCGCCTCGATAGAGTCGCGGCACCGTCTCCTGGATGATGTAGAAAAGCCCGGCGATCGTCCAGCCGAGCCAGACTCCCGCGATCAGCCGTATCCGTTGACGCATCAGAGGCGACATTACTGTTTCATTTTGCCACGGTTGACTCTCCGCCTTAGCGGGCTTTTGATGGAGCGGCCTGCCGCGATGACCAACCGCGCTCGCAAGGACCTCAATCCAGTTTGGCATCCCGGCAGGCCCGTTTGTCAAAAACACGTGTCCGCCTCCTCCGCAGCCCCCTAGGATGGCTGCGTAGCGAAAGGCAAGAACCAAATCCGAAGCAAGGATGGAACAGGAACAATGAGGACTTCATTGAGAGCGTGGATGTTCGGAGTGATGGTGGCGGTATTGGCATTGGTGAGCGGAACCGCGGCGCAAGCCAGCGCAAAGGACATGGGCGAGGCGCCGGGCATTCTTCCAAGCGGCTTGGGCGAGGCAGTTGATCGCGACATCATGACAATTCGTGATGCGACCGCCAAGTTCAAGACGACTGAGGCTGCCGAAGCGGCCGGCTACAAGCGCGTCACCGGCTGCGTCCAACATCAACCGGCAGGTGCGATGGGTTATCACTTTCAGAACAACGACCTTCTCGACACGACGCTCGACCTGGAGCATCCGGAGGTGCTGGTCTACGAGGAGATGCCCGACGGCACCTTTCAATTGAATGGTGTCGAATTCCTTGTGCCGATCTCTGCCTGGAAATCAAGCGAGCCGCCGCGCATCATGGGGCAAGCCCTCATTAAAGCGGATTCGATCGGCTTCTGGTTCCTTCACGTCTGGACCTGGAAGCCGAGTCCAAGCGGTCTTTTTGCCCCCTGGAACCCCGACGTCAAGTGCCTGGAGGCTTCGTCGATGAATCATTAGATTCGGTTGCTGGATTCAGAGGGTGCGCGGCACTCGTTCTTTGCGAGTTTCGTGTCTGAGTTTCGTGGACGGGGAGATGGGGAACATGGCACCTATCCCTAACGAGCACGAGCGACTGAGCAACCTCCATGTCGCTATAGGCGTCGCCTCCTCGCCTCCTTTGACATGCGTGACAAAGATCACCAGTTGTCGTTTACGGCTGCAGTGCCGCTCGTCGGGACCGTGTAGGAGTGATTGTTGCCAGGCTCCCAGATGACATTGCCGTTCGCTTGAATATCAATGTACTTATATTGAACGGTAGTACCCGCGGGCAAAGAAACATTGAGGAACCAGTTCGGATAGTTCGGGTCGAGCATGGGTCCAACGGCGGTCTGAAACGTGGTGCCCCAACTACCGAATTCCGGAACACTCCCAGTGATGAAGATGTAATCGCCGGTGTTCGTCGGCTGCGCATTATTTACCGTGAACGTCACCGGGATAAGCTTTCCGGTGAGCACGTTGAAGTTGATGCCGTTCGATTGCGTTCCACTTGAGTTCTTTACCGTGACGCTGTAGGTGCCGGCGGCTACGGAGGGTACCGTCACAGTGACGGAGCTGTTGGACCAGCTCTTGATGGTAGCTGTGGCCGTTCCGAACAGCACGCTGCCGGTCGCGGCCCCGAAGCCGTCGCCCGCGATCGTGGCTGTCATGCCGGGCTGTCCGACGTATGGTCCGATACTGCCGACCTCAGGCGTGGTCGCGTTCACCTGCTTCTGCCAAACAGCAACCGTCGAGGCCCCTAGCGTAAATGCCGTCGCCGGATTGTTGCCCCCGGACCCTGTCGTCACAGTCAGGCTTCCGCCGCTGAGCAGCCCACCCAGGTAGTCAGAGTAGGTGCCGGCCGGCAAAGCGGTATCCAGCCCCGTGATGCTATATCCAGTCGTATCGTTCTTGTTGATGGCAACCAGCACGACGTCGTTGTAGAACTGGCGCTCGAAAATATAAACGTCGTTGTTGATCCAGCGCTGTTGCGAGGTGCCGTATCCCAGAGCGTCATTGCTCGCGCGCAGAGCCGACAGCTTGCTGATAAGTTGATAAGCCGTGGTGCTGGTCGAAAAGGAGCTCATGGCAACCCGGTTGTAAGGGTCGTTGCCGCTATTCGTGGTGTTGTAAAGGTATTGCTCGTCTCCGTAAAAGATGTTCGGGATGCCGCGACAGGTAATCAGGAAGGCGAGCGCCTCGTGCAGGCGGTGCTGGTCGGTCGTTATGTTGCCGTACAAGCGGTTTTCGTCCTGAGAATCGAAGAACGTGACCAGGTTGTTGGGAAAGGTGAAATTCGCGTCTTCCGTCGAGAGCGTCGAATCGATCTCCGACATGTTGTTGTTGCTGCCGAAAACGTCGCGGATCGCCTGATTCACACCAAAGTCGAGTTCGCTGATGCCCGAGAGGTTGGCGAATTTGTAGGCGTCCGCGTAGAGCGCGTCGCCCGAGTTGTTCGGGTTCCACTCGCCAAAGAGAAAGCTCGGTTGGTTGTTGAAGACTACATTCGCGAAAGAGTACTCCCAGCCCCACGTTACGCTCTTGAGGGCATCCAGCCGGAACGCATCCGCGCCATAGCTTTGGAACTGCCCAGCAGCAGTCTTCAGGTAACTGTCAATGGTGGAGTTTTCCTGGTTCAGATCCTGAAGGTAATCCAGGTTGTCGTACTGGACCTGGTAGCGGTCGTCGTAATTGACGATGTTCGCATTGTGATGAAAGTAACCGTTGGGGTCGTTGGCGGGTGTCGCCATCAGCGTCCCGTTGTTGTAGAGCGCACCGTTCTCTCCCCCGTTATTGGGATTCGTGTCGTTCTGAGCCCAGTCGACAATGACCTTGATACCGTTACTATGGGCTGCGGAAGTCAGGTTGCTGAACTCCGTCCACCCGTTGTTGACATCTCCAAAGTGCTCCTCTACGCGCATGAAATCGCGGTTCCAGTAGCCATGATAGGGGGCGGAAATGGGCGTTCCCGAGTTTGCGTTCAGGTTTTCATTGTCATTGGTTGGCGAGATCCAAATCGCCGTGGCGTTTAAACCTTTGATGTAGGAGAGCTTGTCTTGTATGCCGAGCAGGTCGCCACCCCAATAAGCCTGCCAGTTCGCGGTGGTATCTCCGCTTCCCTCTTCGGCAAAGCCGTTGGAGTCATACAGCCCCGCACTTTGAGAAGGATTGTCGTTGGCTGTGCTGCCGTCATAGAAACGATCCGTGACGATCTGGTAGATGACGGTCTTCTTGTAATCCTGGGCGTGAACAGCAACCGCCGAGGCTACAGATAGTGCGGATAGGGCCAATGCACCATAGATAAGGCGACGCATGCAAATCTCCTTGCGAGATGCCAATCTCCAGCGGAGCTTGGTATTCCGTCGCCCAGCATCATGCTCCCGGTTCACCGCAACCGTCAACGGAAATATCAGAGCGCGTTTCGAGAACAGGCGAAGTGACTCCCATGGTTCCGAGCTGAAACTTCCGCTGAAACGTTTGCCGACCCACTCGCACTATATATAAATGGGCCTCGACGGCTGGGCACGAAGAACCAACATGACGGTTACATACACGCCGGTTCGCTCATGTCTGAAGAATGCCAGTGTCACGAAGAAAAGTAGGAAGAGAAGGTCAGTCCCTCCCTTGTCGAATCAAACCCCTTGGTAAACCAGCCCAGTGAAAGCGGACGGGGTGATTAAGAACTGCCCCCACTTGGCATCAAAGGCGGCGGTTGGCTTGGCGGCAATCACTTCGAAGACGGTCATCCCTTGTCTCTTCAAACCGGCGACCTTTGCCCGAATGGCCACGAGCATGTCGCGGAATTCGATCAGGGATGCCCTGTTGCCTATCGGGCCGTGCCCGGGGACGACTATGGTGTCGGCCGTAACAGCGTCGACATTCTGTTGGGCGGCGCGGATCTGTCCGTCGATGCTGCCGCCTGTGGAGTAGTCAATGAACGGGTAGACCCCATTCCACCAGGTATCGGCCACCAGAAGGATGTCGGCTTCTACAAAGTTCACAGAAATGTCGCTGTCGGTGTGGGCCGGATCATACTTCGCGAGGGTGATGTTTGTATGGTTGAGATGCATCTCGTGCCGGGTATCGAACGTGCTTGTGGGCAGAGCAGCGGCCGGCCGAGCGGGAAAATCCCAATCCCAGCCCGCTACGCGCGTCATCACCGAAAGGTGCTTCCTGGTGTTCTGCTGCGCGGTGATGGTGGCGCCGGCGGAGTGCAACCATTGGTTGCCATCTGTGTGGTCGGTGTGCCAGTGGCTGTTGATCAAGTGCCGGATAGGGTCCTGGCTGATGGAATCAAGCGCAGCCGATATTCTGGGCTGAGATACCGAGAAACCGGCGTCGACGAGGAGCTTTCCGTCTTCGCCGGTCAGAACTGTGATGTTGCCTCCTGAGCCCTCAAGGACGGCAATATTTCGCCGCAGTGGGTGAACACTGATGGCAGTGGTGGCCGCCGCATGGATCATCGTGGGCACCAGATCAAGATCTTCGGTGAACAGCTTGCCGGCGGGGCGAGTAACGCTGGACGTAGCTGCGGTCATTCGGATGCTCCTCACGAGCCAGACCGGATGTCGCTGCGGGTCATGGCTCTCGTTTAGTTTTCCTATCTTATTGCAAGCCCCCTTATGGACGCCGCTATAGCACAATCTTGCTGCGTACTGTCATCTCTTGCTCAAATCATGGTGGCTCTGGCGGGGACAGGTCACCGGCGATTCGAGGAGAAGACCATCGGCGCGTAGGGCGCCTCCGCGCAAGATCAGGCATAAGGAGTAAACCTGCCCCGGTTATGATGCTGACAAGTGACTAAACGGCCACACGCACACCCCAGGACCCCGCTTCAGAAGGATGTCTTCCGATCATTTGTTCGATGGGCTGTCATCAGTGTGGCGTCTCTCTGGTTGCTCGCCGTGCTACTCCTTCTGGCCGCCCGGTGGATCGATCCACCGACCACTGCAGTACACATCCAGCGTCGCTTGCAGGCCTGGGCTCACCACACGCCGTATCGCAAACGCTACAAGTTTATTCCTCTCAGCCAAGTCTCGCCCAATCTTCAGCACGCCGTCATCGCCGCGGAAGACGCGCGCTTTTACCAGCACCATGGCTTCGATTGGCACCAGATCCATATCGCTGCCGACGACGATTTGGAGGGCGGCCGCACCCGCGGAGCCTCTACCATCACACAGCAGCTAGTAAAAAACCTCTTCTTCGGAACCGGCCGCTCGATCCTACGCAAAGGCGCAGAGTTCACACTGGTGCCCCTGGCCGAACTCTTTCTTGGCAAGCAACGCATTCTGGAGATCTACCTCAATGTGGTCGAATGGGGACCCGGGATTTATGGTGCGGACGCGGCCTGTCATGTTTACGACGGAACCGCGGCCCGAAATACTGACCGGCAACAGGCGGCACGGCTCGCCGCGATTCTACCGGCTCCTCTGAAGCGGCGACCCGCGCGCATGAATCAGTACAGCGCGCTCATCCTGGAGCGAATGCGACAAATGGGCTGGTAAGAGATAAGGTTTGGGGGACGGTTAGGAAAAACGGGACGGGTCCCGCATCGGCCATCTCTCAGAGGAACTCGTGGTCAGATCCGGGAACTTTGACCACAGCGTTTTGCGTGGCCTATGATTGCCCGGTTCGATTCTGTACTTCCCGACCGGAGCAAATCCCAAACTTACAATCTTCAGCGGAGGAAGGTGCCGGGCGGCCTCGCGTTCTCTGAATTCAAGGGATACGAGGACTGGCAGGCTGTCGGCCCGAGTCTGACTGACGCTGCAAACGTGATCCGACTCATCCTTGCGAATCCCTCCCCCTATCTCTCGTGTCCGCGGAACACAGAACGCATCCCCAGATAGAGGACAACAAGGTAGATCGCTAAAAACCCCAACTTATGGCAGTCCTTCCACAGACTCAGGCCATCTAAGCCAAGTAGCGACAAAGCCGAGTAATCCGTGCGGGAAAAGGACGAGCGTCTGGAGTCAATGAGGCGCAGACCTGTAACGTCGCAACCCGTCTGGCAGGCAGGCGACATTTTTGTGTCACAATTCGTAAAATTGGGGTGGCAAGCACAGACATGAAGACTGAATACCCGAGCGGGGTAAGGAGATGGTTCCGTGCATGGACGATGGCGATCCTGTTCGGCGCCTTTGCCGGCAGTGTGCCGTTGTATGCTCAGGGAGCCAAGGCCAGCTCACCGGCCGAGCTCGCCCGCATCGCCGACGCTCTGCAGCCCGGCGAATGGGTCTGGGCCCCGTCCGTCGCGCCCACTGGGCCAATCCTTATCTACGTCGATCTCTCGCGCCAGCGCGCCACGGTCTACCGCAACGGAGTGCGCATCGCGGTCAGCACCGTCTCATCGGGTAAGCCCGGACATGAAACCCCAACCGGCGTCTTCACCATCCTGCAGAAGGACGCCAGCCATCACTCGAAGAAGTACAACAACGCGCCCATGCCCTACCAGGAGCGCCTCACCTGGGATGGCGTGGCGCTCCACGCTGGTGGCCTGCCCGGCTATCCCGAGAGCCACGGATGCGTTCACCTTCCCTACACCTTTTCGCAGCAGCTTTTCGGCATCACGACTCTCGGTGCCACCGTGGTGGTGGAAGGCGATGCCGCTAACCACATCACCACCACCGACGCCAGCCTGCTGGCTCCCATGGACGTCAAGGGACAGAAAGTAACCCAACAACACCTCGGTTCCTCGGAATTTCGCTGGGAGCCTGACAAATCGCCGACCGGGCCTCTGACCATCATTGTTTCCAAGCATGACCAGCGGATCGTGGTCCTGCGCAACGGCGTCGAGATAGGCCGCAGTGTGGCCCAGATCAACGATGACGATCCCGGATCTCACGTCATCAGCCTGACCCGGGGCGCTGACGGCAAAAACCACTGGATCTATGTCGGTCTGCCCGGGCACGACGGCGACAAGGGCCGCGAACTCGATGAGGCCACCCTCAACCGCGTCCACATGCCACGCGACTTCTTTGAGGCCGTCAGAGCCGCACTGCTACCCGGCGCAACCATACTGGTGACGCAATCAAGCGTAGGCGCTCTCACCACCGGGCAACATATAACCATCCTCGACAGTGTCGTACCTGAGATTTGAGAAGTTTCGCGCGGTGCGACGACTCGCGTTCGATTTCGCCGAAACGGGTCCCCGAAAGCCAGAGTATGTCACGCATGCTTCCGATCATGGACTACAGCTCCCCGCACTGCGGCGTTTTCTTACGGAGGGGAGTTACGCCGATGGAGTCTTCACCCGTGCTACCCTCTGTGACCTATCCTGACCACACCACGCTGATCCCTGGCGTGTGGCCCGAGGAACACGGTATCTACAACAATGCCCTCTTCGATCCTGATCGCAAGTTAAACGGGGCATGGTATTGGTATGCCGAGAGCATTCGCGTGCCTACGTTGTGGGACGCTGTTCACCAAGCCGGCATTCGCACCGCGAGTGTTAGCTGGCCTGGCGGTTTGAGGAGGTGGATACGATTGGGCATGAGACAGCCAACAAATCCCCCCTTATCTGCCCTGGTCACTGACAGACATCTCCCGCGTTGGGCGTGCAGCATTGCCCCTTGGAGTTTTGGCACATCTGACCAAAGTTTCCACCGGCCGAACTGAGGTTGCAATTTTGCACGGTCTGGAAGAAGTTGCCGCCGTTGACGACCTGGCAGCTCTGCAAGATGTTTCCAACGCAGCGACTCTCGGCGCTGGGAGCAACGCACGGAGTCTTGTTCAGCACATCGCTGGAAGCATTGCGGTCGTCAATCGGCGAGAGGTAAGTGTAGGCCGGCGGATGGAATTGTGCGGAGTTGGGATCAAGCCCGGCCGGCAGGTTGCCGAAGTTGCCGACAAAGACGTTGACCATTCCACAAATGCCCATATGGTTGGCCGATGAATAGGGGGGCATGGGGTTGCTTGTTTGCGTGATTGCCCCCTCCGGGCCCGGACGGGGCGCAATCAGCGCCTGCAGCTCGAACCATTTCCTGCCCTGTCCGTCGTCAAATGCCTGCTCGCAATCCATATCCACGTCAAGCATCCAGTAGTTTGCGCCGAAATTGTTTTCGTCAGCGATACCGTAACCAGCCATGGTTACATATGGCTGGCCGTTGCCCTGCGCCAGGCTGGTGGTCCATTCCAAGGGAGAGCCGCCGCCGAACTTCCCCGGTGGCGTCGCCTGGCCAAGCTCCCCTCCGCTAAAGTCAAGATTTACATCCCCCCAACGATAGGTATCGGTGTGCGGGTTGAGCCAGTTGCGATGGCGGATGCGGATCGCGCCGCCGCCTTTGGCGCCGCCACGGAGAAACACGTCCTGACCAGGAATCGTCTGCGCGAAGAGAAATATTACAGTCCGGTGGATATCCCGGGTTGGTGTAAGGGAAGGATTGCCGAGACCGTAGACCACCACCTGGTTGTCGTACGTGGCCTGATAGACCTTGCCGTTGGCCACCAGAGGAGGGGCAAACTTGGTGGACGCGCCGACGTGGTCGTTGGGCTCCGCTTCGCTGTCCCAGATGGACTGCAGAGTGCCGCTTGCGGCGGTCGAGACATCGTAGGCTCGCAGGATGTCAGGGGTTGGGTTCTGGTTAGCGTCAGGGTCACTGGGGAGGTTTCCGGAAGCCTCGTTCGCCCACAGGATCGCGTTCGATGTTAGGTTGGCCGATAGCGACAGGATGCCGCCCGCCATGCCTCCAGGGGAGCCAGTCCCCCAAGAGGCAGTAGCGGTTCCGCGTGCGGTTGGTTGAGCACTGAAATGGCCGCCGGTCTTGGAGAAGATGCGGACCATATTGTTCTCACCATTCACGAAGAGCAGGTTATTGAAATAAACGCCCGTGCCATGGATGTGGGCGGTGCGGCCGCTGGAGGCGGCACCAATGGTGAACGGATCGGTCGAGGTCACCTGGTTGAGGTCGTCGAAAAGCGAGGTGTGCCCATTGGTGGGCTGGTAGTCGAAGGATGCCACGAACGGGCTATCGACGAGCTTGGTAAAGTCCTGCTTTCCCATGCCGGCACGGTTCACGTGGTAGTAGACGCCGTCTTTGCCCCCGGCGATCAGGCCCATCTCATCCGGCAAAGCGATCACGCCTCCCGACGCCAGGTCCTGGTCTTTATGACCCGCATCACGGCCCGAGTCGACAAAAGGAGTGAACCAGTCGCTGACCGTGAGCGAACCCGGATTTCCGGGATTCCAGGTGAGGTGCACGATGCTTTCTCCCAGTTGATCGACGGCGAATTGTGGATTATAGGGACCATTGCCGGTAACTACATAGATGTCTCCGGTTTGGTCGATGGCGGGCGCCGCATTCGCCATCCATATGCCCCCACCCCCTCCAGGACCGTTATTGTTCGGTGGAGTGCTGCACCAGACGTTCGCCTGCGGGGCATTTTGCGCCAGCTTGCTGGTGTCGTAGGCCACCACCCAACCTGGAGCCCCTCCTCCCTCGCCGCCACTGAACGCGATCACCACCGCCTGCGGGCCACCCGGCTTGGCGGCCAGCGCCAGGGCCGATCGCTGTACCTGAAAGTAACGATTGAACCCGCCGCCATTCACGTTGAAGCTGTCGATCAGCACCGAATTGAACTTCTGCTTGGTGAGGTCCGTTATATCGAGGCCGAAGAGGCGATAGGTCGGGCCGCTAATGCCGTTTTCGTAGCCCCAGCGCACGACGTAGAGCGTTCCCGTGCTCAGGTCGATCACCGGGGTGCTCAGGATCCCCCACTCGGTGTGAATCGTAGCCGGCTTGAGATTGTGGAGGTCGACCCCGGTGACCGGAGTGCCGAGCCACTGCGCCGAGAGCTGGTTGCCGTTGTCCGCGTCAAAGGCAAAGACGGTATTATGCATGGTGGCGACGTAAATGACGTTGTGCGTTCCGCCGGCAATCTGGATACCCGATGCATAGAGCGGAGAGCCCTCAATCTTGCCATCCACCTTCATGACGAATTGCTTGTGAAACTGGTTGGCGCTGGAGCTTACATTTGCGGGGGTGAGGATCGTCTCTGCGGTATTCGCACCCGTGCGGTTTGGGTTGTAGCTCCTCTCAGGTACGTTGACTGCCGCAAGTACTGAGATCGAGCAAGAGAGCATCACGATAGCTAGCGCTTGCAGCCTATAAACCGGTGTCGTTTGCCGGAGCATTTATGTTCTCCTTCGCGCGGCCTTTTTTTTGATTGGAGGGCCGCGAATGCACGTCGATATGGGCGCGCCATCTACCAGCAATGGTTGTGGAATAAGAATCCTCTGGATGGCGTTCAGACGCGCCTATGCGGGAGCTTGCTTCTCAGAGTCACCAACCCCCGGGAAACCTGGTGACTTATAGTGCGACTGTGCCGCCAAGTATTACAAGATAATCTATGGGAACGAGGCGAATCCTCCATCCGCGAGATTCTGGATTCACTTCCTGCTAAAGGAAGACCGGCGTACAACACCATCCAAACCATGGTGTACAGGATGGAGCCGAAGGGAGTGGTGCGGCGCATCAAGAAGGTGGGAAACTTTCATATTTTCGCAGCCTCCATTTCGCGTGACGCAGCTCAGCGCCGGCTGATCGAAGAATTGCTGGCTTTCTTTGGCGGGCGGTCTCAGCCGGTGATGGCGCACCTCGTCGAAGCCGGCAAGGTATCGCTCGAAGACGTAAAGGAGGCGGAGCGAGCCCTGCGCAAGCTCTCCGGAAAGGAGAAGCAATCATGACGGCTCAGGCATTTTGGAACGAGGGCTGGACGGCGGCGCTGGTGAATCATCTGTGGCAGTCGATGGTTGTCGTGGGGATGGCGTGGCTGCTGGCATTGGCGCTGAAGGAGAATCATGCGCGGGTACGGTACTGTGTCTGGATGGCCGCGAGCGTCAAGTTTTTGCTTCCGTTTTCACTGCTGATGACAGCGGGCGAGTGGTTGGGGTCGTGGGTTCCGGCGCCGGCGGCGCAGCCTGCGGTTGTGAACGCAACGGAGATGGTGACGCAGCCGTTTGCGGGCGAGCAATATTTCGATACAGCGCCTATGGCGACCGCCTGGCATCACGCGAATTGGATGGCGGTGATGTTATTGGCGGTTTGGATTTGCGGGGCGTCGGTTGTTGCAATTCGATTTGGGCACGGTTGGTTGAGAGTCTGGAGCGTCAGGCGCGAGGCGCGACCGTTGGACCTTGCAGCACACCAGGTGCCAGTGCTTTGCTCATCGACCCTGATGGAGCCGGGGATCTTTGGAATCCTTCGGCCCGTGCTGCTGATGCCGGAAGGGATTCTGGAGCGGCTAACGGCGGAGCAGATGCGGGCGATTGTGGCGCACGAGATGTGCCACGTGAAGCGCCGGGACAATCTGACGTTTGCGATGCACATGATTGTTGAAGCGATGTTCTGGTTTCATCCCGCAGTGTGGTGGATCGGCGCGCGGCTGGTGGAAGAGCGGGAGCGCGCCTGTGACGAGGTCGTGCTCGCAACGGGCGGCGGGGCCCAGGCTTATGCCGAGGGGATTCTGAATGTGTGCAAGTTTTATGTGGAATCGCCGCTGGCATGGTTTGCGGGTGTGACCGGCGCAGACCTGAAGAAGCGGATCGTGCGGATCATGACGGAGCAGGGGGTGCGGAGGCTGAGCCTGAGCCGAAAGCTGCTGTTGGGTGCAGCCGGGTTGGCGGCAATAGCCGTGCCGATGTTTGCGGGGTTGAGCTTCGCTGATTGGAGCCTTGCGCAATCGCAGGCTGACGATTTCGGCAACCGTCAGGTCAAGTTCGAGGTGGCATCAATCAAGCCGAGCAGTCCAGAAGAGCAGGGGGATAGTTGGAATAGCACTGGGAGTGTGTTTTCTGTCAGGAACTACAATCTCCGGCGGTTGGTCCGGGAAGCGTATGGTTTGAAATCGGACGCCCAGGTTCTGGGTGGTCCTCGGTGGATGGACCGGCAGCGCTTTGATATTCAGGCTAAGTATGACGACGCAGACCTCGAAGCGCTGCAGACAATGAATGGAGAGGAGAAATACCGAGAAGCCAGGCTCGCTTTGCAGTCGCTACTTACGGATCGCTTTGGGCTCAAGCTACAGCGCGATACACGTACCGTCCCAATCTATGCGCTGGTGATTGCGAAGGGCGGCCCCAAGTTGACGCCATTGCCGCCGGATCCTGGTGCCGGCTCGCCGAAGACCGAGAGGGATCACAGCGTTGTTGAACGCATCGGCCACTTGACAGCAAAGGCGATTCCCATCACTTCCCTTGCCCAACGTCTTACGTTAATGCCTGATTGCGACCGGGTAGTCCTTGATCGGACCGGATTGACGGGGGACTACGACCTCAAGCTCGACTGGACCGAGGAAAACGGGAAGGGGGCCGCTGCGGATGCTCAGTATCCGGGTTTGTTCACGGCGCTGCAGGAACAACTTGGGCTAAGCCTTGAGCCGCAGAGGGGCCCAGTTGCGGTGCTAGTTGTGGAAACGGTAAGTGAGCCGGTTTTCGATTGAGAGGTTCAGGCAAAGCAAGAATCCACACCCGGAGCCCAAGAATCTTTCTCCCAGAAGCTGGATTCGCGCTTCGGCGATTTATCTGAAACCGACGAAGAGAGTATGCAGGCACCTGCCCTTTGGGCTATGAATGTACGGTCCGTCGCTTATTTTGCGAGCAGAACTTTCCAGCGTAGCAACAGAGGTCTGCGGCCTGCCAGTGAGGCATTCTTATGCTTTGGGGGCCGCTGGGGAGCGACAGCGCCGCCACTCCTGCGTGCGTTCGGTGTACCCCTCAGGGCAGCAATGCGGGGTTGGCCCTCTGCGCCAGATCCAGAGCCTGCTGCGGAAACCAGGCTCCCGCAATCGGATCATCCAGTCCCCACAGCGGATCGAACAACGCTTGGTCCGCTGCATCCGTTGGCCATCCCGGCTGCGTGTAGTCCGCGTAGTCCCAGGCCCGCACTCCTCCGGCGGCGTCACACGTGCCATCCGACTCGCCTGGCGTCTTCACCCAAAGATAAGCGTCGAGCAGTGAAACGCCCGTGTTTGCCGTGGGATGAGTTCCCAGCCCGCGCGCCGGAGGGTTGCACCAGCTGCCATTGGTGAGGGTCTGGACGACCGAGGCCGGCTGGTTATACGGCGCATTCGCGTAGATACTGGCGTCGAGCGGCCCCTGACCGCTGCGGCTGGTGTCAATCACGAAATGCGTCGTGGGTACGGCCGTTCCCATGTTCGCCGTATACCAATCGTCGGTGTAGACCCACGTCGAAATGTCATCCGGATTCACCGTTCCATACGGGGAGTAGTACTGGCTGGCGCAATACGAATAGTTACCCAGCCGCCAGCCGCCCTGCTCCGGATCATTCCCGAACGCGATGCATTCGGAGACCCAGGTGTCATAGGTCGATTCGTAGTTGTTCAAATTGAAGTTCGATACGTTCGTGAAAAATCCCTGCGCCTGCGGAATGCCGGCCAGGACGAGCCGTTGCGCCATAATGGGAACCGCCTGCCAGTGACTATTGCCCGCATCCATGTAGACGAGCGTCTGCGATCCGGTTTCGAGGGTCGTCACGGCATACTTGATCTGCGTATAGCGGTCGGCCGTTAACTGTGCAACAGTCGTCGCCGGCAGGTCGTATCCGCAGTCGCTGGGCAGGTCCGCCAGAGCGTCCGGTTCCAGTATGATGACCACTTTCTGACTGCCGATCGCCGCTGCAATGGCATCAATCCACGTCTCATAATCCGCGGTGTTCTCCACGCCGCCCGCCGAGTAGCTGCCGCAATCGCGGCCAGGAATGTTGTAGAGCACCATCACCGGTATCGCTCGCTCAAAAGTCGCTTCCCGGAGAATCGATGTCGCTGTGGCGCTCACCTCGGAAGGCGTGCCGCTAGTGAGCCACACCGCCTGCGGGACCGTCTCCATGGCGGTAATCAGCAGAGCGTTCTTCAACTGGCCCTGCTTCAACAGGCTCTCCACCTGCTGCACAGCTCCGCTTGGCGGCTCGGGGATAAAGAAACGAGTGTTGGCCGGCAGCGTCTTCGACTGTCCGTGCGCCGCTGCGAATGAAATCAGCAGCAGCGCTGCTCCTGGGGCAAATCTGCGCAGAGGGCGCCAAGCCATATTCGAGTTGTCGGCTGTGTTGTGCATCGTGAAACCTCCTGGGGTGTCGGTAAGATCACGCGCCCACCTTATAGAGCAGCCCATCACGACCTGTCAACCTTCGGAGCCGCAACTGTAACGTCTGAGCAGAGGTCCGCGGTCGCGCCACCGGCAGAGGTCGTCTGCGTGTTCAGTCGGAGATTCGACATTTGCATGTCTATCGGTCATGCGTTGCCAAAAAGCTGTCATGATGGGGTCATTGCGCGACAGGGAATGTACTGTAGGCAGCACCTGTGTTCTGAGTGCGTTACGGGCAACCCGGAAGTCTCGCCGTCAAAATGACGACCCCAGGCCAAAGCACGTTTCCAGACCTATCGCGGATGTGAATTATGCGTTCCGGTCGTATCGTCGCCAAACCGTCAGTAACCATCGTTTGTTGATCAAGTAGTAATTTCAGTGTGGGCGGTTATCCACCCCTAATGCGCCATCTTCTGAAGTATCCGACGCATCGTGGAACGCAGCGACTCCCCATTCATCTCCGCCAACTGCTGCAGGCTGTAACTTTGCCCAAGTTCGCGAGCGATTAGAAGCCCTACGTAGTAGCCGGAGCGCGGCGGGATGTCCTTTCGTGCGCTGTTTCCCAGGAAGAAGGTCTGATAAAGATCTGGGGACGTACTGTCCATGTTCTGGAGCAGTTCGCGGGCGATTTGAGACAGCAAGGGCTTGGCTCGCGCAGCCAAGTCTTCTGGACGACCCAGAATCGCGCTTTCGCTGACCTGGGGATTCAGTACTCCGCTCACATAGGTCGCCAATCCTTCTTCCCAAAGCGCACGGTAGAGCGGGTCGCCCATGCCGCCTGCCATGCCCGTAATTTGGCGATGGTAAATATGGAACAGTTCGTGATCGAAGAATGCGCCAAGCTCGTCCTGCGGATGGATCCTCGTTATCACATCCACGCCGAAAAGCAATGCAGGGTCGCCATTCACCGGCCTGACTGCTCCATCAAATGCACCGAGAGAGACGAGGAAATAGATGGAGTTCTGGCAGGCAAAATCCGGGAACGCGCTTTGAAAGCCGCTCAGGTACAAGGGCAGGTCGCCCAGGCTATCGCTGAGCTTTCGCATAACCGCGATGTCCGCCGGAGCACTCCGCAGGAAGTTGGCAATCTGAGTAGTTAGATCAGGCCCGCCACTGCCAATACTGAGTACACCCTCCCGGTAGACCTCCGGATGCTCCTTCACGACCATCTCGTCGAACAGCAATAGCTGCGTGCTCTGCGGCTGATCCTTTGCGGCATCCCAGAACCTCCAGAATGACGGCATCAGGTTAACGACATGGCAGCGTGCGGCACCGGGTGCCTGGCTTGCGCGGACTGGCATCGACGCGGGGAAAAGGCATGCCGAGACCACGAGAACCGCAAACATGGATGAATGGAGGCTATTTTGCTTCACGACGAGTATCGTCAGCGCTATGCGTCAAGGTTAACCGCTCAGTAATTTCCGGTTTGACGGTGACCCGGGCTCAATCCTAGAGTGGGCTACGGTTCCGTCAGAACGTTAGTTACCTGAATCCCGTTTTGCGGGAAGTTCGTTTCCTCACTTCGCGCTAAGGCCTGTTAACCGGCCAATCGAGGCTCAGCGCCAGATTGTCGGTGGGCCGTTCCTCCGAATGGATACTTTGGTGAACTCCCCATTGCCGTAAAACCCTCGGATTTTCTTGCACATCTTAGTTCATCTTGACTGCATGCGGATCTAAAGGCTGGACTGCGCTCACTCTTCGCGCAAGGCTTGTACGGGATCGGTGCCCGCTGCGCGCAGGGCGGGGCCAGCGCAGGCGACGACTGCCACGAGAATCACGAGTAGAACGATGACGACATAAGTCTCCGGATCGGTTGCGGCAACGTTGTAGAGCATGCCTGCGAGGAGGTGGCTCGCCGCAAGGCCCATGGCGAGGCCGGCGAGGCAGCCGATGGCTACGATGCGGAGTCCCTGGCCGACGAGGGTGGCGACGATCTGCGGACGCGTGGCGCCGATGGCTAGACGGAGGCCCATCTCGCGGCGGCGCATGCGACCGAGATAATTGAGCGTGCCATAGAGGCCGAGGCAGGCAAGCGAGATGGCGGTTCCGGCGAAGAAGGCGAGGACGGTAGTGCGGAGGCGGTTCTCGGCGAGTGAGTCGTCGATGTGGTCCTCGAGCGGGGAGACGCCGAAGACGGAGCGTGCGGGCGCTATCTGATGCAGTTTGGCGCGAAGCGTCTGGGTGAGTGCCATGGGCTTGCCGTGGGTGCGGATAAGGAACCAGGGCGAGGGATCAGGCGCGCTGACGCACCAGTAGACGGTGGGTGAAGGCGCGGCGTTGAGGCCGTCCTCGCGGGCGTCGCCGACGATGCCGCGAATTTCCGCGGACATGAGGAAAGTGGTGCCCGCCGCACTCTGGAGGTGGCTTCCAATCGCGTCACCATGGGCGAAGTAGCGAGAAGCGAAGCTGCGATTGACAAGCATCGTCTGGTTGTCAGGCCCCTGGCGACAGCCTTCGCCGAGCAACAGAGGAATGCGCAAAGCCTCGGTGTAGCCGGAGGAGACAAAGCGGGTGATGGCGAGGATCTTCTGCCGGTCGTCCTTTTCACCTTCGCTGCGGATGAACTCGAGCTGCGGTTGGCCGGGAACGCCGGGAAGGCTGGCTGTGGTGGTGGCGGCATCGACCCCGGGGACGGCGCGAAGCTGGTCAAGCGTGGAGTCGATGCGCTGGGTGAGGCGCTTCATGTCGGCGGTCTCTCCCCAGCCGCCGCTGATCTGAAGCGTGAGGACGTGGGAGGGGTCGAAACCGGGTGAGACGTGGCTGAGCTCTTGGAAACTGCGGAGGAGAAGTCCAGCGCCGACGAGGAGCGTAACAGCGAAGGCGACCTGTGCTCCGACCAGCAGCCACTGCAGGCCGCCACGCTGAGAGACCTGAGTGTGGCTGCCCTGCGCGAGAGAGTGAGCGAGCTCGCGGCGGGTGCTGCGCAGCGCCGGATAGAGTCCGCAGAGCAGAGTGGCGGCAAGCGCGCTCGAGAAGGTGTAGAGGAGGAGACGCCAGTTGAGTGTGATCTCTTCGGCACGCGGGAGCGTTTTGGCGAGTTGGTGGAAGAGTTGGACCGCGCCGCTGGCGACCGCGAGACCGATGACGGCGCCGATCACCGCAAGGAGAAGAATTTCACTGAGCAGTTGCGCGATGACAGTCCGGCGCGAGGCGCCAAGCGCGAAGCGAAGAGAGATTTCGCGCTCGCGGTCGGTGGTACGTGCGAGCAGGAGCGCAGCGATGTTGATGCAGGCGATCAGCAACAGGAGAGTAACGGCGCCATAGAGGAGCCAGAGGGAGCTGCCGATGTCGCCGACGATGACAGACTTGAGCGGCTCGATGCGAATACGGAGGTCACCATCAGTTTTGGGGAATTGCACGCCGAGCTCGCGTTGGACGGTGGAGAGGTCGGCGAATGCCTGCGCTTGGCTAACCCCAGGCTTGAGCCGGCCGATTACGTTGAACCAGGTAGAGCTGCGGTCCTGTGCGACGGGCGCATCGGAAGGGCTGACTTCGAAAAGGTCGACGTCTCGATCGGGGAAGAGGAATGATGCGGGCATGACGCCGACGATCGAGTAAGCGCGCGTGCCGAAATGGAGCTGCCTGCCGATGATGTTGGGGTTGGCATGAAAGCGACTGCGCCAAAGGCGGTCGCTGATGAGCATGACACTGGGGCCTCCGAAGTGCTCCTCTGCCGGGGTAAAGTCGCGGCCAAGCTCGGGCGCGACGCCCCAGACCTGGAGGAAGCGCGGCGCGACGAGTGCGTTATCCAGGCGCTCAGGGAGCGGGCCGGAGGTCTCGGACTCATCCTCGGAGTAATAGCCGGTGATGGCCTGGAAGGTGCTGTTAAGGCGGTTCCAGTCTTCGAGGCGTGTGGGCGCGGTGAAGCTCCACGGCGCTTTACCCTTGGTGTCGAATTGGTGGATGGACATCAGTTGATCGCCTTGCGGGAAGGGCAGCGGGCGAAGGATGACGGCGGCGATAGCGGAGAAGACAGCTGTGTTGGCGCCGATGCCGAGGGCGAGGGTGAGGATGATGGCGACGGACAGGCCGGGGGCCTTGCGCAGGAAGCGGAAGGCAGCGCGTGCGTTCGCGCGGGCCGCCTCGGCGAGAGTGGAGATGTGGACTTCGCGAAGCTGCTGCGTGACCTGCTCGCGACCGCCGAAGTCGATTCTGGCCCGCCTGCGTGCCTCGTCTGCAGTCATCCCCACGGCTTCATACTCACGCGTCAACGCCTCGATGTGGAAGGTGACCTCCCGATCAAGGTCGAGGTCGTGCACCTCCCGCTTACGGCGTAGAAATCGGAACCATCGCATGAGTCCCTCCTAGCGAGCTGTCTCAAGCACCAACCCGATGGCTTCGGAAAGGCGCCGCCAACTTGCCTCCTCTTAGGACAGTTGCTTCCGTCCTTTGGGAGAGAGTCGATAGAACTTGGCTTCGCGACCATTCTCCGACTCACCCCATTCGGCCAGCAGCCAACCTCGCTTCTCCAGCCGATGGAGTGCCGGATAAAGCGAGCCCTGCTGAACCTGCAGCACATCCCTCGAGACCTGCCGGATGCGCAGCGAGATGCCATAGCCGTGAACAGGCCCTAAAGCAACGATCTTCAAAATCAACATGTCCAGCGTTCCCTGCAAAAGATCGGATTTATCTGTGGGCATCACGTCTCTCTATGACGTTCTACATATAAGCATAGCCTCGTGTAGAACGTCAAGGGAGCGGACCACGAAGGGCGATACTCTTTGGCCGAGTGCCCTGGACAATACCGGCCTTAACACGCTCGCGCCAGGATTTCGCGTTCGAACTCTGCGGAGAAGCTGAGAAAGCAGCGAGAGGCTACCGCAAACTGCGCCTTCGAGTTGTCTTCGCGGTTCCTCCAGGATTGCGGCCAACCCGGACATTACACCCGTTTTGGGCTAACTTCCGGGTTGGCGGTGACTCGACAGCGGTCGGCGGATGCCCTTACAACGGTTTGGCTTTGCACTTGTGCATCCATCTGGTGATGTCCAACTCGCGTTCAGCGTCTATCCGAATGACCCGGCTCAGGCCGTCTGCCATTTCTCGAATTCCCGGATACCGCGATCTTCGAACGCTTGAATCTGGTTTTAACCAATGCCTCCCATGCCACAACCGGAGGACTAGTCATAGAACTCGCAGAGCGAACCATGCCGATTTGGCGAAACAAGCGAGGTTTCAGCGGCAATAACCGACAGGCCCGACCCGGGATAGCGGACAAACGAGGAATCAGGCTCACTCCCAGACGTTCGCTGACCATCGCGTGAATCGTGGACATTTCCTTCACCATCATCGCTCCGTCGACTACAATGCCCGCCGAAACAAACATTCGTTGAATATGACGTTCACAACCTCCTCCGGACATCAGGAAGTTGTGATGAGATAATTCGCGGAGAGTCATCGAATCCTTTCCTCGGAACTGTGTTGCAGGCACTAATGCCAGCCATTCATCCCGCGCGACCTCTTCTGCTATAACCCCCTCCATGGGTAGCGCGGCAAAGCCGAGCTGGGCAACTGCCGACTTTACCCACGCGAGCACTTCATCATCTGTCCCCTCGAAAATCGACAACTCCACACCCGGATAGCGGGTCGAATACTCGCGAAGAATCGGCGGCAGGATGGTACCGAGGAGGCTCGGGACGGACGCGATGCGCAGGGTTCCCGTTTCAAGCGCACTGAGCCCGGCCGCCTCGACGCGGATTCTGTCCAGACCTGATAGTGCAGCTTCAATGAATGGACACAGTCGCCGGCCAGCCTCAGAGAGTCGGAGTCCTTCGTGCACACGCACGAACAGGCTGGTGCCCAATTGCAATTCCAGCGAATTGAGCGCATGGCTGGCGGCAGACTGCGACACGTGCAATTCGTTGGCGGCTCGCGTCAACTTTCCCACCTGCGCGATCTTGACCGCAAGGCGTAAAGCGGCAATCGAGGGTTCGAAATTCTTCATATATCCGTTCCTATCATTCGATTTGACACATTGCGGCTCTGCGCTAATTATGAGCCCATGACAACCAAACTCAGAATTGGCATCATTGGCGACTACAACCCCGACAATCCCACCCACATTGCCACCAACGACGGCCTCAAGCACGCGATCGGAGCTCTGCCGGAGCACTCCTTCGAGGTCAAGTGGCTCCCTACCGATCAGCCGCATCCATTTAGCGATTACCAGGGGCTGTTATGCAGCCCGGGCAGTCCGTACCGAAGCCTCGAAGGTGCGTTACTCGGCATTCAATGTGCGAGAGAGAGGCAGATCCCGTTTCTTGGGACTTGTGGGGGCTCACAGCATCTGATCCTGGAATACGCTCGAAATGTAATGGGAATTCGGGAGGCCAGCCATGCTGAGAGTGACCCTTACGCATCATGCCTGTTTATTACCCCGCTGAGTTGTTCGCTCGTCGGCAAGACCATGGAGGTAAAGGTGAAGCCGGGATCGAAGGCGGCTGACATTTACAAAAGCGCGCGGGCCATCGAAAAGTACTACTGCAACTTCGGACTGAATCCCGCATACCGCGAGCAATTGGAGGATGCAGGCCTCGAGATTTCGGGCACCGATCAGGGCGGTGAGGCGAGAATCATGGAATTACCCAGGCACCCATTCTTTCTTGGGACTCTCTTTGTCCCGCAGGCGAATTCAACGAGAGAGAACCCACACCCAATCGTTCGGGGATTCCTTCGAGTCGCCGCTGAGCGTGCGATGAGCGGACTTCTTAGTGGAGGCGGACTTGGGTCAACTCACCAATCCGCTGTTTGAAGCGTAGTGCTCCATACTACGGAGACTTCGAGGCTTTTCGCGGCCGCGACGGCGGGCCTTGCCTTATACCGGACTAGCCGCAAGATGGAGAAACATGAATACGGTTGGCGAAACGATCCGGTCCACCCATTAAAGGATCACCGCGGTTTCTGAAGCTCCCATTGCAGGTGGGCGCGCACCGTTGGCCACTCAGAAGTGACTATGCTGTAGACACAGGTGTCGCGTAAGGTTCCGTTCGGAGCTACCGAATGAGATCGCAGGATACCGTCCAGCTTGGCGCCCAGCCGTTCGATCGCACGCCGACTGTGCCGATTCATAAAATGAGTGCGGAACTCCAGGCGGCTGGAAGACAGTGGAGCTAGTTTGCTGACGGCTTATCAAGATGGTCAATCACTATGACCTCCAGCGGAGATCTCTTCCTAACCAACCTGAAGCCCAGCGGCTGCACCGCACCATAGTAGGCGGTGGCCCTGTCCATGTCGTCGGGGCCTTGCCTGCCGTAAGCCGTATCTGTGGGAATCATCAGCGCGAAGTTGAACCGGCCCGTCAGTCCCGTCTCGTCCACTATCTGGCGGTCCTGAATGAAATTCATCAGTGCATCGGCGAACTCCGGCATGGTGTAGTGAGTGAACTGCACCGCCGTTTGGCCGTCCTTTCTATCCGTCACGTTGACGTACCCGTGGTCATAGCCGGTTACCTCGTCTGCGGTGACTTTCGCAGGGCTCTCCACCACCGTAAGCGCATACACCGGGAAATCCCTCTGCACCACTTGCACCTTAAGACCGAATCGATCCGCGAGCAGTTTCCTGACCATCGAGCGCTGCTGGTCGCGGCTGGGCTGGCCTGGGGTATCGGTTTCCGCGGCAATGTCGAACTTGTCCTCATTCATCCAGGCCGGCCCACCATCGAGCTGGCGATCGCGCACCTTATAAGCGAATTTGATGAGATCGGTGACCGACGCATTCTCTGCTGCAAAACGCACGCCTTTGAAGCCACAGGACCTCTCCTTGTTTCCCTGGCTCGGTTTGATCGTCGCCACGTCAAACGCAGGGTCCGCGGTCGCGGCCATCGGCGGTAGTGGAGCTGGTCCGCTGTAAGTCCACAGCGTCTCCGGAGTCGCAAGAACGAGCGTCAGCGGAGAGCTCTGGTTGCCCTGCGTCCAGACTCCCGTAATCGACTTGCCATCCGGGCCCAGCTTGCCCCGATAGCTGATGTCCGCAACCGTCACGCTCAAGTCCGGCGGAGCGAATGTGACCGAAAGAAGTGGAGGACCGGATGGTCCCCGGTCGATGAAGGTGAGGGACCCACGCAGCGATCCATTGTTGTCAGGCTTCGCAAACTTAAGAACGATGCGTTGGCTCTGCTTGGCGGACAGCGTTCCCTGCCATGTGCCGGTGATTGTCTGTCCTTGGAGCACAGTGCACATCGAGAAGGCAAAGCCAGCCGCATACAGGAACGCAGCTTTGAGGACCAGCCTCTCTGGCGTCATGCCGGATTGACGTAAATGTTCCGCGATTCGCTCGGAAAATTTTGTAGCTTTGGCTTTTGCTGGTTTCCTCTGCGGAAAAAGTCGCTTTTCTGAAGGGGACGGGCTTCAGAGTCTGCGTGA
This sequence comes from uncultured Acidobacteriaceae bacterium, assembly GCA_963834205.1. Classification (GTDB taxonomy): domain Bacteria; phylum Acidobacteriota; class Terriglobia; order Terriglobales; family Acidobacteriaceae; genus PALSA-350. Next base: position 5,377 of record CAWIBI010000078.1, on the reverse strand, counting down.
GAACCTGGTTTTGTATCAGGGCACGACTTTAGTCGGGCCATAAACGATTGAAAATACGTCGGGCTTTAGCCCCTGAGGGCTGCTTTTTCGAGTTCTCACGCAGACTCTTCAGCCCGTCCATAACTACTTGGCAATGAGCGCGGCTTTAGAAGCCGCTGAGGGATAGCCTTCCCCTCAAAACGGCGGTTTTTCCGCTGCCTGTAAAGCCGTCCCGCGCGTGGGACATATACGGCACGGCTGAAGCCGTGCCCTTCGTACAGAGCATTGGAGTTTGTCCCGAAACCTCTCGAAAGCTCAGTCTCATTTCGGCTGACGTGTCCGGAGTGCAAGCATGAGTTTGAGTCTCCGGGTGGGTGATCTCGTCTGCATCGCATGCTGGTTGAGTGACAGCAGGTCCCTCGGCGAACAATCGGGCTACCGGTCGAGTCGGATGAAAATCGAAGGAACCGCAGGTCCCTACGCTGCGCTCAGGTCCCCGATGCCCAAACCGAAGGGTCTCGTCGTAACTCGGTAGTGATCGACATGCAGGCTGGGGCCGTGATCAAAGCGAATGCTCAGCGTTCGTTGGCGAGGTGTAAACTTGGCGCGTAGCCGGAGGACAGCTATGCCTCTTCGCAAATTCCTCGCAGTCGCCGCAATCATCCTTTGCTCTGCTCTTGCTTCCGCCAAGAAAAAGGCAGTTCTTCCGGCGGATGTTCTCCAGGCCAGGACGGTCCTGGTGATCGTCGATCCAACCGCAGGTGTAGACGCCAGGGACCCGAACGCCAATCGCGCCGCCCGCGCAAATGTGGAGAAAGCCCTGGATCAGTGGGGCCGGTTCACACTGGTGCAGGACGGAATTACCGCAGACCTCGTAATCACGGTACGCAAGGGCAACGGTAAATTGATACAACCCACGATCGGCGGTACTCCGATCAATGGAACTCCTCCAGTGAGCGGGGACTCGACGAGCACCCCGACCCAATCTACGACTCGTGCGGGTGTTCGTTGGGGCACGGGAAACCCTAACGATCCCTCGAACGCCGGGACTCAGCCTTCCACTCCCGGGCCGCAAATCGAGGCCGGCTCTCCGCAGGATATGTTCGTCGTTTATCGCGGAAGCACGAATCCGAATTGGTCTCCACTCGATGCCCCGCCGGTGTGGCGGTATTCAGCCAAGGATGCGTTGGAATCGCCTTCAGTTCCAGCGGTCGAGGTCTTCCGCAAGCTGGTCGCGGAGTCGGAGAAGCAACTGTCCTCCCATCCGTAGCGGGCCGTCCGGTGGAATTGAGCTGCACATGCCTGAAGTTCCTTATGCGAACCTTTACTCTGCTTGATAAGGTGTGTGACATGGTCCGGAGACTGGTCTTCCTCAGCCTTGTTCTAGGTGGTTTCACTTTGCACGCTCAAACTCCTGCCATGCAGGCCGCCAACGAGGGGATCTGGCAGGGCTACGACGGGGAATGGCGGTATGTGTCGCGTCTGTTGATCTCCATGGCCGAAGCAATACCTGCGGACAAGTACAGTTGGCGGCCGGCACCGGGAGTACGGTCTGTAAGTGAGGTGCTTATGCACGTTACGCAGGCTAACTTCTACCTGCTCAGCGTGACCGGGCCAAAGATGCCTCACGAGCTCGAGCGGGACGATGTGGAGAAAACGATTGTGTCGAAGCCGGAAGTGGTGGCCTACCTCCGCCGGTCACTCGAAGCGGTGAAGACAGCACGAGCGCAGTTGAAGCCTGGCGATCTGCAGCGAAAAGTCGAGATTGAGGGTGAGACCGTAAACGTCGATGGGATGTACTTACGTATTATCTGTCACGACAACGAGCACATGGGCCAGCTGATTGCATATGCGCGCATGAATGGTATCGTGCCGCCTTGGTCGGCAGGTGTGGTGCTTCCGAAGTAGGTCAAGGGGCGGCGGTCAGCCACTGCGCAAATGGTAGACGGGACGTTACCTATAAAAAATGAGGTTTGTTAACGCTTGTCGACAGCGCAACCGCGGCATTCGCCGCATTACCATCGTAGCCGACGATATTCCGAAAAGTTCACGCTTGTATGCGACTTCGAATCGGCTGTGTTTGCTGTTGCCCACGTAGTCCAGGGCATCGCATTGCCAAAATTGGTCTTCTATTTTCCTAAGAGTGGAATTGGACGCCCCTCCACCAGGGCTTCTAAAGCCATGAAGTATATGTACCGGAGCGTTCTCGCGGGCTTGAAAACCCGCTCCCCGGGGTAAAGAGCCTGCGCAGACTCGGAGAGCGAATCAGCTGAACCCGAAGAAAACGCAATCGCCCGGGTGACAGTCTCCTTGACAGGAAAGGAGAGAGTGCGTACTCTCCTTTCCCAGATAGGAGAGAGCCTTTGACGAAAACGGTTGAACTCCCGCAGGGCACACTTGAGATGCTCATCCTTAAGGCGATCTCGCTCGGTCCGCTGCATGGCTACGGCATCCTGTTGCGCATCCAGCAGATCTCCGGCGAGCGCCTCGAAATCCTGCAGGGTTCCTTCTACACCGCCATCTATCGCCTTGAGCGCCGGGGCTGGATCAAAGGCGAGTGGGGTGAGTCGGAGAACAATCGCCGCGCCCGCTTTTACTCGCTCAGCCCTGCCGGTACGCGACAGCTCAAGGCCGAGACCGCCAAATGGACCGACATGGCCGCTGTCGTCGCCGGCATTCTCGACAAGAAGGAAATATGAGTCTCCTCGCCGCAATTCGCAACCTCTGGCACCGCATCGCGCCACGCACCCACAGCGACGTCGAAGAAGAGTTTCGTTCTACCCTCGACGCCTACCAGGAAGATTTAATCCGCCAGGGCCTGCCCGAAGAAGAAGCCCGCCGCAAAGCCCGCATCGACCTCGGCCAGCCCGCCGCCCAAAACGAAACTTACCGCGACGCCATCGGCCTTCGCCTCTTCGATGAGTTAGGCGGAGACATCCGCTACGGCCTCCACGCCCTGCGCCGCAATCCTGGCTTCGCCGCCGTCGCCGTGCTCTCACTCGCGCTCGGCATCGGCGCCACCACGGCGATGTTCTCGCTCATCTACGCCGTCCTGCTGTATCCGTTTCCTTACGCCGGCGCCGACCGCATCATGAACCCCGTCGTCATCGACCAGCAACATCCTGACGAGCCTGGCTGGTGGTTTCCGCTTACCAAGGCACAGTTGGATGACCTGCGCCTTGCCGCTCCGGTTGAGTCGGTGCTTGGCTTCAACAACGGGGACATGGAGATCACCGGCGGCGCACTGCCCGAAGACATCCAGGGCATCTACCTCACAGAGAATGCCGGAACTTTCTTTGGTGTACGCCCGCTTCTCGGTCGCAACCTCGAGCCATCCGATGCAGAGAACGGCGGCCACTCCGTGGTGGTTTTCAACTACCACTTCTGGCAGCGCCACTTCGGCGGCGATCCCCACGTCATCGGGCGAACGCTGGAAATCGATCACGCCCCCTACACCATCATTGGGGTCATGCCGCGCAGCTTCGCATTCAATGATTTCACCGGCGTAGGCGATGTCTACGTGCCGAACAGTCTCATGCCGAGTTTCAACCTTCCCTTCGTGGCCTCTATACCATGGATCAAGCTCCGGCTCGGCGTCACACTTACCGTCGCCAACGCTGCGCTCGAGCCCATCGTGCGCCAGTTTGCGCAACAGCATCCCGATCGTTTTTTCGACCACTGGCATCTCGCGCTCAGCCCATCATCGTGCCTTACCAGCAGAAAACTGGCCGCATCCTGACGCTTCTTCTCACAGGCGTTGTGCTCTTGCTCATCATCGGCTGCGCCAACTGCTCCATCCTTCTGCTGGCCCGTGGCCGCACGCGCCAGCATGAGCTCGCCATCCGCAGTGCGATCGGCGCCAGTCGCTGGCGCATCGTCCGCCAGTTGCTGGTAGAAGCCGTCGTCATCTCCTGCACCGGCGCCGTGCTGGGCGTCGCTGCGTCTTACTGGCTGGCAAAGCTTCCTTTGTTGCTTTCTCCGGATTCCTTTCCAGCCGAATCCGTCATCCGCATCAACGCTCCCATCCTCGCGTTCTCCGTCGCGCTCGCGTTGCTCTGCGGCATCCTCTTCGGTCTTGCCCCCGCATTGCGTCTCTCGCGTCACGATTCCGCGCGTATGCTCCCCGGCAGGCAGATTGGCGTTGTCGCTGCTCCCGCAAAGCGTCGCTGGAGCGTTCTCATCGCCGCGCAAGTCGCGCTCACGCTTCTTCTCATGGCCACTGCGGGCACCGCCATCCGCAGCTTTCTTGAGCTCATGCAGATGCCGCTGGGCTACGATCCCGCAAATGTCATGAAGCTCGGCATCCTGCTGCACTACCATGACCCAGGCGAGTGGAGCCGCACTTCAGTCGCGCGAAGCGCGCACCGCTTACATCGAGCAGATCCGGCAGAAGATCGCATCCGTTCCAGGTGTCTCCATTGTCGCTGTCTCCGCTGACTCTGCCGGCGCCGATGCCACCCCACCCTATACTGGCGCTGAGAGCTCCTTCAACATCGACGTAACTCGCGATCACGAGCAGCCGCAGGCCCGTGTAATGATGGTCGACCAGCGATATTTCGCTGCGCTCCGCATCCGTCTGCTTCAGGGGCGCCTCTGGAATACGGATGAAAACACCCGCGGAGACTTCATCGCGATCGTCAATCGCGCTTTCGCGACGCGATATCTCTCCTCGTCCAATGCCTTAGGCCGGCAGCTACGTATTCCCGGCCTCGCACATCAGAATCGCTGGGCGGCCATCTCTGCGCAAAGCACTGCCTGGCGTCAGATCATCGGCGTTGTGGGCGATGCGCGCAACGACGGCGTCGATCGCCCTGTCGTCCCCGCCATCTACCTTCCGTACACCGTCGTGATACCGTCCAACGTGCAGTTCTTCGTCCGCACCCAGGGCGATCCGCTCACCTACCTGCACTCCATGCGTGCCGCTATCGCATCCGTCGCTTCCGACCAGCAGATCTCCAACAGCCAATTCAACGGCACCTTCGCCCTCAACGAAGCCCTCGAGCGCGACGCACAGTACAGCCGCCAGCGGCTCTTCTCCATATTGTTTGGCGTGTTCTCTGCCATGGCGCTCGCGCTCGCGCTGGCCGGCATCTTCAGCGTCGTCGCTTACAGCGTCGCGCAACGCACTACGGAGTTCGGCGTCCGCCTGGCGCTCGGCGCGCCGCGCGCGCACGTCCTGTGGGTTGCCGCGCGCATCGCGCTGGTCAGCGCGGCCGCGGGCATTGTCGTCGGTCTTGCCTTTGACAGCTTTCTCGGCGCCGTCCTCGCCCACTGGATGCAAAGCTCCTTTGCCGCAGGCAGTCTATTCGCAGCCGCCGCGCTCCTCGCTCTCAGCGCACTCCTCGCCTGCCTGTTGCCCGCCCGCCACGCCATCGCCGTCCCACCCGCCGAAGCTCTC
>CAWIBI010000077.1:0-23348 GCA_963834205.1 uncultured Acidobacteriaceae bacterium | reverse complement strand
AGCCCATCCGCTTCGGCCCGGGGCCGAAGGACACGGGACGAGGCCTAATGCGGGAACAGTTCGAGGCCGCTTGGAAGGCCTACTGTCCAGAAGCTGACACACCATCACAATCAAACGTTATCAAGCACTTACGGTGACACAAACGGATCACACCCCTATCACATGTGTCGCTCGCTGTGTCAGCCTAATGCCTGGTCTTGTTGGCTTGTGAATGGTGTGATGGCTGACAAAAGGAGAACATAAAAATGAGTAAGGATCCAACCAGCCTCACTACCCAAACCTCGCCGCGCGCGGTAATCGATGCGTTCCTGGAAAAGCACGCCGTGTCACAACACAGCGGACGGGCGCGGCTGGTCTTTGCAGTCGATGCCACGGCGAGCCGCAAACACACTTGGGATAGCGCCGTTCAATTGACCTCTGCGATGTTCGCGGAGGTCAGCAACAAGCTTGACATCTCGCTCATCTATTTCAGAGGCCTCGACGAATGCCGATCGTCGCCTTGGGTATCGGACGCCCGCACGCTCAACGGCTTGATGGCGAAAGTTCGCTGTGCCAGCGGCGAGACGCAGATCAACAAGGTCCTTACCCATACACGGAAAGAAAACGCCAAGCAGAAGGTGTCGGCGCTGGTCTTCGTCGGTGACGCTTGTGAGGAGAACCCCGACACCCTCGCTGTCACAGCCGCGGGATTGGGCTTGCCCGTGTTCTTGTTCCAGGAGGGCGACGACAACGCAGGGGCGGCCAAGATCTTCGCCGACATCGCCCGCCTGACCAAAGGGGCTCACTGCCAGTTCGATAAGGGCTCGGCCGCGGAGTTGGCGCAGTTGCTGGGCGCCGTCGCCGCTTACGCAGGCGGTGGGGTGCAGGCACTCAAGGACATGTCGACCAACCCCAGCGCCGTGCGGCTGTTGAAACAACTAAGGTGATCATCATGAGCGGAGAAGTTGCGAAGCTCCACTGGCAGCAAAAGGACGACTCTTCGGTAGCTGAAACCGGCGGCGGCACTTACCAGGTTTTCGATACGGCTCTACATGGCTACGGCGGCATCGGCGCATTCTTCCGGCCCGCACAGGGCCGCGCGCGGCTGCCTAAGGACCGACAGCCGCTTGGCAATGTTAAGACCATCGAAGAAGCTAAGGCCCGCTGTGAGCAGCACTATGAGAGGCGATCTGCGGGTGCGCGGCGGGCCGGGATGCTTGGCCCCACCGAGAAGCCGCGGAAACGGCGCCGGTGAATGCCCCCTTGTCGCAGCCATGTCGCACGGATTTGCCGTCAACATTTGTAACCCATTGAGAACATTTGCGAACGTTTAGCAACATGTGCAACACTAAGACGGACCCTAACCAGAGCTAAGTCCTTGATCTAATGGCGGGAGCGACGGGGATCGAACCCGCGACCTTCGGCGTGACAGGCCGTCGCTCTGACCAACTGAGCTACGCCCCCGCGGGCGCCGAGGGCAATTAAGGCTCAGGCTTTCGCAAGTCAAGGATTGCCGCCCAAAATCGCCCTTTTCCGCTTGCCTTTTGCAAGCCGTTAAGCGCATCCAGGAGGTGTCGGAGTTGCGAAAACATCGGTGGAATTGGCAAAGCAAGCGTGGTCAGCCGAAGCCGAATTAGTCTAACGCATCGATGCGACGGTACTTTTCGCCCCTCACAGCTTCACGAGGAGGGTCTAATGGCAAACAAACCAGCAACAACTGTTACACTGAAACATCTTGCCGCAAGCGTCGCGGAAGACAATGAGCTGTCGAAGAAAGCATAGGCGGAGGCCATCCTTGGCGGTTGTCGGCCACACCGTCAAGCATCTGAAAAAGGGCGAGCGTATCCGCATCGGCGGCCTCGGCATCCTGCAAGTGCGCAAGCGCGCTGCGCGCATGGGCCGCAACCCGGCTACCGGCGAGGCCATTCAGATCAAAGCCAGCAAGAAGGTCGCGTTCCGCGCTTCCAAGGAACTGAAAGAAGCGATCTTTTATGTATCTCGAAAATCGGAGATCGGGATTGGAGGAAAGACACATGGTCTGTCCTCCCTCATCCTCGCCGGGTGATTGCGCTTTCAGTTCATTCCAGTCCTGGTCTCCATCCCCTTGCGAAGAACTGGTGGGCGGTGACGGACTTCTAACCGCCGACATTCTGCGTGTAAAGCGGTTTCTTGGGGGGCAGACGTTACCTAGACGAAAATCCGAGCACGCACAGCAAAAATCCCCTAATTTGAGGCCATTTTGTTGACGAATTCCGGGCGTCACAGTCTGTCATTGCCCGCCAGAGTTCGACATGGAATCGCCGCTACCCGAACGTTACCCTGGGGAACGGCAATGGCAAGGCTTACCGTCAAGGATGTCGAGACGAAGCGCGCGACTGAAGGATCGCCGGGAAATCCCCGACGACTACATGCGCGGGCTGTACCTCATTGTGCAGCCGACCGGCGCTAAGTCCTGGGCGGTGCGCTACCGGGATGGCGGCAAGTTGGCCAAGCATACAATCGGCCCTGACCCTGCTTTCGGTCTGAAGCAGGCGCGGGACGCTGCGGCGGAAGTTCTCAGGGCTGTGGCCGAAGGCCGCAATCCGAAGCAGAAAGCCAGGCGGGCAACGTTGCCGACGCGGTCGAGCAGTTCCTTGAGCGCCACGGCAAGCACTACCGGCCCAAGCCGCTCTACGAAGCGACCCGGCGTTTACAGTTATATGTCGTCGACGAGTGGGGTGGCCGGAAGCTCGACACCGTTACCCGGGCTGACGTGCGGGCGATGCTCGACCGGATCGAAGCGCCGGTCGCGGCGAACCGCGTGCACAGCATTGTGCGCAAGTTCTTCAACTGGGCGGTCGAGAACGACCTGATCGCCAACTCGCCGGTTGCCGGTATCAAGGCACCGGTTCCCGGAAACTTCACGCGACCGTGTCCTGACGGATGATGAACTAAAGAAGAGTTTGGCGAGCGGCCAAAGAAGAGGGCTACCCGTTCGGCTCGACCTCCAAACTGCTGATCCTCGCCGGCCAGCGGCGCGGGGAAGTCGCCCGCATGATGTGGTCAGAGCTCGACCTTGATTGCCGGGCTTTGGATGCTTCCGCGCGAGCGGACCAAGAACGACCGATGGCACCAGTCCCGCTATCGCGCCAGGCCGTGGAAATCCTCAAGGCAGCCACCGCGGATCGGCGACAAGTATGTTTTCACGCTCAACGGCACGGCGCCCTATAACGGCTTCAAGGCAAAGGAACGCTTTGACGAGGCGGTAGGTATCGCGCCTTGGACGGTGCACGATCTCAGGCGCACCGCCGCCAGCGGCATGGCTAAGCTTGGCGTGAGCCTTGTTGTTATCGAGAAGGTTCTGAACCACGTCTCCGGCTCGCTTGCCGGAATTGTCGGCGTCTACCAGCGGCACGAATTTGCCGAAGAGAAGCGCGCAGCGCTGCAACAGTGGGCCGATTATGTCGAGCGGCTGGTGCGGTAATGAAGGCGAGGCGCAAGAGCGCGAGGCCGACAAAGCGAGACGGGCTTGCGGTCCAACTTGCTTACCATCGTGACGCGCTGGCAGAGGCCTGTAAAAAACGCACCCACGCCTCGCGGCGCGAGATTCTTTCGTTGTGGGCGACACCCTCGCCCCCACTTTCTGAGGCAGCCAAGTTTTTTGATCTCGACCTGGAGAACGAAACCGAGAGAGACGCACTGCTCGGTATTCTGGCTGCCGTAATTTTTAATAAGCCCAAGAAGGGGCGCCCTCAACAAACAGGGGGAAGTGGAACGATTGACTCTTATTCAGCTCGCCGTTGATTGCAATGACGTGAAGGCGGCCACCCCGGGGATTAAAGACAGGCCGGCGGCCGCAGAAATTAAGAAGCGCTACCCCGCGCGCTACAAGCACGACAGCGCGGAAACGATACGCCAGAACCTGAAGCTGGCACGTATGTGGCTTGAAAGCGAAACCGGAACAGGGCCGACCGGGGCATCGCGCCGATAACACTAGAGCTGGTACGCCCCGTCATCACTGTAGAATAAAAGCGCGCGTATTTTCTCTACAACATTTCAGGGCGACGTCGCTTTATCAGGACAAGGCGCAACCAACAAACGGAGGTGTCGCGCCATGTCACAGTTACTGCACATGCGAGCCATCTGCGCTCGCTACGGTGTTTCAGATCGCACCATTGACCGCTGGGTTGAAGCCGGCGAACTGCCCAAGCCCATATACATCCAAGGCCGCCGCTACTGGGACGAATCCGACCTCGCCCGGCGCGACGAAGCGCGCAAGACGGGGGCGGCGGCGTGAGCGACCTCGACGAAAACGAAGCCCGCCGGCTAGTCGCCGATGAGATGGCTTGGTTAAGCCGCGAAAATCCAAGAACCGGCCGCGATCAGATTTGCCGACTGTTCGTTGATGCCGTTTTGAACGACCGCAAATTGAGGGTGCGGTCCTCCTATTGACGTTTCTTGATCTAATGGCCGAGCTTCGAAAGGAGGCCGCGTGAGTGCCCGACTATTTTGAGACTAGTTCGAAAAAGCCCGGTCGAGGTCGGGCGAAGAAGTCGCTGGACCTGATCGAGGCAATGTACGGGATCGCCGAAGCCGCACAGCCGATCACTGGCCGCGGCGTTGGCTACAAGCTATTCAGCGCCGGCCTTATCCCATCGATGGCGCGTTCGGAAATGCAGCGGGTCTATCGCCTGCTCAAGGAAGCTCGCGAGCAAGGGATGATCCCATGGCCATGGATCGTTGACGAAAGCCGCGAACTCGAGCGCGTCTCAACCTGGGATGATCCCGAACAATATACGCGCTGTGTGATCAACGGCTACCGACGTGATTACTGGAATCAACAGTCAGAGCGAGTTGAGGTGTGGTCCGAGAAAGGGACCATACGCGGCGTTCTCCAGCCCGTGCTCGATGAATATGGTGTCGGTTTCCGGGTCATGCATGGGTTCGGCAGCGCCACCGAGGTCTACAACATCGCGCAGGATGACGACGGCAGACCGCTGACGGTGTTTTACGTCGGTGATTGGGACCCGAGCGGCCTGTGCATGTCCGAGCAGGACCTACCGGAGAGACTTGAAAGATACGACGGTGAGCACGTGGAGCTGGATCGGATTGCGCTCACGCGAGATCAGCTTGGCGGCCTGCCGTCTTTTCCGGCAGCCGATAAGAGGAAAGACCCGCGATATAGATGGTTCGTCGAGAACTTCGGTAAGCAATGCTGGGAGCTTGATGCGCTCGATCCCAATGACCTGCGCGCGTGCGTCGAACAGCAAATACGAAATTGCATCGAGCCTACGGCATGGGAGCGTTGCAAGGTCGTCGAGCGCGCCGAGCGAGAATTGTTGCGAACAATACTAGCCAAACATATTTGAAATTTTGGGCTCATCCTTTTTGAATGAGCTTGTCAGTCGGGTATCCGAGCACGGTAGTGACCCGCCCGGCATCTCCATCGATGTAAACGAATGCTGGTCCCTCAATGCGATAGTGGCCCTTCCAGTGAATCTCGAAGGTCGAATTGTTTTCCTCGATGTGGATCGGTTCGGGGTAGCCGTCGCGGGCCAGCGGCGCAGCGAGCTGATCGGAAGGGTCGAGCAGCCACGCATCGCCGATTTCGGTGGAGAATAGGACAAGTTGAGCGATGGTGACGATGCGCCCGTCGCGGTCGGCCGCCCGACGCTGAATGTAGCCGACCTCATCAGCGAGACGAAAGCTCTTGCCGTGCATCCTGTGCTTGCCCGCTCCACGCTTGATCGTTATCCGACCAGTATCGGCTCGGGGGGTGTCTGCCATGGAATTGTTCACCAAGCTGTTTGGCGACCTGCTGGCGTTCGTCTACCACTGCTTCGACCGCATTGTCATTCACGGTTATCTGAGCGCCCTGTCACGGCCGGAGCAGGTGGTGCACTTCTTCCGTCAGATTGCCGGCGTTCCCGTAGTCAGCAAGGAAATCTTGAGCGAGCGCACGGCCACCTACCAGAGTTGGGTGGACTCCTTCGCCCGCAATCATCACACTCCGATCGAGTGGGCTGAGAAGGGCGTGCGCAAGGAAGACTATGTCCTGCCCTGGCTACGCCGAATGATGAACAAGAACGCCTACGGCGTCTATTTCATCTTCAAGAGCATGGAGCAGGGGCCGACCTTCCGCATCAGCGTGCCGAAATATCCCACCAAGGACCCGCATTACCGCATCCTCGCCCGTCAGCGCAGCCGCTTCACCCACTACTATTTCTACATCCGCGATGAAACTCTTGGCCCCATGGTGATGCGCGTGGCCTCGTTCCTCCCCTTCCAAACGACTTACTACCTCAATGGCCACAGCTTCATCGAGCAGGAACTCAACCGCGCGCAGGTCGGCTTCCGCAAGAACGACAATGCCTTCCTTGCGATCGACGATGTCGCTGCGTTGCAGGCTGCCGCCGACAGATTGAGCCCGGAAATCATCCGCAAACGACTCGACTACTGGACCTTCCTCCTGGGACCGAAGTTCTCCGCCAAGGAGCGTCAGCAGCTCAACCTGTCGCGCTTCTATGCCATCGCCCAGGTCGAATATTGCCGCAACTTCATCTTCAAGCGCAACTTTCCCATCCACAAACTGTTCGAGCGCAGCTGCGAACTGGGCCTGTGGCGACTTACCGCCGACAAGATTGCCACGATCTTCGGAACCCGCCTTAACCGCAGGATGCGCGGCAAGCTCGCCACCGTCATCGATCAGATCGAGCATGGCCATCATGTCTTCCGCGCCTACTTCAAGCACGCCTTCCTCAAGCAGTATGAAAAGTTCTCGAGGTTTCTGCGCAACGAGCTCTGCTCCAACAACCTCACCGACTTTGGCCTGCGCAAAGGATTGGACCATCTGGACGCGGTCCGCCAGACGTTTCAAAGCATCACCAGCCGTTTCGCCGGCTATCAGGCGCAGTGGCTCAACGTCCACGTCGACTTCCCGCTGCTACAGCGCATCGCGCTCCCCATCACCATCGGCTCGGTCCGATATCCGGGAATCAAAATCCACGATGTGCGCGTCATCCGCCTGTTCGAGGCTCTCCTGCACGGCGGCACTCACGTCGGCGGTTGGACCACCAAGCAAATCCACCAGGCCGTCATCACTACCTTCCATCTCTCCGAGCGAGCTTACGGCCCGAACCAACTGCGCTACGACCTGCGCAAACTCAAGGGGCATGGACTGATCGAGCGTGACGGTTCCCGTTACGCTTACCGTCTCACCACGAAAGGTGTCCAGGTCGCTCTGCTGTTCTTATTCTTCCATAAACGGCTCTGCGGGCCGATCGCCAACAGCCGCTTCCACTACCGCCCAGATCCCCACTACCCTCCAAACAGTCGCCTCGAAGCCGCCTACCACCGCGCCGACAAAGCCATTCAAAGGATTGTCGATGTGCTCGCTGCTGCGTGACATCGCGCTCCATTGTTGAACTGCTCTTGTCAATGATCTTCGAGGTAAGAATTGTAACGGGATGGGGCCAGCAATGAGCGACGACGAACCTCGGGCCACGTTGCCGACGAGCACCGTGCGTCACAATAAAAAGCTCGACGAGGAAATTCTCAAGAAAGAGCCGCCCGACCGCGATGCGCCGTGGTGGCAGCGGATGCATTGGGCGACGCTCTATAGCACGGTCAAAGCCTGGCTTCAGTAAGTTTGTAGTTATGATCCAATTTTCCAGAACGAGAAGCTATGAACTATCAACAAACATCCGGGGCATTTGCTGCCCGACACACGAATATTGAAGCGGACCTTGCCCGCCGGTTCCTAAAATTGCTCGGCGGCAGTTTCATGTATCAAACCTTCCAGGATCGGCAGTCTACTGACAAGGATGCGACGTTAGCCCACGTTATCCCGGGACCCGCGCACGCCAAGCTGCTCGATCTTCACGCTCACGGCGCCGGCATCTTCGTCACGGTCAACGAGACCAACGGAGAGGGACGCAGAAGCGAACACATCACGCGTGTTCGCGCGGTCTGGCAGGAAGATGATGGCCTATTCCAGGGTCGATTCCCCCTTGAGCCGTCAATGGTTGTGGAAACGTCACCGGGGCACTTTCATCGCTATTGGCTGGTCAGCGATGAATGGCCCGCCGATGAGCGGGGGCGAAAGGATTTCGACGGGGTGCTCGATCGGATGGTCGAGAGTTACGGATCAGACAAGGGCGCAAAAAGTATCAATCGTGTACTGCGTGTGCCCGGTTTCTTGCATCGCAAGACTAGCACCACGCATCTCGTTCGCATCGTCGGCGCATCAGCGCGCCGCTACACCCGTAAGGAAATCCTCGAAGCATTTCCGCCAATCGAGCGGAAGAAAGAGGCGCCGCCGCTGTTCGCCCCCAGAAGCGACGACGATCGCCGAGTCGCCGACGCTCTAAACCACATTAATGCCGACGATCGCGATGTCTGGCTTGAATGCGGCATGGCGATCAAGGACCACTTCGGTGACGCTGGGCGTGATCTGTGGGATAACTGGTCGCGCCGATCGGACAAGTATGACGATCGTGATCAAGAAAAGGTCTGGCGTTCGTTCCGCGGTACTGGGGTTGGGCTCGGCACACTATTCCATCGCGCGCGGCAGGGTGGCTGGGAACAGCGAAAGCTCAACGGGTCGGCGCCGCCGAAGAAGGAGAAGCCCGAACCGTCGGAGCCCGTCACGCTCGAACAGTTCCGCGCTTAAATGGCACAACTATATTTATATGCCGACAAGGGAGCCGTGGCCCGGCACTAGCGTCAACGCTCGGCTCGGTAAGATCGCGATACTCGATGCCGACGGCAAACCAGTATTAGACGACAAGGGGCTTCCTAAAAAGATACCGGCAAGCACATGGCTTGATCAGAATCAGCCAGTCGAGCAGATGACTTGGTCGCCTGGACTGCCGGCGCTGATTTCCGATCAATTCGTCGCCGATGGCGGCTGGATTAATCACCCTGGTGGGACGGTCCTTAACCTGTATCGTCCGCCGCGCATCGTGCCCGGAGATGCTACGCTGTCCGGCCCTTGGCGCGATCACATACGCAAAGTCTATCCGAATGACGCCGGTCACATCATTCAATGGCTGGCGCACCGGGTACAGCGGCCGCAAGAGAAACCGAACCACGCGATTGTGCTGGGCGGCAAGCCTGGGGTCGGCAAGGACACCATGCTCGAGCCGGTCAAGCATGCCGTCGGCCAATGGAATTTTGCTGAGGTTTCTCCACCGCAGGTGCTGGGCCGTTTCAACGGGTTTGCGAAATCAATAATTCTGCGTGTCAGCGAAGCGCGCGATCTTGGCGACGTAAACCGCTATCAGTTTTACGAGCACATGAAAATCTATTGTGCGGCCCCGCCAGATGTCTTGCGCGTTGACGAGAAGAACCTACGCGAGCATGCGGTGTTCAACTGTTGTGGCGTGATCATCACCACCAACTACAAGTCGGACGGTATCTATCTCCCGCCCGACGATCGACGTCATTTCGTGGTCTGGTCGGACCTAACCAAAGACGACTTCGACACCGACTACTGGAATAAGCTTTGGGGGTGGTATGCGAGCGGCGGGTACGGTCACGTCGCTGCCTATCTCGCGCAACTGGACCTATCTGACTTCGATCCCAAGGCACCCCCACCTAAGACAGAAGCGTTCTGGTCGATCGTCAATGCCAATCAAGCGCCGGAAGTCAGCCAGATCGCCGACGCCATAGATAAGCTCCACGCCCCCCCGGCGGTGACCGTGTCCCGGATTAGAGCCGTGGTGCCTGAAGACTTCGCTATCTGGCTCGCTGATAGGAAAAACGCCAAGTCGATCCCGCATCGCCTGGAGGACTGCGGCTACGTCGCGATCCGAAACCGCGACGCCAAGGATGGGTATTGGAAGATCGGGGATACCCGCCAATCAGTCTATGTCCGCGCAGAACTGTCGCCGCACGATCAGCTCAAGGCAGTCTCTACCCTGCGGAGTACAGGAGGGCCTTGGTAGGCCGAGTAGGACAGGTAGGTGGTTTTGCATCTCCATTGGCTACGCCTACGCGTATGCGCTTTTTGAATGGCTAAAAGTCGGTTTGGTTAGATAGGTAGGGCTTCTCAATAGAAATAGAAAACCACCTACTTCCTCTACCAGCCCGACGGCGGTGGCCCTCCACGCGCCCAACTGACAGGACAGATCAAAATGGATCAAATTACACCTCGCGGAAATCCGAACTGGAAGCCCGGCGTCTCGGGCAACGCCGCCGGCAGACCGCTGACGACCCGGCAGCTCACGGACCGCATTTATCGTGCCCCGATCCAACATTGGCACTACGGCAGTGTGAGAGACGCAGCCAGAAGATTCGCCGTCGAGGAAGGGCGCCATCACGTCGCCCCTGGTAACAGGCTATTGGCGGATTAAAAACAGGCGAGACTGCGATGGGCATTGGGCGTCGAGATGCTGAGCATATGAGGCGGATGCGGGCCCGACGCCGACCGTTTACGGCCCCTCGTGCCGGCCGACTTTTGAGTCAGATTGAATTCGCGTTCTTCTTTGCCGGTATCCGCGGCAAGCCAAGCGCCAAGGATCCACCTACAGCATTGCCGACAAGTGAACTTGTGCGGTGCTGCTTCCCGGTCGAGCATATGTGGGGCGAGATCAAGTCATGGCATCGGACCAGCGTGATTAGGGCGGCGCGGCTTGTGGCGACGCCTATTGGCCGTGCGTCGACCAGGGGGAGGCCGCTGCTATGGCAGGCGGTACCGGAGCGGATGAAGGAGCGGGGCCTATTTTTAACGCATCGTACATCCAGCTCTTAAGCTAGGGCGGCGGTGCCTCCCGGGGCCTGAAATCCTGGTCCCACCTTGGGATGGGCATAAATCTCGCGCGAGCTCGCCGGTGGTGAACAGCTTCCCCTTAGTGGCAAACAGCATCAGCCGATTCGAGCCCTCACTTGACGACACTGTATAGAAGGTGCTTTAAATGCACAATTGGCTAGCCGGAGGGTCGGGAAATGCCGCAGTCTGTGCATCTAGCTTTGGTGCCACCAACCAACGAAAAGTTCACAGTTCGGTTGCCTAGGCGAAAGCCGAACGCCGAATACCGCTCGCGGGAGCATCTAACCGAGCGGGAGGTCGAGCGGCTGATTGAGGTGGTCAAGGACAACCGTCAGGGCCACCGCGACGCTACCATGGTGCTAATCGCCTTCAGGCACGGCCTACGCGTGGCGGAGTTGATTGACCTTCGGTGGGATCAGGTCGATATCGATAACGCGCTCCTGCACGTCCGTAGACTTAAGAATGGTAGTCCGGCGACGCACCCGCTGACCGGCCGCGAATTGCGCGCCCTTCGACGGCTTCAGCGCGAGCAGGAGCCCAAATCGCCATTCGTCTTCATCAGCGAGCGCGGGGCGCCATTTTCGAAGCGCGGCTTCCAGGCGATGGTCGAGCGAGCCGGTGAGGCCGCTGGCTTCGATATGAAAATCCACCCGCACATGCTGCGGCACGCCTGCGGATTTAAGCTGGCGAACGAGGGCGTCGACACCCGCACGATCCAAGCCTATCTCGGGCACAAATCGATCCAGCATACGGTGCGCTATACCGAGCTGGCGCCGACGCGCTTTAAGAGCCTTTTCCGGGATTGATGTCGGCGGATGTTGAAAGATTGGCGCAAGCTTCTCTTATTAGGCCGTGAACCCATAAATGGGCGTTCGGCTGGCCGGAGTCCGCTATCCCCCGATAGTGACCAGATTCCGCAGCGCAGCGAATTGTCGCGATGGGCCAGAAGGCGACATTCGCCGCCTCATTCGATTACCTCGTCGGCCAGCAATTGCATGGAACTAGGTACGTCGATGCCAAGCACCTTTGCGGTCATTAGGTTGATCACGAAATCAAATTTGTTGGGCTGCTCGACCGGTAATTCGCCTGCCTTGGCCCCGCGCAAAATCTTATCGACGTAGTCAGCGGCGCGCTGGTACAGAGCGGGGACATTTGGTCCATACGACATGAGTGCTCCGGTCCTCGCGAACTCGACGGAACTAAAGGTCGTTGGCAGAAGCATGTCGAGCGCAAGAGCGGCGATGCGCGAGCCATTCGCGGCGACGAGAGAATTTTCGATGACGTAGAGTGCGTCCGCTTGGCCTTTGAGAGCAGCTAAAACTGACGGAATCTCTTCCGCTCGCTTGATACCTTTTGGGGATACTGTGAGGCCAAGCTTGAGAGCCAAAGCGTGAACCACTTCCATTTCAAGTACGGCCGCCGGATATCCAGCATCAAAGACAATCGCCAAGCGCCGCAGATTAGGAACGATCTGACGCAAGAGTTCGAGCCGTTTGCCGGCGGTATCGCCTTGCTGGGCCGACAATCCGGTGACGTTGCCGCCAGGGCGCGAAAGGCTCGCTACGAGACCGATGCCAATTGGATCGACCGCGATTGCAAACACGATGGGAATAGAAGTCGTAGCCTTCTTTAAGGTGGTGACCGCGCCTCCATAAGAAAGAATGACATCTAACTTTTGCCGCACGAACTCAGTTGCAATCTCGGCAACGCGCTCTGGACGACCTCCCGACCAGCGAACTTCGATGGTGACGGTGCGGCCTTCGATCCAGCCAAGTTCGCCAAAGCGACGTACAAACGCGGCGAGCCAATCGCTTTCGACCCATTCGCTCCGCCGAGATATCCAATCGTTGCCTGCTTGCTGGGCTGCTGCGCGAAGCTAGCAACCGGGCCAAGAAGGACGGTGCAGCCAACAACCGTGACGAATTCGCGCCGCATCATTCGAGTAGCTCGTCGGCGAGAGAGAGTACCAATGGAGGTATGGTCAAGTTGAGTTCTTTAGCCGCCGTCAGGTTGATTACGAGCTCGAATTTGGCCGGGAGGTAAAAAGGAATGTCGCCCGGTTTCCTGCCTCTGAGAATTTGGTCAATGGATCGGGCGCTCTGGCGAAAGACCTCGCCGGTATATGTTCCATAGGCCATGAGCCCACCACCGTCCACGAAAGTGCGATATGGGTAAATGGTCGGCAACCGGAAGGTGCCAGCGAGTTCGACGATGAGTTGCTGTTTGGTGATGTGTTCCGCGCTTCCATCGATCAACAGCGCATCAGCCCCGTCTTTAGAAGTTGCAAGGAAAAATCGGCGATAGTCTTCCTCGCTACCACTCTCGATAAGCAGTGGCCCGACGCAGCGGATGCCCACTTTCTCGGCTGTCCGCAACATTGCGGTTCGATCCGAGTTTCCCGGCAGCGCAAGAATTTCCGCCTTCGAAATTGTTGGGACAACCTCCCGGAGCAGCTGAAAACGCTTCCCCCAAATCTCTGGTCCGGGGTCGGTGCTTACTCCGGTAAGATTGCCACCCGGCCGCGCCAGGTTTGATACAAGTCCGGCATCGGCCGGATCGTCCGACGTGACCGCAACAATCGGGATTGTGGAAGTCGCTTCCTTGACGACTTTGGCCAATGGCGTTGAAACCACAAACACCAGGTCCGAATTGCGGCCAACGACGCTTTGTGCCAGCGCGGGATAATTGTCGGTGCGGTTTTCGCCCGAATAACGCTCGACGGCGATGTTCTGGCTGCTGAAATGTCTGAGCCGCTTTATCCAGTTCTCCGGTTACATTCAATAGTAGTTGGCTGCGATCGTCAGCTTTTCCGCTCGCTGGCATGTTCCCGCAACTGGAATGCTTTGGTCAAGTACTCGCCGGCCCGGCCTAATTCGCCTAGATTGTTGTAGTCGTTGCCCACTGCGTTGTAGCCCATGGCAAAATTCGGATCAAGCTCGATCGCACGTTGATAGTAAGGCAGCCGGCGGCGAAGCCTTTCTCGTTACTCGCCTTTATGCCAAGACTGTACGCTTTCAGGGCTTCAAGCGAAGACGTGGTGGCCTGTTCGAGCGGAACATCTAACTTCTGCACCGTAGCCAGCGATTCGCCCAGTTCCCTGCGCAGCTTGGATGCCGCCTCGCCCAGCGTGTCCAGCACCTTCTCCTTGGACGCCGCCGTGACCTGTTCCTCGGCCAGCGTGTCTCCGCTCCGGCAATTCACCGCCTTCAATCCCAGCACATATTCGCTGCCCAGACTGCCAATCGTCCCGGCAAGGTAGGCTTTGCTGCCCGCCCGCTGGCAAAGCTCGCGGGCCACCGCGGGCGTGAGTTTCGTGTCAGCCGGACGCGTCATCTGTTGCAAGGTCTTCGCCACTTCGCTGTCGGAGAGCACATTCAGGAAAGGCGATTGTCGCAGGGAAACGGTGAGCGCCGTTTTCAGCGTGTCATCGAAGATTGCATCGCCCGTGGTGTTGGTGAAATCGGAAAGCACAATGGTGTCTTTCTCGGTCAGCGCCTGCGCCCGTCGCGCAAAGTAAAGCCACGCGCCCACACCCAACCGACGGCCACCACCGCAGCACCCGTCAATATCGGCCATTTCACGGCGTGCGCCTTTGCCGTAGCGGCCGAAACTGCGGAACCCTTTCCGGCAAGCGGCGTCGGTGCGGGAAAGCTGCGGCAGGACTGGCGGCCACCCGTTCCCTCGTCCACCGCCGCCGAGCGTCCCGATTCCGTGTCCCTTTTCAGCCGCTGCAAGTCTGAGCGCATGTCCGCAGCAGATTGATAGCGGAGCTTCTTGTCCTTCTCCAACGCCTTGTTGATGATGTGCTCAAGTTCCGCTGGAACTTCCGGATTCAGCCGCACCGGAGCGACTGGCGTGCGATTCAGAATGGCATCGAATATTTCTGCCGAAGTGTTCCCCAAAACGCTTGTTTTCCCGTCGCCATTTCATAGAGCACCAAACCGAAAGAAAAAATATCCGTGCGACCATCCAGTTCTTTCCCCGCGCCTGCTCCGGCGACATGTACGCCAGCGTGCCCATGGCCGCGCCCGGCGTACTCAACTGCATCGCCTCCTGTGTCAGCGTCGCATCGGAATTCGCTCCTGCCTTTGCTTGCAGCTTCGCCAGACCGAAATCCAGAATTTTTGCGTGTCCGCGCTTGGTGACAAAGATGTTCGCAGGCTTGATGTCGCGGTGGACGATGCCTTCCGTGTGGGCAGCGTCGAGTGCATCGGCAATCTCGATGGCCAGAGACAGAATCAACTCGGTTTCCATCGGTTGGCCAGCAATGCGATGCTTCAGCGTCAGACCGTCCAGAAATTCCATGGCGATGAACGCTTCGCCGTGCTGGTCGTCAATTTCATGGATGGTGCAGATGTTGGGATGATTCAGGGCAGAGGCCGCCTTGGCTTCCCGCTGAAACGGCTGAGTGCTTGCGGGTCTTTGGCTACGTCGTCGGGCAGGAACTTCAGGGCAACAAACCGGCCGAGCTTGACATCCTCGGCCTTATAGACCACACCCATACCGCCGCCACCGAGTTTCTCAACGATGCGGTAATGGGAAATGGTCTGGCCAATCACGGCAGGTAATCCACTGGGCGTCATAATAGGACGAGCCACAGGCAGCGTCAACGAAACCGAAATGGAGACTGAAAAGTTCCGGGTTCAGAGAGTTGTGCATCGCTGCCCACAGTATCTTGTCAATCAGGGCTACGTCATTCTTGCGAGCCCCTCGCTGGGGGTATCCACACGCGACATGACGGACGATCTGGACGGGATCAACGCTCAGGCTCACGACATCTCTTTTCTCATCACGTATGCCAAATCGCTTCCGAATACGGATTTATCCCAGGTCATGGTGGTGAGCTGGAGCTGGGGTGGAATGTCGAGCCTGGTTGCCTCAGCACGAGACCCTCGCATCGATGCCCTGGTGGAGATGGACGGCAGCATGCGTTATTACCCCGGCCTCGTGAAAAGAGTCGGGGACGTTCATCCGGAGCGAATGGGCATACCGCTTCTTTGCTTTACTCGAAATGTGAGTCTTGAAGATCTGGAAAACGACGACGCTTCTCCCGCAGACAAAGTTGGTCCAAACGTCCTCAACGCCTGGGTACATGGTAGCAAGAGCGACGAAAAAAAGTGAGGTTGGTGCATCTTTCATCACGATACAGCACTTCAACGCAGGTAATCGCCTCCCCACGTTGACTTGCCTGTGGGCGCCACCTAAGATTGCGCCAAGTCTCTTCCCATGATTGGCCAAACCATCTCGCACTACCGCATCGTCGAAAAGCTCGGCGGCGGCGGCATGGGCGTGGTCTACAAGGCCGAAGACACCAAGCTCCACCGCTTCGTTGCTTTGAAGTTCCTTCCTGACGGATTCGCGCCAGACTCCCAAGCTCTGAGCCGCTTCGACCGTGAAGCGCAGGCTGCTTCCGCCCTGAACCATCCCAATATCTGCACCATTCATGAAATCGGCGAACACGACGGTCAGCCCTTCATTGCGATGGAGTTTCTCGACGGCGCAGACGCTGAAGCACCGCATTTCCGGCAAGCCGCTGCCGCTTGAGGAAGTGCTGGAATTGGGAATCGAGATTGCGGACGCACTGGATGCGGCGCACGCCAAAGGAATCGTCCACCGCGACATCAAGCCTGCCAACATTTTTGTCACCGAGCGCGGGCACGCCAAGATTTTGGATTTTGGTCTGGCGAAGCTGGCACCGGCGGGCGGTGCCGTGAATCTTTCGGCGATGCCCACAGTCAGCGAGCTAGAACAGCTCACTCGACCGGGCACGGCGATTGGCACCATCACGTACATGTCACCAGAACAGGTGCGGGGCGAAGAGCTAGATGCACGCACGGATTTGTTTTCATTTGGTGTGGTGCTCTACGAGATGGTGACCGGGGTTCTGCCCTTCCGGGGCGAGACCTCTGGCGTGATTGCGGAAGCGATTCTGAATCGCAGGCCAGTTGCGCCAGTGCGACTGAATCCCGACCTTCCCCCAAAGCTCGAAGAGGTCATCAACAAGGCGCTGGAGAAAGACCGGAAGCTGCGCTACCAGAGCGCCGCCGAAATTCGCACGGATTTGCAGCGGCTGAAGCGAGATTCAGATTCGGGCCGTGCAGCCGCCGCGACAGCGCAGGTCGAGTCGAAGCCCGCCGCGAAATCCATTCGATGGGCGGCGGTCACTGGCGCAACAATACTGGTCATCGGACTGGCCGTGGGCGGTTGGTTGTTTTTCTCCCGCAAGGCGCACGCGCTGACGGACAAAGACACCATCGTCCTCGCTGATTTCACGAACACGACCGGCGACGCGGTGTTTGACGGCACGCTGCGGCAGGGGCTTTCCGTGCAGCTGGAACAATCGCCCTTCCTGAGCATCATCTCTGACCAGCAAATCCAGCAGACCCTGCAGATGATGGGCCAGAAGCCGGATGCGAAGCTCACGCCGGAGATTGCGCGGGAACTCTGCCAGCGGACGGGCAGCGCCGCTGTCCTCGACGGTTCGATAGCGCAGATTGGCACGCCGTACCTTCTGACCCTCAAGGCGGTCAACTGCGCAAGCGGCGAATCGCTGGCGAGCACGGAAGCCCAGGCGAGCGACAAAAACCATGTGCTCGATGCTCTGGGAAAGACAGCTTCGGAAATTCGGAACAAACTGGGCGAGTCGCTGAGCACGGTGCAGAAATTCGATACCCCTCTTGAACAGGCCACTACGCCGTCGCTTGAGGCCCTTAAAGCCTTCAGCTCGGGTCGTAAAGTTCATGAGCACAACCGGGTGATGCCGCAGCTATTCCGTTTTATAAGCATGCCATCGAACTCGACCCGAATTTCGCACTCGCCTACGCATGGTTGGGCCTCGCATGTACGGAATATTGGGGAACCCAGCATGGCTGCCGACTACACCCGAAAGGCTTACGAACTGCGCGACCGAACGAGTGAGCCGGAGAAGTATTTCATCTCGGCTCCTTCCATAAGGCGGTCACCGGGAACATGGAAAAGGCCGAACAAGCCTGCGAGCTTTGGATACAGGCTTATCCCCGCGCGGAGCATACCGCATGTTTACTTGTCGGGGGCAATTCTACCCGGTCTTTGGACAATATGAGAAAGCGGTTGAAGAAGCCAGAGAGGCAATCCGTTTGAATCCGGACTTTCCCATCTCCTACTACGTCCTCATGTTGCGACTACATCGCTCTGAATCGCCTCGATGAGGCGAAGGCCACGTATGAGCAAGCTCTCGAACGCAAACTTGAATCCCCTTTCTTCCATCTTGCCCTGTATCAGATTGCTTTTTTGCAGAACGATGCGGCGGGGATGGCGCAGCAGGTAGCATGGTCGGCGGGCAAGCCGGGAGCTAGAGGACGAATTGCTGGCCTTGGAAGCCGATACCGCCGCCTATTCCGGGCGGCTTAGGGACGCCCGAGAGTTTTCCCGCCGGGCGGTGGATTCCGCCGAACGGGCGGAAGAAAAGGAAGCGGCCGCAACGTACTCTGCCCTGTCCGCGTCTGCGGGAAGCCTTGTTCGGCAACGCAGACGAAGCACGACGGCGTGCCACTTTGGCAATGGAGCGCTCGACAGGCCGCGATGTGCAGTATGGCTGCCGCGCTCGCCTTGGCGTATGCGGGGGACGACGAGCGAGCGCAAGCACTGACCGACGATTTGGGCAAGAGGTTCCCGGAAGACACAATCGTGCAGTTCAATTACCTGCCAACCCTCCGCGCAAAGCTTGCGGTCAGCCGGGGAAATGCTTCTGAGGCCCTTGAGAGTCTCAGAGCCGCCGCGCCGTATGAGCTAGGACAGACGACTCGAGCAGTTACGGTTGGACCGCCTTGTATCCCGTTTTTGTGCGCGGCGAAGCCTATCTGGCCGCGCATCAGGGCAACGAAGCCGCCGCCGAGTTCCAGAAAATCCTCGACCATCGCGGAATTGTGGTCAACGAACCCATCGGTGCACTCGCGCATCTCCAAATCGGCAGAGCCTATGCCATGCAGGGCGACACCGCCAAAGCCAAGGCCGCCTATCAGGATTTCCTCACGCTCTGGAAAGACGCCGACCCGGACATTCCCATCCTCATCGCCGCCAAATCGGAATACGCGAAGCTGAAGTAATTCGTCGCTGAATCTTTACGGCAGCTACAAATCGCAAAATCCAACCGCTCATTAAGGCTAGGCAGCCTGCCGGCTCACGCCTGGTACTTAACCTGTCAGCCGCCTTGTACAAACCAGCATCGTCGTCTTGGGATTTTTGATTGCATTTTCCGTAGTGGCACCATCGTTCCAGGCCGCTGACCTCATCAAGATGCTGGGCATCGGCAGCGTGGCGATTGGCTTTGCATTCCAGAACATCCTCCAGAACTTCCTCGCCGGCATTCTGTTGTTGGTGAGCGAGCCGTTTCGACTGGGCGATTGGATCAGCGTTACCGGCATCGAGGGGAATGTCGATGATATTCAGGCTCGGGCGACAGTTGTTACGACAAAGGAAGGCCGACAGGTCGTGATACCGGATGCCATGCTCTTTACCAACCCTGTGGCAGTAGCCCGCAACGACACGACCCGGCAGTGACCGAGCGAGCTGGGCCTCTTGCCGCCGCCGACGAAGCAATCCGCGAACTGAAGGACCGATGAGCAAGCCATTTGAAAACTTGGCGGGCATCGGAGCGCGCGGGCCGCGAGTGCGCCCGATGTGCGGTTGGACTTCGGGGAGAGCGAAATAGCATTCCGTGTCCTGTCGTGCAGGATTCCAAAATGAAAAACGTGAATCACTGGCGACAACGGCATCGGCATACCACTCCCTACGTTATACCAGGCTATGACTTCACCAGCAGATCCCGCTGGTTTTGCCTCTGATGTCGCCGATCTCAACCAATCCACAGCAGCTATCCTCGAACAATCGACCGCGGCCATTCAGAAACAGAAGCTTGCGGCAGTAATAGAGAGTACTAAATCCAAGTCCCTTCGAAATGGCGTGAGTTCCGCTCACCTGTCGAAATACAAATTTCAACTTGACTTTCCACAAATGTTCTAACTATTTTGCCGGTGGGTTACCCGAACCTACTGTCAAGGAGTCCCGGATGACTGGAGATTCCTGCCCGCCAGAAATTTCTTGTCGGCTTATTAATTCAGCACTGAAAGGAGGTTTCCTTATTATGAAAGTTCGCAAGTGGTTGTTTGGCGGTTTGGCACTTGCGGCGCTGGCGCTTCTGATAAGGCAACGCCGCTTTGGCGCAGGGTTCGCCTGTTCGCCGGGGTTCTTTCAATGCAACGAGCCGACTGGGATTTTGTGCGCCGAACAGCGTGACAATCCCAGCAGCTGAATGGACATCGGTCATGACGAGCCTTCGCTGCTTTTCTACTCGAATCAACCGGGTTCGGGTTACACAAACATTTACCGGCTGACGCTGCCGAAGGATCCGCCGCTCCAGCCCAAACAGGACGGGAGCGGAGGAACGTGGAACTTCCAACTGCGCCCGGCTTTCTGGTTAGGGATGGCGATGTGCGACGATCAGTCGGCTCCCAATCCTGGAGGATCCTCAACCGCTGGTCCAAACATCAAGTGCGTGCCAGACAGCGACAAGAACATCTATGATGGCCCAGAACCTAAGAAGGGAGATTACATCGGCAAGCATCCCGGCACTGCATTTATGGAGATGCAGTTCTATCCGCCGGGTTGGCTTGCGTGCGGAGGCCTTGCTTGCAGTGCGACGCAGTGGACTGCGGCACTGAACATCGACAGTGATTCCGAGAACACAACACAGGTCAGGGAAACAACGCGGCTTGTGGCGGCGCGATCGAGTACGTCAACTTTGCCTTTATCCAAACGGACGGCGTGCCCTTCCCGCCCGGATCACCTAGCCCACTGGGCCCCTTTGTCGCGACGAACGGCAATACCCTGTTCATGAACCCCGGTGACGATCTAATAGTGACGCTCACAGACACGGAGCACGGGCTGAAAGTCACCGTTCAGGATCTAACCAGTGGCCAAAGTGGATTCATGGTGGCCAGCGCCGCCAACGGGTTCGCGGAGATCCTGTTTGATCCCAACGGGAGCGACTGCGACTTCCATACGCACAACCTGCCCTATGACTTCCACCCGATGTACGCCACTTCCAGCGAACATACTCGCGTACCCTGGGCGGCCCACTCGTACAACATCGCATTCTCGGATGAGATCGGGCACTTCGAGTATTGCAGCACGGTTGCTTTCGAGGGAGGTCCATGTACGTCTGATGCCGCGGATGACCCGCCTGGAATCGATGACAACGTCTGCTACGACGCCGCCTTGCTCACTGATCTTGGGCTAATCCCGATTGGAGGTTGCCTCGATGCGGACATCGATTTCGACGGTGTTCCCTATCGGAATAACACTTGGCCGGGCTCATTTCCGAATCCAGTTCTCGATGCGCAGTTCCATGCGCAGCCTGTAATCTTTTCCAGTCCGTTGTACCTCAACAGCTCGGGCAAAAAAGAGAAGAACTACAGCAGGGTGGCCTTCGAAACTGATTTGCCGCGCATCGAGACCAACACCAATCCTCCATGCCAGCGTCACCTCTCAAACCCTGCCGATCCCAATCCTGGCCAAGGCTGCGTTAATCCGCCCGTGGGGGCCGACTTCTACCCGATCTATAGCACGCGAGGTGGAGAGGACGGCTGTCGCTGGCAAGTGGGCGGCCCATATCTACCTTTCACGATTGAGGGTTTTGGTGGTACGTCGGCTGCCGAGTACGGAGCATTTGTTGGCACTGTTTTATCCGGCGCCGAACGATCAGCCACAATACATCTACGAGGACTTCCACAGAGGTCTTCCATTCAATCCGTGTCCCACATTTGCAGTCTCGGCCACTAAGAAAGTCGCCTTATGTATAACCTGAATAATGCACAGGGGGAAGTTGCGGCAGGGCTGTAGTTTTGCAAGAACCATTTGGGGACCCCCGAAAACATGGGGTAAAAACGGATTCGCGTAACCGCCCAAGGTGCGCGAACTCAACCTCAAGGAGGTCACCCAAATGGTTAAGGACGAGAACGAGGATAGCGGGAAAGCCCGCACCAAACAAGGCTATCGAGAGGTAGTACGGAGCCCAATAAAATCAATGCTTCCACGCCCTATGACTTCGCCGGCAAGAATCTGACTCCTTATGGCGGTTTGCTGCCGGTGATCACGATGCTGGAGAAGCTCGGCTTCCAGTCGCTGGTGGAACAGACGCTGACCATCCCTCGCAGGCCCCGCGCCATGGATCTGACCGGTTCGTGCTGGGGATCGTGCTGGCTCTCTACATCGGTTTCCGCGGCTGAACCAATTGCGTTTCATCGCGCGCGACCCGATCCTGACGGGCATCCTGAAAGTCGCCAAGCTGCCGGTGCAATCCACCTTCTGGAGATTCGTCGACTGCGCTTGCCATCTCAATGTCGCCCGAGCAGATTCTGACGCTTGCAGCGGACCATGCGCGAACGGGTCTGGGAGGCGGCCAATGTGAACTGGCGGCGGTCACCCTCGACACCGACACCACGGTGCACACGCTGTACGGCCAGCAGATGGGCGGACGCAAGAGCTACAACCCGAAGAACAAAGGCAAGAAGAGCTACCAGCCGATGCTGACGTTTATCGCCGAGACGCGGGAATATCTCTGGGGCGAATTGCGCAACGGCGACCGGCCCACCGGCAAACAGATTGGCGATCACATCCGGAATGCGTGTGCGGCCGCTGCCGCCGATGCGTGAAGCAAGATTTACGGCCGGGCCGATGCGGGGTTCTACTGCCGGGAAGCGGTGGAGGCTTATGAAGAATGCGAACGTCCGGTTCGTGATCTCCGCGCGCAAGACGTCCCGGCTGGTCGAGGAACTGCGACAGGCCGAGTGGAAGCCGTCGCCCAAGACGGATGCGCGATGCGGAGTGTGAATTCCGCTATCAGCCGGAGGGTGGAGGAAGGCCTACCGGTTCGTGGCCCTGCGCTATGAGAAAACGCGCGAGGAGATGAAGGCGGAGGAAACCGAGCAGTACCAGTTGTTCGAAACCAGCCAGTACAAGTATCGGGTCTTCGTGACCGACCTGAGCGATGCCAGATCGAACTTCGTGGTCTGGTTTTACAACCAGCGCGGCGGCGCGGAAAACCTGATCAAAGAGGCGAACAACGATGCCGGGATTGGCGGCGCATCCGTCGGGCCACTTCGACGTGAACGGCGAATCATTTCCAGTTGGCGATGCTGGCCTACAACCTGAACTGCTGGCTGATGCTGTTCAACCGCGAGCCGCAGGCCGACGCCACGCGAACTGCAGCACACGACTTTGGCCACTGCGCGGTTGCGCTTTCTGTTCGTGGCTGCCAAGATCTGGCGCCACGCCGGGCGCACTCGGCATCAGCTACAGCGATCACTACGAGGAGAAGGGAGTGTTCGAGCGGCTGATGGATCGATTGCGAAAGATCGTTTCGAGTCCGGAGAAATTCCGGCCGGTATTGGCTACTGCTTTACAACTCTGATTGGTGCATGGTTTTTAATGCACAGCCGACTGACAGAAATCAACAAGATGCAAAGCAACCCGGAGAGACTTAGAGAAAACGACGGAAACGAATTACGTTGAGCTGCCGGAGAGAAACAACTGACGAGGCCGGAATTCTGGTTTCCGACTCAGATCAGGCCAAATCTGTGCA
>CAWIBI010000076.1:0-598720 GCA_963834205.1 uncultured Acidobacteriaceae bacterium | reverse complement strand
GACGTTTGGTGTAGTGATCCCGGTTAGCAAAGATTCATCTTGATCAGCGTACCAACCAATCGGTATAGTGCAACACATACCCACTGGTTGGTACCAAAATGCCGATAGCCGAAGCGAGACACGAATCGAAAACCAAACTCCTGCAGGCTGCGATCCGGGTGATCCGCGTTAAGGGATATACGGCCACGCGGGTTGAGGACGTCTGCGAGGCGGCTGGTCTGACCAAAGGAAGCTTCTTCCACCACTTTGACAGCAAGGACGAACTGGCGCTGGCCGCGGCCGACTATTGGATTGAGGGCACGGAGGCGCAGTTTGGCTCCGCGTCCTACCACGAGCTAGCCGACCCGCTGGAGCGGTTGCTGGCCTATGTGGACTTTCGTAAGGCGCTGCTGACGGGAGAGTTGCCCGACTTTACCTGCCTGGCGGGGACGATGGTGCAGGAGGTCTACGACACGCACCCGGCGATCCGCGAGGCATGCAACCGGAGCATCAGCGGGCACGCGGCAACACTGCTGGCCGACATTGAAGAGGCGATGCGGCAGCGCGGCATGCGCCCCGAATGGACCGCCGAAAGTCTCGCTCTCTACACCCAGGCCACCCTCCAGGGCGCGTTCATCCTGGCCAAGGCCCGGGGTGGTGCTGCGATTGCGGCGCAGTGCATCGATCATCTGCGGCGATACATCGAGCTGCTGTTCCAACCATCGCCGTGTTCCGCGCCGCCCGGGCCATCGGGAATTTCGGCAACAGTCCCAAAACGGCGCCGAAGGACGAAATGATACGGGGTTGCCGATTCGATAGCGTGGCCCCAGAAGCCACTAACCCAAGAGCTGGAAAAGGCGGATGGACATGACAAGGATCGGAGTATCACGGCGGAAGGCGCTCGAATCGGGAGCTTGCGCACTGGCTGGAGCGGCGGGGCTCTTGGTAACGGCACGGGCGCGCGCAGGTACGGAGCGGAGCACGACATACGAAGAAATTGTCCGGAGGTGGTATAAGGCATGGGAGAAAAAGGACCAGGGTCAATTTGAGGCCCTGATGGCCGACAACTTTACCTTCACGAGCGCGGCCGGCGACGACCACATCAGTAAGAGCGCTTTCAAAACGCAATGCTGGGATACACAGGTTAACTTTATCGATCGATTTGATCTGGAGCGGGTGTTCGGAAGTGGCAACGAGGCGTTTGTGAAGTATCTTTGCCACACAAAGAACGGTAAATCATTCCGGAATGTAGAGTATTTCCGGCTCAGAGACGGGAAAGTGGAGACCATTGAGTGCTACTTCGGGGGGAAATCCACCTTTCCGTCAGCAGTAAGCAATGGCTGACGTGAGCCCGTCGACCAGCGTCTTCGGAGCGGCCCTGGGCGCCGACTCGGGATTCTTCAGCGGCATCCTTCAGCTCAAGGCGAAGTTCCAGTTCTAGGCTGAACGTCACTAACCACAGCGGTGGAGGCTCCGGCCTCCGCCGCTGTGTGGGTTCAGCATAACAAGGCGAATACCAGCGGAGTTAAAGAAGTGGCGAAAGACTTGTCAGGAATTGCACCCGTCATCCCTATCGACCGCCTTGATACGCTTCCGCTGCACCGCCAGATCTGCGAAGGGTTCCGTGCCGCAATTCTGCGTGGCAATTTGCAGCCCGGACAACAGGTACCTTCCAGCAGGCACCTGGCGGAAGATCTGGAAGTATCCCGTTTTCCGGTCCTCGGCGCCTATGCACGGTTGCTTTCCGAGGGTTACTTCGAAAGTCGAGTCGGATCGGGAACCTTCGTTTCGGCATCATTGCCGGGTCAACTCCCACACGGTAGAAGATCACGGTCAACCACGGGAGGATCTCGCTGTCTTTCCCGGCGTTCCTCGTTATTACCGCGATTCGAAACTGTTCCGTGGCGACATGGCTGGGGACCCTTCGGAGTCCACCAGCCGGCGCTCGATCAGTTTCCTTTCGGAGCGTGGTCGAAGCTGCTGGCTGAACACGGTCGAAGACCACGTTTGCGCGCCATTCATGACAACGACCCGATGGGGCTTGATCGCTTCCGAGACGCAATCTGCTCTTACCTCCGCACCGCGAGGGCTGTCGAATGCGACCCGTCGCAAATCATGATCGTATCGGGATCGCAACAGGCTCTGGAAATCACGGCGAGGGTGCTGCTGGATCCTGGCGACCCGGTGTGGATCGAAGAGCCGGGCTACCAGCTTGCACAGTCGGTTCTGCTCGGGGCAGGCTGCCGAATTGTCCCGGTCCCGGTAGACGACGAAGGCATAAATGTGTCTGCAGGGGTTAATCTGCTGCCGAAAGCGCGTGCCGCGTTTGTTACGCCGTCGCACCAATATCCCCTCGGCGTTACCATGAGCGCTTCTCGCCGACTGCGTCTGCTGGATTGGGCTCGGGATAATGGAGCATGGGTTGTGGAAGACGACTATGACAGCGCATACCGTTACGACACTACATCGGTTCCCTCCCTTCAGGGGATCGATTCGGACGCACGCGTGATTTACATTGGGACATTCAGCAGGGTTATCTTTCCGTCCGTAAGAGTGAGTTATATTGTTATCCCGCCCGATCTCATTGAAAGATTTATGGCAGTACGATTCTCGTTAGGTATCTTCCCCTCCTACTTATTCCAGGAAGTGCTCACAGATTTCATCCGTGCCGGTCGATTTGCCCGGCATATTCGCCGCATGCGGGCACTCTATAAGGAACGCCGGACTGCTCTGGTGGAGAGCGTGCAGAACACTTGCAGGGATATGCTGGAGATCCACGGCGCGGGAGCCGGAATGCACCTGACGGTGACCCTCCCATCAGGATTTAACGACGCAGAAATCGCGAGTCAGGCAGCAAAGTACGGCTTATGCCTATGGCCACTGTCGCCCTGTTATATGAATAAGCCGCGCCATGGGTTCGTGCTTGGGTTTGCAGCCACTCCGGCAGACCAGATGGCGGGTGCGGTGCACCAGCTATGGAGGCTTCTGAAGAAACAACCCGGTCAATCTTAGTGCACGCTAACGGTCCGCACCCTCTCGTTCAGAACAGCGTGCATCTGGAGCGCGGGCGCTTTATATGGCCGCAGCCCACGAGCGGAACGGTTTAATTTAGCCACGCTCAGTTGTCGATGCTGCTCGAAGGCATCGACTGGAGAAGACCCGATCGCACCTGGCAGCCGCCGATCGCGGTGAGAACCAGATTGAATACTCGATCAGTTATGGAAGCGTGGCATTCTGCTTGGGACGATGCGTGCGCATGGCGTTGGGAGCGACGCCTGCGAGCCTTCGCTGCCTTGTGCTTGCGGAGTCGGCGAAGCTGGCCCTCTTCGGACTGGCGGCTGGCGTTCCTGCGGCTCTATTCTCAACCCGCTCTTTGTCCACGCTGCTCCTTGGCGTAACTCCGTTCGATCCGCTCACGTTTATCGGCGTCGCGTTTCTGTTGACGCTGGGCGCCTGGCGGCTGGGTTCTTTCCTGCGCGGCGCGCGCACGCGCGTCGATCCCATAGCAGCCGTGTACTCAGGCCAATCACAAAGGCCGCGATCGATCAAGGCTGTTGAAATGCTTTCCGGATGCTCGCTGCCAATTGCTCGTCGGCCCATTACATGGAAGAGTAGATTTTCGTAGCTGATAAAGTAGTTCTGTTTTGAACTCTCGATCGTCCCGGACGTTAGGCTTTCTTGTTTGCTTCACCCCCACGCGCCGCTCGTTCCTCCACCCTATACATGTGAGGTGTATAGTTTTGTTCCGAGACGGCTGGGACCATTGGATCGAGATGACAATAGTTGGCTCCGTGGACCGTGGGCGTTGTTGCCCTTTCCTATGGAACAGTCCCGTGTCACTGCATGACGTTAACGAGCCAGCAAAAGGAGAACTAAATTGAGAAATGTTAAGCGTGTTTTCCGAACCGTTGTCACAGCATCCGCTCTTGCGCTCGCGTCGATTGCAGCGCACACCGCAACCGTTCACCTGACGGGAGACTTGAAGGCCTCAGCCGAGGTTCCTCCCAAGGACAGCCCGGGTGCTGGAACTGTGACCGCCACGCTGGATACCGAAACCAACGAGTTCAAATATCACGTTGAGTTCAGTGGGTTGACTGGTCCAGTCGTCGCGGCGCACTTTCATGGACCAGCGGCGGCGGGGGCGAATGCGAAGCCACAGCTTCCGATTACTAACCCGACCTCCCACCTTGCTGTGGAAAGGATGAGCCAGATAACAAGTCCCATTGATGGTATGGCGACCCTGACACCGGAACAGGCTAAGGAGCTGGTGGATGGTAAGTGGTATTTCAATCTCCACACATCCGCAAATCCCGGCGGGGAGATTCGCGGCCAAATTGTGAAGTCTGAATGACCGTTCAATGAGAAGGCGACTTTGCGCCGACTGACTCGACGCACCGAGCCCTGGATTGGCGGCACCCTGACGCTTGACGACGGAACGCCCCAGCCGGTGTCCTGTGGTGATCGAAATCGGAAGTCAGACTTTAGGCGCAATGAGTGCCGTGGAAACGGGATTTTCGGCTCCCGGGCGTCGAAATTGGGAAGTTACCGAAAACCCAACTTTTCGGGCAGTACAATTGCAAGATTTCAATGGCCCACCCGCTCCAATCTCACTATGATCACGTTTCGGCCCTGCTGAGAGAGTTGAGAGCTGCGCTGGAGGATCACGCTGTATTTCGGAACCGTCGAGAGTGGTTCGATGAATACCTCGAAGCCAACGAGTTGGAGTTGGCCCTCCACTCGGCGTGCGACGCTCTTTTGGAGAGCCCCCATGATAAGCCTTCAGCCGAAGTTCTCAAAAAGATTGAAGACTCCCATGAAGCGATGGATTTGCGGGATGACTGCGTCGAAAGACTTCGAGCTCTTTAGTATGGGAACACGCAAAACTGTCCCGCTCATCAGCGTGGGAACTTACCGGAAGTCCGATTTTTCAAGCATCAGGAGAACACCGTATGCCGATCACCCGACGTCATTTCCTTCAGCAGGGGGCGGCCGCTGCTGTCGCTCTGGCCACAACCCCTTCCCTGCTGGCCGATCCGCTGGGCCTCCCCATCGGCTGCCAGACCTATCCTGTCCGCGCCTCGATCAATCCGGATTTTGCCGGGACCATGAAGGGCCTTTCCGCAGCGGGCTTTCAGACCATCGAGCTCTGTTCGCCGTTCGGCTATAAGGAGTTCTCTAGCCTGGCGCAGTACAAGCCGCAGGAGCTGCGCAGGATGCTGCACGACTACGGTCTTACCTGTATCAGCTCGCACTTTGACACGGATGAGCTGTTCAACCATGCGGAGGAGCGGATCGCATGGGCCAAGGATCTTGGCCTGACCCAAATGGCCACGGCCAGCCTCGGCTTCGGCACGCTGCCTAAGGACGTTCCGCCAACCATAGGTGACGTGAACCGCGTCACCGATCTCTTCAACACCTTTGCGGCCAAGGCGCATGGTGCGGGCATGGTTGCGGTGCTGCACAACGAAGGTTTCGAGGTAACCAGCATCGACGGCAAGCGGGTCTACGACATGGAGATCGACCGCCTCGATCCGAAGACGGTGAAACTGCAGTTTCAGGTCTCCACCATGCAGGACGGCTTCGATCCGGTGGATTACTTCGCCCGCTATCCGCACCGCTATATCTCCATGCACTGCCAGGACTGGGTGATGACCTCCGGCGGCAAAGCGAAAGAGGTGCCCCTCGGTAAAGGCGTCGTGGACTGGAAGAAGGTCTTCACTGCGGCAAAGAAGGCTCGC
The DNA here is from genome assembly GCA_963834205.1 of uncultured Acidobacteriaceae bacterium. Taxonomy (GTDB): domain Bacteria; phylum Acidobacteriota; class Terriglobia; order Terriglobales; family Acidobacteriaceae; genus PALSA-350. The sequence goes on along the minus strand of CAWIBI010000076.1, from coordinate 593,003 downwards.
ATCCAAAACTACTTCGTCGAACTGGAGCAGGATCCTGCACTGATGGCGCAAAGCGTTCCTTACCTGAAGAGCTTGCAGGTTTAAGGAACCGGGGCCGGGCGCAGCGTCGATAAAACAATCAGGAAAGAAATCAGGATAGACGGAAGTGGCCCTAAAGAAGACCCTCTGCATTGTTTTACCCGGTTGCGTTTTCTTTAGTGGCAATTCCCGTCTGTCCTGATTTTTGTCAACAGCTCGCTGTCGACGAGCCCGTACCTATCACTTACTTGAGGATGGTATCGAGCTTGACAAGACAGGTCATCGCGGAGAAAAGGCGAGCGAGCACTTCGGCATGTTCTTCGGGCACGCCGCGACGCAGGATATGCCGGGTTCGAGCGACTGGACGTGCAAGACACTAGGGTGGGAGCCGGCGAGGCCGGGGCTGATCGAGGACCTGACGAACATGAAGTACTTCTAACGGGCGGCATCCACGGGAGGGTTCGTCTCCGCGGGAGCCGCCGGCAATGTGAAGTGGAATGTCGCGCCGCGACCGCCGTTGCCGTTCGCCCAGATCCGGCCGTCATGCGACTCGACGATCGACTTACTGATTGCCAAGCCCATGCCGCTGCCTTGCGGCTTCGTCGTAAAGAATGCGTCGAATATCTGGTCGACCTTGCCCACGGGCAGCCCGGGCCCCGTGTCTTTTACAGCGATCTCGATCTGGCCGTCCTCACGCAATTGCGACATCACCGTAAGCACGCCACCCGTGTCCTTCATCGCCTCGATGCCATTTAGCATCAGGTTCATGAGCACCTGCTGAAGTTGCACCCGATCTGCCACGGTCATGGGAAGATCGTCTTTCAAATCGGTGCGGATCGATACTCCATGCCCTCTGGCCTCACCTCTCATCATCCCGGCCATTTCGCCGACGACCTCATTCATCGCAACTAACTCCCGTTTGGGTGGCGCCTTCGTGTACAACGATCGCAGATGGTTGATGATTTCCGATGCAAACATGCCGGCCTCGATGATACTTTCCGTCCCTTTGCGAACTTGCATCAGATCGGGCGGGTCGCGTTCAAGCCATCGCAAAGATGCCTTGGCATTATTAGTTGTGGCCGTGATGGGCTGTGCGAGTTCATGCGCGATGGACGCGACCAGTTCTCCCATCGTGCTGACCCGGCTCGCATGGGTAAGATCCGCCTGGAGCCGTTCGGCGCGCTTGCGGTCTTCAATGTCGTGCGAGATACCGTACCATTTAACGATCCTGCCGTTTTCATCCCGCATTGGCACGGCGCGAGTCAGGAACCAGCGATACTCCGCGTCCGCTGCGCGGCGGTAACGCACCTCACTTTCGAAGACCCTGCCCGTCGCCAGAGAGGCATGCCATCTCTCGGTATACCGTGCGAGATCCTGGACGTGAACGGCGTCCTGCCAGCCCGATCCCACTGTGTTCTCCGTGGAGAGGCCCGTGTATTCTCGCCAATGGCGATTGACGAAATCCACGGAGCCATCCGGCAGAGCAGTCCAGGCGAAGGTAGGGATTGTCTCAATTACGTCCCGAAGCTTTCGTTCCTGGCGCCGTACTTGATGGATCCGCAGTTGATACAAAATCCCAAGCACTCCCAGGAAAGCAGCTGCGCATAACAGTCGGAACCACCATGTATTCCACCAAGGAGGCAAGATCTCAATCCGGAGTCTTGCCCCTGGCTCGCTCCAGCTCCCGCGGCTTGTCGCGCCCTGCACGTCGAAAAAGTACGTACCCGCCGGCAAGGTCGTGTAGTTGGCGGTGCGTTGATTGCTCCCGACCTCGTGCCAGTCATCATCAAGTCCCTCCAGCTTGTAGCGATAGCGATTGGTCTCAGCGCTGAAATAGCTCAAAGCAGAAAACTCAATGGAAAACATATTCTGCCTGTGCGCGAGGGTGATGGAGTCGTCGTAAACGACGGATCGCTTGAGGGGAGATTCTGGACCATTAGGAACGGGGTTTCCCGACAACCGGAACTCAGTCAACACGGTCCTCGGCACAAATGAATTGTTCACAATTCTGCTTGGATAGAAGGCCGTGGCGCCGCTAAATCCGCCAAAGAACATCTCGCCGCTTGGGCTCTGGTAACACGCGCCCCATCCCGTCAGGTCCGGCCCTGAAAGCCCATCTTCAGACGAAAAGTTCTGGAAACTATGCGACTGAGGATCGAAGCTTGACAAACCCTTGTTGGTGCTCATCCAAAGCCGGCCACGCTTGTCTTCCAAGATGCAGCTCACCACGTCGCCTGCCAGACCGTCTTGCTGTTAGTAAGCCTTAACGGTGCCGGTCCTCGGGTCAAATCGGTCCAAACCGTTCTGCGTGCCAATCCACATATTGCCCGAACGATCGAAGTGCACCGAGTTCACCCGGTTATCGCTGAGGGAGCGAGGGTCATCCGGGTCGTGCTCATATACCGTGAACTGTCCCGTCCGCGGATCGAACCGATGTAGCCCCGATCGCGCTCCGAGCCATAGAGTGCCTTGGCTGTCTTCTCTTATTTCCTGGTATTGGACCGGATTCTGCTTGTCAAGCGTATATCTGATGAAGTTCCCGGTTGTACTATCAAAACGACTGACGCTGCCGTAAGTCGCTGCCCATAGCGTTCCATTGTGGTCGAAGATCAGTCGCATGATCGGCTGGTTGGCAAGGTTCGACGGCTTTTGGCTGTGGATATAGGCACTAAGCTTGCCTGTTTCCCGATCTATCCGTTCAAGTCCTTGATGAAAGGTGCCGCTGAAGAGAACGCCTGAACGGTCTTCGAGAATGGAAAGTATCTCGTTGTGGACGCCCGCTCCCGCCGGCACCGTGTTTTTCCCTGTACGTCGATCAATGCGATTAAGCCCTCCCATGGAGCCGATCCAAAGGATGCCCTTGTGGTCTTCATAGATAGAAGTAACGAGAGCGTTGACCAAACTGCCTCGCTGATGTGTAAAGATCTCAAACGCCTGCGGCCTCTCGGAAAAAAAACTCGGCTCCGTCTCCTGAAAACATGTCCATATGTTTCCCTCTTTGTCTTGATAGATGGAGAGGACGAGATCTGATGCGAGACTCTCATCGTCTGAAGACTGGTTGTGATATCTAACGATCCGTTTGTGTTCTCGATCGAGCCTGAGTAGGCCGGCCGTCGAACTCAGCCAGATCGTACCGTCCCGCGATTCGAGCATATCGGCGATAATGCTTGTGTATGTTATTCCACCCGATTTGTAGTCGATGGTGTGACAAGTAACGTGGCCCGTCGCTACATTCAGCGTCGCCAAACTGCAGGATGAATCTGAGGTGGCGATCCAGAAGACGCCGAATTTATCTTCGTGGAAATGGGTCGTCTCTGATCGAAGTGGGGCATGCCATATCACCTTTCCTGTTTTGCGGTCGAATTCGTCCAATCCACCGCTATTCCCTACCCAGAATCGTCCACTCCGATCTTCCCCTATGTACGATATGCTGTCGCCGCTGATGCTTGTGGGGTCCCCTGGATCATGGACGTACCGGGTGGTTTGGCCAGTGGTGGGGTTCAAGCTGTAAAGTCCTCTGCCCGTTGCCAACCATAGTATTCCGGCGTGATCCTCAGTGATCACAGTAGTTGGTGTGTTGATCCGATAGTGAGTAAAGGTTTCAGTGATCGGGTCAAACTTATCGAGGAATTCTTCGCAGCCGACCCATAGCGTCCCGGAGTGATCGATAAAAAGGCTATGAATGTATACACAGCTCAGACTATCTGAGCGTCCGGGTTCGTGCTTGAATACTTTCGATCTGTAACCGTCAAACCGGTTAAGGCCATACTGAGTTCCGAACCATATAAAACCCAGATTGTCTCGCACCACGGAGGAAACTCTGGTCTGTGATAAGCCGGCGCTTTCAGGGAGTCGTTTGAACCGAATGCCCTGTCCATCGACCACGGTTGACTTCGGTGGGAAGGGATCGCTCCGGCTATCGAGCAAGTTGCTCGCTTCCTCTCTCGCAGGAGCGCTAGATTCCACGCTGCCGAAAGCTGGCGCGGGATGGCCCGCAATAACCGCGCAGAAGATTGTCCAGCCCGCGAGAAGCCGCAAGTTCACGAGTGTTGAGGGCGGTCTTGTCTGCGCGGTATTCCGGGTCATCTGAACGGCCACGTACCGAGGCCATATTAAACCAGAGCTGTCCAAATTAGGGTGTTGGTCGAGTCTGTTGCAGTGATTTGATTGGGCAAACTGTTATCGTGAACACGTCTCGTGAAATCAGGTTGGGTATCGAAGATAGCAGAGTCTTAGCGAAGCGGACGGTACTTAGCCGGATGGGAAAGGGCGGCTTTAGCCGCTGAGGGATACTTTCCCCCTCAAAACGGACTTTTTCCGCAACCTGTTCAGCCCTGCCCTTCGTACAAAGAATAGCCCGTCTAAAATCGTAATTTGGACAAGTCTGATATTAAACCTCGACAAACCGGATGCGCTTTCGTGCTCTTGAGCGTCGAGCCCAACCAAACGGCTACCCACATCGCAACCAAGCGACTTGTACTTTACCGATTGCGCTCGTCCTTTTGTGACACTGCTGGGATGATGTATTGCGGTACCAACTGGAGCCCCCAACGGTACCATTTCGTGAATTCTCCGTAGCTTCCGCCATTGATGCTAACCACGAGGTCGAGGTCAGGAATCACCATTACGATCTGGCCACCATTGCCACCTGCGCTGTACGCGCGGAAAACCCGGTCGCCGGCCTGCAGGCGATTGATATGCCAGCCGAACCCGTATTCGTGCGGCGCGTCGTAATTGGTCTGCGGATCGAACGTGGAATATCCACTGGTGGATTGCCGTACCCACTCCTCACTAACGACACGGGTAGCGTTCCACATGCCGCCGGAAAGATAGAGCTGGCCGAGCTTTAGCTCGTCGCGGGGCCGGAGATAGAGCCCGCCGCCCATGTAGGCTTCGGCGGTGGGCATGAGATTCATATGGTAGGTGCCAAACTGAAGCGGACGAGCCAAGTCGCGCTCAAAAAACTCCGGCAGCCAAGAACGAGTGACATGGGCAACGGTGCCACCGACAAGGTTGAGATCTGCGGAGCAATACACGGCGTGTCTTCCGCCCGGTTCGGCAGCCATCGGCAAGTCCAGGGTGTACTTGTACCAGTCCGGCTGGGCGGTCTGGCTCTGCATGTTGCCCTCGTTGCCGGGGGAAGCGTCGTCGTTGTCGTCGCAGGCGAAGCCGGAGGTCATGGTCATCAGCGCCTTTAGCGTTACATGACTCTTGCGTGCGTCCCAATGGGCAAATGGCTTGTCCTCCGGGAAGAGAGGATAAATGGGCGCGTCGGGGCTAAGGTTGAAGCCACGGTCGTGCGCGATACCGGCCAGGATTGGCGCGAAGGTCTTCGAGGCGGAGCGCATGTCGTGCGGCCGCTCTTTATCAAAACCGTGAAAATATTCTTCCAGGACCAACTTGCCATGGCGCGCAACGAGCAAGCTGTCGATGTCCACAGGATTGTTAGCGGGATCGGCAGTCAAAATCTTCTCCATCAAAGCAGCAATCGGTTTCTCAGAGATGCCGACGTCAGCAAGTGACGCCGTTGGCCAGCCATCGCCGGCAATTGGTTTGGTGTATGTATATTTTGCGGTGTCGGGAGTACGGGCGTAGAAGCCCAATGCGTCGCCGCGGTCTCGGCGTGAAAGCGGGAGCGGCGGGTAGGAATCGAGCAAAGTGAGGAACAGGCGATCGGATGCCTTGTCATACGTACCGTTGAACTGATCTTGGGGACGTTTGGGATTTGTGAAGATAACATTAGAGCCGTTCAAGGTCACGTTATAGGAGCGGCGGCGGAAGAGATTGAATTCGGGGTTGATGATGACCGCGGTAATTGAGCCACCCGGCTGCGGCTTAATCGAGACATAGAAGGAAGCGTGGTCGTCTAGGGGGACGACCCCTCCTGTCCACACAGATTTACTCACGGCGACGAGCCGGACAGGAGTGGCGTAGCGGTTGTTATTTACGACGCCGGCAGGTTGAATCCACTGGCCATTGATCGCGTTCGATCCGGGATCGAGCCGGCCGCGAAACTCTCCCGCGCTGTTGGGCAACGAGAAGCTAAGCCGATCCCCATTACGTTCCACGGAAACCTCAAAACCAGCAGTTGCGGCGCGCCATTGGGCCTGTCGGGCATCAATTGTTAGTGTGCCGTGCACCAAGGGTCCAAACGATTGCTCCGTACCCCAGAGACCTACCAACGGATTGCCGGTTGGTGTGGTGGCTTGAGAATAAAGCGCGCCGGGACTAGCCAGCAGCAAAGCGAGCAGGAATAAGAGAAGGCGCATTCTTCGGACGAAGGTCAAGGCAAGCGGTCCCCAAAAGAAATTACATCCTTCTGCAAGCATTGCGCGCAAACATCTTGCACGTCTTGTCAAAATGCAACATGCGATGACCGTCTGACATTGCGGCTAGCCTGGCGAAAAGCGCCAGGTGTAACGCGGTATATACGATGGAAAGCCTTCGTGAACTGTGCCTGATCGAAAAACCCGCTCGCAAGACTGATCTCAGCGAGCGATTTGTCTGATTTCATCAACGCTGCCGCCGCAAGCTCCAGCCGACGGGCTCGAAGCAGGTCCCCGGGTGTACAGCCTACAAACATGCGGAAGGCACGGGCGAGATGAACGGCGTGAACGCCGACCCTTTTGGCCACGTCGCGGACGCGGGGAGTTTTCTCCGGGCAATCCCGAATCAGTTCGCAGGCAGCAAGTAGCCACGGGGGCGGCGACGACCGAGGTGGTAGCGAGCTATCAGAGGTCTCAGCCAGCAGTTCCAGGCAGAGCGATTCGGCTTTAAGCTGGGAGCTCGAATTCCAGCGCACGCACTCCATCAGCAACGCCCAAGCCAATCCCAATGCTCGTTCTTTCCGCAAGTGAATTGCCACGCTTGGGGGGCCCGCCGTTTCCAACAATTGAGACAACTGTGCGCTGGAGAGAGAAACGGTAAAGAAACTTCCCGTTCCTTGCCGGAAATGATCGCGGTGCCTTGTACCGGGAGGATTGTAGATGAGGGTAGTGCGAGGATGGGCATTGCCTGTGGCGGAGGAAACATAGCCGCCGCTTGTGATTAACACGAAGTGAGCGTCAGTATGCGTATGTACTGGGAGTTGCGCAGGAGGAGAATTCGCGATGTGGTGCGAGACTGTGATTCCGTCCAGCGCCCGGCTCAGTTGCAGGTCGCCAAAGAAAACGTCATGGGGAAGCACGCGCACGCTTTCAGTTTACCCGCGGAGCCAGGGCAAAGCCTTTCACCCGCTGTCCTTTACTGCAGAACATCAAGCCGGGAACGCTTGGTTGCAGAAAAGCCAGGTTTCGTTGCATATCCAGGCGGATTCGCAGCATCACCTTCGCGACTACAACCTGCAAAGAGCCATAATAAGGACATGATTCTGTGCTCTGTGCGACGCATTCCTGAAGACTGCGACGTCTAAATTCGAAGGCACGCTGATGGACCAGGCGCCAACACTTCCGACGGAAATGAGCCGATCACGATTGATCTTTGGTGCCGGTGCAGTCGCCGTTTGTCTCGCCAGCATTCTCGCCATCGCGGCGGCCATCGAATGCCATAACGCCGCAGCGGTCCTCGCTCCCGGAACAACCTGGACACCTTCTCTGCTGTACGGAGCGGTGCTATGGCTTTGGTGGGCGGGAGTTGCTTATCTTCTCTGGCACGCGGGTCGCCGGCGTCCAACAATCTTCCGTCTATCGGGAACCAACCTGCTGCTTCAGATCGCGCTGGGCTGTCTCGCAACGACTCTCCATCTGGCCAGCCTGCATTGGTCAACGCGCTTGATGGCGTACATCTGGCCGGCGTGGCGCCGAACCGGATTTGGGGGATTGCACTTTTTTGAATTCGGGCGATTCGGTCTGGATTTTGTTACCTATGTTCTAGTGTGGCTGGCCTGCGCCATCGTGTATATGCAGCTTGCCGCACAGCGGGATGCCTTTCAGGCGCTTGAACTGCAACAGCAACTCTCCACCGCCAAGCTGCAGGCCCTCCAGATGCAACTCCAACCCCACTTCCTTTTCAACACCCTGAACGGAATCACCACCCTGGTGAGATTAGGGCGTCAAAAGGAAGCGGATACGATGCTCTCTCACCTGAATGCGATTCTCAAGGCGACGCTCTCCCGATCCACTCCCGAAAAAGTCACACTGGCACAGGAGCTGAAGACGATTGATAGTTATCTGGCGATTGAGCAGACACGATTCGCAGACCGCTTACGAGTGGAGATGAAGGTCGACCCCGCGGCTTTGGATGGACTCGTCCCCTGTTTTCTGCTTCAACCGATCGTCGAAAACGCCATCCGCCATGGCGTTGGACACAGGGAAAAAGATGGAGTCATTCATACCACGATCGCGCGAACCGGCAGTCGTCTTGAACTTAAAGTTCGCGATAACGGGCCTGGACTAAATGGAAAATCGGCCTCCGGGCATGGTATCGGTCTGAAGAATACGCGAGAGAGGCTCTCCCATTTCTACCAGGACCGCTATAACCTCACCATGACAGAGCCTCTGGGCGGAGGATGCGAGGTGTCCATTACCATCCCATACGAGAGTGTGCGCCCATGAAATTGAAGGCGATCATCGCGGACGACGAGGTGCTGGCCCGAGAAGGACTGAGGCTGCTCTTGTCGGGAGACCCTGACATTGAGGTTGTGGCCGAATGCTCGAACGGTCGCGAGACGATCGCAACCCTCAAGCAGCACCGTGCCGATGTGCTCTTTCTCGATATTCAAATGCCCGGAACCGATGGGTTCCAGGTCATAGATCAGATCGGCATTTCGCACATGCCTGTGATCGTTTTCATAACGGCGCACAATCACTACGCCGTGCGAGCCTTCGAAGTAGAAGCGCTCGACTACCTGACAAAGCCGCTAGAGACGGAACGCCTGCAGCAAACGCTCCGCCGTGCAAAAGAGAGAGTCGCATCCCATGCGGCTCCGGTGACACAGCAACAGCTTCGTTCTCTCCTGGCTTCTTTGAACGACGGCGCTCCAGCTCGCAGCGAATACGTTAAGCGCCTCGTTGTGCCCAATGGAGCAAAGGACTCATTCGTCGCAGTCAATGACATTGAATGGATTGAAGCGGACAGCTATTACGCCCGCCTGCACGTTGGCCCAAAGACCTTCATGCTCCGCGAGACCATCAAGCAGCTTGCAAATACTCTTGATCCAAAGAAGTTCGTCCGCGTCCATCGCTCCGCAATCGTGAACATCGATCACGTGCGCGAGATCCTTCGTGAAGGACAGAACGAAGGCTGGGTCGTCCTGTCGAATGGACAACGCCTCAAGATGAGCAAGCCAGGCTGGCAAAACCTGCTCGACGCGAGCCGCGCGTAACCCCTTCCTAAGCGACATCTTCGCCTCAGTTGTTCTTTTCACTCCACCCGTCCTCCGTTGCATGATTCGGGGATTCCGCTGCAAACCGATGGATCACGTTCTCCCCATCCTTGAAATTCAGGGTGAGGGCAGAAACCATGTATCGCAGAAACAGGCACTGGACGCTTGTAGGCATCATGGCCGGAGTCCTGACGCCGGCTTTGGCAATCGCGCAGCAGCCCTGCACGAGAGGCGTTCGCATTGAGGGCGTCGTTACCGACCCTACCGGGGCCATGATTTCGGGCGCTCAGATTACCGCCGCCGATGGCGAACAAACCACGACGGGTGCAGCGGGACGTTTCGTGCTACGGTGCGTTCCGCCCGCGTCGACCACCGTCACCGTGCGAGCTGATGGCTTTGCAACAGCAACAGCGCGGGCCGGCAAGCAAACCGGAGGAATCGCGCACGACAATCTCCAGTTAGCGATTGCAAAGGTTGAAACGGATGTGCAGGTCGGAGCAGACTCCACAGCCGTGGACGCAGATCACGGTGCCGGCACAAGAAATCTGAATACCGCGGCTGTTCAGCAACTGGCCGATGATCCAGACGATTTTATCCAGGAGCTTCAGATTCTCGCATCGAACGAGGGCGGCGCGCCCGAATCCACCTCCATCGTCGTTGACGGGTTTCAAAATCCAAGCGCCATGCCACCCAAGAACTCCATCGCCTCGATCCGTATCAATCCGGACCCCTACTCACCCGAATACGAGGGGCCTACGTTCCAGGGCGGCCGAGTCGAGATCTTTACCAAGCCTGGCGCAGACAAATTTCACGGGGCGGCCTTCTTCACTGACAGCGACGGCTTCTTCAACGCGACGGACCCCTTTTCTGTCACGGCAACGCCGACAGGCAAACGGCGCTACGGGTTTGAACTGAGCGGTCCGGTTACTCCAAAGCGGAGCGATTTCTCGCTTGCGCTCGAAAAGCGCGACATCGATGAGTTTAATGTCGTCAATGCAACGACACTCGATCAAAACAATAATCCGGCTCCATTTCATCAGACAGTAGCCGCTCCGCAGAGGCTTTGGATTGCGTCGGCTCGTGGGGACCTTCAGATCACTCAGAAAGACCTGGCGACCCTCTCGTTTGCTGCCAATGTCAATAATCTCGGCAATCAGGGTGTCGGAGGTCTGACTTTACCGGATGCCGGTTACTCCAGCCTGATAAGCGATTATGATCTGCGATTCAACAATGTTCTTACGGTGAACTCGAATCTCCTGCATGAGACCAGAATCGGTTATAGCTGGAAGCGCACGGAGCAGACACCGCTCTCGACAGCGCCGTCCCTGGAGGTAGCCGGATACTTCACCCAGGGTGGTGCGACCGCTCAGAACCTCAATGACCGTGAGCGCGATCTGGAGATTGACGATGATGTAATGCTCACACGGGGCAAGCACTCTTGGAATGTGGGCGCACAGTCGCTGGGCTTCTTTGTCCATAATTACGACCCCGATACCTTCAACGGCGCGTACGTCTTCGGCGGTGGCAGTGCGCCGGTGCTCGATGCGAACAACAACCCGACGGGCCAGACAACGACGCTTAGCCCGATCCAGCAGTATCAGCGGGCGCTATTGAATCTCCCCGGAGGCTCGCCGACGACCTATCAAATTACGACCGGCACACCGCTCGTGCCGTTTACGCAATGGCGGCTCGCTCTGTATGCCGAGGACACCGTCAAGCTCGCGCCTCGCCTCACGGTTTCGGCCGGCCTGCGATATTCCTTCCAGACTTCACCCAGCACCTTCGCCAATTTCGCGCCGCGCATTGCTTTCTCCTGGGCGACCGATAAGAAATCAACCTGGGTATTTCATCTGAGGGAGGGACTCTTCGTCGCACCTGCACCTCTCACTTACGCCACCGAGGTCTACCGTCTCAATGGCAGCCGCCAGCATTCGGTGATGGTGTATTCCCCAAGCTATAGCAGCCCCCTGACGCCCGTCGCAGGATCGATTCAGGTTGCTACGATCAATCAGTTTGCGCGGAAAGTGGATGAGTTCCCGGCGGCAGCGCTCCAGGTCGGCATCGAACACGACCTGCCGCATCACTGGCATCCGTCATTCGATTTCACGTATGCGGAAGATTGGGGAATCTTTCGGACAAGCAACATCAACGCTCCGATGGTCGCCACCAGTGTTGGCGTTCCGCCCGATCCAACTGCGGCTCTCTTGGCGCCACGGCCCATCGCGCCGAACGAGAACATCATCCAATACGAGAACTCCGGGCATCTCAATGGAACCGTTCTCAGCGCCACCTTAGCGCAACATAGCTATAAGCGGTTCGACCTCAATCTGAATGCCTACATGCTTCATTTCAAATGCGATGCAAGTCTACAGATTGCCTCTCCGCAGTCCGGCTACAGCAATCAGGGCGAGTCCTCGCGTGTCGATTGGATGTCCAGTGGCGGCTCAGTCGATGGAACCCTGAATCTTCCAGGGAAGCTTCAGTTCGCAACTCAGTTCGCTGCGCGAACCGGTCACCCTTACAACGTTACGACTGGCACTGACAACAACGGCGACGGCGACTTTAACGACAGGCCATCCTACGCTTCGACGCCCGCTCCAGGTGTATACAGCACTCCATTTGGGTTGCTCACTGCCAACACGGTCAACGGCAATGTCCCCCGGAACCTGGGCACCATGCCGAGCGTTTGGCACCTCTATAGCAATCTGAGCCGGGCGTTCCTGCTTAACCCAAAAGATAAGGATCACCCGCTCACACTAACGTTCAATGCTCGGGCGGCCAATCTGTTGAACCATACCAATACCACGGCGGTGGGAACGGTTCTTTCGCCGACACTAGGGCAGCCGATTTCGGCCGAGGCAGCTCGGCGCGTAGAATTTGGCCTGCGATTCAGCTTCTAGCCTGGAGGCCTTCATCGTGTGTTACTGAACGATTCTAGCTTTGCAATGTGACCTGCGGCGTGCAGCAATTGCGACCGGCCTGCTCGAACTTTCCGATCTGTCCGCGTTCCCTTGCCTCTCGTTATTCGTATCGCAGTGCCACCATCGGGTCCACTCGTGCTGCTCTTCTCGCCGGAATCCAACATGCCACTACACCGGTTGTCAGCAACAACAAAACCGTGCTCGCCAAGGTCGCCGGATCATAAGGTTTCACTGCGGGCCATAACTCTGCCTCGACGGCTTGCCCCAGTAACAGGCTAAAGACCAGTCCAACCGCAACTCCCGCCAGGACTAACCGCAAGCCCTCGATGATAACCAAGCGAAGCACGTTCGCGCGTTCCGCACCTAGAGCCATACGAATTCCGATCTCATGCGTCTTCTGCGCTGTCGTGTACGCCAGCACGCTGTAAACGCCTACCGTGACAAGAATCAGCCCCACACATCCGAAAATGATCATCAGCAGTAAGGCGAAGCGAGGGCCCGCGTACAATCCCTGGCTGATGGCATGCTCCAATGCGTCCGGATATACGAGCGCCACACCTGGATCAGTCGCCCATACTGCTTGCTGCACCTCATTCATCAGCGCCATCGGCGTTTGTGCCGACCGAACGACCAGGACTTGTATTCCCGATCCTGTAACGGTGTATGGTACCCACACCTGCGGTTCAATAGGAGCCTGCAGGCCCCCCCTGCCGTAGCCAGGCGCACCCTGATTTACGACGTTACCTACCACTCCCACGATTTCGAACGAGGGCTCGCGCAGCGAATCCGCAACGCTCTCGAGCCCCAAGAGCTTGACTCGACGTCCAATCGGGTCTTCTCCAGAAAGATACGTCGACACAAACTTCCGGTTGACCACCGCTACCTTTCTCGCATCGTTGATTTCGGCTTCTGTAAACGCACGTCCCATCGCAAACGGAATACGCAGGACGCGAAAGTATGCCTCGCTGACATTTTGCACCTGTGCATGCCATTGCTCCGCGGGCGATTTGCCGGAGACCTCGACCTTGCTGTCCTGGCCACTCTCGGGTGGCACTGAGCTCGATTCCGCCGCATCCATCACCCCTGGGATCGCCTTTACACGTGCCAGCACCGGCCGGAAAAATGTGTGCACCTGCTCCGCCGTCTTGTAGCGATCCGGCGGCAACAGCAAGAACGTCTTGAAGACGTGATCTGCCTGCAAACCTAGATTCACCGCACGTAGCGCCAAAAAACTATGCATCAAGAGCCCTGCGCCTACCAGCAGCACCAGTGACACCGCCACTTCCATCACCACGGCCGCATCGCGCATGCGCGCCGTCCGAAATCCGCCGATCACACCCCTTCCCATATCTCGCAGTGGATCGTTCAGATCGCGACGCGCTGCCTGCAGGGCCGGCACCAGACCGAAAATCAGTGGAGTCAATACCGCCAAAACCAAGGTGAAAGCCATCACCTGCGCGTTCAGTGCGATCACAGATTCTGCCGGAATCAAATCTGGCGGCATCGTGACGACAATCAGTTTCAGTCCGCCCCAGGCAATCACTACGCCTAGCGCCGCTCCACCAATGGCCAATACCAGACTCTCAACCAGCAGAAGTCGCACCAGTCTCGCTCTGCCGGCTCCGAGCACTGCGCGCAGCACGAACTCCTTTTCTCGCGCGGTTGCTCGCGCCAGCATCAAGTTCGCCACGTTGACACAGCCGATCAACAACAGTAATCCGACGGCCACCAAAACCGTGTACAGCGTGGACTCAAAGTGCCCCGCAACCGAGTGACCAATCTGCGCAACGAACACCTGGAACTGCGCGGGATAATCCTGCGGGCGGAGTTTCGCCAGACGGTTCACGACCGCAGTCAGATCTGCCGCAGCTTGCGCCATCGAGACGCCGGGCTTTAGCCGCGCCAGCACGAACCAGCGCTCCGGCAATCCAGCGAAGGCCGTCGAGATTCCAGGATGTGGGGTCTTGGGAATCCACAGGTCGGCGTCATACCAGCCGAAGCGTGGCGGCATGATTCCGACCAGAGTTCGTGCCGTTCCATTCAGCACGAAAATCTTGTTCAACACTGCTGGATCGCTGTTGAAGCGGCTTTTCCAGGTCTTATAGCGCATCACGAATACGGGCGCTGCTCCCGGCTTGTAGTCGGCAGGCTGTAGTACCCGGCCATACAATGCCGGCATACCGAAGAATTCAAATGAGCCCGGCGTCATATCGGCTCCGTAGAGCCATTCGACGCCTGCTCCACGTTTGTAAAGCACGGGATCGTCGGTGGTGCCAATTACGCTCTCAAATGAACGGTTCTGCCTGGCAAACTCCAGAAGCTCATCCGAACTGAATCCTTGCCGCCCCTCGTCGGGAGTCTGTGTGCTGCCATGAATACGCGGAAATACGATGTGTCCGACATCTTTGTAAGGAAATGGCTCGAGCAACACGTTGTCGATGACACTGAAAATCGCCGTGCTGGCGCCAATGCCAAGCGCAAGAGTTATGATTGCCACGGCGGCGAAGCCGGGATTGCGCCTGAATTGGCGAAGTGCATAGCGCAGGTCTTGCAAGAGGTTCGCGAAGAAGTTGGGCCCACTGTTTCCAGGCACCACTGGCTCTTGCGGCGCCCTGCGTACCGTCCCGAGTCGCCCTTGCGTCGGCAGGTTCTCGGAATTCAGCTCCATCAGCACATCGCTGCGGGCCTCGTCGTCCGTCGCACCGCCCGACACCAACTCGTGGTAACGGTCCTCGAGGTGCTGCGCCAACTCTTGAATAATCTCGGCCTCGCGGGTTGAGTCCAGCTTGAGGGACGAGAGCCGCTTGGTGATTTCCTCTCTCCAGTCAGGCATGTTCCGCCTCCGTGATCCGGTTGACTGCCTCCACAAATACCTGCCAACCACGGCGCTGCGAGGCCAGAACCTTTTGGCCCTCGGACGTCAGGCGGTAATAGCGCCGGCGGCGCTGGCCGCTCTTTTCCACCCATCGCCCCTGAATCCATCCGCGTTTCTCCAGGCGATAGAGCAATGGATAGAGGGAGGCGACATAGAAGCGAACGGCGCCGCCGGAGCGTTGCTCGATGAGTTTGGAAATCTCGTAGCCGTGTCGTGGCCGAGCCTCGACGAGAGATAAGATCAAAAGCTCCGCACTGACCTTCTTCCACTCGACTTCTGGCGTCATGGCTCTCTCCCACATATGGCGTATCCATATAATGACGACGCTGGACACCAAAGTCAACTTCAAGCGACTAGACGCGGTCCCAGCAGAGGCGACCGGAACCGAGACCAAGTATGCTTCCTTCTTGGGTGAATAGAGCTGTCGCATTCTTGCCTAAGCAGAGGTCCTATTTATGAAGCAGAATTTCGCCGCAATTATCCTCGGTGGTACCGGACAAGTCGGTGCTGCAGCCGTCGCGGAGCTGCTAGCAATTCCGGAATGCCGGGAAGTTGTGATGGTCACCAGAAAGCCCATTGCGGCGAGATCGCGGGTGCGCAGCGTCGTTCTTGATACAGGCGCTGCTGACTTTGCCGAGCGCACTGCCGCCGTTGCCCGTGAAGTTTTGAGCCAAGGCCCCGTTAGCGCCGTGAGCTGTGTGGGTGTCGGTTCTGGATCGATGCGCTGGAGCGAAGAAGAATTGCAACGACTTGAACTCGGCGTCGTCGGTGCCTTTGCGCGTGGCTGCCATGACGCCGGAATCGCCCAGTTCTGCCTACTGTCTGCGGCAGGAAGCACAGCCCGCAGCCGGTTTCGCTATGTCCGCGTAATGGGCATGAAGGAAGACATCGTGCGCGGCATCGGTTTTACCCGGCTCGCAATTTTTCGCCCCGGCATCATTGTCGGCAACGCTCATACCCCGGCCTGGGCCGCTTGGTTAGGAAGCCTCGTGCCTGGGCCGTTTGGCAATATTGATCAGCGAATTCTCGGTCGCTCAATCGCCGCAGAGATAGCTTTGCACAATCGAGAGGCTGGTGAGGTTACCGTCGAAAATGCGGCAATGAAGAAACTCGCTGCGCAGTTCAATAGCGTGACTTTGGAATTTTCGCGTAGGGGCTAGGCTGAATCAATGGCGAGAGACTCCTTACCTGACCGGCCGCGGCCGTCCCACCATCCTCTGGTCCGCCATCGATCGCGAGGACGAAGAGCTGATAAAAAGAAGAAACGCTCAAGCCGCGGCGCTTCAGGTAGCTCCGATAACGCTCGATTGCGTCCTCATCCAGTTTTTCTGCGGTGAGGCAGTTCTGATCAAGCCAACGTGCGAGATGGAGCGTAGGGGAGGAAACAAGCCAAGTCAACGAAATGCTTTGCAGTGGGAACCGGATGAACGCTATTTCTCCACGGAGATTGGCAGAGGTGGAAGCGACCGATTTTGGGAAAGTTCCCGGACGAAGTGCAAGGCTTAACAGGTCGCGGAAAAACGCTTTGTACGAAGGGCACGGCTTCACAGGCTGCGGAAAAACTCGCTTTTCTGAAGGGGACGGGCTTCAGCCCGTCCATAACCACTTGACAATGAGCGCGGCTTTAGCCGCTGAGGGATACTTTCCCCCTCAAAACGGACTTTTCCGCAGCCTGTTCAGCCGTGCCGTAAATTCCCCGTACACGGAACGGCTTTAGCGGGTTAAGGTCTGTTCCTTTAAATTCCCCGGGTCTCCAAAAACAGGAGCCCCGGAGTTACTCGAGGCGTTTAGGTAACGGCGATCACAACTTTTCCGCGAACGTGGCCGGACTCGACATGGCGCACCGCTTCTGCAGTCTCGTGCAAAGAGTAGGTGCGGTCGACGATGGGAATCACTGT
The DNA here is from genome assembly GCA_963834205.1 of uncultured Acidobacteriaceae bacterium. Taxonomy (GTDB): domain Bacteria; phylum Acidobacteriota; class Terriglobia; order Terriglobales; family Acidobacteriaceae; genus PALSA-350. The sequence goes on along the minus strand of CAWIBI010000076.1, from coordinate 575,969 downwards.
GCCCCTTTGGACTAGGTCGGCGAGAATGGCCAAGTCCTCGCGATTGATTTTGGCGAGCAGGCCGGGCATTTTCTGGCTGACAAAACGCGACCGAATCGCGTTCTGAAGCAATCGCGCGAGCAGATCCACGGTGCTCCGGTCTGGGCCCCCACCGCCGCACGAGATGTATGTGCCGCGCGGCTGGACTGCGCACAAGGAGTCGGTGAGCGAGCGATTGCCCACGAGATCAAAGAGCAGATCGTACCGCTGCGTTGAACGGGCGAAGTCCTCACGGGTGTAGTCGATCACTTCGTCTGCTCCGATCGACCGGAGCAGCTCGACATTTCTGGTGCTGCACACCCCTGTGACGCGTGAGCCAAGCGATTTGGCAATCTGCACGGCAAAGGTTCCGACACCGCCCGCTGCACCATTGATCAGGACGGTTTGCCCTGCCTGAACTCTTCCTTTGTCGCGCACGCCTTGCAGCGCGGTAATTCCCGCGATTGGCAAACATGCGGCTTGCTCGAACGAAATCTCTTGCGGCTTCGCGGCAAGCTGCGACGCGGTAGCGCAAGCGTATTCCGCAAAGGAGCCCTTGGCCGTCCGAAAACGGCATCGCCGGGCTTTAATGCTGAGACTTTGGCGCCGACCGATTCAACTACCCCGGCAACATCTGCGCCGAGCCGCGGAGATCTCGGCCTGCGCATTCCGATGAACAGACGGATGAACGATGGCGTGCCGCGGAGGAAGTGCCAGTCATACGGATTCACCGAGGCGGCGTGAACCTGGATCAGGACCTGTCCATCAGCGGGAGTGGGTTTTGGGATTTCCTCTAATTCGAGTACGTCCGGAGATCCGTAACGACGATAGACGATTGCTTGCATCGGCTCATCTCCACTTCGAGAATCTCACCGGCAATCATAGCGGAGTCGGCGGAGTAAGGTGTGCGGTCTCAGGTCTCTCTCTGAAACATGGGAATGCTTAGTGCCCAATTGGTGGCCCACCCGGGAAGTTGCAACTTTGATAACACTTCGTTCTCAAACGAGGAAGATAGCGGCTCGTTCGAGAATCTGCGTTTCTCCCCTTGACATTCGACAAGTAAAAAAGCTACTTTCTTGTCGGGTGGCGAGGGTAGAGGAATGGGATCTAACGCCGATCTCCTGCAGGGCACTCTGGATCTTCTGATTCTGAGAACTTTGGCAGTTGGGGCGATGCATGGCTGGGGAATTGCGCAACGCATTCAGCAAGTCTCGAACGACGTGCTTCAGGTTGGACAGGGGTCGCTGTATCCAGCCCTGCACAGGCTGGAGTACAAGGGCTGGATTCGGGCGGAATGGGGTCCCTCACAAAGCAATCGGCGGGCAAAGTATTACTCGCTTACAGCCAGGGGAAAAAGGCAGTTGGAAATGGAACGCGATCAGTGGGACCGGATGGCGGCGGCCATTGCGCTGGTGCTTAACCAGGCGGGAAGCGAGGCGCAATGATTCTGGATAGGCTGCGCGAGTGGACCACGCAGCTCCGTTTCTTCTTTTCTCGCCGAGAGCGGCGCGAGCTCGATGACGAATTGCAGTTCCATATCGAGCAGCAGATAGAAGCAAACCGCGCTGCGGATATGGGCGAGGTAGAAGCGCGCCGGGAGGCGCTGATCGCATTTGGCGGAGTCGAAAACTCGCGCGAAACATGCTCTCAGCAACGCCCGAGCTGGCTGTTTGAGACGCTGGTGCGGGATGCACGCTATGGGTTTCGCGGCTTGCGGCGGAATCCAGCTTATGCAATCACCGCGATTCTTACGCTAGCTCTGGGCATCGGGACCACGACAGCGGTCTTTAGTGTGGTCGATAGGATTCTGTTTCGGAGTCTACCTTATGCCGACGCGGGACGCCTCGTGTCTGCAGGACTGACCGCTCCGATCAGCCCCAACGAATTTCTCCTGACGGACTCCTACTATGAATGGCGTGACCATCAGATTCCCTTTGCTGCGATTACTTCCGATCAGGGAACTGAGCCGTGCGACCTCACGGAAGAGAAACCGGCCCGGCTCAGTTGCTCGCGGGTGGAAGCGAGTTTCCTCTCGACGCTGGGCGTGACTCCACTGTTGGGCCGCGGATTCACCCCGGAAGAAGACCAGCCGAGCGCTCCCAAGGTTGCCCTCATCTCATATGGACTTTGGAAGGGTTCTTTCGCTCTGGATCCCGCCATCCTCAACAAGACCATCAGCATCGATGGGCATGCGACGCGGGTCATCGGCGTATTGCCGAAGGACTTTGAGATGCCCACGCTCGAAGCTTCTGACATTCTGGTGCCGCAGGCGCTTGACCAGGCCGTCGTCAGTGCTCCTAACAGCAATGCTGTGACCATAGTCTATGTGTTTGCCCGGCTCAAGCCGGGAATGAGCATCGAACAGGCGCAAGCCGCCCTCAAGCCGATGTTCGACTATTCGCTAAGTAAGGCGCCTCCACGATTCCGCAATGAGGTGCATTTGAAAGTGCGCTCGCTTCGCGACCGGCAGATGCAGCATGTGAGCCTGACGGCCTGGCTGCTGTTCGGAACGGTGATGATTGTCTTACTGATTGCGTGCGCCAACGTTGCCAGCCTGATGATGGCTCGTGGCGCAGCCAGAGAACACGAGTTGGCGGTACGGGCGGCGCTGGGAGCCAGCCGTGCCCGGCTGGTTCGCCAGACCCTGACAGAAGCATTGCTGCTCTTTTTGACCGCGGCCTTTGCAGGATGTTTGGTAGCGGAGATAACACTGCATATCTTCATCGGCTTGGCACCCGATGGCATTCCTTTTCTGAGTCAGGCTCACATCGATCTTCGGGTTTTTCTGTTCACGATCATGCTTTCGTTATTATGCGCGGTGCTTTTTGGACTCGCGCCTGCCTTGCAAAAGCCGCGGCCTGAGGCGCTGGGGGGGCGCTCATTGGGTTCGCATGCGCGCGCTGCGCTGCGGCAGTGGCTGGTTGCTGCGGAGATTGCCGGAAGTATGATCCTGCTGGTAGGCGGAATGCTGCTGTTTCGAAGTTTCTGGAAGCTGGAAAATCAGCAGCTCGGCATCGAAACCGCGAGCATCGTTACTGCGCGCTTGTCTCTGGGGCAGCAGAGCTATCCGACCCAGCAGAGCCAGATGGCGTTTTTTCAACACTGTCGAAGCGCGCCTGCGGCGGCTCCCGGGAGTGAAGGCACTGGCACTGAGCGACGCCTTACCTCCCGCGGGTTACGAGCACAGCACGCTGTACGGGGTGATTGGCGTTGAGGGGAAACCGAAGCCGGAAGGAGGAACGGGAGGAACCGTGTGGTGGCGCTGGGTAACCCCCGAGTATTTCTCAGCCTTACGCATCCCTCTGGTGCAGGGCGAAGGTTTCACCGCGGAAGAACAGGACTCGAACAGCCACTTCATGATCTTGAGCAAAATGCTGGCAGAGCGGATGTTTCCTGGAGAAAACCCAATTGGACAGCATTTGCAGCCGGGCCTCCAGGGGCCGTGGTATACGGTCGTAGGCGTGGCTGCCAATGTCAAGAACGGAGGCTTATCTGGGGAGCAGCTCCCTGAGCTCTACCGCCTGCGGCGCAACCGGGCGGAAGATTGGAATTCATCGGGCGGAGTCATTCTGGAAACCGCGTTTGCGACATCCGCCGTCGAGTCATGGGTTCGTTCGGAGATTGCTGATGTGGATCCTACGGTTCCGGTGCAGATCGATACCCTTCACCACACAGTGCAGCGAATCGCGGACCGCCCGCGTTTTGAAACCATGCTTGTCAGCTGCTTCGCCATTGTGGGGCTGCTGCTGGCGCTGGTGGGACTGTATGGAGTGATCGCTTTTTTGGTGGCACAGCGCAGGCGGGAAATTGGCTTGCGGATGGCCCTGGGCGCGAGCCGGGTGGATATTCTGCGGCTGGTTGTGGCTAGAGGGATGGTCCTGGTTGCGTTGGGCGGAATCACCGGCCTGGTTGTGGCTTCGTTTTTGTCGCGGTTGCTCAGCAGCCGGCTTTTCAGCGTAGGCCCACATGATCCGCTCTCGCTGTTAGGGGTGACCCTGGCATTGGTTGTGGTTGCGCTGCTTGCGATGCTGGGGCCAGCCTTCGGCGCGATGAAGGTTGATCCAAACGAGGCACTCCGGTGCGAATGAGGAACTTATTCGCCAGGACACTGACCCTGGAGCTGTAAAGATGGTCGAAGGCTGCGGAAAAACTCGCTTTTCTGAAGGGGACGGGCTTCAGCCCGTCCATAACCACTTGGCAATGAGCGCGGCTTTAGCCGCTGAGGGATACTTTCCCCCTCAAAACGGACTTTTTCCGCAACCTGTTTAGTCGTGCCGTAAATTCCCCGTACACGGAACGGGTTTAGCCGCTGGGGTACGGTTCTTACTGTATTCCGTGCTAGTACAAAGCGTGGAAAAGCGTACCTCAGGGGCTAAAAGCCCAAATGATTTTGTGACGTCTGTGCCGGGGATAAATCCCCGGCCTACCCCTGAAACCGACTTTTTCCGCAGCCTGTAAAGGGCAACGGCTCAACGGCACGGCTATAGTGGGGGCCACCATTCACCTTGATAATGGTGACTGCGGTAATGGTCAGCATGCCCCCGGATTTGGGCAGACAGACGGACCGCAGTGGATCACCGTTTCGCGCGCCCCACGGCCCGTCTTATGTAACTAAATAAAGTGAATTCTCATAAACTAAACCACCTCGAATTGTATCGATATAAGTAACAGCCTCGAACGATGATAGCCGGCTGTCCGGAGAACCGCGCATGCCACCGGCATCGGCAGAGCCCGTGATAATCAGGAACGGATTAACCGGACCAGCTTCCTTGAGACGTTGTAGTAACCAACAGTAACTTAGTTCGCATAGTTCACTTATTTCGCATAGTTATCAGCGGCCGCTTTCGCGGTGATCAGCCTCCGGGCTACAGCGGTTTCGCAATTGGTGTAGACCGAACCCGGATTTCCTGTGGAGCTTGGTAGTGCCACCGAACTGTATGCGGCTTTCCGTAAAGAGAGCCGCACATCATTGCCCTCTGACAATTCAATAGGAGGTTTCAGCAGTATCCTCCAAACCCTCCGAAACTGGGAGCGGAGGCCGCCAATCGGCCTCTGCCCCCTCCCCTCTTCGGCAGCTGCGTTGGAGACTCCATCGCCAATCGCATCAGCGAGGCTCTGCAGGCTTCGCCCGGAGGAGCCAAGTACCACGCTTGCCACGCACTTTTTAGCCATTTCCCGAGCCATTGGCGGAATCATTCATCCTGCGGCAGCGTCTGCAGCCTATCGACCGCCGGCAAACCGGCGCCAAAGGCTTCGCCCGGAAGCCGCGTCAGGAACCAGCCGATCAACACGCACACCACAATGCTGATAAGCGCGTCGGCTGCGAAGCTGCCGCGCACTCCCCCAAAGGAGTAAGCCCGCCCGTCGAGGTACAGCATGTACGCCACCGGAACGTTCGTAGCAGCGATAAGAAAGGTAAACGTCGTAGCAGCCAGCGGATTGTTCTGCCCGATGGCCTCAAACGAAAGCGCCACGGTGCCCGTATACGAGATCGCCTGGAACAGAAATTGGCCCAGAAGAGCCAGTGCGAAGGTCCACGGAGCGTGCGGCAGCGCCAGCAGGCTCAAGGTGAACAGTCCCCCCAGTGTGCCGTTGGCCAGGTAGAGAAGCCGCAGCGGCATCCGCTTGGCCAGCAAAGGAAAAAGCAGGCACCCCAACACGCCGGGAACCACGGCCCCCACTCCCCCAGCCAGGCTCACCATCCGTGGGGACGCGCTGAAATCGTTGCCCAGTCCTCCCAGCATGTTGGTCAGCGCGAAGGAACCGCAGGGAGTAAGGAAAAGCAGCAGCGTGATCAGCACTTCGCGACGGCGCAAAAGCAGCAGGATCTCGCGGCTGAATTGGCCAAAGCTCTCGCCCGCCAACCGCCGGTCCGGTCCTGGAGCAGGAATAAAGAGGAAGATCGTCGCCGGCAGAAAGACCATCGTTCCCAAAAGACCCGCTGCCAGCCAGGGCGGCAGGTTGCGCAGTAACTCGCCCCCCACCACCATGCTCAAGCCCATGGGGGCGATGGAGGCAAAGTTAAACCACGCGCTCAGCTTGTTCTCGTCCTCTTTGCGGTTGACGGTCGAAAGCCATCCGCCCAGCGCCGTCGTCGAAAGGATCGCCGCAGCCGAGCCGGTAACCAGGGCGATTTCGAGAACAACCAGATGACCCAGGTTCAGGACTGCGATAACCGCCAGGAGCGATGCCAGCGCCGCGAAGAGGGTGGCATACCAGCGCCGGCTGAAGCGCACATCGAGCATCGGTCCAAACACCACCGCCCAGAAATTAGGCGACAGCGCCGCCGCCGTAATGCCCGCGATCCTCGCCTCGGCAACATGGTGCGCGGCCAGCATCTGGGGTATCGCGAAAAACGCCAGGCCCCCGTACAGCCCAAACGACGAATTTGAAATCCCCATGATCCAGATCGGCGGCGCGGTTCGGTCCGATTTCAAGCAAGTCTCCGGAGTCTTTTTGATCATGCTACCGGGCTTCTTGCAGCGCGGCTACCGCTAGTTCCGGAGACAGGGTCGCCCTAACAAGGATCCACGGCCATGCGCGCGTCGCCCGAGGTTCCGCGGGCCTGTGGACTCCCGCACGATGAGCAAAATTGTTGGTTGAGGGGGATGGCCTGTCCGCAGTGAGCGCAAGGCGAGGCGATTGGCTGACGCAAAACGAAGTAAAGAAGAAATCCCAGCAAGTGAGGGAACAAGGCCGCGACCAGAACCCAAAGGACCGGCCGCATAGCCCGCCGGCGGGCATCCGCATACACAAACCCGAGGCAGACAAGCCAGGCTGCGATCGCCATGCCGCCGAATAAGCCAGCGACGCTAAAAATGGACATTGTCCGCACGCCCGCGCCCAGGCTACCAGCCTGGTTAGCGGCATGGTACCCCAGGGCCAATCCGCTCAGCACGACGCAGCCCGCGATGATCAAGGCCCAACGCTTGACTGCCTGGGGGACAATACTCAAAAAACTTCGGATCTTCATAAGTTCCTTTCTTTCTGGTTCGTGCTGCCTGCCGATAACAGGGGCAATATCGGAAACAGCAATAAGAGGCACAGTGAGGGCAGGATCCAGAAGGCGATCAACCCCTGCTGCACTTGCATGCGCTGTAGGTCAAAAACAGAGGCGATCGGGCCGCTCAATCGAAGATCGAAGAAAGAACCAACGGCCGTGAGCATGAGCGCGAGCGCACAACTCAACACAAGCTGCCGCCGACCGGGTTGCGTGGCCTTGATCTGCTGTGCTCGCACCCTGAGCGATGCCGAGACTTTCCCGTTGAGGCCTGGGTCAACCGCGAAGGAAAAGCCGCCCAGGCCGGCAATGACCCGGTGACTGGCGGCCAGATACTCCTGGCATGGAGCGCAAGCCTGGAGATGCTCGCGCAGGGATTGTTCCTCTTGAACCGGACCCGCCAGGCTCTCATCGATCATGTGTTGGAAACGTTCGTGACCGTCAGATCCCATGGCTTCCTCCTTCGAACTGCGACCGCAGCATGGCCAGCCCTCGATAAATCCTGGAAGAGACTGTAGAAACCGGCGCTCCCACGATGGCGGATATTTCCTGTAGCGATAGATCCTCCTGAAAGCGAAGGACGAGTGCTTCGCGATAGCTGGGTTCAAGGGTTTGCAACGAGTGGGCGAGCGCCTCGGCATCCTCCGTCCGGGCTGCCAGGGCGAATGGCGAAGGAGCATCGGAGGCAGGAGACGGACCCACGCCCTCCCGTTCCTCGTCGTCGTTCGAGTCCAGGCTGAAACTTCGCCGCTTGCGCATGTGGTCAATGGCGAGATTGCGTGCGATGGTGAAGAGCCATGGCTCAAAGCGAGAGCGGCCGTCATAGGAGGAGCCGCGCTCCAGAACCCGCAGCCACGTTTCCTGCACCAGGTCGTCGACTCCGTCGCGCCTGCCCAGCAGGTAGATCAGATAGCGAACAAGGCGATACTGGTATTGCTCGACCAGTGCGTCGAGGACAACGAGATTTCTCTGGCGCAGGCCAAGTGCAACTTGCCGCGCGTCGCTATCCATCGCCGCCACTGTCATGTCGAGTCCGAACATACGCTGGGTATACGGATGAGCGACCCAAAATTACGCAGCGCAGCTCTAAATCGGTCAAGCTACTCTGACGTTCTGCTCTCCAGAGAAACCCGCCTAAGGATGCGGTATCGACTTGGTGCGCTGCACTTTGTCAGCGCGGCATCATCGCAGTCGCGTTCCCAGGATATCCACCGGGTTGTCCATCTTCGCGGAGAGGATGCGTCCGGATGGAATCGCGAGCTTGATCACGACCTCAAAGGTTTCTTCTCCAACTTCAGCCGAATACTTGCCCTGTCCCTTCTCCACTTCAACCCAATTATTTGGAAGTCTGCCGACCGGCGCTGCCATCCACGCCACAGGGAATGGAATCTGCCCCTCTGCGGGCGGAACGTGACGAATGGTCAGCGTCGCCTCCTGTGCGGCCGCATCGACCTTGGTCAAAGTGATATCAAAGTCAATGGAGTCCTGGCCGAACACCGTGTACGTTCCATCAGCCCATGAGTTGGGCGTTCCATGCTTGACGTACACATGGTCTCCTGTCCGCACAAGATCCTTCTGCCTCAACCCAAGCTGAACGTCGGCGTAAAACGTGAGCAGGTCTGTAATCGGTCCGATCAGTATAGGTTGCACTTTGCTCAGATCCGGAACGGAGAGCGTGTATTCGGGCGAAAGGGAGAGGCCCTCTCGAAACTGCTGGCTTGCCGGCGTCAGCGCGAGCGGTTGACCATTCACGATCAGGCTGGTCCAGGCAAAGTTCTCGCTAAACGGCCCGGCTTGTTCCCGGCTGACCTTCGCGCGCGCTTCCGCCTCGTAGCGCACGGTCCTCAGGTGGCCCTCGTTCACCGCCTCCATATGATAGGCGATCGTCTCACCATCCCGGTACTCCCGTTTGAGAGCTACCGTGTGCGGCTCGGTCAATGCTTGACTTTGCATGACCTGCACGCACAATAGAAGAGCACCGCCAACCAGCAACTGGCGACGAGTTCGATTCATCCTGGCACCTTTCGGCCCTAGCTCGTGTGATGTGATCTTAAGTCAACCCGGGACCTCCCGTGCCCTTGACGTTCGACAGGAAGCAGGTGTATATCTCTTGTCGAACGACCAAGGGAATATGCCGCTGCCAACAGACCTGCTACAGGGAACACTGGATCTGCTGATTCTGAAGACCCTCGCACTTGAACCGATGCATGGGTGGGGTGTTGCCCAGCGCATTCAACAGGTTTCCAGGGAGATACTGCAGATCGGCCAAGGTTCTCTTTATCCGGCACTACATCGCCTGGAATACAAAGGATGGATTCAGTCGGATTGGGGAAGTTCCGAAAACAATCGACGGGCAAAGTTCTACTCCCTGACCCGCAAAGGGAAAAAGCAGTTGGAGGCTGAGTTGGAGAGCTGGCAGCGCCTGTCCACTGCCGTCGGGCTGGTTCTCGCGCAAGCGTCGGAGGCTTCTGCATGATCAAAGAGCTACTCGCTCGCCTACGCTTTTTCTTGTCGCCCCGGCCGCGCGGTGAATTGGACGAGGAGCTGCAGTTTCATGTCGAGCAGTCAACACAAGCCAACATGGCTGCGGGAATGACGTTGCAGGAGGCGCGACGGCAGGCGTTGATCACATTGGGTGGCCTCGAGCGCACACGAGAAGAAACTCATGAGCAGCGCCCTGGTTGGTTCCTGGGCACGGTGCTCCAAATCCTGCGCTACGATCTGCGCTATGCGCTCCGCGGATTTCGCCGTAACCCAGTCTTCACGATCACCGTGATTGCAACCCTGGCTTTGGGCATCGGCGCTACTACGGCGGTCTTCAGCGTTGTGGACCGGATTCTTTTTCGTCCCCTGCCCTATGCCCACCCGGACCGTCTTGTGTCTTTAGGACTTAGGCAGTCGTTAGAACCGCAGGAGTTCGTGCTGGGTGCGTTCTACTACTTATGGCGAGACAATCAGAAACCTTTTGAGGCTCTTACCTCAGAAAATGCTGTGTCGCATGAGTGCGACCTGACGGACAGAAACTCTGCGCAAATAAGCTGTATGAGGGCAGCGGCTAACTTCTTGCCTACACTCGGAGTCTCGCCTGTCTTGGGCCGCAACTTTCTTCCCGAAGAAGACCGTCCGAATGGTCCTGATGTCGCTCTCATTTCGTATGGATTATGGCTCAACCACTACAGCCGCAGCCCAGGCATCTTGAATACGCTGATCGAACTCGATGGGCACCAGGTCCGGGTCATTGGGGTCCTTCCCAAAGACTTTGAGATGCCCGATTTACAGGCCGCCGATGTGCTCTTCCCGCTGGCTGAGGACGAGGCCGCGCAACACTCAGAAAATCAGGGTTTGGGAGCGCCCATGCGCGCCTTCGCCCGGCTAAAGCCCGGAGTGAGCATCGAACAGGCAAGAGCGTCGCTTCAGACGCTATTCCCCTATGCACAGAAGCTGATACCCCCAGAACTTCAGAAGGATTTCCATCTTGAAGTTCGCTCCCTTCGCGACCGCCAGATGCAGAGCGCGCGCTTGATCGCTTCGATACTGTTCGGAGCTGTCCTGGTGATGTTGCTCATCGCATGGGCCAACGTAGCAAGTCTGTTGATCGCCCGCGGTGTCACCAGAGAACGGGAGATGGCGGTTCGGTCTGCACTTGGCGCGAGCCGAGGCAGGCTGATTCGTCAAGCGCTGACAGAAGCATGGCTTTTGTCCATTGCTGGAGCCATCGCTGGATGTGTTATCGCTGAAATACTTCTGCAGGTTTTTGTCTCAGTGGCGCCGGCGGGCATTCCGTTTCTCGGCCAGGCCCATCTCGACCTCCGAATCATTCTGTTTACCATCCTTCTCTCTCTGTTATGCGGGACGATGTTCGGACTTATTCCAGCTCTGTATACCCCACGTGTCACTGCAATTACCGTGCGCTCGACGCACTCTGTCGCCTACGCCGCCTTGCGCCGATCCCTGGTTGTGGGGCAGATTGCCGCGAGCATGATTCTGCTGGCCGGAGGAATGCTGCTGTTTCGCAGCTTTTGGATTCTGCAGAATCAGCGCCTGGGAATCCGGACAGAAAACACGATTACCGCCAGCATCTCGTTGGGACAACGCCGCTACGCAAACCCCGAGCCGAGGCTCGCCTTCTTTCAGCAGCTGGTGAAGCGGCTGCAATTTGGCCCGGGGGTCAGTTCAGTGGCACTGAGTAACTCCCTGCCGCCCGGCGTTGGTCGCCGTTCTTTCTACTCTTCTCTCGTTGTTTCCGGCAGGCCACCTTTACCCGCACGGACTGGGGAAATGATCACATCACGCGTGGTCTCACCGGATTATTTCAGGGCATTGGATATTCCCATTCTGCAAGGCCAAAGTTTCACGCAAGAAGAACAGGACTCCAACGAACATGTGGTCATCCTCAGCAAGCAATTGGCCGCTCGGCTGTTCCCAGGAAAAAATCCCATCGGTGAGCATTTGCAGTTGGACCAGGAGGAGCCGAACCCTCCTTGGTACACGGTCATTGGCATCGCCGCGAACGTTAAGAACAATGGGCTGACCGGTGAAGATCAGCCGGAGTATTACAACCTCAGACTCAATCGGGCTGAAGACTGGAACTCCAATCTCAATCGGAAAGCCATACTGATCGTGAAAACATCGCTGCCTTCCGCATCTATGTCTCGCTGGATCCGTTCGCAAGTCGAATCGCTTGATCCGACCGTATTGGTCAGTGTCGAGACGCTCCGTCAACGAGTCAGCAAGATGGCCGATCAGCCAAGATTCGAGACGGCTCTGGTTGGGTTCTTCGCCGCTGCGGGACTTTTGTTGTCGATGATCGGGCTGTATGGGGTCATCGCATTCATGGCAAACCAGCGCACGCAAGAGATTGGTGTCCGCATGGCCTTGGGAGCCAGCCGGTTCGATATTCTACGTCTTGTATCGTGGGAGGGCATGCGCCTGATTGCACTTGGGGGTGTGATGGGACTTGGTCTCGCGCTCGGAGTCTCCAGGCTGTTCAAGAGCCTGCTGTTCGGCATCAGTCCATACGATCCGATGACGTTCATCGGTGTCGCGCTGCTACTGGTCTTGGTAGCTCTCGCGGCGACGCTGATTCCCGCGCGTGTAGCGATGAATGTCGAGCCGGTTGCGGCACTGCGTTCCGAATAGACAGAGGGGTCTGCGAACATCGCTATTGCAGCGCATACACGCTCACGGTGCATCCCACGCACGACCTTGTCGGGTTCTGTGACCTCATCTGTGCGAGCTGCTTATCCATCGCGGTCGCCTCTGCCCCCCGGTGCATCGCTTTCAAGAAGTCGCGATACTCGCTCATCGCAGCCATCAGGATCGGGCCCCTTCCTTCCGACCGCACCCGCATGATGCGTAGCCCGTCCTGCATGCTCCGCTCAGCCTCTGCGATGCCTCCGGTCTTCCATTGCGCGAATCCGAGCGCCATCAACACGTGCGCCTGGTCCACGGAATCCGGTGGCAACGCCTTCTCGACTAAACGCTTCGCCCTCTCTGCCTCGCGCCGAGCCTCTTCCCACTCCGATTGCATGCACTCGGCATAGGTCAGGATCACCAGCGCCGATATCCCCGTACTGACGTCGTGCCCACTCCCCTCCTCGGCCGAAAGCTTTTCAAACGCCGACCGCGAGCCCCTCTCCGCATCCTTGAATCGATGTTCCACCAGGGCAAGTTCCGCCACATGCACCTCGCTCCACGCAATCTCCCGCGGGCTGCCGATCTCCTTGCGAATCGCCAGCGCACGCTTCCTCAATTTCTCAGCATCGGCAATCCGGCCATACTCCAGATACAACGACCCATGTTGTCGAGTACCGTCGCATAGTTCGCTTTATCCTCAGGGTTCTTCCCCAGCAGTTGCAGCGCGCGTTCATACGCCGCCAGCGCTTTCTCCCAATCCGACATGTCCTGGTACGCATCCGCCAGCGTCGCCCACAGATATCCCATCTTCGAGGCTGGCAGCCCGGTCTGCTTGCCCTGCTGGATCATTGTCAGCTCTTGTTCAATTCGTACAGCAGGTTCGGTGGGGCCGGAGGACACACGTTGCGCTGCAACAGACCAGAACAGAAACGCCTCCATCAGTACAGCAGTCAGAGAAGCGCAAAGACGAGGAAGACGGCATCTGGGAGCGAATGGAAGTGCAGTCGGGATTACCATGGATTAGCCTCGAGATTCTTGAAGAATTGGTTAGGCTATATCGGTGATCTCTAAATTCGGGCGACTGGTGGGCTTATGAAGAGCCGATACGGAGATCCTGCAGAGTGCTCCTTTGCGAAAGGAAGCCTGCTCGCAAACTTCAAAGAGTAAGCACACTGACATTACGCAGTGTTCTGGACACTTGCCATCCCCTCGATGAACTAGAAAAACACTTAAAAGGGAGGAGTTCCGGCTGTTACGCGCGGCGCATTCCGTGTCTACTTCTGTCCCTTGCACACTGCTGGACACCGCAACGACTACGAGGTCTTCACTTGCCGGTGCATTTGCACCTTGGTTCAGCGCAAACGGGCCGGGAATCACCAGCCTCCAAATTTCTCTTGACGGAACCTTATATACTATTTCATTCTAGGGGTTGTCACACTATGCCTAACACCCCCGGCTACCTCGTGCTCTCTCCCGCCAAGTCTTAGGAGTCGACGATGAACTGGTTCCGTCAGCTTTTCCAGCGTCGCAAGATGTACAACGACTTGCGTGAGGAGATCGAGCAACACCTTGAGGAAAGGGTGAAGGAGCGGATGGCCGGCGGCATGAGCCAGGCAGAGGCGGAACATGCTGCGAGACGTGAGTTCGGCAATGTGACCCGGATCGAGCAGTCCGGCCGCGAGGTGTGGCAATGGCCTGGCCTCGAAAGCGCGTTGACCGATGGCAAGATCGCGCTGCGCCAACTGAGAAAAGCGCCCGGCTTCACGTTGCTTGCCCTGCTCATCCTTTCGTTCGCCATCGGAGCCAGCACCGCTACCTTTAGCATTGTGGATTCCGTGCTCCTGCGCCCCTTCGCTTTTCGCGACCCAGGTCAATTGCTTGTGTGGCGAGAGACGATCCAGGAGATCAGCAAGCGATTTCCCTCACTGCCCGACAACTACCGCCATTACCTTTATCTGAAGGCGCGCTCCGCAACGATCGCGGACGCAGCGATTTTGCAAAACGCGTCCTTCGCCGTTGAGGCGGGTAACGGCCATCCGCAGATGGTGAGGGGGCTCAGAGTATCGCCCAATTTCTTTTCGGTTCTCGGCGTCTCACCGGTCGTTGGCAGGACGTTTTTGCCGCAGGAGGCACAGGAAGGCGGCCAGGACAGTATTCTCATTACCTACAGTGCGTGGCAGAGGTTTTTCGACGGGGATCCGGGTGCGATCGGGCACACGCTGCGCGTTCAGGGAAGGCCGGCGATCATTGTTGGCGTCCTGCCGAAGGAATTCGAATTTCCCCATGTGAACGAGATGCCTGGCGGAGTGCCTCCGGGCGATGTCTCCCCCTACGAGATTTTCCAGCCGTTCGTTCCGACTGAAGAGGAAGCCACTGCCGATGGTTCGGACTGGGGTTCGCTGGTCGTTGCGCGGCTGAAGCAGGGCGTCACCGCTAAGCAAGCAGGAAGTGAATTGGATGGGATACTGAAAGCCTATTCGGCGGACCACCACTTGCCGGTCCATTTGGGCGCCGTCGTCGAGCCGTTCTCACAGGAGGTGACGGGCAGCATCGGCAAGGCGATTTGGCTGCTGTTCGCCGCGGTTCTTGGCGTGCTGCTCATCGCCTGCGTGAATCTTTCCGGCCTGCAGCTGGCGCGCGCCGTTGCGCACGACCGGTCGAACGCGGTGCGCGCGGCGCTCGGGGCGGGGCGTATCCGGCTGTTTCAAGCTTCGCTCATGGAAAGCCTGCTGCTTGCCGTTATTGGCGGATGCGCGGGCATTGGCGTGGCGATTCTGGGGATCCACGCTTTTCAGGCGATCGCTCCAGCGAATCTTCCCCGCCTGCAACAGATCACGATCAACTGGCCGGTTTTGGAATTTGCGTGTGGCCTCTCGCTGCTGACAGCCGTCTTGTCAGGAATCTTTCCGGCACTGCGCTCGCTACGCACCGATCCCCAGCGGGCGCTGCAGGCCTCCTCCACTCGTTTGGTGAATACACGGCAGGCTGCGCTGGCACGCAGATTGCTCGTGACCATCGAGGTTGCGTGTACGGTCATCCTGCTGCTGGTAACTGGCCTGATGCTGCGCAGCTTTTCGCGGGTTCTCTATGAGAACCACGCCTTCAATGCAAGCCGTGTGGCGATTGCAGAGGTCGATCTGCTGAATCCGCGTTATGAGGACAGCAACACTTACGGCGCATCGGCTCGATCGTCGTTTGTCGATCGTACCCTGGAGAGATTGCGGGCGAATCCCGGTGTCGAGATCGCCGCTATCACCAGCCACATGCCTCTGACGGGAGACACGAATATCTACAGCATGTACCGGCCCGACCACCCGTTGCCAGAAAGTGAATTGCCACAGACCAATCTGCGAAACGTCAGCCCTGGCTACTTCTCAGCGATGCAAACTCCGCTGGTGGCGGGAGTGAACTTTACCGAGAGCGAACGCGACCACCCTGTGAATGCGATCATCTCGCAAAGGGCTGCCCAGCTGACATGGCCGGATGGTCAGGCCCTCGGGAGGAAATTCAGGATCAACGGTCGCGTGTATTCGGTGATTGGGATCGCTGCCGATGCGCGAATCGCCAACATTAAAGAGGATGTTCCCGTCGTCTATTTGCCGTACTGGCACGATCCATCCACAACGGTCTTCTTTCTGGTCCGCAGTTCTCAGGCTTTTGAGAGCCTCGCGCCGGCGATACGTCGCGAAATCTGGGATGTCGATCCGGAAGCGGCGATTCCTGTTATCAAGCCGCTTGACACGCAGATAGCGGAGTCAGTTGCGCCCGACCGGCTGCAGGCAATTGTGTTGACTGCATTCGGGGGCGCTGCGTTGATGCTGGCAATCCTCGGAGTCTATGGAGTCTTGGCCTACTCCGTTTCGCTCAGGACAGCGGAGTTCGGAATCCGGATAGCGGTTGGGTCGAGCCGGCCCTCTTTGATTCGCCTCGTCCTGGTGGAGGCCTCGAAGCCTGTAACAGCAGGCCTTGTGCTCGGCGCTCTTCTGTCCATCGGAGTCGTACGCGCTATTCGCAGCCTGCTGTACGAGACGAGTGTGGCGGAGCCTGGGCCCATCGTCGCCAGCCTCAGTTTACTTCTGGTAGCCACCTTCCTCGCCGCATTCCTACCGGCATATCGGGCATCGAGGACGGACCCGATGCGCGCATTGCACAACCAATGATGTTCGCTGGGTCGACCCTTCGTGAGTGCCGAAGAGCGGGTTTCCGCTACCTTGCTCGTGACTTAACAGGCACACAGAGGATCGCTTTTGAGTTGCCGGTAGTACGACTGTACGAGGAGCTTCGGTTCGAGCCGCATACCGAAAGGAAAATGAACCGAAAGCGCTTTCCTTCGTACTAATAACTGTGATCCGTTCTGCACATCGCGTACTCGGTATTGCCGCCGCCGGAACGGCGGTCTATCTGGGCTCTTCCCTGATCGTGGGCATAGTACTAGCTGGTAGCGCAGTGCACCTTCGCCGGAAACCACTGGACCGGAACGCCAAGCTGGATGTTATGTTGTCCCGGCAATCCGGCGCGATACAGAAGGATGTTTCAATGCCGGCGGCCGACGGCGCAGTACTGAAGGGCTGGTATGTGCAACCTGCGAACGGGAACGGATCTGCGGTGATTTTGTTGCATGGGATGGCTGACAACCGGCAAGGGATGACAGGCTTCGCCTACATGTTTCTGATGCATGGATATGCTGTTCTCTTGCCCGACTCGAGAGCGCATGGAGAGAGCGGCGGCAGCCTGGTGACCTATGGCGTGATGGAGCGCGAGGATGTGCGGCGATGGACGGAGTGGCTGCGTCCGCGAATCACAGCTTGCATAGACCTCTTTGGCGAATCAATGGGCGGGGCTATAGCAGTGCAGGCGAGCGCGGTGACTCCCGGACTGTGTGCGGTCGTTGCGGAGTCGTCCTTTGCCAGCTTTCGTGCCATCGCGAACGACCGGATTGAACAAGAAACCGGACTGGGGCCGTGGTTTACGCGAACGCTGGGAATACCCACGCGGGAAAGTGCGCTGCTCTACGCCCGGCTGCGCTACGGAGTGAATCTGGCCGATGCCGATCCCTTAAAGGCGATTGCGGTTTCTCGCGTGCCAACTTTGCTGATCTGCGGGACCGAGGACTTGAATATCCCTATGCGGCACTCGATAGCGCTGGAGCGCGCTGGACGAACCCACACGCAGCTATGGATCGTCGAGGGGGCGAAGCATACGGCAGCAATGAGTGTAAATCCCGCGAAATACGAGGTCGAAGTCGTCGGTTGGTTCGACGGGCACGGCGGATCGCGGTGATACAACCACGGGCCGGGCCCGGATCGGGTCACCGTGGAAGGCTTCTTATACAATTTGCGCGACTCTTCGATTTCGCCTCACCAGAGCGGCAGTCGCCCAACTGAGTCCGACGGCTGCTGTGAACACGATGAACCCTTTCAAAATCGCCGGTAACCCAGCAGGCAGGAGCGCCCACTGCAGCCAGATCACAAAGAGGTAATGCAACAGGTAGATGCCGTACGCATTGTTGCTGAGGCTGTCGGCAACACGCGAATTAACCGAGAACCGCACGAAGACCGCGATGAGAAAGAGGCTCGAAGCCGCGCAGCAAAGAGAAAAGAATGCGTCAGCAGCCAAAGGCTTACCCGAAATCGTGGCCGCGGCCAGAGCAGCAAAGGCGATGATCGCGAGGCTGCCCCATAAATACCAGCGTCGTCCAAGCCTTCCGGCTGGGTCAAACAGTCCGTACTGTGTGCCCAGCGCTCCGGCGCAGACGCCGGCGAAGAAGTACAGGAAGTAATGAAGGATGCGACTGGTTTGAAAGAAGAACGGGCCGAAGCTCGACCACTGAAACGGGCCGAAGTGCAGTACGAGCGGCAGATAAGCCGCCAAAGAGAGTGCTGCCAGTGCGAGATAAAGCAGAATGGGCCGCTCGCTGGCCTGACCCCAGGAACGCGCGAGAAACAGGACGGCGCGCGGAACACCCAGATAACATGCGGCGGCAACACAGTCGAACACCAGCAACACCCACAGGAACCACGCAGGGCCGGCCGGCCAGCTACCAAGCGAAAGCCAGGCCCTGGCATAGGCGGAGAGCCGTGGACTGGCTCCAAACAGCAGATAGGCCGGATAGTATGCCAGGGGCCCGAGAATCGCGGCAGCGAAGATGAAGGGTACGCCGAGGCGAACGAAGCGCCGTTTCAAAAACCCAGCCGCGCCTTTTTGCCTGAGACTGGGCCAAACGAAAAGACCTGAGACAAAGAACATCAGGGCCATGAAGAAAACGTCATTCCAGCCGACCAGGATATCGAATCCCGGCCATCCTCTGCGATCAACCACGGGATAGGCGGTCCACAGGAGCGGCCGCGCAGTGAACGAGGGCATGCGGGGCATCTTGTTGAAAGTGGTGTAGGCCAGGGCAGCGTGGTGAGCGACCACCAGCAGCGTCACAAATGCTCGGAGATAAGACATGGACACCAGTCGCGGTTCTTGCTTTTCGGGCATAACTTCTCCTGGCTCTCCGGGAAGAGAGTCCGTCGGCCAATAGGAAATGCAGATACTTGAGCGGCGTAGAGGGACTACGCGGCAAAGTCCGTCAGATGAAGTCTCTTTTTCTGGACTGAATAAAGAATGCGATCCCAATCATCAGGGCAATCGCGCCGAACTCGATCAGCAGAAGAAGAATCGACGTCGTGCTCCACTGAATCGTGTGGCTGCTCATAGTGTGACCGATGCCGGGCAGGCGGACAATGGAAAATCCAACGGCGTTGAGCGCAAGGCTGCCGATCTGACACACTCCTATAGTCCAGCCCTGGGATTCGGTGGTTACTGAAACGGCCGCGATCAGGCACGTGGTCATCAAAATCTCCACCGACATAATGACGACGAATGGAATCAACCCATGAGAGAACCACGGCGTGGTCAGGATCGTGGCGATGATGCCAAGCAACAGCGTCAGCCATAGAACTAAAAAAATAAGTAGACTGCCGACGAGCTTAGAAGTCGTGTACTCAAGGTAAGAAACCGGAAGGCTCATCACAAAGGGCAACGTTTGCTGCTTCCGCTCGTTGACCATCGATGACATAATCACGGCGCCCATTCCAATGAGAATCGTGACCAGCACAATGACGCCAAGAATCAACGCGATCGCAGTTCCTCTGGCTGCCGCGACCGCAGCCAGCGTGAGAAAGCCGGTCACCATGGCAGCGCCCAGCAATCCGCGGTTCAAGTACCAGTCTTTGAGAATAAGGCGTGTGACGATGAAAGTATTCATGCGACTACTCCTTCTCTTCTGCTTTGCACATTCGCGATGAAGATCTCCTCCAGCGTCATAGCGTCCACAGCCTGCACGGCAACTCCCGCGTCCTGGCAGGCGGCCACCATCGCCGGCTCGAATCGGTTCACGGTCAGCACTGGCAGCCGGGTACTGCCGCCAACCTCGATAACCCCGGGCAATTGGGGCAGCGCCGCGTTCGACGGAATCATGAGGCGCAGGCGTCGCCACCGGTCGAGGAACGTTTCTTTGTTGGCCGAATCGATGATTCGTCCCCGGTCGATAAACGTGATTTGGTCGGAGATTTGTTCTACATCCATCGTGTTCTGCGAAGAGAAGAAGATAGTTCGTTCCTCGTCGGCGAGCACCGCTATTAGTTCCGTAAGAACCTCGAGGCGCGCAACCGGATCGAGTCCAGTGGTGGGCTCGTCGAGCACCAACAGCCGGGGACGCCTCGCCAGGGCGAGCAGCAAGGCCGCCTTCACGCGCTGCCCGTGGGAGAGACCTTTTATCTTCTGCTCCGCCTTAAGATCGAAGCGCCTAAGCAGCTTCTCGGCGTACAGTCGATCCCACTGGGGGTAGATGGAGCGAATGAAATTCATGTGCCAGGCAAGGGTGAGCGCACCGTATAGCCGCATGTCTTCCGAGACAAAGCCGATATCGCGCTTGGCTGTGGCCTGTTGCGCGGGCATGGTGTGGTTCAGCACTTCCACCGTGCCGCGGTCTTGATGAATAAGGCCCATGAGAATACGGATGGTGGTGGATTTGCCCGCTCCATTGGCTCCGACGAAGCCCATGATGCTACCGGTGGGCAGTTCGAGATCCACGTCCTGCAAGGTGAAATGCGGGTACTTCTTGGACACGCCCGCAAATTGCACAGCGAGGTCGGTCATAAGTTCTCCTTTGCGAATTCTTCATCACGTAACTGAGCCTGGTGCAGCCGGGACGCGGTGTCGCGCAGTCGTAGCACCATCTGCTTGCTGTTGAGGCCGAGCAGGGTTCCGATGCGGACTACCTGCTCCAGATGTTCTTCAAACTCCCGGTCATAGAGTCGCGGGCCCAGGCCGGGATCGGTGGCGACGATCGAACCCTTGCCGTGCTGGGTAACAATCACGCCTTCCCGTTCCAGTTCCAGGTAGGCACGCTTGACCGTGATCACACTGACGCGAAGCGCCACAGCCATCATGCGGATCGAAGGAATCTCCTCCCCGGGCGCCCACTCTCCGACAGCCACCTTCTGCTTGATCTGCTCCATGATCTGGAGGTACATGGGCCGGCCGTCGGATTGTGAAATGACTAGGGAGCTGTTCATGTCTATATACTGAGTATACACAGCTGTAGATACCTGTCAACTAGCTAATTTTTGTCTCTGGCATCTCTATTGATGGTCACCTTCGCGCAACATACGAAGTGGTATTATCCCCGTCGGGAGAGACCAATGGAACCGACCAGACCCAAACTGCCGAGCGAAGCAGTAGAACTCTACAATAAGTTCATTCATGGTGGCATGAGTCGCCGTGCCTTTGTGGAGGGTGTGCAGCGGTTAGCGATTGCCGGTCTCGCTGCGTCAACGATTATCGAAAGGTTGATGCCCAACTACGCCTTGGGACAGCAGGTGTCCAGGACCGATGACCGGATCAAGGCGTCCTATGAAACCGTCCCATCACCCAAGGGGAACGGAAGAATCAAGGGTTATCTGGTGCGGCCAATCAGCGCCGACACGCGGTCTGAGACGGTGACCAGGTTGCCAGGCATTATCGTCGTCCACGAAAATCGCGGCTTGAACCCGCATATCGAAGACATCACGCGGCGGCTGGCCCTGGTCAACTTCATGGCGTTTGCGCCCGACGGACTCACTTCACTAGGTGGGTTCCCCGGTGACGACTATAAAGGCGGCCTGCTGTTTAACAAGATCGACCGTGCCAAGATGAGCGAGGATATGCTGGCCGCAGCTCAGTGGCTGAAAGCGCGCCCCGACTGCACGGGAAAGATCGGTGCCACGGGTTTCTGCTACGGTGGCGGTGTGGCCAATACACTCGCAGTGCAGATGGGAGCCGATTTGTCGGCGGCGGTCCCATACTATGGCAGAGTTCCTGCCACGGAGGACATCCCCAGGATTAAGGGCGCGATTCTGGTACACAACGGGGAGCTCGACAAGGCGGGGGCGGCGTCATGGCCGGCTTACGACCAGGCCCTGACGGCGGCCAACGTTACCCACGAGGGTTATATCTACCCTGGTGCCGTTCATGGCTTCAATTGCGATGCGACGCCCGAACGCTACAACAAAGCCGCAGCCGATCTGGCCTGGCAGCGCACGACTGATTGGTTCAACAAATACTTGCGTGGCTGATTCGGCAGTCACGACTGTTCAAGCCCGCGGGTTATCACGTATTGGGGTACTTTTCGTCTCTCAGAATTTTCCGGCAGCCTTTAAAGCAGCTTGGATGGTCTTTAGAGGCAGTAAGAGGGACAGCGGCATGTCCAGCATGGGAACAGCTCCGTAACTGGCATACCAGGCTGCTACCTTTCCGTTCTTCGCGTCGATCAGAAGTGCCACACCGCCGACCTCGGCTGAAGCCAATAGGCATCGCCGTCCCGCTGCGAGCAAGAGCTGGCCGCCTAGCCCTAGTCCTTGCACTTTGCGATCCACCGCCAGGCGCGCCAGGCGAAACGCCGGTACGTCGTGCCGAGCCAGCCCACGCCGCACAATTTCCGGCGTCACGGCGTAGGCCACGGATGCCGGGCTCAGGCTGTAGAAGCCGAGAATAGTTTCGTTGTCGGCGTCGTCGACGGCAAGAAACGTTTTGGCACCGCCGAGATCGTGACTCTTGCGGGCATAGCGGCGGAGGAATTCATTCAGCGCTTCTTCGCCACAGTCGAAGGCTTCGCGATTATGCCGTTTGGCAATCGGCTCTTCATGCCATACCGCTCGATTCATCGCCGCGGGGGAAGCCTCTGCGCGGCAGCCAGCAGTTTTTTATTCGGAGCGGGCGGGTTCTGAGGAGTTCCAGAACCCGTAGGCTGTCGCGTTCGGAGAGCTGGACCTGTTCGGCCTCTTCGATCACGCTCTTGGCAGCACGCAGGGCGTGCAGCACGACGAAATCCGTCAAGTCGGTATGCTGCAATGCCACCGCTCGCAGGAGCAGCTTCTTCTCTTCAGCGCGAATCCGCAGGGACATCCGGCTGTTATCTTCAACCGCGATGCGTGGCATGGCATCCTCCGTCGTGTACACATTGAAATCGTACAAGGCGCGAGGACGAGGAGTCAATTCTGCCGAGCTTTTTGTGGCAACACTTGACTCGCCTTACGTTCCTTCCATGCGCAAAAATCCATCTGCTCAACGCGTTGAAGGCCGTAGCGTTTCGGTTGCTCTCGGACCTGAACCGTCACGTGAACCGTCTTGACCAGATTGCCAAGCGTACGCTTAGATAGTCTCTAACTCTTGTTGCCCGAAGTCCGCCAGGAATTGTTGAAAACAGTTAATCGCTTCTTGTTCATTGCTATGACCCGTCCAATGAAATTTAGCTTTATTGGCGATGCGCAACAGGCGGCCGCGCTCCCAATCGGCTTCTTCAATCCACGGGCAGCGGGCGATCACGGATGCCAGAGTGTGATTTTCAGGTTCGTTCCAGATGCTCGTCCAGCTCAACCCCTCCAGGGGATGGCCGCCTGCGACCAACATGGCCATCTCGTCGCTCATGCAATACCCGACCAGCGGGCCGCCTGGCTTCACGCTGTGGCACTCCCAGCGTCCATCCGGTCGCTGGCGCAGTGCGGTGTCGTGACCGGCAATGCCGAGGTTCGTGGGCAGCGGAGTGGCCCCCTCGGGCACCGCAACTTCCACTTGTGACGTCATTCCGTTGGACCAGGTAATTATGATTTGCATGATGAGTCCTTCCCCATGAGAGCAAGAGTATGAATGCGCTCGTGGCAGGGCCACGAGGAGTTAAATCCTCCGAGTGCCATTGGATGGCGCGTCGCAGCTACGCGGTTGGTCGCACCCTCTCCGTTCCCTTAATCGGACCGAATCGGGTAACAGTTCATCCCTCTGAGTCGCGGACCCATTTCTTTTCACAATATTTCCTTGCCGCCGTGAAACGTTCAACAGCTTCTCAGCACTAATCAATAAAGCGGCGAACAGGGATCGGGGTTGAGTTTCACCGCTCGCCTAAGCGCGCGCTCGACATTTCCTCTTCGCCGCTTGCCCCATTGCCCAAGCAGGGGCCCAACCGCCACTTCGTCACGGCAACAGACTCAAGGGGAAGCAAGCAGCCAACCTGAAACGAAAAACAGTATGAGGAGAGAATACGATGTCCACACCCCCAATCCTATCCGATGAACGACACAGCCCGGATAATCTGACTGTCTTGCGTGATCTCGGCCTGCTGGCTGAGCTCGCGGGAACCTGGGAAGGCAAAGGATTTAACCTGATCGCCCGGCCAGACTTTGTGCAGGGGACCAATCTCTTCCTGCAACTCAACGACACCCACGAGTCATTGAAATTCGATCCGATTGGCTCGCCAATTCCCAATCGTACTTTCGGGCCAAACCCAACCGCCAACCCGCCATTTCAAGACCTGCAACTGAACGGATTGACTTACCTGCAGAAGATTCACGATGCGCAGAGCGGCGGCGCACTTCACATCGAGCCGGGCATTTGGGTACGGCAACCGAACACCAACTACCCCCCGGAAACAGCTCTCAAGGACCAGGAGCTCGTTTTCCGTCTGGGAACGATCCCCCACGGCAATTCCCTGCTGGCCCAAGGCATCGCCAGTAAATTCGACGGCGATCCGGTTCTGCAGGCAGGCAGTGTTCTCTACAATGGCTCCGTCTTCCCGTCGTTTAACAGCACTCCCTTCCCCATTCCTCCGCCGCCGGCTAGTCCCATCCTCAATGCCGCTGGATCGTCGGAAGCGCTCAGCGCTCCCACTCCGCCTGGACCTCCGGGATTCACACAGTACGATCTCGGGACACCGGCTTCAGCTACCAACACCCGCACCAATCCTTTGCCTCCTGGAGTCGACCAGACCGTAGTCAACGATCCCATCACGCTGCTGCAAAACGTCATCACCGATCAAAAGAAGCGCGGTCACAGCTTTTCTGGAACGGTGCTGAACATCGCCACCCAGGCGCAGATCACGTTCTTCACCAAACCCAATAGCAAAACCGGAGACCCAACGACGCCGGTGAATGTGCCAAACGGCGCGGGTGGGATCGAAAACATCCTGTTTCTACTGGGCGAGGATGCCGTCAAAAGCAACGGACCGAACGCCCAAACCGCGCTCGTCTACGCCACCTTCTGGATTGAGAAGGTCACGCATCCAAAGGATCCGACCTTCATGCAGCTCCAGTACGTCCAGATGGTGATTCTGAACTTCGAGATCCTCAAGGCCCTGCCGAACGCGCACGTGCTGATTGGCTGGCCCCATATCTCGATAGCAACGCTGCGCAAGACCTTTAACTAATTCGCCGCGATTTACTTTTCGATGGAGCCGACTGGCTACCCCGGCTCCATCGTTTTTTCTGCAAGTGCGTATTCACCCATATAGATTCAAAAACGCCCAGAGGATATTCAGCCTTCTCAAAAGAGCTGAGGAAGAAGGGTAGGTGAACTGCGGGCTGCGGGAGAACCACCTCCATAAATCCAAAACGAAGAGTGGGTGGCCCAGGTCTCGCTTTTGAGACCTGGGGGGGATGCAGAGGGACCCCGATCCGGCTCTCACGCAGACTCTTTTAAGCCCTGAGGTACGCAACCATTAAGCTGGCCCCTTATCAGGCGCCGTGAGCACAACCGACGCCTCGCCAGTGAGCAGCCGAAAGGTGAAGGACTCCTGCAGGTATAGCCGGACCACCGCGTCAGTGTGCGTGAGATAGCCGATCGAGATATCCTGCCCAAGGCTGAGCTCGAAATCGCCCCCGCGCGTGGTCAGGACAAAGGCGCCCTCAATGGCCGGAGCCCAGATAAGGTCGCCGTCGACAATGCGCTTCACGTGCTCCAGCACCGGGTACCCGTGATCACGGGTCTCCGCGAGCTCGGTGTACGCTCTCGCCCCCAGTAAGACCGAGTAGGGTCCGTTCACCCCGACCAGCCGCAGCTGACTCAACGCCTGCGCCACCGCGTCCGGATAGCCCCGGACATCGCTGGGCAGCGTCATGACCGGGTTGCTGGTGCCTTCGCGGATGCCCTGGATATTCGCCGCAGCGTAGCCATTGAAGATGGCCCGGTCCTCCGCGAAGGCGATCTTCCTTGCCGCATCCTTGGCCGGTTGCCAATCGGAATCTTCTGCGCCTCGCTCCACATCGTCGATCGCCGCGCGCGTCAACTCGAAGGGAACGCGCAATTCCACCAGCGGCTTCACTTCCCGCTGCCTGGCGAGGATGTCTTCCCCCGGAGAGGCGATCGGCAGCAAATGGCCCGTGCCCACACCCGGCACACTCACGCCGCCGGGCGTTGGTACATCGACGACGCGCCGCCCGGCCAGATAGCGCTTCAGGGTCCGCGTCGTTTCTTCCTCAATCTCCGCCCACGCGGCGTCAGAGATTGGCGCCAACTCACGATGGAGGTTATTCATCTCGTTCTCCCTTCAGCGATCCTATCCCAAGCGACGTGTCCGCGCACCGGCGAGGCGGCGGGCGCATCGGCTGCCGGCGGCGCAGCCATCGCCGCGGGGAGAGGCTGTGCCTCACCGGCGCCGTCAAGAAACGTTGCCGAAGGCGCAAAGAACAGGCCTCCGGTAACCGCCCGGCTAAAGTCCAGCAGCCGGTCGTAGTTACCCGGCGGACGGCCGATAAACATATTCTCGAGCATCAGCTCGGTAATCCGCGGAGTACGGCAGTAGCCGATGAAGTAGGTACCAAATTCACCCCGGCCCGGTTGCCCGAAAGGCATGTTGTCACGCAGGATCTTGACCTCTTTCCCGTTCTCCTCGATGACGGTGAGGGCGCTATGCGCCGAGCTCGGCTTTACCCCGTCCTCCAGCTCGATATCTGTCAGCTTCCTGCGGCCGATAATGAGCTCCTGCGCCTCGGTGGAGAGCGCATTCCACGCCTTCATATCATGCAGGTATTTCTGCACCAGGACATAGCTGCCGCCGGCAAAGGGAGCGTCCTCTTGGCCCACCAGCGCAGACTCGAGGGCAAGCGCGCCTCTTGGATTCTCTGTGCCGTCGACGAAACCGATAAGGTCGCGATCTTCGAAGTAACGAAAGCCTTGCACCTCGTCGGCGACTGAAACCGCGTCCCCAATGCGTTCCATGATCTGGGTTGCCAGCTCGAAGCAGATGTCCATTCGTTGGGCACGGATGTGAAACAGCAGGTCGCCCGGAGTGGCGAGGGCATGGCGGTTGCCGGCGCGGAACTCCCGGAAGGGATGCAATTCGGCCGGCCGGGGCCTGCCAAACAGCCGGTCCCAGGCATCCGATCCGAAAGCCGCGATACAAGTGAGCCCGGCGTCGATGTCACGGAACTCCACCGCGCGAATGAGCCCGGTGAGGTCGCCGCAAAACGAGCGTACGGTGGCGTAACTCTCCGCCTCCGGCTTCATGGTGACAACCAGAAAGATCGCCGCGCGCGTCAGTGGTGCGAGTACTGGTTGCGGAAGAGGAACCTGTTCCGGATCGTCGAGCACCGTCATCCGGCTTGCCTCGTGCTGCCGCAATTCTGATTCATGCTGGCGTTCCTCGCCCATCCTATACGGTGTGGCCAGCCGTAACCTTGCCAACCTTCGACACACCACTCATAGTAGATCAATTGCCATGGTGGAGAGTGGCCGCAAGGTTTTCGCCATAACCCGTCCCGGGCTCAGCAAGTCAGGGTCCCAGTGAGAAATTGATCCGGGTGGACCATCCGCTTATTTTCCAGGTGAAAATGTAGCCGTGATCATCTCTTCGATGACTTGGTAACTCACTGGTTTGGAAATAAAATCATCCATGCCGGCCGCCAAACAGCGGTCCCGGTCCTCGCTCATCGCAGAAGCGGTCATGGCAACAATAGGTACGTGAACACCGATAGCCTCTTCCCGCCGGAGTTGCGTGGTGGCCTGCAGGCCGTTCATCTCAGGCATCTGCACATCCATAAAAATCAGATCGAAATCACTTTGCCTCCATTGCTCCAGAGCTTCCAGGCCATTGCTTGCCAGCGTGATCCGATGTCCCATCCTGGCCAGCATACCCATGGCGACTTTTTGATTCACCAGGTTGTCCTCCGCCAGCAGGATCCTTAGCGACAGCGACGAGGCGGAAATCCCGGCGGTAGCCGGAGTGACCTTACTCGCCGGCGCATGCACTCCGATGGCAAGACGAATCGATCCAAGCAGGTCGGAAGCGGTTACGGGTTTGGTCAGGTAGGCGTGCACTTCCATCTGCCGGCAACGTGCGGCGCTCTTCACTTGATCGCTCGAGGTCAACATCACGATCACTACACTTTGCAGCATCGGGTTTCGCCGAATGCGCTCGAGCACTTCCATTCCATCCATCCCGGGCATCTGTTCGTCGAGCAGAAGCAAGCGATAGGGGTTTCCCTCCGAGGCGGCTCTCAACAGTTCTGCCAGGCCGGACTCCCCGGAATCACACGCCTGCGGTTTCATCTTCCAATGACCAGTTAGCCCGGAGAGAATCCTTCGATTCGTAGCGTTGTCATCGATGATCAGGATGGGCATCCCCTGCAAATCTTCCGCACTCGGGATTGGCGGGGCTGGCTGCGATCCAGGGGCCAGGTCAAAGTGAGCATCAAAGGTTATGGTTGTGCCCTCTCCGGGCATGCTCTTGAGGCTGATCGTGCCTCCCATCAAAGTCACAATGCTCCTGGAGACGGCCAGTCCCAGGCCAGTACCGCCGTATAGCCGCTTGCCTGAAGTTTGCGCTTGCTGAAACTCCTGAAAAAGGCCTCCCTGTTGGTCGAGTGCGATTCCGATCCCGGTGTCGCGGATGGAAAACTGTAGACCAGCGCGGTCCTTCATAACCGCCTTCGCCAATACCTCTACGCAGACTTCCCCGTGATCCGTAAATTTAATCGCATTGCCAACAAGATTGATCAGGACCTGACCCAGACGGACCGGATCACCAGTCAGATCAGCGGGCACATCCGGCGCGATATGCAGTATCAATTCCAGGCCCTTTTGGTGGGCCAGAAAGGCGAGGCTCCGCAACACATCGCTGACCACGCCGGATAAATGGAAGGCAACCGCATCCAGAACGGTTTTACCTGCTTCCAGCTTCGAGTAATCGAGGATTTCGTTAATGATCGTCAACAGGCGATCTGCTGAGGACTTCACCGTCAGCAGAAACTCCCGCTGCTCTTCGCTCAAATTTGTGCTCAGGGCGAGTTCCGTCATGCCCAGAATGCCATTCATCGGCGTGCGGATTTCATGGCTCATGTTTGCCAGGAACTGGCTCTTGGCACGGCTCGCCTCCTCGGTTGCAAGCACCGCCTTGGTCAACTCCTCTTGCGACCGGGCATACCGCACCTGCAAGATCGCGGCTCGTACTCCATAGATCGTCACCGCCGCCGAGATGCAGACAAAGCCCAACCGTGAATGCTCCGGCGCAATCTTGACTCCCATGAGTGTGATAGCCAGCGTGAATAAAAGCGGGTTGAGGTTATCAATCAGCAGCCCCACGGTCCACTGGCCGCCCCTCCGTTCACTCCTGTCCGTAGGGGTCTTGCGTTGCAAGGCAAACGAGACCATGAGAGAGAGATAAGGGATCCCCCACGCGGCGTCTTGTACTCCGTTGTGCCAGCCGTGCTTCCGGTTGAAGTAGCCTATGCTAAGAGCTACTATCCCATTAACCCACAGATACGCGGACAGGGTGCGATAGAAGCGTCTTCTTGGCGGGCTCGGGTTGGAAAAGAAGCGCAAGGTCACAGCTCCGACCAGGATCAAATTCTCCGCATTGTTCAAATACATGAGATTGGTCGCGGAGATGGCCTCGGGGCGGGCATGAGAGGGCAATACCGAGAAGAGCTGCAGGTATGCGAGCATCGTTGCAATGAGCGCTTGAGCCCCATCGAGCCATGCCAAGCTCTTCAGGCCGGCGTCCGTACTTCGGGAGCAGATAGCCAGCATGACAGGAATCGCATACGCAAAAAAGAAGAAGTCGGAGTTGAGGGCCTGGGTCTGAGTGTGTATGTGCGTCCCAAAGTCGTAGTAGGTCAAACCAAGCTCACCAACCGCCGCGACCAGCAAACCGCACCCTAACAAGAGCCACAATGACCTGGCCTCTGTCGATTCGCTGTAAGCGCCAACCAGGCAAGTCGTAACCCCCAGAAGGGGATATATAAGAAGGAGCAGGTTAGACAGGAACAAGGCACTCGGATCAAAGACGAGTAGAATCACGTGAGCAGCCACCAGGATCGTGACCGCCACGAAGAGACTGCGAGCCGCGCCCGGCCCCGCACTCATCGCTGCATACCCCGCAAAAATCCGTCCATCAGCAGCCCTCGGCCACGTTTGCGCCGTGCAGAGTTGTAGCAAAACGAGACACTCTGCTTCAGCTGCATCGATCGATCCACCCAAGACCGAAACCCCACCGGCGATGGCGGCATGCGCTATGGGCATGCCGCTTCGCACGATTGGTGGTCATGGATGTACTCTGGCCAGAGACGTCTGTGACCTCATAGCGGACTTATCGGCTCATCGGGTGGAGCACGCCAGTCACCCGTCGGTGTCAAGGTCTGCCGAAACCCTGGAGAGGCGTCTGGAACTCGAAATTCATTGTGGTGTTGCCTGCGACGTGTAGAATGCCGTCGTTGCTGCGGCAAATGCCAGGGCCCGGGTGTGGACGATCAAAATAAGCCATGCGGAGCGTGTTTCGATGGATTACAGCGCACTCATTCAAACTACGTTGGGCACAATGAAATGCCGACTTGGTTTTGCCGTGATCACAATACTGGTTTTGACCAATATCCAGATATTTGCGCAAAAAGGTGCTTCTGCAGCGCCCACGGATGTTGCCTTTTCGGAATCGTCCACCGATGTCGCCTATTGGGTTGCTTACTGGGGAAAACCGAGAGTGGCTTTATTTGGTCCCGCGGAGGAAGCCTTCAACACCAACGTACAACCGGTCGTCTTCCCCTGGAATATCGACGACAGTCTTTTGAACCCGAACATCTTGGATGCTAATGTCCAATACTTGAAGGATCATGCGAGTGATCGTTTTTACATCGAGGGTTATGCCTCCCGCGAGGGCGACTTGGGCTACAATCTCGCGCTCTCCAGGCGACGCGCGGCTTGGGTCAAACAAGTGCTGATAAGCAAGGGCATTGCGGAGGATCGGATGGTGCTGGCGGTGCCGTGGGGGGAGTTGTTTCCAGTTTGTGCCGAAGTCGACAATGAATGCTTGAGTAAGAACCGGCTCGTCCGGTTCGTCTACCGTCCAAACTGAGTATTCTTAGAGAATGCAGCAACCAGGGCCGCCGGCTTCTGCCGAACTCACTCGCCGAAGCTTTCTTCGAAACACCTGGCTGGTCGCATGTGCTCTCCAGGCCCGCGCTCTTTTCGCGCTTCCAGCCTCCACGTCCGCCATCGTCCGCACGCCCAGCGGAACCTTGCGTGGTGAGAGCACGGACGGTGTCCGCGTCTTCCGTGCCGTTCCCTTTGCCCAGCCCCCGGTAGGCCCATTACGCTTTCTTCCGACGGAGAAAGTAACCCCCTGGAGAGGCGAGCGCGACGCAACGCGCTTTTCTGCCGCGCCCATGCAGCCTACACACCTGGAAGTGCCGCACAGCGAAGACTGCCTCTACCTCAACATCTGGGCGCCTGAAGGTAGCGGACCCTTCCCCGTCTTTGTCTGGATTCATGGAGGAGGCTTCACCGGCGGCCTCGCCTTCGAGCCCCTGTATGACGGTACCGATTTTGCCCGCGAAGGCGTCCTCTGCATCTCTGTCGCCTATCGGCTCGGTGTCTTCGGCTTCTTAGATTGCGAACCCCTCTTCGGTCGGCGATACGCAGGAACCGCGAACAATGGGCTGAATGACCTGATGGCTGCGCTCGCCTGGGTACAGGAAAACATCGGTGCCTTCGGCGGCGACCCCGGTCGCGTAACCATCGGTGGTCAATCGGCCGGCGCGAAGCTGACCGATATTCTGATGGGCATTCCCGCGGCCCGGCCATTCTTTCATCAAATGATCTCTGAAAGCGGCGGAGCCGAACGCATTTTTCCTCGTTCGGCCAGCGCAGACGTCTCAAAGGGCTTCGGCGATATTTGGCAGAAGCAATCGGGCGACGCCATCGAGAGCCTGAAAACGGCGCCAGGGGTTGAATTAATCCAGGCCCAGCAACAATTGATCGAGGCTTGGCCGCAGCACTTCCCGCTGCGCGCCGAGATCGACGGAACCCTTATTCCGCGTCTTCCGATCGAGACGATTGCCGCCGGCTCCGTTCGCGGCAAGCGGCTGCTCCTCGGCACCAACCGCGAAGAGAGCTCTTTCTTCATTGGAGCGCATCCGGCAAAAGACGCGTCCCCGAGTCAACTCGGCAACATGAGCGTTGCCAAGTTCGATGGTATCTATCAACGGTACCGGGAAATCTATCCGCAACTCAGCGTCGAGCAGCGCCGCATCCGCGCCGTCACGGCGGAAGAATACTGGGTCCCTTCCATGCGAGTCGTAGAGGCGCATCTGAAGGGTGGAGGGAGCGCGTATGTCTATGAGTTGGAATTTGCGGAAACCAGCGGCCGTTTTGCGGGAAACGCCTACCACTCGTTGGAAGTTGGGATGGTCTGGAATCATCCGCACCCGCAGGTCGCAGATGCTGCATCCGAAGCAGCCCTGGGCAAGCAGATGCACGCTGCCTGGTCTGCTTTCATCCGCGGCGAAACCCCCGCGGCGCCGGGACTTCCCGCCTGGCCACAGTACAACGAACCAAGCCGTTCAACCATGATTTTCGGTGCGAATGGCAACGCCGAAAGCCGCGTGGAACGATCGCCGCAAGCTGCTGAACTCAGCCTATGGAACCAAATTCTCTGAGCTGGCGCGACTCTCCCCTTTGTCATCCCGCGCAGCCGAGGGATCTGCAGTTACGCGGACCACTCCTGGGAATATTTTTCGCCAGCGTAGCGCAGGACCTGCGGATAAAGCAATTCGCCCGGCCAAGTCCCGAATCGTAGTAGAATCGCCGAAAAAGTGCAGGGGGGGCGATGCTTCGGGATCTTATCTTTGCTTTCCGAGGGTTCTTCCGCAACAAGCTATTCGCGACATCGGCAATATTGACCATTGGCCTGGGGATTGGTTCAAGCGTCGTGATGTTCACCGTGTTGAGCGCGGTTTTGTTGCGTCCATTGCCCTACACCGACCCCGGCCGGCTTGTCGTCATCTGGGAAACCAAGCAACAACTGAAGGCAGATCGCGTAACGGTAGCAGCACCCAACTTCGAAGATTGGCGTGAGCAGAACCATGTCTTCGAAGGTATGACTTTGGTGGAGGGAGGGTTGTACCACCTGGCCAGACCCGCCGGGACCGTGAATATAACGGCTCTTCTGGCAGACGGCGAGTTTTTCCATCTTCTTGGCATGAGCTCCCATGTTGGTCGTACCCTCAACATGGAAGACGTCCGATCGAACTCCGACGTTTTAGTCCTGAGTGACGCGTTGTGGAAGAAGGAGTTTGGAGGCAATCCGGACGTAATCGGGCGGACCGCAAGACTTGACAATGTCACCTATACCATCGCGGGTGTCTTACCACCTGACTTCTATTTTCCTGTCGCGAAGCATTGGGACGTTGTAGTCCCACTACGGATCAATCCACAGGAGCACGGCGATAGGCAGGCACACACCTATGGGGTTGTTGCGCGTTTGCGGAAGCACGTAAGCCTGGCTCAGGCGCAGGCAGAAATGGACACCATCGCCCGAGGATTGGCGGACAGGTATCCAACCTCGAACGCAGGCTCGGGTGTAAGACTGGTCCCCCTCAGGGAAGAGGCAGTGGGAAATGTGCGCGCGATACTCACGGCTATCTCGGGCGCAGTCGGACTGTTGCTTCTGATAATGTGCTCCAACGTTGCCATGCTCTTGTTGGTAAGGTCAACCGGACGAAAGAACGAAATCGCTATACGCACAGCCATGGGGGCCAGCCGCAAAAGACTGCTCATGCAATTGTTAATCGAGAACTTCCTATTGGCGTCGCTAGGTGGATTGCTTGGGCTGGCGCTAGCCTGGAGTTGTGTGCCGCTGCTTCGGGCCATGCCGGTCAACTTACCTGGTCTTAGCCGGGCCTCGATTGACTGGCGTGTTCTGGCATTCTCACTCCTGGCCATTATTGTCTGTGTCAATCTATTTGGACTCGCGCCGGCTTTGGATTTGGTGCGAAAACACGCCGGCCCCATCTTGCAGAGCGTTGGCCGCCAGTCGCTGGTTGGGGGAAACAAGAGCACGGTTCGAATTCTCAATGCCTGCGTGCTGCTCGAAACAACCTTCGCTATCGTGTTACTGGCCGGCGCTGGATTGCTCGCAGGCAGCTTGTGGAAGGTCCTCAACGTAGACCCGGGATTTGCTTCGCAACGTGTCGTGGCAGGCGACTTGTCTCTTGCGCTGCTACCGCAGCCCGATCCGCACTACGCAATTTCTTTTTACAATAGCCTCCTCGAGCGCCTGCGGCAGTTCCCAGAGGTGGCGGCCGCCGGGTTAACAACCAATCTTCCAATCGGCGCCCCCAGTTGGGAGATGTCCTTTTCCATCGAAGGGCGCCCGCTTTTGCCGGACCAGGTTCTGGATACTGCCCAGCGGATTGTAAGTGCTGGATATTTCCAAACCATGGGGATCCCTCTGTTGACTGGAAGGTTTTTCGACGATCACGACATCAGTGACAGAGGACCAGTTGCAGTTGTGAATGACGCCTTTGTACGACGCTATTTTCCTGACGGACATCCCATCGGGCATCGTCTGAAGTTGGGCCGTCCAGAGGATAGCGGGCTACCCTGGTTTTTTACCATTGTTGGAGTTGTTGGAAACGTCAGATACCGTGACCTGGAAACCTCCTCCTCTCCCGAGATGTACATGTGCATGTCCCAAATGGCAGGTAGTCTTCAGAAGATGACACCTGACGCAGCGACCCTTGTCGTGAGGTCACGCCACTCAGCAGATCTTCTTCCAAACCTGATTCGTCGTGAAATAGCAACGATGAATAGCCGGGTCATTCTAACGGATGTTCGTACGATGGACTCTGTGCTTTCCGAGTCAATGACCCCGCTTCGCTTCGACGTCGAGCTATTCTTTCTCTTTGCAGGACTTGCTCTGGTTCTTGCCTGGATCGGCATCTATGGTGTCATGACATATGCGACCGTGATGCGCATACGAGAGATTGCGATACGCATGGCCCTGGGTGCCTCTCCTCATAGCATTCTACGGCTGGTGATGGGAAGGGCTACGCGCCTTGCAGCAGCCGGCATTCTTCTCGGGTTATCGGTGTCATGGTTCGCCACTCGTCTTCTCCGCTCGGTCCTATATGGCATTAGCCCGCACTCCACTGCAGTTCTAGTGGTTGTGTCTCTTGTGGTCTGTTCGGCGGCGGCGCTGGCCAGTTATTTGCCGGCTCGTCGCGCCATGGCAGTCGACCCGAATGCGATCTTGAGAAGCGAATAATGCCAACGGCCCTACCATCGCCGCACGCTTGTCGCAGCCTTCATGGCAAAACTCGGTAATCGAGCGTGAGCCATCTTCTCCTCTCGAACGGTGATATAGTGTTGGCAAGCGTTCTGCTCTGGGGAGCCAGATATGAATCGCGCTAGCGCCCTCGTGCTCGGTAGTCTTTTCTGTTCGTTTGCCTTGATGATTCAAACATCAATGGCGCAAGACAACTCCGAGAAGCCACCTTCATTTCCCCCACTGCAACAGCCGCAATTGCCTCCGTTACCCCCGCTTGGAGAACCAATAATCATTCGCATGCGCCACGACAGGTTCCTCAGCTGTGGACCAATCGACGTTAGAGCGCGAGTGGTCGGGCAGTTGGACTCGCTACCATCACGTATCGTTCAGTTATATCTGAGGAACACAAATTCCGTGGCGATTATCTCGGAACGATTTACTTTCCACGGCATCGCGACGAGAGACGAGTCTTGGCCCGCTTTACAACAAGCCTATGCGAAGACCCTCGAAATTGAGCGCGATGTGACGGTGGACGCGGGACAGGAGGTTCCTGTCGATTCCTTACTGGCTGGCTTTAGCGATGTTAAGCGCATCGAACTGAACTCCGTAACCTATGCAGACGGCACGAGCTGGCAGCCCATAGACGGAGAGACCTGCATCGTCACTCCTCGTTCGCTTTAGCAATGAAACTGTACATAATGAGCCACAATCAACGCATAACTCCCTTCAGAATAGTGAGTCACTGAAGGGAAGCCGTGGCCTTATCCCCCATCTCCAAGCTGCCTAAAGATGAACGGCAGCAATTATTGGATGATCTCAACTATCTTAATATCTCGGAGATCAGGTCGTTCTGCAAGCGTCATTCAATTCCCTTCAAGATTGCAGTGGAAACGAAAGATGGGCGGAGAAGAATGACCAGAGACGATGACAGGAAAGGTGTGATGCTGAATAGAATTCGAAACTTCTTGCAAACAGGCGTGATATTGGAAGAGACCTGTTTTCGAGCATCAGTTGTTTGTTTTGATCCGCTTTCTGACCGGATGACAGCGGACGATAGGTTGTTTTACGGACAATACGATAAGACAAATCGCGCGATGATCGCCCTGCTTAAGAGTTTGACCGAAGGACAATTTAAGAATGGAGCCATCGCCAGAATCCTTGCCAGAGACTTTTGGAGCAGCGGCAAAGCCCCAACATTCCGGGAATACGCATCCGCGTGGCTCCACGCATCGAGGGAGCATCTGAGGCCAAATCCGGAGTGGGCTTTCTTGTCGGATCGAGCTGGCAAGGTCGCTGTCCGCGATTGGAAGAAAGTGCGCCGGCAAAAGGCAGCAAAAGTCATGAAGCAGCTTAATCAGATCTCTCCCGGAGGAAAGGCATCGTAGGCTTGTTTGGCAGACGATAAAAATCCGAGAAGATGCTGGTTCTTGGGCATCTCCAACTCACCACAAAAACGTCATCCTGAGCGGAGCGCATCACAGATTTATCGCGTGACACAATGCTTGGCGGCGCGGAGTCGAAGGACCCCGACGGTGCTTATCTTACCCATGCCGTTCGGAGCTTTTCAACCACCGAAGCCCGCACCTGGCGGACATGTGAGACGCTCCGCTCCTAATGACACAGGGATAGCGGACGATCGGTCTAGTGCCGCGCCTACCCCGGATTTCCTGTCGAGGTCGGTGACGCCGCGAGCTTCATGCGGTTTTCCTTACAGAAAACCGCACACGCTGGTCTCTCCAGTGCCGCTAGCAGGAAATCCGGGTACGGCGCTCGGATCATCTTTGGGATCGGTTTCTTGCCAATAGGTCTTCTCTGCTAATTTCGAGAACTGCAGATCCCTCGGCTGCGTTCGGGATGACAAAGGGTAGGGCGGCGCTTCCATTTGGTGTGATGGTAGTAATGACAACCTCACAGAGGTTGTCATTACTACACGCAACTTGCCGCAGGCAAGTTAGCTGCTCAGGATGACGAGTTTTGACGAAAAACATCCCAAACAAAGTTAGCGCTTATGAGGCGAAGCCCCGGGGGCTGAGTTTGTACGAGGAGCGGTCAGAAAAACGGGTCGCTTGCTCACCGATGTCCGATTCCGGACATTGCTTCTCGGCATTGAACACCAAACCCTTCGCCGCCCGATGAGCGCATTGATAATAGGCTCCTTCTGACCCTGAAGAGTGGTATTCAGATTGCCAAATTGCATACAGCAACGGAGCAGCGAAATGTCGCTATTGGCGCAAAACATGAGATTTGCACTCAGGCTGTTGCGTAAGAGTCCCGGCTTCGCCTGTGTTGCCATCGTCATCATGGCCCTCGGAATCGGAGCGAATACCGCCATCTTCAGCGTCGTTCATGCGGTTCTATTAGAACCGTTGCCATTTCGCGATGCCGATCGCCTGGTGCAGATCTGGCATGTTCCTCCACAGACCAGTTTCCCGGGAATGACCTGGTTCCCCACTTCGGCAGCAAACTTCCTCGATTGGCAAAAACAGAACCATGTCTTCGAGCAAATGGCGCTTTATGGTGGCGGGGGATACGACATTACCGGGGCCGGCAAACCTCAGTCGATCGTCGCAGCCGCAGTAACCTCCAACTTTTTTTCCGTACTCGGCGTTCAGCCACTTCACGGGCGTGTTTTCCTGCCCGAAGAAGACCGCCCGGGCAGCAATCATGAGGTGATCCTCGGCTACAAGTTATGGCAGACGCGGTACGCCTCAGATCCCAATGTGCTAGGCAAATCCATCAACCTCGACGGGGACCCTTATGTGATTGTCGGCGTGATGGGCCCCAAAATGGTCAAGCCGGATTTCGCCCGGCTTTGGATCCCTCTTGGCCTCACCGCCAAGGAGGCGGCAATCCGTGGCGAGCACCACTTCCTCTCCCTTGCCCGCCTGAAACCAGGCGTTACCCTTCAGCAAGCACAGACGGAGATGAACACCATATCGCAGCGGCTGGAGAAGGCCTACCCCGAGGACGACAAAGGTTGGGGTGCCGTTGTTCGTTCCATGCGCGAAGAGACCGTCGGAAGCGTCCGTCCAGCTTTGCTCATGATGCTTGGGGCCGTGGCTTTCGTGCTTCTGATCGCCTGCGCGAATGTCGCCAACCTTATCCTCGCCCGCACCTTCGCGCGTCGCAAAGAGATCGCCATCCGCTCGGCAATGGGCGCAAGCCGCTCTCGCGTTATCCAGCAAGTGCTCACCGAATCCGTGATTCTCTCTCTATGCGGAGGGGCGCTTGGTCTCCTGGCCGCCCACTATGGCATAGAACTGCTGCTCAACTTCTTCGCCGATAAGTTGCCCCGCATGGGTGAGATTGGTCTCAACAGCCCGGTACTCGCCTTCGCCTTCGCACTTTCCATCGCCACCGGCATCCTCTCCGGCCTCCTGCCCGCCTTGAGTATGACGAAAGGGGATGTCAACAACGCCCTGAAACAAGGTCTCGGCCGCACCGACGCTGATAGTGGAAGCAGCAAGACCCGCTCCGCCCTGGTGGTCATCGAGGTCGCGCTCTCGCTTGTGCTGCTGATTGGAGCTGGGCTCATGGTCCGCAGCCTTTGGAAGCTGCAAACGATTGACCCCGGCTTCGACCAACGCAATGTCCTTACTCTTGCCCTGATGGTGCCCAAGCATCAATTCACCGAGCCTACGCAAGAATCCCAGTTCTTCGACCAGGTGCTGCAGCGCGTGCGCTCGCTTCCCGGCGTTGCGTCCGCTGGGGCGGTAGACGATTTGCCTCTGGCCGGCGGCTCCAATCAGCCTGTCGCAGCGGAAGGCCATCCACAGGTCGCGATGTCAGAACAACCTGAGGTGTCGGTCCGTATCGCGACACCCGGCTACATCCAGGCCATGCACATCCCTCTGCTCCAGGGCCGCAACATCAGCGCCAATGACACCGCCGATTCAGCGCCGGTCGTCGTCATCAGCGAATCCATGGCAAAACAGCTCTGGCCGAACGAAAGCCCAATCGGACGGCACCTGAAGCTCACGTTCTATCCGGACAAAGACCGCGAGGTCGTCGGGGTGGTGGGCGATGTGAAGCAGACCGGCCTGGACAGCTCCTCTGGCATAGCCACGCTTTATTGGCCCCTCGCGCAGGGCACGGGCTCCCCAATGTGGCCCTGGCGCGCAACTTCTATGTCTCTTGCCGTCCGCACCACCATCCCGCCCCAATCCCTCGCCCCTGCCGTAACTGGCGCCGTCAACCAGGTGAACAAAGATATCCCGGTCGACAACGTCATGACGCTGGAGGATTTTGTAGGCGAGACCCTGACACAACACAGTTTCAACATGCAGTTGCTTGCGATCTTCGGTCTGCTCGCTCTTGTCCTCTGCGCGATTGGCATCTATAGCGTACTTGCCTATTCTGTGAAACTCACTATGAGGGAGATCGCCCTGCGCATAGCTCTTGGAGCTACGCTGCGCGACATCGCGCGCGTCGTCGTCGTTCAAGGAATGAAGCCCACGCTGGCGGGCATCGCCATCGGACTCTTTACGGCTCTCGCCCTCGGCCGGGTTGCCGGCAGCCTCATCTACGGAGTAAGCTCCCGTGACCTGGTAACTTTCCTGGCTGTAACCACGCTGCTTATCCTTGTATCGTTCGGGGCGAGCCTGGTTCCCGCACTCCGCGCCACTCGCGTGGATCCTCTCGCGGTACTTCGCGAAGAATAGGAATCGTCTCCTCCAGGCAAAGCCGCAAATAGCGCACCACGGCCTGATCATCCAAACCATCCGGATCAAACAAGTGGTTCAACGCAAGTCCATCCATCACGCCGCAAATCGCAAGGCAGTCACTCAGCTTGGTGCTGGTCGTCTTTCCATCCAGTTGCGGAAGCAATCGG
This sequence comes from uncultured Acidobacteriaceae bacterium, assembly GCA_963834205.1. Lineage (GTDB taxonomy): Bacteria > Acidobacteriota > Terriglobia > Terriglobales > Acidobacteriaceae > PALSA-350. The sequence goes on along the minus strand of CAWIBI010000076.1, from coordinate 536,153 downwards.
CCGATCTCCGGGATCGCCGTGCGCAAACGCATGGCCCGCAGCAGGTCAGCCAGCCGCTTGCGTTTGTGAGGATGACGGATCGCGTAAAGCTTGAACTCTACGTTCAACAGCATGCGCTCAAGGTCTTCGCTCATATGCGCAAGGTACTCGGCCAGCGCTTCGATACGTTCGTTGATCGTCGGCAAAGCAAGCAGCAGCGGACCGAGCTCGGTCAAATCGCGGGCCATATCCTCTTCAAAGATGGCGAGAAAAACATCATCCTTATCTTTAAAGTTGTCGTAAAACGCGCCCCGGGTCTTCCGCGCGCGCAAAGCAATGTCTTCGATGCGCGCATGTTCGAATCCGTCTCGCGCGAAGATATGCCTTGCGGAACGAACCAGTTCGCTGCGGGTCACAATGCCGCGGCGCTGCCTCTGCAGTCTCCCTTTTTCATGTTCTACCACTCTTTTTGCATCCGCCATACGCTTGCCAGAGTCTGATCATAGAACATACATCGGTGAATGTTTTTAAAACGATGCATCTCTAACGCATTAAAAGGGGAATCCGTAATGATCCAGTGGCTTAAACCAGCGGCCGAAGCAACTGGCCGCAACACTATGAAGTGGGTTCCAGCCGCAAGCATGCTGGTCCTCGGGTCCGCACTCCTCACCGGCTGTGGAAAAGCGCCCGCAGCTGGACCGCCAGGGGCCTTGCCCGTCTCCGTCGTTCAGGTAGAGGCATCCGACGTGCCCGTCTCCAACGAGTGGGTCGGCACCCTCGACGGCTATGTCAACGCCCAGATCCAGCCCCAGGCCAACGGCTATTTGATCAAACAGACTTATCGGGAAGGCGCCCAGGTGGTCAAGGGCCAGATCCTCTTCGAGATCGATCCTCGCCCCTTCCAGGCAGCCCTCGATCAGGCCAAAGGCCAATTGGCCCAGGCACAGGGCCAGGTGCTGCAGGCCCAGGCGCAACTCGGCCTCGCCGAGATCAACGTCAAGCGCGATACTCCGCTGGCCCAGGCCCGTGCCATCGCCCAAAGCCAGCTCGACAACGATGTCCAGCAGAAAGCCCAGACCCAGGCTGCCGTGGAATCGGCGAAGGCCTCTGTAGCCGCCGCCGAAGCCGCCGTCGAAAACGCTCAGCTCAACCTTGGCTTCACCCATGTGCGGTCGTTGATCACCGGTGTCGCCGGGCAGGCCACCACCCAGGTCGGCAATCTCGTTAACACCCAGTCGGTGCTGACCGCCGTCTCCCAGCTCAACCCCATCAAAGTCTACTTTTCCATCAGCGACTCCGAATATCTGGCCCTGATTCAAAGCACGCACGGCAGCGGGGACCTGCTCAAAAGTGAAACCGCGATTCCCCTGACCCTGACTCTCGCCGACGGCGAGGTTTACCCCATGAAGGGCCGCATCGTCTTCGTCGATCGCCAGATGAATGCACAAACCGGCGCCATCCGCATCGCGGCCTCGTTCCCCAATCCCAACAACATCCTCCGCCCCGGCCAGTTCGGCCGTGTCCGGGGCGAGACGCAACTCCGCCGCAATGCTCTGCTCATCCCGCAGGTTGCCGTGCAGGAACTGCAGGGACTGCAGCAGGTCTACGTCGCCGGCACAGACAATAAGGCCCACCTCACAACGGTGGAGCTAGGTCCCCAGATCGGCGCCAACTGGCTGGTAGAAGGCGGCATCGCTCCCGGTGCCCAGGTCATCGTCGACAACCTGCAAAAACTCCGCGAGGGCGCTCCCGTCAACCCGCACCCCGCTCCGGCCACCGTCGCCTCGGCCGGCAACCCGGCAGGGAGGTAGCCGATGTCGAAGTTTTTTATTCGCCGCCCTATCGTCGCCATCGTTATTGCCATCGTCACCGTGATCCTCGGTGTGGTGTCGCTGGCCAGCCTGCCGACTTCGCAATATCCGGATATTGTTCCGCCGGAAATTCTGGTAACCGCGACCTACCCGGGGGCTGACTCGAAGACCGTCTCCCAGGCAGTCTCCACGCCCATCGAGCAGCAGATGAACGGCGTCGACAACATGATCTACATGGACTCGGTCAGCGCCAACAACGGCGTGGTCCAGCTCTTCGTAGACTTCGATGTCAAAACCGATCCCAACATCGACCAGGTGCTCGCCCAGCTGCGCGTCGATCAGGCACAGTCACAGTTGCCCGCGCAGGTCACCACCGCAGGCCTCACCGTGCAGAAGGCGCTCACCTCGCCGCTGATGCTCGTCTCCGTCAACTCGCCCGGCGGCAAACTGGACCAGGAGTTTCTCACCAACTACGCCATCATCAACCTGCAGGACCAGCTGGCGCGCGTCAAGGGTGTCTCGCGTGTGCAGGTCTTCGGCGGCCAATACGCAATGCGCGTCTGGGTGCGCCCTGACCAGATGGCCAAGCTGGGCATCACCGCGCCGGATATCATCCAGGCCATCCAGATCCAGAACAACGTAAACCCCGCCGGCCAGATTGGCGCAGAGCCGATCCCGCAAGGACAGCAATTCACCTACACCGTGCGCACTCAGGGCCGCCTGGTCACGCCGGAGGAATTTGGCGCCATCATCCTCCGTTCCAACCCCGATGGCTCCGTCGTGCGGCTCAACGACATCGCCCGGGTTGAGCTGGGCCAGCAGGCCTACTCCATCTCGGCCCGCTACAACCAGGCGCCCGCCGGCGTCATGGCGATCTACCAGTTACCCGGCTCCAATGCCGTAGAAACCGCAGCTGCTGTCACTGCCCGCATGAAGGAGCTTTCCGCTACCTTCCCCGCCGGCATCACCTACGACATACCGCTCGACACCACCAAAGCCGTCACGGCGGGTATCCACGAGATCGTTCTCACCCTGCTGGAAGCCCTTGGCCTGGTGGTCATTGTCGTTTTTATCTTTCTCCAGGGATGGCGCGCCACCTTAATCCCCTTGCTGGCCGTGCCGGTCTCGCTCATCGGGACGTTCATCATCTTCCCCGCCCTCGGCTTCTCCATCAACACCCTGTCCCTGTTCGGCCTGGTGCTGGCCATTGGCCTGGTCGTCGACGACGCCATCATCGTGGTCGAAGCGGTGGAGCATCACATTGAGGAAGGCATGGATCCCACTGCGGCGACCATCCGCGCCATGGAGGAGGTGGGTGGTCCGGTCGTCGCTATCGCCCTCATCCTGGCTGCCGTGTTCATCCCGACCGCGTTCATCCCGGGCATCACAGGGCGGATGTATCAACAGTTCGCTGTCACCATCGCGATCTCCGTGCTTATCTCCGCCTTCAATGCGCTGACTCTTTCGCCGGCCCTGGCCTCGCTGCTGCTCAAGCCGAAGGAAGATAGAAAGACCGGCCTTCTTGGCAGGGGCTTCGGGCTCTTCAACAGATTCTTCGGCCGCACGACCGACAGCTTTGTTCACACCTCGGACGTCCTCATCCACAAATCCGCCATCGCCATGGTCGGTCTCGCCCTGGTCGCCGTGCTGGCTGTCTTCCTGGGCAAGAGCTTGCCGGGCGGCTTCATCCCCACAGAAGACCAGGGCTATATGTTCCTTGCCCTGCAACTCCCGGACGCTGCATCCGCTCAACGCACCGATCTCACCGAACAAAAAATTACCGACGCATTGCTCAAAACCGACGGTGTGCAGGGCGTAATCGCGGTCAATGATTTCTCTCTCCTCACCCAGGTGCAGAGCACGAATGCCGGCTTCTTCTTCGTCGCCCTCAAACCATGGGCTCAACGCAAGACCAAACAGCAGCAAATTGAATACATTCAGAGCCACCTGCAGATGCAGCTCATGGCCAATCCCTCGGGCATCGCCTTCGCCTTCCCGCCGCCCTCCATCCCCGGCATCGGAACCTCCGGCGGTGTGACCATGATCCTGGAAGATCGCACCGGTGGCGACGATCCCACGGTGCTCACCAAAAACGTCTTTGCCTTTCTTGGAGCAGCCAGTAAGCGGCCCGAGGTAGCGGCCATCATTCCGTCCTATCAACCCGCCGTGCCCCAGCTCTACGCCGATGTGGATAAGGCGAAGGCTCTGCAGCAGCAGGTCCAGCTCTCGGATGTCTACGCCACCATGTCCACCTTTATGGGCGGCTACCTGGTCAACTACTTCAATCGCTTCGGCCGGCAATGGCAAACCTATGTCGAGGCCGAAGGCACCTCACGTCAGAACATCGCCAACATCAGCCAGTTCTATGTACGCAGTGCCAACGGCAGCCAGGTCCCCCTGGCCTCGTTGGTCAAGGTAACGCAAACTTCTGGCGCTGAATTCATCTATCGCTTCAACGAGTTCAATGCCGCACAGCTGAACATCACCGGCAATCCAGGTTACAGTTCCGGCCAGGTACGCGGTGCGCTCGAAGAGGTCTTCAAAGAAACCATGCCGGCAGGCGCAGGCTTCGACTACTCCGGCATGTCCTATCAGGAGCAGCAAGCGGAGAAGGGCGTCCCCTCGTGGGCGGTCTTCGGGCTCTCCTTGCTCTTTGTCTTCCTCATCCTGGCTGCTTTATACGAAAGCTGGACGCTTCCCTTCAGCGTGCTACTCAGCACCCCGGTGGCTATTCTGGGCGGCTACCTGGCACTGCATATTCGTTCGTTCGAAAATGACATCTTCGCCACCATCGGGCTGGTGATGTTGATCGGCCTTTCGGCCAAGAACGCCATCCTCATCGTCGAGTTTGCCAAGACCAATTACGAGGCCGGCCAGAGCATTGCGCAGGCCGCGCTCGGCGCTGCCCGGTTGCGCTTCCGCCCCATCGTGATGACGGCGCTGGCTTTCGTCTTCGGCTGCCTGCCGCTCTGGGTAGCCTCCGGCGCCGGCGGCGCCTCGCGGCGAATTCTTGGCACCGTGGTGGTCGGAGGCATGTTCCTTTCCACCGCGATCGGCCTCATCTTCATCCCCGTAACCTTTTCCGTGGTCGAGTACCTGTCGCATCGCTACGCACGTGGCGGTAAGGGAACCACGATGGACTCGAAGGGTGATCTGGATCCTGTCGCCGTAGGCGCGGCTGCCGGCGGCAGCGGCCGTTCGACCCGAGGAGGTCAAGCATGAACAACTCTCCGGTGTGGTTCAAGCGCGCGTACATCATCGCCTTTGCCGCATTGCTGCTGGCCGCAGCGGCTGGCTGCACGGTCGGACCCAAGTACAAGCAGCCTGCGTACCCCACTCCGCCTGCCTTCCGTGGGGCGGACGATGCCGCGGTCATCAGCCAGGCCCAGGGTTCGCTCGGCGACGAGCAGTGGGCGCAGGTATTTCGCGAGCCCGAGTTGCAGGACCTGATTCGCAAGGCGCTCACCAACAACTACGATCTCCGCATCGCGGCTCAGCGCATCCTTGAGCAACAGGCACAGGTACAGATCACCCGGTCGCAGCAGTTCCCCACTCTCAGCGTGGGTGGCACCGGTGTGGGCGTGGACGCGCCTTCGCTCAACAACATCACCGGTGGATCGAATTCGATCAGCAGCCCGATCGTCGCTGGATCCTTTAGTCTCTCCGCTGCATGGAACCCTGACTTCTGGGGCCTTTATCGCAAGCAGACCGAAGCCGCCCGGGCCACCCTGTTGGCCCAAAGCTGGGCGCAGCGCGCGGTGCGCCTGACGCTGGTGCAGGAAGTTGCGACAACCTACATTCAACTCCGCGCATTGGATCGTGAGGTGGAGGTCACCAAACAAACATTGAAGGCCAGGCAGGACTCGGTCGACCTGACCGCCCGGTTGGAGAGTGGCGGCTCCGTCCCCCTGTCTGATCTGCGTCAGGCCGAGCAGCTGCTTTACACGGCATCTTCGCAGCTGCCGCAGCTGGAGCAGCAGGTGCAGCAGCAGGAGAACGCGCTACGTCTCTTGCTCGGCGAGAATCCCGGTCCCGTGGCCCACACTGATCCAAACGCGCTCACCCCGCCGCCGCAGGATTTGCCCACCGGTATCCCCTCGCAGTTGCTGGAGCGCCGCCCGGACATCCAGCAATCCGAGGCACAGCTCAAAGCGGCCAACGCGAACATTGGCGTGGCGCGCGCGCAGTTCTTTCCCCAGCTATCGATCACTGGTTCCGGCGGCGTCGGAGGAAGCACTTTCTCCAATATCTTCGATAGCGGCTCTCGGACCATTTACGGTATCGGCTCGTTGACCCAGCCGCTCTTTGAAGGCGGCAAGCTGCGAGGCCAATTAAATCAGGCCAAAGCGACCGACCAGGAGTTGGTGATCACCTACCAGAAAACCATCGCCGGAGCGTTTCGCGACGTATCGAACGCTTTGATCGCGCTGAACAAACAGCGCGTTTACCGCGAGCAGCAGGAGAAGCTGGTGGCGGCCGCTCAAGATTCTGTCCGGCTAGCCCGCCTTCGCTACGAGGGCGGATCGACGGCATACCTCGAGGTCCTCACCAACGACACCAACCTCTTTTCGGCCCAGCTGACCCTGGTAACCGCACAGCAGGGCGAAGCCCTCACCCTGGTCCAGCTTTACAGTGCGTTGGGAGGAGGCTGGCAGTAATCGTTTGATTGCCAACACAACTGACCAAACTGAGCTCCGGCGCGGCCTGCGGATAGGTCCGGCAGCCTGATTTACAGAGTGGTTCCCGTGACCTCGTAACATTCCTGCCTGTGCATGCTCCGGAAAAACTCTGTTTTGTATCAGGGCACGACTTTAGTCGGGCCATAAACGATTGAAAATACGTCCGGCTTTCGAGTCTGCGTGAGAACTCGGATTATCCAGCCCCGAATGGCGCGGCTTGAAAGTCAGACTTGTCCCGTCATCAAGTCGCCCCTTCCCCGGATTTCCTGTGGAACTTGGTGGCTTCGACAAACTTCATGCGCCTTTCCTTACTGAAAGGCGCACGCGCGGACTCGTCCAAGGGCCGCGTGCCAGGAAATCCGGGTTCGGGGATGGACTCCCGGCGGCTGCCAATGCTCAGATGGGCGGAACTTATTGGCTCGCCGTCATTTTGCGGATGGTGCTGGTGGTGCTCGCGCCGGTAACCGTGGGCACAATTTCTACCCGGCCGCCCCAGGTGACTACATCGTCTGCCCCCACAATGGTCGACGCGGTGTAGTCTCCGCCTTTCACCAGCACGTCGGGACGAACGGCCTGGATCAGCTCCAGTGGAGTGGGCTGATCGAAAATAATCACGGCGTCCGTGGCGCCCAGGGCAGCCAGTACACGCGCCCGCTCGCTCTCACTTACCAGCGGCCGCGTAGGCCCCTTCAGTTGCCTGACCGAGGCATCGCTGTTCAAACCGATGACCACCTTATCTCCAAATTCACGGCACTGCTCGAGCAGAGCTATGTGGCCCACATGCAGAATGTCAAAACAGCCATTGGTGAAGACGATTCGATCGCCGCTGGCCCGCCACTCCGCCAAACGAACCAGCAGATGTGGCAAATCGAGAATTTTGTCAGGAGCTTTCATCTGGGCGGAGGCGGTGAACTCGGCAACCAGCTCGTGGCGTGAGATGGGCGCTGTTCCTGTCTTGGCGACCACGATGCCCGCGGCGATATTCGCCAGGGTAACGGCCGTCTCCGGATCAAGACCGCCGGCCAGCGATGCCGCCAGGGTGGCAATCACCGTATCGCCGGCGCCGGTCACGTCAAAGACCTCGCGAGCACGGGTGGGCGAATGAAAAACCGAGTCGGGATAAAGAATGCGGATGCCCTTCTCGCTCATGGTGACCGTCATGTAATCGATGCCCAACTGCCCCACCAGCTGTTGTGCCGCGGCAAGCAACGGGGCCAGATTGCGGGTGGGTATCCCAGTGACCAGCCCCAACTCCTGAAGATTGGGGCAGATGGTGGTGGCGCCCGCATATTTGCCGAAGTCCCGGCCCTTGGGATCGGCCAGTACCGGGATGCGGCGCTGCCGGGCGAGGGCGATGACCGCCTGGCAAAGCGGCGCACTCAACGCGCCCTTGTCGTAGTCAGAGAGGATGACCGCATCGGCGGTGCGCACCAACTCCAGCCCGCGCTCCAGCAGCGCCTGGTGCTCCGCGGCTGGACGCGGCTCTGCGCTCTCCACATCCAACCGCAGCAATTGCTGATTGCGGGCGGTGACCCGGGTCTTCGAAATTGTGGGATGGCAGGAAGCAACCATCCCCGAGAGATCAACTTTCGCCGGGGCGAGCAGGCTGCGCAACTCGCGCATCTCCGCGTCGTCTCCCCAGAAGCCTGCCTGGGCGACGCTTACCCCCAGGCCCACCAGGTTCATGGCCACGTTGGCCGCACCCCCGGGGGCGCTGGTCGTGCGCACCGAGCGCAGTACCGGGACCGGCGCTTCGGGAGAGATACGATCGACATCCCCCCAGATGGAGCGGTCCAGCATGACATCGCCGATGATCAGGATGCGGAGTGCGGCAAATCCACTTTCAATGAGGGAGAGCAGGCGAGACTGTTCTTTCACCATCGCAGATCCTATCATCGCAAATAAACAGCGCGTTCAGCGACTGGCCTATACTACGGGGAAGACGGGGTTTCCCCTGTTGTAACTGCATATGGCGTTCGAGCTAGCAAAATCCAGAACAGTGAGGGTGTGGGCCAGGCGGATACTGCGCCCCACCACCAAATGGGGCCGCATCACCCTTTGGCTGGGCATCATGTGCCTTGTGCTGTGGACCGCGGATGCGGCCACGGGAGGCACGCTCGGCGGCTGGGCAGTCTTTAGCAGCCTTGTCTTTGCCTTCTTTGCCCTTGTCCTCCTCTGCCGTTGGGGCTACCGCCCATTGCTGTGGAGGCTGCGCAACCGGCTGATCGTCACCTATCTGTTTATCGGCGTCATGCCGATCCTGCTCCTTTTGCTCATGGTCGCCCTCGCTGGTTATTCATTTGCCGGTCAATTTGCCACCTACGTAGCCACCTCAGACCTGCATTCGGAGCTGCTGCACCTGCAGGCCGCCAACGATGCGTTGGCAGCGCAGCTATTCCCGATGGAGAGCCCGGGAAAGCTCAACGAGCAGCTCGCCGGTGAGTTGACGCGCGCTTCCGACGAGAGGTTCCCTGGCCGCACCGTCACGGTATTGCGAAAGGGAAGAAGTTTTGTTCTCTCTACCGGAGGAGCGCTGCTCCAAACGCCTGCGGCTCCGGTCCCCGGTTTTATTAAAGGAGACTTCACTGGCTACGTTTTGGACCAGGATAGCCTGCATATGCGCGCGGTCAAACTGGATGGTGACGACAACCGGCTCGCCCTGGTCTCCGATATTCCCATCACGCCGAATCTGCTTGTCCCCACAGCGGCACGCCTGGGCATCGTGAAGTTGTATCTGCCTGTTCAAGAAGACGGCAAGCCGCACCGGACTTTGGACAAGGCTGTGATGAGCGGCAAGATGCCTCCTCGTTCCCATTGGTTCGACCTGACCCTGGAGTTTGCCACGATCTTAGATGCGGTGGACTGGCAGACCGGGGAAAAAAGACAAGACGGGCTCATCGATGTAGCCACTCGGCCTTCCATGCTTTTTGCCACCCTGTTTGCCACCCTGGGAGACGGCGCGCTGATCGTCCGCGACATCCTGCTAGGGGTCGCTATTTTCTTTGCCGTGATCGAGTTGGTCGCACTCTACATCGGCATCCGTCTCTCGCGCAGTATGACGGCGTCGGTGGCAGGCCTTTACCGCGCAACCGAACGTGTGAACCGCGGCGATCTGACCCACCTTATACAGCTCCAGGGCCGCGATCAGATGGCGGCACTCGGAAAGTCTTTCAACTCCATGACCGCATCGCTGGCCAAACTGATTGAGGAGCAAAAAGAGAAGCAGCGGCTGGAGAACGAACTCAGCATCGCCTACGAGGTGCAGGAACTGCTCTTCCCTCGCAAGGTGACTGACCTGCCCACGCTCGAGGTCCACGGGGTTTGCATTCCCGCGCGCACGGTCAGCGGCGACTACTACGACTTTATTCCCCTGGGCAGCGACCGGATGGTGCTCGCGGTCGGCGACATCAGCGGCAAAGGAATTTCCGCGGCGCTGCTGATGGCCACGGTGCATGCCTTCGTGCGCGCCTATTCCCTGGAACCGGAGATGGTTTTAATGCCTGCCTCGTTGGCCTATGGGTCTCATGAGGATCCCCGCATGTACTACCGCGGGGATGGCAGCGCGGAATCGCAGGTGGCGCCGGCCATGCTGATGACCACCATGAACTATCAGCTTTACCGCAGCACGCCGGCGGCCAAGTACGCCACCCTGTTTCTCGGCTGTTATGACGCCAAGGCGCGGGTGTTGACCTATTGCAACGCAGGCCACCTGCCGCCCATCATTGTGCGGGCGACGGGTGAAGTCTTTCCCCTGACGGTCAACGGCACCGTGGTCGGCTTGTTCAGCGGGGTCACCTATGACGAGTCGACGCTGGTGATGCAGACCGGCGATATCTTTGTCGCCTACAGTGACGGTGTGACCGAACCGGAAAATGAGTTTGGGGAATTTGGCGAGGATCGCCTGATCACCTTGATCAAGGAACACCACAACAAGCCTCTGCCCCGCATCGCCGAAATTGTCACCGGCGCAGTAGCGGACTGGATCGGCAGCGCGGAGCAGCCCGACGATGTGACCATCGTTCTGGCCCGCTGCACCGGCCCCTCCGCATAACTTACCTTCCGGCTATGAACTACGTCTCAGTTCCTCGCCGTGAACCCAAAAGCCAGACCAGCACGATCAGCAGTGTGATCGCCACGGTTTGCGATACAAGAAAGAACATCTCGTGTACCGACCAGGGCTTCCAGCAAAGGAGAAAGATCATTCCGAGCAGCGACCACGCCGCATAAAGCCGGGTTCGCGGCACAAGCATGGCTGCGGCTGCCAGGACTTCAACCACCCCCGAACCGAAAAACACCCAACGCGGTGCGCCGGCGTCCGCATAATAGTTGGCAAATTTGGCAAAATCGAAGAGCTTCAAAACCCCGGCGGATCCCAAAAACAACCCGACCCCGATCCCAATCACCTGTGTGGCTAAAGCTCTTGCATCCCTCTTCGAGCCTGCAGCGCTAGATGCTATCTCGTCTCGATTGCTCATACACCCCTCCTGAGAATCACCGTTCCCGTAGCTTCCTCGACTGCCGGCGACTTTAGTATAGGTGATAGATACTCCATAGTGTCAAGTATCGACATGGCCAAGCATCATGGCCCATCATGGAAGTATGCACACAAGCCGAACCACAAAGCTTGTCTCTGGCAAAAAGCGCACTCCGAAAGCCGATCCAGGTAGAGAAGCGTGGACTCTGCTTCTGCGCCTGCTGCGGGCGGATGAGGGTACTCTGCTCGGAGTTTGGGCAGAATTTGACCTTTCCTCCGCCCAAGGCGACCTTCTTTGCTCACTTGAACCTGGACAGCCCGCAGCCATGGTCTCGCTCGCGCGCAGCCTCCATTGTCATGACTCCAATGTGACCGGCCTGGTTGACAGACTCGAACAGCGCGGTCTGATTGAGCGCCAGAGCAATCCGAAAGATCGCCGGGTGAAGCTGATCGCATTGACAAAGGCTGGGGAGACGTTCCGCAACCGATTGTTGGAGCGCCTCTTCGAACCACTCCCATTCATTGCCGTTCTAACGCTCCAGGACCAAACGACACTTAGAGATGTCCTTCTCAGAGCCACGCAGGCGATGCAGATGACCTTTCCATCCCCTCAGGCAGGATAGGGACGAAGGCTTCGGCCCTCTTTCAATGCGTGCCCCCACCAGGCAAGCTGATCGAGCATTGCACATGCCACCTTCTCGTGCCGCTCCGGGTTGCGTAGGTGGCCTGTAGCATCGAAGAGCTCCCAGGCCCCGGCAAAACCGACAGCATTGCGAACGGTAACCGCGTGCAACTCGGCGAAGACCTGCCGCAACTGCTCTACCGCGCGGAGTCCGCCCGCGTTTCCCCCGTAGGCGACGAAAGCCACTGGTCTGGCGCGCCACTCTTTCGAGTACCAGTCGATTGCCGTTTTAAGTGGCGCAGGAAAGCTGTGGTTGTACTCCGGCGTGATGATAACGAATGCGTCGGCAACAGCCAGCCGCGAGCGAAGCGTCTCTACTGCCGACTCTGGATTCCGGCTAAGGACATCCGGCAAAGCCACCTCCGCCAGGTCGATCATGTCGGCTTCAAACTCCCCTCGCGTTTGGATGTAGCCGGCGAACCAGTTGGCGACAACAGGCGCAAAGCGGCCATGCCTCGTGCTGCCGATCAGAACTGCCACTCGAAGACGTTCACTGTCGATCATACCGATTTCTCCTTCGGTTCACTTGAGTTCATTTGCTCGCGTTGCTCACCCGTTGAGGCGGAAATCCCCTGCATGCTCGAGAGCCCACTGCCTGAACACTATCGGTGGAGCGCCAGTAACCTCTTCTACGGTTCGCGTCGCCGGAGCGGGCTTTTCAACCATTGCCGCCCACAGATCAAGCAGCCGATCGACAACAAAGGGCGGTAGGAACGCGCTCATCTGCTGTCTCGCTGCGTCCGGCGTGAGTTCCTCGTAGCGCAAGGTACGGTTGCTTGCCTCGCCGATCGTGTGCAGCTGCTCAACCTGTGTGAGCACTTCTCCGCCGGTAAGAGAGTATTTCTTCCCGGCGTGCCCACCCTCGGTCAGCGCGCGCACGGCCACCGCGGCGATATCCCGCTCGTGGATCGGTGCCCAGGCTGCGGCGCCGTAAGGCCAGCGCACCAGGTCTCCAGCGCAGAGCTGCGGCGCCCACCATGTCAGAGCGTTGGCAGCGAAGGCGCCCGGCCGCAGAAACGTCCATTCCAGTCCCGCTTTGTCTGATCTCCTCCTCAATCTCCAGATGGACCTTGCCGATGGGGTTAGTCTGGACCGGCAACTCGTCCTGAATCGCCGCTGAGGACAGAAAGACAATGCGGCGAGCGTGCCTCTTTAGCAGCTCCATGATTGGAACGATCGGTGCAGAGAACGCGCGCACCATGAGAAACACGGAATCGACTCCCTGCAGAGAGTTTTCCAGTGTAGAGGGGTCTGACAAATCTCCACGCACGACTTCGACCGAATCCGGCAGATCCGCTGTGTCCGGATTGCGGGTCAGGGCGCGAACACGAGCACCCGTGCCGGACAGTAGAGAGACGACATTGCGTCCGACGTTTCCGGTCGCGCCAGTAACGAGAATCGGGTTGTGAGTCCGAGTAGGTCATAGTGTTTCCTTCCGCGTGATCTGGTGAATTCTAGTTCTCGCCTCCCAGACTAAAAGTTCAAGTTAACTTGAAGTCAAGCTGCTTTGCATGATATTTCTCGTTCCATGTCAGAGCTGCTCACGATTACTGAAGTCGCTCGCCGCAGCGGAGTAGCGGCCTCGGCCCTCCGCTTCTACGAGGAGCGTGGGCTGATCCGGTCCGAGCGCGCCGGCTCCGGACATCGCCGCTACCCGAGAGCAGTGCTTCGCCGCATCGCCTTTCTGGTCTTTGCTCAGCGTGTCGGTCTCACTCTCGACGAAATTTCAGCGGAGTTGGCCAAGCTCCCGCAGGACCGCGCGCCCGAGGGCGACGACTGGGCCAAGCTCTCCAGCTGGATGGACCGCCCGCATCGACGCACGAATCGCACAGCTGGAGCGTATGAGGGGAGGGCTGATTAAGTGCATCGGCTGCGGCTGCCTCTCGCTGGAGCACTGCCGTTTCGCCAATCCCGGCGACCGTGCCGCCCGCCTTTGGTCCCGGCCCGCGATATTGGATTGTCGATCCCTGCGACAAGGACAAACGCTGTAAGTGACGAAACTGCTCAACCCCGCCAGCCGGCTGGCTCGGCTTTATTCTCATCGATATCTCGCTCTGCTAGTCTTTTGAATACATGCGTATCGGTACATTGAGCCTCATCCTTGCCTGCTTTTCCCTTTCCACCTACCAATTCCTTCGCCGCCCCGCCTGCTTCCGTCGCAGCACGATTCGCCGCGCAGAACGCGCTCTTTGAAGAGCAGTATCAGTCCGACCTGAAGGCCTCGCCGGAAACTGCGACCGCCTACGGGGACTATCGCTATAACGACCAGCTCGATGACTACTCACTGGCCGGAGCCGAAAGCGAGCACGCCACGGATGAGACATTTCTCGCGCGCCTGAAAGCGATCTCGACCGCAGGGTTCGCCGAACAGGACCTGCTGTCGCACGAGGTCCTGGTCCGCGCCCTCGAGCGGCGCAACGCGCAACTACGCTTTCAAAGATTATGAGATGCCGGTCAACCAGATGAGCGGCCCGCACACCATCTCGCGGATCTTCCTCTCTCCGTGCCCCTGATTCAGCAGCGTGAAGTATTACGAGGACTACATCGCGCGACTGCACCAGATTCCGCGCGTCTTCCCGCAGACGGAGGAGGTGCTGCGCGCGGGCATGCAGCGATCACCTCATGCCGGTGCGCTTTCTGCTGGAGAAGATTCCCGGCCAGTGCCAGGGGGTCATTGCCGCGAATCCTTTCCTGCTGCCGACGAAGAAGTTTCCCAGCAGCATCTCTGCCGCCGATCAACAGCGGCTGACCCAAGCAAATCACCGACGCTGCCGAACAGGAAGTGCTGCCGGCCTACATGGACTTCGCCAACTTCATCGCTACGGAATACGCGCCTCACGGCCGCACGACGCTCTCGGTAACCTCGTTGCCCGGGGGCGAGAGCCGCTATCTGCACGACATCCGCGTCCGCACCACTATCAGCAACCTCACGCCTGACCAGATTCACCAGCTTGGGCTGCGCGAGATGAGCTCGTATCGAGGCCGAGATGCTGGCGATTGCACAGAAGGAGGGCTTTTCTGATCTGGCCTCTTTCGACGCTTCCCTGAAAAGAATCCCAAGTACATTCCGACCTCCGCCGAGCAGATTCGTCGATGACTATCGCAAGTACCTCGCCCAGATGCAGGGCAAGCTGCCGCAGCTCTTCACCTATATTCCCGGCTCGCCCGTAACCGTGGAAGCCATACCGGCTTTCCAATCGGCGACGGCGACCCACTACCAAACCGGAACGCCTGATGGCACGCGGCCTGGCCGGGTCGTTGTCGCCACTTCCGACTTCGCGCATCGCACCCTCATCGACGATGAGGCGACCGCCTATCACGAGGGGATTCCCGGCCATCACATGCAGGTGTCTGTGGCCCAGCAGCTGACGGACCTGCCGAAGTTTCGCCGGCACGCATTCAACTCCGGGTATATCGAGGGTTGGGCGTTGTATGCCGAGAGCTGGGCAAGGAGGTTGGCTTCTACCAGGATCCGGTCTCCGACTACGGCAGGCTCGCCAGCGAGCGCTTTCGCGCCGTGCGCCTGGTGGTCGACACCGGCATTCACTCCAAGGGCTGGAGCCGCGAGCAGGTGGTCGACTACTTCCGCAAAACCGGTGTGATCGACGAGCCCATGATCCAGACCGAGACGGACCGATACATTGCCTGGCCGGCCCAGGCACTGAGTTATAAGCTGGGGCAGCTCAAGATCCTCGAGCTGCGCGAGCGCGCCCGCAAAGAGCTCGGCCCCAAGTTCGACATACGCACCTTCAACGACGAAATGCTGAACGGCGGCGTGCTGCCCCTGGATCTTCTCGAGGGCAGAATCGATGGCTGGATCAAGACGCAAAAAGGAGCCGGGCAGGTAACTGGCGGCGACTAAATAGGCGTCATTTAGTCGCTTGCGGCAGAATCTGGCTTGGTTCGGCCGTTGGCATCGACGCGCCTCGTCTTGCAAGGTTCTTGAAATAGCGTTCTGGAACTTCATGAAGCTACCTTCCCAGAAGAGAGCAGGAGCGACACATGGGACACCTTGACCGCATTACTCAAGATCCCGCGGTGATGGGCGCAAGGCTTGCATCCGTGGGTTGCGAGTCACGGTTGGCATGATCGTAGCCCAGATCGGCGCCGGGCAGAGTGTCGCGGAAGTTCTCTCTGACTACCCTTACATCGAGCGCGAAGATATCATGCAGGCTCTCCGTTATGCGGCTTGGCGCGCTGACGAACGCGAGGTCATGCTGACTAAAGCTCTCCCTTTGCCCGGTAAGGGTAGCAGGGGCTGAACAGGGTGTTTGAGAACTCGCACACCTTCTGAAGCCCAATTCTCTTCACTCCTTTACGGCCCGACTAAAGTCGTCCCTTGATACAAAGCCAAAACACAGCATCCAAGGCTGCTGAGGTTACTGCCGGTGCGGCGACCATTCGCCTGGAACCGTTGCGCGTTATAGAGCGGATACGATATCGGTGTTTTTGAAATTGTCGCCCTTGAAGAGAAGAGGCTCGCCCGTTATCTTTGCCAACCCGTAAGCAAAACAGTCTCCGAAATTCAATCCTGCAGGATGGCGGCCCTTCCCGAAGTCGTGAAAAGCCTGCCGCGCGGCGTGCGCCTGGTCCACGGTGACGGGTTCGATCACCATGTCGATGCGGCGGATTAGAGCGTCACATTGTCGAAGCACGTCGGCGCCGAACTGGCCCTCGATCACGATCGAGAGCTCGAGGAAATTTCCGGCTGACATGCGGCAGCGCGAGGCCCGGCTGATGGCGTCGACGTAGCGTTCGAAATCCGGCTCTTTTGCCAGGATGGAGATAAGTGGCGAAGTGTCGAGGATCACTTCGGGAGGCCGCGCTCGTCGTAGAGATATTCGGCGTGATCGAGATAGGGGCCTTTGATGTGGGCGGCGGAGCGGTCGGCGATAGCCCGGATATCGGCCGCTAGCAGCTCCGCATCGCGCTTGTGGAGCCGCTCGTAGCGTTCGCGCAGGGCCTCGGTGACGGCGCGCGTGAGGGTTTCGCCGGTCTCCTGGGCGATGGCCAGCGCCAGCCGGTGTGCCTCCGGATCCTTGACGTTCAGGCTGATTCGTCTTTCTTTCTGTACCATTCGTCTGCCTTTCTTTATCCTAAGCCGTTTCAAGAATCCGCAAAGGGGCTGTCTGGATTTGCAGAATTTTGGGTGAGGTCACCAGCCAGCTACTTGATCTTCTCCTTTTATTCTCCTATGCTGGTCGACATGCGTGCTCTTCGTTTCCCCAAGTCTTGCGTGGTGTGCTGCAAGAAATGCGGCCACGACGTCTTAGCCGGAACCGACCGCTTCCCTGCCAGCTCGATCTTTGTGGTTTGCTCGGTGTGTGGAGAGAAGCGGCGCTACCAGCCCTCAGAGGTGATCCATGGCGGGCCGCATTTTGTGGTCCGCAGAAAGAGCGTGGACACCGGACGACGCGGTCCCATGGCCGCTCGCCTGGGCTCACTCCATGCTATTGCGGCAAAGGCGCGAGTTTGATGGTTCTGCCCTCCCGCGCAGACTGGCGGGCCGCGTCCAGGATCTGCATGACCACCACGTTGGTCTCAAGCGAAGTAAGGTCGCCGTCCGGCTGCAAGCTTCCGTTGAGCACCGCGGCCAGGTAGTGCAGTGACCCGTCGTTGGGCGGCGCCAAGGGTGGAGCGGTTCCTGCGCTTTCCTGTTCCTGACCTTTGGTCCGCATGCGCAGTTTGTCCGGCCCGACCGTGATGAAGTACCCGGTCGCACCGTACACCTCCATATCCTTGCGGCTAAAAGGCCAGTTCCACGACGCCATCAGCACCGCCTGCGCTTTTGGATAACGCAGGGTAATGGTCGCTTCATCCGCGACCCGGGGATAGATCTGCGGCTTATCCGTTTGCGCCACCGCGGTCACGCTCTCAGGAGATTCGCCGTGCATGAGCCACGTAACCAGGTCCGCGCCGTAGCAGCCAAAATCGTATAAAGCCCCATCACCGTTTTGCTCCGGATCCTGCAGCCACTTGAGAAACTCCGGCGGCACGCCGATCTCCTTGGGTCCCTCATGGCCATCATGAACCACGACTCTGCGCAGATCGCCCAAACAGATCACCGCAGAGTGACGATTGCGTCTTCAAGAGCGAGGATCAGGCTTGGTTATTACCAAAGGGGGGACAGATTTTGGGCCGAGTGCATACCTCGTTTGTCCGAAGCAATCTAAGATGGATACTGGATTCGGACAGACTGGAGACGTTTTAGTGCTCTCTGATTTTTGGAATTCACTATGCCTGCGCTTCTTGGCCATTCAGTGCACAAGCTCATCAGACATGCGGCCAAGGTTCCTTTAGTCCTGTTGCTCGGCGGCTTTCTTGGGGCCACGATGGTGCGTCTGGCTCCCGGATTTGGCGTCGACGAAGAGGAACTGGATACCCGCCTTAACCAGGAGAGCGTCCAAGCCTTACGTCAGGCGCACTCCACAGATGAGAATCTGGGTAGGTTTTACGTTCGTTATTTGGGTCAGCTTTTGCAAGGCGACCTGGGAATGTCGCAGACTCTTCATCAACCGGTACGGCAACTGCTGGCAGAGCGGTTTCCCGAGACTCTGAAATCGATGGGGCTGGGGTTGGCTCTTGGCTGGACCGCCGGATTGACGCTGGCCATAGTGGCTGTGATGTCGCGCTCGTGGTTTATCGATCTCGCAACGGGACTTTTGGTAAGCGTTCTGCTCTGCATCCCTGCCGCAGTGTTGGCGCTTCTATTCGTAATCGCTCAAGAACCGGGCAGGTTGGTTATCGGTCTGATTGTCTTTCCCAATATCTTCCACTACGCGCGCAATCTGCTGGCACAGAGCGCGTCGCTTCCCCACGTGTTGACGGCGAGGGCAAAAGGAGTCGGCGGCTTTCGGGTTTTACTGTGGCACATTCTGCCGGTTGTCGGCCCGCAGTTGCTTGCTTTGGCTGGGGTTTCAGTGAGCATAGCATTCGCCGCAGCAATCCCGGTGGAAGTGCTATGCGATCTGCCGGGGATCGGCCAACTGGCTTGGAAGGCTGCCATGGGACGGGACCTCGTACTGTTGGTGAACCTGACGATGATTGTGACGCTGATCACGCTGCTCGCCAACTCTGCCGCCGAGTTGGTGGCACTGGCTTTGCGCGCAGGCACTATATGAAGGGGGCCCGTTTGGCCGCTCTTCTGTTCCTGGCTTTGGTTCTCGCCGCAAGCCTATTGGCAAATTTCATTGCTCCGGCTTCCTATGCGCACCAGTTCCGAGACATGCCCGATGCAGCGCCGTCCAGCCAACACCTCCTTGGCACCGATGACCTCGGCCGCGACCGCTTCTCGCGGTTGTTATTTGGTACGCGCGTATCGCTTTTGCTGGCGCCCGCTGCTGCCTTGCTCTCCAGCGTTCTCGCGGCTTTGATCGGCGGTGCGGCCGGCTTTGTGGGGGGCTGGCTGGAGAGCAGCGTGATGGCAGCGACAGACCTGTTCCTTTCTTTGCCGTGGTTATTCCTGCTCATCACCGTCCGCGCACTCTTGCCACTTGACGTTTCGCCGATTACCTCGGTGACAATTACGTTTGCATTATTGGGATGCCTGGGGTGGGCGGCAGCGGCTCGCGTGATCTGCGCGGATGCCCACAAACTCTGTGGCTCTAATATCGTCCTGCTGGCGCGCGCATCCGGGAGCAACGGCTTTCGGCTGCTTTGGCACCACATCGTTCCAAATCTGAGACCGGTTCTCTTTGCGCAGTTCTGGATTTCGATTCCCGTCTTCATATTAACTGAGGCAAACCTCGGCATTCTTGGCCTGGGCGTTGCAGAACCGTTACCATCCTGGGGCAGCTTGTTGAGGGAGTTGGAGAGTTTTTCGGCCCTTTCCGCGCAACCGTGGCAGTTTGTGCCTCTCATTCTGCTCATTGTCACTGTGAGTTGTTTTCACATAGCTCTGCAAAAACAGGAGCTGTGGTCATGAGACGACTCCTGATTTTTTCAATTCTTCACTTCTCCATAATGGCAACCGGCGGTATCGCTAACGCCCAGTCCGGAAGCCAGTTGCGATTTTGCATTGTGGCGGATCCCAAGACGCTGAACCCCTTGCTCGTTGACGACGATGCCTCCGATACCGTTCGTTATCTTACCGGCGGCGTGCTGGTGCGTCTGAACCGTTTGACGCAGCAGTTGGAACCCGAACTTGCGACGTCTTGGAATGTGGGTCACGAAGGCAACTCCATAACCTTCACGCTGCGTCCGAATGTACGGTTCTCCGATGGCACTCCGTTTTCCGCCGAGGACGTTGCTTTCACTGTGGATAGGCTGATGGACCCTGCCTTGCACTCGCCCACCGGGGACTCCTTCCGCTCCAGTGAAGGCAAGGTCAAAACAGAGGTGGCAGGAAGGAACCAGATTACCGTCAGGTTTCCCGCTCCCATCGTCGGACTCGACAAATTGTTTGACCAGGTGGCGATCATGTCGGCCCACTCACCACAGAAAGAAGGTGCAGTACTCGGCCCCTATTTTCTTGCGGAGAACAAAGCCGGCTCCTACCTTCTGCTGAAGCGCAATCCGAATTACTGGAAGCACGACACGGCCGGCAGACAGTTGCCCTACATCGATTCAGTCCGTCTCGACATCCAGCAGAACCTCGACATCGAGTTGCTTCGTCTCATGCGCGGAGAGATCGATTTTATCAACTCGCTCAACGCCGAGTATTACGATCAACTGGCGCAAAAGGCTCCCAATATGGCCATCGATTCGGGGGTGTCCCTTGATGGCGAGCAGATGTGGTTCAACCAGGTTCCTGGCTCGCCGCTGCCGGCATACAAGAAAGCCTGGTTTACATCAACGGGTTTCCGGCGGGCAGTCTCCGAGTCCATCAACCGCGAGGATCTGGCGCGGGTGGTCTTTCGCGGCCATGCTCGGCCCGCGGTGAGTTGGATATCCCCAGCGAACAAGTTCTGGTTCAATGCGAAGCTGGCACCGCATCCCTTTGATCAAAAGGCTGCCTTGCAGGCGTTGGCGCAGGACGGTTTCCACCTCCAGAACGGTACGCTCCGCGATCGCGCCGGACACCCGGTAGAGTTCTCCGTTATAACCAATGCCGGTAACAAGTACCGTGAGCGCATGGCCGTCATGATCCAGCAGGACCTGTCCGGCATCGGCATCAAGCTGAACGTGGTTACCCTCGACTTTCCTTCGCTCATCGAGCGCATCACACGCACGTTCAACTACGAGGCGTGCCTCCTTGGTTTTGTCAACGATGATTTGGACCCAGACGCGCAGATGAGTGTCTGGTTGAGTTCAGGTGAGAATCACGCATGGAACCCGGTACAGAAAGTACCTGCGACTGCCTGGGAAGCCGAAATCGATGCGCTGATGCATAAACAAGCCTCGACCCTTGAATCGAGCAAGCGGAAGGAAGCCATCGACAGGGTGCAAGAGATTGTGTGGCAACAGGAACCCTTCATCTACCTCGTAAACAAGGACGCTCTGTCAGCCGTGTCGCCAGCTTTGCACAATGTCCATCCGGTCGTGCTTCGGCCGCAGGTTTACTGGAACATCGAGAAACTCACATTAGGAAGCGAGGCGTTGAGAAACCGCTGATGGACCACCAACCTCTCTTATCCCTACGGCTCTCGGCCAGCTATCCCGGAAAAAACGCGGTGCTGAGGGACCTCTCGCTCGAACTGCGACGGGGAGAAGTGCTGGGGTTAGTTGGGCAGAGCGGCTGCGGCAAAAGCACGCTGGCACTTGCCATCCTAAGGCTGCTGCACCTGAAGCGGGGAAAAGCGGAAGGATCCATCTTCTTCAACGGTCGCGACCTAATGGCCCTGAAAGAGCGCGAGATGCGCTCGTTACGCGGTAAGGAGATCGCGCTGGTTCTCCAGAGCCCGATGTCATCGCTCAACCCCGCGCTGCGGATTGGCACACAATTGGAAGAAGCCTGGAACATCCACCAACGCTCCACACGCAAGGAAGTTGCGCGAGTGCTGCTTGATACCTTAGAAAGCGTCAGTCTCCAGGCAGACACCAATTTCCTTCGTCGACATCCCGCGGAGCTCAGTGTCGGCCAGGCCCAGCGAGTGCTGATCGCCATGGCCGTGCTGCATCGGCCACTGCTTCTGATTGCGGATGAACCAACCAGTGCGCTCGATATCATCACGCAGGCGGAAATTCTGCAACTGTTTTCGACGCTCAGCCGCAAATTGGGCATGGGCGTCCTGTATATCTCCCACGATCTTCTTTCCGTTGCAACCATCAGTCAGCGGGTGGCTGTGATGGACCAGGGAGAGATTGTCGAGTGCCGCGATACTGCTGACCTGTTCAAGTGCCCCGAACACCCTTACACCCGCAAGTTGATTTCCGCTCTGCCTATCGCCCCGCGGTTCGCCGCAGACGGGGCGTCCAACGACGCTCTCCGATTTGTTGCGGTTCAGGGGCCATCCACTGGTCCAGTGGCATAGGCCGATTGTCCGCTGCGAATGGAATAACGCCGTTTAACTAAAGCCGAAGGGCATTTGCCCGACGCTGTTTATCGTCAAACAAATGCCCTTCGACAGTTCTACATTCCGGTTCCTTTTGGTTAAGGCAGGTCTGCCGTGAAACCGGCTTGGTCGTCGGGTGAGCTTGTGTTTTTGCCCCAAAGCACACTCGAGCCCCAAACCACGCTGGAACTGTTCACGGTACTGGTGCCCCAGAGCACGCTGTTGCCCTGCAACGTGCTAGTGCCCCAGAGCACTGATAGCCCTTGGGCGTCGGTTCCCCACAGAACCGAGTTGCCCCACACTGCGTTGGTGCCCCACAGCACAGATTTGCCCCAGAGCACCGAGCTGCCGGCCACCAGCACCACATTTCCCTGGCTGTCCACCGTCACGGTCGGCGACATGGCTTTGCCCACGGCCGCGGGAGCCAGGGCGGTGCTGGCCAGCACGGCCTGGATGTCCAAGTAGCCGGCGCCTACTGTAAACAGGTCCGCCTGCATGTTGAAAACCTGGCCCGTGGTCTGATCCTTTGCTGTGCTGGCGGTCTGCAGGCCCTTAAAGGCCGTCAGCATCAGCCGTGCCTTTACCTGGTCGGGCGTCAGAGCCGGGTTCTTTTGCTCCATCAAAGCCACCGCACCGCTGACCACGGGTGTAGCCATGCTGGTCCCGCTCAGGATGAAGTAGGTGTCCGAAGCGGTGCTGTTGCCATTCACCTGGTAGAGGGAATTAGGAATCTCGTTCCCGGGAGCTTCCTGATTCAGCGTGAGTCCTGCAGTGTACAGCGAGATGATCAGGTTGCCCGGAGCCACCAGATCGGGCTTCGCCACCTGGTCCCAAAGTGTCGGGCCCTTGGAACTGTAGCTGGCCGGCACATCGTCGGTGCGGCTCGGCGTACCCAGGGTGTTCATCGCGCCCACAGTGATCACGTACGGGTCGTTGCCGGGAGCGGTGATGGTGCCGTACCCATCGGTCTGCGCGGCATTGTTGCGGCCGCCGTTACCTGCGGCAACCACGACCACGATGCCTGCATTCCAGGCCTGTTCCACAGCCTGGCAAAGAGGGTCGAGCTTGTAGCTCTCATACACCCCTCTGCCCAACGAGAGATTGATCACGCGGACGTTGTATGTGCTCTTCAGGTTGATCGCCGTCTGGATGGCCTGAATGACCTGGCTGTCGGTGCCCATGCCGTTCTGATCCAGCACCCGCAGGTTGATGATGTTCACCCCGGGGGCGATGCCGATAAAATGGTAGGTGTAGTTGGAACCGGCGGATCGGCTGCCGTTTCCGGCGATGATGCCGGCCACGTGCGTGCCGTGCCCAAACTGGTCGTTGGCGCTGCCCGAAGTGCCGCCGACAAAGTTCTCGCTGTATACAACGTTATGATTGTTGAACTCGGGAAAGTTGATCATCCCGCTGTCGATGATGGCCACCCCTACACCAGCGCCGTTCAGGCCCGCCGACTGGGCCGCCGCCAGGTTGATCGTTTCGTTGTGGTAGTCCAGGACGGCGTTCGGATTGCCGTTGTTCATGTTGCTCAGCGGACGATCAGGCGAGATGTAGAGGACATCGGGATCGTCTGCCAGTTCTTTGATTGCCCAAGCCGGCACCTTGTAGACACCGGCCTTTACTAAGCCAAGCTCACGTGTGAGCTCGCCACCTCGGCTCAACACCTTTCGATGTTGCTTCGCGGTCGGTGTCTGTCTGTACTGCACAATCACGTCTACCCGATCAAAGGCGCTCTTGCCTTGCAGGTCTTTGGACATCTTCGCTGAGTCAGCAAGAAGGAGGCTGGCACTCACGATGAACGCAGACACTATCAGGATTTTTCTCCCCCACGTCGCGCTCTTTCTTTTCATGCGTTTCCTCCTCCTTCCACCTGTCGCAAAAAGAGGCCCCGATTCCCTGGCCAACCGTTCGTTGCCATCAACGCCTGGGAAGTGTGGAGAAGTATAGTGCGATTTGACGCTCTTCGAAAGTAGTTCTTTTTGCTTAGGTAACCAAGAATATGGTCACTAGTATCTATCTCTGAATGAGGATGGCTTTGCTGAGGCGATGGGTACATATTTGCTCCTAGGTAACCAAGAATATGGTCACTAGTATCTATTTCTGAATGAGTACCTATCTCTGAATGAGGATGGCTTGCTGAGGCGATGGATACATAAAAAGATATGCAGCCCACTATGTATGCAAGAATGATTTGACACTTGCACGCAAGTGCCGGTCTTGCGGTCGATTCGTCGCCTAGCGTGGCTGAGAAGTAAGCACTGGCGGAACGGCCAGCGGGACCGCAAGATTGCTATTTCCATGCCCATTCGAGTAAAACAATTCGTCACATTGACTGCGGCAGCCGGAGCGACGATGCTGTTGATTGCCCTGTTGCAATGGCACACCGCGGATCCGCTGAAATTCGTATGCTACCTTGCGATCGCAATTCTTGCTTCCACGTTGAAGGTGAGTTTGCCGGGCATAGAAAGCACCATGTCTGTGTATTTTCTTTTCATTTTCCTCGGCGTTCTGGAGCTCTCACTGGCAGAAACTCTGGTGATCGGTTGCACAGCGGCCTTGGTGCAAAGTGTGTGGAAAACCGAGCAACGCCCCGAACTGATAAAGGTCGTCTTCAACGTCGTGAGCATGACCCCACCCGCCATTTGTGCGACTTACTTCGCTTATCATCTGTCGGCGGGAGTTCTGCATAAAAGTACGCCTCTTTTACTACTGGTCACTGCGTCTACCTATTTTCTGGCAAATACGGCACCGGTCGCAATCGTGATCGCAATGTGCAGTAAAACCTCGATTTGGGGAGTTTGGAAGCAGACGCAGTTCTGGTCGCTCCCGTACTACCTATCAGGTGCAGCGATCGTGGGCCTCGTCAACGCAACTAACCACCACCTAAGCTCGCAGAGTGGGCTTTTGATCCTGCCAATCATGTACGTGATGTACAGGTCTTGTCATCTCTACATGGTCCGCCTGCAGGAGGAGAGTCGGCGCGTCGAGATCGAAGCTGCGCATGTGCTATCAGAAAAGCGCCATGTAGAAGCGATTTGCGCGCTTCACTTGCGTACGATTGAGGGCCTTTCACTCGTCATTGATGCCAAAGATCACAACACCCATCAGCATCTGAATCGCGTGCGCACATATGCGGTAGCTGTAGGCCGGGAACTCGGGCTCGACGAACAAGAGATGGATGCCCTTCAAGCCGCGGCGCTGCTACACGACATCGGCAAGCTTGCTGTGCCCGATCACATCATTAACAAGCCCGGCCGGCTGAGTCCGGAAGAATTCGAGAAGATGAAGATTCATCCGATCATCGGCGCCGAGATTCTAGAAAGAGTCTCTTTCCCCTATCCTGTGGCTCCGATCGTTCGGTCGCATCACGAAAAATGGAATGGCAGTGGCTATCCAGACGGGCTCAAAGGAGAAGAAATTCCCATCGGCGCCCGTATCTTGGCGGCGGTGGATTGTCTGGATGCGGAGGCTTCGGATCGCCCGTATCGAAGAGCCCTACCCCTCGATGACGCGATGAAGGTGGTGGCAAGCGAGGCCGGCAAGTCATTTGATCCGAAGGTGGTCGAGATTCTTCAGCGCCGTTACGTAGAGCTGGAAGCCGAAGCGATTAGCGGCTTGGGAGATCTAGCGATCGATCCACTCAGTTACAATCAGACGGTAGGACGCGGCGAATCCCCTTCTGCCGGGTTTGAACGCGTTGGCAAGCTGCATCAAAGCATCAAGATCGATTTCCTCTCTTCAATAGCATACGCTCGACACGAGGCACACACGCTTTTTGAACTAGCCCAGGATCTGGGAAAGTCCTTAAGTCTCAACGATACACTCTCCCTCTTTGCGATGGGGCTTCAGAAGCTGATACCTTACGACACGATGGTTGTATTTATTCGAAAGGGTGACATACTGACGCCTGAATTCGTCAGCGGGGAAAACTTTCGACTCTTTTCATCGTTGGAAATCCCGGTGGGGAAAGGTCTCTGCGGCTGGGTGGCGCACAACTCGCAACCCATCGTCAACGGGAATCCTGAGGTCGAGATCAGTTTTGCGCATGACCTGACAGGTGCCAAAAAAGCTCATTCCGCCCTGGCAGTTCCACTCAATGGCCTCGCCGGGCAGGTGGGAGTTGTATCGCTTTTCCAATCAGATGCGGATGCATTCACCAACGAGCACCTACGCGTACTGCAGGCCATTTCGGCTACGGTTGCGCTTTCCATCGAGAATGCTTTGAAGTACCGCGAGGCAGAAACCTCAGCCACGATAGACTACCTGACAGGATTGGCGAATGCACGGGATCTTTCCGTGCATTTGCAGAACGAACTCGAGCGGTGCAACCGAGAGCATTCGACAGTCGCCGTCATGGTGTGTGATTTAAACGGATTCAAGAAGATAAACGATTGCCATGGTCACTTGACAGGAGACAAGGTACTCAAGGTCTTCGCCGACTCAATGCGTGGAGCGTTCCGAAAGTACGATTACTTGGCGCGTATGGGCGGGGATGAGTTTGTTTTGATATCAACCAACTTGATGCCGGATTCGATCAGTGGGACAACTCTTTGTCTGAACGCCTTGGCGAGCGCGGCTTGCGTCGAGGTATGCGGCAAAGATTCCCTGTCGCTGAGCTTAGGTGCGGCTTTTTATCCACAGGATGGGACGAGCGCGGAGCAACTACTCACCAAAGCCGATATGGAGATGTATGCGGCTAAAAAACGTTTCTACCAAGACCAAGGTGGTATTTTGGAACCTGTTCAGCCAACTATCGATACGGCCGAAGATTTCGTTGACCTCTTCTCCAGTGGCATTCCGCAGCTACCGAACGCTCGAGTGCCCACGCCGATCTGAACATCGTCGCTCGATTCGTGGGCTTCGTTCCATGCTACAAACGTATTCCGCCCCAGCTGGCTTCTCAGGGGTCGCCATCAAAACGCCAAACGATTGATCCCGTAAGGTTAAACGAAATACCAGCTCAACGCGGTTCGAAACGCCTAGCTTTTCAAACGCGCGGAACAAGTAGTTCTTGACTGTATGCTCGCTTAAGCGCAACTCACTGGCAATTGCCCTGTTCGTCTTTCCCCTTGCCGCGCAATCTACAACCTGCAATTCGCGCTTCGTAAGCGTGTTCGATTCACTCTCAGTGAGCTCATTCGTGGAAGGAATCGATCTGAGTATTTCTACCAAAATAGAAGACTCCTCTTTCCCTACCCAGATCAATCCATTTTTCAAATGTTCGACGCAGTTGAGCAGCTCGCTCATGGACTCTTGTCGGTTCAGCACGGCCCTGGCCCCGGAGTGAAAGGCTCTGGCTACCGTCTCTCGCGTTGATTGACTTAGAAGAATCAGAATATCCGGCTTGGAGTGTGCGCGGGACACACAGCTCGCCAGTTCGAACCCAGTTCCCGCTTTGGAATTCACATCAGAACTGATGATTACGAGATCGATTTTGCATCCTCCGAGCATTCGCAGGAGATCCGAAGGTTGCACTGGAATGGCTTCGCATTTGAGGCCTTGCGCAAGCACACTCCCCATCAGGCAGCTAGAGAGGAAATCGCTGCCGACGATCGCCACAGTAAATGCGGCTTTCCTCTCTTGGGCGCTCTGAAATACATCCTGTTGCTCAATAGTTGTTGGTGGCACTCGAACCTCCCTGCGGACTTTTTAACGTGCGATCCAAAACCCCTGTCTGTCCGGGTTGATCAATAAATTAGGAGCTATCGCCTCAACGAGTGTGTCGTGCCTTTCTAATCTACTTGCGCCGCCTGACCAACGTTGATTGGGACGCTAAAGTGGCCTTTGTCGACGACCGTAACCATTTTCGGTCCTAGGTTCTTAATATCGATGTCCCACGGAGCCCCATGCGAGTCACGCTTTGGAGGGGATACCGGTAGATAGAGCGTTGCTGGAGCATTGATGAGTTCCAGAAGTTTTCCAGCAATGTCAATAATCGATCGATTCGCAGCGCTAACGCGAAAGCCGGAACTTTCATCCGCATCTTATAACAAAACGCTCAGCGACACTCCGTCTTCTGTGGATTTGTTGTCTTCTTGACGCTCAATCGCATTTAACGATTTCGACACACACTTCCTGCGAAAGGATCTAGGTGACCTTAGTACTCGGTTCCTGGTTACTTAGTTTGGCTTCGACCGAACCTCTCCGACCAGGATTACGGGGAGCGGAATAGGAAGAGTTTGTTGGCCCCGATCCATGCGAAGCCTTGGTAATCTCTGCAACAGATCACGCTTTGTGCCGCTCTTCAAGTATCTCGCAGATGACTTTGCGCTTCCTCGGTAACGACTCGCAAACTGACACTCGTCGTCGGGATCAAATAAGCCAACCGCTTTATCCTCCGATAGAAACTTTCTTCTCTACTGCGACCAGGGAACTTCTTTCCTAGAAGAAGTAGAGATTGTTCTCTTACTCAAGGGCCCTAGCAGAGAAAGACGAGGCTCGGAAGTCATCCATCTTCTCACTCGATTTCAAACATTCGGCGACTTGTGCTGCGCCGAGAATCACCCTACTCTGACTACTCCTATGAGCACTGGCCCCGATGTCGTAATGACCAATGAGCGCAGGGCGCCGGCAAGATACAAGTCGCGGCCCCAGTCATTTTTCGTGACCGATCCATTTTGTCTCTTCTGGTTGCCAGGATCGGTCAGCCGAGCACTCGAAACTGTTGCTGCGAGCAGCCGAGATGGCGGCTGTTCTGGTGGCCACAAGTACCACTGTGAGGAGAGACCATGTTGAATAAGCTAGCGTCTTTGGGGAAGTTGATCGGGCTGTCACTTCTTTTTGTCACTCCGGCTTTTGCGAATCACCTGGCCAGTGTAAACGTCACTACGACTTGTAGCAGCTACACGATCTCCTATGAGGCTGATTCTCTGACCCCGACAAATACGTATGCCATTGACTGGACATTAACCCTCACTCCGGCCTCTGGCTCCCCAATTTCCACAATGAATTCGGTAACCGGCATCACCAATACTCAAACGTACATCAGCAGCGAGACGCTTCCCCTCGGACCCTTGACTGGCAATTACAACGTGTCGGGCTCAGCCACGTTGGTTGATACAACCACTCACACGACTGTGAACACAATTCCTTTCAACACGCCGTATAATCTAGGCACCCCGACGACTCCATCCCCCCTGAGTTGCGCATCTCCGCCTCCTCTTTCTGTGACCTGCGCGCCGATCAACACGGGCGATGTGGGAGTGGCGTTCAACAGCGGACCGATGACGGTTACGGGGGGAACTCCGCCTTACTCGTTTTCGATTGTCGGCACCCTGCCTCCGGGCCTGACGTTGAACACTTCGACCGGTGCGGTCACGGGCACGCCGACGGCGGCGGGCACGTTTACGGTGAAAGTAACGGACTCTGCCGGCAAGTCCAGCACGAGTTGCATGATCACCATCAATGGGCCGCTGGCGGTCACCTGCCAGGCGGTCAACACGGGCGATGTGGGAGTGCCGTTTAACAGCGGGCCGATGATGGTCACGGGCGGAACTGCGCCTTACTCGTATTCGATTGTCGGCACCCTGCCTCCGGGCCTGACGTTGAACACTTCGACCGGTGCGGTCACGGGCACGCCGACGGCGGCGGGTACGTTCAAGGTGAAAGTGACGGACGCTGTCGGCAACTCCAGCACGAGCTGCATGATCACCATCAATGGGCCGCTGCAGGTCACTTGCCAGGCGGTCGACATGGGCGATGTGGGAGTGGCGTTTAACAGCGGACCGATGACGGTCACAGGTGGAACTGCGCCTTACACGTATTCGATTGTCGGCACCCTGCCTCCGGGCCTGACGTTGAACACTTCGACCGGTGCGGTCACGGGCACGCCGACGGCGGCGGGCACATTCACGGTGAAAGTGACGGACGCTGTCGGCAACTCCAGCACGAGCTGCATGATCACCATCAATGGGCCGCTGCAGGTCACTTGCCAGGCGATTAACACGGGCGATGTGGGAGTGCCGTTTAACAGCGGGCCGATGACGGTCACGGGGGGAACTGCGCCTTACACGTATTCGATTGTCGGCACCCTGCCTCCGGGCCTGACGTTGAACACTTCGACCGGCGCGGTCACGGGCACGCCGACGGCGGCGGGCACGTTCACGGTGAAAGTAACGGACGCTGCCGGCGAGTCCAGCACGAGTTGCATGATCACCATCAATGGGCCGCTGGAGGTCACTTGCCAGGCGATTAACACGGGCGATGTGGGAGTGCCGTTTAACAGCGGGCCGATGACGGTCACGGGGGGAACTGCGCCTTACACGTACTCGATTGTCGGCACACTGCCTCCGGGCTTGACTTTGAACACTTCGACAGGTGCGGTCACGGGCACGCCGACGGCGGCGGGCAAATTCACGGTGAAAGTAACGGACGCTGTCGGCAACTCAAGCACGAGCTGCATGATCACCATCAATGGGCCGCTGGAGGTCACTTGCCAGGCGATTAACACGGGCGACGTGGGAGTGCCGTTTAACAGCGGGCCGATGACCGTCACGGGGGGAACTGCGCCTTACACGTTTTCGATTGTCGGCACCCTGCCTCCGGGCCTGACGTTGAACACTTCGACCGGTGCGGTCACGGGCACGCCAACGGCGGCTGGCACGTTTACGGTGAAAGTAACGGACGCTGTCGGCAACTTAGCACAGGCTGTGTGATCACCATCAATGGGCCGCTGGAGGTCACTTGCCAGGCGACTAACACGGGCGATGTGGGAGTGGCGTTTAACAGCGGGCCGATGACCGTCACGGGGGGAACTGCGCCTTACACGTATTCGATTGTCGGTACCCTGCCCCCGGGCCTGACATTGAACACTTCGACAGGTGCGGTCACGGGCACGCCGACGGCGGCTGGCACGTTCACGGTGGAAGTAACGGACGCTGTCGGCAACTCCAGCACCAGTTGCATGATCACCATCACTGTTGCCCCCGCTTGCACGATTCCACCGTCGGGCACAGCGATTCCCGGAAGTCCCGTTTCGTGGAACGGATTCACTGCTCCGGCCGGGAGTGTGGTTTGGATTAATGCGCACCTCGACGCGAAGAACGTTCCTACGAATACGATCACCACGGTTGATTTCACCGGGGTCATCCTGGTGGTTAATGCTACGAGCTACATGCTGCCGGACGGACAGGTCGTATTCAATCCGGCGACATCGACACCGACGACTGTCGTGAATGCTGACGGCAGTTGGACGACTACGGTAAACCCGACTTTTAACAACGATATCTTCTTTGTCGGCCAAGCCATCCCGGTGGATTCCAACTTGGAAAACGGCGGTCACGGCAACACCGGCTCGACGCTCAGCTTTTCAACCAACTCGAGCGACAGCACCCTGCAGTTCCAGTGGCAATGGGGCGCGGCGGTGTACACATCCTGGCCCGGTAATGCCGCGGCTGATATTGAGCCGGTTCATGCGGCCCAACAAGCGGGCGCTCCGCTGAACACCGCTGTTGAGGCAGATCTAATTCAGGGTCCGCGCGGTGGCGGCGGATCTAACTTCACGGGATCCTGGAGCGGCACTGGGCAGGGAACCTGTCCTCAGTAATCGCGAACTGGGAAAGCAGGCATTGACACCTGGAGCGCTTCCGGTCCCATCGGGAGCGCTCCATTCTTTTGTTACAGTTTGGAAAGTGAGATTTTCGGGATCTTCCGCACTTTCGGTGCAGGGTTAAGCTGAGTTTGAAACATCCCGAGGCAGCACTCGCGCTTTGAGAAGTTCGAAGCCCGCCCGCCCATACATTTGCCGCTTGATCACTTTTAGCCGGTTGATGTGTCCTTCAATAGGACCATTGCTCCATGGCGTTGTCATCGATAGTTCCACTGCCTCCAAATCTCGGCGGAGCGTGCTCGCAAACTGTGCCGTAAAGCGGAATCCAGAAGCGGCCACCGATACTATCCAGGTATGCAGCGTGCTCGCACTTCGCCAGCGCAGCATGGCTCGAAACTGGAGAACAAATCGGCGCAGTTTGTGAGCCTTGGGGCAAAAGCCCAGGAACGCGTCTAAATGTCTCTTCTGCGCCATTGACAGAGTGCGTGACGGCATATTGAGTAGCGCTGACATGCGGCCGGCAGAGTAGTGGGTTCGAGCCAATGACGGCTGCAATCCCTGCTCGCGGCTCTGAAGGAAAAGGGCCTGATCCCGTCGCCGGTCGCTCCGAATCCGACGCTCCGGAAACTCCCGTGCATTCAACCATTCGGGAGACGGTCTCCGCGCGGACGCCGACCTCCTCCGCAATCTCTAGCTGAGTTTGGCCTCCTCGGTGTAATTGGGGTATGGCAACGATTCTAGAGAAAATGGGGCCATTTGAAGATCTGGCCAACCACGTGCTCCAAGTGGCATCTTCAAACGTCAATGGCTTTCAATAACTTAGTGCTTTTGCATCAGTCCGGATTTGCAGAATTTTGCGTGAAGGTCACCTGCCAGTTACTTGATCTTCTCCTTTTATTCCCCCCCCCCATGCTGGTCGCCATGCGTGCTCTTCGTTTCCCCAAGTCTTGCGTGGTGTGCTGCAAGAAATGCGGCCACGACGTCTTAGCCGGAACCGACCGCTTCCCTGCCAGCTCGATCTTTGTGGTGTGCTCGCTGTGTGGAGAGAAGCGAAGGTACCAGCCATCAGAGGTGATCCATGGCCGGCCGCATTTTGTGCTCCACAGAAAGAGAGTGGACACCGGACGACGCGGTCCCATGGCCGCTCGCCTTGGCTCACTCCATGCTATTTCGGCAAAGGCGCGAGTTTGATGGTTCTGCCTTCGCGCGCAGACTGGCGCGCCGCATCCAGTATCTGCATCACGACTACATTGGTCTCAAGCGAAGTAAGGTCGCCGTCCGGCTGCAAGCTTCCGTTGAGCACCGCCGCCAGGTAGTGGAGTGATCCGTCGTTGGGCGGCGCCAGCGGTGGAGCGGTTCCTGCGCTTTCCTGTTCCTGACCTTTGGTCCGCATGCGCAGTTTGTCCGATCCCACCGTGATGAAATATCCGGTCGCACCGTAAACCTCCATATCCTTACGGCTAAAAGGCCAGTTCCACGACGCCATCAGTACCGCCTGCGCTTTTGGATAACGCAGAGTAATGGTTGCTTCATCCGCGACCCGGGGATAGATCTGCGGCTTATCCGTTTGCGCCACCGCGGTCACGCTGACCGGAGATTCGCCGTGCATGAGCCACGTAACCAGGTCCGCGCCGTAGCAGCCAAAATCGTATAAAGCGCCATCGCCGTTTTGCTCCGGATCCTCCAGCCACTTGAGAAACTCCGGCGGCACGCCGATCTCCTTGGGTCCCTCATGGCCATCATGAACCACGACTCTGCGCAGATCGCCCAGCGTGCCCTTGGACACTTCGTCGTACGCGGCGCGGTTGCTGGCATACCAGGTGGTCTCGTAGTTTACCAGCACCTGAATGTGATGTTCCCGGGCCGCGCGGCGAATCGCCAGCGCATCTTCCAGCGACATGCTCAATGGCTTTTCCACCATAACGCTCAGCCCGTGCTGGGCCGCTGCCTCGATCACCCGCCGGTGCTCACCGACCGAGGTGTAGACCAACAGAGCCTGCGGATGACAGGCCGCGATCATCGCATCCAGCTGCGTATAGAAGAGGCTTGAATCGAGATGAAACTGCTGCGCGTAGCGGTGGGAGAGGCTGGTATCCGCATCCACAATGCCGACCAGTTGCACCTCCTGCTGGTTGGGGAATTGTTTCAGGAAACCTGCAACGTGCCCATGCTCCAGCCCGACAATGGCGACCCGAATCGGTTGGGCAAAGCACTGGCTCAAGCCCATGACCGCGAAGATGAAGTAGACCCATACCTGCCGCATGCTTCCTCCGAGATTCTTGCGGAAACCATTAATGTCCATCGGGAGCTATCTCTATGGTGATGGTTTTCGACCCTTTGGGGTATTCCACGCCATCGGAGAACGGCTCTACGGTGAGCACAAGCCGCACGCTGTGGCGGTTGAAGTTGGCCATGGAGAGTGTCTCGGACCCATTGGGTGGGAAATTACGATCGGTTTGACCACCGCACTTCATACTGGCGCCCCCCAAGCTGCTCACAAACACCTGCTCGTCGATGCATGGGAATTGCAACTGAACATAATCCGCTCCTTCGGTCGACCAGGAGACAAGAGGCGGTAGCTGAGGATCCTGAGATTGCTCGAAAGACGTCACCACAGGCCGCTCGGCGGGTATGTTTTTGGCTGCATTTCTCTTCTCGGGAGCGAGAAACGATACCTGCGAAAGGAGCGAGTCGAGGAGTTTTTGCTCGTTATCGTCCGAAAGCCACTGAACTGTGCAAAAAAAGGCTTCCATTCCTGTTCCGTCCGCCTCACCGAATTCGACGGTAAATTCATAACAGAAGCCATTTTGAAATGTATGAAGGTAGTACACGGTGTCGGCGGTCCCCCCGCCCACGCCTACGATCTGCGTCTGCGCGTACCTGATGCCGTCCAACGTCTTTGAGATGGTGTATCCAGGCGTCGTCGACCCGAACTGACGGCACGTACCCTCACTTCGAATCGTTGGGTCCACAGCCACTCCGAAGGTGCCGCGTACGAAATTCGAGCCGCTATACACTTCTCGTGGAATGCTCCAGGCGTGCAAGGTAAGAACTCCGGTCGGGATCCACAAAGTTAGACTGTAGCCAACCGGGTTCCCCATCCTGCGGTAGAAATGTTTTTGGGTGTCGAACCACGACTCCCGAACTCTTGTCCGTGAAGGTGGACCAATCCCCCGGATCGCCCAGCTGGGGCTGTACTCCGGCAGGGTTCTTTCTCAGAACTGTCGTGAAACTCACCACCCGAAAAGGGGAGTCGTCTCCACTTTCGCGGCCGGCGTCACCGATGCGTCCACTGACGCTCACTTCATCCGCAATATGGGCCTTTAGCTCTGCGGTATGCCCTTCCAGAAGGTAACTGTCGCCGTCTTTTTCAGTGAGGATCAGCTTGCCGGATCTCTCCGAAAGGCAGCCTACTACAGGGCTTGACGCCGGCAAATCGCTCTGGCCTGGCGCAAACCCGGCCACTCCAACGAGAAGCGCCGAGACGAACACCACGTTTGCCGTAGATGGAAATGACATTTGCAGAATCCTATGTCTGCGCAGGCGCCTTGCCGGAACGTCGTACCCAAACACCGTTCTGCTTTTCCAGATAAACCCACTCCGACTGGGAGCAGAGGTTGCCACACCAATCAAGGATGTAGACCAACGCTGCCGTCTGCGCCACGTTGAAGTAAACCTCGCTGAAATAGGTGATGCCCAGGTAGTTGCCGTAGGTAGATTGGTCAGACGAAGAGGCGTTCATAGAAGTGCGCGAAGCCTTGAAGGCCGCACCATCTGCAGGCGACAGCAGCACATACGAGCGCGGCAAGTGGAGACGCCGCCTGAGCACCATGCGCTCCTTCTTGCGCTGGTTGTAGTCGTTTACGGCTTCGGTAAAGGCTTGCACGTTGTCTGAGGGGGGCTGGAGGGTAGCATCTGGCGCCAGCTTGGGGTCCATGTCATCCTCGTTCACCGTCGTATTGCTGATGGCCCACGGCTGGCCGGCGTCCATATCCTGAAACACCTGGCCCGGCATGACCAACGAATAGATCATGTAGGTATCGGGAAGGCGATCCGGCGCCACTGGGGCAACAGCGGGCTTGGCTTGCGCGAACGCGAGGGCCGCGGAGCCCACTGCCGCGAGGCCCATCAAACCCAGGTGCATGGGAAAGAGCTTGAACCGCCGGTTAACAGCCATAGGCAACAACTCCTCCTACGATGATGACACAGCCCGGTAGTATTCTCTGGGGATACACATTGGTGACTTTCGATTGACGAAACCAGCCCGAGTCAAGGCTAACAAGCTGGGAGAAGTAGAGCGTGTCTACCGCGTCTTGCGCGAATGGTTGATTACGGCCAAGCTTCCTCCCGGAGAATTCCTCTCTGAAGCCGATCTCGCTGAGCGATGCGGAACCAGCCGCACCCCGGTGCGCGAAGCCTGCACTCGCCTGATGCAGGACCATTGGCTGACCCGGATTCGCAGGAAGGGCTTCATGGTGACGCCCATCTCGGTGCGCGACATCGTGGACCTCTACGACTACCGCAAGCTGCTGGAATGCTACGCGGCAGAAAAGGTGGCGCAGACCGCGAGCCACGATCAGATAAGAGATCTGTCTGCGATTCTGGCGCCGGAGAAAGACCCCGCAGCCGGCCTGGAGCAGATTCTGATTGCCAACCAGGCCTTTCATCACCGGTTGTGTGAGCTGGCGGGCAATCAAAGGGTGCTGGGGCAACTCAACCTTACCCTTGGCTATGTGGCGCGCCTCGATACGCTCTGTACCCAGACTGTCCCCGGATGGATCGGCCACGCGGAGATTCTGCGGGCCATCGAGAGACGCGAGCCGGCCGAGGCCCGGCATGCCATGCAAGTGCACGTGGATTCTTCCCGCGACAAGATGGTGAAGCTCTTCAGCTCTTAATGATTGCCGCGCAGCACACGGCCCGCGGTGGCGCCGGTCAATCTGCCGTCTTCCCATTCCAGTTGACCGTTGACCAGCACGTACTTCACACCCTTCGCCACCTGGTTAGGATCGGCATAGGTGGCGCGATCGATAATGGCCGCCGGGTCGAAGATGGTCACGTCGGCGTAGAAGCCACTCTTCAACAGTCCACGGCCGGCCAGATGTTCCCGCTGCGCCGGCAGTGAGGTGATCTTGCGGATTGCCTGGGACAAGTCAAGCAGTTGCAGATCGCGGGCATAGTGACCGAGGAAGCGCGGCATCGATCCCCACGCCCGGGGATGGGTATGCGCTTCAAACAGGGGTCCATCGAGCGAGGTCTCATCGGCATCGAGCCCGATGCTGGTCCAGGGTTGCTTCAGCCCGTACTGAAGATCTTTCTCGTTGGCCATGAAGTAGAGCGCTCCTGTCTGTCCTTTGTCGGCAAGGATGAAATCGAAGAGCGCGTCCATCTCCGGCTTGTTCTCGGCTTTCGCCATTTCAGCCACGGTCATGCCGTCATATTTCTTGAGCGCGGGATTCACCACTGCCGAGATCATCACCCCACTGCCGCCACCGCAATCCAGATAGAGGTTCTCCCAATCGTCGTGGTCTTGCGCCATCTCCGCCACGATCCGCCGGCGCGTCGCGGGATCTTGTAAACGCGCTAATAATTTTTCCATACCGCCATCGGCCATCCAGGGAGGCAGCGAAGATGCCAGCGCCGTGCCACCCGCGGTGTAGGGATACATATCGGCGGCGATATCCAGGCCGGAATCCCGCGCCGCCTGCAGCTTCGCGATCACTTGCGGCATCCCGCCCCAGCGCGTCTTGCCGCTGACCTTAAGGTGAAAAATCTCGACCGGAAGCTGCGCTTCGCGGCCGATGCGTATGGCCTCATCGATGGCCGTCATTTCACTCTGCCCTTCGCTGCGCATATGCGTCGCATAGATGCCGCCATACTGCGAGGCGACTTTGGCCAGGGCAATCAGCTCCTCTGTGGTTGCATAATGCCCCGGCGGGTAGATGAGCGCGGTCGAGACGCCCAGGGCGCCTTGCTGCATGGCGGTGGCCACCAGCGATTCCATCTGTTGCAACTCGGCCGGCGTAGGCGCGCGATTCACATCCCCCAACACCGCCTCACGAACCTGGGCGGCTCCGACGTAGGTCCCGAGGTTGATGGGTGTGCCGTTGGGCTCCAGACGGCGGAAGTAGCCGGCGAGATCCTGCCAGTCGATGGAGAGATGGTAATAATCGAGAAAGTCTTTTTCCGACACCAGGGTTCGCTCGTTTTGCGGTGCAATGGAGCCGCCTTCGCCGGTAATTTCGCTGGTGATGCCTTGCGACAATTTGCTCAGGGACCGCTTATCGATCAGCAATGAGTATTCTGACTGGCCCAGCATATCGATAAATCCCGGGGAGACCACCAGGCCTGACGCGTCGATCACGCGCTTGGCCTGGGCGCTGCCCAGAGATCCCATGGCGGCGATACGATCGCCCTGGATCGCGATATCTCCGGCGTACCATGGGTTCCCCGCGCCGTCGATGATATGGCCATGGCGAATGAGGATGTCGTAAGGAGCATCCGCGGCTCCAAGCGAACCCAAGATACTGATACAAAGCAACAGGGCGCACGAGATAATCAGTAGCTTCATCGGAAGGTTGCCCTCAAAGTAGCCCAAAGCCCCACAGAACAAAGCCAAACGTAAAGAAGGTCAAGCAGGAGAAACCGCATGCGAACACGGTAGAGTGCCAGGGCAGAGTGTAGCTTTCCATGTTCTGCGCGTATTCATCGTAGCGCCACAGCAACAATGCGCAATAGAGCACTCCGTAGAACACGCTCCATGCCAGCAGCAGTTTGGCAATGGCAATGCCAATCGAGGTGGTGGCAGCCTGGCCGCCAAAAGCTATGGAGGCCGCGGCAATGGTGACCAGCAGCTGCGTCACGCCAATGTAGTGCTTTAGCATGGGCTCAAAGGTGGCCGTCTCAGCTGCCTTGGGAAAAACGCGGCTTCGCCTTCCCGGGGCGTGAAACTCGTCCTGGGGATCGAAATAGAAGTGCCGTTCGTCGCGATGGGTAAGCCAGTAGACATTCCACCACAGCACAAAAATAAACGTCGCCACAGCGGTGACAGAAAGAAATACCGCGTGCCTGTGTAGCCACAGGGCCGAGCCGTTCGAAAATGCCAGGCATGTCATGGTTTAAAGAGCGACCTTATCGGCCCCCTTCAGATGGAGCCGCTCACGTACTTCATCTGGGGTTGCAATCTCAAAGGAAAGCTCTTCGAGAATGGTACGGATCTTTCTCACCTGGTCGGCGCTGGATTTAGCAAGTTCGCCCTTACGCAGGAACAAGCTATCTTCGAGGCCAACACGCACGTTCCCGCCGAGCAGCGCGGCCAGCGTCCCAATGCGCATCTGGTGACGCCCGGCGCCGATCACCGACCACTGATAGTTCTCGCGCCCGAACAGGCGGTCCGCCGTTGCCTGCACGTAGCTGAGTAGCTCGAAATCCGTGCCCATTCCCCCAAGAATGCCAAACACCGTTTGCAGAAAAAGCGGCGGCTCGACCAGCTTCTCGTCCAGAAGATAAGCCAGATTGTAAAGATGCCCCAAATCGTAGCACTCGTACTCGAAGCGCGTGCCGCAGCCTTCTCCCAGGTCTTTCACCACCCGCTTCATATCCACAAACGTATTGCGGAATATATTCGACTCGGTGCGGGCCAGGTACGGTTCTTCCCAGTCGTATTTCCACCCGCTATATCGCCGCGTGAGCCGATGGATGGAGAAATTGATCGATCCCATATTGAAGGAGGCCAGCTCAGGCTTGACGCGCAGCGCTGTCGCCAGCCGCTGGTCGAGGTTCATGTTCAGGCCGCCGCCGGTAGTCAGGTTGATGACCGCGTCGGTGGCTGCTTTAATCGCCGGCAAAAACTGCATATAGATGGCAGGATCCCCGTTGGGTTCTCCCGTCTCAGGATCGCGTGCATGCAGGTGCAGAATGGCGGCGCCGGCCTCTGCTGCCTCGATGGCCTGGCGCGCAATATCCTGGGGCGAGAAGGGCAGGTAAGGCGACATGGTGGGCGTATGAATCGCCCCGGTGATAGCGCAGCTGATGATTACCTTCTTGTCCATGACCCTCTCTTGTTGCTGGATTGTTCTGCGCTGGGTAAGCGGCAATTATAGCTGGCCATCATTGGACAGCGGATGAGCATTGGGCCCACGCAGGTATGCACGCCTCTACGAGCTGCGGCAATGGGTGGACAGCTTGCGGAAAAACGCTTTGTACGAAGGGCACGGCTTCACAGGCTGCGGAAAAAGTCGCTTTCCTGAAGGGGACGGGCTTCAGCCCGTCC
Organism: uncultured Acidobacteriaceae bacterium; assembly: GCA_963834205.1. GTDB lineage: Bacteria > Acidobacteriota > Terriglobia > Terriglobales > Acidobacteriaceae > PALSA-350. Next base: position 496,273 of record CAWIBI010000076.1, on the reverse strand, counting down.
ATAACTACTTGGCAATGAGCGCGGCTTTAGAAGCCGCTGAGGGATACTTTCCCCCTCAAAACGGACTTTTTCTGCAGCCTGTGAAGCCGTGCCCTTCGTTGAAGGAGTCTGCCCAGAAGTGTGGTCGTGCTCTTCAGCGTGATGACCCAGCTGCAGACTCCGCCGCGATCGCCGCCTGCAGCGCCCGTTCCGTGTGCGGGGTCATAACCGCGTAGCCGGCCGCGCTGGGATGGACGCCATCCACAGTGAGCGCCGGGATGTAGTTCTCACCATTGGCCGCAACCAGCAGGGAATGATAATCGACGATCTGTATCCCCTGCTGCGCCGCAAATTGCGTGAGCCATTGATTCAGCTGGTCGATGCGTTGGAACCTCTGCGGGCTGGGATCCGCCCTCTCCGGCAGAGCTCCCGGTCCCCATGGGGGGATGGTTCCGATCACCACCGCGATATGATGCGCTTTGGCTTTCCTCACCATAGACTCAATGTTGGCGGAGGTCTCAGAGAGCTGCCACCCCGGGTAAACGTCGTTGGTGCCGGCGAGGATATGCACCGCCTGGGGCTGCAGGTCGACGGCATACGCGTCAAAGCCCGCGGCAATCTGGCCCGAGGTCAAGCCGATAACCCCCACATCCAGCCAGTTGTTTTGCGTGAACGTGGACTGCTGCCCGGCCCAGCTCTGTGACCAATTGTAGGTAATGGAATCGCCGACGAAAACCACCGCCGGATGGACACGAAAATTCGCTCCGCAACCACAGGTGCAAAGCACAACCAGCAGCGCCAAGAACGCCAGGTTTCTCCTGATTCGCATGGATGCGCGGGACGGCAGATGACACACAGGAGCTACCTCACCGCGAATTGGCCTTCGACGCCGGCACCCTGCCTCGGTTGCCCTCCGCCCAGGAAGAAGCTGTAGCTACCTGGCTGCATGGCGCGGATCCCTCCCTTATCGACCTCGCTTAATTGCGCGGGATCGAGCTTGATGACCACATGCTTCGTCTCACCCGGCTGCAGTGTGGCCCGTTGAAATCCGCGTAGCGAGCGCAGCGGCGCCCCCTCCCCCTGTGGCCCAGTAAGATAGAGCTCTACCACCTCATCCCCGGCCCGCCTTCCAGCGTTCGTGACATCGGCTTCAACCGTCAGCGGATCCCCCGCCTGAAGGTTGGTCTGCGATAGCTTGAGATGGCTGTAAGTGAAGTTGGTGTAGCTGAGACCATAGCCGAAGCCATAAAGCGGCTGCCCGGCAAAGTACCGGTAGGTACGGCCGGCCATGGAATAACTTTCAAACGGAGGAAGTTGATCGAGCGAATCATAAAAGGTTACAGGCAGGCGGCCCGACGGGTTGTTGTCGCCGGCAAGAGTCTCGGCGATCGCGGCGCCTCCCTCTTCCCCCGGATACCAGGCTTCCAGAATTGCGGCGGCATGCTCCTTGGCCCACGGCACAGCCAGGGCACTGCCGTTCATCAGCACAATCACCAGCGGCTTTCCCGTTGCGGCAACTGCCTGCAGCAGATCCTCCTGTAGCTGGGGCAAGTTGATTTTGGTTCGGTCTCCGCCGTTGAAGCCCTCCAGGTGCACCGGCATCTCTTCTCCTTCCAGACTCGGCGAGAGGCCCACGAAGGCCACGACCACGTCGGCCTGCCGGGCCACCTGCACCGCCTGATCGCGCAGAGGGCCCGCCTCGGGCTGCCATGCAAGATGCACGCCCGCGCCAAACATGGGCGCGTCGTGGGCATAATCCAGGCGGATGGCGTGCGGCGCGGAATCGTCGAAGTGCATGGTGAAGGAAGCGTGGCCGATGGACTCCTTGAGATTGCGACTCGCCTCGAATACCTGCTTGCCGTCGAGGTACAGCCGGTAGGTATCGACACCGTCGCACGGCGAACAATGTTCCGGCGATATTTGAAAGACGTAATCGCCCGCGCCCGGAACGGCGATGGATCCGCTCCAGCGAACACTGAAGCCCGACGCGGGTATGCCTTCTGCGGGTGAGGCGGCATTCCAGTCGAAATCCACCTGCTTGTCCACCCGGGTCAGCACCGGTTGGCCTTGCCACGTAGTGTTGTTGAAGTACTCACCCTTCAATCCCATCTTGGCGCCGCTGAGCAGTACCGTGCGCGGCACGGTGACAGGAAAGCCTGCGACATACGAGGAGCCCTGGGCATACAAGACCTTGGCGTCCGCGCCGAAGCGAGCCTGGATCCCGTCAAGCGGCAACACCGGGTGCGTCGGCTGGCCGTTGTAATTGCCTTCGAGCGACTCCAGTTTGGTGGCGTTGGGTCCGATCACCGCGATGGTCTTACCCTTGGCTTGCAGCGGCAATATGCCGTCTGCATTCTTAAGCAACACGATTGATTCCCGCGCCACCTGGCGCGCCTGCATGCGATGGGCTTCGCTATCCACTTCGCTCAGGGGGATGCGGGCATAGGGCACGTCCTGCGGCGGATCGAACATCCCGAGGCGAAAGCGCGCAGTGAACAGACGCTTGATCGCGGTGTCGATCTCGCCCTCGCTGACCAGCTTGTCTTTCAGCGCCTGGTTCAGCGCTGCGAATTCCGGACCGCAACTCGTATCCGTGCCTGCGCGTAGCGCGAGCGCCGCGGCGTGCTCCTCGTCGGAGGCAAACTTGTGGCCCTTCCATATGTCGGTGAGAGCCCAGCAGTCGGAGGTGACAAAGCCGGAAAAGTTCCACTGCTCGCGCAACGTCTTCTGCAGCAGCATGTCGCTGGCGCAGGCCGGCGCTCCATCGATCGCGTTGTAGGCGCACATGGTAGAAGCCGCTTTGCCTTCCACCATTGTGGTCTGAAAGGCGGGAAGGTAGGTCGCCTGCAGATCTTGCGGCGAGACATTCACGTTGAACTCGTGTCGCAGTTGCTCCGGCCCGCTGTGAACCGCAAAGTGCTTGGGCGTGGCGACCACTTTCAGATACCTGGGATCATCGCCCTGCAGTCCGGTGACAAAGGCCAAGCCAATGCGCGAGGTTAGATAAGGATCCTCGCCGTAGGTTTCCTGGCCTCGTCCCCATCGCGGATCGCGAAAGATATTGATATTCGGAGACCAGAAGGTCAGGCCAAAGTAGATCCTGTGGTTGTTGTGCGCGATGGCATCGGAGTACTTGGCCCGCGCTTCGGTGGAGATGGTATCTCCCACTGCGTGGATCAGGCTGGTGTCCCAGGTTGCGGCCAGGCCGATGGCCTGGGGAAATACGGTGGCATAGCCGGAGCGCGCCACTCCATGCAGCCCCTCGTTCCACCAGGTGTACTCGGGAATACCCAGCCGCGGAATCGCCGCCGCGGTCATGGTCATCTGGGAGACTTTCTCCTCCGGGGTCAAGCGCCCGGCCAGGTCGGCAACACGCTGCTCGATGGGCAGCGATGGGTTTTGAAAAGGAAAATCTGCGGCGCGGCCATGGTTCCCTAAGAGCCCAACCACTAAGCCCGCCATCGCCCATTGCTTTGCCAGTCTTCGCAATTGGGACCTCCGGGTGAATGAGAATGGTACCAGCTCATTCCCACGTTATTTTGTCGAAGATCGCACGCAGGCATCTTCCCTTTTCCGGATGGACGCTTTCGATGAAGCCCAGCCGGCCCAGCAGATGTTCACGAAAATGGGGATGAACTTCGCGGCGCCGTGGGCGAGTGTGTCCGGCGAAGGCTTCGAGATATCGCCGGGTGAGCGGCCGAATCCAGCGCCAGTTGCGGCCGAGAACCTGGCCTAGCCGGGCGGTAGCGGCGTCCGTCTCCTGTTCGCCGGATAGGAGGGCGTTGGCCAACACCTTGAGGAGGACAGAAGTGGTCATGCGCGAAGACGGCGGACAGCTCCAACGAGTCTCGCTCTGCGTGAGCAGGTCTGCGCAGCGCGCAGTGTCGCTCATGCGATGGATCGTCAGTTTTCCACGATACCCTAGGGTATCCCTAGAGATGCCGGTGAGGGCCGGGCTTGGAGCCGTCTGCCGTCCAGGCAAGGATAGCAGGCGGCGCGTACGGTTTAATCCTGGCGGGCCACCACCTTCACCACCACATCCTTCAATACAGCGCCGCCAGCATTCCAGTCGAACTCCCACACCATGTCTTGAACGGAATAGTAATGCTCAGGGATGTCCTCTTTCCGAACCAGTATCCTCTCGCCGATCCTTGGAATCAGAGAGATGTTGTTGTAGCTGAGGAGAGACTCCGAGGTACCCTCCTCAACTACATGGATTGTCGTGGGCAGGTGGCGCGGGAAGGCGGTTCCACCATCGGTGCCGATTCTGAGCCTTGGGCCGCTTTCCTGCTCGGCCGCGACCAGCATGGTGCGCGCGCGATCTATATCAAGACCGTGTTGGCGGAAGATCCGGGTTGCGACGCTGTTCTCTACCCGCAGAATTCCTAACATGAGATGTTCGGTACCGATATGCCTATGCCCTAATCGCTCCGCCTCCTCGGCGCCGAACATAAGAATGTGCTTACATTCCTCGCTGAGCGGTATATCGACACTCGTCGGGGTCGGAGCCCGCAGAACAGTGTAGGTGAGGACCTCGGCGCGAAGCTCCGCTTCGCTTGTCTTGTCACCCAAATAGCGCTTCATGAAACCTGTGCTTTCCTGCACCAGGCCAAGAAGCACATGTTCGCTCTCGATGGTTGGGCTGCCGAATTCGCTGGCCGCCCTTCTTGCAAAGAAAATTACCCGGCGCGCCTTCTCCGTATACCTCTCGAACATGAAGCCTCCTTTGCCATGCGGTGGGAGAATATGCCGCGAGTCTATCGCATCCTCTGCGGCCAGCCTTCGCCCTAAGCTCTCAGGCGACCCGCTCGCCCCGAGCGAACACCATCGCCGGCCGCTGCGTGCCCAGGAAGTAAGGAATCTCCCGGTAGTCGCTCGCTTCATGAATGACAAAGTCGGCGGATTTGCCAGGCTCGAGCGAGCCCACTTCGCCGCCGAGGTTCAAGCTCCATGCCGCGTTGATGGTGGCGGCGGCGATGGTCTCGGCCGGCGTCATCTTCATCTGTGTGCAGGCCAGCGAGAGCACCACCGGCATGGAGGCAACCGGGGAAGAGCCAGGATTAAAGTCTGTGGCCAACACGACGGCAAGGCCGGCATCGATCATCGCCCGGGCCGGCGGATAGTGCTTCGAGCCGATCGAATACACGGAGCCGGGCAGGAGAACCGGCTGCACATGCGCAGCGGAAAGCGCGGCGATCGAGGCTGCATCGGTATGCTCCAGATGATCGGCGGTGGCCGCACCCAGGCTCGCCGCCAGCATGGCTCCCCCTGAACAACTGAACTGGTCGGCATGGACCCGCAGGCCCAGGCTCAAATCCCGGGCTGCTTCGAGAATGCGCCCCGCGGCCTGTTGGTTGAAGATGTGCGGTTCGCAGAACACATCGCAGTAGCTGGCCAGCCTCTGTTCGGCCACCAGAGGCAGCATCTCTCGCATCACCAGGTCGACATAGGCGTCGGTGCGGCCGAGAAACTCTTCCGGCACTTCATGCGCGCCGAGAAAGGTCGGCACACAGCGCAGCGGGGTCGTTTTCTTTGTTTCGCGCACTACGCGCAGGATCTTCATCTCCGCTTCAACGCTCAGCCCGTAGCCGGATTTGGCCTCGATGGTGGTTGTGCCGCCGCGCAGAAACCAGGATGCATGTTTTTGCGCGATAGCCAGAAGCTCATCTTCCGTCGCGGCGCGGGTGCGGCGAACGGTGGAGAGGATGCCGCCCCCTTGCCGCGCTATCTCCTGATAGGTGATCCCGGAGCAGCGCATTTCAAATTCATCGGCGCGGTTGCCGGCGAAGACCAGGTGGGTGTGCGCATCCACGAAACCGGGCGTCACCACACGCCCCTCCGCATCGATGACCTGTGCGTCGCTGGTCAGCAGTGCTTCGATCTGCTTGCGCGAGCCAACAGCCTCGACGCTGCCTCCGCGGACGAGCATGGCCCCGTCGGGAACGATGGCGAGCTCGCGCATCTCCGCGCCCACGCGCGGGCGGTTTGCGCCGCCCAGCGTGACCAGTTGCGAGCAGTTCACCAGCGCAAATGCTTTGCTATTTTCATCCACTCAATGAGGGTACCTCAGAGTGGGAGAAAGAATAGTCTGCTTTCCTTGGTATCCTCGTATCTTTCAAGATGTGATGATTTCACGCCACGCCCGAGGAAAGATTGACTGGCCGCTCGTCTTCCTGCTGCTGGGAGCCGCGACCTACCTCTACTTCAACCTCTTTTCTCCTTTCCGCACGCCTATTCTGCTGGGCGGAGATCAAGTGTATTTCTGGACTTACGCCGAGCGCATGCTGGATGGCGAACAGATCTATCGCGACTTTTTTCAGTTCACCCCTCCCGGCACAGACTTGGTTTACCTCGGCTTGTTCAAGTTGTTCGGCCCGAGCGTGTGGGTGACCAATGCAACCGTGCTCGCTCTGGGCGTGGCACTTTGCTGGTTGTGCTTCGCGATCGCGGGCGAAATCATGGATCGCCAATCTGCCATGCTGGCGACGATTTTCTTTCTCGTGATTGTTTATGGAAAATTGTTGAACGGCACGCACCATTGGTTCAGTGTCCTGGCCATCATGGGCGCAATCAAGGTTTCCCAGGGAGCAACCAGGCCGGCGAGAACTCTGGGGGCAGGCGCACTGCTAGGTCTAGCCTCATTCTTTACTCAGACCCATGGGGCAGTGTCATTGCTGGCGTTTGTTTTGTTCCTGGCCCTGACGTGGAGGAGAAGCAAGCAGGCCTGGGTTGACCTTCTACGGAATGAAGGAGTGTTGTTGCTCGGCTATACCCTCGCATTGCTGCTGCTGGATGCATATTTCATTACAACGATCGGGCTCAGACAGCTTTGGTATTTTCAGGTTACGTTCGTGAGACAGTATGTTGTTCACGCGTCGCAGGGTGTGTACCTGGGTCTGCCGGAGCGTCTCTCGTGGCATGGGCTTCCCAGCCTCAGTCAATACCTGGTCGTCTATATCCTGCTTCCGGTTACCTATCCGCTAACCCTTTGGCGCTGCTGGCGCGTCGGCCGCGCCGCCTCGTTTTCCTGGGAGCGCGTCGCTCTGCTGAACACCGTCGGAATATTTCTCCTGGTGGAAGTGGCGTTCAGCATGAATTGGCTGCGCGTCTTTGCCGTGTCGTTTGCCGGCATCGTCCTACTCTTTTGGAACGCCGACCAAGCGGGGATGATCCGCCGTTCTACCATCGTTTTGCTGTGGGTCGGGTTTGCTGGTATTGCCTTCCGGCAGACAAGATCTATTTACGCTCATGAGCGTTCAACCCTGCGTCTGCCGGGAGGCGACGTCGTTGTTACTCCACAAGCTTACGAAAAGCTGCATTGGACTATGCTCCATACGACACCGGGGCAGTTCTTCTTTCAAGCCGACGGAGCGGGCATGTATCTGCCGCTGAGACTGCGCAATCCATCGTGGCTGGACGGGATATTACCTGGAGAGGAAACGCGCCCGGAGGATATTACTGGAGTAATCCAGCAGTTAGAGGGGAAACGAGTGCAGTTCGTACTCTGGCGCCCAAGATTGGATTCTACGGAATCCTCGCGAGACCATCTCACGCCTCTTCGCAGTTATCTTCATTCGAAATACACCCGGTTCCATGTCTTTGCGGACGGCGACACGGTTTGGGAAAGGAACGAATTCATCGTCCACCCATAGAATCTGCGTGACAACTCGAATTATCCTGGGGCACGTCTCCCCAATACGACCCAGGACTGCGTCCCATAGGCGCTGACTTGCTTGGCAGACAGTAGAAATCCGAGAAGATGCTGGATTTTTGCCTCTCCAACTCACCACAAGATCGTCATCCTGAGCGGTTGTGACTTTTTTGGTTTGTCGCGTTTTTGACGCACTCCAACCATAATGTTTTTCGATCCTCACAAGACCGTCATCCTGAGAGCCTGTGACCTTTTTTGTTTTTCGCACTTTTGACGCACCCAACCACAATGTTTTCAAAACTCACCACAAAACCGTCATCCTGAGCGAAGCGCCTGGCAGATCTATTGCTTAACAGAGGGTTTATTGCGCGCAGTCGAAGGACCCCGAGGATGCTTGCTGGCCGATGCTCTTCAGGGCTTTCCGGCCACCAACCATAAAGAAATCGAACCGATTTTGCGGGAGTTTTAACGAAAAACATCCCAAACAAGTAAACAAGCGAGCGCTACTCATGGAAAAACATACGTCAGGGGCTAGCCCCGCCCGCAAGAAAAGCCCCTACCAGTGTCACCTGGTAGGGGCAGATAATGCGTCCTTCGAGTGATGCAATTCTATCTTTCGTCGCAGGGTACCAACAATGCTGGTCAAAACGAGAGAACCTTGGCAGATATCAGTTGTTCATTGACTGCAGACCACAGGGTACTAATTGACTAATTACAGCGACTCTCCTTCACTTCATCGAGTCCCTCCCCCGAAGAAATCGGTGCCGGGTCAGGAGAATCGCCGCTTGAAAAGAGCATATCGTTTCTGCCGAAATCTGCCATGGCGCTTGGGTACGAAACCGGAAAATTGTAGTTGTAGCCCTGCTAGGGCCTTCGCTGCACTGACCTTAACCCGGTTGGGGCAACGCTTGGACTAGGCTTAGAATGGGCCGAACGGCCAGGATTCAGCACTTCTCCTTCTGAAAGCGGCGGCGGACCATGGTCGGACGGACCATTTCGCACTACGAGATCGTCGAGAAACTGGGCGAGGGCGGGATGGGCGTAGTTTACAAAGCCCACGACACGCACCTCGATCGCTTTGTCGCCATCAAAGTCCTGCCGCCGGAGAAAGTCGCGGACGGTGAGCGCAAGCGGCGCTTTATACAAGAGGCAAAATCGGCCTCGGCGTTGAATCATCCCCACATCATTACCATCCACGATATCGCCAGCGATAACGGCCTCGATTTCATCGCCATGGAATACGTGCCGGGTAAGCCGCTGAACCAGCTGATTGCACGCAGGGGGCTGCCGCTCGCGGAGGCGTTGAAGTATGCGGTGCAAATCGCGGACGCCCTGGCAGCGGCCCACGCGGCAGGAATTATCCATCGCGATCTCAAGCCGGCAAACGTGATGGTGAGCGGCGCACCGGAGCGTTCTGGTTTCATCAAGGTGCTCGATTTCGGCTTGGCCAAGCTGACCGATAAGGCCGACAGCAGTGATCGGGAATTCACCCAATCTGTGCAGCAGGACGACACGCCAGCCTCGGGAGAAGGCAGAATCGTGGGGACTGTTTCGTATATGTCACCCGAGCAGGCGGAAGGCAAGAAGGTGGATGCACGGTCCGATATCTTCAGCTTCGGATCGCTGCTCTATGAAATGGTGACAGCCCGAAGGGCGTTTCAGGGGGACTCGACACTGTCTACGCTCTCCGCTGTTTTGCGTGAAGAGCCGAAACCCGCCAGTCAGATCGTGGAGGGTCTGCCGCGCGAGCTGGAGCGCATCATCGCACGCTGCCTGCGCAAAAGCCCGGAGCGGCGCTTTCAAACCATGGCTGACCTCAAAGTTGCACTGGAGGAACTGAAGGAGGAATCGGATTCGGGCTCGTTGAGTATGGCGCCGGTCCGGCAGCAGCGGCCCCGCCGGCGGCTGGTCTGGGCCGGGGCACTCCTGGCAGCCCTCACCCTGGGTTTGGGCACGCTATGGTTTATGCGGTCTCCCGGCAAAACTCCAGAAGCCGCCTTGAACCCTGTTCCGCTCACCACGTATCCCGGGTTCCAATTCAGGCCCAGCTTTTCGCCGGACGGCAACCAGGTAGCCTTTGTCTGGAATGGAGAAAAGCAGAACAACTTTGACATATACGTCAAAATGATCGGCGCCAACGGGCCGCCCCTACGGCTGACAACCGATGCGGCACCGGATAGCAACCCCGCGTGGTCACCTGACGGCCGCTTCATCGCTTTCACTCGAGATTTCCCCTCGCGGAAGCGTGCGCTGATGGTGATTCCAGCCATAGGTGGCCTGGAGCGCAAGATTGCCGAAATCTTTCCCGGTTCGGGCCGTCCTGCCTGGTCCCCCGATGGCAACTGGCTGGCGATCAGTGAGAGAGATTCCGAGACAGAACCTTTTGCGCTGTCTCTGCTATCCGTCGACAGCGGTGACAAGCGGAGACTGACTTCTCCGCCCAAGCATTCCTACGGCGATTTCGATCCTGCCTTCTCCCCGGACGGGCGATCCTTGGCATTCAGCCGGGGCATCGACGCCCACACGTTCGGCCTAAGCGACCTCTACCTGCTCGCCTTCTCTGCAGGATGGAAGCCTGCTGGAGAACCGAAACAGATCACATTCGGGAATGAGGGCGTTCAAGATCCGGAGTGGACCGCGGATGGGCGTGAGATCGTCTATTCTGCCGGGTCTATGGTTTCGAGGGGACTGTGGAGAATTTCCGCTTTCGGGCATGGTGCAGGGCGAGCCGAACCGCAACGTCTCCCCTCTATGGGGAACGAGGTTTTCGGACCCGCGGTCTCGCGCAGAGGAAACCGCCTGGCTTATGTGCATTATTTTGAACATGTCAGTATCTGGCGCATGACGGCTCCCGGCCCGGAAGGTAAAAGGCTGCGGCCACTCAATCAGCCTACCTCCCTCGTCTCCTCGACCCGGGACGATAGCGGCCCTCAGTTCTCCCCCGACGGTAAGAAACTTGCTTTCGAATCGACCCGCTCTGGAAGCGATGAAATCTGGGTCTGCGATGCGGATGGTTCGAATGCCGTGCAAATGACATCTTTTGGCGGTCCTGACGTCACAACTCCGCGCTGGTCGCCGGACGGGGGGCGGATCGCATTTGACTCAAACGCTGCAGGGGAGTTCGACATCTATGTGGTAGGCGCCAGCGGCGGGAAGCCGGGGCGTATGACTACGAATCCAGCCAACGATGGCAACCCGAGTTGGTCGCGGGACGGGCTGTGGATCTACTTTGATTCCGCCCGAACGGGCGAGCAACAGGTGTGGAAGATGCCGGCGAACGGCGGTGAGGCTGCCCAGGTAACGAAAGATGGCGGGTTTGCGCCGCTAGAATCGCCGGATGGCAAGTCCGTCTACTACACCAACGCCCTGTTTTCGACGAGCCTGTGGAAGATGCCCATAGAAGGTGGCGAAGCCTCGAAGGTTCTCGAAGGCTTGAGTAATTACGAGAATGTGGCCATAGTGGGTAGCGGTATTTATTTTGTCACTACTCAGCATACGACGGGCGATTCTTCCATCCGGTTCCTCAGCTTTGCCACGAGCAGCATCAGCAATCTAGCCACGTTTGAGAAATCGTCTGTCTATGGCCTCGCGGTTTCGCCGGATGGCAAATGGATACTCTACGCCCCGGAACAACAAGTAGGCAGCGAATTGATGCTGGTCGAGAACTTCCACTGATACATTTGCACGATGAGCAGCCGGGCGTTTCGAGTTACTTTGCTGCTGGAGGGCTGCCTTCGAGATCCTTCAGTTTCTGCCGGGCGTTGTCATTATTGGGATTTTTCTCCAACGACTTTTTATAGCTATCGGCGGCTAATTGCTTCTGGCCGGATTTCAGGTAAGCCTCGCCCAGGCTGTCGTACACATCGCCGGACTCGGGATAGAGAGTCACATTCAGTTTGAACAACTCGATCGCTTCAGGCAGGTGATTGTCGGCCATCAAATCGTAGCCCCAGGAGTTAACGGCGTGCTCGTCGAGCTTGAAGTCGGGCGCTTCTTTCTTCATCGCTGCGTAGACATCGGCGGCATGATCAAAGCCCTGGCGGCCTAACTCAGCACGGAAGGCATCGAGCGATGCGGGCGCACCTTTTTGAGCGCGATAGTCCACCGCCATGAAGTGGACGGGTACGCCGTTCTCGGCGGGCTTCCTTTTCAGGTAGGCCATGGCCGCCGCGTCGTGCTTGAGGTAGGCATCAAGAAACTCAAGCGTGTATCGTGCTACCCAGGCGTATCCGGTGATGCCGTCCTCGCGGCCGTAGTCGGCCTTCTGTTGCTGAGGAAAATGCTTCCATATATTCTCGTTACGTTGGTACATGGAACTGAACTCCATGTGAACCAATCCCAGCATATCCACCGTGATGAGGTCCCCATGCGTCCATGCGTTCAAGACATTTGGACCTGGGTCCTTGTTCCCAAACCTCTCACCTACTTCGAGCGATATCTCCCCTTCTGTAAAAAAGAGCAGAGGGATCGTCATCTGCTCCGGGTGCACGTCGCCTGCCTGCTTAACCAGTCCGGGGAAGTAGCGCATACTGCCATCGAGGGCGATCAGCGCATCGATGCGGTTATCTCGCGCCGCAGCGAATAGGTTGGAGATCCCGCCCCAACTAAATCCCGCCACCGCGACCGCGGACATATCGGTATTGGGCAGCGTCCGGGCATAGCCGATGAGAAAGGAGATATCGCGGGCTTGAGCATTGATTCCGGCGACGTCGTTAGTCATCTCGCGGGTGGTCGCTCCCGCGTCCTGACTCGCGATGACAACATAGCCGTGGCTCGCGAGGTACTCGCAGAGGTCAGCATTCTCCCATGACCAGGCGGAGAAACTTGGAGCGTAGATGACGACGGGAAAGCGGCCGGATGCCGCCGGAGCATCGCGCACAGCCCATAGAGGCATCGCCAGTGTGGGCGTCATAGCTGCGATCCACTGCTTGGCGTCGGTCGTCATCTGGGGCTTGTCAAAGCTGGTCTCGGTAGCCGCCAGATTGGCATAGTCGCCCACAGTCATGGGGCGGACGTTGCTCTTTTCCGCCGGATACCAGATCAGCGTCTGCAAGGGGCGGGCACGCTCGCCCTGAAAGGGCTTGCCCAGGTCGTCGGTCGAAGGGCGATAGATGCGGGAGTAGTCGTACTGCTCCACCACCTTCAGCCCCACATTACTTGGTCCGGGCTTCTCGATGAAATGAAAAAGAGGCGCGTCCTGAGGAAATGCGCCGATCGGGCGGGTAAGGGCCGCCGTAAGAAGTAGAACCACGCAAATCTTTGCCAGCACCGTGTACACTCCGAAGCCCAGGCCCAGGAAGCAATGTTGTCCTCAAAAGCTTTCCAGTGCAAGCGTATTATCCAACCAAATTTTGGTCCAGAAGATAGAGGTCGGCGTTGATGCCCAGCCTTAATAAGGGTAGATGCGATTATCTTGTGCTGCAGGGCGAGCGGCAGGTACCATGGGTCGCATTTCTATTAGCGGAGGCGACAATTGGAATCCAAGGAAGAGTTGACCCCGGCCCACATTATGCAGATTGGCGTTGGTTTTTTCGCATCGAAGGTGCTGCTCAGCGCGGTGGAAATGGGCGTCTTCACCGAATTGGCGCAGGGCGCGGAAGAATTCAGCATATTGGCCGGGCGCATGGGGCTGCATGCGCGCTCGGCGCGCGATTTCCTGGATGCCCTGGTGGCGCTGGGATTTCTGCAGAGAGCAAACGAGATTTATTCGAACACACCCGAGACCGATCTTTTTCTCGACCGCCGCAAGCCAAGCTATATAGGCGGTGTCCTGGAAATGGCGAACGCACGGCTCTACGGATTCTGGAATCATCTGACGGAAGCGTTGCGCACGGGCCGGCCACAGAACGAGGCCAGGGAGGGCAGCGAAGCGTCACCCTTTGCCGCGCTGTACGCCGACCCGGCGCGGCTGAATGGATTTCTCGCCGCCATGTCCGGAATCAGTCACGGGGCCAACGTCGCAATTGCATGTAAAGTTCCCTGGGCCAATTACAAAAGCTATGCCGACGTGGGGACGGCGCAGGGCGACCTGGCAGTGCAGATCGCCCTGCGCAATCCGCATTTGAAAGGAATCGGCTTCGACCTGGCTGAGGTGGGACCGATCTTCGACGAGTATGCCGAAGCCAACGGAGTGGGCGATCGAGTGCATTTCCAGGCGGGAGACTTTTTCAAGCTGGACTTGCCGGCCGTAGACGTGATTACCATGGGACACATCCTTCACGACTGGAGTCTGGACGAAAAGAAAATGCTGATTGGCAAGGCTCTGAAGGCGCTCAACCCAGGAGGAGCTCTGGTGGTCTATGACGCCATCATCGATGACGACCGCTCGAAGAATGCGTTCGGACTGATGATGAGCTTGAACATGCTTATCGAAACCCCAGCCGGATTCGATTACACGGCTGCGGAGTGCATCGGCTGGATGAAGGACGCTGGATTTCGCGAGGCGCGAGTTGAGCATCTTGCCGGTCCGGACTCGATGGTGATTGCAATCAAATAGCACCCACGCTGTGTGGCAGGAAGTCCGGGTACTTCGGCCAGATGTTACTCTTGCATTCACAAAAGCCCAGTACAAGTTTGAGAAGGAGCTTCGCTTGTGTCGATAGCCGTTAGAAATAGTTCTTTGTTCCTGGCCGCCACGGCGGCTTCTTTCGTGTTCATCTCCATCACCGCCGGCTGCCAGGCGACTACCCCGGCCGCCGGGACGGCCCCTGCCTCCGTTCAACTGCAGAAGTACACCGCCTCCGACCAAAGCGCGTCCGCGGGCGTGCCTACCGGCTGGCAGGTCACGAAGGGCGAGCAAACGGTGATCCAGATGACCGGCCCCCAGGGCGTAACCCTATCCCTGGGCACCACCGTGGTTGCGCAGAATGCAGCGTTCCAGCCTGGCCAGCGTCCCGCGAACGGCATTGACCTCTCGATGCCCTATTCCGCCACACTTCCGCAGAAGCTTGCCATGATCCTGCAGCAAGCTGCGGCTGTATCGGGCAAGCCTTTCAGCCAGTTCACCGTCACTTCAGCGACTCCTCTCCAGCTTCCACCGACACTCGGTCAGTGCGGCCGGTTTGTCGCCGGATTTTCCGACCAACAAGGGCAAGAGAAAGTGCTGGCCGTCTTCTGCTCTCTGCCGCTCGATGCCGGTGGCGCCTACAAAAATATTCTGCTTTATGCGCAGGCTCCCGCCTCTGTAGCGGCACAGGCAGCCCCGGTCGCGCAGTCCATCTTCCGCAGTTACAGCATCCCTACCCCTTGGCTGCAGAAGAAGCTGGCCCCCCACGGCGTCGCTCCGCCCGTGGCGGGCAACTCCGCTGCCGCTGCGGCCATGCTCAACCAGTCCACCATCCGGAGTGCCGCGGCCGCCAATAACAGCGCCAATTGCTTTGATTTGAGTGTGCTGCGCGAAACGCCTACGTACGACTTGCCAAGAAGCTGCGGCGGCACCAAGCCTGACTAGCCCTCAATGACGAGTCCCCGCTTCTTTCCCAAACCCGTCACTGCCAGGATGCCGCTTGCTCTTGCGGCAGCCCTGCTGCTGCCCTTTCCGATGGCCGGCCAGAGAACCCAGGCGCCCGGTGCTGGGCAGGTCTCGGCCGCGCCCCTGCCGGCTGAGGCGCAGGCACATTTGCAGGAGCTACAGACCGCGTTGAATTCGGCGATTGCGTCGCGTGATGCAAGAACCGCGGGAAAGATCTTCAACCAGATGGGCGCGTTGTGGATGAGTGTTGGTAATCCCCAGAATGCCCTACAGGCCTATAACCATGCTTTGGCCGCGGCAAAGCTGGCACAAGATGCGGAACAAGGCGTGGCGGCACTGAACGGGCTGGGCAACGCGGCCCGCAACACGGGGCAGGCGCAGGAAGCGTTGCAAGCGTATCAGCGCGCATTGCAGGTGGCCACGGCGCAAGGGGTGGCAGCAGGCAAAGCGGACGCACTCAATGGCCTGGCGCTCACCTACGCGAGCATGAAGCAGCCCGGCCAGGCACTGGACGCAGCCACCCAGGCTTTGGCTATTCGCCGGTCCCTGGGCGACCGGGCCGGCGAGGCCGAGATCCTGGCGGAAATTGCCACAGGCTACAACGCCGCGGGAAACAAGCAAAAGGCGCTGGAGTACGCGCAACAGGCTCTCGATATTTTTCACGCCATCGGTGCGCAAAGAGGCGAGGCCATTACCCTGATGGGCATTGGCGACATCGACATCAGCCTCCGGGACCGGAAAGCGATTGACTACTACTCGAAGGCGCTGGCCATCGCCCAGCAGTCGAACTTCCCCCGCATCCAGGCATCGGCGCTGAACAAGATAGGGATGGTGGAGAACGCGCTGGGGAAGAACCAGGAGGCACTGGACCATTTCAACCAGGCGCTGGTGATGTTTCAACGCATGAATATGGCCGGTGAGAGTGGGACCACGCTGAGCAACATTGGTGTGGCATGGTCTGGCTTGGGGGAGCAGCAGAAGGCGCTCGACTCCTACAACCAGGCGCTGCCCATTTTGCGCGCGGCC
Organism: uncultured Acidobacteriaceae bacterium; assembly: GCA_963834205.1. Taxonomy (GTDB): domain Bacteria; phylum Acidobacteriota; class Terriglobia; order Terriglobales; family Acidobacteriaceae; genus PALSA-350. Next base: position 480,146 of record CAWIBI010000076.1, on the reverse strand, counting down.
GGCAACCGCGACAACGAGGCCCTGACGTTGAACAACATGGGCATGGTCTACGACCAGTTGGGTGACAAGCAGAAGGCGCTGGATCTCTACAAACAGGCGCTGCCCATTCAGCAGGCATTGGGCGACCGCGCCAGCCAGGCGACGACTCTCGTTAACATGGGCGGTACCTACGTGGCGCTGGGCGACGATCGGCAAGCGATCGAGGTTCTGAACCAGGCCATTTCCCTGCAGACAGGCTTGGCCAACCGTGATCGCGAAGCCGTCGCGCGCCTGAGCATCGGCATGGCGTATCACAAGTCGGGCGATGATCAGAAGGCGCTGGAGTCAATGAATCAGGGCCTGCTACTGGTGCGACAGGCGGACGACCGGCAAAACGAGGCGCGCGCCCAGATGGCACTCGCCAAAGTCTACTGGGACATGGGAGACACTGCCAAGGCGCAGGCGCACCTGAACCAGGCGCTGCCCCTGGCCAGAGAAGTGAACGATCCGCTGATCGAGTCGCCGATTTTCTACGGCCTGATGTTGGTTAATAAGCCCCGGCCTGCGCTGGCTATCTATTACGGAAAGCAGTCAGTGAATCTTCTGCAGCAGGTGCGGACCAACATTCAGGGACTGGATAAGGAACTGCAATCGACCTTTGTTTCGTCAAAGGCTGTGTTCTATCACGATCTCGCCGATTTGCTGATTGCCCAGGGGCGATTGCCGGAAGCGCAGCAGGTATTGGATCTGCTGAAGCAGCAAGAGTACTCGGATTATGTACGTGGCGCAGGGACGGATGCGCTGAGTCCACTAACGCTGACCCCGGCGGAGCAGCAGGCGGCGCAGGATTATGAGAAGTCGACAGGACAGATTGTGGCGCTGAGCCAGCAGTGGACGGAGCTGAAGAATATGAGCGCGCGGACGCCGGAACAGGAAAAGCAGCTCAAAGAAATCTCCCAGCGGTTGGACGCGGCAGACGACGGCTTGGACAAATACTACGGCCGGCTTTATGTGCTGTTCGGAAAGGATAGCGCGGCCAACGATCGTTTGACGCGGGTGAAGGGGGATGTGAGCGGCCTGCAAGCACAGATTCAGGAGTCGCCTCAGACGGTGGCGCTCTACACCATGCTGACGGGCGATCATTATCGGGTGATCGTGGTTACCGCAACAGCGACGGTGGCGCGGGATTACGCGATTGCCGATACCGAGCTGAACAAGAAAGTTGCGGCGTTTGAGCAGGTATTGCGCAGCCCGTCGAGTGACCCGAAACCGCTGGCACAGGAGTTGTACACCATCCTGATTGGACCCGTGCAGGTGGACCTGGAACAGGCAAAGGCACAGACCCTGGTGTGGTCGCTGGACGGCGTGCTGCGCTATGTTCCGATGGCGGCGCTTTACGACGGGAAACAATACGCGGTGGAGAAGTACAACATGGTCACGATCACGCCCGCCAGCGTGGCGAAGCTGGAAGATAAGCCGGATGTGAGCAAGCTGAGCGTTGCTGCGATGGGGATTTCGCGCCAGTACGAGGCGGGCTTGCCCGCTCTGCCGGCGGTGGCGGGGGAGTTGGACAATGTAGTGAAAGATGCGCGCGTACAGGGGGCGAACGGCGCTCTGCCGGGAACCCTTTTGCTGGATGGGCAGTTCACCGAAAAGGCGATGGAGGACCAGGTGAGCGCGCACCATGGGGTGGTGCACATCGCGAGCCACTTTGTCTTCAAGCCGGGGAACGACCAGGACAGTTATCTGCTGCTGGCAGGCGAGGGCGGTGGCAGCGCGTCATTCCATTTGACGGTGGCGGAGTTTCGCAAGAACAGGAGCCTACTCCTGCAGAATACGGATCTGCTTACGCTATCAGCCTGCGAGACGGGGATGAGCGGGAATGCCGGCAACGGGCTGGAGGTGGATGGGCTGGGCATGACGGCGCAATTGAGAGGGGCGAAGGCAGTGATCTCCTCGCTCTGGTCGGTGAACGACGCGAGTACCGGCAAACTGATGGGCGACTTCTACAGGCGTTGGGCAGAAGGCGGGGGCAAGGTGACCAAAGTGGAGGCGCTGCGGCAAGCGCAGCTTGACTTGCTGCTTGGACAGGCGAGGCCGAAGGGCAGTGGAGTCGGGCGGGGCTCTGCCCCGGAGAGTGTCACCCCGGTTGCCCCGTCTAGTTATGCGCATCCCTACTACTGGGCGCCCTTTGTACTGATGGGCAATTGGCGATGAAAGCAGTATTTTCAGGGAACTAGTAAGCGGTCCCGGATCAGACTTTTCCAAATCAGGGTTTTCCACAAGGTGATTGTTGTATGAAGGGGATGGCTTCACAGGCCGCGGAAAAACTCTTGTTTCGTATCAGGGCACGACTTTACTCGTGTCCCCATGACCCTGCGGCTCACCCAAGGTGATGAAAACCAGGTGGTGTTGTTGAAGGGGACGGCCTACCTCGCCGCAGCGAGCATCAGGCCGTCCATTACTGCTTTGCAATGACCTCGGCTTTAGCCGCTGAGGTACGGCTTTTCACCTATAGATGAAATGCAGGTGGTTTTCGACTGTGCCGTAAACGATGGAAAATACGTCGGGCTGCCTCGCCGCAGCGAGCATTAGCCCCTGAGGTACGCGTGAATCGTGATCGATAAAAGGCATTACGTCGGCCTTTTCCTGTTATCAGTGGCGATGCTGATTCTCGAACTTTCGCTCACTCGAGTACTGTCCGTTGCCCTGTGGTACCACTTCAGCTTCTTGGTGATCTCAACCGCGCTTCTCGGTTTCGGGGCTGCGGGCGTGACCCTTGCCATTCGACGCGATCTCCGAGAAAACGCGCGCCTGGACGGGGCGTTGGCTGTGCTGTCGCTTGCGTTCGGGGTGGCGACGGTTGCAAGTTTTTGGCTCATGCAACGCATTCCGTTCGATCCATTTAGCCTGTTTACGGATCGCCGGCAACTTGCATTCATGCCCGCGTATTATCTGGCGATTGCCACGCCCTTCTATTGCGGCGGTCTTGCGGTTGGATTGCTCCTAACGCGTGGTTCCGGCGAAGTGAACCGGCTTTATGCCGTCGATCTGGTGGGCGCGGGCTTGGGTTGCGCAGCCATTGCGGTCATTATGCCGGCGCTCGGGGGCTCGGGTTCGGTTCTCCTTGCAGCGGCCATCGGGTTGATCGCCGCCGCCGTATTCGGCTGGGCACAGGCGCGCCCGACGTCGCTGATTGCCCTCTTGCTTGGGATCTTCTCCTTTGTGGGCTCCTTTGCCGCTGACCGCCTCATACCGATCACGGTCACCAGAAACAAACCCGCTCGTCAAGGAGAGCACCCGATCTATTCAGCCTGGAACACAATATCCAAGGTCGATGTGTACGAAGTAGCGCCGCAACGGCCGCCTGCAAACGAACCGGGCTACCGCGGAATCATCATTGACGCCGGTACGGCCGCTACGTTTCTCAACGATCTCCGCCCGGGAGTTCGTGCCTACCTCAACCGGCGGCAGAAAGATAGCGATTACCCATCAGGTATCGCCTACATCGGTAAGTCCCGGCCAAGGCTTCTGATTATTGGTTCTGGCGCCGGCCAACAAGTGTTGGATGGACTGCACTATGGAGCGAGTTCCATCACCGCCGTAGAGATTAATCCGATCATCGTGGACCTCACCTCCACGCGGATGAATGATTACTGGGGTGGTCTTTTTCACCAGCCGGAAGCTCAATTGATCACGGAAGAAGGGCGCAGTTATGTGCGGCGATCGCACGACCGTTATGATGCGATTATTTCCCGGCATACGATCAGTAATGCTGCGATCGCGTCGGGCGCGCTCAGCCTGGCGGAAAACTACGTTCTGACCCGGGAGGCGTTTGAAGATTACCTTGACCATCTGGAGGACGACGGCGTCCTGTATTTCACCCGGCCGGAATCACAGATTGCGCGACTGTTCTCGACTGCGCGCGAGGTCCTCGGGCACCGCGGTGTCTCAGATATCTCTTCGCAGGTGTTTGCCTATCGGCTTGTCCCGCCCTCGGGTCCGAACGTCGCACGCCCCGCTTTTGTCTCTGGATTCTTGCTGAAAAAATCACCGTGGACGCAGGCCGAGTTGGATGGCATCCGAGCGCTTCTCACGTCGGGTCAAACCCGCACAACCCGAGTCGACGTTCTGTATGCACCAGACGACCCGCATCCGGGTAGCGTCTACCAGGCAATTGCAACGGCTGCTGACCTTCCTGCGATTTACGCCGCAAATGCGACTCTGCTGGCGCCGGCAACCGACGACCGGCCCTTTTTTAATCAGCACCTACGATGGTCGAGCATTCGTTGGAGTACTGTTGCCGATATATTCCAGCAAGGAAAAATGGGGCGATCGGCGCTCGAGGACCGGCCAGTCGCTGAGGTCACGTTGTTGGTATTGCTGGTTCAAGTCACAATCATCGCTGCCGTTCTCATTCTTCTCCCGCTGCTATGGTGGTCGAGGGAGGGTATTACCATTCCGGGCCGCTGGTCTTGTTTGGTTTATTTTGCTGCGTTGGGATTTGGTTTCATCCTGATCGAGATCGCTATGCTCCAACGGTTCACTTTGTTTCTTGGTCAGCCGGTCTACACGCTGGCTGCGATCCTTGCCAGTCTCCTGGTGTTTACCGGTGTCGGCTCGGCGCTCGCCGAAAGGTTGACTCGAAATCCCAGTCAGGCACTGCTTCGAACCATTCCGTTTCTATTGTTGATGCTGTTACTGACGGCTCTGGTGAGCCCGATCGTGTTCCGGTTTGCCCTTGCCTTGACGCTGCCGTGGCGAATCGCGATTGCCGTCGCGATGGTCGCCCCTCTGGGCGTTGTACTGGGAGTTCCATTTCCGCTGGGATTGCGCCTGGCAGCTCAGAAATCGCAGGCGCTGATTCCATGGGCATGGGGCATAAACGGGTTCTTCACTGTGCTCGGTTCAATTTGCGCGTTGATTCTGGGGATGGCTTTTGGTTTTCGTGTGGTTCTGGCCATCGCCGGAGCTTGCTATATCCTCGCGTATGGGTGTATCGCGATTGCCTGGAATGCTCGGAATTCCTCGTAGGTGTTCGCCGAGAGTCTTGTACTCTTTCGGAAGGGCGCCCTTTGTCCTGATGGGCAATTGGCGATGAAAGCAGGACCGCCAGCGTTCAATTGAGAGAGCTTTTGCCAGGACCCAGCACTTTCTCATAGAGGGAGACGCTGATATTCATTCTTCTTCCATGGGAATCCGTAGACCTGCCGTCTGGGCAAAACTCTTCGCTGCGGGATAACCTGCATCCACGTGGCGCAGCACTCCCATGCCGGGATCGGTAGTCAGCACACGCTCAAGGCGAAACGCGGCTTCTCTCGTGCCATCGGCTACCACCACCATGCCTGCGTGCTGCGAATAGCCAATGCCTACGCCGCCGCCATTGTGGATGCTGACCCAGGAAGCACCCGCGGCCGTGTTCACCAGTGCGTTCAGCAGCGGCCAGTCCGCAACCGCATCAGATCCGTCAAGCATGCCCTCCGTCTCGCGATAAGGCGACGCAACCGACCCGGTATCGAGATGGTCGCGGCCAATGACAATCGGCGCGGAAATCTCGCCAGAACGAACCAGCTCGTTGATGGCCAGCCCCAGCTTGGCCCGCTGCCCATATCCAAGCCAGCAGATGCGAGCGGGCAAGCCCTGAAACTGGATGCGCTCGCCCGCCAGCTTGATCCAGCGTTTCAGTCCCTCGTCTTCAGGAAACAGAGAGAGCACCAACTGGTCGGTCTTGTGAATGTCTTCCGGATCACCCGAGAGCGCCACCCAGCGGAACGGGCCCTTGCCTTCGCAGAACAACGGCCGGATGTATTCCGGCACAAAGCCCGGGATCTCAAAAGCATCCTCAACACCCACCAGCTTTGCATTGGTTCTGAGATTGTTTCCGTAGTCGAAGACCACGGAGCCGCGGCGCTTCAGCTCCAGCATTGCTTCCACGTGCTTGCCCATGGTCGCCATCGAGCAGGCAACATACTGGGCGCTATTCTGCTGCCGTAGCAGCAGCGCAGCGTCCAGGCTCATGCCGTTGGGCACGTAGCCGTTTAAGGGGTCGTGTGCGCTGGTCTGGTCGGTCACGATCTCAGGAATCACATTGCGCCGCAACAGCTCAGCCAAGACGTCGGCAGCATTGCCTACCAGGCCAACGGAACGAGCCGCCCCTTCCCTCTTTGCTTCTGCAAGCAGCTGCAGAGCTTCATCGACCGTGGCCGCGATGCAGTCGCAATAGCCGCTGTCGACCCGCTTTTCAATGCGCTTACGATCCACATCGATGCCGAGAAAGCGCGCTCCCGTCATAGTGGCGGCCATAGGCTGCGCCCCGCCCATTCCGCCCATGCCCGCGGAGACGATCAGCTTGCCCTCAAGGCTGCCCCCGAAATGCCTCTGGCCGGCAGCGGCAAAGGTCTCATAGGTGCCCTGCACGATGCCCTGGCTGCCAATGTAAATCCACGAGCCGGCCGTCATCTGGCCGTACATCATCAGCCCTTTCTGCTCCAGCTCGCGAAACACTTCCCAGTTAGACCATTTCCCCACCAGGTTGGAGTTCGCAATCAGCACGCGGGGAGCCATGATGTGGGTGCGCAGAATGCCCACCGGTTTGCCGGACTGGATCAGCAGCGTCTCGTCATTCTCCAGGCTCTTGAGCGCGCGCACAATGGCGTAGAACGAAGGCCAGTCGCGAGCCGCCTTCCCCGTTCCGCCGTAGACCACCAGCTCTTCCGGCGCCTCAGCCACTTCCGGGTCGAGGTTGTTCATCAGCATGCGCAGGGCAGCTTCCTGCTGCCAGCCCTTGGTGCGCAGCTCTGTTCCTCGCGGCGCGCGAATCGCGTCCTTATGCGGACCAGCTATCAAAGTCTCCATCGCGAATCCCCTTTGCTAAGCGTTCAATGTCTCCTGCGATCACCCGGTCTTCCTCCAGCCGCGGAACCAGCGTGCGTACGAACTGGCGGGCACGTTCAATCTCCGTCGCCGCCTTGAGCGGATGGCGGTACTCGAGTCCCTGGGCAGCTGTCATCAACTCGATGGCCAGCACCTTCTCCGCATTGTCGACGATCTGCTTCAACTTCAGCGCGGCCGTCATCCCCATGGATACATGATCTTCCTTACCGCCCGAAGTGGGTACACTATCCACGCTCGCCGGGTGGGCCAGCACTTTGGCTTCATTCAATAACGCGGCTACGGCCACATGAGCAATCATCAGGCCGGAGGAGAGGCCAGGCCGCTGGGCAAGGAAGGCAGGCAGGCCTTCGTTGGCGTCAGGGTTGATCAGCCGGTCGATCCTGCGCTCGCTGATGCTGATCAGGTCGGTCACCGCGATGGCCGCGTAGTCGAGCGCCAGACCCAAAGGCGCGCCATGGAAATTCCCTCCGGAGAGCACCTCTCCGGTCTCGGGTCCGTTGTTGGAAAAGATCAACGGGTTGTCCGTCGCCGACCCGGTTTCAATCTCGATCACCTCGCGCACATGCTGCAGCGCTCCCCGGGCCGCTCCGTGGACCTGCGGCATGCAGCGCAGGCAATACGCGTCCTGCACCCGCGGGTCATTCTCCCTATGCGATTCGCGAATCTCGCTGTCGCGCAGCAGCGCACGCAGGTGTCCGGCCGCCTGCATCTGGCCGCGGTGCGGCCGTGCCTGGTGAATGCGCTCATCGAAGGCCACCGGGGTGCCGCGCAAAGCCTCAAGCGCCATGGCGCCGGCCAGGTCGAAGAGCTGGTTCACCCGGATCGCGCGCAGCACTGCCAGACCGCCGACGCTGGCCATAGCCTGGGTCCCGTTGAGCAGCGCCAGGCCTTCCTTGGCTTCGAGCACTAGGGGGTTGAGGCCGGCATTCGCAAGCGCTGCCTTGGCCGGCATCCGTGCGCCCTGGAAAAATGCTTCGCCCTCCCCTATAAGCACCAGGGCGAGATGCGCCAACGGGGCCAAATCTCCGCTGGCGCCAACCGAGCCTTTGGCGGGGATGACCGGGTGCACGCGGTGGTTGAGCAGCGCGACCAGCAACTCGATCAGCTGGTAGCGTACGCCGCTCAGCCCTTTGGCCAGGACGTTGGCGCGCAGCAGCAGCATGGCGCGCACCTCCGCTTCTTCCAGCGGCTCGCCTAGTCCGCTGGCATGGCTGCGCACCAGGTTGCGTTGCAACTGCTGCAGGTCGCCCGGTCCGATGCGCACGTCGGACATTTTTCCGAAGCCGGTGTTGATGCCGTAGGCCGTTTCGTTGCTGGCAACAATGCGCTCCACCACGGCTTGTGACGCCGCGATGCGCTGCCGTGCCGCCGGGGCAATGGCCGCGTCCATCGATCCGCTGGCGGCCTGGCCGATCTGCTCGAGCGAAAGCGGCTGCCCGTTCAGTTCCAGGAGGCCAAGGGTGAGACCGGTTGTCATGCTGACTATCGTATGAGTTTGAGCACGCCTAGGCTAGCTTGGTTCATAGGGCGTGACATGAAGGGGGCGCTGGCGAGCCGCGAAGGCCAGGACTTGTCGGATCGTCGTCTCAGGTATGTCGAAGTTTTCTGAAATCTCCTCTACGGCGAACCGCTCTCGTAATTCTCGACAATCGAGTCTGCCGGCACTCGCGATCTGCACAGGATCGGCACGCCGCTCACCTTGCCTGGAACGACCTCGACCAAGTCGCACTCTGACCAGTCGATTCGTGTCTTCTTCGCCTGAGCCTTCATACCCAAAGTATAGGACCATGATGGAGTACCCACCCGCCGGGGTTACCTGCCGACGGCTCATCCCAGCCCTAATTTCTCGCCATCCGCGTTTTCCCTGTTGCGTTTCCCTTCTATCCGTCGGAAACTGCGAGAAAGAGCTCTAAACGGGGACTCGTAACGTATGCATCCAACGGCTTTGGAGAAGAGTGGATTCACCACAACTCTCAACATGGCCCTCAGCTCGACTGCTCCCGAGCGGTCCGCCGAGACGCTGCACCGGAAGCAGCTCGCCCGTTTCGGTAAGTGGCTGTATCGATTGGGTTTCGTTCCCGGCACTGCAGGCAACCTGTCGGTTCGCCTAAGCCACGACCGGATCCTGGCCACGCCCACCGGAATGAGCAAGTTCCTGCTCAAGGCCGCCGACATGGTCGTGGTTGACATGGATGGCCGTCGCGTCGGCGAAAGCCGGAACGTGACCAGCGAAATCGGCATGCACCTGGCCATTTACCACCAGCGGCCCGACGTGCAGGCAGTCGTCCATGCGCACCCGCCCATTGCTACCGGCTTCGCTTCCTGCGGCTTGGCGCTTGAGGAACCGCTGTGCTCGGAGATTGTTATGGCGCTTGGCTCGATTCCGCTGGCGCCCTACGCCACCACCGGAACCGCCGACGTTGCCTCCAGCATCCAGCCCCTGATCGTCGATCATGACGCGGTCCTGCTGGCCAACCATGGTGTGGTGACCGCCGGCGATACCCTGCAAAACGCCTTCATGCGCATGGAAACGGTGGAGCATTTCGCCCACATCTGCCTGGTTGCCCGGCAGCTAGGCTGTCCTCAACCTCTCTCCTGCGACCATCTGCAACAATTAGCCGAAGCTCGCTCCCGCTACCTGAAGAACGCCGCTCCCGGTTGCTGAACCAGGCCGCCGTTAGCATAGCGGGAGGGGGGTCCGCACGCAGCCCGGCATGACGACGCAGACCTTTGCCAAACAGACTGAGGTAGAAGACCCGGGCTCCTTCCAGGAAGGGACTATTTTCCGGGTGCTGGTAGCGGTGAGCCTTGGCCACCTGCTCAACGACACCATCCAGGCGATGCTGCCTGCCATTTATCCCATCTTGAAAACCTCGTTCCACCTGAACTTCGGCCAGGTCGGCTTGCTGACGCTGACATTTCAGATGACGGCCTCCATCCTGCAGCCTTTTATCGGGCGGCACACCGACCGCAGGCCCATGCCGTACTCCCTGCCCATCGGCATGGTATTTACCCTGATCGGCCTGCTGCTGCTCGCCATCGCCCCCACGTTCGCATCGCTGTTGCTGGCCGCTTCTCTGATTGGCATGGGTTCGGCTGTCTTCCATCCGGAGTCCTCGCGGGTGGCGCGTCTTGCCTCCGGCGGCCGGCTGGGCCTGGCGCAGTCGGTCTTCCAGGTTGGCGGCAACACGGGATCGGCCATCGGACCGCTGCTCGCCGCCTTTGTTGTGCTGCCCCACGGGCAAAAAGGGGTGGCATGGTTTGCCCTGGTGGCCTTGCTGGGCATCGTGCTGCTGGCCAGAGTGAGCCGCTGGTACAAGGCACGCTTGCTGCATCTGCGGAGCCGGCCCGCGCTGCATGCTTCTCCCTTAACCGGCTTGCCGCCCCGGCGAGTGGCTTCGGCGATCGCGGTTCTGATCGCGCTGGTCTTCTCCAAGTATTTTTATCTGGCCAGCTTTACCAGCTACTACACCTTCTACCTGATCGCCCGCTTTCACGTTTCAGTGCGCAGTTCACAGATTCACCTCTTTGCCTTCCTGGGCGCCGTTGCTGCCGGCACCTTGATTGGAGGACCCATTGGCGATCGCATTGGCCGCAAGACCGTGATCTGGTGCTCCATTCTCGGAATACTGCCACTCACCTTGCTGCTACCGCACGCGAATCTGTTTTGGACTACGGTCTTGAGCGTGATCGTCGGCATGGTGCTTGCCTCCGCCTTTCCGGCGATTCTTGTCTACGCGCAGGAACTTGTGCCGGGAAGAGTGGGCATGATCTCCGGCCTGTTTTTTGGCTTTGCCTTTGGCATGGGCGGCATTGGCGCGGCCATCCTGGGTAGAATCGCCGACGCAACCAGCATCTTCTTTGTGTACAAGATATGTGCGTATCTTCCCGCGATTGGATTGCTCGCCGGGTTTCTGCCGGCTACGCACCCGAAATGTAACGTGGGAGAACCATCTCTTGAGTAACCGCTGCGGTACTATGTTGCGCAAGTTTGCACCTCGCCCTCAGAAGCTGGCCACTGCTCTTTGCCTACTGTGCTGGGTAATCGCGGGCATCGCCCAGACTGTAACCGTCCTAAATGGCGGCACGGCGAAAGGATCAAACCCGGCCACCAAGCTGGTCGCCGTCGAGATCTCGGTCCTGAACAACAAGAGCACGCCCATCTCGTTCAACAATACGTTTTTTACTTTGACCGACCCCGCACACAACGTCTACGACTCGCTCTCTGGCCTATACAAGTCGGACGTTTCTTTTCATGTCGACCTGAATCCTGGACTTAAGGTTTCTGAGAAACTTTGGTTTGAGGTGCCTGCGGCGCTCGATCCACAAACCTTGAGGCTTTCTATGCACCGGCTGGAAAGCAATAACTGGGACGACTATCTGGAGATCCCGCTGGCGAGCCCTGGAACCGCAAGCGCTCCAATGTGGCATGTCATTCCACTCAGGCGCTGTCGTGGACTCGTTAACCTACGGTGTCATTTCAGCCGGGACGAGCTATAAAGACCTGACCCCTCCGAGGCTTGTACACTCGGTCGATCCGAAGTTTCCTTCGGGAGTAGAAGCAAAAATCAGAGGCTACAAGGACCGACAGCGCGGTTGAGACGCTTTCAATGATCGTCGATACCCAGGGCAATCCGCAGCAGATTGAGTTGGTGAGTGCCCCCTTGGGCATGGGACTTGACGCAGAGGCTCTTCGGGCTGTCAAGCAGTTCCGGTTCAAACCCGCGTTAGACAAGAACGGAGTCCCTGTCGCTGTAGAAGTTAATGTTCAAGAGAGCTTTAAAGCCTATTAGCTATTTTCCACACGCGGCGTGCTCAAAGAGACGCGGCTGACGTCGGAATGAAAACAAACTAGAGTATCCTTGGTCGCGAGGCGCGAGGAAAATATTATGGCGATTGCACGGCAGGTCATCACATCACTTCAACATGACGGCACCGACATGCTCGGGACCAAGGTCCTGGCGGTCAAGATTGCGGACGAAAGCATTGTTTCCGGTTCGCTGCTCACGGTTGAGAGCAATCACTTCTGCGTATTGAAATCACGCGGCGCGGTATTGAATGTCTACGAGACGGGCCAGTATGCCCTCACCACTCCCGACAAACCTCTCCTCGGTTCCATCGCGCAAGGGTTCTTCGGCGGCTCCTCTCCCTGGGTTTTCGAGGTCATCTACATCAACCGGTCCAAGCTGCTGATCCGCAGCGAGGGCGTGGCCACCAGCGAGGAGATGGCCGAGATGGCCTACCAGGTGGATTACTACATCCACGTCGACACCAAGCAGGCAGCTCTCGATCTGATTACTCATTTGCCCTTCAATGGCCATATGATCGACACCCGTGAAGTGGCCGACTACGCGGGGCCGGCCATTGAGCAGGCGATCAACCAGATCGTCCAGGTGACCAAGATGGAAGACATCAATGAGCACATCAATGAAGTGCGCGAGTTGGTGAAAACCCATCTTTCCGATTTTCTGCAGACCTATGGCATCACGCTGAACGATCTGAAGATCCTCATCATGCCGAAAGACGAGCGCATGCGCCAGTTGATCTCGCTGCAGGCCATCGGCCTTACTCCGATCGAAGCGGTGCGCTACTACCTGGCCTTGCAGATGGCTGAAAAAGGACTGGTCTCTGCGCCCAACGCCGCGGCCGGCCTGCCCTTCAACATCGGTCAGGCGACCGGCTTCTATCCGGTCGGTCCTGAGGCAGGCTTGTCCAGAGGAAAATAGTGTCGAGCTTCGGATTCTATGACGCCGGCACGCTCCGGCAAATTGCCACCAACCTGTTCTACGGCTGGGGTTACAACTTCTATCGCGTCGAGAACCAGCTGCGCGCTGACGACCAGCTGGTTCGCAGCAAAGCTGCGAGCCTGCTGGGGATTGCGATGGCCAGCGTGATTACGGCCGAGAAAGAATATCGGCAGGAGTTTCTCCCCGCACCTTCGCGTGCGAAACCTTTTCCCGATGCGCCTGCCGTCGCGGCGGCCCAGCGACTGGAGCGGCTGGCCCGAGGGATAGGCGCTTTGGAAGCCTCTATCCAACAACAGCCTGTTCCCGAGAATGATCGTATGACCCAACGCTATCGTCAGGAGGCGCCCACGCTCAAGACTCTGATCGGATACGATGAGCAGCTAGTCGGCCAGTGCGAGCTAATGCGATCGATGGTTGCTAACCAGAATGCTCCAGCGATCCTTCAGCGGTTGAATGATCTGCGAGACCGGCTTGACTGCCATTCAAACAACACTGCAGAGTCGAGAAGCTGTCCTGCTCGATCGCGCACGATAAAGAGCGAAGAAACCGCAGGTCCCTCCACTGCGCTGCGCTCCGGTCGGGATGACAATTTTATTGCGAAGCGGGAGTTATCCGTGAAAAACCGTTCGATTTCAAGTTAAATTGTCATCCCGACCGGAGCGTACCCCGGATTTCCTGCTACGACACCCCTTTTCCTCCGGTGCAACCGAACCTGCCATCACCTCTGCAAATGAATTGTCATCCCGACCGGAGCGTACCCGGATTTCCTGCCACGCAGCATTGGACAGGGCCGCGCGTGCGCCTTTCAGTAAGGAAAGGCGCATGAAGCTCGCCAACGCCACCCAGTTCAACAGGAAATCCGGGGTAGCGTAGTGGAGGGACCTGCGGTTTCTCAATGACTCCCTACCCACCAAGGTCTTCAAACTTTACATTCATGATCGGATACTGTTTCCAATCCTTGTAATCGAAGTGCCACCACTCGTCGGGGATTACCTGGAAACCCTGCTTCTCCATGGCCTGGCGCAGAAGTGCGCGCCGCGCGCGTTCCTCCTCCGTGCCCCCGGCATAGTCGGCATAAGCACGGTCGGTCATCTCGTCATATCCACTCGGCATCTTTACTTCTTTGCCTGTTTGCAAATCGTATAAGGAGAGATCCACGGCGCACCCGCGATTGTGCCTGGACCCCTCGGCCGGATTGGCGACGAAGATCTTCTTATCGTCGGGTGTAGCCTTCCAGAAAATCTCGGTTACGTACCATGGGCGATAGCCATCGTGGATAATCAGGCCGTATCCCTGCGCCTTGAGCTCTTGATGGGCGCGGAGCAGCGCTTCCGCGGCTGGACGTTGCAGGAAGGCCCGCGCCTGGGTATACAACGGCACGCCGAGAAAATTGTTGGTAGTCGCGTAGCGGATATCCAGCTTGATGGTCGGATCGAGGGTGATCAATTCCACCAGCTCAGGCTTCCGGAAGGGTCCCTGCTCCCGCGGGGGCTGCTCTTTGAGAGCCTCAGCGCGCAGCTCCTCCACCGGGCGCAAGGGCGTGATGCGGAAGCTGACCTCTTGGGCACAGCCCCATCGCAGCAGCAGAAGGCAAGCAAGGCAAAGGTGTAATCGTAACTTCATAACGATTATCATACTGTCGGATTCCCCAGCTTATGCGCAAACCCACAATGCGGCTGCTCCCGGTTCTAGCCGCCTTGGTATTTTCTGCTTCAATCGGATGGAGTGCCGCGCCCGAAGCATGGCTGGAGCTGCATAGCCCGCATTTCACCGTGGTGACCGATACCAACGAGAAACAGGCCCGCCACATCGCCGACCAGTTTGAGCACATGCGTTGGGTTTTTCAAACCCTCTTTCCCAAGGGAAACGTCGATCCCAACCCGCCCATCGTGGTGATCGCGGTAAAAGACAGGAAGGAATTTCAAGCGCTCGAGCCGGCGGCGTATCTTGCCAAAGGGCAGATCGATCTTGCCGGCTTCTTCCTCCATGGCCCGGATAAGAATTACATCCTGGTCCGTCTGGATGCACAGCAGGAACATCCCTTTGCCGTCGTCTATCACGAGTACACCCACGTTCTATTGAGCGGTGCGGCAGAGTGGATGCCCCTCTGGCTGAATGAAGGCCTGGCGGAGTTCTTCCAGAATACTGACATCCACGACAAGTACGTCGACCTGGGCCAGCCGAGTGCCAACGACATTCTTTATCTTCGCGAACAGCGGCTGCTACCTTTAGCAACGCTCTTCAAGGTCGACTCGACCTCACCCTACTACCACGAGGAACAAAAGGGATCGGTCTTCTACGCCCAATCGTGGGCGCTGACGCATTATCTTGAGCTGACTGATAAGAAGACGAACGCGAACCGGCTGGGCGCCTACGTCGATCTCGTGAGTAAGCACCAGGACCCGATCACCGCTGCGGCGCAGGCATTCGGCGACTTGAAGCAATTGCAAAAGGATCTTGAGGCCTATGTGACCAGGGGCAACTACGAGTTCTTCCGGCTCAACGCCTCAACCACCATCGATCCCTCGACGTTCCAGGTGAAAGCGCTGACCCTGCCGCAGGCCAATGCAGTGCGGGCGGATCTGCTGGCCTACAATCAGCGCACCGGGGACGCGCGCGCACTGCTCGATACCGTGCTGCG
This sequence comes from uncultured Acidobacteriaceae bacterium, assembly GCA_963834205.1. Classification (GTDB taxonomy): domain Bacteria; phylum Acidobacteriota; class Terriglobia; order Terriglobales; family Acidobacteriaceae; genus PALSA-350. The sequence continues at coordinate 464,885 of CAWIBI010000076.1, read as the reverse complement.
CGACGAACCGGATAACACGCTGGCCCACGAAACGATGGGTTTTCTATCGTTTCATGCAGGTGATCTTGCATCCGCACAAAAGTGGTACGAACAAGCCATCAAGCTCGATTCGCAAAGCTACCTCGCCCACTATTACTATGCAGCCATTGCGATGCAGAGCGGCTCTACCGGCAACGATGCCGCCGTGGAAGACAGCCTGCGCACGGCCATCAAGCTGAACCCGTCGTTTGCGCCTGCCTACGATCGTCTGGCCGTCTTTTACGGCACCAGGCGTAAACAGCTTGACGAGGCCTACCGGCTCAGCGTTCACGCGATCATGCTCGATCCCGCGGTCTTGTCTTATCGGATGAATGCGGCCAACGTTCTGCAGCAGCGGGATCGCTACCAATATGCGATCAACGTGCTCAAAGCGGCCAGCAAGGTCGCGCGAACTCCCGAAGAAACCGCCACCCTGCAGACCCGGATTGAACAGCTCAAGGGTTATCAACCAATGCACGCGGATGCCGCAAAAGCGAACCCGCAAATTGCCGAAAACCCGCAGACGCCTGCCGGCGCAAAACATCCCAGCGAGCCGGCAACTGGCCCGAAGCATACTGTTACCGGCGTCATCCGGGGCGTGCAGTGCAGCGACCCGGCGGTGATCGAGTTCAAGGTGGAGGCAGCGGGCAAGACCGTCGACGTCTACAGCAACAACTACTACGACATCGCTTTCTCCTCCGCCAACGCTGCCCCCGCGGGTGACCTAAATCCTTGTACCGACCTGGAAGGGGTCACCGCCGTGGTCAAATACGCGGAAGTCCCGGACAAGACGGTCGACGGCCAGATTGCCTCAGTGGAACTGCGCCGCTAGTCGTAATATTCCAGGCCCAGGTGGGTAATCAGCGACTCGCCCTGAATATGACGCAGCGTGTTCTTCAACTTCATCAGCTGGATGAAGAGATCGTGCTCCGGGTAAAGACCCGGCGCGGTCATCGGCGACTTCCAGTAGAAGCTCAGCCATTCCTGAATGCCAATATCCCTGAGCTCCGGAGTGCGCGCGGCCAGGTCCAGGAAGAGCACGAGGTCGAGAGCGATAGGCGCGGCCAGGATCGAATCCCGGCACAGGAAGTCGACTTTGATCTGCATCGGGTAGCCGAGCCATCCGAAGATGTCGATGTTGTCCCAACCCTCTTTATTATCACCACGGGGTGGATAATAGTTAATCCTGACCTTATGATAAATATCCTTGTAAAGATCTGGATAAAGATCCGGTTGCAGGATGAAGTCGAGCACGCTCAGCTTGGACTCTTCCTTAGTCTTGAACGACTCCGGATCATCCAACACTTCCCCATCGCGATTGCCCAGAATATTGGTGGAGTACCAACCGCTCACTCCCAGCATGCGTGCCTTGAAGGCCGGGGCCAGCACGGTCTTCATGAAAGTCTGTCCAGTCTTGAAGTCCTTGCCGGTAATGGGCGCGCTGTTCCTGCGGGAAAGCTCCTGCATCACCGGCAGATCGACGGTCAAATTCGGTGCCCCCATGGCAAAGGGAACCCCTTCCTGCAGCGATGCATAGGCATAGATCATCGAGGGCGCGATATTGATGTCGTCATCATCCAGTCCTTTTTCAAATGCGGCAAGGGACTGGTGGACTGCGGTCGGGGTAAGAAAAATCTCGGTTGAGCCGCACCAGATCATCACCTGGCGCTGGGTGACCTTCTTGTAAGCCTGGATATCCGCGCGCAGCTGCTCCGCCAGGTCGCGCTTATTCTTGCCCTTCTTCACATTGCTGCCCTGCAGGCGCTTGACGTAGTACTGATCGAAGACCGCGGGCATGGGCCGGATCCCTTCGAGGAAAGGGCGAATGGTTTCCAGCTGATCCTTATCGAGGACGCGCGCCGTTTTGGCTGCCTCGAACATGTTGTCGGCGAAGATATCCCACCCGGTGAAGCAGAGATTATCCAGCTTGGCCAGGGGCACGAAGTCCTTGATGAGCGGGCTGCGCGCGTCGGTGCGCTTGCCCAGGCGAACGGTTCCCATCTGGGTGAGCGAGCCGATAGGCTTGGCGATTCCCTTGCGCACGGCTTCTACGCCGGCCACCAGGGTGGTCGCAACCGAGCCCATTCCGGGGATCATGATTCCTAATTTTCCGTTGGCGGGCTGAATCGGGGAAGTGTCAGCAGACTGTTGGCTGCTGCTTGTAGGCGTTGACATTTCTTGCGGGTCCGTCCTCTCGGTTCTTTATGTGGATTGCATGCCGGAGCAGTGATCCGCGCACTCCTTCAGTCTCACCTTTCATTTCTGCTTTTGGCAAATCACCCCCGCCCAAAGGAGAGAAAGCACGGCTTAACGGTAGGCATGCACACTTTAGAAGGTGGTGGCAGCTAGAGGCTTTCCAGTTACCGAACAGCTTTAAAAAAAAGATGCGCTAAAAGCGCGATAAGCGCGATAAGCCCCCCTCGGCAAGCTACATTTGAATGTTGAGCATGCGGCCCTACACTCACAACAGATGCGAATTCGGCAAGTAAGTTTCAGTCGGCTGGAAGGCTGCGCAGGCTTTACTGCACGATCAAAGTCAGCGCCGTGGTCTGGGTGATTGCGGTAGAGCTAGAGGAGGAAGACTGTTGCGTCGCCGTCACAGTAATGTTGTAACTGCCGGCCGGCGTACCCGGGACGGTCATGGTTTGACTGTTTCCTCCGCACGCCGCCATCAATCCCGCTGCAAAAAGGCCGACGACCACAACAGACAGCCAGCGATACTTTCCTTTGCGGAAGAATATTAGGAAGATTCCGGCAAACGATACCCCGCCCGCGAACCTGCCGAAGTCACGGAACTTGAAGGGCATGGCGGGAGGCTCATTCAGCGACGTGGTTGCCGCCGCGGTGGTGACTGTCAGAACCGAGCTTGCGGTTTGGCCCAGTGTCACAGTCGCCGGCGAAAGCGAGCATGCGCCGTCCATGCCAGACACAACACCGCAAGTCAGCGTCACGGCAGAGGTAAATCCGCCGATGGAAGCCAGATTCAAGGTGTAGGTGGCTGACTGACCCGCATTAACCGTTGCCGAAGTGGAGGCCGGCGTGATGCTGAAACCCGGCGAGTCAATGTTGAGGGAATACGAGACGCTGCCAGCGGGATCGGCGGGGTTGCTGTCCTGCACAGTCAGCGTAAATCCTCCTTGCCCTCCCGTTGTCGGTGTACCCGAAATGACACCGCTGGTACTGATGCTGAGGCCTGGAGGCAGACCCATTGCCGAGAATGTGTACGGCGGCGTACCCCCGCTGGCTGTGATGGTCTGGTTGTAGGGCGTGTTGATTAAGCCGTCTGGCAGGTTTACGGGCGAGAGGGTGATGGCCGGCGGGTACAGCAGGATCGCGACTTCGTTCGCTGGCTGAGGTGTGGTGCTGCCGATCACTGCCAGACCAGCATGGCCGTCTCCGCTGAAGTCGGCTGTGGCGAGCAACTGTTCGCTGTTGGGCTGGACCAGAGGTGCTCCATTCAGGTTGGGAAACCAGTCTGTCAGGGCCGGACTGGCCGTGAAACCGCCCTTACCATCTCCCAACTCAATGGCGATCACATAGGCACCCGGATCGAGCGGACCACCGCCGATGGTTCCCACGGCGAGGTCCGGCTTGCCATCTCCATTGAAATCGGCAACCGCAAAAATTCCTGCGCCGGGAATGCCGCCGCCGGGCAGGACGGTGAAGGTGCCATCGCCATTGCCCATCAATTCGATGGACCCGGGTGTGTACCCGCCCATGGGATCCGTTCCCGCTGGATTAGCCAGGGTCCCGGCAATAACATCCAACTTCCCGTTCCCATCGAAATCTGCCGCGGCGATTGCGATGGGAACGCCTGTTGTGGCCTGCGTATAGCCAGGCGTGAACGTGCCATTTCCATTGCTGAGCAGCACGGTGATGACACCGGTATTGCTGCTGTCGTCGGTCAACGGCTCGCTGCCGACGACGACGTCCGTTTTGCCATCACCATTGAAGTCGCCAACGGCAATGGGCCCCTCGTTGATCGAGCTCAAGCTCAGCGTGCTCTGGGTGAACGTGCCGTCTCCCTTGCCCGTCAAGAGCGTGAGATTGAATGGGGTGGCACTAGGGGTGGCAGAAGACTGGCTGGGGTTGCTCGACAGTACAATGTCCGGCTTGCCGTCTCCATTGAAATCACCCACGAGCATGTAGGTAAATGCGTTGCCGGGCAGCGACATGGTTCCTGTCTGGCTGAAGGTCCCGTCTCCGTTTCCCTGCAAGAAGGTCAGCGTGTTGCTGGAGTCCGCCGTGGCCAGGTCGAGCTTGCCGTCCCCATTGAAATCTGCGGCAACGATCAGCGCAGGAGCGCTGTCGTTGGAGGCAGTTGTTGGTGGACTCGCACCGGCCGTGAAACTGCCATTGCCCGTTCCCAGCAGGACGGTTACGGTATTCTGCTGGCCGATGATGGCAAGGTCGGGTATGCCATCTCCGTTAAAGTCGCCGGCAACAATCGCTGAGCTTGCGGCAGGAAGGAGCGTGGGGCTGATGAGATTGACGGCAAATCCAAGGCTCGTTTGCGCGGCGCAGCTACCTGAGAACAGGAAGACAGCGGCGGCAAGGATGTAGATAAAGTCGGAAACAAGCTGCCAAGCCAACAAACGACGCATCAAGTCAGCTGGCCCTCTCCGCACATTCTCACCCTTTTACGGCGTGAGTATAGCATGCGCTCACCGCTAACTTTATCTCCCCCCGGGCTAGGTCGTCTGAAGAGACTCATGCGATTACCTCACTGTTTTCCTTGCTGCAATGCAGCGCGAATGGTCCTTATATCCAAAAACATCTTTTGCGGGACCTCCTGTTCGCCTCCTTCAAGAGGAATGAATCCATAACGTGCGTACCATCCAGCTTTGTCGCGGTACGCATCCGTGATGACGCAGCGGCAGCCGACATCATCCGCAACCCGCAGAACGATCTTGAATGCTTCGGAGATCAATGCGTGGCCGAGACCTCTGCCGCTGAAACGTTTGTCAACGCCCAGCCGGGCCAGCAGGATCAGAGGCAGATCGTAGGGCGGCAAGCCGCGTACATATTTCTTTGGAAGTTTGTCGCGCGGAATGCTGGAGGTGGCCAGCGTGAAATAGCCGAGCACCGTATGGGACGCTGCTTCATCAACGGCAACATAGGTTACTCCGATCGAGACCTTCCGCTGATTCGTCCCGGCGTGGCGCCGCAGATAATTGTTGAGAGGCTCATCACCGCAGTCAAAGCTCTGTACGTCGTCGAATTCGTCGAGATGACGGATCGCAACGGCCAACTCAGTGCCTCATGGCCCGGACGAGGGCATCTGGGGGCTCAGCGGGTCGCTTTGCAGCAAGTTCCGCCAGTTTTTCCAATTCAGCCTGGGTCCAGTGAATGTCGATCCGCGGCAATGCCAGTTCAGGGGCAACTCGTTCCAGGTGGGGGAACACCAGAATTTTCCTTTCTCCTATAGCACTTTCGCTGACGATGCGGTGTCCACGCTTCCGTTCAGAGACCGCCCAGTGAAAGAGCGCTAGAGCATCGGAAAGAAAATCGGTATTGCTCGTCAGTTGCAGCTCAGTCTTGAGGGCGCGCACCATGCTGTCTTCAGAGGGTGCAAGATCGGCCTGAAACTTCGACTTCCGAAGCTGCTTGAGGGGCCGAGCTTCCTTGGTTTTGTTTTTGGTTATCCGCGCCATTTGCAGCCTCATATCGAATCTACACTCCTATTTTATTACAAATTCGAGTTGGAATCGAGTATTCGCGATCCCTTTCTTTGAGGCTGCCGCAAAGAAAGCATTCGTTCGCATGCCGACCCTGCGGGCGTCAACGAGTCCGGAGAAGTGACGAATGCGCGCTACTTGCGAAGATGAGGAAGCGCCGGAGCCGGCGCCGTGACCACGAAGACAGTCGCCGAGTAAGCAGGGAAATTGTACGAAAAGCCCGCGGGAGTGATCGAGATCTTTCCCAGCGCTCTAATCTTCTGGAGATTGGTTCCGCGATAGCAATTACGGACATGACACCTATCCCCGGTTCCGTCGTTCGTGTTAATTTTCCCCAATGGCACGAGAGCGCGTACGGTAGTTGCTGGTGTTCCGCATCAAGTTATGCAGCGTCGGAATCGTCGGGAGGCGATCTCTTTTGAAGACGGTGAGCATCCCGGCCGTACCCAGTCTCCCTGAGTTTCCACCCGGAGAGTTGTACATGAGATCGTTGCCTCGCCTGTTCATTCTCTTTCTAGCCGCCTTTGCTAGTTGCCTGACTGCAGTGGCCGCAACCACCACGACGCTCACGGTCACTGCCGCAGGCAATCCAGCCACGTCTGTGGCTTCCGGTACGGTGGTCACGCTGACCGCACAGGTGAATGCCGGTGCAGTCAAGACGGGCCTGGTAAACTTCTGCGACGCGACGGCCGCACATTGCACGGACGTGCACATCCTCGGCAGCGCGCAACTTACCAGCGCCGGCCTGGCGGTTTTCAGCTTCGTTCCCGGCATCGGTGCGCATAGCTACAACGCTGTCTTCGTTGGCACGAGCAGCAATGCAGGCAGCGTATCCAATACCGCCAGCCTGGCTGTGACTGGAGGACTCTTTCCCACCACCACAAACATTGCGCAGTTCTCGGGAGAACAGGGCAATTACACCATCGCCGCCACCTTGACCGGCATTGATTTCACCACCGCCCCGACTGGTTCCCTCGCTCTGCTCGATACCAGCAACAACAACGCATCCATAGCTACGATGCCGTTGGGCACACTCACTCCCGGCGGAACTTTCATCACCCAAGGCATACCTAACAGTCTCGATACGAACGCCACCCAGGCCATTGTCTCCGGTGACTTCAACGGGGACGGCAAACCCGACGTCGCCATCGCGAATGGAAACAACACTGTGTCTGTGCTTCTGGGCAAAGGGGACGGGACTTTCACCGCGGGCTCGAATCCGGCAACCAGCAATGCCCCGGTTGGCATGGTTGTTGCCGACTTCAATGGAGACGGAAAACTTGACCTCGCGACTGTCAACTCCGACAGCTCGATCACGGTGCTGCTCGGTAATGGCGATGGCACGTTCAGCGCGGCTGCACCCCAACAGTCTGTAGCAGGAAACGTCTTGGCCGTGGCCGATGTCAACGGCGATGGTATACCCGACCTGATCGTGGGCGGTTCGTCCCCAACTGAAACGGCTGGACCATTCACCATAACCACGCTGCTGGGCAAGGGCGACGGTACGTTCTCCACCAGCTCGCAAAAATTCAGCGAACTGGGCGGCAACTTTTATATCGCCCTCGCGGACTTCAATGGCGATGGCAAGCAGGACATTGCCGTCGCCGCACCATCGCCATCGAACAACGCAAACTCGTTCAATGGGTTGTTCGCCATCCTGCTCGGCAATGGCGACGGCACGTTCAGCGCGGGCTCCTTTACGGCGCAGGTCGGGGGCATTCCTACGTCCATTGCCGTCGCGGATTTCAACCTGGACGGGAAGCCGGATGTAGTGGTGCAAACGATCGATCAACCGGTGATCCTTACCGGCTACGTAGGTGGGGCATCGGTCCTGCTCGGCAATGGGGACGGGACCTTTACCACAGCCACGGGCGGAGCACTGTTGGGAGCCGCAAGCTGGATCGCGGTGGCAGACTTTAACCAGGATGGCAAACCCGACATCGCCCAAGCATTAGGCGGCGGCCAGTACTATGGAACAGTCGGTGTGAATGTTGGTTACGGGAATGGCGATGGCACGTTCACGGCTGGTCCAACCTCTTCGTTCATTCCAAACGTTGGCCAAGCACTTACGACGGCCGACTTCAATGGCGACGGCTTTCCTGACCTTGGGGCCCTGGGCCCGAATGGTTCCGCAACGCTGCTTTACGAGCAGACATATACAGCAAACGTGTCGTTCAGCAACCTCGACCCCGCCGGCACAGGGACTCACCAGATTGAAGCAAGCTATCCGGGAGACAGCAACTACAATTCCAGTCTTTCCTCCACGGTTGCACTCGTATTCGGGAACCCGGTTATCGTCGTTTCCCCGGTAACTCTGCCGGCGGCAACTGCCACAGTGCCGTACACCCAGACTTTGACGGCTACGGGCGGCACTCCGCCTTACCACTACCAGATCGCTAGCGGAACGCCGCCCTCCGGTCTCACGCTGACAACTGCCGGGGTGTTGTCGGGAATAACGGGGCCCGGCGGCACTGTCTCGTTCACCGTAGCGGTTACCGACAGCACCGCCGGCACGCCGAACTCAACCAGCATTACCTATGCGTTGAATGTCCTGCCGATTGACGTCTTCGTCGCTCCCGCTCTGCTGCCCAACGGCACTGTAGGTGTCGCCTACAATCAGGCGCTCACGATCTGCTGTGGTTCCCCGCCCTATACCTTCACCCAGCAAGGTCTGCCGGCCGGTCTCTCCATGAGCAGCGCCGGAGTGATCTCGGGAACGCCCACAGCCAGCGGCACTTTCAACGTAGCTGTCTCTGTATCGGAGGCCAGCGCCTTTGGCACGCTTTTCGGCTACCAGACGTACACTCTAACCATCGCGCCGGCGCCACCGCCGCCACCGCCGCCCTTTACCTTTTCGGCCGGCTCAACAACTTCCGCAACAGTGACTGCCGGCGCGAGTGCCACCTACCCACTTTCGCTCTCACAGCTCAGCGGAATCAACGTAGCCCGAACCGTGAGCTGTTCCGGCCTGCCCAACGAGGCGGCGTGTTCCTTCGCGCCTTCGTCCCCGATCACACTTTCCGGCAACGCCGGCGTAAACATTACGCTCACGGTCACCACATCGGAGCCTGCTACTTCGAGCAACGTAACTTCGCTTCATCGTCGCCCTTTCGACAACTTCGGCCGCATCTTCTCTGCCGCCTCTCTGGCGGCGTTGTTCCTCATCCGCATGCCCCGGCGCTTCCGCGACAGGTCTAGCGTGCTGCTGATCGCAATTCTGGGAATTCTCTCCGTGGGCATGCTCTCCAGTTGCGGAGGCGGCAACTCCAGCCAAACGAACCCAGCCCAATCCCTTACGCCGGCCGGCACCTATACCTTCAAGGTAACGGCGACGCAGCAGGGTGCAACGACTCCGGTGTCACAGACCACGCAGTTGACACTGATCGTCAATTAGGAATTTCTTCGCCCACCGCGCCGGGGGCTGAAGGGTTTCGTGGACAGGCCGACCCCGCAGGCGTCAACGAGTCCGGAGAAGTGACGAATGCGAGCTACTTGCGAAGATGAGGAAGCGCCGGAGCTGGCGCCGTGACCACGAACACAGTCGCCGAGTAAGCAGGGAAATTGTACGAAAAACCCGCGGGAGTGATCGAGATCTTTCCCAGCGCTCTGATCTTCTGGAGATTGGTTCCGCTGTAGCAATATACAGAGGCCGAGGGATCGGGCGTGAAATGGGCCAGCGAGAGGCTAGTCTGGATTGCGCTGGTGGTTTTGTTGATGAGGATGAGAGTCAAAGCGCCATCGGACGAACGCAACGCCCCGTAGATGGAGAGTTTCGCTTGATTGGTGCTGCTGGCAAGCACACTGGTGTTTCCAAACTGGCCACCCTGGCCGTCGTAGTTGCGATAGAGACGAAACGCGTAGGCGATGGGATCGGTTGGCGCCGGCGCGGTCCACATGTTGGCGAAACCCACCCGCTGGCTCCCGAAGATCCCGAGCACGTCGGCTTCGGCCAGCGCGTCGGTAACGAGCTTCTTGCCGCTGTCGATCGAGTACTCGGAGAAGGCCAGCTTGGTTCCGGGATAATACTGGGCGATCCATTGCTGGAAACGAGGAATCAGTTGCATGGGGCCATGGAAGTAGGACTGCTCGACCCAGGTGCCGCCGTTGTAGGTTGGATCCCAAAAGGTACGGGTCGAGGCGAGCTGCGAGGTAGGATCGGTGAACTGCGGGTAATAATGCTCATCGAAGTAGTCGAGCACCCGTTTGCCGTTCTTCCGATGGTAGCCTGCCATCTGCTGCAGGTAATATTGGCCGGCGTAGAGGTTGTTCTGTTGGCTTGGCATGCCGATCCAACCGCCGAGGGTGAAGTCAGACGGACCGAGCACCATCGCGGAAGGATCTACCTGCTTGACCATCGCCGCATACTGTTGGCCGAGCGAAATGATGGTGTTGTAAGTGGCGCCGTGGGGCTCGACGTCGCGGTGGGTATTGCCCCATCCGGCGGGTTCGTTGTCCAACTGGTAGAAGGGCACCCCACCCTTCGCCGCCGTACCGAAAGTGCTCACCAGGTGCTCAAGCCAGCCTTGTTGCAGCGCGACCGAGTTGTTGATGTGATTCGCATAAATGTTGCTGTCCAGCAGTTGAGCGCCACTCGAGGAGATGCCGTTGCCGCAGTTCTCTCCGTTCGGGTGGACGTAAGGATTGGTCGATTGCTGGGCTCCATAGATCGAGGCCGGAAAGCTGCAGTTGGATGCCGAGGTGCTGTTGACATAGGGAATAATGGGAATGGTAATCAACGCGCCGGCGTGTGCCGGTTTGTAAGTGTTGATCATCCGATCGACAGAGGCGCCGGGGACAGGATTGGCGTTTCCACTCCCGCCCATAAAATACCAGTCGAAACCGGCATTGCTGGAGTCTACCTGCCAGTTGTAGCGGGTTGTACCATCGCCACCCCAGCGGATATTTGGAACCTGAATCTCTTCTGCGTACTTAGCGTCAAGGCTATAGTTGGAAATTCCGTAAATATTGGGATCAATGGCATGTTGGCCTGCCGTCGCATCGACGGCGAGGGTGGGTGTCGACGGAGCGTCGAGCTTTGCCCTGCAGCCGATCGCGGCCAGCAAAGAAAAGAGAACGAGAAAGGCCTTTCTGGTTATCATTGGGACTTCTCGAGTAACCGGTTTCGGGGTAAATCCGCTGACAGGATACATCGGATGATCCCAATCCTTCGATGCCGACTGACAGGGCTCGCAGAGTTTCAGGACAGGGTTTCAGGACAGACGAAATCAGACTTGTCCAAATTAGGGTTTTAACCAAACGGACGAATTGGGATTACTCCTGACTCAGGCGCACAAATCGCATTAACCGCAGGTCCCTCCACTTCGCTTCGCTCCGGTCGGGATGACAAATTTGTTTTGAAATCGATGATTTCTCACGACAACCGCCCATTTTTACAACAAATTTGTCATCCCGACCGGAGCGTACCCGGATTTCCTGCCACGCAGCACTAGACAACGCCACGAGTGCGACTTTCCGCAAAGAAAGGCGCATGAAGTTTGCCGAAGCAACCAACTTCAACAGGAAATCCGGGGTAGCGAAGTGGAGGGACCTGCGGTTAATGCTTCGTTTTCAGTGGGTCCAAAATAGGGAACCTCTTTTGATGTTGGCCAAGCTCTCCTAATGTAATCAGCTGACTAACTGCTCCAACAGCCTGCCTTTCTCGCTAATTTGGACAGCTCTGATGCCAATCTGCACCTCGCCGGCAAGGAGCTGCTTTACCGCTCGGCCCTCAATGAGCTCGCCGATAGTCTCGATCCCATGCGCTTCGTCCGTGTTCATCGATCGGCCATCGTCAATATTGACAGCATCCTTGAGCTTCAGCCCATCTCTCACGGCGAATTCGAACTCGTCTTGAAGGACGGCCACCGCTCACGCGTCTGCAGAACCTATCGCGTACAACTCGAGAAGCGACTAGGCCAATCCTTGTGATCGCATCCTACTTCTTCGGGAGGGATCGATTGAATTCGAGCGCCGCTTTCACCAGTCGCTGACGTGAGTCATTCCTGACCAGACGGGGGATAGGGGGATAGGGGGATAGGGGGATAGGGGGATAGGGATCGCGGTAGAGACACATATTGCTATGCGCCCCCGCACAAAACCGGACACCGCAGCGGCCTGCTCCAACCCATCGAAGTCCGTGACCGTCTGAAATCGTGCATCAGCTGTTGGGTTTCGCCAGAAGCGCTCTGTCCTCTGCAGCCAGAGAATCGCGCCGATCGCCACCGCACCCGCCATTGCCAGCGACAACACAACTCGCCAGTTCCTAAGCAAGAGCGGCCGCGGCGCTTGTCCGGGAGGATCCGGCGACGCAGCGTTGTCCGCATTCTCCTGCCCTGATCGAAGATTCCTGCTGCGCATCCACGCATCCAGATCCGCCCGGGACGCGTACACGAGCCAATCCTGTCATGCAGGTGACGGTGGACGGGCATCTCCCCTTCTCCCAGCGCTGAACCGTCCTCACGTCGCGTTTGAGGTAGGCCGCAATTTCCACGAATCCAGCCGGTCTTCGGGCTGCGGTGTTCGAAGGGGTGGTTCGCCCATCGCGCTCTCCTGGTTGGTCCGCAAACGTCACGAACCCGGGAACCAAATCGTACCCCTGCCCTGCAACGGCACGGCAAAGGACGGCATTCGACGGCAAACCAGGGAAAGGCTGGTACTGCCGCACCTTACCGTTTGAAGGCGCCCAACAGATGTCCGATTGTTTCCATGCGTCAAGCGAATCTCAAACTGGAGGTCTTTTATGAAAAGCAAAACCCTGGCTTCGGCGGTACGCGTGTTTTCACTGCTTTTGTTGGTTTCAGGCACCTGTGCTTTGGCGCAGGAGAGCACGGCCAGAACGGACGGGCATGAGCCACAGGGCCTGGAGGGTACCTGGCGCTTGCAGGTGACCCCCGTCTACTGCCCCGGTGTTACCACCGGGACGCTCGCGGCGCCGTTTCAGGGTCTCGTCAGCTTCACGGGCGACGGCACTTTGATCAATACCTTCACCAACACATTGTTCGGATACGATACTCCCGGCCACGGCTATTGGTGGAAGACCGGCCACGACACTTACAGGGACGTTTTCGAGCTCCTGATCGTCGATCCTCCTACTACAAGTCCATATGTTCCGGGGACGCAGAAAGGTTTCGCTACCATCACACTCGTCGATGAGAACGACCTTAGGGCGCAGCTTATGTCGATATATTTCAACTCTACGGGCACCGTCTACTTAACCAAGTGCAGCGACGTGGTCGGCACACGGCTGAATGACAGCCCAACCGAACCCTAGTACGGCGGTCGTCCACGCTGGCCCGCCCTCTTCCAAGCTGCAGGTCTGCGTGACCGGCGGCGACTTGGTCCCTTGTGTTTGCAGAGATAGAGGCACAGCTTACCTATTGCAGCAATTTTGCGGGGATACGTATCGTGTCCCCTTATCTCCCCCCACCACCACGTCACCGGCCTATGGCGGCGCACGCGTCGGCGGCGCAGTCAGAAGGACGGTACTCTGTGGTCGGACATGACGAAGTTAGTCTCCCAGTGGCTCCCCCACCCGCGCATCCAGCATCCGTGGCCTAATCAACGCTTCGCCGTCAAATACCCGAGGTGGAAGCCGTATGCGGGAAAGCCGCACGTACGGTTTTGTGCGGGGGCGCATAGCAATATGCGTCCCTACCGCGATCCTTATCTCCCCACAGCGCGGGCCGCGCTCAGTGTGCCGATGCGTCCTGCGCATCGGGAACGTCGCTTCCGCGAACACCCCACTTCGCAAAACGCGCCTCGACTTCCGGATCCATTTTAAGCGCGGCATCCATGTCGGCCTTGGCAGCGCGCAGATCGCCGCGGCGCCGCTCAGCAATGCCGCGCCCATAAAACGCGGATGGCTTGAAGGAGATCGCAGCCGCCGGACTGTCACTGGCCGCGGCAACGCGGCCGGCCAGGTAAAGCACCGAGCTGTAGGCCTTCTGCGCGTCCTCGGTTTTGCCCGTCTTCAGATACAGGAGGGCATTGCTGAACCAGGCTTCGAGGTTGTCGACCTTGAGGGTTGTGGAATGGCCGCAGTCGAAGCGGGCATCCTTGTAGTCGCCCTGAATCACGTGCACCAAACACCGGCGACCCCAGATACCTGGATTCGTGGGATCGAGAAGCACGGCGCGGTCGAAGTCGCCGCCCGCGTGCTCGAAGTCGCCAGCATCGAGATACGCTGCCCCGCGGTTGCTCAAATACACCGCCGATTTGGGGCTAATGCGGATCGCCTCATCGAAGTCTGGAATCGCCCGATCGTACTGGCGCAGGCTGAGGTGCGCGCTGCCGCGATTGTTGAAGGCCGGAGCGTAGTCCGGCTCAGACTCGAGCGCGGCATCGAAGTCGCGAATGGCGGCCTTATAATCGCCGTTCTGGTCGAGCGCGGAGCCGCGATTGGTATACGCCACTGCAAGTTCCATGTCGGTCGAAGCGCCGTCCTGGATGATGGCGGTGCATGCCTGGATGCGGGATGCAGCGTCCAGAGTGGCGTCGGCGCACCGGACCGCGAGCACCGATTGCGCGGCACCGCGCACAGGCAAGGAAAGGAGGGCCGCCAGCACAGTCAGCGGCACCAGCACAGCAGAGATGCGAGTTTTCATGCGCGCCCCCGGCAGGATTCAGTTTGTACACCGTGAGGACAGCAGACGCAAGTAAAAGACGCAGCGGAGACCGCAGCCGCTCGCTGCAAACGGCATGGCAGCCTGTTGCACGGGAACGCTGAAGTGAGGGGGATAGGGGGACATGGGGATAGGGGGAAAAGCAGGACAGGGGAGATTCGGGGGGAGATTCGGGAAGAAATAACCCCTCAGATCGGGCGCGCTCGGCGAAACCCGGTGAAACCCGGTGACTGGAAACCCGGTGACGAAAAGTACCCCAAGTGAGCAGCACACGCTGCGATTTGCGGGCCGTCCTGAGGGGCTACGTTTCGTCTGTCACGGGCTTAGGTGACAAGTTAAGGTGACGGTGACAAGTTAACGTGACAAGTTAACGTGACAGACGGAGTAACCACCGTATTTCAGATTAGGGGTTACTCCATCTGTCCCGCAAACTCCCCCTGTCCTGTCCGAGTTTCCATCCCGAGTTTCCATCTTCTACCGCAAGGTTTTCGAGAGACTGGAGACGCTGACTGCGCATCCTGCACAGAAGATCCCCGATTCTCCGTTCATCCGTGTGACTTGCTGTTGAATCTGTTCTGCTTCAACCACTCTGTTGGTCCCAGCCAAATAGGCCCGGTATTGCAGCATAGCGCCGGCGAGGCGGGGATCGGCCGGAGCCAGGTTGGTTCGGAGTATCCTAAGACCCTGAAGCATGGTCTTCTCGGCATCTTTTGCCGCCCCGGTTTTCCACTGAGCAAAGCCGAGGGTCTCCAGCGCAAATCCCACAGCCGCCGATTCTGATTCGAAGTTCCTGACCGCAAAAGCAACAGCCTGCTCTGCGCTCATCAGTCCTTCAGCGTTGTGCCCCTCTAAGCACCGCGCATAGGCCAGCGTGATCCATGCCGACAGCATACCCGTCCGGAAAGAATCAACGGAAGATCGCATCCCTTGCATTCCCTGCAGCGCCAGGCGCTCCGCCTTCTTGAACCGGTGCTGCGCCAGCGCTATGTCTGCCAAATGGATCTGGCTGAGGCCAACTTCAGATGTGTTGCCCATCTTCCGGCGCGCCGCAAGGGCATGCTTCCTGGCGCTCTCGGCGTCATCTAAACGTCCGTAAATCATGTAGAGCGACGCCAGGCTGTCGAGTGTGGAGGCATATTCCGCTTGGGCTGATGGCTCATTCTTCAGCAATTGCAGCGACCTGTTATAGGCATCTTCGGCCTTCGGGAATTCGGTCGCGGCTTCATAATCGAGCGCGAGCTGGGCCCACAAAGCACCTCGTTCCTGCTCGGAAAGATGTTTCTGTTCGCCTACGCGGATCCGGTCCTGATCCTGAACAATACGCGCTCGCGAAGAAACGAGCAGGGCATTAGACGTTTGCGCCCAGGCGGCGCATGCGGCCAATCCCGGAGCGATCAGAAAAAACAGGCTCATGTTGAAGCAAGAATGACGGATATATGGGCGGTAGAAAGATAAGGCGATCATGCCGGGTCCTCGGTGAGGATTTCTCTGGGGTACACCAAGCTCCCCTTTGCTACGAATAGTGAAGCTTTTTGGAGCCGCTCAAGAGGCTGGGCGAGGAAAAGCGGCGCACGGACAGCATACGTATTGCATCACTCCAGTGATAAGTATGCTGTCCCCGCATCTCTCCGCATCTCTTCCGCAGAAGGCAGCCTGCTACGGAATCGGAATTCCAACCGCAGCCGAGCTGACCCGCGTCAACAACCACTTCCCGTCGATCTTTTTCGCTTCACCGTCAAGGTCTACGTGGCTCTTCGCCGTCCAGTTGGGAAGGCCCGTGGCCGCATTCAAGGACACATCGAAGTAGTGGCACTCAAAATACACCGATGATTTCCACTGCCCGTCTTCCCGCACAGGGACAAACTTCGTCTTATATTCAGGGGAGAGCGAGACCAACTTGTTCGCCTCCTGAAGCCCTCCGGCGACATACTTAAAGAATGAGCACAGTGTGCCCTGTGTCCCCCCGGCAGAGGTATCGCCCGTGGGTTCAGGGCACGTCGCGGGATCGTCCGGATCACCCTTGCCGGCATAGTTCCCCGCCGTAGTCGTGGTGTTCACTACAGTGAGCATCGCATCTTCCGCCCAGATTGAAAGTACGTCCCGAATTCGCTGTGTGATCTCGGCCGCCGAATCGCCATTGACAGGATCGTGCACGCTGACGGCCGCGTGAAAGGTTGCGTGGAGATGTTGCAGCTCGGCCATTTGGGCCAGTTGTTCCGGGTCGTGCTCCCAATCGCCCGCATAGGCAGTTCCCATACAGGCGGCGGTCACTGCGGTGAGCAATGCCGCGAAGCGTGTGTAAGTCGCAAGAGTCGTGGTACGCATGAGTATCCTCCTAGATCGCATTGAAATTTCTTTGAATGGCGAAGATCTACCTAGGGGCCACAGCCCATACGGCACATCGTTCGCATCCACATACCAGCCGGTAATCAGTACCCCTTGGTTCAGTTTTGTTGGAATGGTCCCGTTTTCGGCGCTCGCCGTCCTGCCTGCAATATGCAAACCCGAAGTTACCCTTGATCGTTTGCCGGCACCGGGCACTTCGAAGGTCGTGAATTTGCCCTCAGGACCGTGCAGGAACGCGTGAAACGCATTATTGGCGTCCTGGTAGGATCCCGTGATCGCTCCCCAGGCATGGTCTTCTCCTTTTAGTTATTGCCTGAAGATCCGGCTTTACTTATGAACGCGACATCTGCAGAAAAAAGGGATCACCAGGAAGTGAGAAAGTGCAAAGATCGTGAATTGCAGGTAAAATCCTGACCATCAGAGTTGCAGTAACTGCTGTTTTTTGAACGGGGTACGGTTGGAGGATGGCCACTTGGTCCAGGAACCAGACGTGACAGCCCTGCTGGTCGAAGTAGCGAACGGGAACCAAGCCGCTCAGGAAAAGCTTGTTCCTTTGGTCTATGACCAGCTTAAAAGGCTGGCCCGCCGGTATATGCGGCGCGAGCGGGCGGGGCATACCCTTCAGACCACTGCTCTGGTTCATGAAGCTTATCTCAAGCTGGTTGGCCAGCATTCTCCCCACTGGCAGAACCGCGCTCAGTTCTATGGGACTGCTGCCCAACTGATGAGGCGCATTCTGATCGACCATGCCCGCCGCCACCTACGGGAGAAACGTGGCGGAACACAGGTGATCCTGCCCTTGGAAGAATCATTGGCTTTTACCCCGGAACACTCTGAAGATCTGTTGAAATTGGACGAAGCTCTCGACCGTCTATCGAAGCTCGATCCGCGCCAAAGCCGCATCGTCGAATTGCGCTTCTTTGGAGGCCTGAGCGTGGAGGAAACCTCCAGGTTTCTGAACGTCTCCCCGATCACGGTCAAGCGGGATTGGGCTGTGGCGAAGGTCTGGCTGTACGGCGAAATGAGGCCTGACAATGGGGATGACGGCAAAACAGTGGGAACTCGTTAAAGACCTGTACCAGACCGCGCTGGAATGCAGCCCGGCGCAGCGGGCCTCTTTTCTCGAACAAAACGAGCGCGACGAAATGGTCCGCGCCGAGGTGCACCGGCTGCTTGGCGTGCACAATCGTTTGGGCAGCTTTTTATCCAGCCCGCCATTTGTTGACCCTCGGCGCACCGGCGCAAATCCCCTGGAACGACTAACACCCGGTGAAGTGTTAGCTGGCCGGTTCCGCATAGTCAATTTCGTCGCTGCCGGAGGTATGGGTGAGGTCTACAAAGCCGAAGATTTGCTGCTCGACCGAATGGTTGCGCTGAAACTCTTGCCAAAGGAACTAGCTGAGGATAGGGAATCGCTGGAGCAATTTCTGCGCGAAGCGAAAACTGCTTCAGCTTTGAATCATGCAAGCATCTGCAGGGTGTATGACTTTGGGGAAGATGCCGCGAGAGCCTTCATCGCGATGGAGTACCTGGAGGGCGAGACACTTTCAGCGCGCATCCAGAGGGGTCGGCTCTCGACCGTCGAGGCTCTGAAGATCGCGATCGCGGTTGCGGATGCACTCGCCACGGCACACCGTAAAGGCATCGTTCATCGCGACCTCAAACCAGGCAACATCATGCTCACCGAAAGTGGGGCAATGCTGCTCGATTTTGGGCTGGCAAAGTACGAACGACCCGTCATGTCTGCGGAAGAGACCCTGACAAGCCTTACTGGTGACGTCCAGGTAGCTGGCACGTTGCCGTACATGTCTCCTGAGCAGTTGCATGGTCAGCGGGTGGACGCCCGTAGCGATATATTTGCGTTCGGCGCGGTTCTTTACGAGATGTTCACGGGAAAGAAAGCATTCCAGCGCAAGTCCAATAGTGAAACGTCGATTGCCGTAGACCGCGACGAGCCCAGCCCGCTTCATGAATATATCAAGGATGTTCCGAACGGATTGGACCGAATTGTTCGTCGCTGTTTACACAAGCGCCCCGAAGAACGCTATTCAAGCATGATAGAGGTTGAGCAGGAGCTCAAGGATTGCTTTGAACTGATTTCGGAACCTGCCAGTGGTGTTAACCCAAGAGTGCTGTTCCGGCAAAGCAGGCAGCCCCGTGTCGCAGTCCCCGCAGTGATTATCCTCTTAGCCGTAATGAGCTTTATTGGCTGGGGGATTCACCGCAGTTCCAAAGTCAGATGGGCCAGGGACCAGGCGTTACCGCAGATCGGCAAGCTCATCGAACGGGGCAAACCTGGCGAAGCCTATGCCCTCGCTGTTCAGGCTGAGAGATACATTCCGGCTGACCCAACCCTGGCCAGATTCTGGCCCGATATTTCCTGGTCCGATTCCATCATCACCAGCCCTCCGGGGGCGTCGGTCTACCGCAGGAACTACAACTCTCCGAACGCCCAATGGGAATTTGTCGGCCTCTCGCCCATCCTTAAAGGGAGGTTTCCCGCTGTGGATTCGAGTTGGAAATTCGAATTGCAAGGCTATACGACGCTCGAACGCGCTACCTTCCCGTCCGGCCCGATCATGGCGGCACTGCACAAAGACGGGCAGGCTCCCAGCGGAATGGTTCCCGTTGAGGTCGACCAGGGATTTGTTGAGGGCGACCCTTTCACCGTGTGGGGGATTGCAGGCATTGCAGGCTTTGAGACCTTGCCTGCAGTCCGGGTTGGGAAATACTGGATCGATAGGTTCGAGGTCACCAATCGCGAGTTCAAACGCTTTGTGGACCAGGGCGGTTACAAAAAGCAGGAGTATTGGAAACACGAATTCCGAAAGGATGGACGCGTGCTTCCGTGGGCCGGCGCGATGAAACTCTTTGTCGATAAAACGAACAGGCCAGGACCTTCCACCTGGATACAAGGTGAATATCCGCAGGGTGAGGGCGAATACCCTGTCACGGGTGTGAGCTGGTTCGAGGCTGAAGCTTATGCTGACTTTGTCGGCAAGTCGCTTCCGACCATTTATCACTGGGCGGCTGCTGCATCCCCGATGGACAGCCCCAGCCTGATACCCGCCAGCAACTTCAGTGGCAAGGGACCTTCGCCGGTCGGGGCTTACCACGGTATGAGCTGGTGTGGCGCTTACGATATGGCAGGCAACGTGAAGGAGTGGTGCGCAAACGAAGCGACCTCCGGCAGGCGCTATATCATGGGCGGCGCATGGGACGATCCAACTTATATGTTCAACATTCCCGACGCTCGTTCACCCTTCGAGCGGTCCCGTGGATTCGGTTTTCGTTGCGCTGAATATGTGTCGACGGGGAAGGAAGCCGAAGCAGCAGGCGCTCCGATCACGGTTCAATTACGCAATTACGGCTCCGAAAAACCTGTTTCTGATCAACTTTTCCGGGCATACAAGAACCAATACTCTTATGACAAGACGCCGTTGAATGCGAAGGTGGAATCCGTCCAACAGACAGAGGATTGGAGGCAAGAGAAAGTCTCCTTCGACGCGGCTTACGGCGGCGAGCGAGTCACCGCGTATTTGTTCCTGCCCAAAGCAGCGTCGCCACCCTTTCAAGTCGTCGTGCAGTTCCCCGGCGCTGCTGCTGCTCACATGCGATCGAGCGAAAAAGGGCTCCCGCACTATCTTCCGGACTTCGATTTCATTATAAAAAGTGGACGAGCGGTCTTATTCCCTGTCTACAAGGGAACCTTTGAACGTGGCGGCGGACCGAAGCCGATCTACTGGCCAAACACCAGCAGTACTTATCGAGACAATGTCATCTTTTGGTCTAAGGACCTCAGCCGGTCGATCGACTACCTTGAGACGCGCCAGGATATCAATCCCAACGCGTTGGCCTACGAGGGTGACAGTTGGGGGGAGCGATGGGGGCACTTCTCCCGGCTGTCGAAACTCGCTTCAGGGCATTAATTCTCATAGCACCGGGATTCTTTTTACAAGAGCGATTGCCGGAGGTGGATCAAGTCAACTTCGCTCCACATGTGAAGGCTCCTGTTTTGATGCTCAATGGCCGTTACGATTTCCTTTGGCCGCCCAGAATCTCTCAAGAGCCCATGTTCCGTCTGCTAGGAACACCCACAGAGCACAAGCGCCGCGTGGTTTACGACACGGGACACGACGTACCGCGACCGGAGATGATAAAGGAATCGCTCAACTGGCTCGACAAATATCTGGGACCCGTGAAATAGGGAAATAGTGGGCACTGCTCGGATGGAACCTGCCTGGCGGGTGGCCCAGGTCTCGCTTTTGAGACCTGGGTTGGATGAGAGCCCCTGGGTCTGAGGGAGATTCGAGGGATTGAAGGGGATTGAAGGGACAGGCGAAATGGATTGAAGGGACATCCAGGCTGGAGTGCTTTTTTGTCTTGCTTTTCCCTGATCCGGGCCTATCCATCGTGCCAGCCCCGGACTTTCAGTCCGGGGAGCGGGTTTTCAAACCCGCGAGAACGCACCGGTACATATACTTCAGGGCTTTAGCCCTGGTGGCGGGGCGTCCAACTCCACCCTGAGCGACGCCGAACTCGGATTATCCAGCCCCGTCAGACAAAGATAAGGGGACGTGTCCCCTTATAGTCACGAAAACTCCCCTAGAGGCTGCCCGCGTACTGCTCGCCGGCTTCCACTCGAACAGGCAGCCGCGCGTCCTTGGGCACAAGCGGGCAAGCGAAGAATGGCGACCTTGCGCAGAGGGGATTGTAGGCTTTGTTGAAGTCAACAATGGCCTTCCCGGCGCATCGATATGCAAATATCTTCCAGCGCCATAGGTCTGTTTGCCGCTCGTTTCGTCTCGAAACATCAGGTACCAGTAATTGGGCGAATTCGCAAAAACATCAAGCCGAAGCGTTTTCCCCCCGAGTTTGAAGGTAATGAATCCGGGAACGGGCATCTCGCGTACGCCGCCTTGCGTGTCCGGCACCTTCGCGGACTTCCCATCGGAATACGGTGTGAACTTGGCTTCCACCTTGTAGGCCGGGTCCACGGGAAACCAATGCAGTCCATGGAAGTTCTTCGCAAACGAGCTTTGCCGGTCCCACAGCAGGAGAATCATGCGCTCACCCGTCGACTGCACGCCAAATGAGAAATCCCCAGCCCGTAATTTGTCCGCTTTGTCTTTGGTCTGCAGTGTGATCGGACCTTCTATTTTTTTCCCGTCTAAGGTGACTGGTACAGACGCTGCCGGCGTGAAAGTCACCGTGCCGGCGCTACGCTCGATGGTTCCCAAATGTGCTGGCGCACGCTGTGGAAGGGTGATTGTGCTGCCCTCGGCGCTCCCGAATGTGGTCCGGCCCTCGTCGATCGCATGACGGCCAATCACATAGATCGGGCTGTCCTCGGCCTTCATTTGAGTCTGATCCTGCTGGCGCTCCGACAGGATCTGTTTTCGGTAGTCACTTTGCGCGCCTGGCATGGCGCTGGCTGCGATCAGAAGAACTAGAACACTGGCAGTAGGAGACATTGGGCCCCCTTCGGTCCAAAAGCTTAACACAGTATGTAGAGCGGTGGGGCCCGGCCCTGATGAGGACTCTTTGCCGGGTGCCGGGTGCCTGCGGGCTAATACGGTGACGGCGAATACGGTGACAGGCGAATAACCCCCATTGCTCTGAGCTGCAGGATCGGATGGAACTTGCCTGGCGAAGGCAGCTTAGGGAGATAAAGGGCACGATACTTATCCCGCAAAATGCCGCGATAGATAAGCTGTGCCTTTATCTGCTATTCGATAGAGCGCCTGCTATTCGGCAGCGCTGCGCGCGCTTGTGCCGAG
Source organism: uncultured Acidobacteriaceae bacterium (assembly GCA_963834205.1). Classification (GTDB taxonomy): domain Bacteria; phylum Acidobacteriota; class Terriglobia; order Terriglobales; family Acidobacteriaceae; genus PALSA-350. The sequence goes on along the minus strand of CAWIBI010000076.1, from coordinate 442,442 downwards.
TAGATCGATCTCTCCCGTTATCACGTGCGCGGACAGAGAGACCGTGACAGACGGGAGGTTCACCAATGATTTATGTCGTAACTGTTATAGATGCTTTTATATAGGAGCGGTGAACGTCCCGCCTGTCACCCGTCTCCGATCCTAGTGCCCGTCCCTCAATGTCCGCGTAGCTCCAGACGAAACCCAACCCGACAAGAAGGGGGAAACCTGGAGACCTGTCACCCGGTCTCGGCGATCAACACGCGTGCGTTCACACGTGCCTCCCGGCCACGATCTGTCAGCCCTTCCGGATTGGTTGAGTGTAAACCCGATCACCCGTTGTTAACCAGTCGAGCTGCGAACATAGGCGGAATGGGGCGCGCATTGGGCACTTTGGCACACCGGCAAATGTTGGAATACTATGTTAGACCGTGGCGGATGCCGGGCCGCTTGTGCACGCGTACGAAACCATTCGGCAGACTTCCAGCCCGTTCCTCAGCCACTCGAGTAAGTGGAGGATTCCGATGGGCGCTGTGCTCAAAAAATGCGCGGTAAGTGCGGCTGTTGCGATGCTGCTTCTTGCGGGCTGCTTGGAAACGACCAAGACCCCTGTCACCGACGACTCTAAAACGGCAAAGCCGCCGGCAGGGCCTCCGGAACCCGTGACGGCCAAGACGGCTTTTTGGCCGATGTACACGGCCGGCCGGCACTGGACCACGGATATCGTGATACTTAGGCTCACGCCTAAGGAAGTGCCAGGGTTTAAGAATGAAGCCGGCAAAGCGGCAAGTTGGGAGGCGATGTTTGCTTCGCCCAGCCTCCATCAATACCGGGTCTACTCTTACGCAATCACCTCCTCCCCGCCTGACATTTTCAAGGGCGTGAGTGCCGGCCTCCGGGTGCCTTGGGGCGGTGAAACGCGCGACGCTATGCCGGTTGAGCTTACTAGCTTCAATGTCGATTCGGATGTCGCGTACCAATCCGCAGCAGCGGATGGGGCGGCTTGGTTGAAGAAAAATCCAGACAAGGCACTCTCATCCTTTGCACTTGGGAACACCTACAGGTTTCGGACGCCCGTCTGGTATCTGATGTGGGGGGATAAGAAGTCCGGTTATGTTGCCTTCATTGATGCCAACAGTGGAAAGGTGCTTAAGCAAAAATAGCGGATAAATATCCTTCTCGAAGACCGCGTGACAGACGGAACGTGAAGACCGCGTGACAAGACCGCGTGACAGACGGAACGTAACCTCTACTAGTTCTGATAGTAAGCCCCATTCACCGTCTGTGCTGATCGATATCCAGCGGACGCCACGCCTGACAAACCCGCTCCCACTTGGACGGATCGAGCCTGTTGTCGTCCAATGCATCTAGGAACTCATTCATTGCCTTGACGAATCGATGTAGTTGGTGAAGCCACTCCTCATCGCCAATTCTCTGTTGACTGAACCCGGTTAGTGAGAGCCATGCGATCATTGCAGGTAGTAGATAACGTCTTGTCACAGCGATCCTCCTTCTTTGAATCGCCTGGGGTAAGGTGCAAGAGACTCAGCAAGGGGTCACCACACCAAACGTCACGTTTAGGTTTGTTGCGAAAATCTGCCGCCTTTAGGAAGCCAATCGCAACACCTTTATGCAAGGCGAAATGCGGGGCTTTCCTGCAAGTGGAGAATCGTTGCAGCGAATCACCCGAGACGTGGATGGACACGGCTGCCGGCCGATTCAGGTTGCAGCCGGAACGCTACCGAATTCTCCCGCGTTAGCTCTGAAGAAGTCCTCCAGAGTCTGCGCACGACCTCCCGTGATGGTGCGGATTGTATCGGTAACGCCGCGAGCCTCTTTATCGCTCCGTCTTTCAGATGAGCGAAAGTATCGCCAAAGATGCGACAGATGATCGATCGCGTGAGGATTATTGATGTGTCCTCTCACGGCTTCGGCCCACTGCTCATCCGTGACGTCAACATACCGTATCGGACGCTGAAGCACGGCGCTCAGTGTGTCGACGATCTCCTTGACTGTGGGCGTTGCAGCGATCAGATCGTACGCGCTTTCGGAAGGCGTCTCAGAGTCAGCCAGCAGCGTAGCCGCCACATGAGACACGTCCTCTGCGCCTACCAGCGGGATTGTGGCGCTTCCGTCGCCCCACGGCAGAAACACCGTGCTCTGTTCGGAGACACTCTTTCTTACCAGAGCCCGCACGTTTTCATAGTACGGCGGCGCGTGCAGATGAACCGCTCCCACCTTTGCCCAATCGAAGATGCGATCTGCCAGCCCATGTTGCATATTGCGAAAGCTCGGCGCTTTGCGCGCTCCCTGGAGTTGCGAATTGTTTACGACAAGCTCGGTCTCTGCTTCGCGTGCGGCCATAGCAAAGATCGTTGTAGCCTCAAGCAGCCCATCCGCCACGGGGTAGCTAAAGTAAGCGTGCTTTATCCCTCTGAGAGAAGCGCGGACGGAGACTGGGTCCAACAGATCGCCTTGCACAACTTCCGCGCCGAGTTCGCGGAGAGCATTGGACCTTGCATCCAGCTGATGAACGAAGGCACGAACCGGAAGACCCTTGTCGAGCAGAAGGGCTGCTATTCGGCGTCCTGTGGAACCTTGTGCGCCGCCGGCCGCGCCGGTGACGAGTATAGGCTGAGACATTTTTCTTCTCCTTGATGAAATGCGGTTGGGGAAAACGAACCAGCCACCTCCCAGAGTCCTACTTGATCCGTTTGGTGAGGTCCGCGGCGCAATCGTGCGAGCGCGCCTTGGCGGTGGCATCGGTAATAACGTTTCTCCAGGAATGGCAGCTGATGAGGGCGGTTGATCACAACTAGGATGCAATCGCATCGGCGGTGAGGACCGGAGCCGCCTTGGGCTGCGGACGCACCAACCAATAGAAAGCGAGGAAGTGCGTGATCATCAGCAGAGGCACGTAGATGATTGGTATCGCATAGGCTGCGCCCAACTGCCCCGCCAGCGCAGGAAGACCAACCTGGACGGCGTGGTAATAGTCGAGGATGAGGTCGACCGCCCCCACAAGATTGAAGGCGACGACGAACAACCAAAAGAGGGGACGTACCCTTACCGTGAGAAGGGCCAATATGGCCAGGATCCCGGTTGCAAAGTCGCCGTAGGCTGCGAACGTGGCGAAGCCGGCGGGCAGGTTGGGGCCGACGACGCCTGGAAGGATAAAAACGAGCCCGAAGAAGCGGAAGCTGTGCACAGTGGCGATGACGCGTTGCGCTTCAATCCGTTCCATCGACTTAAGCCTGGGCAGAACATACACGCCGAAGCAAAGCAGGCACGCGACATAACCTAAAACGAGATGCATTTGAAAGAGCGTTTGCGGCGACATAAGGCCTCCAGTACGCATAGGATTATATACATCATCCTATGGATTCAGAATTTCTTCGAACGGGTCAGGCGCGGACGGATTGCACCGTGAGATGATTGCCAGCATCCTATAATGAGCTATGCGTTACCGGCCGGAACACAAAGTTGAAACCCATCAGAAGATTGTGAAGGACGCCTCGCGGCGCGTTCGCACCGAAGGCATCACTGGCGCCGCAGTTTCAGCCGTGATGCGGGACGCCGGCCTGACCCACGGAGGCTTTTACAAGCATTTCGGAAGCAAGGACGAGTTGCTCATGGAGTCGCTGAGCGAGGCATTCCAAGAAATAGCCGACCGCCTTGCTCACGCCGGGGAGCAGTCCCAGCCCGAAACAGCGTGGAAGGCGATAGTGAAGACCTACCTGAGCCCCGAATATTGCGACCACGTCGAGTACGGATGCCCCTTGGCGGCTCTTGCGCCCGAGTTGGCACGGGCTGACAAGGCGATGAAGGCCCAGATCTTTGAGGAACTGAAGAAATACAAGAGTCGAATGCTTCCGTTTATGCCTGGCCAGCGAACTGCCGACAAAGAGCGCGCTTTCTTTTCCATCTTTTCAACGATGGTCGGGGCAATTGAAATTGCGCGGATGCTGCCAGAGCCCGCGATGCGAGAGAAAGTGCTGGCGAGCGCAAGAGAGTTTCTCTTGCACAGCTTTTGATTCTTGGAGTCGAATTGGCAGGGGCACGGACGCCAGCGCAGTTACCCAATAGACCGGTCGGAGGTCCACGGGACAGGAGGTCTACGTAAGCATTGAAGGGACAAAGCATTGAAGGGAAACAGACGAAGTAACCACCATCCGGTGGGCCCCGGAGACCACAGGGCCCCGGTGACGAAAAGTACCCCAAGTGAAACGGCACACCCTGTATTGCTTGGAAAATCGGGGACCCGTCCCCGGGTTTCCGTTGTCAGGTTTCCGTCGTCAGTGCAAAACCCGCGAGACCAGCTACTATGATCCATGGATTGAGGAGACACGGGTAATGCTGCGCATTATTTTCGCATGGTTCCTGGCCTTCTTGGTATTCACACCAGCCCGGATAGAATGTGCACCTCAGCATAATCATGCGTCGGACCAGCCGGACCGGATGGGAACGGTCCACTTCGACACGTCATGCAATTTTGAGGTGCGCGACGAATTCGATTTGGCGGTGGCGACTTTGCATTCCTTTGGCTACCGAAAGTCAGCACAGCTATTTGCTGACGTCTTGAGCACAGATCCCAGTTGCAGCATGGCAGAGTGGGGCATTGCGATGAGCCACTACCGCCAATTGTGGGATCCGCCGACTAAGGACGATCTAAGGATCGGCCTGGAAGCCGCTCAAAAAGGTTTGTCGATGGGATCGAAGACTCAAAGGGAGCGCGACTATTTGGGCGCTATTCAGGGTTTCTATCAGAATGCCGGCTCAGAAAGTCACAGCATCCGGGCCAAACGGTATGAGACTGCGATGGAGTCGCTGCACAGCCGGTATCCGCAGGACAGCGAAGCTGCCATCTTTTATGCCCTGTCTTTGATCGCGAATGCTCCGCTCAATGACAAGACTTACGCGAATCAGAAGAAGGCGACCCAAATTCTCGAACCGATCCTTCTGCAACAGCCGCGACATCCGGGTCTCGCGCACTATATCATCCATGCCGACGATAATCCGGCGCTGGCTCCGCTGGCTTTGGATGCGGCGAAGAACTATTCCCAGATTGCCCCTGACTCACCTCACGCCCTGCATATGCCCTCTCATATTTTTACAAGGCTCGGTTTATGGGACGACTCGATTGCCTCAAACCTCGCCTCGGCCGACAGCGCGCGCAAACAGAAGCTGGCTGGCGACGAGTTACATGCTCTGGATTACCTAGTCTATGCGTATCTGCAAACCGGGCGCATAACGGAAGCCCGCAAACTGACCCAACAACTTCCCGTTGTCGAACCGGGCGATGCGGCCCTCTATGCCGGGCGGTACGCGACAGCTGCGATACCAGCCCGATATTGGGTCGAGCGTCAGCAGTGGGACGCCGCCGCGGCCCTTCCCTTGCCTCCGCAAATCTCCCCAGGGGACGCATATGCGTCGACTCAGGCGACTCTTTATTTCGCCCGCGCGCTCGGCGCATCGAAGCTCGGGGACATTAAGGCGGCGCAGGCTGCAATGCAACCGCTGCTTTCCTTGCGCGACGCACTCGCGCAGAACGGCGACGGCGACGCGGATCAGGTGAATGTTCAATTGAAGATTGTGAGCGCGTGGATCAAGTGGGCAGATGGTGATCACGATGCCGCCCTGCAAGAGATGAGAACGGCCGCAGCAATGGAAGACGCAACCGAAAAATCGCCTGTCAGTCCAGGCTCCATCGCTCCGGCGCCGGAGATGCTGGGCGATATGTTGCTTTTGGTAAAGCAGCCGAAGCTCGCGTTGACGGCGTACGAATCGGCCCTGAAATCCACCCCTGGGCGCCTCAGAGCAGAATACGGCGCCGCTGTTTCCGCCCAGGAGGCAGGACTGCGGCCCGCCGCGGAGCGGCATTACCGCAGGTTGCTCACGAACTGCAGCCACGCCGATCCAGATCTTCCGGAACTTAAGCAGGCAAATTTCTTTTTCGGCAAAGACAAGCTATAAATCTGGCGGGAACAGAAGGGACGTTTACTGATCCAATGGGATGATTTAAGCAACGGTGACGTTCCGTCTGCCCCTCCCCGGTCCCGTAAAATGCGCGATAGGTAACCCGTGCCGCTGTGCCTTTATCTCCTATTCGAGAGAGCGCCTGCTATTCAGCGCTGCGTGCGCTTGTGCCGAGTAGATCGATCTCTCCCGTTATCACGTGCGCGTGCAGTCCGTACTCGCCGTCCACGGTTTTTTTCGTGAAGGTGCGGAAGAAGCCCCCTTTATCCGCGCCGTAAACCGGAGCTTTCACCTCTCCGATAACGACGGATAGGTCGACACTCCGGTAATCCCACGGGCGAGCCGAAGAAATCGCAATCTGTCCTGCATGCAGATCGATATCCTTATCGCCCGCGATCTCCTCTACCTTCACTTCCCCTGCGGGCATCCGGACCTTCAGGCTCGTCTTTCGTGGCACTTCTATGCGGATCTGAAGGTTGCCATTCTTTAGGGAGCCGCCGGTGATTGTCAACTTGCCGTCATCCTGGTTTCCGGAGAGTCGGATGCGGATATCCCGGGCGCTCTCGACATCGTGGGCCGTGCACGAAAGATGAATCGCCTCCTGGTCGGTCCCGACAATCTCGAGACCTGCCGGCCGCGAATCGATGATGAGCACTGCTCTCGAGCGCAGCGGCGCGTCCAGTGTTGGGCCACATGCGACCTCGGTTTGGGCGAAGCCGGACAGATTGCAGGCGAGCAGAGCCGCGCCTGTGGCGCTAAGGAGAGTCTTCATAATGCTCCTTACGCTGCCGGTCGAACGGATGTTCCCACAAAAGCTCATAGGACGTCTGGATATGTCAAACCGTCTTGGAGGCAGTTTCCTGGACAAGTCTCCGCAAATTTCCTGCGGGACGATAAGGATCGCGGTAGCGACGCGGGGGCTGATTAAGGGGCTGGACCCGTACACGAAAATCTAAACGCAATCGAAACGGCTGCCCCTTAAACACCACAATTCGGTGCAGAGCGGTGCTATTATTGGTGTATGGAGGCAGCAGCTATGAGAGCATCCGTAACGCTCGATGACGATCTATTGAAGAGGGCGCACGAGTACACCGGGTTGACGGAGAGGGCGGAACTGCTGCGCGAGGCTCTGAAGTCAATTATTGCGAGGGAGGCCGGACGCAGGCTTCTGGCTCTCGCCGGGACTGCTCCGAATATCAAAGATGTGCGCAGGCGGCGAGTAGATGAACCATGATCCTTGTCGACACTTCCATCTGAGCCCGAGGAGGGACAGACGGAATAACCCCTAATCCAAAATATGGTGGTTACCGCCCCTACCGCGACCGGAGCCGGTACCTTTGCGATCCGGCGACACTAAAAGTCCCAGCTCCGTTCACGAAACCCCATTACTATCGCTTTCCGCGTTTTAGTCCACTGGTTATCCGCGCGACATTCCCCGCAATGGGTTCAACCTGGTTTGCTCCAGATCGTCACGATAGAAGAGATTGAATGTGTCGAACGGGATCAGCCGTTGCGCATCCGGATGGGCGATGTGAATACAGGTCTTGCGAATCGAGCGTAGGTCGAAGGCGTCTGCATCGATGAACTGGACGATCAACACACGAAAAAGATTGTTGTAGGTCAAGTTTCGCGGTGCGAGCAGTTGCGGCATGCAGCACAATAAATCGCGGAGCGTGGACGCCTGGGACTGCGGCGAGTGATTGGTCGAAAATAGTTTGAAAAGCCCCTCTTTCACCGGGTTGGCAGCGGCCCGGGCAAGCACCTCGGGATGCTGCTCGAGATGACGCCGGACGCCGAGATCCTGCTCGTAAATAATGGTGTTTGCCGCGCCATTGATCAGAACTTCCGGCGGAATCAAGCTAGTGAGCGGAGTTACATTCCCCGCCAGTTTCAACGCGTATCCCATGGCCAGTGAATCCGGGTGGCAGGGCACGGGAATGATGTCCTCTGGTTTAAAGACTGCGGTCTGCTCCAGGATGCGACGGCGGACCTCCGTCAATGTCAGGCGGTGCCGCCCGGCATCGTAACCTTGTAGCCTGCCCGCCTGTTGTACCGGTTGAAACGTCACGCCGCGGATGCAGGGTTGCTGCAGCGCGAAGTCAATGATCGCACCCAACTCGCCGTCGTTGACCCCTCGTTCTACGGTAACCACCAGTGTCGTAGAAATACCCAGCTCGTTGAGGCGCTCGAGCGCCCGCTTGCGTACGTTGCGCAGGTCGGCGCCGCGTAACTGCAGCAGAGGATTGCGTTCCAGAGAATCAAATTGGAGATAAAGCTCGAACCGCGGCATATAAGAGGCAAGCCGTTTGGCAAAAGCCTCGTCCGTAGCCAGCCGCACTCCATTCGTATTCACCATCAGGTGCTTGATCGGACGTTGTTTGGCCGCATCCAGTATTTCGAAAAACTGCGGGTGGATGGTCGGCTCACCACCGGATATCTGCACGATGTCCGGCTCAAGCTCATTGCCGACGATCATGTCGAGCATGCGCTCGATCTGTTCCAGTGGCCGGTGGGTCGTCCGGTGCGTTCCGCTGCTGGCATAGCAAACAGGACAGTCCAGGTTGCAGGCATCGGTAATTTCCAGTAGGGAGAGACAGGAGTGCTGCTCATGATCGGGACACAGACCGCAGTCATAGGGACAACCAAACTTTACCGGGGTGTTGAAGTGTCGTGGCATTTCCGGAGGCTTGAGGAAGACCTCACGGCAGCGGCGATAATAGTCCACTTCATCGGCGACCAGCACTCGCTGAAAGCCATGTTGCGGACAGCGCTTGAGCATGAAGACGCTGTCACTTTCAAAGACGATCTTTGCGTCGACGCGCTGAAAGCAAGTGCCACAGAGAGAAACCGCAGTGTCGTAGAAAAGATAAGGACGTGTCGGCGCGCTCATGGTCGCCTCCTGGTTGCCAAACGCCAGAAGAGTTGTACCAAAATCGCCAGGAAGGCGAGCGCGATGCCGGCTGCCCCGATCGCCATGCCACACATCTCAATAACCCCGGTCATCGAGAGCACTGACCCCAAAGTCGCCAGGACCGGGTTTCTCGCAACCCCGGAACCGCCAACGTGAGGACTAATCAGGAACGAAGCCCCGACGTTGAGACCACACAGGCCAACCGAAATCCCCAGAATAGCGGCAGAAAAGGCCAATGTCCGAACCCATAGGGACGGATCGCGAAATGGATTGCTCATCTGTTGATCACCTCCCGTGTCATGGGGTTCAAGGTTAGTCCTGATGCGGCGCTTCGTCGATCACGTACATACCGTATGCCGATTGCCACAAGCCCAGCACAGCAGGCCCACTGGATCAGAGAGAGTCCCGCGAGCAACGGCTGTGGTTTAAGAAAATCGATCAGAAGGCGCCAAACCAGGTAGGCGGTCAGGAATGTCTGGAACAAGGATCCAGGAGCATGGGGACGCTTCGCCCATCGGCGCAATACCAAGGCGAGCCCTGCGAGGAAAACGATCTCATACGCCTGGATCGGATGCCGTGCAATGCCGTCGCCGAAGTCCACGCTCCAGGGCAGTCCCGAGGGCTTTCCGTACGTATCGTCCGCCAGGCCGGCCAGGAAGCATCCGATCCGCCCAACGCCGATGCCGAGACAAAGGGGCAAGGCGAAGAGATCGCCGGTGCGGGTGCGGATACCCTCGATCTTCTTGACGATTTCGACGGCAATCCATCCGCCAAGAAGGCCTCCGACGATAGTCTTTCCGCCGCCAGGGGTGAACCATTGCGCCAGGGCGATCGGCGCCCGAGGCGCCTGCTCCAACACGCCAAGCACGCGGCTGCCGATCAGCGCACCGACCATCGCCGCCGCAATCACACTCCAGCGTTGCCGTTCTTGAAGCACATCGCCAGCGTGGCGGCGCGCGGCCCTGTATGCGCCAAACCCAAGCGCATAGCCCAACGTTTCAAAGACCGGGTGCAGTTCGGGGTGGGGAGAGAAGTGGAACATGATCCGAAAACCACCAGCCAAGGTTAGCAGACGGTATTCTCTGGTTATCCCCCGTTCCTCCGTAAACTTCAGAGCGCAACGAGAAGCCCAGGAGTGTGGAACTGGCCGGAAGTCGGCGGCAGGGATACGGGGGCTGGACCCGTACACGAAAATCTAAACGCTATCTGAACGGCTGCCCCTTAAACACCACAATTCGGTGCAGAGCGGTGCTATTATTGGTGTAGAGGGGCAGCTATGAGAGCATCCGTAACGCTCGATGACGATCTACTGAAGCGGGCGCACGAGTACACCGGGTTGACGGAGAGGGCGGAACTGCTGCGCGAGGCCCTGAAGTCAATTATTGCGAGGGAGGCCGGACGCAGGCTTCTGGCTCTCGCCGGGACTGCTCCGAATATCAAAGATGTGCGTAGGCGGCGAGTGGATGAACCATGATCCTTGTCGACACTTCCATCTGGGTTGAAATGTTTCGGAAGGGAAGATTCAAAGCAGAGCTGGCAACTTTGATCGGGAATGACCAGCTCTGCACCCATCCGTTCGTAGTCGCCGAATTAGCGTGCGGGTATCTCCCAGACCGGCAGCAAACACTCATCGAGTTCGACAAACTCACCGCACTACCAACCATACGCACGGCGGATGTGCGGTACATGCTCGAAACTCGCGGCTTGTTTTCCAAAGGCATCGGCTTCATCGATGCTCAACTCATTGCCTCGTGCATCAGTTCGCATGGCACCCAGATCTGGACCATCGACCGGCCTCTCGGCAGAGTCGCGCAATCCCTCGGCCTTCGCGCAACTCCGTAACATTCTCGGAGATTCGGGACATCCATGTCCCGCCCGCGTCCCAATGCAGAGATGACATCGCTGATTTCAGCTTAAAGCCGACGCGTATTCTGTAAGTAAACTGAGAGGTAGTGCTATGGACGATTCAGAACTCTTCGATCCGAACGCGGCGGCTGGTGAGATCGCGAAAGAGATGATGAATTCCGAGCCGATGAAGAATCTGCTCGGCCCATTGACGCAGAATATCGGCGCAACCCTGGGACTAGTCAGTGACATCGCCCGCTTCTACACAGAAGAAAATCTCGTTAAGATCTTCAGGAAATGGGGATTGCAAAGGGAAGGTCGCCCTTTGGACGAGGGCGCCTTTAAACGTGTATTACCGCTGCTAAGAGAAGCGGCGATGCAGAGCGAGGACGAACTGCAAGAGCGATGGGCGGCACTTCTAGAGAACACCGCGAATGCGGCCCATGGTGTGTTGCCGTCATTCGGTCAAACGCTCTCGCAACTGACACCGGCGGAGGCCCGATACCTAGACCGAATTTGGGAGTCCGTCAGTTCGCCCAAGCATTACAACTCCGGGCGACGCGATGGTAGGGACCAACTCAGCCCTGCGGATCTTAAAGACCTCTATGAACCGAAACTCCGGGCGCCTAGCCCCGCAGAGATGCGTCTGTTCCGAGATCGAATGTCTCGTGAGCAAATCGCAGCGTATGAGGAAGCGACAAACTTCGAGCTTACGCTACATGATCTGGAGCGGTTGAGCATCCTCGAAAAAGAGGTGGAATATGGGTTTGCCAAGATGAACTACTCTCAGGTCGGCGAGGACGAGATTGCTGTACCTTCTGACATCGGGTCAAAGACAAGTTATGCGCTTACGCAGTACGGCGTGAACTTCATCAAAGCGGTTCGACCGCAGCACTCTTCCGAGGATGACGATGTTCAAACAAACGATTAGTGATGAACGGCTAAAAGCAGGACAGAGGAAAAGCAGAGAAAAGCGAAAGATTCGGGGGAAACCTGGTGACGGAAACCTGGTGACGGACGAAACGTATACTGGCGTTCATGCCGCTCGGTTTCTTTCCCTGACGTAGGTTTCGTCACCCCTTTTCCCGTCCGACGTACAACCGCAAAAGGCGGCGCGGCGTTGGCGGTTCAGCGACGGTTCGTTACCTCCTCCAGCTTTTGCGCGATGGCGTCCTTGTCTCCAAACAGCACCTCGTAGCTGAAGTTTTCGTGCTTCTCCATACCGATGAAATCGTGCAGCGAGTGAAGACTCAGAGTTCGTTTGCGCTGCTTGAGAAAGACGAACACCTCGAGACGAGGAAAGTCGAGTTCGTATCCGATCCGCTGACAGGCTCGTCCGGAATCGTGAAGGTGTTTCCAGCAGGCCTCATGGAACTTTTCGAAAGCATCGATTTTGCGTTCCACTTCGATAGCCACATCGACATCGGCGGGTCGCTCCACGCCCCGTAAGTAACTTCCGTAGAGAACGACAACCGTGATCCGACACAGAAAGCGGGCATCCTCGTTGACAATGCGGACTCGTTCCATGAGTCCCTGAATTGCCTCGTCAGCGTTCTTGCGGTGAACCGGCTTGGCGGCGGTGGCGTTGCAAAGCTGGTGACCGCGCTCAGTCAGCTTGTACCATTTCTTGCCGGTGAGATTGTCACCACTGTTCTTTTCTTTCTGCGCTTGCTCTTTGTCCAGCTCGATGAAGCCTTCTTCGACCAGACCCGCGATCAATGGGGAGGTCTCGCGGCGCAACGACCTGTCTTCTTCAGGATGCAAGTACGGGTAGCCATGTCCGAACTTGCGCCTGAATAGAAGCCCAGACAGCGCCTCTTCAAGCCAGTCTTCCCGAAAACGCTCGTCGTACTTGCGCAACAGTTTGCGTGCATCGATCGCCGACACGCCGCCGATCTTCTGGTGCTTCGTGATGCGCATGGTCATGGATTCAGTGTACTCAGGCGACCAAGCGGATTCGGACACCCGGTGACACGGACACCCGGTGACAGACTGGAAAAGTACCCTACGTGAGCGGCACGCACCGTATTGCTTTGCGGCCGTACCAAGGGTTTACGTTTCGTCACCGGGTTTACCTGTTCCCTTAACTCCCCCCTTAAAAGGACCTGCTTCCCCTAGGGCGTGACTTCGACTATGCTCGCCATGTTGATTAACGGGGATCTGTGGATGACGTTTCTGCATAATGCAAGCGCCGCAGGGCAATTATTGGGCACTGCCGTTTCCATAATCAGACAAAAACCCGGTGACAGACGAACCCTGACCCCTTAGGAGGGCCCCTAGAGCAATAAAGCGCGTGCCGTTCACCTGGCGTACTTTTCGTCTGTCACCGGGTTTTTTCACCGGGTTTTATCGGATTTCTGTTCTCCGATTTCCCGGATTTCCTTCATCATGTCGCCGCGTCGCCCGCAAGTTTGCGGTTCCCGTCATTTTGATTACGTCGCCTGCCCCCCCTTTTTTTGTTTACACTGCCCTCACTGGTAAAGTAGTAGGAGAAAGCTTCTGAGAAGGAACGGCCGACTAGTGGAAGATGACTTTGACAACAAGTGCATTGAACTCTCCTATCGCTTAACAGTTCCGACAGCGGAGTTCGAGGTCAAACGCTTTGCGAAAGAGCTGGCCAGGTTTTCCGACTCTGACGACTGGAAGAGCGTGGTTCTTGGACCTCGCTCCAAGAACCCTTCGGGGTTCCACGCTCACGTTTATTGGCGGAAAGACAGGAAGAAATCGTCGGATACGCAGCTACAAGTTGACTTTCATCGGTGGACATCGAAGAAGAGGCCGATTGCGGAGATTCATGCGGAGGACTTCTATGCTTGGACTAAGCAGTTCTTACAAACCCCTCCTGCGAGTATCCACGTTCACGCTGAATATGTATTTCCGGTAAGGGGGTGGCAATCAAAAGTGATGCCTCTGCCTATGAAGATTCCTTTCAGCGGGAAGTCCGCCGTTGTCGATGGCATTTCAATCGAATTCCCCACCGAGCCCGAAGGAGTCCGTAGCGCTTTCATTCAACTGACAAAGGACAATATCGCGGTACAGTTGTTTGCGTTTCGCCCCATCGACTTCAGTTCCTTCAAAATCGATAGCGATATAGAAGCATTCACTTCAGTGGTCAAGACCATCTTAGAGGAGAAGTCGTCATGACTAGGTTAGCAGAACGGGTGCGTTGTGAGTCGGGACCGATTTCACTCAAACACGAACACTGGAGAGGCGAAAGTAAGTGGTGCCGAGATCGCTTCATTTCCACCGCGAAGGACTTTGATGTCTCCTACTCGTCGGTTCTAGACAATGTCGTGAAAGAATTCGGGAGTGTCTCTATTGATTCGGAAATTCTGGGTGGCACTCCCCGAATCTCCGGTACCCGCGTTCCCGTGTACATGATCCTTGATGCCATTGAGCATTACGGGGATTTGGCGGGTGCGATGAGATCATATCCACACTTGACAATGGCCCAGGTGAAGGACGCAGTTCGCTTTGCCGTCCAGGTCCTAGAGCATCCAGTTGAATACGAGCCTTAAGCTGCTGCTAGACGAATGCGTGACCGACCCCTTGGCAGAGATGCTGAGGAGCCTTCCCGGTGCACAAAAGATCGTTGCGGTCCGCGATGTAATGAAATCCGCTAGCGACGTACAGGTAGTTGCCTATGCAACCAAAGCCGATTTGATTGTGGTCACAACAGAGACAGCCATGAATCAGAAGCAGTTTAAGATATGTACTCATCCTGGAATAATCGTCCTATGCGGAAAAAGTCGCCATGAGAAAGTCATGGCAACTTCCTTCAAGAAGTTTATGCTTTCAGGACATCGCAAGCGTGCAAGCCATGCTGTAGTTTACGTGAGCGAGAGTCAGGCTAGAATCGTTACGGGATCGGCTCAGGACGAGGTAATTCAGCTCTAAGCCTTCAGAACCTGCTGTAATTCGATTTGGCGCTGTGTTTGGGAACGTTAATGCATCGATGACTCCAGCGTGCACTAGAGCCGCTCGATAGCCGCCGCCTGATAACGATAGCCAGATAAGTGGCGATGCGTTTGCTTGTGTGTACGGGGCGAGGCAGTTCTGGAACGACAGGTCTGCTGAAGCGAAGACAATCGTAAATCCGTGAGCGCTACGCAAACCGCATCTTGTCCCATGACGGGGGATGAGCGATTTTGTAGGGATGAAACAGCCGAGTGTGGAAGCTTGGGCGGACAGACACCCGGTGACAGACGAAAAGTACCTCACGTGTACGGCACGCACTGTATCGCTTTGCGACCGTACTAAGCGTTTACGTTTTCGTCTGTCACGGGTCTGGGTCGGAACCCTGTGACGGACGGAACGTAACCGTTACAGTTATCCACGAGCTTTCTCTGCCGAAATGCGGTAAACGTTCCGTCGCCGCCAGAACCCGACACTTTCCCTGAACCGTAAAGGTACCAAAGTGTCGGGATTTCGTGGAGTTCTACTGAGCTACCTTCTTGCGCCACGCCGCACGGATTCCCTCCTTTCCAGGAACTCTCTCTCCAAGAGCCCGCTATCTCTGAGGCGATAAAATACATTTTTCATTTTGTTCTCAGACTTGATCCCAGTTAGTTCTCTTGCCAACGGATTAGTTATCTCCGGGTGATGTTCCATGTAATCCATGACCAATTGCTCAGGCGAGCCAAGTCCTTCGTGGCGGAGGGTCACGAGCACAGAGTTGCTTCGCTCCTCAATAGTTGGCTGCTTCAGTCTTAGCTTCTCCATTGCCTCGAATGCCGTGTTCAAACCCTCGCCCACATCCTTATTTGGAGCGTCAGGAAACTTATTGATTAGACGAACGGTTTTTGGATTTCTAGCGAACTGCTCTTTGAGTACATTTGCTACCGTGATGTGCCCGGGGAATATCCTCGGACTTTCTATTTCGATTCGATTATCGAAAGTTCGGACCTGTACATCGGCCGCAATGCTGTAATCACGGTGCAGGACCGCATTGGTTATGATTTCGTGCAGCGCCTCTTCTGGGTAAATCACTTTCTCCAGCCCCTCAGCGCCAAGACGCTGCAGGTCTTCAACGATCTTTTTGCAGCGTTCCACGGATGAGAAGATGACATCGTAAAGCGGGGCCCTCAATCGTGATCGGATCGAAGGCAAGAGTGTCCCGCTCGCCTTCCGCTTGTGTCTTGTAGCGGAAGATTTTTACCGCCGAGCGCTTTGGAAGAATCGCCTGTGGTTCCTCAGAGAACAATAGTACTCCGGCAACTATTGTTCGGCCGTTTACCACTAGCCGTTGCTTTACCAGCCATTCTTCTGGCTCTGCATGCGGAACGACGTTGAGCATAAAGTCAATAGTTGGTACTGAGTTAGACAGGATAGCAGGATCTAGGTCCGTGGTTTCATCTTCAAAGGAGACAACACCTTTATCGAGTCTCAGGCGTCTAATTGCCTCGTCGCTCTCTACAGGAAGCTTTTGTGCGCCTCGGCGAACGTAAATCTTACCGTTGCTCGCCAACAATATGTCCT
The DNA here is from genome assembly GCA_963834205.1 of uncultured Acidobacteriaceae bacterium. Classification (GTDB taxonomy): domain Bacteria; phylum Acidobacteriota; class Terriglobia; order Terriglobales; family Acidobacteriaceae; genus PALSA-350. Next base: position 426,253 of record CAWIBI010000076.1, on the reverse strand, counting down.
TAGACTTGAATACTGTAATGTGCGCAATCAGGCCAGGTAAGCCTTCGTGCCTTAAGAATTCCAGGATGTAGTGGTTGCCGAGGGGGGACATCCCATCTAGAGTTTGGATCAACCCATTAGCGGCTTCTTGGTCAGCGAACCCGCGCCAAACTCTTTCCTGACCAGTATCCCCAATTCGCTCATCGATCCCGATGAACATCTCTCCGCCCGAAGCATTTGCAAATGCTGATACGTTCTTGGACACACTGGCAGGGGAAACCTCGATCGCCTTCAGATCGACGAAATGACTCTCCTCGGTGTTTAAGAGCACCGCAACTTGGTCATCTGTTACGCTTTCCACGGCAATCGGCACGTTCGCCCCTCACTGGTCTTTAGGCCACGGCTCACCCGGGCGCGTTGCGCCGGGCCGCAGGTATCGCAATTAGGTATAGCAGAAGGGCGCAAATCGCGCGATTTCAGCCTGCAACGACCACGACGACCTTCCGGGACAGAGGGAACAACCTATTGCCCCGCACCACCTTCAGATCACCAACGTTGGGTTGGTGATTGCTCCGTCGGTTCCGCTTTTTCCCCCCGCTTTTGAGACCTGGGTTGGATGGGAGCCCTTGGGTCTGATTCCAGCGGATAAGCGGCGCATGCCCACAGCTTTTCATTCCCGCTCATTTCGCTCCGGCCGACTTCTTCTTAATCCGATCCAGCAATCCTTGAAAGCGCGGATCACTGTGCAGTGGCTTCAGGTCGTCGTCGGAGTTCAGTTGGCGGGCATCTGCAAATCCCACATCCACGGCTTGTTGCAACTGCTGGAACGCCTCATTGTGGCGACCGAGGATAGTCAAGCCGACGGCGTATTGATAATGAGCATCCGGCAACGCGATGCCCTCGCTCTTCGCCGCGTTCTTCAACAATGTTTCGAATAGGGGAATCGCCTCGTCCCCGCGCTTTTCGTAAGCTAGCGTTTCGGCCAGGTTGATCATCGCTTCCCGGGTCAGCTTATTCGTCGGCCCCAAACCGCGCAGGCAACCTGCCAACGTTTCGCGAAGCAGCGTTTCCGCCGCGGCCAGCTTATGTTCCATGCCGTAGTCGATGGCAAGATTATTCATACAAGCCAGCGTGTCCGCGCTGTCCGGACCGGAAGTCTTGCGATACCGGTCGAGAAGGTCGAGTTCCAACGCTTCCGCTTCTGCCAAACGACCCTCAGCCTGCAGGGTAATGCCCAGGTTGTCGAGAAACGCAAGCGTGTTTCCGTGGTTCGGCCCGAGCACGCGTGCACTCGCCTCAACATTTTCACGAAACAGTTTATCCGCCTCAGCGTACTGTCCTTCGTCGTGCAGCGTGAGAGCCAGCGCATTCCTGGAATGTAGAGTACCTGGATCGTCCTCGCCCAGCACTCGTTCATGGAGCGCCAGGCTTTCGCGGTCAAAACTCTCGGCTTCGGCCAGTTTGCCCTCGTCATTCAGCACCAAGGCAAGCGTGCGCATGGAGACCAACGATTCCGGTCTTTCCGGTCCAAGGGTTCGCTGCTGACTGGCCAACGTGCGACGGATGAGACTCTCTGCCTCTCCAAACCTCCCTTCGAGGATCAGCGTTTCCGCGTGGCGGCCCGCGGTTTCCAGAGTCGCCGGATCTTCCGAACCGAGCACGCGCTGTTGCGTCGCCAATACCTTACGCAGAAGTTTTTCAGAATCGTCAAGCTGGCCCAGATGAGCCTCCGCTTTGCCCAGGACCGCCATGGAAGCCAACGTATCCGGAGCATCGGCTCCCAGTACGCGGCTTTGCGTGGCAATGGCGTGTTCCAACAGAGTTTTTGCCTCGGCATTCAGGGAAAGACCGATGTAGGTCTTTCCCATAGTTTGCATCAGGCGGGCTTGCACTTGCGGGTCCTGCTTGAGGTCTTTCTCAATGTCTTTGGATGCTTTGTCGAGAAGTTCGCGCGCAGTGACCGTATTACCGCGAGACTTGCTCGGATCCGAGACCGCAAACATGCTGGTCATAAAGTCGGAAACACGTTTGGAAGCTTCGGCTTCCCTCCGGGCACGATTGCGCTCAACGGTCATGCTGACAGCAAAGCCAATCAGAACCACCACCAACACGGCGGTGAAGGCCACAGCCAGACCATTCCTGCGGACAAACTTGCCGGCACGATACGCAACGGTTGGCGGCCGGGCTGTCACCGCATCGTCGTTAAGATAACGTGATAGATCCGCGGCTAGATCCGCGGGCGAACTGTACCGCCGGTCGCGATCGCGCTCGAGCGCTTTCAATGTGATCCAGTCGAGATCTCCGCGAAGCTGGCTCACCAGCTTGTGAGCATCTGTCCCGCTATTCTCCGATGCTCCCGTAGATCCGGTGCTGACCCGTGTACTAGGTCGCTGCGGATCATCCTCATGCAGTTGGCGCAGTACTTCATGCAGCGGTTTCGCCCTCCACTCTTTCGTGTCGAAGGGCAGCGACGCGGTGAGTAGCTCGTAGAGGACCACGCCCAGGGAATAGACATCGGTGCGCGTATCCACGTCGAGTACGCTCGGATCCGCTTGCTCGGGGCTCATGTATCCCAACGTGCCCACGGCGACCCCCAATTGGGTGAAGCCATCCATGGTCGCAGCGTCGACGTTAGCGCTTTGCGTGGCCTTGGCAATACCGAAATCGATAATGCGCGGAACCGGTTCGCCGTCGACTTCGGTGACTAGAATGTTCGATGGCTTCAGGTCCCGATGCATAATCGCCTTCTGGTGGGCGTGCTGCACGCCTTTGCAGACGGTAATCATCAGCTCGATCCGCTCCCGCGTGCCGAGATGCTTTCGGTTGCAGTATGTGGTGAGGGCCAGCCCGCTGACGTACTCCATCACCAGGTATGGGTTGCCATCCTCGGTGGAACCAGCGTCGAACACTTTCGCGATGGTGGGATGGTCCATCATGGCGAGCGCCTGACGCTCCAGGTCGAAACGCTGAAATGCTTTGCCGCTGACAATTTCGGCCTTGATTACCTTGATGGCGACCTGGCGTATCACGGGAAATGTCTGTTGGGCGAGCCACACCGACCCCATGCCGCCTTCCCCGAGTTTTGTAAGCAGACGGTACGGACCGATGAAACTTACTTTGCCCGCGATGGTTGCTGCGCCCGTGTCAGCAGAGGTCGCGGCAACGCTGAAATCCTCATGAATTACGTCGTTTGCCGTATTGGCAGGATGTGCGTTCTCAGCATCGTTCACCTGAGGGCCCCAAGCTGAAGTAAGTTTCTGACAGCGAGAGTACACGAATGTCGCGAAGCCTGCCTCCGCCGCTTGTTCTCGGCGTCGCATTGTTATTTCAACAAAGCCTAAACTTTTCTAGAGCAAGTCGTATCTATACATGTTGGAAGAAGAAACCGCCGAAGCCAAAGAATCCCCGAAGGAGCCGGCTTATCACGCTTACCACGCTTACCACGCACTTTTTTGACATTTTTCGGACCCGGATTTCCTGCCACGATACCCTGGAGAAAACCGCGTGTGCGCCTTTCCGTGAAGAAAGGCGAATGAAGTTCACCGAAGTCACCAAATTCCACAGGAAATCCGGGGGAGAACCCCAGCCCTCAGCGAGGCCTCTGCAGCGTCAGGATCTCAGTGGAACGCCGAAAAACCGACTGCCCGAGGAATTAGTGCGTTAGTGCGTACTTTTTAGCCATTTCCCGAAACAGCTCAGGCAGCATCCGCCGTTGCCGCCGTACGCTGCTTCCAGTGCGACCACACGAACCAGACAATGCCCACCAGCAGTGCAGCCTCCACGCCCAGATGAAAGCGATGAAAAACCTCTTTGAAGCGTGGATCGGTTTCCCACGATCGGCCGAGCCTCATCCCCACATAGGCCAATACGAAACACCACGGCCAGGAGCCCAGGAAGGTGTAGATGTGAAACCGCCACAGCGGCATGCGGGCAATCCCGGCTGGCAAGGCAATGAAGGTGCGCACCACCGGCAACAGGCGCGCCAGGAACACGGTAATAGAACCATATTTCAGAAAGAAATTGGTGGTGCGGTCCAGGTCGTGACGGCTCAGCAGAACATACCTGCCAAAGCGCTCCACCAGAGGGCGGCCGCCGTGGGCGCCGACCCAATAGGCCACCGCCGACCCGAGATTGCAGCCGATAGCCCCGGCCGTTGCCACCCACACAAGCTGGAACCTGCCGCTGTAGACCAGGTAGCCCGAAAACGGCATGATGATCTCGGAAGGCAGGGGAATGCAGGCCGATTCAATCGCCATCAGCAGCGCAACCCCAACGTACCCCGTAGCCGAAATAACGGCGATGATAAAATTCGCAAGAACAGCCAGTATCTTCTCTGTCATCCGCAGGCAGTATAAGCGCTGCCGGACGCTTTGTTACCATGGAGTTTGCGAAGGAGTAAACCATGGCAGAAGCCCTTACACCCGAAGTCTTAGACCAGAACGCCGCCGAACCGCAGCCTGCCGCAGCGCCGGCCAAAGCAGTCAAGCGCCAGACCATCGGTTTTACCTTTTTCAAGGTTCTTCCCGAGTGGCGCCGCCTGCCCTCTGCGGAAAAGGAAGCGCACCGCGAAGCCTTTGCCGCGGTTATCAAACGCTGGAATCAACCTGGGCGTCTGCTGACCCTGACCTATTCCACGGTGGGACTGCGCGGCGACTGCGACATGGTGCTGTGGCGCATCTGCTACACCCCGGAAGACCTGAACGAGATGACGGCTGAGTTGCTGGCGACTCCGCTGGGCGGCTACCTGCAGACCGCCTACAGCTATCTCTCCATGACCAAGCGCTCGCAGTACCTGATTGGACATGAGCACGAGGGCCAGCACGACTCCCGGGGAAGCATCCGCCCCGGCGGCCAGAAATATATCTTTATCTATCCTTTCTGGAAGACCCGCGCCTGGTACCTGCTGCCGGCCGAGGAGCGCCAACGGCTGATGAACGAGCATATCCGGGTCGGCCATCTTTATCCCCGGGTCAAGCTCAACACCACCTACTCCTTTGGCATCGATGACCAGGAGTTTGTGGTGGCCTTCGAAACCAATTACCCGGAAGATTTTCTCGACCTGGTGCAGCAGTTGCGTGAAACCGAGATCAGCCCCTACACGCTGAGAGACACACCCATCTTCACCTGCATTCGCATGACGCCGGAAGATATGCTGGCGCGGATCGGCTAGCTGCGGATGAAGGCCCTGCTCGCGAAGGTCCCCGCCAAGAAGGCTGCCGCAAAGAAACCGGCGGCGAAGAAAGCACTGAAGCCGCGTCGCAACCCTCTTGCCCCGGAGCGCATTGCTGCGCTGCTTGAACGGCTGGAGCAGGCCTATCCCAACGTGCAGTGTGCGCTGCACCACACGAATGCGTGGGAGCTTTTGGTAGCCACCATCCTCTCCGCGCAATGTACCGACGCGCGCGTCAACATGGTGACTCCGGGATTGTTCAAGCGCTTCCCTACCCCCACTGACTTCGCGCACGCGCCGCTGGTGGAGATAGAAGAAGAAATCCGTTCCACCGGCTTTTACCACAACAAAGCGAAATCGTTGAACGGCGCGGCGCGCAAGCTTATCGCTGAATACGGCGGCAAGATTCCCCAAACCATGGACCAGCTGCTGACCCTGCCAGGCGTAGCCCGCAAGACGGCCAACGTAGTATTAGGTGTGGCCTTCGGCAAAGCCGTGGGCGTGGTGGTGGACACCCACGTACTGCGCCTCTCCAGGCGTCTCGAGCTTACGAAAGAGACGGAGCCGGTTCCGGTGGAGAAGGACCTGATGAAGATCATTCCCCAGGATCACTGGATTGCTTTCTCGCATGAGATGATCCACCACGGCCGCCAGGTTTGCATCGCACGCAAGCCGCGCTGCGCCGACTGCACCCTGGAGCCGCTCTGCTATTCCGGTGATAAGACCTGGAGCAGCCATTAGGAGGTTCAGGTGCAAAGAGCAAAGCATCTGTATGCCTGGACGCTGGTCTTGCTGAGTGGTTCGAATCTAACCGCCGGCTCGCAATCCGCCTTGCGGTTGACCCCTGTCTCAAAGGCAAATCTCTGCGTTACGGAAGGCGCGATTGAAGAGCTGCCCGGCCAGCGGTTGTCCGTCGATGTGGCGAAGATGCGCGCCTATGTCAACGCGTACTCGCAACCGCTGGCTGAGGTACGGTTCACCTATCTGGGCGGGACGCCCAACGAAGCGCCGCTCGCCTCCGGTGAAATGCGCCGCCAGTTCGGCCTCAAGCTGCGTGCGCAGGATGCATGCAACCTGGTCTATGCGATGTGGCGCATCGAGCCCGAATCCAAACTTGTCGTATCCGTAAAGAGCAACCCCGGGCAGCACAGCAGCGCGCAATGCGGCAATCGCGGATACCAGAACATCAAGCCGAGCCGCAGCAAGCCGGTTCCCCCTCTTAATCCAGGAGACACGCATACTCTTCGCGCGGAGATGAATGGCGCTGAGGTGAGGGTCTTCGCCGACAAGTCATTGGTGTGGGAAGGTTCGGTTGGGCCTGATGCGCTGGCCTTCGATGGACCGGTCGGCATTCGTTCTGATAACGCCCGGCTGCAGATAGATCTTGACACTGGGCCGCCGATTAAGCAGCCAGCACCAGGTTGCCGCGGCCATGAATCTGAATGAGATACACGGCGCCGACAACATCCCCTGCATGGTTGGCATCTTATTTTCAGGCTGTAAGTACGGTCTGAAAGGTGATGCATATGGGTAATTTTCGTCGTTTAGCAAGTTCGAGCATGATAGTTCTCCTATTGGGTTCCACCGGGGCAATCTCGGCTCAATATGCGCCGCCACCGGGCCCTCCGCCGCAGGCATACGCAGCGGGCGGCTGGGATGCACCGCCGTCGGAATACAGCGAAATTCAGCGCCGTGGGTTTCACGATGGCTTGGAGGGTGCTCGCAAGGACTATGAGAACCATCGTCAACCAAACGTAAATAACCGCGATGAGTATCGCCATCCGAATGTGGCGAAAGATCTCCGTGCGGATTACCGCATGGGCTTTGAACGCGGTTACGACGCAGGAGTTCGGCACATGATGGGCCGCTAACCGGGCCCCCGTAAGTCTGTTCGCACTGTCAAAAGGCCTGATCCCCGACGGGGTTCAGGCCTTCGCTATCTTTGTTTCGCGGCTTGAAAACTTAACCGCAGGTCCCTCCGGTTAGAGCAATTTGTGCGGCTGAGTTACCGTGGACGCGCGTTCAGCTTGTCGATAGCCCGCTTCAAATCTTCCAGCTTCTGTCCAGCCTCGCCCAGCTTGCCTTCCGCCGTTAGCCGTTGGTAATCGGCGAAGGCCTTCGCGGCTTCCGCAATCGTCCCGTTGAGGTCCGTCGCCGGTTGCGTTGTGTTGGCCGGCGCCACTGCTGCGGCTTTTTGCGGCTCCGCCGCCGTCAGAGACGAGCCTCCGCCACCAAACAACGCTCCCAGCGCGGCCTCAAAGGTTGATCCATAGGCGAGCCGGTCTTGCAGCGCGAGCACCACCAGGCGCAGCTCCGGCATTGGGCTTCGCTCCGCCTGCAGATAGATTGGTTCCGCATACAACAACGCGCGCCCGGTGGGAATTACCAGCAGCGTGCCCCGGCGCACGTGCGATCCCTGCTGATTCCATAATGTCAATTGCCCCGAGAGCTGCGCATTCTGGTCGATGCGCGCTTCGATCTGCAGCGGCCCATCCACCAGCTTGTTCTTGGGGAAGTTATAAACCACCGACGTACCGTAGTGCGCGCCGTCGCTGCGCCCCGCAATCCAGCCAATCAGATTATTCCGGCTGGCCGGCGTGAAGGGCAGAATCTCTACGAACTCCATGCCGCTTTCGTCCGGCAGCTTCATGAGCACGAAGTTCGGCTGCATCGCTTGGGTCGTCTGTCCGCCTCCTTCGCTCATGCCGACCTCGGTCGCGACTGTCCACAGATCCTCACGATTGTAGAAAACCTCGGGATTGGTCATGTGGTACAGGCCGTAAACTTCCCCTTGTAGCTTCAGCAACAACTCGGGGTAGCGCACGTGCTTGCGCAGCCAGGGCGGCATGGCTGACGCGTCTTTGAACAGGCTGGGAAAAATGCGGCGGTAGCCCGCAAGAATCGGATCCTGATTGTCGAAGACATAAAACGTAGTCGAGCCGTTATAGGCATCGATCACCACCTTGACGCTGTTGCGCATGTAGTTGATGGAGTCGTCGCCCAGCCGGTAATGGCTGGAGTAGGGATACTGGTCCGACGTGGTAAACGCATCCATCACCCACGACAACCTCCCGTCGTCGCCGACCACGATGTACGGATCCAGATCGAAGGTAAGAAAGGGAGCCAGCGTCGATACCCGCTCGCGCACATTGCGCCGCATCAGCAGGCGGCTCTGCGGGTTCACATCGTCGCTGAAGGGCAGTTTGCCCAGGTCGCCGCGGTCGAGCGCCAACAGAATGCGGCGAAAAAAACCGCCCAGCACGATGCCGCCGTCGCCCTGGTACGAGGTGAGGTTGTTGCTCTGGCCCTGCGGGTAATTGAATTCCTGTTGTCGCGTCTTCACGTAGACGTCGGTGTTGGTCAGCTCGCCAAAATAAATCTCCGGTCGGGTCACGCTCAGGCCGGGCACCGTGCTCTGCACCGGCATGTTGCTCAGGAAGAGTGTCGGCAGTCCTTCGCTGGTGAAGCCATTGACCGGGTTCATGGTGATGCCGTAGCCGTGGGTGTAGATCAGCTTTTCGTTGATCCAGTTGCGGCTGCTCTCGGGCAATTTCTCGACGTTCAGTTCGCGGGTCGCCAGCATCACTTGGCGCAGGCTGCCATCGATTACATAGCGATCGATGTCGATATCGGGAAAGTCATAGTAGGTGCGGATCTCCTGAATCTGCCGCAGTGTATCCTGCAGTGCCTGCCAATCCCACAGCCGGATATTCTGCAGCGTCGCTTGATTGTTGGCCGGATCGGCCGCACCCACCGTGGTCTCCGCGGGAAACTCGCGCTGCGAGAACTTGTCCAGGCCGTAAGCCTGCCGGGTCATCAGGATGTTGTGGGCAATGTAGGGTTGCTCGCGCACCAGCTCGTTGGGCTTGACGATAAAGCTGCTCATCCACCAGCCCGCCACGCGAACGCCGGCGAAGCAGAGTGCCGCGGGAAGAAGCGCCGCGATCAGCCAGCGTCCTCGGGCCACGGTCACCGCGTTGGCGGCTGCGGCGATGGCGCCGGCTACCAAGGCCACGCAAACCAGCAGCATGCCGGTAAGGGTGACGTGGGCATCGGTGTAGGTGACGCCTCCGAAGACAGTGTGATCTTCGAACAATAGATCGAAGCGGCCGAGGTACACCCGGATTGCCAAAATCAGTAGCAGGAACGCGAATGCAACCGATAGCCCGCGGAAGGGCAGGATGAGATAACTGCGGCGTTTGGCGAACGCCCCGGCGCCGCCGGTAATGAGGATGAAGAAGATGGCCAGCACACAGACAATGATGGAGAGCGTGAGCAGCCAGCCGGAGATGAGCTGCCATGCCGGCAGAGTGAAGAAGAAGAAGGTGAGCGGCCGGCCAAATATCGGGTCGATTACGGCGCCCGGCACGCCGCCCACGCCGCGCGGTGCATACCAAAAGAGAGCGAGCGTCGGCCACTCCGCCATCATGCCCGCGCCGGTGACCAGGGCAATCGCGATCGAGCCGCCAATCGCCAGCAGGCGCATGACAGGTTCAACCGGAAGCTTCACCGGCTGCCCGCCGAAGAAGATGGTGTGGCTGCTCGGCAGATCGGGCAAATGGGCCCGCTTCAGTGCGGCGAACGAGCCATAAAGAATAACAAAGGTGGCGGCTACAAAAACCGCGAAGATGCTCCATTGCAAACCAAGCGTCCGGGTAAACACCTCTCCGTAGCCGAGCGAGCGGAACCACAGCAGATCGACAAAATAGGAGACCGCGGTACGGCCGCAGAGGACAACTACAGCCAGGGCCGCGAGGAGGAGAAGGAAGCGGCGGCGACGCCGCCGAGGGCTCTTGAGCGGCCAGTCAATCGAGGTGGGCATTGCTACCCTTCATTCTACAGCGCCGCGGCAGCCATCGTGTTCACTCGTAACTTCCGCGGGAACGCATACCGGAATACTATGGGAGGTCGTAAAATTTCTCGTTTCGGAGAACCCTCCCCATGGCTCCCAAGACCTCGCGATTCTCTTCCCAGCAGCGTGTTGTGCTGCCGGGGAGCGAGAAAGCCCCTCTCACCGCGGCAGCCGGCGAAAAGCCGGCGCGCTCCAGCAGCGTGTTGACCGTCTCTGTCGTCGTCCGGCGAAAACGCCCGTTAAATACCAAGCGCCTGGGAAAAGACCGCCTCACCCGCACCCAATATCGTCAGCAGCACGCCGCGGATCCCGCCGCCGTCAAACTGGTTCGTGCTTTTGCCAAGGAGTTCGGCCTCACCGTCGAGAAAGACACTCCCAAGCCGGAGCGGCGCACCCTCAAGCTGAGCGGGACGGTCGCTGCGATGCAGCAAGCCTTTGCCGTCACCCTGACGCAGAAGACTCTTGAAGGCACTGTCTATCGCGTCCGCGAGGGCAGCATCCGTCTGCCCGCCGAGCTGATCGGTGCGGTCGAGGCTGTCCTTGGCCTGGATAATCGTCCGCAGGCCAAACCACACTTCCGCGTTCACGCCGCGGCCGCCAACACCTCATACACTCCCGTCCAGGTGGCTCAGCTTTACCAGTTTCCCTCGGGAGCAACCGCCACCGGGCAAACCATTGGCATCATCGAGCTGGGCGGTGGCTACCGCACCGCGGATCTTACCGCCTACTTCGAAGCGCTGGGCCAAACAGCGCCCCAGGTGACCGCTGTTTCGGTCGACAACGGCAAGAACTCTCCCAGCAACGCCAACGGCGCCGACGGCGAAGTGATGCTTGATATCGAAGTCTCGGCGGCCGTCGCCCCTGGCGCCAAGGTGGTGGTTTACTTCGCGCCCAACACCGACCAGGGCTTCATTGATGCGGTCGGCACTGCAGTGCACGACTCGGCCAATAACCCCAGCGTGATCTCCATCAGCTGGGGTGGACCGGAGTCCAGTTGGACTGCACAGTCAATGAGTGCCCTCGACGCCGCATGCCAGTCCGCGGCCGCCCTGGGCATCACCATAACCGTCGCCGCCGGTGACAACGGCTCGAGCGACGGCGCTACCGGCAATAACGTCGACTTCCCTGCCTCCAGCCCGCACGTGCTTGCTTGCGGCGGAACCACGCTCATCGGAACCGGCAGCACCATCACGTCGGAGGTGGTGTGGAACGAGCAGGCCAGCAACGAAGGTGCGACCGGAGGCGGCGTGAGCAACGTCTTCCCGCTGCCCTCTTGGCAGGCCAACGCCAACGTGCCGGCGCCGTCGGTAAGCACCGGAGGCCGTGGCGTGCCCGATGTAGCCGGCGACGCCGACCCGGTAACCGGCTACCAGGTCCGCGTGGATGGCCAAAGCCTGGTGATTGGCGGCACCAGCGCCGTTGCCCCGCTTTGGGCCGGGCTCATTGCGTTGAATAATCAGCAAAGCGGAAAGAGCGCCGGCTTTATCCAACCGCAGATCTATGCGGCGAAAGCTTCGTCTGCGTTCAACGACATCGTCTCGGGAAACAACGGCGCATTTTCCGCCGGTCCTGGCTGGGACGCCTGCACCGGGCTCGGCTCTCCAATCGGCGTCAACCTGATCGCTCTGCTTGGCGGTTCTACGCCGACCAAGAAAAAGAAGAAGCCCGTCCGTATGCGGCCAGCTAAGAAAAAGAGTAGCCGCAAAGTGAAACGGTAGTCCGCGGCTGCGCTCTTAATGACACATCGGTTTAGTGTCGCGCCTACGGTGCTCGGATCATCTTCGGATCGATTTCCCAGCCCTCCCGGGCTGGGCTGACGTTTGGCTGTCGGCCCTCCGGGCCTCGCGTCCATGGCGATTGCAGGTGTCATTTCTCCCTCAACTTGCCTGCGGCAAGTTTGAGGGAGAAATGAACAACGCCTTTGAGGTAGTCGTTGCTACCATCACACCAAGTGGAAGCGCCGCCCTCCCCTTTGTCATCCCGAGCATCTAACTTGCCTCGGCAAGCTGAGGGAGAAATGACACCTGCAATCGCCATGGACGCAAGGCCCGGAGGGCCGACAGCCAAACGTCAGCCCAGCCCGGGAGGGCTGGGAAATCAGATCCGAAGATGATCCGAGCGCCGTAGGCGCGACACTAAACCGATGTGTCGATAGGAGCGCAGCCAAGGGATCTGTAGTTCTCCGAATTAGCAGTGAATTTAGGCCAGCGGAGCCAAGCGCCGATTACTTAAGTTGTAACTACAACTTTGGCGTGGCTGATCACATGAATACAACCTTCACTACTTATCCATCCGTGATTTAGCATCACCCATATAGATACACAGCAATTGTCTTACTCCTGCATTACTTTCCCCGATAGACCTGCGGCGCCAAAGGGAGAGTGCGGCCATGCGGAAACTGCTCACGGGTCTACTACTCGGCTCTCTGGGATATTTCGCCGGGTGCAGTTCAAGCAACACCCCCACAGGTACGACCACTCCCAGTATTCTTACCATCACCACAACCTCGCTGCCCGCTGGAACGGTGGGCGCAGCCTATGACGGCTCGGTTGCCGCATCCGGCGGCACGACTCCATATACCTACACCGCGAGCGGCCTGCCGGGCAATCTCTCGATCAACAGCTCGACAGGCGTAATCAGCGGAACACCCGCACAAAGCTCCACCGGCACAGCTTCAGCAACCATCAAGGTAACCGATTCAAGCCAACCTTCCTCGCAGTCGGCCACCACCAGTCTGAGCATTACCATCAGTCCAGCGAACCCCGCTCCTCTTGCGATCACCACAACTTCTCTCCCCGGTGGCACTGCTACGTTGCCCTATCCGTCGACGACACTGCAGGCCGCCGGCGGAGTACCGCCTTACACTTGGGCTCTAGCCTCGGGCAGCAGCCTGCCTGCCGGGCTGAGTTTGTCGACCGCGGGAGTGCTCTCCGGAACGCCCGCTGCTGCGTCCAGCGGCCCTTTGACCTTCGTGGTCACAGATTCCTTCACCACCCCACACACCGCGCAGGCCAGCCTTACCCTCACCATCTCGGGCGGAGGCGGGGGCGGTGGTGGCTTAACCCTCACCACAACCTCGCTCCCCGCGGCCACCGTGAATACGACCTATGCAACAACGCTGGCAGCCACCGGTGGAGTCGCCCCATACACCTTCACCCTCGCCAACAGCACTGCCCTACCCGCAGGACTAACCCTTTCTGCCGCAGGTGTGATCAGCGGCACACCCACCACGGCAGGAAGCACGCCGTTCTCCGTTACCGTAACCGACTCAACCACACCCACAGCGCTCACTCTTACCAGCAACCTGAGCATCACGGTTAACACAACCGCCGGACCATCCTGCGGCAACATGAGCACCGGCAACGGAGCCAGTCTCAACGGCTATGTTCCCTTTCCTTCGTCAAATTTGTGGAATACCAACATCGCATCCGCCGCGGTGGACCCCAACTCCGCAGCCATCATCGCCGCGCTGACGGGCAGCAACCTTCACCCTGACTTCTCTAATGTGGTCGATGGCAACTACGGCATCCCTTACGTGGTGGTGGACTCCAGTGTCACGCCCGGAGTGACGGTAACCATGACGACCTACCAGAGTGAGAGTGACATCACTCTCTACCCAATCCCCATCACCGCTCCCATCGAAGGCTTCCCGCCAACCTGCACCACCACCGGAGACAATCATCTGCTGGTGATCGACAAAAACAAGTGCTGGCTCTATGAAACCTGGCAGACGCAGCTCTGTAACGGAGCCTGGAGCGCGGCCAACGGAGCAATCTGGGACCTGACCAGCACCGAGCACCGTCCCTATGGATGGACCTCAGCGGACGCAGCGGGCCTGCCTATTTTCCCCGGGCTGGTGCGCTACGATGAAGTGGCGGCGGGGGTGATCAATCACGCCTTCCGCATGACCGTGGCGCAAACCAAAAGCGACGCGAATGGCGGATTATTTGTAGCTCCCGCCACCCACGCAGCGGGCAACAATTCAAGCACCAACAACATCATGGGGATGCGGCTGCGGCTCAAGGCGAGCTTTGACATCTCCGGCTTCAGCGCCCCCAACCAGGTCATTCTTACCGCCATGAAGAATTACGGCATGATCGTGGCGGACAATGGCAGCAACATGTTTTTCCAGGGAGCCCCGGATGCACGTTGGGAAGACAACGACCTGGACGCATTGAAAGCCATCGACGCGTCAAATTTCGACGTAGTGCAGATGGGACCGGAATACGATGACGCCACCGCCCCAACCGGCGCCCCTCCCACCATCAGCAGCTTCACCGCCTCGCAAACCACGGTAGCCGCCGGCACCCCGGTGACCTTGACCTGGAGCGTAACCAATGACTCCTACGATTTCATCGACGTGGTAGGCCCGGTGCGCGGAGGCAGCCAGACGGTGACTCCGGCGGCCACCACCACCTACACCTTGAACTCCACCAACCAATATGGGCGTTCGACCATGCAGGTCACGGTGAACGTTCAGTAGCAACCCTAGTCTCGGTTGATCTCGACGCCGCCGTTTACCGTCTGGAACTGAACCGTTGCTCCGCCCTGGCCGATGTTGGTGTCGATGTGATTACGAATCTTGCCCTGGATGGTGATGGGGAAGTCCACGGAGATGCCGCCATTTACCGTCTCGGCGACCAGGTGTGCGGAGTAGTCATTCGGAGCCTTCACCGAAACCCCGCCATTGGTCGACTTGGCAAACAGGCCCCCTCCCTGCCACTGATTCCCGCCGAGCTTCACCTCCAAGCCGCCATTCACCGTACTGGCGTGCACGTCTCCGCCCAGATCATTGAGGGTGAGACCGCCGTTCGTGGTATCCGCATTGATCGCGCCAACAACGTTAGTAATCTCAATGCCGCCGTTTTCCGTGTGCAGCCGGGCAGTGAGATGGCGGGGTACGTGCAGACGGTAGTTGACAGACCAGCTGCCGTGAGAAAACAAGGACATCTGCGGGCCGTCGGCATGGATGGTGCCGGTGGTCACGATCTTTACCTGGCGAAGGATCGACGCCGCGTCTTCGCTGCTTGAACCCTGCGCAATGACCCGCGCCTCCAGGGCAATATCCTTGCGTTCTTCGCCAATCACTTCAATGCCTCCGTTTTTGCCCGCCACACTTAGCTGCCCGTCGGCCAACGGCAGGGTTGTGCTGCGCAGTTCGCAAACCCGCGCCTGGTGGCCAAAGAACGAATTATTGTTCGTGTCGCCTTCGTCCTTATTGCATGGACTAGTCGTGAAAGACTGCGCGTGAAGGCTGCCTGCGAAGAGCAGGGCGAAGAAGCATCCGAAGACAAATTTGCGCATCGAAATCTCCCCTTGAGCAAGCTACCAAGGCTAATACGAAAAGAAGGTCCATTGTGTTCCAGAAAAGACTGGTTCGCCGGCTATTTTGGCGATTTGGTCAGAGCCAGCAGCCTTAGCCAGAGCAGGACCCCTAATACTCCGAGTACTGGAGAAGTAATCAGGCCGGGGAAATAGCCTCTGGCGACGGCAGCCAACAACGGGTGGGCGACTCCATTGGCGACCGCAGCGATGGCAAAGAACCACACCGGGAAGAGAGCGGCCCGGTACCCCTTCTGGAGGTCAACCGCCGACAGGATCCAGAGGCTGATCCAAGCCAGGTTGAAGACTACGAAGAAGCGCTCGGACCATCCCGGCAGGCCCAGCAGCGCGGGAAACCGCTGCTCAAATCCGGTGACAAACTCCTCCATGAAGTGCAGACTCTGCACCGCCAGGCCGAGCAGAAAGATGCCGGCCGTTCGCTCCCGGCTCGCCCGATCGCCGGTCAGCGGACGGAGAAGCGTGAGCAACAGCGCTGCCACCGCCGCCACAGAAAGCCCAGCCGTTCCCACGAGAATGCTGCGCAGGTTCTCGTTCATGGCGATTTATTATCTTCTTTTCGAAGATTGCCTGGGCTAGAAACAGAGGTTTTCAACCATGTGCCGGAATATCAAGATGCTTTTCAATTTCGATCCTCCTGTAACCCCCGAGGAGATTCGCGCCGCCTCCCTCCAGTACGTAAGAAAGATCAGCGGCTGCAACAAGCCGTCGAAGGCCAACGAAGCGGTATTTCTTAAGGCCGTGGAGGAAGTAGCCGCCGTTTCCAGCCGTCTTCTCTCCTCGCTTGAAACCAACGCGGAGCCGAGAAACCGCGAAGAAGAGGCGGCCAAGGCAAAAGCTCGCAGCGCGGAGCGGTTTGGCACCTGATTCTGGTGAACCCAACGGCCGAGTCATCAGCCGCAGTCTAACCACGGCTCGATGTTCTCTCAATCCGCTGCAAAGTCCCTGTATCCTTGCCCTGCATGACTGACCGCGCTTCCCATAACCCGTCTCACCCGGCGACCCGGGCGCTTGCCGCGGTCGGCGTGGGTGCGATCGCCTTCTTTGGCGCGCACTTCCTCGTGAACTTCTTCGGCCCGGCCGTCCCATATGCCATGCCGGACAGCAACCCAGCCGCCCTCGACTCAGAAGAATTCATCCAGTTCCTCAGCCTGGTGACGGATGGCACACGCCGGCATTCGCGCATCTCCCGTCTGAAGAACGGAGTCGAATTTTATCCTGCGCAGCTTGAGGCCATTCGCCGCGCCAAATATGCCATCAACCTCGAGTTCTACCAATTTTTAGAAGGGCGAATCGGGGACGAGTTTCTGGCTTCGCTGACCGAGCGAGCCGCCGCCGGGGTAGAAGTGCGGGTGATCGTCGACGCCATCGGCAGCTTCGGAACCCGCGATGCCTACTTCGACGGTTTACGCGCCGCAGGCGGCCAGATGTGCTGGTACCATCCCGTCCGTTGGCATACCTGGCCGAGAATCAACAACCGCACCCATCGCAAGCTGTTGATCGTGGATGGAGAGACCGGCTTCATCGGCGGCGCGGGCATTGCCGACCACTGGTTGCGCGAGACCAGGGTTCCGGCGTGGCGAGACACTGTGTTTTGTGTGGAAGGGGAGGCCGTGGCCGGCATGATCTCCGCCTTTTGCGAGAATTGGCTGGAGTCGTCTGGAGAGATTCTCTGCAGTCCGAAACAATTTGCCTTCCGTGCCACGCCCGAGGGTGCCGAAAGTTTTGTCGTCTCCAGCACGCCCCGTGGTGGTGGCACCCAGGCGCGCATTCTTTTCCAGGCTTTGATCAACAGCGCCCGCGACACCATACGCATCACCACGCCTTACTTCCTGCCCGATAGAAGCGCGCGCCAGGCATTGATCGAGGCCATCAGGACGCGCGGCGTGAAGGTGCAGATCCTCACCGCCGGCCCGCGTATTGATCATCCGATCATGCGCAAGATAAGTCATCACAGTGTGCGCCACTTGCTCGAGGCCGGTGCGGAGATATTCGAATATGAACCATCGATGATTCACGCGAAAGTGATGACCGTGGATGGACTGTGGAATGTAGTCGGTTCCACCAACTTCGATCACCGTTCCTTTGCGCTGAACGATGAAGTGAACCTCGCCGTGCTCGACCCGCAGCTAGCGGCGGCCATCGATGCCGATTTCTTCGAGGACGTGGACCAAAGCCGCAATCTTAGTTTGGCCCTGCTGGAGCAGCGTCTGCTGCTGGGGCAGGACGAGTCTCTGATGGACGTCATACTTGAGAAGGAAAGTTAAGAAAGATCCGCCAAATTTTGTTATTCTATTCATATTGCTGCTTTCGGGATCTGCCTTCCCACCCGGCTTCGCAAAATTGGAGTCTAACGGTTCAGACGATGCATGCATCTGCCTTGCGATCAGTGTTTTTTCCTGTGTTTTGCCTTCTTGCCGGCAGTTTTCTGCCTGCAATGGCAGCGAGCGTGCCTGCTGTTTCGCGAGTCGACGCCCTGCCCTCGGCGCCCAAGCCGTCCCTTGCAACCTCTTCCTCCTCAGCAATACACGCAGCCGTCACCCACCCCAACCGCGTGATCATTCCGCGGCTGGATAGCGAGCCGCACCTCAACGATTTCCTGACCTCGCCGATACACTCGCCGGCAGCGAAAAAGATGCTCCGCGTCGGTAACTTCATCGAGCGTTATCCCAAGGACGGACGGCCGGTGACCGAGCCAACCGTCGCCTATCTGGGCTACACCCGTGAATACTTCTTCGCGGCGTTTGTCTGTCAAGACAAGGCGCCCGGCCTGATCCGGGCGCACATGCTGGCCCGCGATTCACTGGGCGACGACGACTATGTCGAGGTCATGCTCGATACCTTCGACGACCAGCGGCGCGCGTTTTTGTTCAACAGCAATGCCCTGGGCATCCAGAGCGACGGCCTTTGGAGCGAGCAGAACGGCGCCGACTACTCCTTCGATACGGTGTGGGATACCTGGGGCAAACGCACGCCGAAGGGATACGTTGTGCTCATGCGTATTCCTTTCGCCAGCCTGTATTTCAAAAAGGCCGATCCCGGGGAGTCGCGGACCTGGGGCATTATCCTCGAGCGGAATATCTCCCACGCCAACGAGCAGGCCTACTGGCCGCAGATCAAACACTCCATCGCCGGGCGCTTGACCCAGGACATCGCCGCCGAAGGCTTCAGCGACATCGAGCATGGCAAGAACCTTCAAGTAGAACCTTACCTTCTGGCCCGCAACCTGCGCCAGCTAAACACCGTAGACCCCGATGATCCATATTTTCAGGATAAGCATCTGCAAGACTACGGCGGGCTGGACGCAAAGTTTATTCTGCACAACAGCCTGGTGCTCGACACCACCGTGAACCCCGATTTCAGCCAGGTGGGCATCGACAACCCGGCGATCCCCAACCAGCGCTTCCCTCCGTACTTTGCCGAAGTACGGCCGTTCTTCATCGAGAACAGCAGCTACTTCCAGACGCCGATCAGCCTCTACTACACCAACAATATTGTTAAGCCGCAGTATGGCGCGCGCCTTACCGGGAAGCTTGGTCCCTGGGCGATGGGCATTCTGGGCGTAGACGACAGAAGTCCGGGAGAGGCGGTGCCGCCCGGCGATCCTGAGTACAACACCCGCGCCCACTTTTACACCGGCCGGGTCAACCGCGACCTGGGCACTCTCTCGAATATCGGAATTATTTATGCCGACCGCGAATATCTCGGCTCATTTAACCGTGCCGGAGGCTTCGACTATCGCGCCCGGTTCCAGAACCGCTGGACCTTGACGGGGCAGGCTCTTACCACCGCAACCGAAAATGTCAGCAACTCCACTCAGGGCGAGCAATCGTGCGAGCTGCTTACCTTAACCTGCAGCGGCCAGTCGTACTCCCAGCAGCTGGATTATTCCAGCCTGCATCGCAACTGGTGGGTGGCTTACAACGATACCTCCGCGGGATTCGTCACCGACACTGGATTTTTTCACCGCCCGGATGTGCGCGAGCCGAGTGGCAATTACAGCTACACATTTCGTCCCAGCCACGGTCTTATTCTTTCCCACGGGCCCAGTGTTTATGGCGAGCGCATCTGGGACCATACCGGAACCCCGCTGGACGCTTACTTCATTCCTTCGTACAGCGTCACCTTCAAGTATCGAACCTCGGTTTCCGCGTATACCGAACTGGGGCAGGACCGCTTGCGGCCAGTGGATTACCCCGCGCTGCCCAACGATGTGGAATATCACAGCCACACCAGCGGGGTAAATTTTTACAGTTCTCCTGGGCCTTATCTTGCGGTTGGCGGCGGGTACCGTGCGGGAACGGTTATCAATTACTCTCCGCCGGGCAACGATGGGCCTTCTCCTGTGAACATAAGCTCACCGAATCTCAACGTGGAGGTAAAGCCGGTCAGCTCGCTCGATCTGCAGAACAGCTATGTGTACACGCATTTCACCGATCCGGCGAGTGGTGATGTTGTTTATGACAATCACGAGTTGATCTCGCGTTGGAATTACCAGATGACCAAGGCTTTTTCGTTTAATTTGATTGGTCAATACATCTCCACGTTGCCGAATCCGCAGTACACCAGCGTGGAGAACTCAAAGACTCTTTTTGCCGATGCGCTGGTTACCTACATGCCGCATCCTGGAACGGCTGTTTACTTCGGCTATCTCGGTAACTTCGCAAATATTGATCGCGCTCTCTGCACCCGGGATGCGAATGGTCAGTGCGACACCAATGACCCCATTCTCCCGCCCACTTATTCATCCCTAATGAACGACGGCAAGACCATCTACGTCAAGGTCAGCTACCTGTTGCGGTTCTAGCTTATGAGTAAGCGAGATCATCATTATTAATTACGTCTACATTGTCGCCAGCCGGACCCATATCCTTTATTGCGGGATAACCGATGATCTCCGTCGCCGAGTGGAAGAGCATCGAGAAGGTGTTATCCCTGGGTTTACCGCAACCTACCGATGTGATCGCCTGGTTTGGTTCGAACGCTTTCAGTATGTCAACAACGCGATCAGCCGAGAGAAGCAAATCAAGCGTTGGAGACGAGAGAAAAAGCTTTGGCTTATTGAACAGATGAACCCAACCTGGGCCGACTTAAGCGAAGAGTAGCGGAAATAAGCCGCAGGTCCCTCCACTCCGCTACGCTCCGGTCGGGATGACAAATTTGTTAGGGTAGCGGCATGAGAGTGTTGACTCAAGCGAAGGGATCGGTGGCGCGCACACTCCTTGATGAACCAACGCTCGCCTTACAACAAATTTGTCATCCCGACCGGAGCGCAGCGTAGTGGAGGGACCTGCGGTTCCCTCAACCAGCAGCTAAGCTACCGGACCCCACCCTTAAATCCCCTTGATTGGCTAATCCCGCCCCTAAACAAATTTGTCATCCCGACCGGAGCGCAGCGTAGTGGAGGGACCTGCGGTTCCCTCAACCACCAGCTAAGCTACCGGACCCCACCCCTACATCCCCTTGATTGGCTAATCCCGCCCCTAAACAAATTTGTCATCCCGACCGGAGCGAAGCGTAGTGGAGGGACCTGCGGTTCCCTCAACCAGCAGCTAAGCTACCGGACCCCACCCCTAAATCCCCTTGATTGGCTAATCCCGCCCCTAAACAAATTTGTCATCCCGACCGGGGGAGCGTAGTGGAGGGACCTGCGGTTCTCCTAACCCGCCAACAGCCCCACGCAAGCCTCCACCACCCCTGGGATGTCGTACTTAACCGCCTCGCAAGCCGGTTCCCAATTGTGCTGCCGCAGCGTGCGCGTTGTAACCGGACCGATCGACACCGCACGTAACCCAGCGGGCAACTCAATCTGAGCGGCGGCAAGCAGCGCAACAAAATTATTTACCGTCGAAGAGCTGGTAAAGGTCACGGCGTCGGGCAGCGGCTTCCGCTCCCCGAACAACCTACGCACCTGCACAATGGAATCCGCGGGAATAACCGTGCGATAAGCCTCCACCACGTGGATATCCGCTCCACCCTTGCGCAGCTCCTCCGGGATCACATCCCTGGCCACCGCGGCGCGCACCAGCAACACATGCTTGCCGCGCACTTTCTCTTGGAGCAGAGCGACCACCGCTTCCGCGATATACTCCTCGGGCATCGCAGATACCCTCAATCCAATGCGGCCCAAAGCCGTCGCAGTAGCAGGACCAATCGCAGCAATCTGCAAATGCTCCAAGCGCGCGGGCGGCATGTTCATGAACCGCAACCGATCCTCCAACGCCGCAACTCCATTGGCGCTGGTCACGATCAGCCAATCAAAGCCGTCGATCGCTTCGAGAACAGCATCCAGATGGGAACAACTTTCGGGCGGGATAATCTCAATGGTAGGCAGCCGCAGCACCTCGGCTCCTTGCTCTTCCAGCGCCTCCGCGAGCCGGCCCGCCTGGTGACGCGCACGGGTAATGAGGATGCGCTTGCCGGCCAGCGGCTGCGCGGCATTCACGCTCTCTTTTCCTCGAGCCCCAGGATGGCGCCCGCCCCCTGCTCTAATAGTTGCCGTGCCAGCTGCTCACCCAGCATCTCTGGATCAGCGCCCCGCCTCGCGGCGTAAACGATCTGCCGGCCATCTGCGGACGCCACCACCGCGCGCATGGATAAGTCGTCGCCGTCGCGGTGACAATAAGCACCGATGGGCACCAGGCACCCTCCGCCGAGGGCAGAAAGACATCTGCGCTCGGCAGTAATAGCCATGCGCGTATCGCGATCCTCAAGCGGCTGCAACACTGCGTGCGTGCCTCTATCCAAAGCCCTGCACTCGATGGCTAGAGCTCCCTGGCCCGGCGCCGGGCACAGCACCTCGGGGGAAAACCGTTCGCGGATGGCGCCGGTCTTCTGCAATCGATCCAGGCCCGACGCCGCCAGCACAATCGCATCGGCTTTGCCCTGCGCCAGCTTGGCCAGCCGGGTATCCACATTGCCGCGGAACTCAATGTACTCGAGATCACTGCGCCGCGCGCGCAACTGAGCCTGCCGGCGCAGGCTGCTGGTGCCCACCACTGCTCCCGCGGGCAGCGCATCAAAGCCGGCATAGCGCTCTGAAACCAGAACATCGCGGGGATCCGCGCGTTTGGGAATCGCCGCCAGGGTGAACTCCTCACCCAACTCCGTGGGCAAATCCTTCAGGCTGTGCACCGCCAGATCGATCGTCTCCGCCAGCAGAGCATCTTCGATCTCCCGGGTAAACATGCCCTTGGCGCCCACCGAGGCAAAGGCAATGTTCTGCATGCGGTCGCCGGTAGTACGAATAATCTCAATCGAAACCTCGAGCCCCAGCATACGCAGCGCTTCCGCAATGTGATTGGCTTGCCACAGCGCAAGCTGCGATCCCCGGGAACCGATGCGAATCAATGATCCCAATCCTCATCGTCCTCGGCCGCACTCTGCCCCCCGAAGGCTTCGCGGATGGCATCCACCGCGGCGGCGTTGCCCTCGCTGGCCGCTGCCTTGATCGCCTGCACCGGCTGATGGAGAAATTTGTTGATCAGCCCACGCGTCAGCGCCTCCACCGCAGCCTGCTGTTCCGCGGAGAGTGTCTGCAGCCGGCCGGCCACGCGGCGAAGCTCCGCCTGCCGCATTTGTTCGGCCGATTGCTGCAGCCGCACAATCTCCGGCGTCACGTTCAGCGCGTGCATCCGCCGCTGATACTTATTCACCTCGGCCAGGATCATCGCCTCGGCCATCTCCGCCTCTTTGCCTCGTGCCTTCAGGTGCGATCCGGCAACCGACTGCAGGTCGTCGATGTCGTAGAGAAAAATCCCGTCCAGCTTATTGACTTCAGGGTCGACGTCGCGGGGCACCGCAATATCGATAAAAAACATGGGCCGCCCGCGCCGCTGCTGCATAAAATGGTGCGCGTGCTCGCGGCGAAAGACCGGCCGGGCAGAGCCGGTGGAAGTGATGATGATGTCCGCCTGGTCCGCGCTGCTGTAGAGCTCCTCAAAGCGGATTGCCCTGCCCCCGAAACGCTGGGCTATCTGCTCGGCGCGCTCGTAGGTGCGGTTGGCCACCAGAACGGCGCCGGCGCCCTGGTTCATCAGGTGGCGGGCCGCCTGCTCGCTCATCTTCCCCGCGCCCACCAGCAGAACCTTCTTCTCTTCCAGCGAGCCAAATATCTTTCGCGCCAGCTCCACCGCCACCGAGGCGATAGATACCGAGGAGCTGCCGATCTGCGTCTCACTGCGCACCCGCTTGGCTATCACAAAGGCACGTTGCAGCACCTTGTCCAGATGGCCGCGGATAGCTCCCGCGGACCGCGCCGCCAGATAACTGCTCTTTACCTGACCCAAAATCTGCGGCTCGCCAATCACCATGGAGTCGAGGCTGCAGGCCACCCGGAAGAGATGGCGAACCGCCTCCTCCTGCCGGTACTCATAAATATGCGGAGCCAGCAGCTTGGGCTCAATGCGGAAGTAACCCCCGACAAACTCCAGCAGATGGGGAGCGTCCGCCTCCTGGCTGGCAAGCAACTCGACCCGATTGCAGGTGGAGAGGATCATTCCCTCCAGCACCCCGGGTGCCTGCACCAGGGAGCGGGTGGCCTCCTCCAGCTCCTGCGGCGCAACCGCCAGCCGCTCCCGCAGCTCGATGGGCGCGGTCTTGTGGTTCAACCCCAGCAGGACGATATTCATGGCGCCGTGAACCTGTGTACAGAGCTGAACTGGTTGGCCGCCCACACGCTGATCACCACTAGAAAGGCCAGGCTGGAAAGATAAATGGCCCGCCTTCCGCGAAGGCCGGCCTGCCGGCGGATGAAAAGCATCACCAGGTAGAGAGCCCACATGGCAAACGAGAGCAGCACCTTAGGGTCTCTGAAATAGACCGGGCCGACACTCTCCTGCGCGATCAACGATCCTGCCAGCAGCCCCAGCGTCATAAAGGGAAATCCGATGAGCAGCATACCCGAAGCGATGCGCTCCATGGTTTCGAGCGGAGGCAGCCACGCCAGGAATCCAACATTGCTCTTGTTTTTGAGCCGACGCTCCTGCACCAGGTAGAGAAAACTGGCGAAGAGGCTGAAGATCAGCGCGGCATAAGCCGCCAGCAAGGCGATGATGTGCAGCGCGAGCCATCCGCTGCGAATCTCGGGCGATTGAAAGGTCCAGTGGTCAGGGCCCATGGCCGGACCCAGAACCAGCAGCAGCGACAGGGGCAAAGCAAAAATCCCGAAGGAAACGGTGCGGTAGAGCAAAGCAACCAGCAGGAAAGCAGCGCAGATGAGTAGCGCCAGCAGCGATTGCACCTCGTGCATACCAACCGGCAGGGAGTGGTGCGACGCGGCTAGCATCTCGATCAGGGAAACAAAATGGAAAAAGAAGGCGGAAACGGCCGCCGGGACGCAGACCCTCTTCCACCCGGGCCGGTCATAAAGCACCGCAGGCAGTGCAGTAATGCTGGCGACGGCGTAAAGCACCGCGGCCACTCTTAACCACTGTAGAAACATGCCTTTTTCCGCAACTCTCAAGTATAACCGTCCGGAAACACCTTCACCGATACAGATGCCGGGCACCCCACACTCGGCCCGGCTGAAATAGATCTTTGCAAGTTTGACCCTGCTCAAGTTTGGAACATCACGCCCGGGAGGCGTGCATCTATTTGCCGGGGTTCGTCCTCACAGCCGGTAGAGACAGGAGATCGTAAGAAATCGGACTTGCAAATCCAGCCCCGAACCCGGATTTCCTGCCACGCAGCGCAGGACGAGACCGCGTGTGCGCCTTTCAGTAAGGAAAGGCGCATGAAGTTTGTCGAAGCCACCAGGTTCCACAGGAAATCCGGGGAAGGGGCGACCTGAACTTCAGAGCTGTCCAAATTAGCGAGAAAGGCAGGCTGTTGGAGCAGTTAGTCAGCTGATTGCATTAGGAGAGCTTGGCCAACATCAAATGAGGTTCCCTATTTTGGACCGACTGAAAACGAAGCATTAACCGCAGGTCCCTCCACTTCGCTTCGCTCCGGTCGGGATGACAAATTTGTTGTAAAAATGGGCGGTTGTCGTGAGAAATCATCGATTTCAAAACAAATTTGTCATCCCGACCGGAGCGAACCCGGATTTCCTGCCACGCTGCACTGGACAGGGCCGCGTGTGCGCCTTTCAGTAGGGAAAGGCGCATGAAGTTTGCCGAAGCCACCAAGTTCTACAGGAAATCCGGGGGAGCGAAGTGGAGGGACCTGCGGTTAATGCGTTTTGTGCGCCGGAGTCAGGAGTTAATCCCGATTTGTCCCTGTGGAACCTGGTGGCTTCGACAAACTTCATGCGCCTTTCCTTACTGAAAGGCGCACACGGGGTCTCGTCCTGCGCTGCGTGGCAGGAAATCCGGGTTCGGGGCTGAGTTTGCAAATCCGAGTTCTCACGCAGACTCTTAAGCCCTCCCCCCCTTTTTCCTTATCTTTGAACGCCAGCACGTCATTCACGATATGCTGGCGTTTTCCGTGTCTACCATCCCTCCAGCTCCAGCGGCCGAGTCCACACCCCTCATGCGCCAGTACGCTGCCGCCAAGCGCCAGAATCCTGACGCCCTGCTTTTTTTCCGCATGGGCGACTTCTACGAGCTGTTTTTCGAGGATGCGCAGGTCGCCTCCCGCGAGCTGCAAATCACACTCACGGCACGGGATAAGGACCGTTCCGTGCCCATGTGCGGGGTGCCCTACCACGCCGCCGACAACTACCTTTCCCGCCTGCTGCGCAAAGGTTACCGGGTCGCCATCTGCGAGCAGATGGAAGATCCCAAGCTAACCAAGAAGATCGTGCGCCGCGAGGTAACCCGGGTGCTCACCCCGGGCACCGCCGTCGATCCCACCCTGGCCTCGGAGCGGAACAACTACCTGGCCGCCTTACACTTCGAGGGCCCGGTGGCGGCGTTGGCCCTGCTCGATCTTTCTACCGGCGATTTTCGCGCCATGGAGTTCAGCGGGGCCGGGGCCGTGGGCTTCTGCATCGATGAGCTGAGCAAGGCACAGCCCAGCGAAGTGCTGCTTTCCACCGGGTTGACCCCGCTCGAGCCCCAGATGGAGGCGGAAGTAGACAAAATCGGCACCAAAACCCGGCTGGAAGAGTGGATCTTCACCCCGGATTACGCCATTCCTCTTTTAGAAAGACAACTGGGGGCGAACGGGCTTGAAGGCTTTGGCTTGGCCAGCGCCCGCGCCGCGGCCATCGCGGCCGGCGCCGTGGTGCATTACGCGCGCAGCACGCAGCAGATCGAACTGCAGCATATCAACAGCATCCGCTACTACGAGCGGGCGGAGAACCTGCAGCTCGATGCAGTCACGGTGCGCAACCTGGAGCTGGTAGAGCCGCTCTTCTCCGGCGGGGCCAGCGAGGCGACGCTCTTCGCCAACCTCGACTGCTGCATGA
The DNA here is from genome assembly GCA_963834205.1 of uncultured Acidobacteriaceae bacterium. Lineage (GTDB taxonomy): Bacteria > Acidobacteriota > Terriglobia > Terriglobales > Acidobacteriaceae > PALSA-350. Next base: position 399,562 of record CAWIBI010000076.1, on the reverse strand, counting down.
CCCCGATGGGGAAACGGCTGTTGCGGGCGTCGCTGGTGCGCCCCTTGATCGACCAAACCGAGATTGAGTCGCGCCTGGAGGCGGTCGGCGTCGCTGCCCACAGCCTGATCGACCGCGAGCATCTGCGAAAGACGCTGGGGGCGATCCAGGATATGGAGCGCATGCTCTCCCGCATCGCGCTCGACAGCGCCGGGCCCCGGGATGCCGCCGCCCTGTCAGCCTCGCTCGGCCGGCTCCCCGATCTGCACGCCGGCCTGCAGCGGCTTACGGCGCCGCGCTGGCTGACCTGCGCTGCCCGGCTCGACCTGTTGCAGGATCTGCGGGAGCGGCTGGAGCGAACCCTGCTGCCCGAGCCTCCGGTGAACCTGTCCGACGGTGGTGCTATCGCCGCCGGCGTCGATGCGGAGTTGGACGAGCTGCGCTCGCTCGGGGCCAATGCGCGCCAATCCATCACCACCATCGAGGAGCGTGAGCGCAAGCGCACCGGCATCCATTCCTTAAAGGTTCGCTTTAACAATGTCTTCGGATATTCGATTGAGGTCACGCGTTCCAACCTGGCACTGGTGCCGGCGGACTACGAACGCAAGCAGACCCTGGCCAACGCCGAGCGCTTCACCACCCCGGAGCTGAAGCGGTACGAAGTAAGCGTGCTGACGGCGCACGAGCGGTCGATCGAGATCGAAAAACGCATCTTCGCCGAGCTGCGGCAAACCATCCTGCAGGCCGCAAGCCGCATTCGCCTTTCCAGCGGCGTGATTGCGGAGGTCGACCTGCTGGCCAACTTTGCCCACCTGGCCGCCCTGCGCAGCTATGTGCGCCCCCAGATTACAAAGTCCGCGCTGCTGGAGACCATCGGCGCGCGCCATCCCGTAGTGGAGTGCCTGCTGGAAGCAGCCGGGCAGACAAAATTCGTCGCCAACGACCTCTATGTCGAGCCCGGTGGTCCCAGCCTGCTGCTGATCACCGGGCCCAACATGGGTGGCAAATCTACTTATCTTCGCCAGGCCGCGCTGCTGGTCATCATGGCGCAGATGGGCTGCTTCGTTCCCGCCAAGAGCATGCGCCTGGGCGTTGTGGACCGGATTTACACTCGCATCGGCGCCAGCGACAACGTGGCCCGCGGGCGTTCCACCTTCATGGTGGAGATGACCGAGACCGCGACGATTCTCAACACCGCCACGCCGCAGTCGCTCATCCTGCTGGACGAGATGGGCCGAGGTACGGCAACCTTCGACGGGCTCTCGCTGGCCTGGGCCACGCTCGAGTATCTGCACGCGCAGGTGCGCGCCAGAACGCTCTTCGCTACCCACTACCACGAGCTCACGCTGCTGGCCGAGCAGTTGCCGGGATTGAAAAACCTGCGCGTCGCCGTAAAAGAAACTCCCAAGGGCATCGTCTTTTTGCACTCCATCGAGCCCGGCGCGGCCAGCAAGAGCTATGGCATCGAGGTAGCCCGACTGGCAGGGCTGCCCATGTCGGTCATCGAGCGCGCCCGCCAGGTGCTGCTGCAGCACGAACAATCCGAGAAGAGAAATGTGGCGCAAGAGACGGATGCCCCGCTGCAGTTGACCATGTTCACCCCGCTCTCGCAGCGGATTCTGGACCGCCTGGAGCAGACCGACACCAACCATCTGACACCGCTGCAGGCGCTGAACCTGATCGAGCAGCTCAAGGATGAGATTCGTGGCCGGGGGAATTCGTGAGCACCATGACGTTACGGCAGGCTGCCGGCCAGGTGCTGGTAGCCGGCCTGGAAGGCCCTCAACTGAGCGCGATGGAAGCAGCCTGGCTGCGGCTGCTGCGGCCCGCCGGGGTAATTCTCTTTCGCCGCAACATCGAGAGCGCCGGGCAAACCCATGCGCTGCTGGACGCGGCTAAGCACGCGGTGGATGGTCCCCTGCTCCGTTGCATCGACGTCGAAGGAGGAAGCGTGGACCGGTTGCGCGATCTAATTGCGCCCATGCCGTCGCCCTTCGCAGTTGCGTCAACCCCTAAGCCCGCGTTGTTCGAAAAACATGGCAGCCTCATCGGCCAGGAAGTGCGCATGCTGGGGTTAAACTGCACCTTCGCTCCGGTGCTCGATCTGAGGACCCTGGCCTCAGAGACCGTGATGACCACGCGCGTTGTCTCCGCCGATCCCGAGCATGTCGTCGCCTATGCCCGGCACTTTCTCAGGGGTCTGGCGCGGCAAGGAGTGCTGGGTTGCGGAAAGCATTTTCCCGGGCTGGGCAGCGGACAGGTGGACTCGCACCACGCGACTCCGCATATCACACAACCGTTCGACCTGCTGTGGCAGGAAGACCTTCTACCCTACCGTCGCCTGGCCAGACAGCTGCCCATGGTGATGGTTTCGCACGCAGCATATTCCGTCTCAGGCCCGGAGCCTGCATCCGTCTCCCGTTACTGGATCACGGACATTCTCACACGCAAGATCGGCTACACCGGCTTGATCGTCTCCGACGACATGGAGATGGGCGGCATCCTCAGCTACATGGGTATGGCCGAGGCGGCGGTGCGTTCGCTTGCGGCGGGCACGCACCTGATCGAGGTATGCCGCGATCCCGCGCTGCTCTTCGCCGCCTACGACGCCCTGCTGCGGGAGGCGGAGCATTCCCCAGCGTTCGCCCGACTGCTACGGCGCGCCGCGGCCAAAGTGCGCGCGGTTACAACGCGAGGCAAGCGAGATGCGCTGCCGCCTGCACCCACCACCGCCGCAGTCACGAAAATGCGGACTGCAGTGGAGCGCTTCGCCGAGCAGGTGGCGAAAGCAGGTCCGGCATGAGCGCACTAACCTCCGCACTGACGTCGATGACGGTGGCCGGCATCATGAGTGGCACCTCGGCCGATGGTATCGACGTTGCTTTCACGCGGATTACTCCACGATCGGACGATCCAGCATTTCCCGGCCTGGAGCTCCTTGGCCACACGGGCCTCCCTTTTCCCCCTCCACTGCGCCGCGCCGTGCTGGGGGCGATGAATGCGGAAGCCATTGCCACCGCGGAGTTGGCGCGCCTGAACTGGCGCTTGGGGCAGGCCTATTCCGAAGCGCTGGCGGAGGCGCTGGAGAGCAATCCATGCCGCCTGGATCTGATCGGCTGCCATGGTCAAACCATTTACCACCAGGCGACCCCCGCGCGCTACCTGGGGCGCGATGCCGCCTGCACCTGGCAGATTGGCGAGATGGCCATGCTGGCGGAGCGCAGCGGGGTGCCCGTGGTCTCAAATTTTCGCCCGGCAGATATGGTAGTGGGCGGGCAGGGTGCTCCCCTGGTTCCCCTGCTTGACTACGTGCTCTTTCGCCACCCGGCACGGGGCCGCGTGCTGCAGAACCTCGGGGGCATTGGCAACCTGACAGCGCTGCCTGCCAACGCCGGGCCGTCGCAGGTGGTGGCCTTCGATACCGGCCCGGGAAACATGGTGATCGATCAGCTTATGCAGAAGCTTTTTGGCAAACCCTTCGACCGCGGGGGCAAGACCGGGAAGCGCGGCGCGGTGCTCAAGGCGGTGGTGAGCGCGCGCCTGCGCGCGCCTTTTTTTCAGGCGCGTCCGCCCAAGACCGCCGGCCGGGAGCAATTCGGCGGCCAATACGCAGCGCACTTTCTTGAGGCCTGCCGCAAGGCCGGCGGCAGCCCTGAAGATACGATTGCAACGGCAACCGCGCTCACCGCGCAGAGCGTCGCGCTCGGGTATTCCACCTTCCTTGCCAAAAAAATGCAGCTCACGCCGGTGGACTTCATCGTCTCCGGCGGCGGCGCGCGTAATCTGACACTGTTGCAGATGCTGCGCGAGCAGCTTGAGCCGTTGGGTTGTACTGTGCAAGCCAGCGACGATCTTGGCCTGCCGGCGGAAGCCAAGGAGGCGGCTGCCTTTGCCTTGCTCGCCTATGAGACCTGGCATCGTCGCCCGGGCAACATCCCTTCGGCGACGGGTGCGGTCCGTCCGGTGATCTTGGGGCAGATCACCTATGTCTGAGCGACTTCGCTGCCTGTTGACTCTCTGCGTGGTGATGCTTCTGGCCGGATGCGGAAGCAGGCGGCCAGCGCCGCAAACCGTAACCATGCTCATCGAGAACAGCCCCACCAGCCTCGATCCCAGGATTGGTGTCGATGCCCAATCGGAAAAAATCGGGAGCCTGATCTTCGACAGCCTGGTGCACAAGAACGAGCACTTCAACCTCGAACCCTGGCTCGCCATCAGTTGGGAAACGCCCGATCCGGTTACCTATCGCTTTCACCTGCGCACCGATGTTCATTTTCAAAATGGGCAGCCGCTCACTTCCGCGGATGTGAAATACACCCTTGATTCCATGCGCAACGGCACGGTGATCACCGCCAAGGCGCAAGCGCTGGCGCGCATCGATCACGTGGACGCCCCCGATGCGGCGACGGTAGTCATCCATTTGAAGGAGCCGGATGCCGCTCTGCTGTGGAACCTTTCTGACGCTTCCATCGGCATTGTTCCCGTGGGCAGTGGCCGTGATTTCGCGTTTCATCCGATCGGCAGCGGACCTTTTCGCTTTGTCAGCCAGCTGCAGGATGATGAGGTGATTCTCGAACGCAACGAAAATTCCTGGCAGCCTCGTCCTGCGATTGCGCGAATCCGCTTCGCCGTGGTGCCCGACGCCATTACCCGGGCCCTCGAACTGGAGAAGGGCTCGGCGGATGTATGCATCAACTGCATGACCGCGGACATGGTGGCTGCCCTGGCCAAGCGTCCTAATCTGCAAGTAGAAGATGGGCCCGGGACCAATCTCAATTACATCACGTTCAATGCGCAGGACAGCGTGTTACGCGACGTTCGGGTGCGTCAGGCCATCGCCTTCGCCATGAATCGCCCGCTGATCATTCAGTCGTTATGGAGAGGCCGCGCCCGCCTGGCGGAGAGTCTGTTGCCGCCGCAGCACTGGGCATGGACCGGAGATGTGCAGCAGTATCCTTACGACCCAGCAAAGGCAAACGCGCTGCTCGACGCTGGCGGATGGAGTCGAGGCAAAGATGGAGTTCGTTTCCACCTGGCGATGAAGACGTCGACGGACGAGACCAGCCGGTTATTGGCGATGATTCTGCAACAGCAATTGCGTGATGTAGGGATTGCTCTGGAAGTTAGGAGCTTCGAATTTGCCACCTTTTTCTCCGACATCAGCAAGGGCGCTTTTCAGATGTACACGCTGCGCTGGCTGGGTCAGGAAGATCCTGACACCTTCCGTTACGCCTATGACAGCCACATGTTTCCGCCCCACGGAGCCAATCGCGGCAGATACACCAACGCTGCATTGGATGCGTTGATACGTGAGGCGGGCACTTCGGGTGACCAGGCCCAGCGCCGCGCCGATTACGTGAAAGTACAGCAGATTCTCGCCGAAGAGTTGCCTTCGATTAATTTATGGTATCTGGACGCGGTCCTGGTGCATACGAGGAGGTTAGGCAACATCCGGCCCTCCAGCTCAGGCAACTTCGACTTTCTGCGCACAGCAACGGTTACACAATAAAGCAAACTGCAGATCCATCGGTTGCGCTCGGGATGACAAAGGGTAGGGTAGCGCTTTGGTTTGGATTTGTTGCTGGATAGAGCTGCGATTGTCATCCCGACCGAAGCGTAGCGAAGTGGAGGGACCTGCTGTTACCCCTGCAGCAACAAATCCACACCAATGCGCTACCCTACCCTTTGTCATCCCGAGCATCTCAACTTGCCTGCGGCATGTTGAGGGAGAAATGACACGGCAAAAATCGCCATGAATACAAGGCCCGTAGGGAAATGACACGGCAAAAATCGCCATGAATACAAGGCCCGTAGGGAAATGACACGGCAAAAATCGCCATGAATACAAGGCCCGTAGGGCCGACCGCCAAATGTGAGCCCAGCCCGGAAGGGCTGGGAATCGATCCCGAAGATGATCCGAGCGCCGTTAGGCGCGGCACTAAACCGATGTGTCATTAGGAGCGCACCCGAGGGATCTGCAGTTTCTTTCCATCTGCATCAAATGCAAATGAAAGTACGCGAGTCAACGTACCCTGTACAGCACAGCGCCATGTGCGGGCAGCTCAGCCTTCAGCGACGACGCAGCACCAAGGTCCTTCCGCGCCCATAGATCCCGCACGGCATGCCCCCCGCCGGGCAAACCCAGCTTCTCCCAGGAGTAGTTCACCTCTTGCGTGGCATCGCCCAGGTTGAAGATCGCTACATAACGGCCGCTTCCACTTTCCGGCGTAGCCGACCACACCACCACTGATCCGCTGCGCGAAATCTCGCGATTTTCTCGCGAGTGCTGGTCGACCGCGATCACCTCCGGGTTACTGTAAAGAGCCTCCGTCGCCGGATCCATTCTGGTGAGATTGCTGCCGGCAACCAGCGGCGAACGAGCCATCGACCACAGTGTCATCAGCGTCCTTGACTCATCCGCGGTCAGCCGCGAGGCACGCGCCTCACCCCATCCCGGCCTGGGGCCAAGATACCCGAGGGGCAGCATATCAGCGTCGGGCCAGTGCCCGATCACGATGTGCGGAGCCCACTGCGCCGTCCGGTCGAATTGCCGCACCAGCCCGGCCGGGAACGTCTGCCCCTCCGGTCCCGACCACGTATCCCACATGTCGTCCGATATCCGCCACAGCTGCGCATACTTCCGCACATCATCGGCTTGCTCGATCGGCGTTGGGCCCGGAGAGAGGCTCAGCACGATGGCCCGTCCAGACTTAGCGATGGCTGCGTTCATCATATGAATCTCGTCCGCCTGGTATGGCCTGGAGATGCAGTCGACCTTGATGTAGTCGAGTCCCCAGCCCGCGTAGAGTTTGAGGATGGAATCGTAATAGGCCTGCGCGGCCGCGTTCGCCTTAAGCCCGTAGTTGTCGGAATTCCATCGGCAGGTATCAGCGGTATTAGCCGCATCGGAAGCGTGAAAAGCAGATCCGGCGATGGCCAGGTTCTTCTCCACCGCCTCGCGAGGAATCCCGCGAATAATGTGCAGGCCAAACTTGAGCCCCAGCGAGTGTGTCCAGTCCGCCAGCGGCTTGAATCCCGCTCCGTTCGCGGCGGAGGCGAAGCGATTCTCAGCCACCAGGTAGCGCCCGGTGGAATCCATCACAAATCCCTGCGCCGCGCCCTTCTGTCCCGGTTGTCGCAGGTACCAGCCTTCATCGACCACCACATACTGCCATCCCAATGGCTGCAGATGCCGGTGCAGCCAGGAGACATTTGCTTTGAACTCCCCCTCGGTGACCGTCAAGCCATACGAATCCCAGCTATTCCACCCCATGGGAGGAGTAGGCGCAAGGTCAGTAGCCGCGAACCCAAGCCGTCCAAAAACGAAAACCAGAAGGCACGGAAAACAAAGCCAGCGAATCACGGTTCCTCCCTAAGGCGCGTAGCCAGTCTAAGGGATGCTTTCTCTATTTAAGTTGTGCGGTTGACTGGATATAGTTCCTCTAAGGATCCCCGCAAGTGAGGTAGACCATGGCACGACGTTTCGCCACCGTCCTCCTGTTTTTGACTTTGCTGGCGTGCGGCATAACGGCGAAGGCGCAATCGGGCATGCCCCAGCCGGCGGAGCCCACCAGCACGGTCGTACCGCTTACCCTGGGTCACTCCATGCTTCCGCTGTACGGGCCGTGGAAGTTTCAGGTGGGAGACTCGCCCCTCGACCCAGTGACCCACCAGCCACTGTGGGCGCAGCCGGAGTTTGACGACGCCACCTGGGAGACGGTGGATCTGACGCCCAAAGGTACTGCCGGGTACGTCCCTGGCTGGGTACAGAGAGGTCATCCCGGCTATTCGGGCTACGCCTGGTATCGAATGCGGGTGAAGGTGCAGCCGCGGTCGGGGGAAAAGCTCGGCCTGGCGGGGCCTGGGTTGTTCGACGATGCCTACCAGTTCTACCTCAACGGGACACTGTTGGGGAGCTTTGGCCAATTCGAAGGCAAACGGCCGAGTTTTTACTACAACCAGCCGATGGTTTTTCCCTTGCAGCAGGAGGCCGGGATCCAGGTGCTGGCCTTTCGCTTTTGGATGTCGCCTGCGAGCCTGCTGTCGCAAACCGACTCAGGAGGATTTCATCATGCTCCGCTGGTGGGGACCGCAGACGCAGTGGCGGCGGAGTATCAGCTTCGCTGGCTGGACCTGCTGCGCGAAAACGCGGTTTGGGCACTGACTGGCTTGGTGTACTCGCTGCTGGCTCTGATAGCGTTTGCGCTGTTTCTACTCAACCACGCCGACCGGGCTTACTTCTGGATGGGAGCGCTGTTCCTCATGATGGGCCTGGGCGGCTGGGAAACCGCGTTGGCCTCCTGGACGCAGACCATCACAGCTCCGGCCGAAATGTGGATCTGTAACGTCCTGGCGATTCCCCTGATCGAGTTTTCATGGATCATGTTGTTGCGCGCGTGGTTCCGATTGGAGCGCCCGCTTTGGCTGCCCAGGGCTGCGGCTCTGCTGGCGCTGGCTCATGCATTTCTCCTGGCGGGCGCGCTCGACCTGCTCTTTCCGTTGGTTCCGTCCAGGCTTGCCCCCATCTTCTATCTCTCTTCACGGGCAGCGACCGTGGCCTTTGGGCTCCTGCTCTGCTGGCTCATGGTGCAGGGCATCCGCAAATTCGGATTGGAGGGTTGGCTGCTATTGCCCGGGGTCGTACTCGGATGGAGCGATTGGCTGGCGAGCTGGTTTTCCTTCCTGTACATTCCCAGGCGCTTTTTCCCTTTCGGCGTATCGCTGACTCTGCAGCAGATCGCAGGATTTTTGCTGGCCCTCTCGCTGTGTGCGCTGCTGGTTCGGCGCTGGGTGCAATCCGCACTGGCGCAGCGACAGATAACGCTGGAGATGAAGCAGGCTCAGGAGGTGCAACAGGTCCTGATCCCCGAAGAATTGCCGCAGATCCCCGGGTTCTCCATCCAGTCCGTCTACCAGCCTGCAGGCCAAGTCGGAGGTGATTTCTTCCAGATTTTGCCTGCGCAGCAGGGTGGGGTTCTGGTGTGCATCGGGGATGTCAGCGGCAAGGGTATGCCGGCCGCCATGACCGTTTCCCTGCTGGTCGGCACTCTGCGCACCCTCGCCCACTACACCCAAAGCCCGGGCGAGATCCTGGCCGCCATGAATCGGCGTATGCTTGGCCGCTCCCGCGGTGGCTTCACCACCTGCCTGGTTTTGCTGGCTGACTCGAATGGAACAGTCACAGTGGCCAATGCCGGCCACATCTCTCCCTACCTCAACGGTCGTGAGCTTCCATTGGAAAACGGGCTACCGTTGGGTCTCGCAGCAGAGTCCACTTACGCTGAGTCGACTTTTCGCCAGGAAGAAAACCAGCAGATCACCCTGGTCACCGACGGCGTGGTGGAAGCGCGCGCGGAATCCGGTGAGCTCTTCGGATTTGAGCGCACGGCAGCCATAGCCGCTCAATCTGCCGAATCTATCTCGAGAACCGCGCAGAACTTCGGCCAGGACGATGACATCACGGTCCTCACCCTCACCCGTCTGGCGGTGCGAAATCAGGCCCCGCAGACCGCAACCCTACTCTCGCCCACCATCGCTTAGGCCTCATCGACCATGACGGTGCCCCATTCAAGCCGTACTTTGGCTTGAGTGGGGTAGTGTATTTCAATTGGGAGCAGATCCGGCATGCTGCCGGGCGTCCACCAGCAGAGCCTCGAATGCAGGATCTCCCTTGAGTGATTTCAGCATAGGATCCGCGCCTATTTCGAGATCCTGCTTGGGCATTAGTCCGTGGTCAACCGCGCCGGTGAGCGTCGCGATGGCCTCTTCTTTCTTCCCTTCCCCAGCGTAGGCCGCTCCCAGATCGTAGGCGGCTTCGGCAGTATTGTGGTGATCCCGTCCGAGCACCCGAAGGCTGGTGTCATACGCTTCGCGCAACAGCTCTTCCGCTTCCCCATACCGGCCTTCTCCGATCAGTACCAGGCCTAAGACCTCCATGCTGTTCAGGGTATCGGAGTGGTCATTGCCCAGGGTCCGCCGTTCTGACGCCAGCGTCGGTCGAATCAGGGCATCCGCTTCAGCATTCTTACCCTCCTTGCGCAGAACCTCCGCCAGGTTGCCCGCGGTCACCAGCGTGGAACGATGCTCCGCCCCCTGCATTTTTCGCTTGAGCTCGAAGGTCTCGCGCAACACTCTCTCCGCCTCAGCGTAATGCTCTTCGTTCTTCAGCACCAACGCCAGGTTGCCCATGATCAACAGCGTTCGCGGATGCTCGGGTCCGAGCACGCGCACCATTCTCTGCAGCAGATCACGAAAGATCTTTTCCGACTCGCTATAGTTATCCTCCTGCAGCACAACCGCGCCAAGATTCCCTTCCGCCGCGAAGGTCTTCAGATCGTCGGGGCCAAAGCTGTCCCGGTCGATCTGCAGAACCTCCCGAAACTGTGCTTCCGCTTCAGGAAATCTGCCCTCGTAGGCCAGATTCATGGCCAGGTTGCCCGTGGCATCGGCAGTTACCTTATCCCTCGGTCCGAACTTGCGCCGGGCGATTTCGAGCGCCTTGCGATTCACTTGCTCCGCGTCTTGATAACGGCCTTCCCCATTCAGCGCGACACCCAGGTCCGTCATGGTCTCCAGAGTGCTGCGATCTTCCGGACCAACCGTGCGCTCGCGCAGGGCCAATGTCTGCCGGTCTACCTTCTCCGCTTCGGCGTAGTGGCTTTCTAATTCAAGGGTCAGGCCAAGGCTGTCCATCGATTTGAGGGTGTCCTGGTTAGCTTCGCCCAGCACCCGGGTGCGAATCGCCAGTGCGTTGCGGATGAGTGAATCCGCCTGCGGATAGAGTCCAAGGTTTCGATAGACGTCGCCCATTACCTGCATCAGCCGCGCCTGTTCTTCCGGCTCTTTCGCCAGCCCGGTCACAATCTGGGTAGAGGCTTTGTCCAGAACCTCGCGCACCCTGATGTCATTGCCGCGCGCCTGGTTGGGGTCGGAGACCTTGAACATATTCGTCATGAAGTCGGTGATGCGATCCGCACGGTCCCGCTCCAGCCGGATGGTCCGCAATTCCACCGCCTGGGCAATGGCGAAGCAGATCAGCAACAGCACCGCCGCCGAGGCCAACCCTACGCCAACCCGGTGGCGCCGGATATATTTACGCGTCCGGTACGCGGCGCTGGGCGGGTGCGCGGTAACCGGCTCATTGCGTAGATAGCGTGCAATGTCCGCGGCTAGTTCGGAGGGCGACCCGTAGCGGTGCCGGCGATCTTTTTCCAGGGCCTTGAGCGCGATGGAGTCGGGATCGCCGCGCAGCTGCCGGGTAAGTGTGGGCACGTCCGAGCCTCGGTTGTGCGCGGTCGTCGTGGAACTACCGCCCTGGGTGCGTACGCGGGTGCTGGGCCGCGGCGCATCCTGATCGCGCAGCTTGCGCATCGCTTCGTCCTGCGCCAGCTTCTTGAAGTCGAGCGGCAATGCCCCGGCCAACAGCTCATACAGCACCACCCCCAACGAATACACGTCGCTGCGCGTATCGATGTCTTCTCCGCCCGAGCCGGCCTGTTCCGGGCTCATGTAGCCCAGCGTCCCCAGCACCGAGCCTGCACGCGTGAACATGGTTTCGGCGGTCAGTGGCTGCGCGGTCGCTTTGGCGATGCCGAAGTCGATAATGCGCGGCATGGGCTTGCCATCCACTTCCGTAATCAGAATGTTCGAAGGCTTTAGATCGCGATGGACGATCGCCTTTTGATGTGCATGCTGCACTCCCTCGCACACCGGGATGAACAGCTCCATGCGCTGCCGCATCGTCAGCCTGTGTTGGTCGCAATATTCGGTGATGGGCAGCCCGGATACATACTCCATCACGAAGTACGGCCTGCCCTCGGGCGTGGACCCAGCGTCGAAGACTTTGGCGATCGCGGGATGGTCCATGAGCGCCAGCGCCTGGCGTTCCGACGCGAAGCGCACCACCACCTCGTGTGTATCCATGCCGGCTTTGATCAGCTTGATCGCCACCCGGCGGTGCACCGGCTGCGTCTGCTCCGCCAGCCACACCTGGCCCATACCGCCTTTCCCGATCAACTGGAGCAAGTGGTAGGGGCCGATGATGCTTCCGGTGAAATACTCGTTGGTGTGCGAGGGAGATCCAGGCAGAATCGTTTCGGTCGGATTTTCGGACGGTTCGGTCGCCATGTCGTCCATCGCGGGAAATCCCCTTGCAGGACAAAACACTGCCCAGTAATAAGATAGCTGAGGTCGCGTATGATTTTTGTCAGCCTTACCCGATTGAGAGTCCGGTCCTTTCGTTTTGTACCGCACTTTGTACTTCATACCCTCCGCTCGGTGCGGCAGGTAAAGAAGGCGCCTGGATTTCAGCACGGCGCGCTTCTGGCTGACCGAAGTTGGACTTTCTGGACGATGACAGCCTGGGATACTCAGGAGAGTATGCGTCAATTCATGACGACGGGCTCCCACAGCAGAGCCATGCCGCATCTTCTGGATTGGTGTGATGAGGCCGCCGTCGCGCATTGGAGCCAACCGGAAACCGCTCTCCCGTCCTGGACGGACGCTGACAAACGCATGCGTGAGGGCGGCCGTGCATCGAAGGTGCGAAACCCCAGCCCTGACCACGCAACTCTGAGTTTTAGAACTCCACGCACCGCGGGCAATGCGACCATTCAGCGATCGTAACTTCGGTCTAATATGGAAAACATCTCCGGGAATAGGGCGCAGAACTGCAGATCCCTCGGCTGCCCCGGGATGACAAAGGGGAGGGCGACGCTTCCATAGAGAGCGGTTGCTGCATAGAAAGCGTTTTCATCGCCTTGGGCGGGGCCGAAAGGGCCCCTTCCGATCGGGGTGAGAAGGTGTGCATTTCTCCCAGTCCGAGCAACCAACTCTCAGGTTCGAAGCCGCCCTACCCTTTGTCATCCCGAGCACCTCAACTTGCCCGCGGCAAGTTGAGGGAGAAATGACACTGCGACAATCGCCATGGATGCAAGGCCCAGAGGGCCGACCGCCAAATGTCAGCCCAGCCCGGAAGGGCTGGGAAATCCCGAAGAGAATCCGAGCGCCGTAGGCGCGGCACTAAACCGATGTGTCATTAGGAGCAATCTGACTTGCCTGGCGGCAAGTTGAGGGAGCAATGAACATCGCTAATGTTGATCATGGGGAATGTAAGTGTCACAACAGAATTGTCATCCCGACCGGAGCGCACCCGGATTTCCTGCCACGCTGCACTGGAGAGAACCGCGCGTGCGTCTTTCCGTGAAGAAAGGCGCATGAAGTTCACCGAAGCCACCAAGTTCCACAGGAAATCCGGGGGAGCGTAGTGGAGGGACCTGCGGTTCGCTCCACAAGCATCCAACTCCCCGGAAGCACCTTCTGTTTATAGGGAGAAATGACGAGGTAACAAATCGGGGTCTCGCGTTTGAGACCTGGGATCCTCGCAACCGATGTCGATTGGAAACCCCAGACTCTCTTGTGTCATTAGGAGCAATCTGGCTTGCCTGCGGCAAGTTGAGGGAGCAATGAACGAACGCGAAGGTTGATTATGGGGAATGTAAGTGTCACAAATGAATTGTCATCCCGACCGGAGCGCACCCGGACTTCCTGCCACGCTGCACTGGAGAGAACCGCGCGTGCGTCTTTCCGTGAAGAAAGGCGCATGAAGTTCACCGAAGCCACCAAGTTCCACAGGAAATCCGGGGGAGCGTAGTGGAGGGACCTGCGGTTCACTTCACCCGCACCCAACTCAACCGGGAGCCCCGTTTTTGTTCATAGGGAGCACAGCCGAGCGATCTGCAGTTTCACTCAACCAGCAACCGAAGTATCGTAACTGGAGCGAAAACAACATGCCGGCATCTAATAAACTATGACCCCACCCGATGCTCCCCTGCTGGCGGCGCCCGCAATCCATTTCGCCTTCGACAACACCTATGCCCGTTTGCCGGAGCGCTTCTACGCGCGGCTTGATCCGACACCAGTAGCCGCCCCGCGACTGGTCAGGTTGAATGTGGAACTCGCCCGTATCCTGGGCCTGGATCTCGGACGCGCTGGCCGGCACGCAAGGCGCAGAGATTTTTTCCGGCAACCGGGTTGCGGAAGGGGCCGAGCCTCTGGCGGAGGCCTATGCCGGCCACCAATTTGGGCATTTTGTGCCGCAGCTCGGCGACGGCCGCGCCAACCTGCTGGGCGAGGTAGTGGGGCTGGATGGCGTGCGCTACGACATCCAGCTCAAGGGCTCTGGCCCGACTCCGTTTTCCCGCGGCGGAGACGGCAGAGCCGCCCTTGGTCCGGTCTTGCGTGAGTACATCGTGAGCGAGGCCATGGCGGCCCTGGGCGTGCCCACCACCCGCGCCCTCGCCGCGGTCACTACAGGAGAGCGGGTGCTGCGCGAAGGAGCATTGCCGGGCGCCGTGTTCACCCGGGTAGCGGCCAGCCACCTCCGCGTGGGCACCTTCCAATATTTCGCCGCTCAAGGCGACACCGAGGGCGTCCGCACGCTGGCCGACTACGCCATCGCCCGCCACTACCCTGAGGCGGCACAGGCCAAGCAGCCGTATCGAGCCCTGCTCGATGGCGTAATCGCCCGGCAGGCGCGGCTGGTCGCACAATGGGTGCTGCTCGGCTTCGTCCATGGCGTGATGAACACCGACAACACTTCCATCTCCGGCGAGACCATCGATTACGGCCCCTGTGCCTTTATGGAGGCATACGATCCTGCCACGGTCTTCAGCTCCATCGACCATTACGGACGCTATGCCTATGGCAACCAACCCCGCGCCATGCACTGGAACCTGGCGCGTCTCGCCGAGGCATTGCTGCCCGTTCTCGAGCAGGAGGCAGGAAACCAGGAGGCCGCGGTGGCCGCGGCCAACGAGTCGCTCGCCGCCTTCGCGCCGCAATTCGAGGCGGCTCGTGCCGCCGGCCTGCGACGCAAGCTTGGCCTCTTCACTGAGCGCGAGGGCGATGCGGCGCTGGCGGAAGACCTGCTCGCGCGCATGGCCGCGAACCAGGCCGACTTCACCCTGACCTTCCGCCGGCTGTGCGATGCTGCGGCCGGATCCAGAAGGCGATGCGGCCGTACGAGCATTATTCGCCGACCCCGGCGCTTATGACGCGTGGGCTGCTTGCATGGCGCCGGCGCCTGGAAGAAGAACCCGTTTCGGGCCGAGGTGCGCGCCGCGGCCATGCGGATGGCAAATCCGGCATTCATCCCCCGCAACCATCTGGTGGAGGCGGCGCTCAATGCCGCCGTCAGCCGGCAAGACTTCCAGCCCTTCGAGGAATTGCTCGAAGTCGTCGTCACGCCCCTACGAGGACAGGCCAGGCCTGGAGCGTTACGCCACGCCGGCCCGTCCTGAGGAATCCGTTCGCCAGACCTTCTGCGGCACTTAAGTGGCGCGCTCTCCTTTGTCATCCCGGAAATCCGGGTACGCTCGGGATGACAAAGGGGAGGGCGGCGCTTCCATGGAGAGCGGTCGCTGCATAGAAAGCGTTTTTCATCACCTTGGATGGGCCGCAGGACCATGATTCCTCCGGTCGTGATGACAAGTTATCTTGAGATCGATGATTCTTGGCAACACTGCCATTTGCAACAGAATTGTCATCCCGACCGTAGCGTACCCGGATTTCCTGTCACACGGCGCTAGACGACGCAGCGTATGCGCCTTTCCGTAAAGAAAGGCGCATGAAGTTCGTCGAAGCCACCAGCCTCCATAGGAAATCCGGGGGAGCGAAGTGGGAGGGACCTGCGGTTCGCTTCACCCAACAACAAATCCACACTGCAGTGCAACCCTTGCTACCCGCGTGGGATCGTGCATAAATTAAGTTCCATCCCCAGGGAGATTCCTTACCGGGGACGCGGTTTTTGCCAGCTAGATCAGCTACTCCCCTCGGAGAGCCTGGATAGATCGACGGAAGCGGCGCGACGCGCGGGAAAGACTGAAGCCGCAAGGGCCAAGGCGAAGACCGCGATTGCGGCCAGGATCATCACCACCGGGTCAAAGGGGCTGACGTGAAAGAGGAAGGATCGCAGGACGTTCGATGCGGCGGCGGCTCCGGCCAGCCCGAGAACGCAACCGATAGCAGCGAGCTTGAGACCGGAGATGAGGATGAGCCGCATGATGTGCGAGCGCTGCGAGCCGAGGGCCATGCGGATGGCCATCTCCTGCACGCGGGAGGCGACGGAAAAGGCAATGATGCTGTAGATGCCAAGCACCGCCAGCAACACCGCGGCGAAGGCAAAGCTGGAGATGACGATAGTGTTAAAGCGGCGTGGCGCTTCGCTTAGCGAGACGACCTGCTCCATGGTCTGCACCTGGGTGAGCGGCAGTTGCGCATCGAGGGAGCGGACCGTGGCGCGCAGAGCATTCTCCATCTGCTCGGGCGGCAGCGCCGAACGCAGCACGATGTAGCCGCCGTTGCCGTTCAGGTCGGTCGGCTGGGCGTAGGGCCCGAGCATCTTTTTCAAGCTGCGCGACCGGCTGGTAGAACTGCTCCGAGGCATCGGCGTCGGGCGAGGTGAGTTTGCGTCAGCCACTTCGCCGACGACGGTCATCCAGGGGTCGCCGACTTCTGCAGTGCCGACGCGCATGCGCTTGCCGATGGGATCCTGATGCGGCCAATAGTGTTCGGCGAACTCATGATTGACGATGACGACTAGTTGGTTATCGGCGTTGTCCGACTCGGTGAAGTAGCGGCCGCGAATCAGCGGGATGCCGATGGCCTTGAAATAATCGCCGATCACCTGAGAAGGCGAAGCGGCGGTCTGGTCGGGTCCGCGCGGATCGACATAGCCGTCGACGACGAACGATTCGATGCCGTCCCCGGTGGTGGGAAGGGTGCTGGTGAGCCGGCGGATTCAACGCCGGGCAGTTGGCGAAGTTGCTGGAGCAGCCTGTTGTTGAAGGCATCGATCTGGGCCTGCGTGGAGTATTGCTTCTGCGGCAGCGCGTAGGCGGCGGTGGTGACATGATCGGGGCGAAATCCGAGGTCGACCGCGCTCATATTGCTGAAGCTGCGCAGCAGCAAGCCCGAAGCGGTGAGCAGGATGAGCGCGATGGCGATCTCCAGCGACCACGAGCGTGGAGCGCAGCCGCGCGTGGCTGCCGCCGGCCGAGCCGCTGCGTCCGCCTTCTTTCATCGTGGCGTTGACATTGGTGCGCAGCGCGGCGAAGCCCGGAGCTAATCCACAGAAGAAGCCGGTGAGGAGCGCGAGCAAAGCGCAAAGCCGGCAACGGTCCAGTTGAGAGTGATCTCATTGATCAGGGGCAGCGTCTCGGGCAGAAGACTCTTGCCGATGGCGAGCGCGAAGGGCCGCGAGCCCGATGCCGAGCAGGCCGCCGGTGACGCTGAGGACGAGGCTTTCGAGGATCATCTGGCGCAGCAAGTGAGAGCCGGCGCCCGAGGGCGAGACGCACGGCGATTTCGCGTTGGCGGCGAATGGCGCGGACCAGCAGAAGTCCGGCGAGGTTGGCGCAGGCGATGAGCAGCACGACGACGACGGCGAGGAAGAGCATGCGCAGAAGCGGACGGGCCTGCAGCACGGTGATCTGCTGCAACGGATAGACCACGGGCTGGATGCGGAAGTTCGCTTCATCGGGCGGATAGTTGCGCATGATCTGCTGCGCCACGCGATCCGCATCGCTCTGCGCCTGCAGCCGGCGTGACTCCGGGCTTGAGGCGGCCCACCAGGTTCAGATACCAGCTGGCGTTGGCCTCGGGAGACAGCTCCTGCGGAGAAAGGCTCATAGGCACCCAGAGCTCGCTGCGATTGAGACGGCCGGGAATAAGCGGAAACTCGAAGTCCGGGGCATGACGCCGATGATCACGTATGGCTTGCGATCGAGCAGAACCTTTGTGCCGAGATGTGCGGGTCGCCGTTGAAGCGGCTCTTCCATGTGGCGTAGCTCAGCACCGCGACCTGCTGCTTCTGCTGATCTTCCTGTGCGGTGAAGACGCGGCCCATGAGCGGCGCGACACCGAGCGCGGAGAAGACGGAGGGCGTCATGCGCGCGGCGTGATCTGGGCCGGCTGGCCAATTCCGGAGAGCCCGAAGCCGTATAGCCGTAAGCCGCCGAGGTTTTCAAAGGATTGAGTGTCGCGCGGATAGATGACCACTTCGGGGCCGGTGACGGGGCCCGGGTCCTGCTGGCCCCAGTCGGTGCCGCTGACCTGGTCGCCGAGCGTGACGAGCCGGCTGGCTTGGGAAAGGGCAGCGGGCGCAGGAGAACTCCGTCGACGATGGAGAAGATCGCCGTGGTGGCGCCGATGCCCAAGGCCAGCATCAGCACCGCGGTTGCCGTGAAGCCGGGCGAGGTGCGCAGTTGCCGGCCAACGAGCTTGAGGTCGGAAAGGATGCTGTGCATGGAAATCCTCGAAATCTGGATGGAAGTATAGACGAATGGCCGAAGAGAACACCCCGAAAAAGGAATATTGTCCGCAAGGATGGTTTGAGCATTGGCTTTGCGCAGGGCTAAAATCGCTTGGACTGTTTGAGCAGGAGGACTTCATGCCGAGATCAGTCAATCTAGTCCTTGCTTCCTTGTTTATCTGCATAGTGACTCCGCAGGCGTCACCCGTAGGTGCCGTAGGTTCGGGCCAATCACAAGCTGCTCCCCAACAGAATCCAGATGCGTCCGGCAAGTACCACGTTGGTGATGGCGTTTCCCCACCGAAGCTTCTCTATGCAGTAGACCCGGAATATACAGAGGAGAGCACGTCGCAAGAGAGTGCAGGGAAAGGTTGTGGTTGTCACTGACAGTTGACCCACAAGGAAGACCACAGGATGTTCGCGTTCTGCATTCACTCTCGGAAAAAGTAGACAAGAAGCTTGAGGCCGCCGCAACTGATTTAGACGAAAACGCTGTAGAAGGCGGTCAAGCAATACCGCTTTGATCCGGCGTTGTTAAAGGGAAAACGAGTACCAGTCGAAACCACTGTTGAGGTTAATTACCGGATCTGGTGAGATCGCGCTTCATGCATCGAGGAGTCCCTTCAGTGACTATGTCGTGCTCAGGCGGGGGCGTCGCTCAAGCTTTACTGACATGATGTGAGAAACATCCTATTGATGCTGGCCGATAGCGTTTGCCGCTCGAATCGGTGATGTTGTGCATGTATCCACCCGGCGTCGGGCGTCACGCACTGCGGCTGAGGAGCCGGCCCATTTGGGACCGGAGAGCTTCGGGGCGGCCAGGTTACCGGAAACCCCGTTTTTCAGGAAACTAGTTATGCGACTGCGCCCATAACGGCTTTATGCGATAATCGCTCCCACTTGAAAATTTGGGAATTGGGTGCCATGCTCCCAGCTGTAATTGGTGCGCGTTTTGCCTCGGTTCTACTCGGAGTCCTCGCCACAGCTCTCTGTGCTCAAAACACATCAACAGGCCAAGTTGTTATTACGGTCGTTGATCAATCTGGAGCGGTAATTCCGGGTGCTAACATTGGGGTTATTCAGTTGCCAGTTGCTTACCCTCCAATCCCTAACAACTTTGATTGGGTCCATTACGCGCTCCATGCGTCAGAGCAGATATCGACCCGCGCCAATACTTCGGGAGAAGGAACTTCTGTCTCGCGAAAGGGAGCTATGCCGTTTCAATCGCTGCCCAGGGGTTCGCGCACTTCTTCGAAAGAGTAGAGATTCGAGATGAGTCGAATCAGTCCCTTAGGGCTACGCTCGTTCTTGCTAACGGCGGGTGCGGGGTGTGCGTCATTAAAGGAATTGAAATTCCGCTGGAATACCCGATTCTCAGGATCCCCATTCCTCTCGAATCGTTACAGACGATCACTCTGAACGCAACGCGGGTCCGGCGACGGTGGCATCATTGACCTCTACCCAAGTAGTGATGTCGTCCCGCGGGCGCGATTGGTCCTAAATCCTGCTGCACCCTTGAAAGCAATGAACATCACGCCTCGTGCTACGCATAACATGCTGAGTCACCTGGACGACAAAAGGCATTAGAAGTGCCCTACAAGCCGGAATTTCGGCAAGTTTCCGATTACCGGGCCGCCAGCTTTGAGGTAGTGCGCGGGTATAGTCCCTGCCACTTTCTGGTGATTCCGACTGTTAACTTGCCGTCGCTATGGTTTCCAGTGCGATCCCTTTGGCTGCGGGCCGATCGATGGAGAACTGCCGTAGCCTACATTTACTCTCGGGAGTCTCTCATGACCAGAAACAATCTCATCCTTAGCGGCGTGCTCGCAGCGGTAACGTTCGGTAGTGGATTTTGCTATCGCGCAACTTCCCGTCGATAATGTCTCCGCTCGCAAACATCCGAATCTTGCGGCCGCACAGCGACTGTCCCAGCAGGCCTTTGAGCGCGTTACCGCTGCCCAGCAGGCAAACGAATTTGATATGGATGGACACGCCGCCAAAGCCAAAGAACTACTCGATCAGGTGAATGAGCAGCTTCGTATGGCGGCGACTGACGCCAACCACAATCACCGGTAAACCGATTGATCACAAGAGCCGCCCGGCTCGCTGCGACAATCGGCGAGCCTCCAGGGTTGTGCCGCGACTCAGAGATTAGTCGTCAGAGATTAGTCGTCAGGTAATTCTTGACCAGACGGGACTGACACTTTGCAATTTGGAGGGGAAGGATAAGGCATTTTCCGGTGAACAGTCCCGTCTGGTCAAGAATTACCAGCTAACACAGCTATTTTGGGTGCGCTGTTTTGGCTTGGAGATCGCGGTCGCGCGTTGTTGGCGATAACGTCCTTTATCATCCACTATCTGAGTCGGCAAGCCCACAACGGGTTTTGACGGGTTTGAGGGCTTTGGTCCGATAGGCAGGTTTTATCCACGTGAGGCGGTCGGTTTAGTAGGTTTCGTGGACGGGTTTCGGGTTTCGTGGACGAAATAACCCCCATCGAGAAAGCTCACGGAATCCGTCACCGAGGTAGTTTCGGGAGTAAAGCTGTGTAGATCGGGGGGAGGCCTCCTAGGGCTGCCTTCGCCACGCAAATTCCATCCGAACCTGCAGCTCAGAACACTGGGGGTTATTTCGCCTGTCCCGAAACTCCCCTGTCCCGAAACTCCCCTGTCCCGAAACTGCCCGCCTGCTCTAGTCCCGATAGCGCACGAATGTCCGGTTCCGCCGCAGTCAGCCAGGGAGAGAGATCTGGCCACCAAGGCTCAGAGCCCCGTCATGGAGGCACCAGCCCTCTCCAAAGTTATTTTCATTCGGCTGTCGATTCTGACCGATGTCGTTCGACGTAAAGACAGAGCGGGAAGAGAACGAGCTCAGGGCCGCCTAAGAAGCGCGAAAGCCTCAGCCGGTTCTAATCCCCAATTCAACTGATTCTTGCGCCTGCTCTTTGCCGCAGTCTATGGAGGATACAATGCAATTCGCCATCGATACGAACGTGCTTACGACCCATTTCGCTGAAATTTCCTGCGGACCTGCGATGCCGTAGCGAGCCGCTCTTGTATGGTTATGATTCGACGCCACTAAGGCTACGCGGCGCTGTCGAACAATAGAACTTAGACAGGTCTATTTCTTGCCCTTCGATCTTTGTTTCCCCAGAAACTGGCGACCGTCGCCGAATCCCCGCCGCTTTGCCTGTCCTATTGTGGCATAATGGCATGTGGGGTACATTATGGCAACTCAGGTGCGCCAAATTGCTGAATGGCTCGGAGAAGAGCCAAAAAGTGACTTCGACCTCGCTCAGATCGTTCGCAAGGGACTGCCTCTTACCGTCCTGGCGGTCTTTCTATCGCGCGGTATGACAAAGGATGAGTTTCACTTGATTGTGATCCCGCATCGCACCTTTCGCCACCGTACCGAACGGCGCAATAAGGGAATAGAGGAAGTTCTGACACCAGACGAATCGGATAAAGCGGTACGGGCTGCACGGGTGCTGGCACTGGCTGAGCGCGTCTTCGCCAACCGGGACAAAGCTTTCTCGTGGATGCGCAAAGCAAAGAAGCGCTTCAACGGTGAGACTCCGATGGAGATGCTGCAAACGGAGGCAGGGGCCAGGCTGGTTGAGCAAATGTTGATTCAGCTCGACGAAGGCATGTTCGCCTGATGATTCTATGGCGTATCAGCAACTACGCTGATCTGTTAGGAATCGGGGGTCTCTATGCATCGGCGCGGTGGCACACCGGTGGGCAGCCGATCGTTTATCTGGCAGAGAATCCTTCATCTGCTCTTCTTGAGGTCTTTGTTCATCTTGAGACGGACGAGGACCATCGCCCCGATAGTTATCAACTCCTGAAGATCGAGGCGGAAGATGATCTGGCGTTCGAGACGGTAGAATTGACATCGCTCTCGTTAGGGTGGACAACCAACGAACTGGAGACCCAGTCGCGGGGAGATGATTGGCTCGCTGGCAAACGAACGGCGCTTCTTCGTGTGCCGTCTGCGATCACACCCGAGACCTGGAATTGGGTTCTGAATCCACGTCATCCCGACGCAGGCAGGATACGGATCGTCCAGGTTGAGGTGCATCTATACGACACGAGGCTCTTCCGCCGCTAGGGTCGTTCAAAGCTTGAAGTATGGCACGGTCCAGAGCGTTTGAGCGCAAGCCAAAGGAAAACACCGCCGATACAGCTCGGATACTCGCCGACCTCCGGTTTCGTGGACAGGTCTCGGGGTTTCGTGGGTTTCGTGGACAGGGTTTCGTGGGGTTTCGTGGACGAAATAACCCCCATCGAGAAAGCTCACGGAATCCGTCACCGAGGTAGTTTCGGGAGTAAAGCTGTGTAGATCGGGGGAGGCCTCCTAGGGCTGCCTTCGCCACGCAAATTCCATCCGAACCTGCAGCTCAGAACACTGGGGGTTATTTCGCCTGTCCCGAAACTCCCGAAACTCCGAAACTCCCCGCCTGCTCTAGTCCCGATAGCGCACGAATGTCCGGTTCCGCCGCAGTCAGCCAGGGAGAGAGATCTGGCCATCAAGGCTCAGAGCCCCCGTCATGGAGGCACCAGCCCTCTCCAAAGTTATTTTCATTCGGCTGTCGATTCTGACCGATGTCGTTCGACGTAAAGACAGAGCGGGAAGAGAACAAGCTCAGGGCCGCCTAAGAAGCGCGAAAGCCTCAGCCGGTTCTAATCCCCAATTCAACTGATTCTTGCGCCTGCTCTTTGCGGCAGTCTATGGAGGATACAATGCAATTCGCCATCGATACGAACGTGCTTACGACCCATTTCGCTGAAATTTCAACGGGACGACTCTGGGCGGGATGGGGCATCAGCGGCTTGATCGCCGCATTCGCATTATTCGATGCGGTCGGCAAATTTGTCAGACCTGTGCAGGTGGTTGAGGCGTTCGCGCGCACGGGCTGGCCTGTGGAACTGGCGCCGCCCCTTGGGGCAATCCTCATACTCTGCACGGCGACTTATCTCATCCCGCAGAGTTCCGCGTTGGGAGCAATCCTGCTCACCGGGTATCTTGGCGGAGCAGTGGCCACCAATCTGCGGCTGCACAATCCTCTCTTCAGCCATACTCTCTTTCCGGTTTACTTTGGTGTCCTGATTTGGGTGGGGCTGTGGTTGCGTGAACCGCGCATCGGTGCGATATTTCCGTTTCTCAAATAGGACCTCTGCTGCAGGACGAATATGGCGAACACAAAACAATGGAGACCAACAATGCGAAACAATCTGTTCCATGCGCTAATTTTCTCACTCGGGTTTTTGACATCGAACATGACCCGAGCCCAGGTTGTCGGCAACACTGGCTATGCACCCGTCGACGGGTTGAAAATGTACTACGAGATCCATGGTCACGGCCAGCCCCTCATTCTCATCCACGGCGGACTTGGGTCGGGCGATATGTTTAGTGCGATCGTTCCGGAACTTTCGAAGCAGTGGGAGGTGATTACCGTTGACCTGCAGGCCCATGGGCGCACAGCGGACATCGATCGCCCCATTAGCTATCAGGCAATGGCCGACGATATCGCTGGACTAATCCGGTATCTCCGGATCGCACAAGCCGATGTGATGGGCTACTCAATTGGCGGTGAGGTAGCCTTGCGCACTGCTATTCAGCATCCTGAGGTGGTAAGAAAGCTGATTGTGGTTTCTGCCACCTACCGCCGGGATGGATGGTATCCCGAAATCCTGTCCGGTGAATCCCAACTCAATGCTGACGCGGCC
Organism: uncultured Acidobacteriaceae bacterium; assembly: GCA_963834205.1. Taxonomy (GTDB): domain Bacteria; phylum Acidobacteriota; class Terriglobia; order Terriglobales; family Acidobacteriaceae; genus PALSA-350. The sequence continues at coordinate 375,546 of CAWIBI010000076.1, read as the reverse complement.
GAGCAGATGAAGCACACGCCTATCTACGAAGCGTACGCGCGCGTGGCCCCTCGGCCTCAGGACTGGCCGATCCTCTGTACCAAGCTGGGTAATATGTTCAAGCAGGACTATGACTGGTCAGCCGTCGTAAAGCAGCTCAAGTCACCGGTATTGCTCGTATTCGGAGACGCAGACGCCGTTCGTACGTCGAGTGCAGTGCAGTTCTTCGAACTTCTGGGCGGTGGTCAGAGAGACGGAGGATGGGACGGCTCCGGAGTGTCGCATGCACAGCTCGCCATACTCCCTGGCACCACTCATTACATGATCTTTTCTTCGGCGCAACTCGCACCCATCGCGACGCAGTTCCTGGACGAACAGAAACGTCCGCAATGAGGTCTATGGGAAGCTAGATTGCAGTTCATCATCACTGATTCAACTCACGGGTCTTCATTTCAGGTTGCTATGTCTCATAGAGCGGCAAAATGTTGAGTTCGACAACTCCTTCCGCTCTGGAGCTACCCAACAGTTGGGCAAATCGCGAAGCCCATTCGATGGCTTCGTTTTTCGAGTTCACCTGAACTATGCAATAGCCTCCGATCAATTCCTTGGCCTCGGTGAACGGCCCATCGATGATTTTGCTCTTGCCACTGGAGAACTTGAGGCGCGCTCCCCTTGAACTCTGTTGCAAGCTCTCGGACGAGAGAAGCACGCTGGCCTCTGCCATTTCTCCCGTCCATTTGCTGAACAGGTTCATCCCATGCGAGGTGAAACCGCCGTCAGCTGCGGCGCGGGGGTCTGCCTTTTGCATGATCATGAACCGCGTTGCCTGCCCCTGCGGCTTGGGGCAGAGTCCGAGATCCCAAGGTTCCTTGATCTGGCCTATGTCGATCTCGACGTCGCCGATGGCTTTGCCGAACCGCGACGCCCATTCAATCGCCTCATCCATGGATTTCATCCGCACGACCGCGAACCCCGCGAGCAACTTGTTCGATCCGTTCAGGGGACCATGGGTTACCGTCCGCTCTCGTCCGGAGAACTTGAGGCGGACGCTCATGCTGCTGGGCTGTAGTCCCTCGCCTTCGAGCAGCACGCCGGATTTCGCCATCTCCCCCATAAGCGTTCCCATCCTGGCGATCAACTCCGGACTCGGGGCAACGCCGGCTTCAGTTTCCTCGTCGGTCTTGTGCATCCAAATGTATCGCATGCTCCTTTACCTCTTTGGCATCTTCACATCGTTGTGGGGTTTCGTGGTTTCGTGGACAGGTTTCGTGGGACACAGGTTTTGGTTTCGTGGACGGTTTCGTGGACAGACGAAATAACCCCCATCGAGAAAGCTCACGGAATCCGTCACCGAGGTAGTTTCGGGAGTAAAGCTGTGTAGATCGGGGGGAGGCCTCCTAGGGCTGCCTTCGCCACGCAAATTCCATCCGAACCTGCAGCTCAGAACACTGGGGGTTATTTCGCCTGTCCCGAAACTCCCTCGAAACTCCCTCGTTCGTCGACTTCGCAGCTACTACTGCGGGGTCTGACTTCTCGCGTTCGTTCATCATGGGCTTCGGCTCATCAGCTTCCCCAAGCGAGCCGGAAGAAGGTGAGCCAGCGGCGCGACACCAGGAATTGCTTTGCATGATGCCAAGAAAGGCGATTCGTTGTGGAGTAAGGTCAATCCTCCAATGCATGAAGATCCGAACTAGGCTCCTTTAAGCTTTGACGAACGTCGTCAAGCCGCGTCTGGTTCGCTCGCGCAACTGACATTCACGGAGCGTGTTCGCAAGCTTTTCAAGGTTGGGAACGGCATATATCGAAAACTGCGAAAACTCTGCGTCCGACGAAAAGAGATGCAAGTGTGCCTGACCAAGTACTCTCCATGTTATCGGTTTGCGCAATTCGAAATGATCGATCCGGAATAGCTCCAGGTTCTCTTGCTTCTGCGTGAGTATGCCTTGACGCATAGTGATTCGCTGCGTCGTGATCGAATAGTGGGTCGTCACGCTGTTCAGGTAGAGACGCAGATACATCAGACCACTGAGGAGTGAGAAACCAAGCAAAGCAAAAGCCACGCTGCGTCCTAGATCGACGTTATCGTACTCGATCACAGCGATTATGATGACAATGGCTAGGACCAGCAATATCAGAAACGGAACGAATTGGCCGATGCTGTAGATGACTGCCGGATGCCCGGCAAACAGTGGCTTTTCGATCTCATATTCCTTCTTGGCGGCAAAGGCTTCCAAATCGGTATTGCAGAAGCGACACTTCAGGGCGACGGCCTTGATGGTTTCGCCGCAGACCGGACACGGCTTGCTATCTTCATCCATGCGTGCAGACTCCTTTCCGATTCGAGAATCATATCGCAAAATCAAGAGGCGATGTCCAGCCCGTCACAAGAACAAAGAATCGAAACCACAAACGGTTTTGCTAACAAACTCAGAGATTCGATTCAACGCTGGCAACAACGGTTCGCGCTCGAAAATCCCCGGCTCATCCAGCGCTACAAAGAAGGGAAATTGCACGTTCTGCTTAAGTTCTCTACTGGGGAGATAATGGGGAGATAATGGGACACGATACGTATCCCTCGCAAAATTGCTGGGGATCCGTAACGACGATAGACGATTGCTTGCATCGGCTGATCTCCACTTCGAGAATCTTGCGGCAATCATAGCGGAGTCGGCGGAGTAAGGTGTGCGGTCGCAGGTCTCTCTCTGAAACCTGGGAATGCTTAATGCCCAATTGGTGGCCTACCCGGGAAGGTGCAACTTTGATAACACTTCGTTCTCAAGTATGGATCAATCGATAATTTCCGGGTTGCGGTCACCGATGCCGCGCGAGGCGCCGGTACACGCCTTCACTACCGAGGCATTGATTTCAGTTTTCGCTTGGCTTCTCGATGCGGTCGACTACGATCACTTCGACCGGCAACTTCTCGGGAACCAGCTCGAGCCCAAGCTGGTTTTTCACTGCTTCGGTGAACGATGGCCCACCAGGCTCGGAACCGGCGCTTGTGTCCGGTCCTGCGGTCAACGCCTGCTCCGGCGCGAACTCCAGCATGTAGTCATACGCTCCAGTCAGCCCCGTCCGGTTCACGACGCGCCGGCCGGTCGCGTACGCTACGCGACCCAGCGCGGCCGTGCGGCCCAACTCGACTGCAATCGCATCCATGGGCATGTTGTACACGGCAGTTGCAAAATCGCCTGGAGCCTCCGACACAATCGGCGAGCTCGCGCCGCACGTCGGCTCCGTTCCTGTTGTAGTCTTTGTGAATTTCGTCTTCGCGCAGTCCGGATCGTCCGCCGGATGCGGCTTGATCCGCGGCCCTAATGTGGCCGGCTTAGCGAGCACCAGGGCGTACGCCGGCGCCTCGCGCGTCTCGTGATGGATGACAAGATGAAATCGCTCTTCCAGCAGCGACTGCATCATCAGGCGCATATCGTCCTTCGTGGGACTGCCGCTCGCCCGTGCCTCAATATCGTAGCTAGTCGTCTTCACCCATCCGGGCAGTTTCGCCTGGAACTGCTGGCTCTGGAGCATGTCGGGTTTGAAGGCAAAAAAGATGAACCCAAGTAGCGTTTGGTTTTTGGCTAGCAGCAGGCCGTCTTTGGCGCCGAATACGGGACCCGGCCCCAGCGGGAAGTTGGAGTACGGCGGCTCGCTTGTCTTGTTCTCCCGTACCGAAGCAACATCAAATTCCAGCTTACGCTCGCTCGTTGGCACTTGTGCTCTTAGAGCAGGCGACATCGGCAACACTCCAACCGCCATTCGAATCCAACTGGGGCCGTCGGAAAAGCCATTCTCATTCGGAACAGCGTAGGCGAACTTACTCACATCCTTGATAGAGAAGCCCCGAACGCTCGCTACTTCGAAGGAAGGACGCGGAACAGTTGCATGCAGCATGCCTCCATAGGGATCGGCGGCGTGAGACATAACAATCTGCGAAGCCGCTGACATCGGCGCCACAATAACCATTGCGGTCGCCACAAGCAGTAATGGCCTCTGAACTGAATTCAGTCGCCGTACCATGTATGCAGACTTCATCGAAGCCATTCCTTTTGTGCTAATTTCCCGAAAGCCGTTCGACGTGGTCGAGCAACGGATCGAGTTTTCGTTTTGGCACATATGCTCGATGTTCGATATATCGATAAACAACTATAATGCAACTTAGTCTGATAAAGCGAACTGTTTGCAGGTCATGACCTGTTTCGAGGGGGTCCTGGCTTTTATTCGACTGTTGCCGGCGGAGTGAGACAGGCATTGACGGGATCACTGGAGGTTTGTCGCCTACCGTAAGTTACTGGTTAAGCACCAGCCCGCCAAGAGTGTGAATCCGGCAGCACGGCGCTTTGGAAATTCCGCTTCCCCCCGACCCAAATCAACTGTTTTGGTCCGGGGGCAGGATCAGTCCTGAAAAACGCGCTAGGGTCTTGAAACGGCAATGGGCGCATTTCGCAGGAGCAAACCAGTGAGCGGATAGTCGCTGTCCGGGGCAAACGACCCGAAGCGCCGCTTACCGCACAATTGAAGTTGTCCAGGCAGTGGCCGACCCTACTTGCGAACACCATCGTAATCGAGCCGGCGAAGTTGTACCGGTGCTAGGAATGAACCTCGGGGCGGCCGAGCATCTGCTTCGAAATATAAGCTCGTATACATAAGTTCGGATAGAATGGGCCGGTTCTAAACGCGAGTCAGTCTTGGTGGCGAAGGAGAGTAATGTCTACAAAAGGAAGCACAATTGGGCGGCGTAAGTTTCTGGGCATGGGCGCGGCAGCCGCGGGGCTTGGCCTCTGGGCCGACCTGGAAGCGTATCCCCAGAATGTCAACCGGAATTCGATTGCCTCGGACTTGAAGATCACGGACATGCGCATCGCCGTTCTGAGAGGGCCGGGAGGCCAGGCAGTCCGCGAAGGGAATGGCGGCCCGAGCAGCGCGGGCGGCTCCGGCGGCGTGGGCGGCCCCGGCAGTGGCGGCCCCCCCAGGAGACCGATGCCTCCTGCGACTCCCGGAGCGGGAGCGGCCTCTGGCGGCACGATCGTCGTCCGGATCGATACCAATCAGGGAATTTCGGGTTACGGCCAGGCGATCGGCGACGGCCCCCAGCCGAACTACATTCTGATGCATAAGGCCCGGCTACTCGGCGAGAATCCCTGCAACGTCGACAGAATCTTCCGCAAGATGAAGATGCATGGCGGATATAACCGGCAGGGGAGCGGCGTGAACGCGATTGAGAACGCGTTGTGGGATCTGGCCGGCCAGGCTTATGGCGTGCCGATCTACCAGATGCTTGGCGGGAAATTTCGCGACAAGATCCGCATGTACAGCGAGGGTGACCCGCGCTCCAACTCCATCGCAGACATCGCCGCCGATTATAAGGAAAGAGTCGCCTCGGGGTTTACGATGCTCAAATACGACCTGCCCGTAGTTCCCATCCTCCGAGGCAAGCCGGGCACGATCTATGCTCCGAATGGCTATTACGGGGAGCCGGGGGGTGTCCCCCCCGAGAACTACTATGAGGGATTAGAGATCAGCGACAAGGGATGTGAACTCGTAGCCGACCACGTCGCTGCGATTAAGGAAGCCATGGGCGACGCTGGTGACGTTCCCATGGGTCACGACCATTTCGGGCACCTCACCGTGAAAAGTTGCATCAAGCTGGCGAATGCACTGGAGAGGGTCAATCCCTCGACTTTGGAAGACATGGTTCCGTGGTTTCGGGTAGAGGAGTGGAAACTCATCACCGATTCGGTCAAGGTGTCCACCTTAACCGGCGAAGACGCCTACCTGGTGGAATCGCTCGAGCCGCTTTGCCAGGCGCGTGCAGTCGACTACATCCACCCGGATCACCTTGTGATCGGCGGCTGTCTCGAATTGAAGAAGACCTCCGACATGGCGGCCAAGTATTCGGTGGGGATGATGGTCCACAGCAACGCTACGCCGATCGGCTACGCGGCCGGCGCCCACGCGATAGCCGCCTGCGAAAACTTCCTCGCCATGGAATGGCACCAGCCCCAGCCAGCCTGGCACAAAGACTTATGCGACAAAGGGGACCTCGTGGTTAAGGGTTACATCCCCGTTCCGACGGGGCCGGGCCTGGGCATCAAAGTCAATGAAGAAGCGATGCGCAACCTCTGCAGGCAGGGTGAGTTCTTCACCGATCCTACGACGTATTGGGATTCGCAGGTCGGCGGAGAGAAGGCGTACACGTGACACGCTCTCAATATGTGGCAGGCTAGTCGCCCCTGCAGACAGTGAATGCGACAAGACCATCGGGGGTGAGCATGCAGACACTTTGGCAGGACGTCCGCTTTGCACTGCGGCAGTTGCGCAAGTCTCCAGGGTTTGCGGCCACGGCGATTCTAACGCTGGCCATTGGCATTGGGGCGAACGCAGCAATCTTTACGCTGATCGACGATGCGCTGCTGCGGTCGCTTCCCGTGCTGCATCCCGGCGAACTGGTGACAGTCGGATTCAAGGCGCCGAAGTTGACCCAGCTGGCGCCGGTCCAGTCACTTTCCGGACTCGAGCAGTTGCATAAGCAGCTCAGGAGCGTCGAAGGGCTCTCAGGCTGGAGTGCGGATATGCTCTCGGTCCCAGACCAGCAGGGAACGCTGCGCTCGATCCAGGGGGAGATGGTTAGCGGCGACGCGCTCGGGATGTTGGGTCTGCGGCCCTACCTGGGCCGCCTGCTCTCCCCGGTGGACGATGTGCCTGGGGGACCTGTGGGCGGCTGGCCGGCGGTGATTGGCTATGGGTTCTGGCAGGCCAATTACCACGGCGACCCGGGAATCGTGGGTCGGCACATCTCGGTTTCGGGGAAGGTAGTCACCGTGGTGGGCGTGCTGCCACGCGACTACGAAGGGGTATTTCTGGGTATGCATGAGCGAATTATGCTGCCTATGCACTTTCTCTCCGCCATGGCCGCAACGCCGGAGCTGGATGTCTACCGGACGCCGGAGAAGTCGGAGGTGCTGGTGCTCGGCCGCCTGCGCCCGGGCAGTACACTCCGGCAACTCAATGCGGAGCTCGGAAGTATCCCACAGAGTGAAGTGAAGATGCTCTTGCCCGCCCAGTGGCGATCCATCCCAGATTTTCGCGATGCGACGCTGGGTGCTGAACTTGATGGGCGTGGCTTCGCGTGGATTGGAAAGAACTACCAACAGTCGCTGATGCTGCTGCAGGGCATCGTGGTGCTGGTGCTGCTGCTCTGTTGCGTCAATCTGACGAGCGTGCAGTTCTCTCGCGCGCAGGCGCGGCAGCACGAGTTTGCCGTGCGGGCGGCGCTCGGCGCCGGGCGGCGGCGGATCATACAGCAGTCGCTCATCGAATCGCTGCTGTTGGCCGGAATTGGCTCAATCATCGCGGCGGCCGTGGCCTGGTCCAGCACACGAGCACTTTCCGCCTTTCTGACGCGGCCTGGATCGGCCGACCCGTTTCTGCTGCGCCCTGATGCGCGTGTGCTGGCTTTCACGAGCGTGCTCGCCGTCCTGACGACGCTGTTCTTTGGAGTTGCCCCGGCCATTTTTGCAAGCCGCACTGCGCCGGCGGGTCTGCTAAAGACGGCAGGCACGAATCGCCGGCGCAAGGGAATTGGCCAGCGGCTTTACATCCCGGCCCAGTTTGCGGTGGCGCTGGTGCTGGTCTTCGCCGCCGGACTTTTTTCCAAGACGCTGCTGCGCTTGCGGACGAACAATACTGGTTTTGATCCCTCGCGCATCACCATGGTTACCGCACAGTTCCAGTCGCTCAAGGAGAGTCCGGCCGCGATTGCCTCTCTCTTCCGTGAGATGACAGATAGTCTGCGTGTCAGCCCGGGCGTTCAGTCGGCCGCCTACACCTGGGTTACCCCGCTGACTGGCTTCGCACCACAAATTACTGTCCAGCCGGTCGGCCGCTCTCAAGATGAGCATAAGATCTCTTTCAATGAGGTGAGCGACGGCTACTTTTCCACCCTGCACATGCGGCTGCTGCTGGGTCGGGAGTTTAGCGCAACGGATCGCGACCGCTCGACGTGCATTGTGAACCAGGCTGCCGCGCGCGTGCTGTTCTCTGGCCCTGCGCTCGGCGAATCGGTCAGGGCTACCTCCTCTGGGGAGTCGGCGTTCACGGCACAGTGCCGCGTCGTCGGTATCGCCGAGAACGCCCGTTATTCAAGCCTGCGCGAGCCTGCTCCACCCACCCTGTACTTCCCCGCTGGCGAGCCGACAGTGGCTGGTGGAGGATACTACAACAATCTCGTCTTCCTCATCCGCAGCCAGACCATGGCTGAAGCCACGGCCGCCTACCGAGCCGCCCTCGCACGCTACGCGCCGACCACGGGCTATATGACGTTTTTGCCGTTGTCGGACCAGGTGGACCAGTCGCTCGGAAGCGAGCGGCTGATCGCTACGCTGAGCAACACCTTCGCCGCCATGGCGCTATTGCTGAGCGCGATCGGCTTGTTCGGTGTGCTCGCGCTCGGTGTGGAACGGCGCCGGCCGGAGCTTGGCGTCCGGCTCGCGCTGGGCGCGACGCGTGCGAACCTGCTGCGACTGGTGCTTTGGGAGGCCGCGACCCTGGTGGGCGCGGGGGCAGTGGCGGGTGCTGTGCTCGCCACAGGCGGCACAAAGCTAATTGGCCGTTTTCTATACGGAATCTCGCCGGCAGACGCGGGTATAGCTCTGCTGGCGCTCGCCGCGCTGGCGATGGTGGCACTCATCGCCGCCCTGGGACCGGCTCTGCGCGCTTCCAGGACCGATCCGATGCAGGCGCTGCGCACGGAGTGAGCGCTGGTACAGAGTGGTGTGTCTCACGCAGATGATCGTTTATCCGGTTTGAAGGGTACGGGCTTCAGCCCGTACGTAAGCCTCGCAAAATCAACGGGGCTTTTAGCCCCTGAGGAAATGCCGGCTGGTTGCCTTCACCCTCTGCAGGGCGCTGAAATTGGATTCAATCATTGAGACACTACAAGAGTTACCCGGATGTGGAAATTGACGTTTTAGGGGAGACAAGGGGCCACGATACCTATCACCAGTCCTTTTCGGGGGAGATACAGGGACAGCTTACCTATTGCAGCAATTCCGGGGGATAGGTTTCGTGTCCCCTCATCTCCGGCCTACGGAGGAAGATCGGCGGACACTGGCCGACTTATCGTTAGCAATCAGTTCTCGATGAGTGCATTGGCGGAGATAACCGGCGATTTGTCATCAAACGAGAGCCGTTCCTTCCGGGGTAAGCGCTCTCGTTATTGCCCGGGCGTTTTCAGGTACTTCGCGGGCAGCGTCACCCCTGGTCGCTCATCATCAAAGAGGAGGCTGGCGATCCAGAAGCGTCCGTGAGCATGCACAATCTGGAACGAATCGATGCCTCGCGAGGATGGCTGGGCGTCGTCCTTCGCATCCCGGCTTTCCTTCGTACTCCACACCTCGGCAAGATTGCCAAACTCCTCGACTCGCTTCACGATGCTGCGCTCGAAGAAACCGTTCGTCTTGAAGTAGGGATCGTTTTGCTGCATGAACATGTCGGGAGTCAGGAAAACGGCATCACCCTTGCGTGCCGGTGCATCCTTTGTGGCCGCAGACTCGGGAACAATCCAGGCAAGCCGACCGTCGGGCACAAACAGCGCGCGGAAGCGGTCCCAGTCGCGCTGTCCTGCTGGGCCGGAGACCACGTCATAGAGCGAAGCGACCAGGTGGTCCACAGTGTCCACGTCGCCGGGGTTCTTTGCCGCAGGCCAGTCTGGATGCCCTGCGAGTGTCCCCACTGGCGGAGGCGGCGCAGATGCGGCAGGAGTAGACTGCTGTGCGCTCGCGTTGAGCGTCAGTCCCACAAGAAAACAACTCAATACAAGGTCGCGACTACGAATCATGGGATCATCTCCTTGTTTTATTAAGTCAACCGGTGCGCTATGCGATCAGAACCGGGCCAGATCCTCGGCTTTGAATTCAAAAAAGCGCGCGATGATAGCCGCGCGCGGCGCTCCTACTTAGACCAGGGCGGAACCACGCCGTTGGTGCGCGCGTACGCGATCGACTGCCCAAGATGCTCGTGTTGATCTTCAAGAATCAGCATCACCGCGTCCTGCTTGGTCATGTCTTCTCCGAACAGTTTCACGTGTGTCTGCAGGTCGTTGTCGGAAAGTCCCGTGATCGCTTTTTGTAGGTTGGCGTAAGAAGCCTTAAGAGCGTCTTGCATTTTCCCCGGATCGGTTATGGGCGCGGGCTCTGCCCCCTTATTCGGTGTGCCCGAGAGAGCATCGGCGAGCAGGCCATTCTCTTCAACGATCAGGTTGAACACGTCGCTGACGGAGCGAACGCCCTGGCCGGGCTTCCAGTCGTACTTGCCTGCCATCACGCGCGCGAGGCCGGTGAATTTCTTGGAGAGCGTTCCGGCATCGTCTCCGAAGGCCGCCTGGATTTTTGTCGGCTGCGCCTGTGCCAACGGCATCATCAGAGCGACCGCGAGTACATACGCGCCGTACCGCGTCAAAATCTTCTTCATGAAAAACTCCTTTACCTCAACCTGAATGGTCCTGCTCGCTGAACATATGTCGCGAAGAACCAATATTTGCAGGAAAAGTGACATGCGGTGTCCGCGATGAGGAAAGCGGCAGGAATTAGCCGTCAAAAGGCATTTGGAGTTCTCGACGGCTCTGTCCTCCGCGATGTCTCCTTCGACGCTACAGCTATAATCCGTGCCGGAGGGTCAACACCCATTGCTACAAGCCACGCCAGACAGGGGACGGAAGAAATGGATTTTGATCCTGTGTGGGTGGACGATTGTAGGACTGCTGTTTGCCGCGCAAGGGATCGTGGTGGAGAAGGTACAGGGTGCGCACGTCAACTGGGCGATCGAGGGCGCGCTCAGCTTGTCTGGTGGTATGTATGGGCGGCCTACACACCGCTTGTGATGGGTCTTGCCAAACGGTTTCCGTTGACGGGGCCGAGGGTCGTACTTCACATAGCGATCCACACAATCGTGTCGCTCACGATGGCTCCCGTGGCATCTGTCACCCAATACTTTCTGAGCCTTGGACTTCTCCGGTTTGTTTTTCACATCACTGGTCCTGACGTGCACCGCTTTCTCTCGTCGTTCGGAGTCGGTGTTCTTTTCATGAGCTTTACCGGCATACTCACATACTGGTTAGTGGTGGGCTTGTACCAGTCGATGCACTTTTACCAGGTTGCTATGGAGCGCCGGACTATAGCGGCGCAACTGGAGACGCAGCTCTCCCATGCAGAACTTGAGAATCTCAAGAGCCAGCTGCATCCGCACTTTTTATTCAACAGCCTTCATGCCATCGGTGTTCTGATGCAGGAAGACGTCGATGCTGCGGGCCGTCTGCTGGTCAGCCTCGGCGACCTGCTGCGCATGGCCCTCGAACGCCGCGAAAACGAGATCACCTTGCAGAGCGAGCTCGAGTTCGTCGGCAAGTATCTGGAGATCGAACAGACACGCTTTCATGATCGCCTGAAGGTGCACATGGACATACCGCCTGATCTTCTCGGAGTCTATGTACCGAGCCTGGCCCTTCAGCCGCTGGTTGAGAACGCCATCAAGCATGGCTTCAGCGTCGATTCCACCGCAAGCCGGCTGGAGATCGCTGCCAAACTCCACGACGGCAGAGTTTGGCTCTGCGTCCGCGATGACGGCCCGGGTCCGGCACCGGGATCGCGCCTGCGCTTCGGCGTCGGACTCACCAATGTCCGGTCACGCTTGAAACAGCTCTACGGGGACGAGTGGTCGCTGGAACTTACCAGGGGCGACGGTCGAGGCTGTGAGGCCATCATCACCATTCCACTGCGGAGTTCGCATTGAAGACGCGAGTCCTCATCGTCGATGACGAACCGATCGCCCGGCGCGGTATCCGTCGCTATCTGGCCGAACACGACGGCATTGAAGTTGTAGGCGAGGCGGCGAACGGAATAAGCGCGGTGGAGCAGATCAATGAACTTCATCCGGACATCGTTTTTCTCGATGTGCAGATGCCTGATCTGGATGGTTTTGGAGTCATCGAGAATGTGGAGCCAGTGAACGGCCCCGCTCCCATATATATCTTTGTCACGGCTCACGATGTACACGCCATTCGTGCATTTGAAGTGCACGCTGTTGACTATCTCCTGAAACCGTATGATAAGGAGCGATTTGCCAAGGCGCTGGTTCACGCACGCCAGGTTCTCGAACAGCACAGGGAAGCAAATCGAGATCTCGAACCACTGCTCCGATCCCTCCGTAGTCTCCGCCCGTTGGAACGCTTTGTGGTGAAGGACAAGAAGCGGATTTTCTTTGTCCCCGTTTCCAACGTGCTGTGGATCGAAGCCACGGGAAACTACGCCTGCATACACACCGCCAGCGACCGTCACCTGTTGCGGGACACCATGGCGCACCTGGAAGAGAAGCTCGCGCCACACCACTTCATCCGCGTGCGGAAGTCGGCCATTGTGAACGGTGCCTGCATTAGCGAGATTCGTCCAATGTTCGATGGGGTCTACGACATCGTATTGGCTGGAGGAACGGTGGTCACGTCGAGCCGGAGATACGCTCATAAATTACGGGCGCTGCTAGAATCCTAGTCTTGGCAACTGGGATGTACGCTGTCTGGGGCAAACGACCCGAATGCCCGCTCGCCCGCGCCCTAGTGAACCGTCTTATGTATCTAATAACAGTCACTCTCCTAAACTAAACCACTCCAAATTGTATCTATACAAGTAACGACATCTAACGATCAAGATGGGAACGCTTAGTACGCACCATTTTGACAAAATCTTCGCGGCCACGCAGCCGGTTGCTGCTAGAAAAGCGACTTTCCACTCTTTCCACGGTTATCACTCACCTTTTAGCCATTTCCCGAGGGCCCCGGGGCCCGTGGGAAGGCCTCAGCAGCATCAGGAATTCAAAGGAACGCAGAAAAAAACCTGCAACGAGGACTTACCGTGCTTACCGTGCACTTTTTAGCCAGATCGCCGTTTTGCGACAATGCTCAAAAGCCTGAACCTTTAAGCGCTCATGCGGGAACTCGCCTGACGAGTATCGGCCTGAACATCCATTCCGAAATGCCGTGCGAGATGGGCGGAGAAGTAGGATTAGGAGTCGATCCCAGGTGACAATGGGTCTGCCGGTTCGTCTCACTCAGCATGAGGTGACCTTCCATGGAGAAATTGCTGCGGGACATTCGCTACGGGACCCGATCGATCCTGAAGTCTCCGCGGTTTACGGTTGCGGCGCTGCTCACCCTCGCCCTGGGAATTGGTGCGAACACGGCTATGTTCAGCGTAGTTCGCTCGGTGCTGATGAGATCGTGGCCCTTCCGCAATCCGGAGCGGCTACTGCTGGTGTCACAACGCCAGGCCGACGGGAACGGCAACCTCTTTTCCACACAGGATTTTTTGGACTGGAAGCAACAGGGCGGGTTGCTGGCGCAAATGGCCGCTCACATCAACTGGCAGTTCAATATTAGCGGCCCAGGAGAGCCACCGGAGCGCGTTTCAGGAGGTGTAGTTTCCTATGACTTGCTCCCTGTTCTCGGCGCGCAGCCGCTGTTGGGCCGGCTCTTTACTCCGCAGGAAGACCAAAGTGGGGCGGGCCAATTTGTCATGCTCAGCTATGTTTTCTGGAAAAGCCGCTTCGGCGCCGATGCTCACATTGTGGGGAAATCGATTCAGATTGACGGAGTGCCTTACACCGTGGTCGGCGTAATGCCGGCTGGGTTCAATGGCGTTGACGGCAAGGAGTTGCTGTGGACGCTGCTGCAACTGCGGCGCGACAGCGGAATCGGTTCGTCGCCGAATTTCCACTGGCTAGGCGGCTATATCCGTCTGCCTGATGGAGTAAGCCTCAAGCAGGCGCGCAGTGAACTCGATGCTGTGGCGAATCGCCTGCACCGGGCAGATCCGGCCGGCGATGTTGGTTTTGGTGTCTTCCTGCAGACTCTTAACAATGCCATTACCAGCGGCGTACGGCCCGCGCTGCTTATGCTCATGGTTTGCGTCGGTTTTGTGCTGCTTATTGCTTGCGCCAACGTGGCAAATTTGTTGCTTGCCCGCGGCGCGGCCCGACAGCGCGAAATGGCGATACGCTCCGCGCTCGGTGCCCCGGGCTCGCGCATCGTTCGCCAGTTGCTCACAGAGAGCGTGCTGTTGGCAGGCGCGGGCGGAGCGGCGGGAATTGCGATCGCTTTTCTGCTGCTGCGCGCCGTGCTCGCCCTCCACCCTCCTCAGGTCCCTGGTATCGAACAAACCACCATCGATGGCACAGTCCTCGCGTACTCAGCTCTGGTTTCGCTGGCGGTGGGCGTTCTTTTCGGACTCGCGCCCGCCCTGGAGGTGGCCCGCATCAATGTGAATGACGGTTTGCGCGAGCAGGGTAGCTCCTCGCGGCGTGGATTTGGCCGCCAACGCTCGATTCTCGTGATCGCCGAAACAGCATTGTCGTGCATGCTGCTCATTGTCACCGGGCTTGCGTTGAAGAGCCTATGGTCGCTAAGAAACGTAGAACTCGGCTTCGTTCCCGAGAACGTTCTTACCTTCCGCATCGCCGCACCCTCGCAACTTGAGGGACAGGGACTATCGACCTTCTATCGCCAGATGGTGGAGCGCATCCGCGCTATCCCCGGGGTTGAAGCGGCGGCGGTTGCGCGCGACTTCCCTCTGAGCGGCACCGACCCTTCCACGCCCATCCTTACTGAGGGCCAAACGCCCGCTCCAGTCCAGGGAGAGATCGTTACCCGTCTCCGGGCCGTGGGCGACGGCTATTTCCGCACACTTCGAATCCCGCTGCTGCGGGGGCGCGCCTTCGATGAGCGGGACACTGACGGTTCCCCTGCTGTGGCCATCGTTAGTGAGAGTCTTGCGCGCAAATACTGGCCCGGCCAGAGCGCGGTCGGCAAACGGCTCAAGCCGATGATTGCCGGGAGCTCGTGGTGCGTAGTGGTTGGAGTTGCAGCCGATGTCCGCCACTGGGGCGCAGACGTGGTCACCGAGCCGACCGTCTACTATCCGTATAGCCAGATTCCCCACAGTATACGGCCGCTGGTCGAGGCGAACATGGGAATCGCGGTTCGCAGCAGTCTGGCGCAAAGCGGGTTCCTGCATTCAATCAACGCGGCTGTGGCAGCGGTCAATCGGAACGTCCCTGTCTACGACGTCAAGACCATGGATTCAATGCTGTCTGATTCCGCATCTTTGCGTAATTTCGACCTCTCGCTCTTGGGTGCATTTTCGCTCGTCGCGCTGTCTTTGGCGGCGGTTGGAGTCTACGCAGTAATGGCCTTTTCTGTTTCGCAGCGCACTCGAGAGATCGGCATTCGCATGGCGCTCGGGGCACATTCTCAGGATGTGATGCGCCTTATCCTGCGGCAGGGCGTCCGGTTGGCGATTGCCGGATCGATGATCGGCGTTGTCAGCGCATTCTTCTTGCGGAAGATCATGGCCACTTTCCTATTTGGGCTGAGCACCAACGACCCTCTCGTCCTCTCTATCGTTCCCTGCATCATGGTGCTTGTCATCCTGGTAGCTTGCTGGTTGCCTGCTCGGCGAGCCACCAGGATCGATCCAATCGTCGCTTTACGCTATGAGTAGAGGCCCTGGGGACAGCCCCGAGCATGAGTCATTGGATCCATAATCGCCATTGACCAGCGTATTCGTTAGGGCGACCCACCCTACGGTTTGTCATCCCGAGCAGCTGACTTGCCTGCGGCAAGTTGAGGGAGGGATCAACCACATCTGGGGGGTTGTCATTAGCATCATCAGGCCAGAGGGAGGCGCCACCGTACCCTGGAGGTCCAGTCCCGAAGGGACGACCTGAACTTAGCCCAGGACGTCAGTCCTGGGTAAAACAGGGGTAGATTGAGTAGTCCCGTAGGGACGGCTGAAACCCGCAAAAGCTTTCAACCGTCCCTACGGGACTGCTTTCACTTGCGGTTGGATACCCAGGACTGACGTCCTGGGCTAAGTTCAGGCAGAGCTGTCCAAATTAGCGAGAAAGGCAGGCTGTTGGAGCAGTTAGTCAGCTGATTACATTAGGAGAGCTTGGCCAACATCAAATGAGGTCCCCTATTTTGGGCCCACTGAAAACGAAGCATTAACCGCAGGTCCCTCCACTTCGCTTCGCTCCGGTCGGGATGACAAATTTGTTGTAAAAATGGGCGGTTGTCGTGAGAAATCATCGATTTCAAAACAAATTTGTCATCCCGACCGGAGCGAACCCGGATTTCCTGCCACGCTGCACTGGACAGGGCCGCGTGTGCGCCTTTCAATAGGGAAAGGCGCATGAAGTTTGTCGAAGCCACCAAGTTCTACAGGAAATCCGGGGGAGCGAAGTGGAGGGACCTGCGGTTAATGCGATTTGCGCGCCGGAGTCAGGAGTTAATCCCGATTTGTCCCTTGGTTCCAAACCCCAATTTGGACAGGTCTGAAGTTCAGGTCGTCCCTTTGGGACTGGGGATTTAGGCGGCTGAGCATCCCGGCGCCCGTTGTTCATTAGGAGCAGCTGACTTGCCTGCGGCAAGTTGGGAAAGGTATGAACGAGGTCCGTGAGGCTATCATTACTGCCATCACACCAAATGGAAGCGCCACCCTCCCCTTTGTCATCCCGAGCGTACCCGGATTTCCTGCTCGCGGCACTAGCGAGGGCAGCGTGTGCGGTTTTCTGTAAGGAAAACCGCATGGAGTTCGCGACGCCACCAATCTTGACAGGAAATCCGGGGCAGCCGAGGGATCTGCAGTTCAATCTTTCGGGTGCAATGAATTTGTCATCCCGACCGGAGCGTACCCGGATTTCCTGCCACGCTGCACCGGAGAGAACCGCGTATGCGCCTTTCCGCAAAGAAAGGCGCATGAAGTTTGCCAACGCCACCAAGTTTCACAGGAAATCCGGGGTAGCGTAGCGGAGGGACCTGCTGTTTGCTCGACCTGCATCCAACTTGACCGGAAGACCCGCTTGTTCATAGGGAGCATGGAACTTGTCATCACCTTACAAATGAAGGCAAACAGCGCACCCTTGCCACCCACGTGGGATCGTGCATAAATTGAGTTCCATCCCAGGGAGATTCCTTCCGTTCGACCCCGCCGAGGAGCATCGCTGAATGAACAGACGTGATTTTCTTACCCGCACCAGCAGCGCGTCGATCGGTTTTAGTTTCATGACGAAACTTGCCATAGCTGAGGCCGGCGAACAATCGACAACTAACGCTGCAACCGAGGCCGCAACTTTACCCGGCACTGCGCCGCTAACAGTAAACGGAGATTTGGCAGCCCAGATGGTAGAGGGAATCCAACGTTTTCTGTTGGACAAAACGGCCCAAGCCGCGACCGACCGTAAAAGTCTTTGGAAGCATGACTATCGATCGGTCGCGGACTACAACGTATCCGTTGCATCCAACCGCGATCGCTTCCGCGAGATCATCGGGGCGATGGACCCGCGAGTTGAGCCCAGCTCGCCGCAAATCCTCGCGACCGTTTCGACGCCGGCCCCGATTGCGCAAACTAAAAATTACAAAATATATCCGATACGCTGGCGTGTGTTTGATCCCGTGGTCGAAGGCTTTGCAGGGTTGGATGCGGAAGGGCTCCTGCTTGAGCCCAACCAACCTCCGGTCGCCCGCGTCGTCGCCGTTCCCGATGCGGACTGGTCACCGGAGATGTTGGTTGGCTTGGCGCCAGGAGTGCCACCCGCCGCTCAGTTTGCCCGGCGCTTAGTCGAGAACGGCTGCCAGGTCATCGTTCCATTCGTCATCAACCGCGCCGATACCTTCTCCGGCATTCCTGGTATCCAGATGACCAATCAACCGCACCGCGAGTGGATCTACCGGATGGCGTACGAAGTCGGCCACCACGTGATCGGTTTTGAAGTACAAGGAGTCCTGGCTGCAGTCGATTGGTTCGCCGCCGAGAACAGGAGCCGTCCCCTACCCGTAGGAATTATGGGATACGGCGAGGGAGGGCTGCTGGCGCTCTACAGCGCCGCGATCGATCAGAGAATTGACGTGTCCCTGGTAAGCGGCTACTTCCAGCCGCGAGAAAACCTATGGAAGGAGCCGATTTACCGCGACATATGGGGACTGGTGCAGGAGTTCGGCGATGCTGAACTGGCCAGTCTGATCGCTCCCCGAACGCTCATCATTGAAGCCAGCCAGGGACCGCGGGTAGACGGCCCCCCGCCGGTCACCGAAGAGCACAAGCAGGCAGCATGTCCCAACGGCAAGCTCATCAGTCCCACGCTCGATCGAGTGAGAGAAGAATTCACCCGTGCCCAAACTTTTTTTGCCTCTCTCAATGCCGAAAGCAAATTGGCCCTCGTAATAAGCGGAGAAGGTAAAGGTCTGCCCGGTTCGGACGCCGCCTTGCAGTCCTTCTTGCGCTCCATGGGTGTGAAACCCGGGCTGCAAGCAGCAGGTGGTCTACCCGCCGACAACCGTCAGAACTATGATCCGACGCCGCGGCTCCATCGACAATTCGAACAGATGGTGGGCTTCACCCAGGCGTTGATCCAGAAGTCACCCACGCGACGGAAAGAATTTTGGGCCAAGGCAGATGCGTCTTCGATCCAAACCTGGAAAACGACGACCCAGTTCTATCGCGAATTCATCTGGGATCATGTCATAGGCCGCATGCCAACTCCCACTCTGCCGCCGCAAGCGCGCACCCGCCTGATCCTCGACGAACCCAAATACCGGGGCTACGAGGTCCTGTTGGATGTATGGCCCGGCGTGTCTGCATACGGAATACTGCTGGTGCCCAAAGGCATTAAGAGCGGCGAGCGGCGTCCCGTAGTCGTCTGCCAGCATGGCCTGGAGGGGCGGCCGAGCGATGTTGCCGATCCCAGGATAGACTCGCACTTCTACCATCGCTTCGCGGCTCGCCTGGCGGACGAGGGCTTTGTAACCTATGCGCCGCAGAACCCTTACATAGGAGAAGACAATTTCCGCATCATTCAGCGCATGGGCCACCCCCTGAAGTTGTCGCTCTTCTCCTTCATTATTGGCCAGCATGAGCAGACCTTAAATTGGTTGGTTGAGCAGTCGTTTGTCGATCCGCAGCGAATCGGCTTCTACGGTCTTTCTTATGGCGGAAAGACAGCGGTTCGGGTACCGCCCTTCCTGGATCGTTATGCTTTATCGATCTGCGCGGGCGATTTTAACGAGTGGGTTTGGAAAACAACCAATGTGGAGACCTCCTATAGCTATCTGCTGACCAGGGAATACGACATGTATGAGTTCAACTTCGCCAATGTTGTGAACTATGCAGATTTGGCAAATCTTATGGCGCCCCGGCCGTTCATGGTCGAGCGAGGCCATGATGACCCAGTGGGCATGGACGAGTGGATCGCTTACGAGTACGCCAGGGTTCGCCGCTTCTACGACCAGATGGGGATTGGAGATAAGACAGAGATAGAGTTCTTCAACGGGCCGCACACCATACATGGCGTGGGCACATTTGAATTCCTGCGCCGCCATCTGCAGTGGCCTGGATCCAATCCTGGCTGACGTCAACCACCACATCGTCGGTCGTCATTTCCCAACCTCCCCGTATGTCGGTCCGGGGTTGGAGAGATCTACATGCGACAAAAATTTCTTCGCGTGATGTAGAGAATGGCAAAACAGGTCCGACTACAGGATGAACGCGCAGATCGCAATATCTGCTGCCGTGCACTTCCAGAATAAGAGGACGAACATGCCCAGAAGCAACGTTTTCTCTCGCCGCCAATTCGCCGCATCCGCGCTATCCACTGCGGCCCTGGTGGCTTTACCGGCTCGTTCCATGGCAAACACCAGCACACAGAAAGCAGGAGGAAATCAAATGACAACCTTGACGCCCTATCTTTTCTTCGATGGCAATTGCCACCGGGCAATGGAATTTTATAAATCCTGCTTCGGCGGAGAACTGACTGTTCTGAGAGTGAAGGACTCTCCGGCAAAGGATCAGATGCCTCCGTTGCAGCAGGACAAAACCCTTAACGCACACCTCAAGAGCGGGAATCTCGAGATTTCTGCGTCAGACTGGCTACGCCTCGACCGGACTCGCATCCCCGGCAACACGGTTTGTCTTTACCTGAGTGGAGGATCGATCAAGGAGTTGACGTCTCTTTTCAACAAGCTCTCCGAAGAAGGTGAAGTCACCGACCCCTTTAAAGAGATGTTCTTTGGCGTCTACGGAGCTCTGAACGACAAATTTGGGGTCCGGTGGATGTTCACTGCGGCCAAGAATGGCTAGTAGAGTGGAAAATCGAAAGGAGCCAGAGAGATGAAATACGTTCTGATGATGCACATCCCGAAATCAGGTTACGGGGTCTATGGGGCATGGTCCCCAAACGACATCCAGGCGAACATTGCATTTGTGAGGAATCTCAATAAGACGCTCGGCGATTCCGGAGAGTTTGTGGGGGCCGAAGGCCTGGCCATGCCAGATCAGGCCAAAGTCGTGAGGGCTGGAAAAGACGGGGTGCCGTTTACTGACGGCGTGTTCCCGGAATCGAAGGAGTTTCTAGCCGGCTATCTGATGGTGGACGTCGAAACCGCGGAACGGGCCTATGAGATTGCCGCAATCTGGTCGGCGTCGCCCGGTCCGGGTGGGCTGCCCTTGAATATGCCCATCGAAGTGCGGCAAGCGTCGAGCGTGGGATCCGGCGAATCGCCGTGACAGAGATTTTGCCGAATGCGTTCGAAGCGTCAGAGAGAATGTGGCGAAGGGACAGCCACATCCTGAACCGTTGCAAGCTCAAGCAGGTTGAATACTCCATCCCCAGGCATACTCACTCGGCCGCCGGCTCTCCGTCTGCAACGGTTCCGGCAGTTCAATTTTTAGACCGGCTGCCGAGTCGTATTTCCACTTCATCGGCTCCGGGTAACCGAACATCATGATCCTGCTGCCCGGGGCCGGCCGGAGCGACCGAAGCGCGAGCTCCCTACCGGGCCATTGCAAGGCAAAACAATAAACCGTGCGCTCATCCTTGGTTCGCGTAAAGCGAATGGATTCCCCTTCCCGCCAAAGTTCTCCCTCGCGCGCGCGCGTCGCATAAATGCCCGGGCCGCAGGTGCGAAGCCATCCCCCGGCCTGTTTGAGTTGTGCAACGGCAGTAGGGTGGAACCTGCCGGTAGCGTCGGGCCCAACTCCAACCTGGAAGCTGCCGCCCTTTGCCGCCGTATCAATAATGTTCTTCACCATCCAGCCGGCGCCTTTGTAATCCGCTGCCTCGGGATCGTACGAAAATCCTTTAGCCAGGGGATAAATAACCATCCAAGGCATATCGGTATTCGACTTACTGCCCGGTACAAAGCCTTCGGGGGTGTAGTAATCCCCGTAGTTGCCAATACCCCGCGCGCGCAGCATCACATTTGGCTGCAGCTTGCGCAACTGCAATATCGTTTCCCGCATTTGCGGCCAAACCTTTGGGCCCAACCATTGGTCGAGCGAGAGCATGTCGATTTCTCCGTAGTTGGTCAACAGCTCTTCCAGTTGTGCCCGGTGACGCGCCATCATCCGCGCGACCTGTTGCGGCGTGGGATCGGGTGCCATCCAGATCGTCCGCGTCGAACCTGGCTTCTGGGGCTGCCAATCCGTGTCAAGCTCTGCGGACGATGGCACCTGCACCGGGTCATCGGCATACGGCCTGAAATCGGCGTCGTACCAATCGGGATGCGAGAAGTACAAGGAGATGCGCAAGCCTCGTTTATGCCCGGCATCACACAGTTCCTTGACCACGTCCCGTTTGAAAGGAGTTTCCATCATCGAGTAAGCGAGGTCGCAATCCTCCAAGGCCGGTCCACCGGGAGCATCCCAGCGGACCCGTTGCTTGACTCGGGTGCGTGTGTCGAACATGGAGAAGCCTTCATGGTGTTTCGTGGTGAAGGCAAACATGCGCAGGCCGCTCTCTGCAAACAGCGATGTCCATTCGTCCGCGTCGAAGCCTGTCGGGTTCCAGGTCTTATACATCTGGTTGTAGTGAGCACGTTCAGCGTAGCTCAAATCCAGAAACGGCCACGACTCCCTGGTGAACCCCGCCACCGAGTACAAGCCCCAGTGGATGCGGATACCGAACTTCATATCCTGGAACGCCTCGTATGCCGCTTCTGAGGCCCATTGATACTGCGGAACCGGTGTTTCCTCCACATAGGAGCGCACCCTGCGATAGTGCGGATCGGTCTCCGGCAGGCGATGCGCAGGTGTCGACGATGCGAAAGAAGGAATCGTCCCCAGAAGACGAGACGCCAGTACAACACCAGTACGGGAAAGGAATTGTCGCCGCCGCAAAATTGACCTCGCTTCAAACTTGCGCACACCATCTTATAAGTTGTTGCGCGCGGATGACCATCGGATTCCCTCGACGCGTTTCGCGGCTCACTGCAGTTTCGCGTACTCAGCCTGCGCTCGTTGCAAGATCGGAATACCCCGATCAGCCTCTCTCCACAGCGTCAGAAACTCTTGATAAGCTGCCGCTGCCCGAGACCGGGCCGACTCTGCTTCCGCCCCTTGTAACGTCTTCGCCTGTAGGGCAATGGCGCGAGCAACCGCTAAATGCGCGAGGGCCCCAGTCCAGCAGTTCCACACCATGCCATCATGTTGGACAATCTTCTGAAATTCGACTCCGGCGCCATTCCCCTGTCCAGCGGCAAGGTAGGCATTCCCGCGCGCATAAATAGGGTAGAGGCACGAAACATTGGTGGACGCAGTCTGCGCAAACTCGATCGGCGAACCAGCTTGCGGAATGTTCAACGCGGAAGCCGGGTTTGCTCCCGCCAGCGCCAGTTGCGCCTGAATCGCGGGCAACCAGAGCAGTTGCACCTGTGTGTCCTGCGGAAACCGTGTGCTTAATTCCTGCGCGACAGACTCGGCCCGCGCCGTGTCGCCGGCCATCGCCAAGGCGAGAGCCGCTTCACTCTCCACCCTCTTGCTCTTGGGGAATAGTCGCAAAGCCTCGCTCGCGAAGCGCCGGGCCTCCGCCGGATAGCCATAAGCGGCTTCTTGGTGCGCCGCAACCGCCAGGTATACCGCTCCATTCTCTTTCTTGCCTGTGCGCACGGCGGACTGCACGGCCTGCCTCGTCAGCTCCCGCGCCTGCTCAAGATGGCCTGCGTAGGCCGCAGTGCCGGCGGCAATCGCCAGCCCAACGTTCTCCTCCGCCGCCCTACCCGCGAACCACTGCTGTTGTTCGGCCATCGCCGCGGAATCTTTTGCAAGAAAAGCAAGCCCATACAGAGCGATATGAAGTCCCTCGCCATCCAGTTTGCGCGCCCGTGCCTCATCAATCGCCTTACGAGCCTGGTCAAAGCGTTGTAAGGCGAGATTGTTATAGGCCAGACCCTCAAACCAGGTGAGGCGGCCCGGCACAGCCCGCATCTGTTGCTGGTAAAGCTCGTTGGACTTTTCATATTCGCCCTGCTCGGAATAAATAATGGCCAGCCCGATATACCCGACCACTTCCCGCGGATAGGTCTCCATCTCCTCCTGAAAAGTCTGGGCGGCTTTGTCCAGATCCCCGGTTACATGACGCTGGTACGCCGCAATGATCTCCAGCTTTTCCCGCTCGCTTGCATGGTCCCGCAGTTGATAGGCCCTGGTGAAGTATTGGTTGGCGCGGTCCGCCTCCCCCAGGCTGGAGTAGTCCAGGCCCAAGGCCCGGTAACCCATGGCAAAATTTGGATCCAGCTCGATGGCGTGTAGATCGTAGGGCAACGCTGCGGGGAAACCATTCGTCTGATATGCCTTTTGTCCCAGGCTGAACGCCTTCAGAGCTTCCAGCGAATTGGTCGTTGCCTGGGCCAACGGAACATCGAATTTCTGCACCGAAGCAAGCGATTCGCCCAACTCCCGGCGCAGTTTCGACGTTGCGTCGCCCAGGGTGTCCAGCACCTTTTCCCGGATCGCAGCGGTAGCCAGCTGCTGCGCCAGCGTCTCTCCGTTCTGGCAGTTGACCGCTTTTATTCCCAGCACGTACTCACTGCCCAGGCGAGCAATCGATCCTGCAATATAGGCTTTGCTGCCCGCGCGCAGGCAAACCTCCCGGGTCACCTCGGGCGTAAGGTTGGTGTTGGCCGGGCGCGTCATCAGTTGCAACGTCTCAGCCACTTGCTGATCGGGCAGCACTTTCAGGAACGGCGATTGCCGCAGGGAAATATTGAGTGCGGTCTTGAGCGTGTCATCGAACACTGCGTCGTCTGTGCTGTTCGCGAAATCAGACACAACCACGGTGTCGTTTCCGGTAAGCTGCTTCCGTCGTTGTTCCCACCCGTAGTAAAGCCACCCCGCAAGACACAGCGCAAGCAGGACAGACACCGCAATCCTCCAGCGCTTAGCCCCTGCAGCCGGCGCAACTCGCGCTCTATGTTCCTGCACCCGTTGCAGGTCCATGCGCATCTCGGCGGCATGCTGGTAACGAAGGCTGAGATCTTTCTGCAAAGCTTTAAGGATGATCTTCTCCAGCTTCGGCGGCGTTTCCGGGTTCAGCTGGATCGCGGGCGCAGGGGCTCGATGCAGGATGGCCTCAAATACCGCTCCGGAATCGTCGCCCCGAAACGGCAAGCCGCCCGTGCACATCTCATACAACACGGTCCCGAAGGAAAACAGGTCGGTGCGCGCATCCACCTCGCTCCCTCGAACCTGTTCCGGCGACATGTACGACACGGTGCCCATTGCCGATCCAGGGCTGGTCAGGTGCCCTTCCAGCGAAGCACTCGTCCTCTCCGGCGCCGTATCCTTTGCGCTTCCATCCCTGGTTATTTTGGCCAGGCCAAAGTCGAGGACCTTTGCGTGCCCGAGTTTAGTAATGAAGATATTGGCCGGCTTGATGTCGCGATGGACGATGCCGGCGGCGTGCGCCGCCTCCAGGCCTCGGGCGATTTCAATAGCCAGTGTGAGCACCAGTTCCATTTCCAGGGGACGTCCCGCAATGCGATGCTTCAGTGTTTCCCCGTCGAGAAACTCCATCGCGATGAAGGATTGGCCGTCGTGTTTGCCGATCTCGTAGATGGTGCAGATATTGGGATCATTGAGAGCAGAGGCGGCCCGCGCCTCCCGGCGGAAGCGTTCGAGAACCAGCGGATCACGGGAAACTCCATCGGGCAGGAACTTCAGGGCAACGAAACGGCCCAACTCAGGATCCTCTGCCTTGTAAACAACACCCATTCCGCCGCTGCCCAGCTTCTCGACGACGCAGTAGCGGGACACGGTCTGGCCCACCAGGAAATTGTTGCTTGCCTGACGAGCCATGGCCCGCGCGGCCGTCTCGATTGCGGGGTTTTCCAGAAAGTTCCCAGCCTGCTGCCCGGCTGCCAACAGCGAGCGGACTTCGCGCTCCAGGGCTTCGTCGGACGCGCATGCGTTCCGCAGCAGTGCATCGCGATCTTCCGGGGCACGATCCAGCAGCGACTGCAGCAGGCTATCGACTTGTTTCCAGCGATCCGGGTCCATCGTGAGCTTCGCCTGCCAATTCGCGGTAGAGCCAGGCCTTGGCCGTGCTCCAGTCGCGCATCACCGTAACCGAAGACACTTTCAGCACCTCAGCTGTCTCTTCCACGCTGAGCCCGCCAAAGAATCGCATCTCCACCACTTGCGCCTTGCGGGCATCGAACTGCGCCAGCGTGTTCATCGCGTCATCGAGCGATACCAGGTCCGGGTCCCGATCGCCGCCTATCATTACCGTCTCTTCCAGGGCAACGTGCGGTACGTCGCCGCCCCGTTTCAGGTTATGGCGGCGCGCATGTTCCACCAGGATCCGCCGCATCAACTGCGCGGAAACGGCAAAAAAATGCGCCCGGTTTTGCCACCGCATGCTCTTGTAATCCGCCAGGCGCATGTACGCCTCGTTCACCAGTGCGGTTGCCTGCAGGCTGTGGCCCGGCCGCTCCCGCCGCATATAGCGCTGTGCCAGCCGGTGGAGTTCGCCGTAAACAATCGGGGTCAGCCGGTCGAGCGCGTCGCGGTCGCCCTCGCTCCAGGCCTGGAGCAAGCCGCTAACCTCCTCAGGAGACGAACTTTGTCCCTCATAGTCGGGCGCCTGCACGCACTCTCCCCCAGCTCGATACCTGGCAAATTCTAGCCCCTCTCACGGGTGCATCTCCAAAGAAAAGTCGCTCGCGATGATAGTCCCGCGCCTCCATCTGCGCCTATCTAGGTGGAGCGATTTGGATCGCTCAGGAGGAAATATGAAATCGAGAGTACTTTCGTGGCTTGCATCCATGAGCCTGATCGCTCCGTTCGCCATCCCGTTTCAGGGAACCGCGCAGGAGCAGCCCCAGCCAGAAACAACCAACAAGGTGCTTTACACCGTGCAAGACCTGGGCACGCTCGGGGGAGCGTATAGCTTTGGTAATGGCATCAACCGGGCCGGGGTGGTTTCCGGAGGAGCGGCCACTGCCAGCCAGAAGGATTACGTCTCCCAAACCGCTTTCCTGTGGGATAAGGACCTCCACATGGTCAACCTCGGCACCTTGGGGGGAGACGCATGCCCTAATTGCAGCAGCGAGGCGGGTGGGCCGAATGCCTGGGGTGAGTCTCCCATCGTTTCCGAAACCGCCAATCCAGCCTATGGGAATGAGGACTTCTGCAGTTTCGGCACGCACCGCCAATGTCTCGGGGCTGTCTGGAAGAGCGGCGAAATGACGGCTCTCCCTCCGTTGAAGGGTGGCCACAACAGTCAGGCTTATTGGATGAACGACGAGGGCGAAGTGGCTGGGTTTGCCGAGAATGGCACCGTGGATAAGACCTGCGCAACCGCAACTCCCGCGCAACTGCTCCGCTTCGAAGCTGTGGTCTGGGGAGAGAACGGCAAGCCTCGGGAGCTTCGTCCGCTCAACGGCGACACCGTCGGATACGCCTTTGTGATTAACGACCTCGGTCAGGCTGTAGGCGTATCGGGGGTCTGTGGGAGCACTCATGTGCCGCCGATAACTCCAGGCAAGAACGCGCCGCACGCTGTGCTTTGGGAGCGGGATGGATCGCCGACTTACCTGGGCACCCTTGGAGGCGGGTTTAACATCCCTGCCGCTATCAATAACCGAGGGGAAGTCGGCGGAGCGTCGCTCTCGAAGGACGGCACCGTCCATCCTTTCCTCTGGACCCGGGAAAAGGGTATGCAAGACCTCGGCGCGTTCCCGGGCGCCGTTGTAACGGGAATTCCGTGCTGCAACACTTTGAACGACAGTGGCCAAGCGGTGGGGCTGACGGCGGATAGTAACTTCAACCTGCGCGCCTGGGTATGGCGAGACCACACCAAGACCGATCTCAATCTACTCATTGCGAAAGACTCATCCTTGTATCTGCAGGTAGCCAGCTCCATCAACGATTCCGGGCAGATCGCCGGGCAAGCTATCGTGAAGAGCTCTTGCCCAGCGCAGAGTCCACCGGCGTGGGAGGTGAATCAATCCGCCTGCACGGAAGTACACGCGTTCCTCGCAACCCCCAAGTGACGCAATTGGGGCAAGTTGAGGAAGAAATGACGAGGTAACAAATCGAAGGGTGGCCCAGGTCTCGCGTTTGAGACCTGGGACCCGCGCAACCGATGTCGATTGGAAACCCCAGACTCCCGTTGTGTCGTTCGCAGCAGCCTGACTCGCTATGCGAGTTGTTGCCAGCGGATTCCAGGCGGGTGTATAGTCGTTTATCGATATAGCGACCATCGAGCACACTATGCCAAAACGAAAACTGGACCCTCTCCCTTCAGCCGCTTTTCAAATCCTCCTGGCTCTGTCCACAGAAGACCTGCACGGCTACGCGATCATGCGGCTAGTTGAAGAGCAGACCGGCGGCCGCGTCCGGCTCGGCCCGGGCACGCTCTACAGCTCCATCCAGACCCTGCTCGAAGAGAAGTTGATCGAAGAGGTCGGACTCCGCGACGACACACCCGGCGAACGCCGGCGCTATTACCGCTTGACCTCCACCGGCCGCAAGGTGGCGCGCTCTGAGGCCGATCGCCTGGCCGACGTGCTGCGCGTTGCCCGCGCCAGAAAAATCTTCAGGGGGGATTATGTCTGAGAAGCTCTACACCCTTCTGCTGCGCTTATATCCCGCGGCCTTTCGCAGGGAATATGGCGATGCCGCTCTCCAGCTCTTGCGCGATCGCCTCCGGGATGAGCGGGGATTTCTCCCCAGGCTCCGCCTTTGGCTCGACCTGCTGGTCGACCTGGGCGTCTCCCTTCCCCCGGAGTATCGCCGTGCTCCATCTGCGCTCGTCCCGGCCCCCATGCAACCTAAGTCCGGACTCCCTTCCTTTCACATGCTGGAAAGCGAACTACCTCGCCCCGGAACGTTCTTGTTCGGAACCGTATTTGCATTGGCTTCCTTGGGTGTCTTGGGCTTTCTCCTCAACCACCCCGGAGAAACCAACCTCTTCCGCCGTTCATCCTCCCAGGCGCCAGCGCGTTCTTCTGCATCCCCCGCTCCGGCGCCGCAGCTCTCGAAGGCTGCGGGAGCACAGACCAGTGAACTCACGCCTTCGAACCCTACTGAATCACCCATCGCACAACCGCCAGCCACCAAGGCCACGCAGGTGCCCCAGGAACTGAGTGACACCGAGCGTAGGCGGGTCATCGACGCGATCATCACCAATCTCACGCAGCACTACGTTGATCCGGATGCGAGTAAGAAAATCTCCGCCTCACTCTCCACCCATGAAAAGAACGGCGACTACAACACCATCACCAGCAACAGCGCCTTTGCCGGCTTGCTAACCAAACAACTTCAGGATGCAACCCAGGATTCGCATTTGATGGTGATCTATAGCCGGCAGCCGATCCCCGATCGTCCACCCGGGCCGCCGCCGGGCGCTCTCGATCAGTATCAGGCAGCCATGCAGCAGCAGAACTGTACCTTCGAGAGGGTCGAGATGCTGCCCCACAACATCGGCTACCTCAAGCTCAACTCGTTTCCCGACCCTGGGCTCTGCCGGGCAACCGCCGTGGCAGCCATGGCGCGTTTGAACCACGCCGGCGCCATCATCTTCGATCTGCGTGATAACCGCGGCGGCTACCCCGAAATGGTTTCGCTGATCGCCTCCTATCTCTTCGACCACCCGGTCTACATGTTCAACCCGAGAGAAGGCGTGACGGCGCAGTCGTGGACGCAGTCGCCCGTTCCCGGTAACACACTCGCGCACAAGCCGGTGTACGTGTTGACCTCCGCCGCCACCGTTTCCGCCGCGGAGCAGTTCAGCTACAACCTCAAGATGCTGCGCCGCGCCACGCTTCTCGGCGAAACCACGCAAGGTGGCGCGCACGCCGGGGTCTTTCACCGCATCGACGACCACTTCGCAGTGGCGATTCCCGAAATCAAGGCGATCAATCCTTATGGAAAAGCAGACTGGGAGGGCTCAGGCGTCGAGCCCGATGTAAAGCTGAAGGACGCAGACGCGCTGCAGGCGGCCGAAAAGCTGGCAGAAAAAACACTGAACAGCAATACCACCGTTCCAGTTCAACCTTTCAAGCCCTGAAAGCAACCTGAGACGCCGCTCGGCGCGTTGCTCCGTCGATGCGCCAGTACGGCGGAGCGGCGGAGGCAGCCGACCGAATCCTACGCCCCTCCTTGATCCCGCACGCGCCTCTATCGCAGCGTCTTCGATAAACTGTTGACACTCACCGCGCAATCGGAACAGTAAACTCCCGCCTCGCGGGTCATCTTTCCCACTTGTTCGTGAATCTCCTGCGCTTCCGCCCGCCTGTCTTGGGCGATCAAGTAGGCCCGGTATTGCAGCATGGCGCCGGCCAGGCGCGGGTCGGCCGGCGCCAGCTTAGTCCGCAGTATCTGAATTCCCTGCACCATGGCTATCTCGCCATCGTGTGTTGCCCCGCTCTTCCACTTGGCAAATCCAAGCGTCTCCAGCACGTACCCGGCAGCCGCCGATCCCGGCTCGAAGTGAGTGTTCGCGAATGCAACGGCTTGCTCTGCGTTCGTCAGTCCTTCGTCACAGTGGCCCTGTGAGCAGCGTGCATAGGCGAGGGTAATAAGTCCGGAGAGCATTCCCGCTCGGGGCGGATTAGAAGAAGACTTCATCTCTTCCATGCCTTGCAGGGCGAGCTTCTCTGCCTTCTTGAACTGGTGCCGTGCCAGAGCTATGTCCGCCAGGTATATGTGGCTAACCGCAATACCGGAGACATTGCCCAGTTTCTGACGCACGGCGAGCGCCTGCTTTCGCGCGCTCTCGGCGTCGTCCACACGGCCATAGATCAGATAGAGCGTAGCCAGGTTGTCGAGTGTGGTCGCATAGTCTTCTCCGGCGCCTGGCGCAGTCTTCAACAGTTGCAGCGACCAGTTGTATGCATCCTCCGCCTGCAGGAAATCCGTTGCGTGGAAATACTCCGCTGCGAGTTGAGCCCACAGAGCCCCTGCCTGCGCCGCAGGAAGATGTTGCTGTTCGGCCGCGCGAATCAATTCCAGATCCTGGGCAATCCGCGCTTGCGGAGAAGTGATTTGTGGGTTGGGCGTTTGCGCCCAGGTCAATCTGAGAGTGGTAAGAAGAAGCAAGCTAAGAACGAGCCGGTAACTACGATAGGAAGACAAGGCGATCATGTGTGTCCCTCGATGAGAAGTTGGAATGACGAAGGCAATGACTACTGTCTGGTTTCTGATTACGCATTTGTCTCGGCGTAAGTTCCGGTCAATGCACTGCGATTCAAATAGAAAAATTCTGTTCACAAACGAACACTTCGCGGTGACTTGTTACGCCCCTCTGAAGACTTGAGTGTTCGTTAGTGAACACTCGTCGCTACGTTGTTCGAGTTCCGTGTCGCGTTTAAACTTGTTGAATATTCGGAGTAGCCGGCTAGCTCTTGATAAGAGCTAACTTGTTTGGCAGACGATGGAAATCCGAGAAGACGCTGGTCTTTTGCATCTCTCACTCACCACAACATCGTCATCCTGAGCGGAGCGCTCAGAGATTTATCGCGTGACACAGCGCTTGATGGCGCGGAGTCGAAGGACCCCGAGGGTACTTACCTTACCTATGCCGCTCGGAGCTTTTCAACCACTGAAGTCCGCACCTAGCGGAGCTGCTAGCATCTTTGAAAAGATGTACCCGTGACCATCAACGGCGTACCGCAGCAAGATCCTGTTCTCGGGCTTCGGAGGCCGAAAAGCTCCGAACAGCATGGGTAAGGTAAGTACCCTCGGGGTCCTTCGACTCCGCGCCACCAAGCGCTGTATCACGCGATGAATCTGTGAGGCGCTCCGCTCAGGATGACGATTTTGTGGGAGTTTTGGTGAAAAACATCCCAAACAGCTCGGCGCTTATGGAACCCAGTCCTGGGTACTCCTCGGCTGCACGGCGTGGCCCTGGCGGGGCCGGCTGAATTCATTTCTCGATCCCGGCGTCGAAACTAACATCGCAAGTCGCGCCATTGACGGTCTACCCATAGGCGTTCTATGGTATGAGGCATGGCGAAGAAGCCCGATCTGCTCCCCGGAACGCTCGACATGCTCATCCTCAAAACCCTCAGCCGTGGCTCGATGCACGGCTACGGGATCGCGCTGCAAATCAAGCGGCTCTCCGACGATGTGTTGACGGTGGAAGAAGGGTCGCTTTATCCGGCGCTGCAGAGGCTGCTGCTGCAGGGGTGGGTGAGGGCGGAGTGGAAGATGACCGAGACGAACCGGCGGGCACGGTTCTACACCCTAACGGCGGCAGGACGGAAGCAGCTGGGTGTTGAGCTCACGCAATTTGAGCAGATGATTGTGGCGATTGGGCGCGTACTGCGGGATGCACAGGAGGCTTAGATGGAGATCCCCTTTCTAAAGAAACTCGGGTCGCTGTTAAGACGCAGGCGGTTTGACAAAGAATTAGACGAAGAGATGCGCTTTCATCGCGAACAGGTGGAGCGGGCGTTCATTACCGGAGGGATGGAGCCGGAGGCCGCACGGTACGCGGCCATGCGGCAGTTTGGCAACGCGACGCGGGCCAAGGAGAAGAGCCATGAAGTAGTGGGCTTCCGCTTCGAGTCGGTGGTGCAGGATGCGCGCTATGCGTTGCGCCAGCTTGCTTCGAACCCCGCATTCACGGTGGTGATTACGCTCACGCTGGCGCTTAGCATCGGAGCCAACAGCGCCATCTTCAGCGTGATTGAAGGCGTGCTCTTGAAGCCGCTGCCCTATCCTCACGCAGAACAGATCGTGCGCCTGTTTCTCAGCAGTTCCGAATATCCGAAGTTCCCCCTGAACCCATTTGATTTTCGCGACTTCAGAGCGCGCAACAAGTCATTTCAGTCGATGGCGGCATTCACGCGCGGGGATATACAGTTATCGGGATCCGGCGAGCCGGTGGAGCTCTCCGCCTTCAGAATTACCGCGGGATATTTTCGCGTGCTGGGCCTGACGCCTGAGCTGGGACGTGAGTTCGATCGGAACGCCGAGATTCCCGGCAACGGGCGCCAGGTGATTTTGAGCGACCGGTTATGGCGCACGCGCTTCAACGCTGCGCCGGACATTGTCGGGCGCAAGGTGACGCTGAACATGCAGCCCTACACGGTGGTCGGCGTGATGCCGGCGGGCACAGAGCATCCGGGGAACGATTATCACTCGCTTCCTTACGGGGAGAGCGTGGATGTTTGGTGGCCGTTTGAATTCGCGGGGAATCCTGCGCAGCGCGGGTCGCACTACGTGGAAGGGATTGGGCGATTGAAGGACGGCGTAACGGCGGATC
The DNA here is from genome assembly GCA_963834205.1 of uncultured Acidobacteriaceae bacterium. GTDB lineage: Bacteria > Acidobacteriota > Terriglobia > Terriglobales > Acidobacteriaceae > PALSA-350. Next base: position 342,984 of record CAWIBI010000076.1, on the reverse strand, counting down.
AGGCAGACGCTGAGATGAACGCGCTGATGGCGCAACTGGAACGCGAGAATGAAGGTGGCGCATGGAACGTGCTGGTGATTCCGCTCTATCGCGAGATTGTGGGCGCGAATCAGCGCATGCTGCTGGTGCTGCTGGGCGCGGTGGGGATGGTGCTGCTGATTGCCTGCGCCAATGCGGCGAACCTGCTGCTGGCGCGGGCAGCGGCTCGGCAGCGCGAGGTTGCGGTACGGCTGGCCCTGGGCGCTCCGCGGCGGCGATTGATTCGCCAGATGCTGACCGAGAGTCTGCTGATTGCGCTGCTCGGCGGCGGCCTGGGCGCGGTATTGGCGGAGGGCGGCGTGAAGGCGCTGGTGGCTCTTTTGCCTGCCGGTTTCCCCCGCGCGCACGACATTCATGTAAATGCGCTGGTGTTTGCATTCACGTTTCTTGTTTCCATTTTCACCGGGGTTCTGTTTGGCCTGGCGCCGGCGTTGCAGGCCTCGCGCACGGACCCCAAGCGCGGCCTGTATGAAGGAGGACGGAGTTCTACCGGAAGCGCGCGGCAAGGGCGCCTGCGCAGTGCGCTTGTGGTCTCTGAAGTAAGCCTTGCCTGCGTGCTGTTGATTGGCGCGGGGCTGATGTTGAGGAGTTTTCTGAATCAACTCAATCTGGACCCTGGATTCAAGCAGGATCATGTGCTGACGGCAGTCCTCTCACTGCCTCAAGCGGAGTACAAGACGGGCCCCGACAATGCGCGGTTTTTTGCCCGGCTGATGACGGCGCTTCGCACCATTCCGGGCGTGCAGTACGCGGGCGCGGGCAGTGACTTGCCGTGGACGGGATACGACGAGAATATCGGAGGCTTCACCATTGAAGCCAAACAACCTCCGCCGCACCAGCAATTCCATGCCCGCTATCACATGGCCACTCCGGACTATTTTCGCGCCCTCGGCACACCCTTGGTGCGGGGCCGGTTCTTTACCGATGCCGACACTAACGACGCTCCGAAGGTTTTGATCATCAACCATGCGATGGCTTCGAGCTATTGGCCGAATGAAGATGTGATTGGAAAAAGACTGACATTCGAAGACAAGCCAAAGGACAAGGACTGGCTCACGATTGTCGGCGTGGTAGGCGATGTGAAGGACAAACCGAATAGCCCCGGCGCAGAGCTTGCGTTCTGGTGGCCCCATCAACAGGCGCCTTTTTTTCCGGAGATGTCGGTGGTGCTGCGAGCCGGCGGCGATCCGCGGCAACTTGTGGATGCGCTGCGGTACCAGGTCAAGCAGCTCGATCCCGTGCTGGCGATCGGCAATGTGCGGCTCATGGACCAGGTTGCGGATGAATCAATCGCTACCCCTCGGTTTTCATTCCTTCTCGTGGGATTGTTTGCCGGATTGGCGATTGTGCTGGCTGCGATCGGAACCTATGGGGTGATTTCGTATTCGGTAAGCCGGCGGATCCCCGAGTTCGGATTGCGGCTGGCGCTGGGTGCTCCGCCAGGCGGCATGCTGCTCATGGTGCTGCTGCAAGCGATGCGACTGGCGCTTGGAGGCGCACTGATTGGCCTTGCCGTTGCGCTGGTGCTGGCCCGTGCGATGAGCAGCATGATTTATAACGTCAGCCCCACGGATCCCTTCACCTTTGTTTCGGTGGCGACAATCGTCGTTGCCGTTGCATTGCTCGCCTGCTATCTGCCGGCACGGCGCGCGGCGAAGGCGAACCCCATGGTGGCGCTGCGGGCGGATTGATTCTAATTGTTGACACAACCCAGGAGGTTGATGAATTGAACCCAATCGGTCGTTTCGCAAAGAAGCTCTCGATGCTGTTGGCGCGCAGGAGGTTTGGCAGCGAACTCGAGGAGGAGATGGCCTTCCATCGCGAGCAGACGGAGCGCGAACTGATTGCGGGTGGAATGACGCCGGAAGCCGCGCGCTTCGCGGCGATGCGCCAGTTCGGAAACGCTACGCGGGTGAAGGAGAGGAGCCACGAAGTGGTGGGTTTCAAGCTGGAGACAGTAGTGCAGGACTTCCGCTTCGCCATCCGCCAGTTGCGCAAGAACCCCGGCTTTGCCGCGGCCGCCGTCCTGATCCTCACCCTCGGCATCGCCGCCAGCGTCGCTATCTTCAGCTTTGTCGACGCTGCCTTAATCAAGCCCCTGCCCTATAAGAACCCATCTCGTTTGGTGGTCCTCTTTGAAAGCATCCCGCTCGGCCCGCGCTTCCATCTGTCTTACCCCGATTACCTGGACTGGAAGCGGGAGAACACCGTCTTTCAGTCGCTCGACGTCTTCGCGCCGTATGGTTTCATGCTGCAGACGCCCGCCGGCGCACAACGGGTGGATGGCTCAAGCGTGAGCGCTGGCTTCTTTCGCACCCTCGGCGTCGCGCCGATTCTCGGCCGCGATTTCCGTCCCGATGAGGACCAGCCGGCTGCGCCGCACACCGCACTGCTCAGCTACGCCGCGTGGCAGCGCCGGTTCGGCGGCCGCAACGGTGTTCTCGGGCAGACTGTCAATCTCAACGGGGACCCAACGACTATTATCGGTGTGCTGCCGCGCGATTTTCACTTCGCTCCTGCGGAGCCGGCAGATTTCTGGGCCAGTGCGCGCTCAACCGATGGCTGCGGAAGAGGCTGCCATAGCCTCTTTGGCCTAGCGCGGCTCAAAGACGGCGTCTCCTTCGCCACCGCCTTTGCCAATATCACCACCATCGCACAAAATCTAGAGCGCCAGTATCCCGACTCCAATCGCGACCAGAAGGCCTTCATGATGACGCTCACCGACGTCATCGTCGGCGACGTCCGCCCCATTCTTCTCGTGCTCCTCGCCGGGGCCGCATTGCTGCTCCTCATCGCCGCCGTCAACGTTGCCAGCCTGCTGCTGGTCCGCTCCGAGCGGCGCAAGCGGGAGATGGCCGTCCGCGGCGCGCTCGGCGCTTCCCGCATCCGGCTGATCCGCCTCTTCGTTACCGAAGGACTGCTACTCGCCGTCTTCGCCGGCGTGCTCGGCGCAGCGTCAGCCTCTGTGGTCATGCGTTTGTTCCTCCGCCTTATCCCCAAGGACATGCTGGCTACCATGCCCTACCTCCAGGAGATCGGCCTCAGCCCCCGTGTCCTTACCTTTGCCGCGTTGGTCGCGCTCACCGCCGGCGTGCTCTTCTCTCTTTTGCCCGCGCTGCGCGTTTCCCTCCACGATTTGCGCGAAGGTCTCTCCGAAGGTTCCCGCGGATCATCCGGCACCGTGTGGCGCCGCTTCGGCGCAAACCTCGTAGTCGTTGAGCTGAGCATGGCCGTCGTGCTCCTGGTCGGCGCCGGCCTGCTCGGCAAAAGCTTCTACCGTCTGCTGCACGTCGACACCGGCCTTGAGCCGGACCATCTCGCCACCCTGCAAGTTGCAGCCGTCGGCGATTCCTACCAGAAGGACGAGCAGCGCATCAACCTCCAGCGCCAGCTCCGGGCACGGCTTTCGAGCCTCCCCGGCGTCAACTCCGTCGCTTTCACCAGCCGTCTGCCGCTGGGCGACGGCGACGGCACGACCGGCTTCCGCATTGTCGGCCGCCCATACCACGGCGAGCACAATGAAGTGGCTTACCGGGATGTCAGCGCGAACTACTTTTCCACTATCCTGGCGCGGCTGATGCGTGGCCGCTACTTCGCCGACAACGAGGACATATCCAAACCCTCCGTGGTCATCATCAATCAGCAATTGGCTAAGCAATATTTTCCCGGAGAAGACCCGGTCGGCAAGCAGTTCTCCATGGGAACGGAAGAGCGGCGAGCCCACATTGAGATTATCGGTGTGGTGAACGACATCCAGGAGGGTCAGCTCGACGCCGCCCCGAGGGCCGCGATGTACGCGCCTCTCAATCAGGACACAGCCACCTTTTTCAGCGTTATCCTGCGCACCTCACAAGCAGAGGACTCGCTGCTGCCCTCGGCGGCCTCCGCCATTCACAGCATTGATCCCGGTCTCGCTGTTTTCAACCCCATCACCATGGCCGAGCGGGTACACGACTCGCCTTCCGCCTCACTCCATCGCTCCTCTGCCTGGCTGGTAGGGGGATTCGCCGCTCTCGCGTTGCTGCTCAGCGTGGTCGGCCTTTACGGTGTGATCGCCTACTCCGTCAGCCAGCGCACCCGCGAAATTGGCGTTCGCATGGCATTGGGCGCCCAGCGCAGCGCGGTCTACAGGCTCATCATGGGGCAAGCCGGCTGGCTGATAGCCGCGGGAATCGGCGCAGGATTGCTTTGTTCGCTGGCTGCCACGGTGCTCATCCGCAAGCTGCTCTTCGACGTGCGCGCCTGGGACGCATCCATACTTGCCGCGGTCTCCTTGCTTCTCGCCCTTGCCGCGCTGCTGGCCAGCTATCTTCCCGCGCGCCGGGCTGCGTCGGTCAATCCAACAGAAGCCCTGCACGCGGAGTGACCGCACAGCGAAGTCACTCGCCTCCAGGCAGCCTGCGGCGAGTCGCGCCCAGTCGTCAGTCTCTTTATTGCTATCAATTCACAATCTTGGTCCCTTAAGATATTTTGACGAGGGTCAGATCAGCGAGTTGCGGGATAAGCAGCGCGAACATCAAATTCGCTCGACGGTTGTTTCTCTCTGCTCTGCTTCTGAAAAATCGGGTGTCGCACCTCGAGCATCCGCAAAATCCAATAGCAGGCAATGCCGGCGACTGCGTGTTTCAAGGCATGCCCACTCACCAGTCGGCCGAAGGAATAAATTTGCTGATCATACGACTCGAAAAGCTTTGCCAACACAAATAGGCAAAAGACCAGGACAAGGTAGCGCATGCCCGTGTAACGAGGCGGAAACAAGCCAATGATCAACGCACAAAGTACCGGAGAGAAATATTGCACGAACAGATAGAATTTATAATCGCCGTGACCTTGCGTCTCTGAGAAATACCAGTATGCGACGCTCGCGACGCCCAGCAATAAAAGAGGAATCAAACCGACCAGGCCAATCCTGGTATTCACCCTTTCCATGAACATAGCCACCACGATGGAGATAAATGAGCAGGTCATGGGCAGCAGGTCCCACGGCAATCGAAAGTTGGAAGGCGCCAGGTGATACCAAAACGACCCCATACCCGTGAGTGCCACGCCCAGGAAAAACAGCTGGTACGGTATACGCTCTCTTTGATCCAGAAAGGCGGCCCTGCTTGACTTTCCCAGCAACCAAACGAATCCCCACACGCCTACAATGACAAACGGTATGTTTGATAACACGTCCTGGGCATTAGGGATGCCGAATATCGTCCGCCCGTCGGCGAAGTCATGGTAATGCGGCCCGAGTGGCACTCTCGGCGCCAGGATCAACCCAACCAACGCGACCATGCTAATGCCGATGATCAGGCTTAACCGCGTGGTGCGTGGCCAGCTCCGTGGTATTGAGAGTTTCATCACCACCTCATTCTCGCGAATCATCCGCACCACCCAGACTAATGCATTCCGGGCCGGCCATGTATCCTCAGATTTCACCGGCTTCAGCTCTCCGCGCCGGGGGTTGGAAATTAAATAATATGTTCAAGGCTTGGTTGTCGAGCAGATCAGAGAAGCAGCGCTGGACCATTTCTCTGCTTATTGTATTCGTGATCGCCTCTGTCATTTATCTCACCAGTATTGTCTCGCCTCCGTCTTTGATGGACGATTCAGACGCCGTAGAAGCGCAAATCGCCCGCACCATGTTGACTTCTGGTGATTGGGTCACGGCCCGGCTGGACGGCGTCGTCTATCTGGAAAAATCGCCGTTCAATTGGTGGTTGATGGAGGTTGCCTACAAGCTGTTCGGAATCCATGACTGGGCCGCCAGAATCCCCATTGCCCTCAGCGCCATTGGCTTGGCTTGGCTGACCGCGGCGTTCGCCAAGTGGGCCTTTGGCAGCAAGGCGGGCTTCAATGCCGGACTGGTGATGGCAACCTGCGTCGGGCTTTGGCTCTTTACCCGCGTCCTTATTCCGGATGTGATGCTTACTTTTACCATCACTCTCGCCCTGTGGGCCTTTCTCCGGGTCTTTGACCAGGAAGAGCGGCATGCAACCTTTTGGTCATGGTTATTTTTCGCAAGTCTCGCTCTTGGCATGTTGTTGAAGAGTCTCGTCGGGGTCGTCTTCCCCGTCGCCGCCGCCATGCTGTTCTTATTGCTGACACGCCGGCTCTTCTTATTGCAGACTTGGAAGCAGCTGCGCCCGCTCTCGGGAATCGTCGTTTTTCTGGTCATCGCCGCTCCTTGGCACATCCTGGCGACCCTACGCAACCCTCCGTATTTTGTCTGGACGTTGACCAGCCAGCCGGGGCATTACCACGGCTTCCTTTGGTTTTACTTTATCAACGAGCAACTGCTTCGCTTTCTCAACCTGCGCTACCCGCGCGATTACGACACCGTCCCCCGCCTGTGGTTCTGGCTATTTCATCTGGCGTGGCTCTTCCCCTGGAGCGTTTATCTGCCGTCTGTCGTCAAACTCTCCTTCAAGCCGCTCGACCGGGCGGGACGAGCTCGTCTTCTCGCCCTCTGCTGGATCGGCTTCATCCTGGTCTTCTTTACTTTTTCGACGACCCAGGAGTATTACTCGATGCCCTGCTATCCGGCGTTCGCACTTCTCCTCGGCTGCGCCATGTCGCGGGAAAGCAACTGGACCCGCGGGGAAACGCAAGCGCTGAGCGTGATTGCAGGTGCGGCGGCCCTGTGTTGCTTTTTTATATTGATCGCCGTTCGCCATGTTGCGACCCCGGGCGACATTACCGCCGCACTCATCCCACACCCCAACGCCTATAAACTTTCGCTTGGCCACATGCAGGATCTCAGCCTCGCTTCCTTTGCTTACCTGCGAACTCCGCTGGCCCTTGCCGGTGCCGCCTTTGTCCTGGGCTCGATCGGCGCCATGCGAGCGGCTGCCACCCGTACTTACCTGCAGGCCTATCTGGCAGCCGCCTTGATGATGATCGTTTTCTTTCAGGCCGCCCGGCTTGCCATGGTCAAGTTCGATCCCCTGCTCTCTTCCCGCAGCTTCGCGCAGCTCATCCTCGAGCGGGCGCCTGGCCAGATCATCGTCGATCACAACTATTATTGGTTCTCGTCGATTCCCTTTTACACCGGCCGTTCCGAACTCTTGCTCGACGCCAGGCGGAATAATCTGGAGTACGGCTCCAATGCTCCGGGCGCTCCTGATGTCTTTATCGATGATGATAAGTTGGCAGCTCTCTGGTCCCAGCCGCAGCGCTACTACCTGCTGGCGAAGTCTGATCAGATGACGAGGTTCAACAAGCTATTGGGTCAAGCGAGCGTTGAGGTCCTATATACAAGTGGTGGCAAGGTACTACTTACCAACAAGTCATGCTGCGCACCATGACGAACGCAACTTCCACAGTAAGTACGTCATTTCCACAACACAATATGTAGTTATACCCGTGTTTTCCGGAGAGTTATCGACTACTATCACTTCAACGGAAGAGCAATCTTCCAGCAGGAGAGAGTAGCCCGGGGCCTTCGAGAGAATCGGCGACGAGGATCGCGATGGTGTTGGGAGGCTCTTACAACGAGTGGTACCGGAAGAGTGAAGAGAACGCGGGCCTGGCTTGCGTGTCGCAAACGATTTTGGAATAACTACGTTGTGATTTGGAAGCCGGACCAGATCTTCAAAAAATCGGACTGAGGGCGGTTTCTCGCAAGGGAAACCGCCCTTTCGCTTTGTCTGGATATCATTTCTTCGCAACCTCACCACAGGTAGTCACCGCAGTGATGTTTTGTATCAGGGCACGGCTTTAGTCGGGCCGTAACTGCGCTGCGCGCGGGACGGCTTTAGCCGCTGCTACCTTTACCTGGCAAGGAAAGAAAACCAGGGGCTAAAGAGTCTGCGCGGGAACTGGGATTTGCGAATCCAGCCCCGCAGGGGCGACCTGATTGTGCCCAGGACGTTAGTCCTGGGACACCTTGCAGCAATTCGGCAAGTCCCGCAGGGACGGCTGAATCATGCCCTCGGGTTTCAGCCGTCCCTGCGGGACTATTCATCTCTCACCGTCCAACCCAGGACTCCGGCCTTCGGACTGCGTCCTGGGCTAAGTTCAGGCCGCCCCTTTCGGGGCTGGATAAAGCGAGTTCTCACGCAGACTCTTTAGCCGCTGGGGTACGGTTCTTGCTGTAGTTCCGCATAGGTCTGGAAAAACGTACCTGTGAGATGGTGTCGTTCGATAACGTGGATCGAAAGCCGCCGCCGAGCCCAGCTTCCTGAGAGTCTGCTCTGCGTCCACCTTTAGCGCCGTTCTCGGCACAGCGCTTTCCTGATTCTCAGTTCGCGTCGATGGACGCGACTTCCACAGTAAGTACGTCATTTCCACAACACAATATGTAGTCATACCCATGTTTTCCGGGGAGTTATCGACTAATATCACTTCAACGGAAGAGCAAGCTTCCAGCAGGAGAGAGTGGCCTGGAGCCTTCGAGAGAATCGGCGACGAGGATCGCGAATGGTGTTGGGAGGCTCTTACAACGAGTGGTACCGGAAGAGTGAAGAGAACGCGGGCCTCGCCCGCGTGTCGCAAACGATTTTGGAATAACTACGTTGTGATTTGGAAGCCGGACCAGATCTTCAAAAAATCGGACTAAGGGCGGTTTCTCGCAAGGGAAACCGCCCTTTCGCTTTGTCTGGATATCATTTCTTCGCGAATTCGCTCCTGGCCTGTCTGAGGATAGAAAGATCAGGGTCGGCATCTTTCCATAACCCAAGAAAATCCCCATAGGCCGCCTTGGCTTTGTTCGTTTCGTGCGTCATCAAATAGGCGCGGCCGAGTTCCAGGTGCGCCAGCGCGCCGATAAGTTCGTTTTCCACCAGCCCGGGATGGTCGATAATTTTCTGAAACTCGGCGGCGGCAGCCGGGCCTTGTCTGTTCGCCAGATAGGCCTCGCCTCGAAGATAGATAGGATAAAGTGCGAAGGCTACGTCCTGCGAGGTTTGTCCCGTTTCATAAGGCAGCGATGCGGCGAGCGCGTCGATAGCGTGCTCTGCTTCGCCACGGTGAAGTGCGGTGGCTGCGCGGATCGACGGCTCCGAGTTATACCGCACTACCGTATCTTCGGGAAATCGCTTGCCGAGATCGTCGCTGAGACGCATCGCTTGGGCGAAATCACCCGCCAACCCAAGAGAAATAGCCGCCATCGCCACCACTTCTCTGCCGTTCGACAATTTCAGCGCGTCCTTCGCCTGCTGATTCGCCATGGCAAGGTTGCCTACCAGCGCCTCGCGCACGGCTGCTTCGGCCTGGTATTCAGCCGTCGTCTCTTTTTTGCCGGCGCGCAGCGCGTAGTCCGCGGCACGCCGGGTCAGCTGTCTCGCGAGCGCAAATTGCCCACCATACGCGGCGGTGTCCGATTCATAGGAGAGAACAATATCCTCCAATCCGGGTTTGCTCATCGCCTCGGCGGCCTCCCGCTTCATCCCCTCGGTGTCATGGGCCACGAAATCAACCAGGTAGAGGTTGCCATGAAGCGTGGGAGAATCGAGATTGCGCGCCTTTGCCTCGCTTGCGATGGCCACGGCTTGCGGCGAGCGATTGACGTACATATAGTCGATCAGCAGGTTGGAGTAGTTCAGCCCCGCGGCGGGATTAAGCGTCAGTGCTTGTTGGCTGGCGGCGAGGGCTTCGTCATAGCGGCCCAGGTAGGAATCAATGGTAGCCAGATTGGAAAATGCCCTCCAGTCGCGAGGGTAAATCCGGGTGACCAACAGATCGGATGCGCGCGACGCTTCAAAATTTCGCGTGACCACTGCATCGTAAATCAGTGCGATGCCCAGCTTCTCGCGCTCGCTGACGCGTTCCCGCAATTGGTAAGCCTTCTGTAGGTTCTCCGTAGCTCGGGAGATCTCGTCGCTATTGAAATAGAAGGCTCCTAACCCCACATAGGCCTCGGCGAAGTTCGCATCGAGGCCAATCGCGCGCTCATAAAACGAGGCCGCCTCGGACGCATGTCCCAGTATTTCTGCCTGGTGACCCAGGCTATAAGCTTGCAATGCTTCGAGCGAGGCCGTGGTCACGTTCTCCAGGGGCGTATCGAGCTTCTGCACCGAGGCCAGGGATTCCCCCAGTTTGGCGCGGATCTCCGTAGTCATCCTTCCCAGCGCGTCGAGCACATGATTTTTGTCGTTCGCTTGCGCCTGTGCGCTGGCCAGCTGATCGCCGTTGGAGCAATTCGCCGCGTACAAGGTAAGCAGATAGCGCGTGCCCACCTGTGCAATATAACCACTCAACACCGCCGCGCTGCCGGTGCGCTGGCAAACCTCGCGCGCCACCTCGGCGGTCAGGTGCGTGCCTTTGGGCCGGGCCATCAGCAAAAGCGTCTGCTCAATGCGCTGGTCAGAAAGCAGGTTCAGAAAAGGCGATTGTTCCAGCTGGATGGAAAGTCCCTGCCGCATGGTGCCGTCGAAAACCGCGTCTCCCGTGGTGTTGGCAAAGTCGGCCAGTACGATCGTGTCTTTGTCGGTGAGCTTAGCCGCGCGGTGGAAGCCCAGGTAGGCAAATACGCCCAGCGCCACAACCAAAACTGCCAGAGCCGCGGCGAACAATACCTTCCACAATCGCCCCTTGCTCCCGGGCTCCCTCGGCGCCTCCGCCAAACTCGCCGTGCTTGCCGGTTGGGGCTGGTCTTGCCGCGCAACCTCCTCCGCTTCCGTGATGGTCCTGACCTTTTCCGCAAACCGGTAGCCCCGGCCGGGCACAGTAATGATGTAGCGGCGTCCGCCGTCGTTATCGCCCAGCGCCTTGCGCAGGACAAAAATGTTCTGCGTCAGGTTCGATTCCTGCACGAACGTATCTGCCCAGACGGCATTCAGCAGCTCATCTTTCAAAACCAGTTTTTCGCTGTTGCGCACCAGCACCAGCAGGGTCTCGAACGCCTTGGGCTGCAGCGGGATGGGGCAGTCATCGCGCAGCAGAAGGCGTTGCCCGGCGTCCAAACGAAAAGGGCCGAACTCGTATAAGCCGTTATTTTCGTTCGCCATAAGCGGCCCTGAGAAATCCTGATAACTTCCTGAGGACATTCTAAGGACTTGCAGGGTCCCGCGGGAACACGATTAGCGCCGAATCATGGGTGCCGGGCAGTTCCCGGTTTCAAGCCGGAGGTGACATGAAACAAGCAAGAGCCGCGGCAACCTTCTGCCTGCTCTACTTTCTTCTCGTCGGGGCAACGTCATCGTTTGCGTCCGTTGTGGTTGGCGACGACCAGCCGGTTTTTGTGCTGGGGCAGGGTAGCATCTTCAGCGGGCAGTCCGTTGCCCAATCCTTTACTCTGGCGTCGGATACCACCGTGAACCAGGTGGACCTGAGTTTCCTGACGCTCCTCCTGCATTCCCTGTCGGGCGCTTATCCGTTCACCATTCACATCACAAACGGCCTGGCGGCGGGCGCACAAGAATTGCTGACCCTGAATGAAAGTATTACTTTACCCTTAACAGCCCCAGACGGCCAACGCACGTTTTCCTATGGGTTTACGCCCATCACGCTAGCGGCTGGAACCTACTATCTGATACTCACTTCTTCCTTCTCGGTGCCCTCTCTCGAGTGGGAACAAAACCAGATCGGCTCCGCCGTGGTGGGCTCTCTGGGGGCCGCTTACATCGATAATGGCCCTGAACTTGGCCCTGGTTGGCAGGTGTTTCCTCCTGTTTGCCCCCAGAATAGTACCGGGTTATGCACCACCAACGGCACCATGGCGTTCGACCTGGACTTCGTCCGCTACATCGTACCCATTCCCTACGTGGGAGGAGCCTTGGGCCAGGGAGTGAGGTTGACGGTCGTGGCCGGTCCGGCCGTAGTTCCGCCGGGCGTTCCGGTTGAGGCCAACTTAGGATTCGTGGATCTCAACGGCAACGCGGTTGGACCCACTTCGCAAGTAGCTCTCAATTCTGGGCAAGCGCAATCGCTGGAGTGGATCCTGCCTGTCCAGGAGTTGGGGCAGCGGGTCGAAGTGCGGCCCGTCGTCACCCAGATATCGACCAATCCGTCGTCCCCAACGTTGCAGGCTTCGGTAGAGGTATTCGACTTGCTGACCGGCTTCTCAACCGTGTTTGCTGCTGCACCCGCTGCGGAGTTGGTTTCCGCTCTGCCCCAGTTTCTCCCCCAGGGGTTAGCCGGCGGCCAGACCATGCGGCTCATCGTGGTGGCCTTTCCTCCGGATCCCTGTAATGGCCAGCTGAGCTTTGCTGATAAGAATGGAGCCGCTTTAGGTCCAAGCTTGCCGGTGAACCTGGCGCCCGGTACGGCAACCTCTCTGGATTTGAATGCCGATGCCTTAGGGCTCAAGCTGGGCCAGCACTTGGAAGTGCAGCCGGTCGTGAGTGTGGCGCCGTCGATATCGGCGGGGCCGCCGATCGCCACCGCGTGCCAGGCAAGCGTGGAGGTCTTCGACCACCTTACCGGGCGTACATGGACGTATCAAACACAGCTGCCGGCCGTGCAATTGCCGGCTGTCCAATAGAGTCATCGGGCATTGGGTGGGCCAATTTGCCTTGGAGTGTCGAGCGGGCGGGAAGCCATTGAGGTGGGCTACCCGGCCTGTTTGCGGGATGGGTGACAGCATACCGGTTCACATGAACGCAGGACTGGGTCGGGGGGCTCAGATGCTGCTGAAGTGTTGCAATCGGAATGCTGTCACCCTGGCACCAGAAACATAGCGTTCCCATAGGTCCCTGGAGCTTCTCCATGCTGTGTTTTGGCCTGTACGAAGGGCACGGCTTCACAGGCTGCAGAAAAACTCTGCTTTGTATCAGGGCACGACTTTAGTCGTGCCATAAACGATTGAAAATATGTCGGGCTTTAGCCCCTGAGGTACGTCTTTCTTGCCCGAAGCAGAGTTTTTCCGCAGCCTGTTCCGCCGTGCCGTAAATGGACTTGCCGCTCGGAACGGCCGCTGGGGTACGCTTTTTAAGGGGAGATCCGTGCGGTGCAAGCGTTTTTTGTCTTTCCATTACATTCTATTGCACAATAAGTGTGCAGCTGGTTGTGGCTTGCGTCGTTCCTGACGTCGCAACCACCTGGAAGGTATATGTGCCTGCAGGTGTGTTCTTCGAAGTCGATGATCCATTGCCACCACAACCCAACGGCAGCAAAGCGACGCCGGCGAGCGCAAGGATCATCCAGCAAGCGCGACGGCGTTTCGGCCAGACTAGCAGCAGGCTGCCGGCAAAGATCCCGCAGCTCAACGTTGTCATTCCTGGGCCCGGGAAGGGTTTGACCATGCCTGCCGTGTTGCCGGCTGTCGTGGAAACAGTCAGCGTCGACGATTGGGGCGTGCCTCCTGCAAGGTTGAGTGTGGCGGGATTGAAGGTGCACGAAGCACCTGGCGGCAATCCTTTGCACGTCAAGGTGACGCTGCCGGTGTAACTTGCCGCACCCGTCACGCTGAGCGGAACGCTCGCACTCTGCCCTGAGGCAACCGTGACACTTGGGCTTCCGCCGCCGCTCTGCACAAGAAAGGCCGAGGAGGTGGAAATCGCCACCAGAGGAAACGGCGCCGAACCAGAAGGTGCGGCGAAGACGAGGTCCGGGTAAATACTTCCGGCAGGTTGGATGGTTCCCAGGGAAGCGCTGTTGAAGTAGTTGATCGCCGCTGGAAGACTGGGAATAGCAACTTCCACCACCGGCGTACCCGCAGAAAAATCGCCCTTGCCATCTCCCACCACTACCGCCCCACTACCAAACACGATATCGGGTACGCCATCCAAGTTGGTATCGCTAACCACGGCATTGCCCGCCGGCGGCTGCGCGCTCGTGGCGCCCGCTTGCTCAGTGGTGCTGATGGTTGAATTGATCCCTACGCCAAAAGTGCCATCGCCCTTGCCTGGCAAGAAGATAATTTGCGAAAGATAAGTCAAGCTGGTTTGGGACGGCGGGGGATAAATGAGCACGAGATCCACTTTTTCGTCACCATTGAAGTCCGCTGCCTGAACACTGAGCAACTCGATCGAACCTCCGTTCTGTTGTGTCGTGTAACTTACCGGCACCGCAGTCGCAAAGGTTCCATCGCCATTGTTCAATAGGGTTGATATCGTGGCCGGTGCCTCTGCATTGCCGAATCCAACGAAGTACATCTGCGCCACGATGTCCAGTTTGCCGTCGCCATTCAAATCGACAAAGCTGAGCGAGGCAAGTGCTATGGATCCCGAGTATTGTCCTGCCCCGAGCGTGAAGGTCCCGAGCGACTGGAAGTTGCCGCTGCCCATGTTGGCAAACACCGTCACATCTAACGGGATGTTCGCCTCCTCGCCGAGGGCTGTTAAGGGAATCGCATTCACCGCGATGATGTCCGGTTTGCCATCTCCGGTCACATCGGCCGCGTATGTTCCGCCAAATCCTGATGAGAGAAACGCGGGGGTCACTGGCTGCTGAAAGGTGCCATCGCCATTGCCGTAGGCCACTGCTGTGCCGATCAGCAGGTCGAGCTTGCCGTCGCCATTCACATCGATCGCAGGGGGCGTTGACCTGACTGCCACATTGGCTGAAGTTGTCGCCGGCAGCGTCAGCTGCTGGGGTATTCCAGCGGTGAAGCCACCTTTCCCGTTGGAGATAAAGCTCTGCACCCTGACCGGGTTCGAGCTCGTGCCGGTGTTGACTGTTTGATAGATCAAAAGGTCTGGAGCACCATCACCATTGAGGTCTGCCGTCACCTGACCCTGTACGTTGGTGAAGGATGGATTAATGGACGCGCCAAAGTATGTGCTGAAAGGCGTCGTGTTGAAAGCCGGACTTTGCGCGCCGGCCATCGAGCAAAGTAGAGAACACACACACAGAACTGCGGAGCTGAGCAACCGGGACATGGGGCACCAGGGGTGAGTTTGCGCGATCCATCAAATTGAATGCACGCGCAGTATAGCCGTTGGAACAATAATTCGCTCGCAAATTCTGTTGTTCTAAGATTACCAGCGGCTTTTCGCTCGACGCAATCACGATTGCAATTGCTGCACGTCGGTAGAGAGGGAAACTAAAGGAAGACCGGGAGCGACCTGCTGTTCGCTTGTTCAGCATACGATGCGGCCCCTTCGTCATCCCGAGCAATCTCACTCACCTGCGGCAAGTGAGAGAGAAATGACACGGCAAAAGTCGCCATGGATACAAGGCCCGGAGGGCCGACCACCAAACGTCAGCCCAGCCCGGAAGGGCTGGGAAATTGATCCCGAAGATATCCGAGCGCCGTGGGCGCGGCACTAAACCGTCGTCCGCTCTGCCTGTGTCATCAGGAGCATCTCAACTTGCCTGCGGCAAGTTGAGGGTGGAATGAACAACGCGAAGGTTGATTATGGGGAATGTAAGTGTCAGAAATGAATTGTCATCCCGACCGGAGCGAAGCGCAGTGGAGGGACCTGCGGTTCACTCGATCAGCGCCAAACTTGACCGGAAGCCCCGTTGTTGTTCATCCCGGAGCGTACCCGGATTTCCAGTCCACGTAGCGCAGGGTGGACCACCACTTGACGATCTGGCAGAAATCGGCGTACCCTCCTAGCTCAGCTAGGAGAAGGCATGGGCGAGCCGGTCGAACTACTTCAGGGCATACTCGAAGTTCTGGTCCTCAAGGCTGTGTCTCTAGGGCCTCTTCATGGATACGGAATCCTGCTCCGTATTCAGCAGATCTCCGGCAATCGTCTGGAAATCCCTCAGGGCTCGTTCTATCCAGCGCTCTATCGCCTCCAGCATCAAGGCTGGATTGAAGGCGAGTGGGGCGAGTCTGAAAACAACCGCAAAGCCAAGTTTTACCGGCTAACCGCAGCTGGCAAACGCCGATTCAAATCCGAGACCGAGAAGTGGACCGAAATGACAGATGTCGTCGGTACGATTCTCGGCGCCAGGTTGGCGAAGTTATGAGGATAATCGCTCGCCTTCAGTCCTGGTGGGATGCGATCGTTCATCGGTCACGCGTCGATAGCGAGGTCGAAAATGAATTTCAATTTCACATGGATGCCTATACCCAGGATCTTGCCCAGACCGGCGTACCCGTGGAGGAAGCGGCAAGAAGAACGAAACTTGAGTTCGGCCAGCTAGACGTACAAAAGGAGAAGTATCGGGCAGCCATCGGCCTTGAGCCATGGCATGAACTCGGGAGCGATATTCGCTACGGTGTGCGCTCTCTTTGGAAGAATCCAGGCTTCTCCGTTGTCGCGATCCTCTCTTTGGCACTCGGTATCGGGGCAACGACGGCCATGTTCAGCTTGGTCTATGCGGTTTTGATCCACCCTTACCCCTACGCCGGCGCGGATAGAATCATGAACCCGGTATTGGTCGACGAGGAGCGGCCGCAGCAATATAGATGGTTTGCAACCACCGCCTCCCAATTCCAGACCTTGAGCCGCGCCAAATCGCTTGATGGTTTGCTCGGCTTTGCCAACCGCAACATGGAGATTACCGGCGATGAACTTCCTGAAGACGTAAGCCCTGTTTACCTTACAGAGAACGCCCAGGCGTTCTTTGGTGTGCCCGCTCTCCTTGGCCGTGGAATCCAGCCTTCCGATGGTGCTGAGGGAGTGAATCAGTCGAACGTCGCAGTATTGAACTATGGGTTTTGGCGGCGGCACTACGGCGGCGACCCGGGCGTCGTTGGACGAAGTATTCAGCTGGACCACAAGAACTACACCATTGTGGGTGTGATGCCACGCAGCTTTGCCTTCACCGGCGCGATGGACACCGCCGACATTTATCTTCCGCGGAGCCTGCTTCGTGACAGCGTCTCTCCTCGCGTTACCAACCCCTGGATCCCTTGGATCAAGCTGAAGCCAGGGGTCAGTCGCGCCGCTGCTGATGCGGAACTCCAGGCGATGCTGAAGCAATTCGCCAAGGAAAAGTTCCCTCCGTATCCTGAAAGGTTCCATATACAACTCCAACCAATCCTGCTTGCCCGGGCGCAGGGCTCCCGCTCAACGCTGTGGCTGTTGTTCGCGGCTGTGCTGGTACTTCTGCTCGTGGGCTGCCTGAATTGTTCGATTTTATTGTTAGCGCGCGGAGAAGCACGTCAGCATGAGTTGGCGGTGCGTAGCGCGATCGGTGCCGGCCGTTGGCGGATAATTCGCCAGTTGCTGGTTGAGGCTCTTACCCTCTCGTTTTCGGGTGCGCTCCTGGGTGTGGCTCTTTCCTGGTGGCTGGTAAGACTCCCGCTTAAGCTGGCGCCCGGCTCCTTTCCTCCGCAATCGTTCGTGTGGATCAATCTGCCCATCCTTGGATTCTCGATCGGAGTGGCCCTGCTTACCGGATTGCTCTCTGGTCTGGGCCCCGCATTCCGGCTTTCCAAACCGAACGTCTCCCGGACTATGCAGTCCAGGCAACGAAGCTTCGGCAGCGCGGCCGGAAGACGCACGCTCAATGGCCTTATCTCCAGCCAGATCGCATTGACCTTAGTGCTCTTGGCCGCGGCCGGAACAGCGATCGGCGGACTCCTTCGCGTAATGAACACACCGCTCGGTTATGATCCTCACCACGTAATGAGTCTTGGCATCGTGATGCACTGGAATAACCCGCAGGAGTGGGACGGCGTTAAGTCACAAAGGGGCCGCGCCACATTTATCGAGCAGCTTCGGCAGAAGATCATGTCGATCCCAGGGGTTATTTCGGTTTCTGTCGGCGTAGACGCGACGCCGCCTTACAGCGGTGACGCCTATGCATTCGAGGCCCTGGGTAAGGCATCTGTGGAGGAACAGGCTCGGATTCACCGGGTCAGCCCAAACTATTTCTCGACATTGAAGATCCCGCTTCTCAAAGGCCGGCTGTGGGATCAGGCAGAGAATATGCAGGGCGATTCCGTGGCCATCGTCAACCAGAGCATGGCTCGCCGCTACTGGCCTGCTCAAAGCGCAATAGGACAGCAAATTCGTGTTCCAGGCCTTAAAAACAATTGGCCGCTCATAGCCACGTCTCCCGATAGCGGGGGTTGGCGGCAAGTGATCGCCGTGGTTGCGGATGTCCGTGACGACGGGGTTGCTGGCCCGGTCGCACCCGCTATTTACGTGCCCTATCCAACCTTCATGGAACCGATCGCGCAGTTTCAGATTCGTACGCAAGGGGAGCCGCTCGCTCTCTTGCACTCCGTGCGATCAGCGATTGCGTCCGTGAGCTCCGATCAACAAGTCTCGAATGGTGTGTCCGATCTGGAAGATTCACTCACCCGCGATCCCGACTGGAGCCGGCAGCGGCTCTTCTCCATTCTCTTCGCCTGCTTCTCCGGGGTGGCTCTCGTTCTTGCGTTGGTGGGGCTTTTCAGTGTTGTCTCGTATGTCGTCGTGCAAAGGACTACGGAGTTTGGCATCCGCATCGCTTTGGGCGCGCCGCGCAGCCATATTCTGTGGATCTCTGCGCGGGCCGCCGCTTTAAGCGTTTCCAGTGGCGTCGCGATCGGATTGCTGATCAGCCTCTCTGTTGCGAAACTGCTCAGTCGGTGGATGAACAGCACGGCGCACACCTCCGGCGTCCTCCTTTATGTGGCGCTTCTGCTCCTCGTCTGCGCCTTCTTTGCCTGTCTACTGCCGGCGCGTCGTGCTATTTCCATCCAACCCATCGAGGCGCTGCGCTATGAGTGAGGCGCGAGCGTGGTCAGCGGGCATCCTCCTCGATCACAGCGACGCCCCACGCGGGCAAGGAGATCGTGCTATTCTGCGCTACCGCTTCGCCGGACAGCAGGTTCTTTCCCTGCGGCAGAGTATAGATTATCTGTGCTGGAGCAGCCGAATAGTTCAGCAGATAGTGCACAGGATGGCCATCCGCTAACACGCCGCTCCGCATGATCGTCGGAAAGTGGAGGGCTTGCTGTGGCCCCCACAGACCAGCGCGTTTGACGCACTCCTCAACGATTTTCTCTGCCAGCGCGTCTCCGGGCATGAAGCCGACGTAGGTGACCTCTCCCTTTCCATAGTTGTTGCGTACCACCGCCGCGTATTTCCCCCAGACCGCATGGTGGTAGCGCGCGACGGTGGTGGCGGTCGTCGGGGTCAGCAGCTCCATCCACCAGCGGACGATGTTGTCAGCGGCGCCGGCGTGGTACGGATCACCCTCGAGCGAGACACTTTCCGGAATGGTGAACTGGCTGTACTGCACACCGGCGGCCTCCGCGATCAAGCCGGGCTGTGTGATCGAGCGCACCCTCACATTCTCGTCAGAGAAACCGCTCTTGAACGTATAGAGCAAATGCCCTCCCGCCTTAGCGAAGGCGTTGAGACGGTTGATCTCCGCGTCCGATGCGGCGTAGAGCGCGGGCACGAGGATGAGCTTGTATGCAGACAAATCGGTCGTTGAAGGATCAACGAAGTCCACCTCGGCATTCATTCGGTAGAGAGCGTCATAGAAGGGGCGAACCACATCGTTATAGTTGTTGGTCGAAGTCCAGCCAAACTTGAAGGAATTGAATGCAGTCAGCGCCCGGTTGCTGACGTAGATGGCGATTTGATTGTGCTTCCGCATGTTCACCAGTTGGGACCCAGGCGGGCAAGATCTTTTCCGATGGAACCCGCCTCCTCGTAGGTGGGGTTCGGCTTGAAATCCTGGCTGAGCAGACCACGCCAATAGGTTTCTATCGCATTCGCGGTCGTTCCCCAGTGCCAGTACTCCACCATATTGGCGCCGGAGGCAAGATGACTGAACGCCTGCAGACGAAGCTGGCCAGGATAGGGTGTCCACTCGGGAAAGCCCTGCGCTTGCGTTTCGATGACGAGATAGTTCTGGCCTCCGCGCATCGACCGCGCCAGGTCTCCGCCGAAGGCGATCTCAGTACCGGTAAGATGATCCTGCGTGGGATGGTAGATATCGATACCGGCTACGTCGAGCACGCGTGCCGCCGCGAAATGATCAACCCGGGGTTGGATGCCATAGGAGTATCCGCGCCATTCGAGATCGAAGTTTTGCGTTACGAACTGACCCTTCCGCGCATGTGCGCGAACCAGCGCCGCCTGCCACGCCAGATACTCGGTCACCAGGCCTCGCTGGAACTCGGCGAAGGCAGATAAGATGCTGGCGTTGATCGAACCATTCACGGATGGGAAGTCTGCCCAGTCGTTGACCCGGTTGCTCCAGTAATCAAGGCCAAACTCCTTGTTCATAACGGCTAGATCGGGAAAGCGCTGCTGCATGAACTTCACAAACGCTGCCTGGACGTTGGGGCCGCTCGTCTCGTAGGCCTTGGTCTCATTGTCCAGCTGGTAGCCGATGACGGAAGGGTGATCCTTGACATGGTCAACCAGAGCAACGATTACTTGCTGCGCAGCGTCTCGAAAATTCCGATTCGTTATATCCATGTTTTGTCGACGGCCGTATTCGGCGGTTCCCTGGGGAGTCACGACCAGAACGTCTGGATGTTCCCGGGCAAGCCACGTGGGAATCGCATAGGTCGGCGTTCCCACGATGACCTTGATACCAGCCTTGTCCATGGCGGCGAGGACACGGTCAACGTGGCTAAAGTCAAAGACACCCGGTTTCGGCTCCAAAGTGCCCCAGGTGGACTCTGCAATGCGTACGACGGTGATACCCGTCGCCTTCATCATGCGCACGTCTTCATCGAGACGGTCATACGGGGCGTATTCCTCGTAGTAGGCAGCGCCAAAGAGGATCGTCTGCTGGCCCTTAAGAGACTGCCCCACAGCGTGGAAAGCGCACGTCGCGGAAAAAGCGGCGAAGGCAACGAAGGAGAGCAGCCGATGACAATTCATAGGATCTATCTTCACCTTGAAGCTGCCGACAGCAGATATACGTCAAACTGGCCGCTGGGGCGCGTGTAGACAATCTTTGAAAGATCGCGTGCCACGTCGTAAGCGTTACCGCCAAAGAACTGCGAAAATGCGAAAGGGAGCTTTATGACCAGTTGCGCCGGTCCTGTCGCCTGGCCCTTGGACCACGGAAGCCGATACAGACTCACCTCTCCACGCGACGAAACCGCGTAAACGACGTATTTTCCATCGTTGCTGAAGCGCGGAATAAAGCTCGTGATCCCGGGCACCAAGACGGTGCACTTGTTATCGGAAATCCCGAGCTCGAAGATTCCCACGTCGTCTCCCCGAAGAGACGTCATTAACAAGTATTTGCTGTCCGGGGATTCGTCCATAACGTATCCGCAACCTTCATAGAAGAGTTCGGCTCCGGATCCATCGCTCTTGATTTTCCAGGTGGTCAAAGCCGCGGACGAGTCCTCCCTGCCGCTTACGTACAACTCCTTCGCGTCCCGGCTCCACACGCTTGAGTCAATGTGCGCAAGCGACCGCGGAAGTTCGCGCAGATGACTACCATCCCAATTCACGATGTAATGCCGATCAACATCGCCCGCCTCCACATAATCCAGCTGCAAATCATCTGGGGACCAATCGCCGGTGCCCAGGCTCGCGGCCGAGGCCAGCTTTGTCCGGTTGCTTCCATCTGCACCGGCAACCCATAACTCAGTATTCTGCGGATCGGGCATCGTGAGGTACATCAGCCGTTTCGCGTCCCGGGAAAAGGTCGGCTGCGTGGCCAATTCCGAAACAATGTCGGTCGTGGATTTCGATTGGATCTGGTAAATGGAAAGAAAGCCAGACTCCCTGCCGTTAATAAAGAATATCCCCCTACCCGAGGGATCCCTCATCGGCCAGAAATCCGGGCCTGGACCTGACGTGAGCTGTACGGTGCGTTTCGTTTCAAGATCGTGTTCCCACAGATTGAAAATCCCGTTGCGCTCGCGCGAAAAAACCAGAGTTTTGCCTGGCTCTCCCCAGCTCAAATCCAGACCGGCTTTCTCTCCCAGATCCACGCCTTTCCGGCTGGCGAGATTCACTTTGTATATCTCGGAATCTGCATTCGGGTTTGGGTTCTCGCGGCCGCTAAGCAGAACGTTCTCTCCATCGGGGAACACCAGCAGCGTTGGAAACGTGAACCCCAGCTCTTTGTAGTTGTAGATCGCTTTGCCGACGCCGCCGGACGCCGGCGCCTGCATCAACTCGTTGGTGCGAGCATTGATGTAGAACAAGCTCTTGCCATCGGCAGACGGCTGGAGAGATGCGCCCTCAACCACGCGTACCGGGGTACCACCGAGCGTGGGCACGGCCCACACCTCCGTGGCGCCTAATTGCCGCTCGTAGTAGATCCTGGTTTCGTCCGCGGAGAAGCTGTCGAGAACCTTGCCGCCTTCATCCGTGGTGAGCTGAAGGGGTTCTCCGCCCGAGGTCAGCATTACGAAAAGCTGGTCGTACCCGTCGACGTACGAAGTGAAGGCCAGGGTACGCCCGTCAGGAGAGATGATTGCCTGCTCGATGGGCTTGTGCCAATGACTGATCCGCGTGATCGTGCGCGGGACATCCGGCATGTGGCGAGAGAAGAGACGGTAGCCGGCGTAACCGGCGGCAAGCAGAACCAGCCAGAAGATCCCCGCGATCCCGGCCAACTTGCCCTTCTTCCGGGATGCCTCCGCTGCCGGCGCAACTGTGGCGGCGCCTGACGAAGCAGCCTGGCCGGCACGGCCGGAGGAAGGGTCCCGCGGCGGCGTCCCGGGCGTGGAGAACCCGGTCGAAAGTGTATCTCCGCTGACCGTCTTCCCGGAATCGGAATCTCGCTTAAGCCGCTTGAGGTCCGCCCGCAGCTCCGAGGCAGTCTGGTAACGCAGGTCGCGATCTCGTTCCAGAGCTTTCCCGATGATGCGTTCGAGTTCCGGTGGCAGCTTCGGATTGAGCCGAACCGGCGGCGTGGGAGTTCGATTCAGGATGGAATCGAAGATCACTCCAATGGTGTCGCCCTGAAACGGCAGCACGCCGGTGCTCATTTCGTAGAGAACGGCCCCAAAGGAAAACACATCTGTGCGAAGATCCAGGTCTTTGCCGCGCACCTGCTCGGGCGACATATAAGCAACCGTGCCCAGGGTCGTGCCCGGACTGGTCAGGTGCTCTTCCTTCTGCAATGTCTCCTGAATGGTCGCCTTCGCGCCCTGGCCATCTCCGGTGCTTCGAAGCGTGACCTTGGCCAAACCGAAATCCAGAATTTTGGCATGGCCGCGCTCGGTGACGAAGATATTCGCCGGCTTGATATCTCGATGGATAATTCCCTTGGCGTGCGCTGCCTCGAGTGCGTCGGCGATCTCAATCGCCAGGCTCAGGAGCACCTCGGTCTCCAAAGGTTTGCCGGCAATGAGATGCTTTAGCGTCACGCCATCAAGAAACTCCATGGCGATGAACGTTTGCCCGTGCTGATCGTCGATCTCGTAGATGGTGCAGATATTGGGATGGTTCAGGGCAGAAGCGGCCTTGGCCTCACGCTGAAACCGGCCCAGAGCCTGCTGGTCTTTGGCGACCTCATCGGGAAGGAATTTGAGCGCCACAAAGCGATCGAGTTTGACATCCTCGGCCTTGTAGACGATCCCCATCCCGCCGCCGCCGAGTTTCTCGAGGATTCGATAGTGCGAGATGACTTGGTCGATCATTCGGCAAAAGGTACGTCGCTTGTGGGAGGCTTTATTTTAAGCCGCTCTGACGTACTTCGGCGAACTAGTTTCACACTGACTTGGGAAGGCAAGCTTCCGCCGGCCGGCTCGTTCATAGGGAGCGCAGCCGAGTCTGGAATGAACAACGTTTGTGAGGTTGTTACTACCATCACACCAAATGGAAGCGCCGTCCTCCCCTTTGTCATCCCGAGCCCTCAACTTGCCTGCGGCAAGTTGAGGGAGGAATGAACATCGCGAAGGTTGATTATGGGGAATGTAAGTGTCAAAAATGAATTGTCATCCGACCGGAGCGAACCCGGAAATCCGGGTGAGCGCAGTGGAGGGACCTGCGGTTCACTCGACCAGCACCCAACTCAACCGGAAGCCCGCTTGTTCATTAGGAGCGAACCCGGATTTCCTGCCACGCGGCGCAGGACAGGGCCTCGTGTGCGCCTTTCAGTAAGGAAAGGCGCATGAAGTTCGCCAAAGCCACCAAGATCAACAGGAAATCCGGGGAAGCCGAGGGAGTGGCGGGTCAAGATTCATGGCACCCTTGCGCGAGCCAGGATGAATGATCAACCAATTACACGACTCCATCCTTGACGCACTACATTACCGTTTTGTCGCCGTGATCATGCAGTAGGACATGGGACCCAGCGGCGCGCTGACCAGCGGCAAGAGCACAGGCGCCAGCACGTTATTCCAGCGTGCGGGGGTCATCTCCCGCTCGCCGAACACCACATCCAAGAGCAGGAACTTCAGCGTCACCCAGGGGATATGCGCGACCGAAGGCGCCACTCGCACCTGCAGGTGCTCAACCGAAATGTCCACGAATCCCAGCTGTTCCAGCCGGCCCGTGAACGGGAGTAGCTGCGCCAGCTCCTCGATGACCCAGCACTCACACAGCTTGCGATAGATGCGCCGCTGTAGCGCGCTGGCGAACCGGGCGCTGGCGAGAAAGCCATCGGCAACCACCAGGCGGCCGCCGGACCGCAGCAAACGGTGGGCCTCCGCCAACAGCGCGCCCTTGTCCGCGCCGCGCGCGTGGCAGCTGCTCTCCACCGCGTATACGCCGTCGTACCCGCCGCGTGGCAGAAGGGTGTCTTGGTAGTCGCCCTCGACCACGCATACCTGCTGGCCGCAACCGGCTGCGTCATTGAGCGCACGTGCCCGCTCCACTTGCCACCGCACCCGCGTCAGCCCCAGTAACTGCGCGTGCGGCAGACGGCGTGCAAAGCTGCGCAGCGTCGCGCCCAGGCCGCAGCCAAGGTCGAGCAGCCGCGGCTCCGCGATGCCGTCTACCTGCAGCCGCACCAGCACCTCTAAATTCATTTGCTCCAGCATCCCTTCGCGGCGCAGCGGGTTCGCACCGGCGCGGAAGTAACCGAAGTGCATGTTGAACTCCCGGCTCCACGCAGCGTAGTCCGGACCGGCCTCGCGGTAGTACTGCTCCAGTCCGATCTCCGGCGCAGCGTACCCAGCCAAGATGGGCTGAGCTACGGATTCTTCGATGGCGTTGACCTCTGCGGCGATCATTTTTTCCCTTTCCCCTTGCCCGGGCTTGGTAGCCACTTTGTTACGTTTGCGCCCAGGCTCATCAGGCTGCGTAGCGTGCTGGGCGGCAGCTTTGACATCTGCTGGTACCAACCGTGTATTTCCTGCAGAAAGGCGTGCATGCCGGCAATGCGCGCGGTCTCCTCGGGCTGCTTCTCGGCGCGGGCCTCCGCGGCAAGCCGGCCGAGCGCAGCGATGGTGGGCTCAATTTCCCGCTCCACGCGCTGCTGTAGCACGGTGAGAAAAAGCTGCCACACATCGTGCGAGGTAGTGAAGAAGTCGCGGCGGTCGCCCAGCTGCGGTGTCGTCTGCACCAGTTGCCAGTTCTGTAGCTCGCGCAGGCTGGTGCTCACGTTAGAGCGCGCGACCGAGAGCGCCTCAGCGATGTCCTCGGCGGGGAGCGGCCCAGTCGACAGGTACAGCAAAGCGTGTACCTGTGCCACGGTCCGATTAACGCCCCATCGACTACCCATCTCTCCCCAGTGAAGTATGAACTCGCGTCCCGCGTTCGATAAAACCATACGCTTCCTTCCGTCCTGTAATTTCAGTATATACAGAACATACAGATTGTACAGCAGAAGCAGCTGTGGCCCCTGGACAAATGGAATTGCGATACGGCGCTACCAGGAAGGCTTTCCCGCGTCTCACCAACCAAGTCGAAGCGGTGCTTGGAGCCATGGACATTCTTCCCTTCGAGGCGCCCGCCGATGCAGCCTACGGAATGATCCGTGCCCGGCTTGAAAAGGCTGGCCGACCCATCGGCGGAAACGACCTCCTTCTGGCTGCTCAGGCCATCGCACTCGGCTACACCCTGGTCACGGATAATGAAAAAGAGTTCGCCCGCATCGAAGGCCTTGCTCGCGAGAATTGGCTACGGAAGGGATGATTGCAGAAATTAGACCAAACTAACGATCCCTGATTCGCATCTGTATCTCTGGTTGGATTGCGCTGCGCCGCGGGGTTTTCGTCGAGCGGAGCTGATGTGAGCGAGAACTCCTGCTGGCGCCTTAGGGCGTCTCCCCGCTTGGCTGCGGGGACTTATGGCGCTTATGGCGCTGCCTTTTCCGACGCCCTGGGGGAATTAACTCGCATAACTCGCATAACTCGCACCTTCCGCAGAGAAAATGTGGGGCCGATGGCGTTAACGCGCAGCCTTTTCAGATGAAAACCGAGGCCGGGTGGCCCGCTTTTGAGACCTGGGAGTCATGCAGACGAACCCCAATCCCTGTCCCGCAGACTCTCTAGCCCTCAGGAGGAATTTCCCACTACCACGTCTTCTTGATCAACGTATCAAAAGCGACGCCGCCGTTTTGATCCCGCGTGGCGCTGACCGCAACCCGGGGTGAGATCTGATACTGGCCTTGGATCGTCTCATTCTGCGTCGACGCGACATTGCTGAAGAAGGTAACAAACAAATTTCCCGTGACCCTCTGCTGGATAGTAATATTCGCCCCCGGAGGGCCCTGGCTGGTGCCACCCGCCAATACTGGATTGATCGATAGCTGCGAGATACCCGCGACCTTCGATAGCCGGCTGGTCACCTGGCTACTTACCTGCGACGCCACCAGCGACTCCGCTTGCTGGTTTGCCGGGGTCGCAGCAGCATTCTGGCTCGCCTCCGTCGTCGAACCGAACGCCAGCAGGTTAATGATATCGGCGGACGGCAGCGCCGGATCGGACGAGTAGTTGGTGCGCAGCTGATCGATCGGCCCATTGAATCGCATCGAGATGTTGTACTGCTGGATGGTCGTATTCAAAGCCAGGTTCACCACCGGCTGCGTCTCAGAAGGATTGACAAACTCAATCGTTCCCCCGTTCAGCAGGAATCGATCGCCGTTCAGGATAATGTCCCCGCTGTCCAGGTTGACGCGGCCCAGGATGACAGGATTCGCGGCCGTCCCCCGAACCCGCAGATTCGCCGTGCCCGCTACGCTGAGTGTTCTGCTCACTAAGTTAATGTTGTTTTCCGAACTCACCCCCAGGTTCAACTGAATGTTCTGCGCCAGCCCCGGGGTCGCCGGCGCCGAAACACCGCCTGAGAACTGATCGATGAAGCTGTTGAGATCAAACGCCGGAGTGAACGACAGATCGGAAAGCCTCACCTGGCCACCCAGCACGGCATTGTCCGTCGTACCCGCAAGCCGGATATCGGCATTCACACTCTCGCGAACACCTGTCGGATAGAGCACACGGACACCGGTCGCTGCCAGCCCCAGATCAAACTGCACAGAAGGCCGGTAGGCGACTCCGCCCTGCGCGGTCACCGTGCCACCGCCCATCGTCCCCTGAAATTTGCTGATATTCAGCCGGTCTTTGGTCAGCGTGAGCACGCCGTTGCCATGCTGCAACCCAACCGGAAGATCGCCGCTGGCAAAGTTGGCATCCACGATATCGACTTCGCCGCCTAAATTGGGATTGTTCGTTGCTCCATTAGAGTTAATGTTGAACTTTAACTCACCCGAGCTCTGGATATCCGGCGCAAACACTTGCGCCAGCCGCAGGTTCACCGTGCCCAAAAGCACCAGCGATACAGGATTACCGCTGGCCGTCGACATCGATCCCTGGAACTGCAGATCGGTATCCGTGCCCTTGAGACCGGAACGCTGCAGCGTGAGCACCTGGTCCTTGTAATCCACCCGGATGGGCGAAGTCTCCGCCAACTCGATGTTCTTGGTGTATGCCAGCTTGAGCGTGGGAATGGTGATGTGTGCTTCCAGCAGCTTGCTGTTCTTGAGCGGCCCGTGCAGCGTGCCGTGCAACTCCGTCTGGCCACTCAGATCGTCGGCCTGCGCGGGCGCATAAATCGCGAATATGGGCTGCAAAGGAATCGCCTGCGTATCGAGCGTAGCGTCCGCCGGGTAGTCCCCGGTCAGATCGACCTTCGCGTTCGCCCGGATCATCGTCCCGACGGCCGAAGATGTCAGGTCGGCCGTTGCGAGATGATTGGCCACATTCATCTTCAGGTTGACGTCCGCAATCTTCTGATTTTGAATGTCGATCTGCGGAACCTGCAGCGTAGCATCCAGCTGCGGATTCTCAAACGTTCCCGCACCATTCGCCTGGATGCTCACCACTCCCGCGGCATGGATATTCTGCGCCTTCAGAGCCTGCAACTGATCCAGACGAATGCCCGATGCGGTAAGCTGCGCGGTGTAGCTCTTCTCCCGCGGCCGGACGCTCACTGTGCTCTGTACATTCCCTGCGGGAAGCTGCACGCCAAGATTACCGTGTACTTCATCCCCCGTGCCGGCAAAGGTCAGTGTCGCAGAGGTCACCGGCTGATCGTACGCAGTGACGTGGGTAAGGGAGACAGTTCCCTGCCCTATGGGACTCGTCTCAGTGCCATGGACATTCACATTTGCCGCCAGTGTCCCCGTAACCGGAAGGTGCTGCCCAGAGAGCTTTATCAGGTCCTGCAGGTCCAGTTGCGAAGCCTGCAGATCCATTTGCAGGGGGCTGGCATCGGTGAAGGTCCATTTGCGCAGTCCCGTGCTGGCGTTGAATGTGATCTTGCCGTGTGACACCGGTTCCAGGTCCGCGTGCTGCAAACTGGCCATGGACGGGCTCACGTCCACATTGGTGCGCAGCACCCGCCACTCGGTTCCGTTGAAGCGGAAGTTGGAAGCGGTCAACTGCCCTGCCAGGTGCGGCGCGTCAGTGGACCCGCGCACCGTGCCTTGAAACAACGCCGTGCCGGCGAGGCCCAGCGGTTGAATGGGCTGACCCGGAGCCGGGGTGCGAAACAGATCCGCGACCGTCTCCAGCTCGCTCAGGTTGTTGGATTGGAATTTTAGATTCAGGGTGGAACGCTGGCTGACCGTGCCGTCCATGGTTAACGTACTTTGCGGCGTGCGCAGGTAACTCTGCTTCAGCGCCAGCTCCTGGTTGCTGCCGGTGTAGGTCCCGTGGACTTCGCTGTTGACCGGGATGACTTTAGGAGTACCATTGCCGGTTCCAGTTACCCGGCCCTGAACCATGGCATCGGCATGCGCCACAACATTGTCAAACGTCTTACCCCATGCAGCATTGGCTTGCGCATTCAGTACCCCGCCCAGGGCGACGTTTTTCGGCATGGCAGACGACTTCATCGCGCCGTTCACCGCCGCAAGCTGGATGCCGCTCAGCTTGGCCTTGAAGTTCGAATGCGCATTGCCGTCGATATTGCTCATCTTTCCGCTGCTGGTGAGCTCACCGCCCAAAAGGCTCGCACGGAAGTCCTCAAGCGTTGCGTCTCCGTTCTGCAACGAGTAGTGCGCCGCGATATCTCTGATTTGAGCCCGCAGCGCCGGCGTTTGCACATCAAGCTGGCGGCTGTTCAGATCGCCGCGGACAACCACGGTGTCCAGAAAAGACCGGTTGGCTGCCTCCTGGTACTCGACAGCTCCATTCGCGCGAATCAACCCCGTCGGCACGGACGGGTTCTCCAGAATCCTGCGGAATTGGCTCGCATCCAGGGTAGCCGCATAATTTGCCTGCAACTGAGGATGGCTGAAATCCTGCACCGTCGCAGTCAACACAACCTGCGAGGACTCGCTGGTCAACTTGGCCTGCGACAAGTGGAAGGTAGTAGGGGTGGCATCGAACTCCGCTTCCAGATTGTGCGGAATCGGCTTGAACGACCCTGACTGCAGATGCCCATCCGAATAGCTCAACTTACCCGAGTACTTTTTGAGCGCGCTGTCGAAGGAGGCACGGAAGTCTACATTGTGCAAGTCGGCGGAAAGAACGCTCTGCCGATCGTTGTAGTAAACCGCTCCCTGGTCGAGCACCGCATGGCGGATCCCCAGGTCGAAGACGCTAGTATTGCTGCTGCTCGTGCCGCTGCTCTTAAAGCTTGGAATATTGGTGACGCCATGCGCATCGGCAAACACCTTCACTACAGGGCGGTCGACAACCAAGCTGTCCAGATACCACTTCTGGTGCAGCACCGAAACAATCCGCACGCCCGCTTCGGCATGCGCCACCTGCAGCAAGGGAGGATTGGCGTAGGGAGCGGCGCCATGCACCGTCAAACCATAAAGATCCACGCTTAGATTCGACAGATTCAGAGCGAAGTTCTGTAACTGCACCGGCACGCCCAGGCTTTCGCTGGCCTTCTTTTGCGCAAGGCTCAGCACGTAGTTGTGAAACCGGGTGCTATGCAGAACGACCGTGGCGGCTATCCCCGCCAGCACCCCTAGAGCCAGCAAGCCGAAAAGCACCCAGCCTCCCACCTTCCGCAGCCGCGAGTGCCGGCTGGGCGGGGGTGGCTGAGTAAGGTTGGCATAAGGTCTTGCGGCAGCGGTGCTCACGTGACTACCTCCATCAAAATGCCTGGCCGATGCTTACAAAGTATTGGGTCGATTTAACTCCCGGTACCGGGTTCAGGTTGTGCCCAAGATCGATTCGTACCGGGCCGACCGGCGTCGCATACCGCAAGCCCAGCCCAACATTGTTGGTATACAGCGAAGTAAAGTCGTGGAAACCAATAGTAGGAAAGACGTTTCCTCCGTCGTAAAAGATAGCCACTCCCAAACCATCCTTAATCATCGGTAACGGAATGCGGGCCTCAGAGTTGAGAATCAACTGCTCGTTTCCGCCGCTGGGCACCTGGATATAGCTACAGTCCGTGGACGATCCCGAACTGCAGACCTGGACGCTCCGCTGCGGTCCGGCGCCATCGAGGGGAAATCCGCGCAGTGTGTTTCCCCCACCAGTAAAGAACGCTTGGCTCAGCGGAACGACACTGTTCGAAAAGGGTTGGGCCAGGCCAATCCGAATACTGTTGGCCCAAACGATATTGTGAAAGGTCGGCCGATAGTAGGCTGCCTGCGCGGTAAGCTTCGCGAAATTTACGCTCGAGCCCAGCCTGGTCGGATTGAGGTCAAACTCGATCGATTGCAGAACACCCTTGTGCGCATCCAGAGGATTGTCGCGCGTGTCGCGGGTGACGTTTGCCGCAATCGTCGAAAGCCGCACATGCTGATCCTGCGGCAGCACCAGTTCGGGAATCAATATGCGCGTCAAATCCGTTTGGCTGAAGCTATAACGGATGAAAAAAACATCGTGTTTCTTCTGGTCCAGGAACCTTTGCAGTTGAAAACTGCCGTTTTCCACCTGCGAGGAGTAGACCGGATTTTCCTCATCACGCTCGGCGAGGATCGATGTGGTTGCGCCCCATTTCGACCAGCGAAAATTAGGCACGATGAAATACCCCGCGGCCCGCTGGTCCAGGCGTCCGGCAAATGCCGTCGCGGACAGCGATTCGCCCTTGCCACGTACATTGTTAAGCGTATATTGAAAACTTCCCCGCGGGCCGTAGTAGGTGGTTTGGCTAGTCGTAAAATTGGAAGGCAATCCCACAGGCGGCAGGCCCGGCACCGCAACCGTCCCGCTGGGAATACTGCCACCGCGGTTGACCACTTCAAAACCGAAGCCGTAGGTCATGGTGTGCCTCTTGGCTTCGTGCACTTTCACCAGCACATCTTCGTTGGTCTGCGTGGTGATCTGGCGGCGGGGATCTACTTCAGCCCAATCGAAGACCCCGGTGTGACTGTAGAGCTTGCTCTCCGAGGTCAGCAGTTCTGTTTCCGTCATCGGGTGGCCGGGAACGATCGAGGCCACATCCATGTCGATGAGTCGTGGCTGCGTTCGTTGCCGCCCCAGCACCAGCACGTTGTGTGTATAAACCTGCGGACCCTCGTAAATATGGTAGACCACGTTGATGTGGTGCGGGTCATTCTTTGAAACCACCGTGGCTGTCTGCCGGAAGCTGGAGGTCAGGTAGCCTGCCTGCAGGTACTGGGCCACGATATTGGCGCGGTCGGCCTCGACAAATTTCTGCGAATAAGGCTTGCCGGGAGCCAGCTTCAGCCCAGCGGGCGCAAACTTCGATTCCGGAAAGGTATCGGCGCCTTCAATCTTGAGCGAGCTCACAATATCGCGCGGTCCCTCGACTACATGGAAGGCTACCGTGAGGTTGCCATCCTTCTTGCTTACCGACGGAGTTACCTGCGCAGTGCTGAACCCTTCGGACTGGTAGAGCGCGGTCAGGTTCTTCGTGCTTGCCCGAACCAACTGCTCGCTGTAGTTACCCGGAGAGAATAAATGCGATTTTTTCACCGTGACCAGGGCCATCAGATCAGGCGTCTTGATCTGGCTGTTCCCCGCCACACTCACTGCAGCCACTTTGTGCTTCTTGCCCTTGGTGATGACATAGACGATGGTGTCTACCGAGTCCTGGCGATGGAACTGGGAGTCGACGTCGACATCGAAAAAGCCTTTGCGCTGAAAGTAAGAGG
This sequence comes from uncultured Acidobacteriaceae bacterium, assembly GCA_963834205.1. Lineage (GTDB taxonomy): Bacteria > Acidobacteriota > Terriglobia > Terriglobales > Acidobacteriaceae > PALSA-350. Next base: position 310,776 of record CAWIBI010000076.1, on the reverse strand, counting down.
CCAGCGCCTCGCGGCCTTCCTGCACCAACTCCGGATCGACACCCACTCCCTGGTACACCGGCAGCAGAGATTTGCGTGTCCAACTCCAAAGGTGCGCCCCCTTCACCTGCACGTTAATGATGGGGCCCATTTGCACATCGAAGTGGATATCGGCCCGGTTGGTTTCTGCCGTATAGGCTGCGCCGGCGAGCTTTACCTGGGCGGACAGCCTGGCCCGCTTTTCCAGCCCACCTTGCAGATATTTTTGCGCATTGTTCAGGGTTGCGTGACGATAGTTCTTGCCCGGCCGGATCGCCGCTCCTCTGACTCTCGCCTTGATACCCTGAAGGCTCTTCGCCATCCTTGCGGCTTGCTCGGGCGTCGTATTGGCAATCGCCACCGTGCCGAATTTCGCCTTCCGGCTCAGGCTGACGTTGAAGTTTACGTTGGCCACGTTGTGCGCTGTGTCCACGTTCAATTGCGGACGAACTTCGGCCTCGAAGTAACCTTCCTGTTGGAAGTAGTGCAGCAGCGCGTCGCTGTCTCGCTGTATATCGCCCGCGTTGTAAGGCGATTGCGGAGGATAATTTGCGATCTGCGCCAGCTTGGAATAAGAAAACCGCTCCGCCCCAGGAAATTCGAAAATTCCAAACCACATCGCAGGCTCGAGGATTAGCAGAACTTGCACGCCGTTTGCTTCCGGATTCACCTGCAGCTGCACGTCCGTGAATTTGCCGTTACTCTTCAGCGTGGCAATGCTTTGATCGATTTTCTCTTTGGAGAATGGCTCGCCCGCTTTCTGCTGCAACAACGGCAGCAACTTGCTGGTGTCCAGCTCCGGACGTCCACCGATCTCGACCGAGGTGACTTGCTGGCCCTCGTAGGAAGCCAGGATGGCTTGCGTCGCCGGGGCCGTTTTGGGCACCTCCGACGGCTGGCTGGGACTCTGCTGGCCTGTACTCTGCGCGATTAACCCGCCGCTAAAAGCCACAATGCTGAGCGCACAGAGCCACTTACGGCATCGAACCAGAACTCTACCGGCCGTGCCGGCTTTGGATTGAGCCGTAATTTGCAGATAATCCACCAGCAGCTCGATCCACTCCATCTCCCAGTCAGATGCAGGATTGTACGGTGACGTTTGATGCGCATCAGCGCGGAGCGGTGCCCGGAGTAACGATCTCCGGTCGTAATGCTCCGCTCGCCGCCAGCTTTTTGCCCTGCACCGCGGCTTCGATCTCGCTATTGATCTCGCCGCCCAGCAGCAACATTAGTCCGCTGAGGTAAAACCAGGTGAGAAGAATGATCACCGTGCCCAGCGACCCATAGGTAGCCGAGTAGTTGTTGAAGTAATGAACATATATGCGAAGTCCCAGAGAACAGATCAGCCAGCCCAATATCCCGACAGCAGCCCCGGGCGTCAGCCAGTGCCAATGGCTCACCTTGACGTCGGGCCCGAAATAATAGATCAGCGCAAAAATGAAGGAGAGAAGTCCTAGAGCAGCCAGCCATCCTAATGTCCGCAGGCTCACTTCCGCACCGAGCGCGAGCAAATGATGGTGGATATGGAGCTGAGCGAGACGGGCAAAGAAATCAGCCGCGAGCAGCGACGACAGCATCAGGGTAATCACCAGCGAAAGAATAAGGGTCACTCCGATCGCCGACAGTCGGGCCTTCCAATATGGCCGGCTCTCCTTCACTCGATAGACCACGTTGAGACTCTCCTGGATAGCGGAAAAGCCGACGGAGGCAGACCACAACGCCGCCACCAAACCGAAGGTCAGTTTTCCGCTGCTGGCTGCAGCCGTGGTCTGATTGAAGGCCGACATCACGGTGCCAAACGCGGCGGGAGGAACCACCAGGGCCAGGTACTGCAGCAGGCTCTCATAAATTTGCACCGCCGAGCGAGCGGCTAAACCCAGGATGGAACAAGCCATAACCAGCGTGGGAAAAAGTGCGAAAAGAAAGTAGAAGCCCAGTTCGGCCGCGCGCCCGACCAGGTTATCGTCCGAGAGGGCATTCCAGGTATTCTTCGCGATGACTCTTGCAGGTATTCCTTCGAGATTCCAAAGCGAACGCAATGGGGAACGCGAGACGTAGCCCCAAATGTACTGCCTCGCGCTCCGCGGATTGTCAATGGAGGTTGCGGCGTCCGTCGTGCTGCCTTGCTGTTCCGCCAGTTTGGGCCCGAGATGAGAAGAGCTCGATAGTTTGGGCACCGGTATATCTCTCCTGAGCAGTCAGATGCACTCCGGCTAACTCGAGGAAAAATTCTTAGGTCGTCCGATCAAAAACACAGGAGCAAGCCATTTGGCGCGGGCGTAACCCGCACGCCACTCATACTCGGGAAACCCTGTGGTCAGTGCCAGCAGCTCCTGCGGCGTTCGGCTGCGACAGCAGGAGACAAGCCCATCCCACAAAACCACTAACGGGATCAGCGGGAGCAGGTAAGTCAGCAGCAGCCTCGACCAGCGAAACGGCCGCATGCGTGGGGTCAGCAGCCAGACGAAGATCGGCATCAGCAGTAAGATCGCGAAAGCCCGCAAGGTGCGCGACGTGACCTCGGCCATCGCGAAGCCATCTCCGCACCGCACCGTGTCGGCCAGAACCGCGCGGGCAACAGTGTCGGGAAAATGATGGAACGAAGAGAAGATCGTGCGGAACCCTCTGAGCTGCTCCGGCACGCAGGCAGCGTCCACGGAAAACCCCACACAGCTCAGTTGAGGGTCCGCTTCCAGGCGGCTACAGAGCACATCGCTGGGAAACTTGTCGCTGAGCAACACGTTGAGCCGGCCGCGTTCCGCCAGGGCGGAGCGCCAGCGCGGGCTCAGCCACGGCCCACCGCCGCCCGAGCAAAGGTCGACCACGCGCGCCGCGCTGCAATCATCGATGGCGCGAAAGATCTTCTCTCGCACGGGACCGTAAATATCTGCCCGGCTGGTGATCGCCTCGAGGTAGTCGGTGGCGCCGTGGCGCACCGGTTGGGGGCACCACCTCTGGTCAAGAACTTCGAAAAGCTGGAGACGCCGCAACCTCTACAGCCGATCTCTCCACAATGCCATAGCCCCCAGCAGGCCTTCCTCATTGGAGATGATCTTGATGTTGGGCCCGTGCTTGAGAGTCACTTTTTTGGCGTTACCGCCCCCGATGTAGAGAGTGTCCCAATTGAAGGTGGCAGCGGTTTGTTCGACTGCCTTTTTGAGCAGTTTATTCCAGCGTTTCACCCCGTACTTGGTAAACCCGCGTCGGCCCAGGTACTGCTCGTAGGTCTTCTTGCGCCATGGATGGTGTCCCAGCTCCAGGCCCGGGCACAGCACGCCTTCGGTGAACAGCGCGGAGCCCATGCCTGTTCCCAGGGTGATGACCAGTTCGACGCCGTGGCCCTGGATCACCGCGTAGCCGCCCACTGCGGAATCGTTCGCCATCCGCACCGGCTTGCCCCATCGTTTTTCCAGCGTTTTTGCCAGGGGAAAACCAATCCATCCCGGGTCAAGGTTCGCCGCGGTAAGGGTTTTGCCCTCCTTGATCACTCCTGGGAATCCAACAGAAACCCGGTCGAAGAGCGGAACGCTCACCTTCAACTCGTCCAGCGCGCTCAAGATGGCCTTGGTGGTTGCCGGCTCGGGTGTGGGCACGCGCAGCCGGTCACTGATCGGCTTGCCCTCGGGGCTGAGCGCTTGTATTTTTATGCCGGTGCCGCCGATATCGATGGCCAGGGTGATTGGACCCGCTTCGTCGCCGCTACGCTTTGGCACCGGACTGCCAGCCTTACGAGCCATCGCTCCCCCTTGAAACCACTTGTGATTCTAAAGGATAGAGGAAGCTAAGCCACACTTTACGGCACTTACCTTATTGGTTCCAGGGGACCCCGGACTCGCGGGAGAAACTAATTGTGATCAATCGGGCTCAGGCGCACAAATCGCACTAACCGCAGGTCCCTCCACTACGCTGCGCTCTTCGGGATGAAAAATTTGTTGCAAAACGGGGAGAGTCGAGAGAAATCATGGATTTCAAGAAAATTTGTCATCCCGACCGGAGCGCAGCGTAGTGGAGGGACCTGCGGTTAGTGCTTAGTTTTCAATGGAACCCTCACCTCAACGAGCTTTAGCCCCATCGCTTCTTTGCAATGAACTCGGCTTTACAAGCAGCCTCTTGAAGGGGACCGCCCTTCAGGCCGTTCATACCAGTTTGCCCGGGGGACTTGCCAAACTCACTTTGCCAGCGCACCTTTTTCACGCTTCGAGGTCTTCACGGCCTTTTTTTTCCCCAGCCGGTAACCGGCCTCTTCCGCCTGTTCGATCGCCTCGTCCACCCGCTGTTCTATGTCCTCAACCGAGCGGGAACTGCGCGCCGCCGCCGCGCGGGTGGGCTTCTCTGCCACGGCCGCCGCCGGCGCAGCAAGCTGTAGAAGTTCAGGTAGCTGGACCCACCAAAGAATCTGCTGATGAAGCTCCTTGTTGAAGTACCACTCCCCCGCAGACTCATGTACCTTGAGCAGCCACCTGGCGTCGTCATCCTCCCACAGCCCAGGGGGAAGACCGGCGAATGGCTCCTTGGGGCTGAGCGTCTGGTTGAGGAACGCCAGCCTCACCCGGGCTGCGGCGCGCCAGCCATCTTCGTTGAGCTCCCCAAACGAAAACGCGCGTGCCAGGGGCTCCCGCAGCCGCAGCCGGTCGAACAGCGCCAGCACTGTGGACGCGGCATCTTTCCCGCCAACCGTTTCCGCCATGCCGTGCAGCAGGCAGGTTGCCAGCACAGGTCCCCAAACTGCGCCTGGGTGCAGCTCCGGATCGCTGCTGGGCAGCACCATCTTTGCTTCGCGCGACCAGGCTTCCGCGAATTCGGCCTCCAGCGCCGGCAGCCCCGCCGCCGCATGCACCTGCCGGCAGATCGCCGGCCATGGATCCTTGGCCGGCACGTGTGTCCCGGTCTTACGCGCGTAGATGGCCAGGCCTTCCCGGGCGAACCGCGTGCTCAGCGTTTCTATCTTCTTGAGCAGGAGCCCAGCCGGCGTCGAAGACGTCCCCTCTTCCCCGCATGCAGGCAGAGCCTCTTCCAGGCCCGCGAGTTCTTCCAGCACCTCGGGTTGCAACAACGCCATCAGTGAGTGGTGCAGCGGAGCCACTTCCAGCTCCAGCAGCGCCTCGTCCAGCGAGCGCACGCCGCGGCCGTTGAGGTGGTCGCAGAGCAGATCCCAGCGATGGTCGCCGTCCGGCCTCAGCTCCCGCCAATGGAGAAACACGTGGCAGTTGTAGGCATGCAGCTCCACAGAGTAGCCATTCGAAACCAACTTCGACGACCGCTCCAGATGCTCGTGGCCAGTGGTAATATCGCGGAAACCCAAGAAGACGTTGCCATCGTTGGGCCACCCGAACGCGCCCCCCAGCGACTGGTTGCGCAACTGGCCTGCTCCCTTATCGGCATAGCTGGCAGACTGGTGGATGGTGCCATAGGTGCTGGCAAAGCGGTTGTGGTAGATGACCAGTGCCCGGTGGTCCCCGCGGCGATTGCTGTAGGCAAAGACATTCTCATCCACCGAACCATCCGGCCGGTAGAAATCGAACAACAGAAAATTCTGGCTCTCGGCAAACAACCACCGCTGGTGAAGCAGCGGCGCGATCTCGCGATCATGGCGCGCCACCAGCCCTGTATCAGGATCCTCCTGGTAGCGCGCACGGCGAAACTCCATGCCGTACTTCTCGGTAAAACCCTCGATCTGCCCGTGGCCGAACATGGGCAGACCCGGCAGGGTCGCCATCATGGTCGCCACCCCGAAGCACTTGTCGCCATTGCCAAACTGGTCAATCGCGGTCCGCTCATCGGGATTGCTCATAAAGTTAACGTAGCGCTTGAGGATATCCGGGTCGAACTCAATGGTGTTCTTGATCACCGAACGGTATTTCGCGTTCTCCTCATCGCGCATCATGTTCATGAAGGCGCTGTTGTACACCCGGTGCATACCCAGGGTGCGGACAAAGTAGCCCTCCATCAGCCAGAAAGCCTCGGCCAGCAGCAGCGTGCCCGGAACCTCCCGCGCCACCCGATCTACCACCTCGCGCCAGAACTCCTCCGGCATGGCTTTGTCGAAGTCGGCCTTGCTCATGCTGTACTCGGCGCGCGAAGGAATCGCTCCGCCGGTCCCGGGGATGGGAAACCACAAGCGTTGGAAGTGACGCTTGGCCAGCGTCATCGCCGCGTCGAAACGGATGATGGGGAACAGCCGCGCGACGTGCAGGATGGTCTGGATCACCTGCTCCCGGGCCGCCGGGTTCAGGTAATCGAGCTGCGCGGTGTCGTTCCAGGGGAAGCTGGTACCGTCGTTGCCGTGGTACACGTAGCGCACATCGCCGGTCCACTTATCGCGGCGGCGGAAGACCACGGCAGCGTCTGACTGCTCGTAGTAATGATCCTCAATCTTGATCTCCACCCGGCCATCGCGGGAAAGATCGGGCCCCTCGAAACGATACGCGGGATACGGGCTGTCCGGCCGGGACATGAACCACTCCGGGTGCTCGATCACCCAGCTGGAGTCGATGCCCATGTGGTTGGGAACCATGTCGCTGGCCAGCCTTACGCCGTGCGCAAAGGCGCGGTCGCGCAGGTTGCGGTACGCCGCTTCCCCGCCCAGGTCGTGGGCAATGTCGTACGCATAAAGGGAGTAGGCCGAGGCCACCGCATCCTGGTTGCCGCACAGTTGCTTGATGGTTTGCGAGGCCGCGCTCCGCTCCCAAACGCCGATCAGCCACAGTGAATTGATCCCGTGCCCCGCCAGGCGGCGCAGCTCTTCGTCGGGAATCTGATCCAGGCGATGAATGTGGCGGCCATAGTGGCGCGACAGCTGTTCCAGCCAGACGTAGGTGCTCTTGGCGATCAGCACGGTAGTCGGCATCCACTCCTGGTCCTCGCTGAAGCGCTCGCTCTCCTGGGTCGCGTCGGTATACGACGGCACTTCCCCCTTCTTGTCGGCGTTCCAGGGCAGGTTACGCCTGCGCCCGGCGTTGGCGTCGGAGGGGTTGAAGCGCATCCAGATGGCGATATCTTCTTCCTTGAGCACATCGATGGCCAGCAGCAGCCGGGCCAGCGAGGCGCCGATCAGCTCCGCCCAGTGCTCGACGATGTAGGCGATCTGACCGCTCAGCGAGTCCGGCGAAGCCAGCGCCGGCCCGCGCAGCATGTCGATCAGGTTCTGCTTTTTGGGACCCAACAGAGGCCGGGTGCCGAAGAAATCGCGTAATCCCGTAGTGATCTGCTGGTAGCGGGTGACCGCGGCTAGAGACTGGTCGGTAAACAACTCGGAGAAGGGCTTAAACGCCGGATTGGCATTGGCCAGCCATAGCAGCATCATCTCCTCGAATGCCACTGCCCGGTGCGCGATGCCGTCGGTTGAGCCTTGCAGCCACTCAGCCGGGGTCTTTTCCTTGCGATAGACGTCGGCCGTGGGAAATTGCTCCACAAAGGCCAGGATGGTCTTGTCCAGTTCCTCTTTGCCCAGCCGCGAATCGAACCACTCCAGCGCGCCCGACATCACTTTGGCATCCAGGCGGAGCCGATAGTACTCCACCAGCGCGTGGCTCATCTCGTCGATCAGGCCCATGGCGTAGAGGGCGCCGGGCTGGATGGTCAGGTTTGGGTCCTTGTCGGCACCGCGCCGCTCGTTCATGCGGAAGGCGAATTCCCGGCTCGCGCCGAGATTCGCAAAGACTACATTGCCGCTGAACGCAAACAGTGTCTGGTTGAACTCGTAACGGTCGCGTGCTTCTCGTGAGACGTGGAATTCCATTGGTACCCTTCCCAACGCGTACTTTTTGGCCAGACTCTCTATTCGATGCGCAATTCGGCTCTGGCAGGTACCTCGAAATCCTACGCCTTCCGCCTCCTTTCCGCCTTCACAACCGGTATGCCTTGCGCGCCAGGTCGTAGGCCAAGGAGTGGGCCACCTCCACTGCCTCGTTTTCGTCCAGCTGGTGCTCGGCAACCAGCCTTGCCAGAAACGCACAATCCACCCGGCGGGCCACGTCGTGCCTGGCAGGAATGGAGAGAAAGGCTCGGGTATCGTCGTTAAACCCAACCGTGTTATAGAAGCCCGCCGTTTCCGTGGTTAGCTCGCGAAAGCGCATCATGCCTTCGGGGCTGTCGTAAAACCACCACGGGGGACCCAAACGGAGGCAAGGATAGTGCCCTGCCAGCGGCGCCAGTTCGCGGCTGTAGGTGGATTCATCCAGCGTGAACAGGATGATGGTGAGCGAAGGGTCGTTCCCAAAGCGTTCCAGCAGCGGCAGCAGCCCGCGGACATAGTCGGTCGGCATTGGGATATCGGCCCCGACGTCCCGGCCAAACCGCTGAAAGACCTGCCGGTTGTGATTGCGCCAGCTGCCGGGGTGGATCTGCATCACCAGCCCATCCTCCACGCTCATGCGGGCCATTTCCGTCAGCATCTGGGCGCGGAATAGCTCACATTGCGCTCTATCCGCGGCCCGGTTGAGCACCCGTTCGAAGAGCTCGGCAGCTGGGCCCGGGTCCAGATCGGCAGTCGTCGCAGTGGGATGCCCATGATCGGTCGCCGTGCAGCCCAGCTTCTTGAAGCGCGCACGGGCGTGCTGCAGTGCGCGCAGATAACCTTCCCACTGCGTGCAATCCTCGCCGTGCATCTCGCCCAGCTTCTGCACATTCTGGTGGAAGCCTGGAAAGTCGGGATCGACCACCGAATCGGGCCGAAACGTAGGCAGGATGCGCGCCTCCCACCCTGAATCGCGGATGGCCTGGTGGTAGGTCAGCGGATCGAGCGGAGTGTTGGTCGTCGACATCACTTCGATGTTGAACTGCTCGTAAAGCGCTCGCGGGCGAAACTCCGGCGAGGCCAGCTTGGCACTGATGGTGTCGTAATATTTGTCGGCATTGCTGGCGCACAGCCGCTCCTCGAGCCCGAAAAGCTCCTGGAAGGCGAAATCCAGCCACATGCGGGTGGGTGTGCCGCGAAACAGGTAGTAATACTGGGCGAAGCGGGTCCATATCTGCCGCGCCTCATCGGCATTCAGTTCCTTTTTGCCGATGCCCAGGTCTTCCATAGCGATGCCCTGGCTGTAGAGCATGCGGAAGACGTAGTGATCGGGCACGATGAACAGCGTGGTGGGGTTGGGGAATGGTTCGTTCTCCGCGAACCAGCGGGCGTCGGTGTGACCGTGCGGGCTGACGAGCGGTAAATCGCGAACGGTCGCGTATAGTCGGCGGGCTATCGTCCGGATGGTGGGGTCGGCAGGAAAGAGACGGTCTTCATGCAGGATGGTCACAGCATCCATTTTCGCCTGTGACCCGGCATTCTGCCCAGTGGTCGTTCTAGCCATCCACTCATCACGGAACCATCACGTTAAGCGTGCACGTAGCCGTGGTTGCCCCAGCACTCCCGGTGATCGTCACCACGTAATTTCCTGGTGTCGTGCCCGGGTCGCTCGGGCCGGTATTGTTTCCGCCGCCACAAGCCATCATTGCGCTGGAAAGCAACAGCAGCATCAGCACCGCTCCGAGCACAGCTCGCCCGCGGCGCGCTCGCTTGGGCACGCCGATGAGCAGAAGACACGCGAGCGATGCTCCCCCAGACGCATACCAGGAAATTCTGCGCGCGGAACTCGGCTGGACGTTGCTCATGGGCTTGCTGGTCTGGACGATGAGCTGGTTGCTGAAGTTGGTTGGAGTAATATCCACCGGGTTTGCATTTTTAAAGCCGAAGGTTGGCAGATCGTGAGCGCCTGCAGGGCTGGAGGTAACAGCAGCGCTCAGCGTTACGTTGCCGGTAAATCCGCCCACGGTTTTAACAATAATCAGGCTGCTGCCGGCGGCCCCTGGGGCGGTAATGGTGACATCATCGGCCGAGATGGTAAATCCAGGCGGCGTTGGATTCGCGATCAGGATGGGGTAGCTCCCTGTCGCGCTCGTGTAGATGGCAGAACTTGTGCTATCGGGCGTGTAGGTGGCGGTCAGCACGTCATTACCTAACTCCAGCGCTCCGCCAGGGATGTTGATGACGACCGTGCCCCCGCTTAGCAGCTTGCCCGAGCCGCTGAAGCCGCCGCCGCTCAGGGTTACCGAACCGGTTGGGTTGATCGGGCCGGTCGAGGTTGTGGGGACGCCGGCCGGGGTGTTGACATAGATCGTAACCGTCACAGACTGTGACGGTGTGGCGGTACCCGGCTCCGGGTCTACCGAAACACCAGGCGTATAGAGTGTGGTTGTTCCCGCCCCGCTCAGCGGGACACTCACGGGAGAGTTGCTGGCGTTGGCGGAGCTCACGGTCAGCGTGGCGGTACGCGCTCCCGCCGCCGAGGGCGTGAAGGTAATCTGAACCGAGCACGAAGGTCCGGCAGCCAGGGCCGACAGGCAATTATTGACCGCGATAAAGTCGCTGGCGTTCGGCCCCGTAACCGCGATGGTAAATGGATCGAGAGACCCCGAGCCCCCGTTGACAAAACTAACGCCTTCCACGGTTGGAAACCCGAGTAACTGGCTGGGAAATGTCCCGATAGGTGGACTGCCTGCAATTTTGATCGTAGGGGGCGCCTGAAAACTATTTAAGAAGTTCAACACGTCGAGCGATCCAAGCCCGGTTACTTCGTCATATCCTGCGGTGACCAGGTATCCCGCCTGGCCGCCGGTCTGCCCCGTTGCTGCTGGAATGCAGTTATTGCACATGCTCGGGGTGGAGACAACACAGTTGGCCACGCCGCTCGAGGCAACCGTCACATCGTGGAAAACCGCAGGTGTGGTGGCCGCCAACTGGTAGAGCTGCGGATTCAGGTTGCCCTGGCCTGCGCCCACCGATCCAACGAGATCCGAGGTGATTCCAGCCATGGAAGGCGCGGCGGCCGAGGTTCCGGCGAAGACGACAAAGTCGAAGGAGCCGCTGGTGCTGCTGACACAGGAACCGCCGCCCGCTGCCAGGCATCCAAAATACCCATCGTGAGCCGACGCCGAGAACGCGATATCCGGAGTGTAGCGTCCCGTTCTGGCCGCCGGCACCCCGGTTCCCGTCTGCCACGCCGGTGTGGCGATCACGCTGCTCACGCCTCCACCCGATGCGGAAACCTGCGGACCGCCGGTGGAGGTCAGCGGTTCATTCCATCCTCCCTCGGGAATATACCCAAGCGCCGACGCGAGGTTTCCGCCGTTGGTCGCGCTCCAGTAGTTTGCCGGGTTGACGCTGTCATTGAATTCCGTGCCCCCCACACATGTGGCGTAGCTCGAGGAGCAGATGTAGTTGGGGCTGTTGGCTGCCGGTGTGGTGGGAGGTGCGGCAAAACCCTCATCGCAGCCGGACGCGCCGGAATCGCCGGAGGAAACCAGGACCGAGATCCCCTCGGCCGTCGCCTGCTGTAACAGCGTATCCCAGAACGTTACGCCCGCCGGCCCTGCGGACGACTCGCAGGCCCCGAAACTAATGCTCATTACCTGCACCGGAACCGGCGAGGTCTGGACCAGGTACTGCGCGTCTGCTTCGATGCCGCCGCTTGCCTGCGTGGCCACCACCAGCAGCAACGGCGTGCCGTTGGCGATACTGCCCGCCCGAGTCACATCGAGGGTCGCTTCCAATTGATTTTCAATCGAAACCCCGGCCGCCGGCGGAGCCGTCAATGCGGGACCAGGATCGATCCCACCGTAAGCCGTGGGAACAATTTCGCTTGGGTTGGGAAAGCCGGTTTTGGTGAGCGTGCGGAAGTTGTTGAAATCGGCGAAATCCGTGCGCGACTCGCCGACGATCCCGAGGGAGATCTCGTTGTACACGTCGATGTTGGCGTCGTAAATGTTCACGAAATCTCCCGGTGCGATTACGTGATCGCCGTCGGTAGTCGTGGCGTGGGGTGTGTCGGAGTGCATCGTCCGGGCAGAGTGGAAGGGATGGTCCTCGATGGTGTAGAGACCGTGGACGGCCTTGATGGCTGGTTCCAGCGCCCGCGGAATCATCGGATCGGAGGCAACCGACACTCGCTCGACGGCCTTCCCCTGGGCGCCGATCGTACGATAAGTATGAAGCTCAGTATGGAATGCCTGCCCGACGTCGCCTGCGGTGCCACCGAATCGCAGGAAGGTGCGGCTGGGAGAGATCCAGTTGACATGCAGTCTCTGCGAGCGCAGCCAGCCGCTGAGCGCGGTGAGGTCTTGCTCTGAGAGCCCGAAGCGCTCACCCACCTCGACTGGGGTGAGCCAATGATGGTAGTTCGGCGAAGAGCGGTCTTGTTGCTCCTCCAGAAACATCTTCAAGGCCTCTTCCTGCTGTGGAGACCGCGACAAAACCAGGGTCAACTGCTCGAGTGGCAGAGCGGCAGGCAGCACGCCAGTGCTGTTTTCTTGCTTGGCCCATTGGGGATGGTGATTTGGCAGCGCAACCATTTCCGCGGGATTGATGTCCCCGGATATGCGATTGACCGACTGTCCATAGAGCCCGCTGGATGCGACGACAGTGGTTACAAAAAAGGTCACGGTTGTCAAGAACGAAGGCATAGCGCGGCCCGCCTGGAGGGTTGAATGACTGAGGATTCGCAGACGAGCATATCCCAACGCCGGCGATTATGTCCTTATGTAAATGTGATTGATAGCTTTTAGGGGACACTCGCTTACAACCTTCGGGTCATGCGAGCCTCCCGAGGCTTGTTGAAATGTAGGTGTCAAAAAATGAATTGTCATCCCGAGCAGCCGACTCGTCTGCGGCAAGTTGAGAGAGAAATGACACGGCTGCCCACCCTCAAGAAAATCTTTGGGTGCCCCATTCAAGCCTTCTTTTGGCTTGAGTGGGGTTGTTGCGGACCCCAACCCTCCGCTCGTGTCATTAGGAGCAGCCGATTCGTCTGCGGCAAGTTGAGAGAGAAATGACACCGGCAAAATCGCCATGGATGCAAGGCCCGGACCCGGATTTCCTGCCACGCTGCACTGGAGAGAACCGCGTGTGCGCCTTTCCATGAAGAAAGGCGCATGAAGTTCACCGAAGCCACGAAGTTCCACAGGAAATCCGAGGAAGGGCTGGGAAATCGATCCCGAAGAGGATCCGAGTGCCGTAGGCGCGGCACTAAACCGATCGTCCCCTCTCCCCGTGTCTTCCCGAGCATCTCAACTTGCCTACGGCAAGTTGAGGGAGGAACCGTTTCCGTGTGCGCGTGATCGCCGAGGACGAAGTCCGCAAACAGCCAATTCCCACTCGATCTAAATTGACAGCAATTGCGCCAATATGGCACAGGTGCCCATCCCCGGTATCTCAATCTTCGCAGTTGCCGATACCCATTGTGTAACCCTTCGCGAGCGGCCACCACCGGCCAGGATGACTCTCATGCACAGGTTATAAGGAGTAGCTCATGGTCAACACACAAACAGCGTCGGCCAGGATTCTTTCATTCCCCGCGACTCAACAAAAGCCAGACTTAGATGCAGATAACTTGATTCGCCGAATTATAGACAGCAAGGACGACCTGCTGACTGCACTCGAAATCCTTCGCGACTCCTACAACGTGATACTGGCAGGAACATCATCAAGGGATGCGGATGAGATATTGGCACAAGCTGAAGCCGCTTTACAGCAGGCGTACAACGTGATGGACAACGTAGAGGAGACGACTACGATCATTAAGAACTTGCAAGCAACATCGCAGAAGCAGCTGCTGCTATTCCCGCCGTCTAACATCCAGCACTAACGGATTTCCGTTGCAAACAACGGCGCAAACAAATTCAAATCTCTTCGACCGAGCCTTAGCCTACGGTGAACACGACTCGGGGCTTGCCGCCCGCATGGTCCCAAACCTGCTCAACCTCCGTCAGAGAAACAAGCCGCGTCACAATCCGCAGACGAGCGGGAGCGACCGCTTGAAACACGTTCTTGATCGCCTCGATAAGTCCCGTTAGACGAACGCTCTTAACTCCGCTGCCCATCAGCATGATGGCGGAGGAACGAAGTGCGGCACCTGGCAATTCGATATTTTCTTCTCCGCTGGCGCCGCCGGCGTGCACAAAGCGGACCGGCGTTCCACCTTCCACGGCTTTCGCGATGGCTAGGATGACCGTTTTTGCGCTCTCGCCCCACAGGTAGTCCACCACTACGTCGATGCCCGTTGCGAACTGCTCCTTCAGGGCATCTTCGTAGGCTCTGCTTCCGAAGTTCTGATGCATTGCTGGGAGCGAACGATCGACTTTTCTGCCATGGCGCCATAGGGTGCTTCGGGGAGAGCAAAGTAAACCCGCCGCCCATCCTGTGTCTTTCCTACTCCGTCCGACCCGGCGACGGCGGGAAAGTCCCCTTCCCCGCTGTAGTGAGTCCCCGCGGCCCGCGATTTGGTGCCAGCCCTGGTTGCGGGGCCGGTTCTGCAAATTCACCGTAAACGGGCGTTTTGCCAGGTTCTTTGACGATTGCTGCCTTCATAAAATCCCTCTCCTTCGCGCGTTTCTGCTCTCTAACAATGGTCGATAATCTTTAACATCGTTAGAGCGTGAGATGCACGTCTTGTTATTCTGGATTCATGAAAGTCAACCGCGAGATGGTGGCGCGCTCCGGGCTAAAGCTCTTGAACGAAGTCGGCCTGGAACAGTTGACGCTTCGCCGGCTCGCCGTGGAGCTGAAGGTGCAAGCTCCCACGATTTACTGGCATTTCACAAACAAACAGGAACTGCTCGACGAAATGGCGACCATGGTGTTGGCGGATGGAGCAAAAGATCTGGTGCCCACGCGAAAGTCACTCAACTGGAGAGTCTGGGCGGCAACTTTCGGTTCTGGACTGCGCAAGACGCTTTTGAAGTACAGAGATGGAGCGCGTATGGTCGCCGGAACACGCCTCACCAACACTAGATATATGGAGACGTCGGAGTTAATCGCGACGCGCATGGTTGAAGCGGGATTTTCGGTACGGCAGACCGTGGTTCTTCTGAGCACCATCTACAGCTACACCCTTAGCTTTGTCATGGAGGAGCAGGCCGTCTTCCCCACTCCCGGACAGCGATCTCCGCAATACGACCTGGAGAAGCGCAATGCGCGGCTCGATCCTGCCCGGTTCCCTCTTCTGCAGCAAGCTGGAGCTATCCTCTTCGATCGCTTCGACCGCAGATATAAAGAGGGACTGGCACTGATTTTGAACGGGGCGCAGGCAGAACGCCTAAAGTCCGACATCAGAGCTGTCCAAATTGGGGTTTGGAACCAAGGGACAAATTGGGATTAACTCCTGACTCCGGCGCGCAAATCGCATTAACCGCAGGTCCCTCCACTTCGCTTCGCTCCGGTCGGGATGACAAATTTGTTTTGAAATCGATGATTTCTCACGACAACCGCCCATTCTTACAACAAATTTGTCATCCCGACCGGAGCGTACCCGGATTTCCTGCCACGCAGCACTAGACAACGCCACGAGTGCGACTTTCCGCAAAGAAAGGCGCATGAAGTTTGCCGAAGCAACCAACTTCAACAGGAAATCCGGGGTAGCGAAGTGGAGGGACCTGCGGTTAATGCTTCGTTTTCAGTGGGTCCAAAATAGGGAACCTCTTTTGATGTTGGCCAAGCTCTCCTAATGTAATCAGCTGACTAACTGCTCCAACAGCCTGCCTTTCTCGCTAATTTGGACAGCTCTGAGTCCGAATAGCCGCCCCTCCAAATCTACGATAATAGTCGTTGACATACGACGTCCGTCGTACTAACGTAGTGGCTATGAAGAAACGAGGCCATACCCGGCGCACAATACCGCTGCCAACGGAAGCGGAATTGGAGATTCTCAACATTCTTTGGGGTACAGGACCCGCCACCGTTCGCGAGGTGCATGATGCCTTGATCCGCAAGGAGACCGGCTATACGACGGTATTAAAGCAGATGCAGGTGATGACAGAGAAGGGTTTGCTGGTCCGAAACGAGCGGTATCGCTCGCACGTATACCAGGCGGGACTCTCTAAACAGGAGACACAACAGCAGTTGGCCGGAAACCTCTTACGCCGCGCTTTCGACGGCTCCGCGAAAAACCTCGTTCTGGGCGCGCTCTCGTCTCACCCAATCTCCTCTTCCGAATTAGCGGAGATCCGGATGATGCTGGACAAGTTCGAGAAGGGAGCGAAATGACGTCTTTGATCCTTCTATCCAAACAACCGCTGATTCACGCATTTGGCTGGACCTTACTGAACTTCCTCTGGCAAGGAGCGATCATCGCGCTGGTATTAAAGCTTGTGCTGAGGCTGCTTATGGCCAACTCATCACAATTGCGCTACATGGCTGCCTGCTGTGCCATGGGGTTGATGGTCATGTTCCCGCTTGCGACATTCGTTCACTTAGCTATCGAGTCAACTGCTGTCTCCCAAGCGTCGTCTCACTCGAACGTCGAAGGGTATCAGGTGGCGGGTCTCCGCAGCGGCTCAACTGGGCCGGTCACGCCATGGGTGGACCAGATTGCAGAGCTATTTGATAATTCTCTGCCTTGGCTGTTAACTGCCTGGCTTGCAGGCACAACTCTCCTCATGGGCCGTTTGAATATCGGTCTGATCGTTGCCTGGAGAATGAAGTCAGCCTCAGCTGAGGTGGCGCCAATCGAGCTGCGGACGATATTGAACGATCTGAGCAGCCGGATGGGCATCGTTAGCCGGGTCGGGCTGTCGAACTCTGCGCTCGTTCAGGTGCCTACCGTCATCGGGTGGCTGCGCCCCGCCGTTCTGATACCTGTAGGCTGCCTCGCGGGGCTATCGCCCATCCAGATAGAAGCCATTTTCGCCCACGAGTTGGCCCACATACGCAGACACGATTATCTCGTAAGTGTCTTCCAGTCCCTGGTAGAGGCCGTGCTTTTCTATCACCCTGCGGTCTGGTGGGTATCGCAGCAAATGCGGAAAGAGCGCGAAGACTGCTGCGACGATCTGGCCGTCAGTATCAGCGGCGATTGTCTGGCCTATGCACGGGCATTGTCATTCCTTGAAGAGCGTCGCTCTTCTAATCTCGCGGTTGTTCTCGGGGCAAATGGAGGTGTACTTGCCATGCGGATCAGACGGTTGCTCGGATACAAAGACGCCCCTGCCTATTCATGGTTGGCGGCCGGAACCCAGTTGGCAATGGTTATTGTAGCGGTGGCATTGTGCATTGGTACGTTTAGCCGTGCCCAGACCCGCCCGGACAAGCCGCTAGAAAACAATGAAGCATCACAGTCCTTAAATCCGGCCTATCAGCGATGGCTGGATGAGGATGTGCTCTGGATCGTTACTCCGGAGGAACGTGCAGCGTTTACGCATCTGTCCTCCGACCCTGAGCGGGATGAGTTTATCCGGCAATTCTGGGTACGCCGCGATACGGCGTCAGCCGGCGCCGGCGAAAACAGCGCCAGGCGCGAGCATTATCGACGAATAGCATACTCGAACGAACACTTCACAGCAGGCACGCCGGGTTGGAAGTCAGATCGGGGCCGAATCTACATCTTGTATGGACCTCCCAACTCAATCGAGGCGCACCCTGATGGTAGTGCGACAATCGGTAGACCTTACGAGGCCTGGCATTACCGTGTGATTCAGGAACACGCGCCACCCGAACACGGCCAAGACGGTCTGGAGTACAAAGCAACGACCACTACGAAGAAGGACGTCGACATCACGTTTGTTGACGCGTGTAACTGTGGTAATTACCAGTTGGACCCGGTGCCATAATACTCCTGTTCGTCGGGCTTGTTATCGTTGCTTCTGGAGTCCTCGGCGCCCTTTTCGCATGGAAACGTCTTTAGACTGCGTATGGTCTGAAGCTTCTACGAGGGCGTCGAAGAGGCGTTCCGTCACCTTATCTCTTGCCTGTTCCGTGAGCATGTCGGGATCAAACAGCGCCTCCAGAGTGAGAGCGGACAGCAAAGGCTGAATCAGTTGAACACTGAGCGATCGACCGATCATTTGCTTCCCTTTCCGTTCGGCTCCCAACAGGCCGATGAGGCGCTTTTCAGCACCGGGGGGAATCATTTTTGCGATGAATTGCTGGTAGCGTCTCTTCGCTTCAGGATTGCGAATGGCAAAGAGTTTGAATTCAAGCATCAGAAGATTCCAAGCCCGATCGCCGCTCAATCTCATGCAGAGCTTCCTGAAGGCGGCCCGGTTCTGCTCAACGCTGGTTGAGTCTGCCAGCGTTTTCTCCATTTCAGCGCGATAACGTAGAGCGTGGTCTTCAACCAGCGCCATGAAGATATCTTCCTTGCTCTCGAACTGGGCGTAGATTGCACCTTTCGTCCGGCCGGCAATGGAGGCGATCTCTCCCAATTCCGCACCGGCGTATCCTTCGCGAACGAAGACCTCCTCGGCGGCGCGCAGCAATAACTCTCGTGTCTCTTTTGTCTTCACTTGATGTTTATTCGGCATCGTCGGTGTCATCTCGCTATTCTAATCAGCTTTTGCTGAGGAGAGGACACACCTGAAACGGGTCGCACGACCTTCACCATGGTTGCGTTCTGGCCTCCCAAAACCCGAAGCATTGACCCTACTGGAGCGCTAGAGCCTTCCGCTCCCTGAGCTTGCCACTCTCGTCTTCTCAAATTCCTTTGTTTCAGAAACGTAGCGCTTGGAAATAGTCTTCGCAACACCGTCGGCTACATTCTTGCTTTCTGACTCCCCACGTACCATGGCCTTCAACTGATCGGTGACATTGAGTTGCCCCGTAGTATCTGTGATGTTCACATTGAAAGACATTTGGGTGGTACTGACGAACATGCCGACGGGGCCCATCACAGCGCGTTCTACTTGGCTACCTTGCTTGAATGCGGAGACAGAAACGTGAATCACGTACTCTGGGCAGCTCTTCTGGCCCAGGGCTTCGCCTTCTCGATACACATGACCGATGCCCGCAACACGTTGAAGGCGGTCTACTGTGTGTTCGTATAAGAGAGCTCGATAGGCCTCGGGAACTTCGGTTTGGTTCCAAGCTGGCATGGTTACGAGAACACTCCGCGGGCTCATGGAGTCGTGGGTGCATGTTGGGGTAGGTGTCGTTGAAGCGAGCTTGGAGCTTCCGGATTGGGCAGGTGGTACTTCAGCGAAACTAGAGATGACATGTTCGGCATCTACCGCTGGAAGGTAGAACACCGCCGCACGGTAGCCATCCCGAGGGTCTTTGAACTCAACCGAGAGCATAGTTACCTCGTGATGCATTACGCCCGCAGCCGCAATCCCGCCACCATCGGGGATCGCCATCCGAAGAATTCGCCCCTTCATACCCCAGAGTTCCACCCGCTCGTTTCCGGTACTCAAGGCCAAAAGCGCGGGTCGGGGAACGCTGTAGGAGCCGGACTTACCGGTGAAAGTAATGCCTCCGGAATTGAGGGTGAGGACCCCCTTCTCGTTCGCCTTCGTCTCAGGGAGTCCATAGGCATGTTCTACCTTTTGAGCTGTCCACTCCGCGATCAGATGACGCGTCCCGTCGAGTGGACTATCGGTTTGGGCTTCCGCTATCCCAGCATGGCTCGGAATGCAGAAAGCGGCGTGAAAACAAAGAAAAAGGCAAATGCCGGTCGAACGGTTCATGAAAA
The DNA here is from genome assembly GCA_963834205.1 of uncultured Acidobacteriaceae bacterium. GTDB lineage: Bacteria > Acidobacteriota > Terriglobia > Terriglobales > Acidobacteriaceae > PALSA-350. The sequence goes on along the minus strand of CAWIBI010000076.1, from coordinate 291,316 downwards.
TCTCCATCAATACGTACTGGTAGGTATTTAATATGAGAGAATGAAATCTGTCAATCGACTTTGGAGACAACTTGCCACTTATTGAACAGTTCTCTAGAAAATGCACCCGCCGTGAAACCGTGGATGTGGATGTGCTCTCGCTATGATCACTCCCGATCTGTTAAAGAACACGAGCCTTTTTGCTGCCTTGGCAGAAGAGGACCTGGCGCGATTGGCCCAAGGGGCGGCTGACGTGAATCTTGAATCTGACGATTGGCTGGTCCGCGAAGGAGAGAGACTGCACTTCTTCGTCATTCTTGAAGGTGGGCTTGAGTTGCGCAAGGAAGCGGTGGGCCGGCACCTCGTGCTGGCTCGATTCGGTCCAGGCGACTTCTTCGGGGAGATCTCCGCACTCTTCGGAATTCCCTCGCTATCTTCCTTGCGCGCTACATCGAGATGCCGGCTGGCCCAGTTTGGAGTACAGCAGCTCCAGGAATTGGTTCAGGGCTCCGCCGCTTGCGGCGCCACCATCCTCCAGACGCTGAAAGAGCGCCTTGCACAAGGCGGGAAACATGCGCTTGAATTACCTTCAGCTCGTGTTCAGGTAATTGGATCTGAGCTGGAGACCGATCTCAGTGATATTCGCAGATTTCTGCGCCTGAACCGAATCCCTTACGATTGGATTGACCGCGAGCGCCAACCCGACCGCATTCCCACCTGTGTTCCTTCGAGTCACGAGGGCCCTGCAGTGGTCGTCGATGGAGTTTACTGCCTGGGAGACCCTCCGGCAGTAAGACAGGTTGCTGAGAAGCTCGGGATCGGTACCCGGCCGAGCAAAGGCAGCTACGACGTTGTGATAGTCGGCGGAGGGCCCGCGGGTCTTGCTGCCGCAGTCTATGGGGCGTCTGAGGGTCTTTCAGCCCTTCTTGTCGAACGGGACGCCGCAGGTGGCCAGGCTGGAACCTCTTCGCGTATCGAGAATTATCTTGGCTTCTCCAACGGCATCTCCGGTGATGACCTGAGCGAACAGGCGCTCAAGCAGGCCACACGTTTTGGGGCGGAGATGGTGTTGACACGCAAGGTGACCGCGATTGTTCCACTGCCGGGGGATGGGTATCGAATCGAAGTAGACGGCGCGAAACACCTCAACACCAAGACCGTCGTTTTAGCGACGGGTGTGGATTGGCGCATTCTGGAAGCCGAGGGACTGCATCGTTTGCTGGGAAAGGGGTATTCTATGGGACCGCTGGCGTTGAGCCATACAATGTGATGGGAAAGAACGTCTTCTTGGTTGGCGGTGGCAACTCCGCTGGACAGGCTGCGGTCTTCTTCGCCAATTACGCCCGGTCCGTGACGTTGCTCGTTCGAGGCGACAGAGTAGAGCACAGCATGTCGCAGTATTTAGTGCAGCAGATTGCGGGTAAGGAAAACATCAGTGTGGAGACTCGGACCCAGGTGGTCTCAGCTGCTGGGGATTATCACCTCGAGTCGATTTGCACCAGGCGCCAGCATCAGGAAATGGTTCATCGCGACGCAGACGTACTCTGTGTGATGATCGGCGCCAATGCCGCAACCAAGTGGCTCCCCGAGGCGCTTCAGCGCGACGAGAAGGGTTTTGTCCGGACTGGCCGAGACATTGCAGACCTGGGCAGCTGGCAGGCAAGACGTCTTCCTTTCCATCTCGAAACGAACTTCCCAGGCTTCTTCTGTGCCGGCGACGTTCGACACGGCTCAATCAAGCGCGTCTCTAGTGCCGTAGGAGAGGGCAGTATGGCTATTGCTTTCATCCATCAATACCTGACACTTCAGAGCGAAAGTGATTACATACACGAAACACAGAACCAGTAGTCGCCGCCTCTGCTCTTACTGCATGATTTGAACCTTCAGGTTCTGGGGATCATGCCTGCACCGCCTTGTAGAAAGCAGTGACTCTCGATGCGCGCCCGTCCTGATTGAGGGTTACCGCATCAATCACGCGGTTACCATTTTCCCGGCGGTACAGAATCGCGTAGCCACTTGGCGATGAAAACACATCTTCCAATGTAAAGTGCACTTGCGGGGCCAATTGAAGGCCCAATGCGAAGTGCTTGCGCAATTCCTCTTTCCCGAGGAGGCGTCCATCAGCCTTGTTCCAGCGGACGACTGCGGTTTGCACCTCGAAGATCACGTCATCAGCATAGTGTGACATGATGTGGTCGAGGTCGTGGGAGTTCCATGCCTCTATCCAAGCCTCGGCGTGCGCTTTCGCATCTAAATTCGTCATCATGGGTCGTTCGGCCATATCAATCTCCTCCGCACGTCTGTGCTGCCCTGCCTGTATTTCAACATTGATCGAGAAACAAGAAGCAGCCGATCAATTTCGGGAACTTGCGTCATCCTCTGTAGACCACTTGTGGTGAACCGTCATTCTGCTCAGAGACCAGGGATACGAGCTCGAAGCGCGCGCGCCTGCCGCTCGCTGACCTCGACTTCTGTATGCTTCGCATCCGCCATAACCAGGACAAAGCTACTCCGGGGGTCCGAACGAATCTCTTTTACTCGCTTCAGGTTGACCAGAGACGAACGCCGGGCGCGAAAGAATCCCCTGGATACAAGCGCCTGCTCCAGTTCCCCGAGTTGGTAGTTCACCCAATAGGTATCGTTTTCCACCTGTACACGAACGATCCCGTTGTCCATGTAAAAGAGCAACGCCTCTGTGGGGTCCACCAGAAAGACGCGGTTCGCCTTTCTGGCGACGATCTGCTCCATAGTAGGTAGTTCATCTCCTAATAGATGGTTCACGTTCTGATTCTCTTCCTCACGAGAGGAGCCGGGGCCAAGCAGGCGGCCGGCGCGCTCGATCATTTCCTGCAGATGATCTTCCTCAATGGGTTTGAGCAGGTAGGCGATTGCGCGCGCATGAAATGCTTCGAGAGCATGTTCATGAAAGCCGGTAATGAAGATGGTGAGGGGGCGTGGAACGTCCTTCGATAAACTCTTCAGTACCTCGAATCCGTTCAGTCCCGGCATCTGAACATCGAGGAACAACAGCTCAGGCCTTAGGCGCTCAATAGCCTCTACCGTCTCAAGCCCATTGGGAGCTTCGCCAATGATTTCGATTTGCGGATGACGATCCAGTAACCGGCGTAGGCGCGAACGGGCTGCTTGTTCATCATCTGCCAGGAACGCTCGAATCCGCATCGCTCTACTCTCCGATAGGGATCGCCAGCGTGGCGCGGCTTCCGCCACTCTGAATGTTGGTGATGGACAGGGTGGCGGTAGGACCATACATGGTTTGCAGACGCTCTCGAATATTTTGCAGGCCGACACCAGTACCCGGAGACGACGGCTTCTCATACAGGCGTGCCGTGTCGAGCCCGATACCATCATCTTCAACGCTGACCAGGATCACGCCACCCCGGCGTTTTGCCTCAACCAGGATTCGGCTCCTGCCGATTTTCGGCGCAACCCCATGCTTGATGGCGTTCTCCACCAACGGTTGCAGGATCAGTGATGGAACGGCCGCGTGTGCAACCGTTGCGTCTACATCAAACTCGACCTGCAATCTATCACCGAATCGAAATTGTTCGATGTCCAGATAGGTCCGCAGAAAACTGACCTCTTCATCGAGCGAACTAAACGGCCGATCAGCATGAAGAAGCACATAGCGGAATATACTGGCGAGGCGCACGGTGATCTTCTCCGCCTTGTCGGGTTCCGAGGCGATCAGCGAGGCAATGGTGTTCAGAGAATTGAAGAGAAAATGGGGATTGATCTGGGCGCGCAAAGCTCGAAGCTCAGCTTGCACCAGTTGCTGGCTCAGCCGGCCCTCCAAACGAATACTGTCCATCCGCTCCTGGTCGCGCTGCAGGTCGTTCAGGCGCCGGCCGGCGTAAAGCACAATCTCCCGCAAGGAATCGATTTCGGCAGTGAGCAGCATTCGCCGGTTGCCTGCGAGCGAGACTACGAGTTCCAGGTTGTCTCCGGGGGATATCACCGGAACGGACAGGCTCTTAGCCAGACTATTAGCCTCGCGATCACGGCGTTCGCTGTTCTCTATCGAAATCTCGTCGGCTTTCATCCCTAGAATTTCGACAGCCAAGGCCTGCATCGCGGAGAGAACCGCCGATTTTGATTCCAGCAGTCCGAGGCAGTCACGAAACCCCCGCAGGGCAAGTTGGGTATTGCGTCTGCCCAATATTCCTCTTTCAACCAAAATGTCGGACCAGCGGCAGCAGTGAACATACAGCAGCATTGCGCCTCCGGCCGTTGCTGCAGCGCCCAGAATACTGACGGCGTGCGGAAACGCTGCCGTCTGGGCAAGGGAGGCAACCGGGCCAAAAACCACGAAAGCCGCGCTTATGGCCACGACCGAACCGAGCAGTAAACGAACCGCTTGTTTCGCAAAGATGTCTGCCGCGCGAAACCGCGAGAAATAAAATAGCGCACCAATGACCACAAGCACGATGCTCTGAAATCTGGCGATCCTGATGATGTGCGCGAGATCCGTCGGAAGAGAAACGTAGGCATCTAAAATTGCGCTGATAGAGCTAAGCGAGAGGCCTGCAATCATCAGGGCGGCCGAAACCCGGTTCGTCAGATTGTCCAGCGTGCCCGGTAGCAGGAAAATGGCGCCCAGGACGACCAGGAGCAACCCGTTATAGATGGTTAGATTTCCGACAGAATCCTGATTTAGCAGGGGGCGCAACAGGGAATGATGCGCTATCAATGGGGTTGCCCACGCTCCCAGGGCCAGGCCGGCTGCAATCAGCGCTCCTGCCAATGCTGCATAGATAACAAGCACGCTGCCAATCTTGCGCCGCACTGTGGAGACGGCATTGTTCCGCCAGACCATTACAATGCTCAGCGGAAGCATTGCGGCCGCAATAAAGCCAACGGATCGAAACTGCCACGCCAGAACAGCCGCTTGGGAACGATTCCAATCCAGCACAAGATTCTTGGCCAGTCCCGAACAATTCGCGATCCAGATACAGGCGGCAAACAGGAAGCGCGGGCCGCGGTCTGCCCCGCCGGAACGCCAGACGAGTAAAAGCAGCAGCGTCGACAACGCCGTGCCGATGGCAAACCCGTAGGTCTCTCCAATCAACCCAGCCGCCGAGAGTTGTTGCCATGCGCCCATAAAGCAAATGACCTGCTTAGAGTGTCCTATGACTCTCACCCGGGGAGAATGGAAAACGCTCCAGCGCGGCGATTTGGCGGTAAGCGAGTCCAAATACGCCGCTACCCGCGCTATCAAGCTCCTGCTGGAAGAGTTTGAGGCGTTCGCAGCCTGATTTCAGGCGTTCGCCTCAAACTCGCCGCGCCTATACGTTGTAGATAGCGCCTCAATCCCCTCGCACGCGAGACTGCGAGGGTGGTCAGGAGGATGTATGGACCGGTCACGAAACCGCTGGATCGTCGCAGCACTGATTCTCGCCATGAGTGCAGCCATGTATGCACAATCGAGCCCTTCAGCGCAGCCCGCCCCTCAAGCGGGGTGGTCCGATGTAAATCTCTCATCCTCTTCCCGCGGCTCTGTAACGGGTTCCTACACCTTTCCGGATGTGAAGCAACAAATCCGCAACTATATCTACAGCACGTTCGGTCCTCCGGCGTTCATCAGCACCGCAGTTGGAGCCGGATTGGACCAGAAAAAGCCCGCCCCACCGGAATGGGATTCCGGCCCTGAGGGCTACGGAGAACGCTATGGCTGGAGATTCGGCATGCAGATGATTGGCCATACATCCGAGTATTCGCTGGGCGCTTTGGTTCACCAAGATGTTGCATACCATAGGTGCGACTGCACGCGGCTCATTGGCCGCAGTTCCCACGCGATTATCTCGACTCTTACCGCAAAGACCACCAGCGGCAGGACCGTATTCTCGGTGCCTTCGCTGGTGTCTCCTTACGTCGGGTCTTTCGCGGCCGTAGGCGCCTGGTACCCGAGCCGGTATGAACCCGCCGATGCATTTCGCATCGGCAGCACCTCATTTTTGTTCAAAGCAGTCGGCAATTTGGTGGGTGAGTTCATCGCCCCTCGCCGCTGAATGAATTGAGACATTACAGTTTGGAGGGCTCATGGCTGAAAACAATGACGTACGAATCGATCGCAGAGCGGTCCTGGGATTCGCGGCGGCAGCCATGGCGGGGTCGCTTGCCGGATGCTCCCCGGCAACCACCGCGGCACAGACAGGGCCGCCGGCAAGACAGCGCTTCAAGGACAAGGTAGTCCTTATAACCGGCGCTACTTCGGGGATTGGACGAGCCGCAGCCGAGCAGTTCGCAATGGAAGGTGCCAGGGTTGGCTTCTGCGGACGCCGCGAGAATCTCGGGCAGAAAGTGGAAAATGCGATCCGCGCCCGTGGCGGTGAAACGACCTATTTCCGCGCCGACGTGCGCAATGAGAGCGATGTTAAGGCATTCGTGGAGGAGGTTGTCCGAAAATATGGGCGCCTGGACGTCGCCTTCAATAACGCCGGCATCACGCTGGAGAAACCTTTGCACGAGTACAGTTCGGCGGAATGGGATGACATTCAAGCCACGAATCTCAGGGGCGTCTTTCTGGCGATGAAATACGAGATTCCCCACATGTTGGCGCAAGGCAAAGGAAATATCGTAGTTACGTCCTCTTCCAATGCGATAGCGACCTCGGATAAGAGGGCCGCCTATAGCGCAAGCAAACGCGGATTGGTGGGCCTCGTTCAGGCCGCTGCTCTCGACTACGCATCGAAAGGTATCCGCATAAATGCACTGATCCCGGGGACCACGGATACTGACTTGGTGCGCCGTGCTGCAGGCATGGAAGGCGTACCTGACGCGCTTTGGGAAGCTGCTGCCAGGCAGTGGGCAAAGTCCCACGTGCCGGGCCTCGAAAGAATGGCGACTCCACAAGAAATTGCCGCCTTCGCGCTGGTTCTCGCTTCCGACGATCACCCCTACATGACCGGCTCGCAGATGGTAATTGATGGCGGCAAAACCGCCCATGCAGGTTAAGAAAAAGATCTTTAAGGTCTTGCTCTAGTATCGGGAGCGATCTTCGTTGCCTGTACGATTCCCTGCCCTTCGAGGACGGAGTAGAACTTGTCGGCGGTGAGGTTGGTGATTGTATCCACATGCCCTGACGGCCAGTGAATCTGCAAGCTGTCGATTTTGGTCGCTGCCCCCAGACCGAAGTGGATGCGAAGGTCGTTCTGCGAAAGATAACTGCCGCCGCTGTGGACCTCGTCCGTCTGCGTCATGCCGCCTGCAATCAGCTTGAGCCGTGCGCCGATGGCCAGGCGATTACTTTTAGTTCCGGCCAGTTCAATACTGACCCAGTGGCGTCCTGGCACCCCCGCATTTTTGAGCAGCATGGGGCGGCCGTCGAGATCGCCAATCACAACGTCCATATTTCCGTTGTTGAACATGTCTCCGATGGCAAGGCCTCGTGAGACGTGCTTCTCCATCAGAGCCGGGCCCGCTTGCGAGCTGGCATCGCAGAAGCTTCCGTCCTTCTGGTTCATGCTGAGAATCTTGGGCTCGCGGTAACGTGCGCCTGAGGGCAGCGAATCGACCTGCGGATAGACGTGGCCCGTCACGGTAATAAGGTCGAGCCATCCGTCATTATCGAGATCGACAAAGGCCGTGCCCCACTTGACGTAAGGCAGCGAAGGCAGCGCCAGCCCCGACGGATAAGAGTCTTCCGAAAAGTTCCACTCGCCGCGGTTGCGATAAAGCAGGTCGTTTTCATCCGAGAAATTCGTGACGTAAAGCGAAGGCCGCCCGGAGTGATCGTAGTCTCCGACCGCAATGCCCATCGACGCCTGCTCGGTGCCGTCCTCGCTGACTGCGGTGCCGGATTCGAGGCCGATGTCCTTGAACTTGCCGTTGCCCAGGTTCTGGTAAAGATACTTCGGCGTCGAGTCGTTGGCGATATAAATGTCCGGGCGCCCGGTGTTGTTGAAGTCGGCCCATATCACGCTCAGGCCGTAGTAACCGTTCCCATCTTCGACGCCCGCGTGTTTCGCCACGTTGGTAAAGGTGCCATCGCCGTTGTTGTGGAACAGAGAATCGCCGGCGCCGGAAAGACCGCGCGGGCCGCATTGCACATCGATGCCGCGGTACTTGCAGTTGGGCGAGCTGCCGAAGCCAGGCATGTCGTTGAGATGGAAATCTACATAGTTCGCTACCATCAGGTCGAGATAACCATCGCCATCGTAATCGCCAAAGGAAGCGCCTGTTGACCAGCGTCCATCGGCGACACCCGCCTTGGCGGTTACATCGGTGAAGGTTCCGTTGCCGTTGTTGCGGTAGAGAATGTTGCCGCCAAGGCAGGTGAGATAGAAGTCAGGCCAGCCGTCGTTGTTGTAGTCTCCCACAGCTCCTCCCATGGCAAAGCAAGGCTTGTCGAGGCCGGAGCCGGCGGTTACATCGCTGAAGCTTCCATCATGATTGTTGCGGTAGAGAGCACCGAGACTTTGCGCTCCGCCCAGGGCCCCAGGGTCTTTGATCGCCGTGGCCACAGTCGGCGCATTGCTGAAGTAAATGTCGGGCCAACCGTCCCGGTTGTAATCGATAAGGATGACGCCGCCGCTCATCGACTCAATAATGTATTTCTTCGCTGGGTCGGAGGTATGCGAGAAGGTAATTCCAGCTTTCGCCGTAATGTCGACGAGCTGCGGAATAGGTCGTCTGCTATTACAAGTAGATGACGTTGCTCCCGAAGGTGGCGGAACCGGTGGAGAGTGGCCTTCCTGAGCGTGCAAACAACCGCTGAAGATTGCAAGAATAAAGACGAATTGGCCCAGAGAAGACATTATTTTAATCATTGCCCATCCCAGAATAGAATTATTCCGGGACCCATACTAACTCCTGACCCACAGACACGCAGGGAGAGATTTGCGAGGCTTTTGTTCATCTTGTGGCAATCTTTCGTGGCGCGGGGCGTTGTCAGGCCCAGGCTGCCACCACATAAGCGCTAACCTGCTGGGATGTTTTTCGTCCACACTCACCACAAAATCGTCATCCTCAGGATGACGTTTTTGTGGTGAATTGGAGAAGTAAACAAAACCAGCGTCTTCTCTGATTTCCATTATCTGCCAAACAAGTTAGCGCAGGAATTAATTACCACAACCCGATCATTGGAATCAGGCTGGCATCTGCGCGCTCACCGTCGCAGCGGAAGAGGTTGCGCGAAGCGTTTCGCGCTTAAACACCAGTGCCGCAGCGCCGCGGAGCCGGGCAATTTCTCCTTCATGAGTCGGCCGGATGAGAGGCGAACTGCCGGCCAGAGTGAGGTCAGCCACCTCCTTCTCGATCACAGGCCCGAAACGATGCCACGCGGAGGTGAGTTCGCCCGCAATCAAAATCGTGCTGGGGGAAAGGCTGGCAATGATCATCCGCAATCCACGACCAATCCACCTGGCCTGCGTGGCCAATGCCTGGGCGGCAGCCGAATCACCTTCTTCCGCGAGATTAAGCAGTTCCCGAAAGGCGACGACCGGGCCCTTCGGCCGCAGCACCCGGTAATAGCGCAACGCGGCCCGGCACGAACTGAAAACTTCCCAGCATCCATTCTTTCCGCACCCGCAACGGGGACCATTGGGATCGATGGGGATATGACCGAACTCGCCCGCCATCCCGTTGTACCCGGCTACCAACTGCCCATTGGCGAGAACGCAAGTTCCCACGCCTTCCGCGACCGCGACCAGCACCGCGTCCCGAACTCCGTCCATTCGTGCGAAGGTCAACTCCGCCAATAGGCACGCGGTGGCATCATTTTCCATCATCACGGGCAGTCCCATGCTGGTCTCGATAACTTTCTTGATATCGAAGTCAGGCCATTTCAGATTAGGAGCGAAAACCAGCCGCTGGGTGGTGGGGTTCACCCTTCCGGGCAGACTGATGCCGATGCCCTCAGTCGATTTGTCCGGGGTCGTGCGGCGAATCCGCTGCATGCAACTAATGATCAGCCGAATGGAGGGTGCGGGATCGGAGGTAATCGGCACTGGCCAATGCGAAAGCAGCCGCCCATTCAGGTCCACCAAGGCGACGCTGGCCTGCCTTGGATGAATGTCGACGGCGATCGCCACCATATCTCCATTCAACCCCACCATTGTCGGCCTGCGTCCCCGGGGCAGCGAGCCCATCGCGCCTTCGCGCACCCAATTCTCACGGATGAGCTGTTCAACGATCTGCGAGATGGTGCTTCTTCCCAGGCCTGAACGCCGCGCCAAGTCGGCGCGCGAGATCGGTTGGGTAGCTCGGATTAACTCGAGGACGATATCCCGGTTGATGATCCGGGCTGTCTCACTCGAGGCGAGTTGCATTTCAGTCAGATCAATGTGTTTTTGTATGCGATGCCGGTCGCGCCGCAATTTTCCATATCCTCTGCTGTTAAGAATGCAATAAACGGCAACGAACCGCCATAACGAAACCTGTACCCACGGGGAATAATGAAGCATACCATCCGGCAGCTGGTTTTCACGCAGGCATCTGGTCGCGACCTGTCGGGGATCTTTCCCTGCCACGGACCAAGGGGTGCCCCATGGTCCGTGGCAGGACAGAAACACGCGGATCTTGTTTCTTCTCAGAAAGGCCCTCACCGGGTTCTTGCCGATATACTCCCGATGCCGTACATAACTTTCCTGATCCTGCGACTTGCAGTTCCGAAAAGCCGCGTTGCCAAGCCTCTCCCAGGCACCACACCCCTCGTCAAGCGATAGGAAGATGTGCCCTTAATCGAGGCCTAGCCCTTGATTTCCGCGGGAAGGCCGAGGGAACCGCCAAAAAGTAAAGTGGCAGGAGAAAATCTGGATTCCACCGACCCTTGGCCAACCAGGGACAGATGAGCCCAATTTAGTACGGCTTGACTACAGAACACTATTGCTCATCAATTTGCCCCATGAATGCCATATTGAACATAATTTCTTCCTTGACAGTTCTAAAAATATAACACTATAGTTTCGGTCGCTAACAAAACGTGCGCCCGACGACCCGGAAGACCGGGAAACTCGGATCGAGAAGACTGCACGCTAGGTTTCCGCATGAACGCTTTGTTTGTTGACGGAATTCTTCAGGAGGCGGTGCCAAAAATGAAAACCTTATCTGACGCTTTTATCCAACAGAGACCTAAACGCGACCGGCGATACTTTTCTCCCGAGAGCCTGTGGTTTCTTCCTCTCATCGGGCTGATATTGTTACTTTTCTCCGGACCCCTCGCGCAAGCGCAAACCACCGCCCAGTTGACCGGGACGGTGGCGGATGCCAGCGGTGCCGTGATTCCCGGGGCGCAGGTGACGTTGATCAATGAGGCAACCGGCGACTCGCGCGTCGTACCATCCAACGGCGAAGGCTTGTATGCATTTCCCGCGCTGGTCCCCGGTTCCTACACTCTGAAAGTCAGCGCCAAAGGCTTCCAGGGCAAGGAAGTTACGGGAATCGTGCTGCACGCCGGAGACGAACGCACCATAGCGGCCTTTGCCCTGACAGTGGGCTCGGAGTCGATGACGGTCACCGTCAGCGCAGCCTCCGAGATGATTCCCACGACCAGCGGACAGCGCACCAACGTCCTGGATACCCAGCAGATCCAAAACCTGGTTCTTATTGGCCGCGACACCACAGAGCTGCTGAAAGTGCTGCCTGGCGCGACCACCGTCTCCTCCGGCTTGACCCAGAACAGTCCGATGTACACCGATCTAAACGTGACCGTGCAGCAGAGTGCAGTGGGCAACGGCATCGACATTAACGGCGCGGTGAATCGCGGCGGCACGGCGCTGCTGGCGGATGGAGCAAACATCATCGACCCGGGCAACATGGCGTCCTCGGTGTCGATCGTCAACCCGGAGATGACCCAGGAAGTCAGCGTGCAGGCGTCCAACTTCGCTGCTGACACGGCGTTTGGCCCGGTAGTTGTGAGCACTATCAGCAAATCGGGGGGTGAACAGTATCACGGCGAAGCCTACTTCGACGCGCGGAACAGCGTCCTGAATGCCAACGACTGGGCCGACAACCATCAGGGAATCGCACAGGGGCCCCAGCATTATTACTATCCCGGGGGTAACTTTGGCGGCCCAGTGCCTCACACCAACAAGAAGCTGCTCTTCTGGGGCGGTTATGAACGGTGGCTACAAAACCAGGGCAACGCGAACGTGCTGAAGTCCTATATTCCCAGCCCGGAAATGATGGCCGGAGATTTCACCACCGATAACGCAGACAACAACACTCTTTGCCCCGGCGGCTTTTACGCAACCCCACAGTCCAGCTACCCGCAGGGAGCATGGTGCAGCGATCTATCCGGCACCGTCTTCCCCGACGGCAGCAGTATTCCAATCAACAACTCCTCCGCCCCAAACGCCGGCAATAGGATTCCCTCTACCTTCATCGATCCAGGCGCGGCGGCACTGGCAAAAATCTGGCCCAAGGCCAATGCGAACCCGGCAACCACTCCCGGCGGATATAACTACTATCAGCCCGTTCTGAACATCAACGATGGCTGGATCTATCGCTTCCGCCTCGACTATCAACTGGGGGAAAACAACAAGATCTACGGCTCTTACCAGCAGGCATGGGACTCGCAGCTGGCGCAGGGCAATGGCGCGCACCTGTACTGGACGCCGGGCAATGCCATCCCCTACCCGGGCGGCGGTGAGTCCGAGGCTTTCCGCGGCAAATCCCTGGCTGGGCACTTCGTCCACAACTTCAACTCCACCACCACCAATGACCTCATGGCGGCATGGGCCTACGGCAGCTTTCCCTTTGTCCAGCCGGACCCGTCGGCGGTCCACCGCAGCACGCTGGGCTATCCCTACGGCAAAGTCTTTCAAACTTCCTCGCTTAATATCCCTGCCTACGGTAGTGCCGGGACAGCCAGCTTTCCGGATTTCTCGCAGGCTTCCATCTTCGACAACCCTCCTGGCGAATATGCAGTCCGCAAGGAAGCTCCCCAGTTTAATGATGTGCTGACCAAGGTCTGGGGCGCTCACACGGTGAAAATGGGCGCGTTCACCCAGACCACCGATAATTTCCAGAGCACCTTTTCCACCTTCCAGGATGGAAGCCTCACCATCAATGCGGGGCAGAATCCGGACATCATTACCGGAAACACGCTTGGCTCGCCCCATAACCCCACGGCCAACTTCACCATGGGCATCCTCAGCGGTTACAGCGAAAACAATGCCTCTCCCATTGCCGATACTGCTTACCAGGCCACGGCCTTCTTTGCCACCGATACCTGGAAAGCAACCAGACGCCTGACCCTGGAGCTGGGGGCGCGGGTGGAGCACATAGGCCACTGGTATGACCGTGATGGCATCGGCATGGCGGTCTTCTATCCTCTCCGCGTATTGTCCGACTACAACAGCGGCAAGTACGCTCCGGGTTATTACTGGCATGCCATCGATGCCGGCGTTCCGCTCAGTGGTCAGCCGAACCGCTTTGCCTATTTCGACCCACGGTTTGGTCTTTCCTACGATGTATTCGGGAAAGGCGACACCATTGTTCGCGGCGGGTGGGGCGTCTACCGATTCGTCACACAGGTAAACGACGTCTCGGGTGCGTTGGTGACTGCGCAAAACGTCCAGACCTACAACCTGCCCGGTGCGAAGACGGTCATGCTTTCGCAGCTCGGCCAACTGGCTTATAAACCGTGCACGGTTATGTGCGGGAGCGGATCACAGACAGGCTTCGATCCGAGCGACTACGGCCAACCAATCACCTATGCCTACAACCTCACCATCGACCAGAGGCTGAAGTGGAACTCCCTGCTCGATATTGCCTACGTCGGAAGCAGCACCAGCCAGCTTTCTGACAATAGCGAGGGCATTGAAGGCAGCAACTATTCCGCGCTCGCCGATCAGAACAAAACCCCGGTCGGATCCTTCTTCAAGCCCGATCCGGTCACCGGTGTGCTATCCACCAACCCGGAAAACCTGGGAACGAACCCTAACGGCACGACCGGATCACCAACCGGAAACAAGGCGGCGGATTATCACCCCTACGGTTTTGCCTATGGCACCGCTTCCGCATATATGAATCAAAGTACCGCTTACACCAACTACAACGGCTTGCAAGTGGTGTGGATAAAAACGGCAGGAAGGCTCACCTACAACTTCAATGCTACCTGGTCGAAAACGCTGGGCACGAGCCTGCAGGAGAATCCGTTTGATGTCCACCTGAACTACGGGCCGACCTCGATAGACCGGCCATTTGTTTTCAACTCTTCCTACACCTACCAAACTGGAAGCATCGGTAACTTCAACCCGGTTGTGAATGGGCTGCTGGGCGGATGGACGATCTCCGGCATTTCCACCTGGCAGGCAGGCGGATACATTCCCGCTGCCCTTGGGAACGGTGTGCCGAACTTCAATTTGGGGCTGACCTATACCGGTCTGCCGGCTACTGCGCAGGCGCAGGGTATCACCAGCGGCATCGGCGCGGCTACATACTTCGGAACGGACGCCTCGCTCCCGATCCTGCCCGTGCTGACGTGCAATCCGACTTCCAATCTGGCCCACTACCAGCGCGTGAACGGAAATTGTTTTAATGCGCCGCCGGTGGGGCAGCAAGGCGGTCAGAAGTATCCATATATAGGCAACACCCCCTATTTTAATAACGATCTGGCGCTTTACAGGGCGTTCCATATCCCTGGCCGTGAGGGGCAACAAATCCAGATCCGGGCCAGCGCCTTTAACTGGCTGAACCACCCGCTCCCGAATTACAGCGGGAATACGCCACTCACCTTGAGCTATAACGTGGACTATAACAGCAAATCCATCAGCAAGAATTACAACACCACCACCTTCGGCGTTATGGATAGCAAAACGGGCGCTCCCTACCAGCGCATTATCGAATTGAATGTGAAGTACTTCTTTTAGCTAGTGTTCTGGCACAAAGGAAGGCGAACGACTCGTTTGCCTTCCTTTACTCACTACTCAGGTTCGCGGATGTCTGGTCAGTCCAAGTTGCGTGGCGCATCTCTTATCTTCCTGTTGATTTCTGCTGCGCCTCTTCGCGGACAGGTGAGTAACAAGGAGTTGACCACCGGTGGAGCGTTGCAGCAGCACCTGGTGGATGCTCAGCAACTCCAACGGACGGGCAAGCTCAATGAGGCGGCGGAGCAATATCGCGCGTTTCTCGCCGATGCCCTCGGCGAGCTGGCAATGGGCTATGGTGTGGCGAGAGACTATACAGCCGCGGCGGCCTTGTTCGATGAAGCTCTGGCCCTGGAGCCTAATTCTTCCTCTCTGCTGCTTGATTACGCGCAAGCCGCGCTGATGATGGGTGATCTTGCCCATGCTAAGACGCTGGCGACGAAGTTCATACAAGAGCACCCCGATGATAATGAGAAGCTCGCCCAAGCTCACCAGCTGCTGGGCCGAACGCTTCTGAAATTGAACATGGATCACGAAGCACGCAAAGAGTTGGAAGCTGCGGTTGCGTTGGATCCGACTTTTGCCAACGGCTATGGCTTGGCCGTAGCCTGTCTCGATCTGGACGACGAAAAATGCGCTGTGCAGATCTTTGGCGAGATGGAGAAATCCTTTGGGGACACTGCAGAAATCCACACGGCCTTCGGTCGCGCATACGGCGATTCGGATTCCCAGCCCCGGGCGGTAGAGGAATTCAGACGGGCCATTGCAGAAAATCCGCGCCTGCCGGGCGTGCACTATTTACTCGCCGCGGCCTTGCTGGCGACCGGCGGCGACGACAACCATGTGACGAGCGCGGAGACGGAGTTGAAGACGGAGCTGGTCATCTCCCCGAACGATTCCATGACTTATGCGGCGCTCGGTCGGCTTGCATTCACCCAGAACAACTACCCTGAAGCCGAGAAATATCTTGAGAAATCGGTATTGCTCGATCCGCAAAACCCAGACGCCTACCTATATCTGGGACAGACGTATTTCGCCACCAAACGCTTCGCGGAGGCAGAATCCCGTCTTCGTCGCTGCATCTTGCTTACGACAGATGTGTCGCACAATCGGTACCAGGTCCAGAAGGCGCATTACCTGTTAGGAAGAATCCTGATCCAGAAGGGCCAGCAGAACACGGGCCTCGCGGAGCTGAACCTCGCGCGCGAACTGTCCAACAGAACGCTGGCACAGGATAAAAGCAAGCTGGCGTCGCTCATGGACACGGAATCTCAGAATGTTCAGGTCCCTGCCACATCTTCTTCCCTTGTTGTTGCTGCATCGGACCCACTGGCGTTGCGCAAGGTCGAAGCAAGGAGAGAGCAAGTGAGATTCGCGGTGGCTGACAGCTATAACAATCTGGGCGCTATCGCAGCGACGAATAGCGACTACTTGAGCGCCATCACCTACTTCAAACGGGCTGCCGGGTGGAATCCATCCCTGGACGGACTCGACTACAACTGGGCGAGAGCGGCATTCGCGGGGTCGCAGTTTGCGGATGTAATTGGGCCACTCTCACGTTATCTAAGATTGCACCCGGATGATACCGGTGCCCGCAGCGTGATGGGTATTAGTCAGTTCATGGTCGGGAACTACCCTGGTTGCATGGAGACACTGCAACCCGTGATAGGAACGCCCAACCTGGTTTCCCAGGCAGAGTATGTCTATGCCGAGTCGATGATCAGGACCGGGCAGACCGGCTTGGGCCTGGAACGGCTTCGAGCGCTGGAGAGGTCAAACCCGGAAATTTCTGAGGTTCATCGCTCCTTGGGTGAAGCGCTGGGCAGTCAGGGGGAGAAGCAGAAGGCGCTTGAGGAGTTTCGCCTGGCGATTCAACTTAGCCCACGTGATGCCGATGCGCATTACGATCTCGGCAAAATAGAACTCGAAGGCGGGGATACCGCGGCTGCGGTTCCGCAACTGGAAACGGCGGTGCGGTTATCGCCGGACCAGGAGAAATTCCATCAGGAATTGGCCGATGCCTACACCGCCGCTCTGCGACCGGCGGACGCGCAGAAAGAGCTGGAAACATGCAACCTGTTGCGGGCGCACGCACAAACCAGCATTGGGTCGCATGAGGTTACCGCTTCTGCGCAATAGGTCTCAGCATCCAGGTCTCTGGCGCCGAACTGGGAAAGGGGGAAACCACGATGCTTGTTTCAGTCAAAAACTACACTCAGGGCCGATCCCGGAACCGGATCGCCCTGGTTTTATGTTTGATCCCGGTGCTTGCGGTGCTTTTCGCCAGTCCCCTGGGCGCGCAAACGGTCGCGACGTACACCTTCGCAGATGGAACGGCCGACGGCTGGACTTCGTTTAACGGCGCAAGCACTCCGGTCGCCACAACCGCCGCTGCCTATCCCGGGTCGTCCTACAGTCTGCTGACCACGACCAACTCGAGTGGCGCGGGCGGACCCTCCATTTCCGTGAGCAGCATCCTTCAGGCTGGGGCACAGTACACCATCACCGGTTACGTCATGCTGTCTTCTGGTGAGAGCGCCACGAATGCCAATTTCACCATCAAGCGCAGCGATCCCAGTTGCTCCGGGGGCACATGCTATGACACGGTTGGTACTTACCAGGTACCTGTAACGAACTCCGGGTGGACGCAGATTGGCGGCAGTTACACCGTCAGCGCGACGGAGACCGGTTTGCTTCTCTACGCACAGTTGGTGGGAGCCACCAGCGCGCAATCTTTCTATCTGGCCGATGTCGTGATTACCGAAACCGCGCCGCCGCCGGGCGGTACGCCGGTTGCGACCTACACCTTCACCGACGGCGGACTGGACGGCTGGACGCCCTTCGGCTCCGCAACCCTGACCAACGCCGCGCCGCCGGTCCTCGATCCGAATGGCGATACGCACAGTCTTCTGACCACCAACCGTACGGCCGCTTACATGGGACCGAGCCTGAACCTGCTGAGCGTGTCCAACGTAGTGGCGGGCGCGACTTACCAGGTGACCGCTTACGTCTTGCTCGCTGCCGCTGACAGCAGTAATCCGACTGCAACCATCTCGACCAAGACAGCCGATTGTGCGACCTCCGGGGCCTACAGCAATATTGCGACTTCCGGTCCCCTCTCCAGCACGGCTTGGACGAAAGTACAGGGTACTTTCAGTTTCAGCAATCTCCCCGGCCCTCCTACGAGTCTGACTCTCTATTTCCAGTCCAGCAGCGCGACGGACTCCTTCTATATCGACGACGTCGTAATCAGTGAGCTTTCGCCGCCGCCGCTAAGTCCCGGCCAGCAGGACAACTCGGGCATCACCACCACCTTCGCAGATGGCGGCCTGGATGGATGGAGCTCACGTTCGGGCAGTTCCACGCTGACCAATGTTGCGCCGCCAGTACTTGATCCGAACGGAGATGCGCGCAGCCTGCTGACCACAGGACGAATCGCCAACTACGATGGACCGCAGATCAGCGTCAGCGACAAGATGTATGTTGGGTCTACCTATAACATCAGCGTGTGGGTCATGTTACAGCCCACGGACGGCTCAACCCACATCATCAATATGAGCCTGCAGACTACGCTCGATGGCAACACCAGCTATCCCAGCGTGACTGCCTATCCCGGCATTACCATACCGGCGGACGGAAAATGGCACCAGATCAGCGTGATGGGCTATAACATGGCCAGCGGCTACGACCCGGGAGCAGCTTATCTTTATTTGCAGACCGTGCCGGCGTCGGGCAACGATCTGGTGTCGTTCTACATCGACGACTTCCAGCTCAGCTACGTTACGCCACCCACCATTCAGACGGATATTCCGTGGATCTACAAGACCCTCGCCGATTTCTTCCCAGTCGGCGCAGCCGTCGATACGACCGACCTCGCCGGACCGCATGCCCAGTTACTGACCATGCACTTCAACAGCATCACGTCGGAGAACGACATGAAGTGGAGTTCGGTCGAACCGAGTCTGGGTACGTACGACTACGCCAACGCTGACGCCGAAGTTGGCGAGGCCGTGTGCAACAACATGCGGGTGCGCGGACAGAACCTGGTGTGGGCCACCGGCGCACAGACTCCTTCCTACGCTACCGGCGACGGAACCAATTCAACGGCCAACCAAGCTGTAGTAACTGCCAACATCCAAGAGCACATCCAGAGCGAGGTGCAGCACTTTGGCAGTAAGGTCTATGCGTGGGATGTGGTGAACGAACCGCTCGATCCCACTCAATCGGACTGCCTCGCACACGGGCCGTTCTATCAGGTGCTCGGCCCCAGCTATATCGACATCGCGTTCAACGCGGCGAAGCAGTACGCCCCCGCCGGCACCAAGCTCTTTATCAACGACTACAGCACCACCGATCCCGCCAAACTGGCATGTCTTGTGCGGGTGGTGAGTGAGCTTCGCGGACGCGGCGTTCCGGTCGACGGCATCGGGCATGAGATGCACAACCAGATCAATTACCCGTCCACCGAGTCGATGGTCCAGGCCATCGACACCGTGGCGGACAATTTCCCGGGTATCGATCAGCAAGTCACCGAACTGGATATGAGCGTCTACAACGCCGGCGACACCACTTCGAACTACGGCAACAACATACCGCCGTCGGTTCTGGCGGAGCAGGGCTGGTTGTACAAGCAATACTTTGACGCGTTCCGGGAGTTGCGGGGCAAGATCAGCGCCGTTACCTTCTGGGGCTTCGCGGACGACGATACCTGGCTCGACGGTTTCCCGATAGCTCGCACCGACTATCCCCTGCCCTTCAATATGGATCTGCAGGCCAAGCCCGCTTACTGGGGAATTGTGGATCCGAAACAGTTACCCGGCTACGGTCTGACTTTCGCCATCTCCAGCAAATCGGGGCCGCAGGATGCGCGTGTATGGACCCTGACTGCAACCAACGGCGACGCGGGTCCGGCGTACGCGACCCAGATCAACGGCTTAACCCTCCTCCAGATTTTCGGCGCGCCCTGCGCACCTGTGGTAACGCCACCGGGCAGCTACCCGGTGGTGCTAGGCGACATCGCGGTGGGCAGTTCTGCCAGTGCGGAATTTACCATCGACTTCGCCGGTTGCGACCGCCTCGCACGGTTTACTTTGATCATGCCTTGGAACTCGGCAACCTATGATACCGGCACGTTCGTATCAGCCATGGAGTTTAAGAGGGACCACGAAGAGGACAAGACAAAATAACAATTCCTTTCGCACACGTATACAAAAGGGTAATGTTTTCGTCTATCCCTGGGTCTTCATAATGTCTTACGCAGCGCTGGCCTGAGGGAGCGGGCCAAAGCGTTGGCGCGGAAAACATGACTGATCGAGATGCCGCCCTTATCTTTGGAGAAGACGCCTACGATAAGGAAGAATCCTCCGATCATATGGCCACTTCAGCAAGCCTAAAGGGGGAACCCTGCAGTGTAACGCGAATCTGAGTGACGACGCGGTCCCTAAGTCTTATTCTGGAATTGATATCCCCCCGGTCGCTTCGGTGGCCGGGCGCGAGGCCGCCTGCAAGGGCGGCTTCTGCATTTTGGAAGGGCCTTGTTGATTACCAATGTTTACGTCGACGGCTTCAATCTTTACTACGGGGCGCTGCGCAATTCCCCTTATCGCTGGCTAAACCTGGAAACCCTCTGCCAGCTCTTGCTGCCGAAGAATGTCATCGGACAAATCAAGTATTTCACCGCTCTCGTATCTGCCCGGCCAACCGATCCCCATCAACCGGTCAGGCAGCAGCTTTATTTGAGGGCGTTAGCGACGCTTCCGAAAGTTTCCGTGCATCTGGGCCATTTCTTGACCCATGATGTCACGATGGCGCTTGTCGTACCGCCCGGACAGCCGCAAAAATACGCAAAGGTCATCAAGACAGAGGAGAAAGGATCAGACGTAAATCTCGCCACCCACTGCATACTCAACCCGCATCCGAATCCAAGTCGCGCCATCTTGCCGCACGTCGACTTCATCAAGCAGATTCGCCCAGGAGTGCTTAATGCTGCGCAGTTCCCGCCCACGCTGAGAAATGCACACGGCAAATTCACCAGACCGCCAACCTGGTAGCAGAACTTTTCGAGGTGCCTCCGCATTCCCAGGTACGCGATTATTTCAGAACACCAGCTTCAGCGACAACTGGGCGATCCGTGGATCGTTGGTGATGTCGGCGTTCTGTGGCGTCGTACTGGTGATCTGGCCAAAGGTCGAGTTGTTGGTTGAGTTCGGATCGCCAAAGTTCGTGTGGTTCAACAGGTTGAAATACTCCACCCGAAACTGCAG
The DNA here is from genome assembly GCA_963834205.1 of uncultured Acidobacteriaceae bacterium. Classification (GTDB taxonomy): domain Bacteria; phylum Acidobacteriota; class Terriglobia; order Terriglobales; family Acidobacteriaceae; genus PALSA-350. The sequence continues at coordinate 270,246 of CAWIBI010000076.1, read as the reverse complement.
GTAAGTCCGCTCAGTAGACGAGAGCTTGCGTGTCAGGCTGGCATCCCAGTCGGCATACTGCGGGCCAACCAGGGAGCCCTTCTGAACACTTCCAAAAGTGCCCGCAGGCGTTGGATTTTCGAAACTGGCAGGATTCAAATAAGACTTGCAATGGGTTCCGGCGGCGCACGCAGAGCCCCCATAAGCGGGTCCCACTTCTATGGCACGATCGCGCTGCTGCCCCGAACCCGAGATGTTCGATGAGCTGGATACGATGGTCAATGGATCGCCGCTGCGAAAGACGAAAAGTCCAGCGGTCTCCCAGCCGTTGACCGCATAGCGTAATGCGGCTGGCCCTCCATCCAGCACCTTGGGCATCGCGTCTGGGCGAACGCGTCGCCGGCGCAAAGCAATCCCAGCGAAACGAAGAGCAAACGAGCTGGGCGCGGATCATCTCCGCCGGCAGGTCGACCCCCGCACCCTCTTCGACTTCAATCATGGCGATGGGATTCTGGCATTAAACCCAACTCAACCCGCTCCGCTGCAGCGGCAGCGTGCGAGTCCTCTTCCGTCCCCGATTTTCCCACGTGCTGTTTGTTTCGTACAGGGCCCGGGACCTTTCTCGATGGTCTCGACAGCGTTTGCCTGGTTCCCATTTCCTTGCATGGTGACGCTGCGTAAGCCATGGACCATGCCAACGTTGTCGGGCATGCTCCGGGAGGAATCGATACTGCTAGCCGGCGACGAGCTGCTGCCCGCCGTCGATGTCGTAGGTCGCGCCTGTGAGGGCCGTGTTGGTCATGATGTGAACGGCGAGCGCGGCGACGTCGTCCGGTCCGACGACGCGCCCGATGGGAAGCGTGGCGCGAAGCTGATTGCGACGCTTTTCGAGTTCATCGCCGAGCAGCGATGCCGACAACGGTGTGTCGACGAAGCCGGCGGCGATGACGTTGACCCGCACGGGCGCGATCTTCGAGCGCGAGGTTGGCGGCGAGGGCGGGCAGTGCAGCGGTGAGCGCCGACGTGAGCCCCAGGCCGATGCCTGGGCGGCGGGCGCCGGTGCCGCTCATGAACAGCAGCGTGCCTCCCGGTCTTACCTTGTGGGCGGCGTTACGGGCCACCTGGAGCGCCAGCAAGAGGTGCCCCTCGATGGCGCTGCGCACCTGCTCGAAGTCCATGTCGACCAGGCGCCCATAAGACGGCCGGCCAGCCGTTACCATCACGTGGTCGATCGTGGCTGGCAAGTCACGGAAGAATCCTTCGAGGGAAGCAGCATCCGTGGCGTCGAAGGCCGCGGTGCTCACCACTTCGAGTTCACTCGCAACCCGCTGGAGGCGTTGGGGATCCCGTCCGGTGAGAATCACCTTGGCTCCCTCAGCGCGTGCTCGTCGCGCCGTTTCGAGCCCGATGCCGGCGCTACCGCCGATCACGACGACGATTTGACCGAGGAGTGCTGGTTCACGCCGAATGGGAAACGTAGTGGTTGCGCTGCTCATGATTCCTCCAGGTAGGTGCGGCACTGTGTCAATCTGCGGATCAGCCGAAGGTGAACGAATAGGCCTGAACGCCCGCGTTGAGAAACTCGATTTCGAATTGCCGGTCAACGATGGGGGCTTGTTGCCGGACGAGTTGATACATCCGCGGCTCCGTTACAACGCCGTTGGCCTGGCCGTCCACATCGACGCCGTGAGCGGCACGGGGTGGTTGTCCATCGATTAGGACCCGAAATCCGACGGAAGTCTTTGGCCCTTCCGGTCCCATTACGAGATGAAGGTCGCGGGCGTGAAAGCGGTATGCGATTCTGCCGTTAGGCTCGTTCAGTACGACAGCTTCTCTACCCATGGTCCAATTGCCCCAGAGAGCCCATTGGTTACGTCTCAGCTGACCGGCTACTGCATAGACGTGAGCCTTATCGGCTCTTATGCCGCCGGGTGATGCAAAGTTCTCGGTACGCTCGTAGCCGACATAATTTTCCTCGGACCCCAAGTCTGTCCAATCGGCGGCGGCTTCAGCGCCGCGAGCATCAACCGGCACTATCTCGTTGCCAATACCGCCCGCCCCGGCCTCAGCCAGTAATTGCTGAATTACTTTTTCCGACTGTTCGTATTCGCCTTCTCCAAATTGGCGATGCCGGACCTTCCCTTTCGCATCGGCGAAATACAGCGCCGGCCAATATTCGTTGTTGAACCCACGCCATATCGCGTGATCGCTATCGATCGCGATCGGATAGACGATGCGCATATCCTTCGCGGCCCAGCGAACGTTGTCTATGTTTTTCTCGAACGAGAACTCGGGTGCATGGACGCCGATCACAACCAAACCATGATCATTGTATTTCTCAGCCCACGCGCGAACGTAAGGAAGTTGGCGCCGCCAGTTGATGCAGGAATAAGTCCAGAAGTTGATGAGGACAACTTTTCCGCGCAGCCCCGCGGCCGTCAACGGTTGCGAATTGAGCCACGCAGTTGCGTTGGCCAGAGCAGACAACTCACCTCCGTCGCCGAACCATGTTTTCGCAGAAGCGATGGCCCCGAATTGAGCGGCCGCAATCGTCATGGCCGCAGCATCCAGGAACCGACGGCGGCTGGGATTGCTTTCTTCGAACATCGATTGCTCTCCCTCAAAGATCAGCCTTCTCCGCTCCGACAATCCGATTAAGCCACAAGCGCGAGGACAAAATCTATTAGACGAACGTATCGATCGGTACCAAAGCGATTGCCTGAGATCTGAGCCAAAGCCGGATGAGAGCAGCAGGTAACGCCGCGTTAACTTCTCACCCCAGCAACCCAGCTGCCCGTTCTGCAGATTCTTCAATATCCCGTGCGCTGTAGATAACTATAGGGAAAAACCCATCGCAATTGGGGTAGCTGAAGATTCCCGTCTGAGTCATGCTTTTGACCATCGACACGGAAGGGTTCAAGCAGTCGTACCGCAATAGACATTTGAAAGGAAAAAAGCGTGCTAAGAACAGCGATCATCACTGGAGCGTCGCGTGGAATGGGTCGTGCCGTTGCCAAACGCCCCGCGGCAAATCGTCTTTGGCTCAGCCGTGTCGTCAACGCGCTTCCCGGATTGGTGTGGACTGCGCTCCCTGACGGCTACATCGACTTCCTCAATCGGCGCTGGTGTGAATACACCGGCCTTGGCGTGGACCAGGCACGTGGCCGGGGGTGGCACACCATAATCCACCCCGAAGACCTGTCTGAGCTTGTCGCACGCTGGCGATTCATTGTTGTTTCCGGCGAGCCCGGTGACATGGAAGCGCGTCTCCGCCGCTCCGATGGGGAGTACCGCTGGTTCCTCATCTCCGCCAATCCGATGCGCGACAGTGCCGGACAGATCGTCAAATGGTGCGGAGTGAATACCTATATCGACGACCGCAAACGGGCCGAAGAAGCTCTCGGTAGGGCCAGATCGGAACTCGCTAAAGTGGCAAGGGTGACGAGCCTCGGAGTGTTGACGGCGTCCATCGCTCACGAAGTCGATCAGCCGCTTTCCGGCATCATCACCAATGCCGGCACCTGTCTGCGGATGCTGTCCGCCGATCCCCCAAACGTCGCTGGCGCCCGCGAAACTGCGCGGCGCACAATTCGCGACGGCAACCGCGCCTCTGATGTAATTGCCCGGCTGCGCACGCTTTATAGCAACAACGATCTTGTGCCCGAGTCGATGGACCTGAATGAAGCCGCCCGAGAGGTCACCTCGTTGTTGCTGAGTGAGCTACAGAGAAACCGGGTAATTTTGCGTCATGAGCTTGCGGATGGCCTGCCGCCCGTGACCGGCGATCTCGTCCAGCTGCAACAGGTCATCCTGAATCTCGTGCGCAATGCTTCCGACGCGATGAGCGCAGTCGATGATCGTCCCAGAGAGCTGCTCATAAGAACCCAACGAGATGAGGGGGATCGAGTGCGCCTGAGCGTGAAAGATGCAGGAGTCGGTTTCAGCCCTGAAGCCACAGACAAGCTCTTCGAAGCATTCTATACAACCAAAAGCGATGGAATGGGAATCGGTCTATCGATCGGCCGTTCCATAATCGAGGCCCATCATGGACGTCTATGGGCGACAGCGAATCATGGTCCGGAAGCCGCATTTGGGGCCACATTTTCGTTTTCCATCCCCTGCCAACGCGCGAGTATGACCGGCGCGGAAGCTCCCGCGAACCAGACAGATCCGGTGACCGGAGCAGCCGCATGATCGAGCCTCGTCCCGATGCCGCAAAAGCAATACCTAAGTACAATGGACGCCCTTTAGGGAGGGGAGCATTGTTGGTTGATGACGTGCAACCAGGAAAGGATCGCCATCCAACGTTCACTTGTGTCGGTGGTCGACGACGACGAGTCCGTACGCGAGTCGCTACCCGACTTGCTGAAGGAGTTCGGCTTTGCAGCCAGTACCTTCTCCTCGGCGGAAGAGTTCCTCGCGTCAGGCAGTCTGCACCAAACCAAGTGTCTCATCCTCGACGTTGCCATGCCGGGAATGACCGGACCCGACCTTCAGCAGGAATTGATCCGTCGGCAACTCCCAATTCCAATTATCTTCATCACGGCTAACCGAGATAAGACCATTTGCAAGCGGCTACTCGAAAATGGGGCAGCGGGGTGCCTCTTCAAGCCCTTCAGCGACACGTCCCTGCTTGAGGCCCTCAATGCCGCTCTTGGAGTAAGCTGAGCGATTCAACAGATCACCGCGCAAGGAGGGATATAAAATGACCTTAGCCCGCGCCTTAGGCCATGAAATGGGGTCAACGTCCATGGCTCAGCCCACCCCGATCGTGTTCATCGTTGACGACGACATCTCCGTGCGCGAATCCCTGGAGGCGTTTATCCGGAGCGAAGGCTGGCAGGCCGAAGCCTTTGCGTCCGCAAAAGAATTCCTCGATTACCCGCGAGCTGCTCTTCCCAGCTGTCTCATTCTTGACGTTTCTCTTCCCGGCCTCAACGGTCTGGAACTGCAGCAGAGGGTAGCCGGCGAGCGGACCGACATGCCGATCATCTTTATCACCGGCCACGGCGATATCCCCATGACGGTCCGAGCCATGAAGGCCGGCGCGATTGAATTCTTAACCAAGCCTTTCCGTGATGAAGTACTCCTGAACGCGATTCGACAAGCGCTCCAACGCAGCCGTATTGCTCTTAGCCGCGAAGCGGAGATACGGGAACTCCGGAACTGTTTCGCATCCCTCACCCCTCGCGAACGGCAGGTGATGGCGTTGGTCGTTTCCGGCCTCTTGAATAAACAGATTGGCGGCGAGCTCGGCATCAGCGAGATCACAGTAAAAGCCCACCGGGGACAGGTAATGGAAAAAATGAAAGCAGAGTCTCTTGCCGCCCTGGTGCAAATGGCTGCCAGGCTTCGCAGTGCAAGAGCGTCGGCTCCTGATCTTGCCTCTGCGAGGCAATGAACCGGCTAGTCGACCCGCGTGCTGCTCGTTCGCCGCGGCTTCGGCTTGCTCTTGCCCTTGAGGTTGAACGCTACTGCAGCGCGGATGAGATCTTTCAATGCCGCCTCATTGACCTTATCGCCTTCGTGAATGTCGATGGCGCGCCTGACATTTCCATCGAGGCTGGAGTTGAACAGACCTGAAGGGTCCGGCAACGCAGCTCCCCTGGCGAATGTCAGCTTGACGGCGTTCTTGTAGGTCTCTCCGGTGCAGACGATACCGCCGTGGGAGAAGACGGGAGTTCCCCTCCACTTCCACTCTTCGACGATCTCAGGGTCTGCCTGGTGGATGATCGTGCGAACTTTCGCGAGCATCTTGCCGCGCCAGTCCCCAAGTTCCTTGATCTTCTCGTCGATCAATGCAGAGGCAGATTCCGCCGGCCTTTTCATCTTCAGCTCCAACTATCGCACCTACTTTAGCTGCGCTCTAGGTAACCCGCAACCGCCGGCGTGGCCTGCCGGCGGCGCCAGAAGAAGTACGAGAGCCCCCAGAGCACACTGGTAAGTGTCGACGGAACAAACGCCAGCCGGCGATCGCTTATGGAGAGGTGGGCAAGGATCGCCGAGACGAGGTTGATGGCGAAGCCGGCGTAGGCCCACTCCTTGAGCCGCGGGCCGGCCATGGGGACGAGTAGCACGGCCACGCCCACCAGCTTGGCCAATGAAAGCTCCAAGCGGAAGTAGCTGTTGGAAAAGCCGAGGCGGGTGAACGCCTGGGCCCCCTGGGGCAATAACTCGTAGTAAGCGGTGAAGCACATCTCGAGGCAGAAGAGCCCGGTGAAAATCCAAAAAAGGATGGTGGTGGTTTTGGGGATGGCGTTGCCGGCCACGAAGGCCGGCTTGTGCAGGGTCGATTCCATGCGGTTCTTCCTCCTTTGTTTTAATCCTTGGCGGTGTTGGGCGACCAACCGGGGGCCTCAACGCCGAACTGCTTTGCGTACTCGGTGTTCAATCGCTGCCAGCCGAACTTGATAGCGTCGGCGCCGGCGATGCGTCCCATCGGCTCACCCGCGAGCAGCCGTTCAAGCACGTCGAAGCAGATGTGCCAGCCTGCGGCGCCCCACGAGATGAAGCGGCGATCGATGTTGTGCCATAGCGTGAGGCGAGTGCCGCCGCCGAGCGTCTCGAGCTCCCACCGAAGGTCGTTGCCACCCCAGCTGTACTCGAGCAGCCTCGGCGCCTCGGCCCGCTTTACCGAGCTCTCGAAGACCTGCGGCTTCGGCGTCCTGGCCAACGAGAGCTTCACCGGCCCAACGGCGGCCAAGGTCCGATCGGCGTCGAATGGTGCCCATTCGGACAATTGCGCAGGATCGGTAAGCGCCTGCCACACCAGCGCCGGTGGGTGACGGAGCTCCCGGACCAGGATGAGCGTCCACTTCTCTCCGTCCTTTCGTACCTGCGCTCCGCTTGCGGGACCCGGCGCGTACTGCTCGCCATCGGTCATCAACGTCCGCCCTGCCAGCGCATCAGCTGCGTGAGCTGAATGAGATTGCCGCAGGTGTCGTTCACCATGGCAATTTTGGAGGCCGTCACGTCCTTTGGTGGCATGGTGAACTCGGCGCCGCTCGCTTTTATGCGGTCGTAATCGGCCTGCAGGTCGTCGGTGAAAAACATGGCCGCGGGCTGGCCTTGCTGGAAGATGGCCTGCTGGTAGGCTTTCGCCGCCGGATTGTTGTTGAGCGCCAGCTGCAGCTCTGTGCCGTCCGGCTCCTCGGGTGAGGCCACGGTCAGCCAGCGAAACGGGCCCTGACTGAAATCGGTCTTCTTGGCAAAGCCCAGTACCTCCGTATAGAAGTGCAGGGCCTTGTCCTGGTCGTCCACGTATACGCTGGTCACTTTGATTTTCATTTCGCTTCTCCTTTGTCACGTTCGCGGTTTGGGCCGCGTCGTCTTCTCCTTGTTTGCTTTTTCGTTGGTGTCGACTGAGCCATGCGGTCGAGGTGGCGTTCGAGAGCATCTACGTGAGCGGACCAGAATCGGCGGAACGGAGCCAGCCAGGCATCCACCTCCTGCAGTGGTTCGGGTTTCAGCCGGTAGAGACGGCGCTGTGCGTCCACCGTGGATTCTACGAAACCGGCCTCTCGCAGCACTCGCAGGTGCTTGGATACGGTCGGCTGCGACATACGAAGTTGACGCTCGATCTCTCCAACCGACTGTTGCGACGAGACTAGGATGCTCAATATCGCGCGGCGGTTTGGCTCCGCAATGATTTCGAATACAGATTCCACTCTCTTGATATACCGCACATCGCATATACGTGTCAAGGCATATACGGGCAGGTGGCCCAGGCTGTTCGATACCTTCATGCTGCCGAGTCCGAAGGTTCATGCCGTACATTGGGAGTGTCGTTTGCGAGGTAGAGTGTGGCCACGAATGAGCGCTTCAACGGAATCGCATGGGTGGTTCGACAGAAGGCGTTGTACGTGGTGATCCTTCTTTGGCTCCTGCTGAGCGGGGTTGGACTTCTTTTTTCTCGAAACACGCCGCGCTTTAGGGGCTTGGTCACGGGAACTTCGGAATACCTGGTGCTGGTACTGCTGGTCTTCGGCTTGGTGGCGCTGCTGACGCGAAAGCGGCCTGTCATTGATCTAGGACAGCGTGCTCCGGAAGCTCGTATAGCCGGGCGTGAGACGCTGGCGATTTGGGCGTATGCCGCGGTAGTGATGGTAGCCGGCCGTCTGATCGGGCAGCATTTGTTTGGCGAAGGGATCGCTCTGCATCTGAATGGGTCGCTGGTTGGGGCGACGCGGGTGCAGTCACCCATCGAGGTTTATACCTGGGCGGCTTATAACGGGATCCTCTTGGCTCTCATTCCATATGTTGTGTTTCGGATTCGCGGATACTCAAACGAGCAACTCAGCTTAAAATCGGCAAATCTGAAGAGCGATTTGCTGGTGATCGTGGTGGTGCTTGCCTTCAGCGCCGGGATGGACATGATGGGATCAAATATCTTTCAGCTCACCCGGCATCAGCAGATTATTGGTGGGCTGATCTCATTTTGGCTGCATCTGTTCGGGACGGATCTGCCCATCATGATTGTCATCTACTCGATCTTGATGCCGAGATACTTCAAGCTGTTTTCGCCGATGACGGCTTATCTGCTGGGGGCGCTTAGTTATCCGACGATGCATGTTTTTGAGTCGGGGACCCATTACCACTCGATCGGAGCGGCAGCGATGTCGCTGACTTTCGTCTACTTGTTATTAACGCCTGCCGGCTTGATGAAGTCCTTTCTCACGTGGCGGACGGGGAACGCCTGGGTGCATGTGTGGGCGTATCACGCGATTTCACCGCACGTGACGGTGGATACACGCCTGATTGTGAATGATTTTGGAATTAAGTGATTTGGCTCCTTAGCGATGGCCGCCGCCGCCGCCCGCAGAACCGCCGCCGGATGAACCGGAGCTTCCGCCTCCGCCGCCGTGGGAACCACCCGAGCTTCCACCCCCACCGCCGCCGTGGGAGCCGCCCCCTGAACCTCCACTACCAGCGCCGCCGTGCGCACTGCTCCCACCGCTAGAACCGTGTCCACCAGCAAAGCTGCCACCCCGTGCCTGCAGAGTGCCGCCGCGGTTCGAGACGGGTGCTGAGACCGTCACCGTCTTTCCTCCATGCATCACTTCTTTGGACATCATGAAGCTTTGGGATTTGGCATCAAATCGAAGTGGAAAACTCACTGGTCTGACAGCCGTACCCTTGTTCGCGGGGAGTGATTCCTTCAGCGCGTGAGCCTCCATACGCGGAACACTAGCCGGTGGCAGGGGACGCAGATAGGTATTGCGAAACTCCCGGGGTGGCGACTTGAGAACCGCAATCGAGTGGCCAGGATCGAATTTGACCCGTTCCAGTGAAAGGCCATTCTTGTTGTTCACTGCGTAGACTTCTCCCTTTCGGTTGACCGGAGGCCGGCCCTTGACGTCGTAGGGATGGATGGGGACAAAGCCCACCTTATGCTCACTTTTGACCCAGCGAACCGCTCCAAGATGGTGCCTCTTTTCACCAGCGCACCACACGTAGTGATGCCGCCTGTGAACAAAGCCCCCGGCGTGACACACAGCCCAGCCCCAGGGAGATGAGTGTCCTCCCAACCCGGTATCGATCAACCTTGCCTTGCCCGTAATAGGATCCTTCTGCACCCGGTAACGAAGGGCCGACGGAAAACAGGGAGAGAAGGCATCTGCATAACCAGCGGCCAAAGGACCCGGCGAGCCCAGTGGCATTAGCTGCGCTGCGCCAAAGCTTGGGGGGATGAAGTTAACCTCCATGATCCGGGGGGGCTGCCTACTGGCCGCTTGCTGCTGGTCGTCGGAAGTCCCCGGCTGCCAGCAGGTCCCATAAGGGGCGCATGCAAAAAAAGTGCCCTGCCCTTTCATATCCGCCAGACCCGGAAGCGGCGTAGTCAGCCCGGCAGCCTTCATCACCTCGGCCATAGCGGCCGTTCGCTGGGCAACCCGGTCCGCTACCCACTTGTCAAACTCGGCAAACGTGGTGGGGTCGTCGGGGCCGGCACCTTCCAAAAGGTGGTTGTCGCGTAAGGTCATGGTCTGGACCTTGCCGGTTTGCTTTGGAGCAAGTCCGGGAAAATGAAGGCCTTCGGAGTCCTGCGATGTGAGCCTCGTGCCGTCGATATAGCTGTTGATTCGAACGAAAGCCCGCAGCGGATAGTTCACCGCGATGCTATCCGTCGGCGTGAAAACAACCAGCTTTTCGCCGTAGATGTACGGCTTGATGGCGAGCGACAGCGTGCCCGAAAGCAGCGCAACCCCAGTGTAGGGAATGCCGCTGGTGGTATGCAGGTCGTTGAAGATGAGAACCGAGTTCTCTCCCAGATAGATTGTGGACGCGTCTTCAAGCTCGATCTCCGCGCGCCCGTTGCCCGTCACCAGGCTAAAGCCGGTTTCCAGCGGCAGATCGGCAATTGCCTGCTCCCAGGCTTCCCCGGCAGGCTTTTCGTTCTGCTCGCCTCGCGCAATGCGTACATCGCCCTCGACATAACTAATGCGGACGATTTGGGCGTAGGTGGCATCCGAATAATGCTGTCCCAGGATGAATATGGCTTTCTTCTTCAGCTCTTCACTGGCGTCGCCATCGAGAATTTCCTGAAGCTGCGCCAGGGCCCGCGGTTCATCCTTCTGCATCAGCGAAGCGAGTGCCAGAAGTTTCAGGTCATCGTCGCTCCAAACCTTGGGGTCAGCCGGTTCCCCGGTCCGGGCATGAATCTCGATCTCCATCGCCCCGCACTCATGGACCCAACTGCTGGCAGAAAAGTCGCGACCGAGTTCGGCGCAGGTTTCGAGGGCAGCTTTCACCTGCCCTTGCTTGTTCTGTGCGTATGCCTTCCAGTAGAGGGCCCCATCGGAGTACTCGCCGTGCTGCCTGACGACCTTGGCGAAAATTGCTTCTGCATCGGTCCAGCGCCCTTCGTTGATGGCTCGCGTCCCGTCCGCGTACAAAACTCTTTCCGGTGGATTCGACGTGGCTGGGGCAGTCTCTATTGCAGCCGGCGGAGCGCCTGCTGAAGAACTTTGCTGAGCGAGGCCGGCTACGGGCGTAAACGCCAATGCCACCCACAGCGCGGAATGAAAAACAAGCGAACTCCTCATATCGTGCCCCCTTTCGTACGGCCGGCTGCGGCCGGCTGTCGTGAACGCAGCACACGCACCTCAAAGAGCAGGCCGTCCGCGTTGGTTTCGTCTTGCAGCCGGGCGAGCGTTGCCATGTTTAAGCCTCCGGGTTGGTTGGCAAGCTCGTCCAGCAGATGATCCAGGCGATCGAGCGCCGTGGCCAGCTCAGGATCATCCTGTGGCTTGGCATGCTGGCGGCAGATGCGATTCGCAGCCAACAGACTCCGCGCTTCATCGCGCAGCGGAGAAACCATCTCGGTGCTCTCGGCATCGGCATGCTTTAGTTCCATCAGCAGCCGCTCCGAGCGGTCCAGATGATCGCTAAGAACAACGACGACCACGCGCTGGCGCTGCGGAACAGTCACAGCCTGTTGCGGCTTCTGCTGAGAGTTGATTGCGGCAGCGTTCTGTGCCCGCTTGTGCTCCCATAACCGGCCGCCGATGAAGGCCAACGCCACCAGCAGGACGCAGGCAGCGGCATAACTCAAACCTCTCCACAGTCCGCCACCTAGCCACTTTCGCTTTCGCGCCTGATAGGCATGCAACGAGCCAGAAAGAGACGCCCATACCCTCTCGCCGTAGAAGGCATCGAGCTCGGGTGGCTCTGCAAATTTCATCTCGGCGAGGTCGCTCTCGAGCGCAGCGTAGGCCTTTGAGCATTCCGCGCATCCCTCGAGGTGCCACTCCACCGTAGTCTGGTCGCCCTCGCCGTAGGCCTGCGCGATCATTTCTTCTTCACTCAGATGCTTCATATCTTTACCCTTAGTGTGGCTAGCCGGCGCCGGAGCTTTTGTACGGCGCGAAATACCGATTGCCTGGCGGCGCTGGGCGGAATGCCCATCGCGCTGGCGATCTCTTCCGTAGTGCGATCTTCCAAGTGCCGCAGCATGAAGGCCGTTCGTTCCGTCGGCGACAGGCCGTGCATCGCAATCTGCTGCATGGCTCGGATTTCTCCGCTCAACAAGAGGCGTTCAGGACCTGCTTCCTGGTCCGCAATTTGCAGTCCGTCTTGCTCCCGATCCGTGGTCTGGGCAATCCGGCTGCTTTCCTCGACCTTGCTGCCGCCAATTTTGTCCAACGCGCAGCGCACCGCAATTCGATAAATCCATGTGCCGAAATCCGACCGGGACTCAAAACTCTCCAGGTTTCGATACCCCCGCAGCAACGCCTCCTGTACCACGTCTTCGGCGTCAGCCTGGTTGCCGGTGATGCGGAATGCCACCCGGTGAAGTCTCCTGCTGTGACGCACGACCAATACTGCGTACGCTTCTTTGTCTCCGGCCAGAACCGCCTGAATCGCCGCGTGGTCGTCCATATCCGTCCACCACATTAGACAGCAGCCGGTCGGCTGCTGTTAGGGGAGATTTTGCGGGTATTGCTATCACCGTATGCCCCGCAAGATCACCAACGATACGTGCGTATCTAGATACAAATTGCCGTGGCAGCGCGGTCTTAATCGCCGCCTGGGGTCCCACCCGGTTATGCTGACCATAGATGACCCCGCCCCGGACTCGCCAGGTCCCGCAAACCTGTTACCAGCCACATCCTTCCGTCCGAATCGGGGTTCCATCGAAGAGGGCGCTTCCCTGCCTCCACGGGAACCGAGGAGAACGTCATGACCCACTCGAATATCTCGCAGCTTTGCGTTACCACTCGCCCTAACCGCGCCCGTCTTTGCGGTCTATTGGGCATCCTTCTGCTCGGCGCCGGCCCTTTGCTTCAGGCGCAGAACGATAACGGCGGTGACCCACCCAACCGGGTCGCTCGCATCTCTGTGATCCAGGGCAACGTCTCGCTCGAGCCCAACGGGGTTGACGCCTTCTCCCAGGCCGAGATCAACTATCCCCTCACCAGTGGGGACCGGGTTTACGCCGACAACAACTCCTTTGGCGAGCTGCAGACCGCGGGCCTCGCCGTCCGCCTGGGCAATGGCGCGGACGTCACGCTCTCTTCGCTCACCGACAGCATCGCCCAGTTCGGCCTGGCCCAGGGCTCCATCCGCGTCCGCACCCGCTCGCTCTACGCCTTCAACGGCCAGCCCGGAACGGTCGAGGTCGATACCCCGAACGGCGCGATTCTGGTTGACCAGCCCGGCGACATCCGCGTCGACTCCTACCCGCAGGACGACACCACTGTGGTTACTGTCTCCTCGGGCGGGGTCGAAGTGACTGGCCAGAATCTGGACCAACAACTTGGCCCCAACCAATCCATGCGGCTCTCCGGATCGAACCCCGTCTACGCCGAGCAGGTTCAGCTGCTGCCGCCGGACGGCCTGGACCAGTTCGATCAGCAACGTGAGTATCGCCGCCAACGCGCCTACTCCTACCAATACGTATCGCCCGACATGATCGGCGCCGCCGATCTCGACGACTACGGCGATTGGCAGCCGGCCAACCAGGACAATCAAGGCTACGGAGCCGTGTGGTACCCGCGCGGCGTACCCGCCGATTGGACGCCCTACTCTAACGGCCACTGGGCCTGGGTCGCTCCCTGGGGCTGGACGTGGGTGGAGGCCGAGCCGTGGGGCTTTGCGCCTTTCCACTACGGACGTTGGGCCAGCTTTGGCGGACGCTGGGGCTGGGTCCCCGGACCGCCGCCCTCGGCCTTTGGTGGGGGAATCCAGCCGATCTATTCGCCCGCCCTGGTCGCCTTTGTGGGCGGGGGAGGGGGCGGTCTTTCCATCTCCATTGGCGCCGTCGCCGCGTGGTTCCCGCTCGGCCCACGCGAGGTTTATCAGCCCTGGTATCACGCCAGCCCGGCCTACTGTAATCGCGTGAACGTGACCAATATCTACACCACCAACGTGACTGAGATCCACAACACCTACATCAACAAGACGGTCAACGTTTATAACACCACCAATGTTACAAACATCACCTATGTCAACCGCACCGTGGCGACGGTGGTGGTGCCGCAGAGTGCTCTCGCCTCTGGCCGGCCGATTGCCCAGGTGCAGCGCATCCAGCTCACCCCGCAGGTTCGTGCCCAGCTGAGCGCCGCGCCTATCATTCCGCACCCGATGGTCACCCCGGCAACCGCGATGGTGGCGGTCAAGGCCCCGCCCCGCGCTGTTCCTCCTGTCCAGGCTCGCCCGGTGGTCGAAACCCGGCAGGGTTTTGAGCGCGCGGGAGCCCCGGGAACGCCGGTCCGTGCCCCTCAGCCTGCTGTCGCGGTCAACCGTCCAGCCGGGCAGCCCGCACCCGTGACGGCCCAGCCGATAAACCGCGCTGCCTTTCCGCAACAACGCCAGGCGCAGGTCATTGCTCCAGCACCCGTCGCGCATCCAGCGCCTGCGGCGCAGGTTCCGGCAAACCGGCCTGCCCCGGAGGTCGCCCCCGTGCGTCCACCCGTGACCCCGCAGCCCGCGATGCAGCGACCCGCGCAGGTTGCTCAGCCTGAGCCGTTCCCGCTCTTCGCACGCAGCCTGTTGCCTCCCCGTTCCAGCGGCCGGCGCCACGGCCGCCCGACCAGCCGCGCCCGCTCATCAACAAAACCCCACCTGCGCCGGTTCAGCCGTCTTTCGCCGACCAGAAACGCGCGATTCAATCGGTCGACCCCGGTCGTCCCCTGGGCCCGCAACAAGTGGAGAACCTTCGCAATGGCCGTCCTGCCGGCCCAGCGCAACAAGCTGAAGCGCCGCACCCGCCTCCGGCGCCTCGCTCGAATACGGTCCCGCCTGCCAAACCTAAACCGGGGCAACCCAACGATAAGGAGCCTCCACCGCCGCCCCGCAACTGAGGGCAGGCGCCCCCTATGAACAACAACGAGACTTCCGGCGCCCACCATAACTCGCTCTATGAAGTAAAGCTTTAAGGTCCAAAGCACCGGCCTGTTGATCCTCTGATGATGCCCAAATCGGCATAGTTTCCCTGATCACACTGAACGACGGTTCGGCTCATGGTCCGCGTTGCCCCCGGCGTCTTTTGAACATTCGTGCATCGTAGAAGAACGGCTCTTGTGACGTAATCGACACTTGCTGAAAGCTGGCGTGCGATGGATTGAGGAGGACGTTCCAATCTCCCCGCACCGGCACGGACGGCACCTTCAGGCCAACGGATCTTTGACTCTTCAGCCATTCAGTGCCAATCTGTCTGCACCCTAGGTTGTCGATCTCATACCAATTGTGCGGAAGCCTGCCCATATCCAATTGTTCGATCTGGGCATCGGGCACCCGAGCTTCCAGCATCACCAGGTCGCTGGGCGCCAGATTCGGCTCCAGATTTACGAAATACTCAATCGCTGCCAGGGCACGCGAAGTTGCCGTGTAGACAATAAGATTCCCTCTATCGTTCCATCTTCGAGCGGCATACATGCCGCCCATGCCGGAGAATGCCGTCGATAGATATTTATTCCCGCAAAGCCTCCAGACCTGCATCAGCTATACATTCCATAAGCGATGGCGTACAAAATCTCTTCTATCGACCTATACCCCGGATCAGTTTCGATCTCATCGATAGGTATCTTGCCACCCAAGGCGCGGTTGGGAGTCCGCAGCCACGAAGAGGCCTTCTCATTCGCACCGAGTATTTCGCTAGCCAGGGCGATGATTCTCGCCATGCGTGCGGCGCGATCCGATTCATCGACTGTAAGCCGGGCCTCTCGTGAGAGTCTCCGGGTCAGGGTCCGCTGAGGAATTCCGAGCCGTTTCGCCACATCCGTCCGATGCATTGTCAGCCTGTCGGCCAGTACCGTGATAATTGCTGCCGGAAATCCAGCGCGGATGGATTTGGCTAAATCATCAGAACTCCTTAGCGGATGCTTGAAGATCTTCTGCCCACCTAAGACTTCAGCTATTTCTGTGATCGACATAATGGCCACCTGGCTTTATTATCAAGCCAGATGGCCATCCACGCAAGGCACGCGAGCCAAACCTAAACCAGGGCAACCCAACGATAAGGAGCCTTCACCGCCCCGCAGGTGAGGGCGGCTGCTTCTAATTGACCAGCTTTTCTTCCCGTCTTGAGCCGGCAACAAATAAACTTCGGATTCAGTCAAGACAGGAGAACCTATGCCTCTGCACAACACCGAAGAGCTCAAAGCCGGTCCCACCAGCCAACTCGAGTCCGATGTCCTGAACCAGGAGACCGAGACCTACGAGTTCCCAGAGGCGCCGCAGGATCCGCAAACCGTCTACCAGACCATCCACAATCAGCTCATCCTCGACGGTAATTCGCAGCAGAATCTCGCCACCTTCTGCACCACCTGGATTGAACCAGAAGTCAAGCAGCTCATGGACGAGTCGGCCGACAAGAACATGATCGACAAGGACGAGTACCCGCAGACCGCGGCCATCGAAGAGCGCTGCGTCCACATGCTGGCCGATCTCTGGAACTCCCCGGAGGCCGCCAGCACCATTGGCTGCTCCACCACCGGCTCCAGCGAGGCTGCCATGCTCGGCGGCCTGGCCCTCAAGTGGAAGTGGCGCAAGCGCCAACGGGCCAAGGGAAAATCCATCGAGACTCCGAACCTCATCATGGGCCCGGTTCAAGTCTGCTGGCACAAGTTCTGCCGCTACTTCGACGTTGAAATCCGCGAAGTTCCCATGGAGGGCGACCGTCTGCTGCTTACCGCGGAAGAGGTGCTCAAGCGTTGCGATGAAAACACGATCGGCGTGATCGTTACCCTCGGGGTCACGTTCACCCTGCAGTACGAGCCGGTGCACGAGATCACCGTGGCGCTGGACAAGCTGCAAGCCGAGACCGGGCTTGACATCCCCATCCACGTCGACGGAGCGAGCGGCGCTTTTCTCGCGCCCTTCATGCAGCCGGAGCTGCTTTGGGACTTCCGTCTGCCGCGGGTGAAATCGATCAATGCTTCCGGCCATAAATTTGGTCTCGCGCCGCTGGGGGTTGGCTGGGCGCTGTGGCGGGAGAAACAGGACCTTCCCCAGGAATTGATTTTTGAGGTCAACTATCTCGGCGGCAACATGCCGACCTTCGCCCTTAACTTCTCGCGGCCTGGCGGGGAGATCATATGCCAGTACTACAACTTTCTCCGTCTGGGCAAGGGTGGCTACCGTGAGGTGCAGAGCCAGTGCTATGCACTGGGCCGGTATCTCGCCGAAAAGATCGCGGAGTTCGAATACTTCAAGATTATTTATGACGGCCACGGTGGGATCCCCGGCCTCTGCTGGGAACTGAAAGACCCCGCTTCCTCGAGTTTTACGCTCTACGACTTCGCCGACCGATTGCGCGAGCGGGGCTGGCTGGTTCCTGCCTACTCCATGCCGCCCAATCGCGAAGATCTTGTCATCCAGCGCATTCTTGTTCGCCACGGCTTCACGGGAGAAATGGCCGACGAGCTTCTGCTCGAAATGCAAAGCACGCTTCACCACCTGGCCCAAAATCCGCCAGCGCTTGCCGGTGCGAAGGCG
This sequence comes from uncultured Acidobacteriaceae bacterium, assembly GCA_963834205.1. GTDB lineage: Bacteria > Acidobacteriota > Terriglobia > Terriglobales > Acidobacteriaceae > PALSA-350. Next base: position 252,831 of record CAWIBI010000076.1, on the reverse strand, counting down.
AGCTCGCACGACCATTCCGGGCGATAAATCCACTAGTAGCCGTTCGACGACTTGAGCGCTCGTGCGCTTACCGGGCGAACTCATGGCTCATGCAATGCAGCAAAAGATCAGTGGAGAGTTTGGAAATGGGAGACCAGAGATGACCATGCGTGCCAAGCGCGTCATGCAGGCAAAACTATCGCGAATTCAGGTAGATATCTATCCTGTCACCGGATTGTCCCCTTAGTGGCTATGCGAGATATGCAATTGCGCGGACATTATGTTGTGGAGGGAAAACATAGATGGTCAAAGATGATGTGTGGATGTCAAAATGCCAGACGAAGGAATGTGATGCTGAAGCTGCTGTTATCTCGATTTACATGAGCAATATCTCCAGTGAGGTAATAGCGTGCCAACGACAGTGCGTGCTCCGCCTACTACCCGACAAATGGATATTCAAGCAATACCTGCATTCTCCAAGTAACGGCTCTTGGCCCTCGCACCCAAGAGCAATAGACGAATGCCTTTCCCAACCGCTTCCGCCCGTTGTCATTCTCCTCGATGTCGATTGCATTCCGTTATCATCACGTTCCTTTCCGTTTCTATTTGATTCGTGTCAGAGTGGCCCGCTGGTTGGGTGCGTTCAGCGGGCGAACCACATCGAGAATAATAAGCACCTTTACGTCGGGCCATTTTGTATGGCTTTCGCCATTTCCGCCTACGAGGCCCTGGGGCGCCCTTCGTTTGACCCAACGCATCGGGGGGATGTGGGGGAAGAGTTGACGTATCGGTGGCAGGAATCAGGGCGGGCAGTGCAGTTTCTTTGGCCAACCGACGTGCTCTTTAAATTGTGGGATCTTATAGACGGCTGCCCGTTCGGTATGGGGACCACATTCGGGAATCTGTTTTATCATTCGTTTTGTATTCGCGACTCGGATGTGCAAGCCCATTTTATTCATAAATGCCGGTCGGAAATTGAGGGCGCAGGCTGAAACGGTGTATAGGATGCGACGTGTTCCCAGGACTAGCGTCCTGGGTTAAGTTCAGGCAGACTTGTCCAAATTAGCGAGAAAGCCAGCCTGTTGGAGCAGTTAGTCAACTGATTACACTAGGTCAAGCTTGGCCAACATCAAATCAGGTTCCCTATTTTGGGCCCACCGAAAACGAAGCATTAACCGCAGGTCCCTCCACTACGCTGCGCTCCGGTCGGGATGACAAATTTGTTTTGAAATCGATGGTTTCTCCACACAACAGCCCATTTTGCAACAAAATTGTCATCCCGACCGGAGCGTACCCGGATTTCCTGCCACGCAGCACTGGACAAGGCCACGTGTGCGCCTTTCCGTAAAGAAAGGCGCATGAAGCTCGCCAACGCCATTAAGTTCGACAGGAAATCCGGGGGAGCGTAGTGGAGGGACCTGCGGTTAATGCGATTTGTGCGCCTGAGTCAGGAGTTAATCCCGATTCGTCCCTTGGCTCAAAACCCCAATTTGGACAGCTCTGAAGTTCAGGTCGCCCTTCCCCGGATTTCCTGTGGAACTTGGTGGCTTTGGCAAACTTCATGCGCCTTTCCTTACTGAAAGGCGCACACGCGGCCTCGTCCAGCGCTGCGTGACAGGAAATCCGGGTTCGGGCCTGGATCTGCAACGGCCAGTTCTCACGCAAACTCTAAAGTCCTCGTCCTACTGGAGACTGTTCGGCACACGACTGAAGTCGTGCCCTGACAAACAAAGCGCTTTTTGAAATTGGCTCGAAGCACACTGACCCGGACATTAGTTTTGCAGTCATCAATAAACCGCTAAACCGGCTGCTTGTAGGGGATGCTGACTTCTCCACGGGATTCTGCTGGGATTGGTTCGGTTTTTGCCGCTGCGCTGATCGAGTCGGAGACGACCCAACTGGCGCCGGCCAACGCGATGCAGATCGCGTTGCCCGACCAATTAAAGTGGGTGCTTGGCCCGGCGAGGAGTTTCGGAATCCAGACTAGCAACTCGAAGATCACGATCTCCGCAGTGAGGAGGCGCGCGGCTAGCGGCGCCATAATACCGGTGAGGATGGCGACGGCGGCCCCGAAAAAGCCCATGGTGGTGGCGTAGGCCCAGAACATCTTGGCTGGCGGCAGCCAACCCGGGATCCACCCCAACAGGCCGGGCATGTCAATGATGTGGACGATGCCAAAGGAAATAGGGCAAATACCGAAGAGGAGCACGAAGAAGGGCCGGCGGCGCGCAGTGGATGAACCGGCAGGCGAGAAGATTGCACAGAGGACCAGGCCGGCGGCGACCAGGGAGAACTCCTCAAAGACATTGCCGATGGGGTCGTAATTGCCGAGATTCACAAAGGCCTTGGGCACCCAGATGAGCGTGAAGGCAGAGTAGACAATCGTCAGGGTCAGAGCGCCGGCACGTGCGCTGCGGGGCAGGAGGAGCGCGATCCCCCCGGCGAGCTCAATGACCGCTGTGAGATAGGCAAGCGGTACGCGCAGTGGGACGTGGGGGCCAACGTTCTGCCAGGTGGTGGCGAAGTCGCCGGAGACAAGGCCCAGAAGGCCGAGAAAGATGGCGGCTCCTGCGTAGACGTAGAGCCCGAGGTTTGATGCTATGCTGCGTTGTTTTGCCATCGAGCGCCGGGGGAATTCAGTATCTCTCGGCGAGGTGCGGTGGGCAATAGCCACTTTGCACAATTTGGGCAGGACCAGTGCCCTTATGCCGGGCAGAAGATTTTCTCGAAAACTTCTAGGATTGACAGAATGTCAGAATGTCGAGCGGAGGAGCCATGAAAAGGCCATGCTTACTTCTCTTCGTATGGGTTCTAAGGTTCGGATCTGTACTGCACACCTTACCCGCGCATGCGGCTACGCCAAGCTTCACAATCTCCGCGACGAACGTCACAATGCCGTCCAGCGGCGACGGTGCCATTCCGTTCGTGCTGACCTCGGTCGATGGCTATGTCGGCACTGTCGCTGTGCAGTGCCCCGAGGTGAATGCGCCGGCAGGGACGAGAATACCCTATTGTGGCGGCGGACCACTCTTCGCCTTTGATCTGAACGCAAATGAGACGGTCAACGGGAATCTTACCCTCACGCCCTATGGCGTCCCCGTCCCGCTAGCCGCCGGCGCGCTACTGGTCGGACTCGCTCTTCGGCGGCGGCGAAAAGTCGGCTGGCCCACATTGGCGCTTGTTCTTGCCGGCACTCTGGCCAGTCTAGGAGAAGTCATCGGTTGCAGTGGTGGCACTTCCGGCATGACTCCAGGTACCTACGCCTACACCATAACGGCGACTGACGCTAGAACTAACGTAGTCGTCAGCACAATGGCCAGTGTGACCGTGCGCTAGACGAAACCGCTATGCGTCACAGCAAATTCCGTTCCAACCTGGACTCCACCTTAAGCCGGGTTGTGGCAGCGAGCGCGGCGATCTGCCATCTAACAAGCGACTGGTCCAACATCGAACCCATCATCCGGGAATCTTCACCGCCGCCGCTCTCGAAGACAACCGTTGGGGCCACCTCCCCTGCTTTGCATCCACAGCGCGTATCCGCCTACGCCGACCTTCCGTCCAACGCAATCAGCAACCGCATCACTGCGCCAGAACATTGTTATCGATAGAACGACCGCCGCTATGATTCGCAAGAATACCTTCCGTGACAAGCGATTGAAGAGATTGTCTTTCGCTGGAAAATGGCTTATCCTCGCCTCTCTAATTTGCAAAGTGTCAGTCCCGTCTGATCACGAATTACTTGATCACGAATTACTCAAGTGCAATCGCAGACCACGACCGTCAGATCGTCCGTCTGTGTCGACGCCCAGTTCTGCACCGTGGAGAGAATCAGATCTGCCACCTCTTCAACCGTCATATCCGGGTTTGAGGCGAGCAGCTTACCTAGCCGCTCCTGGCCGAACTCTTCCTCACCACCATTCGCGGCCTCGATGACTCCATCGGTGTACAGCAGGAGACGATCCCCTCTGACCAAGGTTCGCTTGGTCGAGTTGTAAGCCGCCGATGAGAAGACCCCCAGCACCAGGCCGTTCTCTTCGATCGAGCAGACATGGCCATCCCGCAGCAGAAGCATCGGCGGATGCCCCGCAGCGGCATAGCAAAGCTCGCCCCGTTCCGCGTCGAGGTAGACGTAGGCGGCCGTCACAAACTGACCTTGGGTGCTTCCACAAAGAGCCTCATTCACGCCCGCCAACAATCGCTCTGGCCTCGCCGCGTGCTGCCGCTGCGAGCTGGTCGCTATTTTTACCATCGAAGCGATCAGTGCCGCCGGTACCCCATGCCCCGAAACGTCCGCAACAAACAACCCGGCCCTGGGGCCCTCGCTAGAAAGAAACTCGTAGAAGTCGCCCGCGACCGCGGTCATCGGCGCATAGCGCGCTGCGACGGTAAAGTGATCCGACATGGGAAAGCCGGTCGGGAGAATCGAAAGCTGAATGCGCTTCGCTACCTCCAGTTCCTGGTGTAGAGAGGCCAGCTGCTGGTCGCGATCGAGCGCCCGCTTGGCCGCAACATAGCCCACACAGCACAAAAAAAGAGCAAAGCCGTAGGGCTCCTCCGGCCCTTTCGCATAACCCAGAAGGTTTCGCGTGTTGGTCCAAAGCACAAAGCAGACAAAGATGAGCAACCCGGCGCGAAACACGATCACATCTCTGCCGACGCTCCTCTGCCGGAAAGCAAGGATCAGGAGCGGAAGCGAGGTGGCAACCACCAGACTGCTATTCATATCGTGGAGCAGCCACGGCGGCAGCCCTGTAAAGATTGCCGCAATCAGGGCCATCTCAAGCAAGCAGGCAGTATACGCAATGACACGGCCTGCACGGCCGACCAATCCGGTTTCCTGGAAGAACAGGAACGCTGGAACCGCCACAAAAAAATCCAGCGCCATGTCGAACCGCGTGCGGAGAAGGGACGGGGGCCCCGTGAGCCGGGCCATGTTGAACTGCAGCCATAGCCTTTCGCCGTACAAAACGGCGAACCAGGCAAAGAAGGAAAGCAGCCGGTTGAACCTGCGCCGGATCAGCTGGAACCCGACCACCACCAGGCCCACCGTGACCGAAGCCGCGCCAATAAACAGGTGCGTCTCATCTCGGCGAAAGGCGCGTAGCATGTCGGTCGCGCTGATCTGCATGCCTGAGGATAATACGTCGCCTGGGAACATCCCCGATTAGGTTCCACTCTGCAAGCTACTTGCCAGTTTCCGAACTCTCCTCATTCTCCTCCCATGAAATCCGCGTAATTTGGAAAGTCATTTCATGTCCCTTGAAAGCCAAGTGAAGGAGCCCTTTTCCTTCCCCAGTCAGGGTCATATTCCAAGGCACAATGGTCTCGTCAGCTTCCTCTGTGCTCATTACGAGCATGCCTTGTGAAATGCTTGCTTGGACAATAGGAGCCGCACCCGGAATTGCGTGTGCATTGGTAATGCTGCCAGTCAGTCGCCCCTTATAGTTCATTAATTCAAGGGTACCAACTCGCTTGTCCTGGGCCGTCATCATCCAGATCCCTGTGTAGGAACTCTGGTTCCTAGTTGCTTGTGCAACCGAGGGTCCTGTGCCGAAGATTAATGACACCATGCAGGCTGCTCCAAGAAAGCCCACTGCCGACGCCATCTTTTGGCCGAGGCTCCTTCGTCTTGCTTTCTCGATAAGGTTCATAAAGGTCATCTCCAGAAAGTCCACCTCAAAACTTGAGGCAGCGTAATCGTTTATCGGAATCCGACTATATCGGATTCCGACTATGACGGTCAATATCTCACCACGGGGGCGTTCTGCATCGACCGGACTGCGGGACGCAAAAACTCGCAGACTCAGTTCTTGGGGATGAAGCATTGGAAGTCGAAGAGCTGGATGATTTTCCGGATAAACCTGGCTCGAACTGCCCAACTACTAATTTGATAGTTGACAAGCGATGCTGCTCGCCGTATAAGTTTCTCGAACTATTATTTCCTTAATTGTTGAGGCGGGGAGGAAGCGTTGGCAAGGAAAAAGTCACCCAACCTGACGGAAGGCGAGTTGCCGCTCATGGAAGTGCTTTGGAAGAAGGGACACGCAACTGTGGGCGATGTAGTGGCGTCATTACCGGCCGATCCACCGCTTGCGTACAGCACTGTGCTGACAACCCTACGTATTCTCGAAGCCAAGGGCTACCTGCGGCACACGAAGAAGGGACGGGCCTTTGTCTATGAACCCGTAATCGTTCAGGCAGAAGCCAGCCGAAAGGCACTCGGTCACCTGGTGAACCGCTTCTTTGGCGGCTCCAGCGAGCTGCTGGTCATGAATCTGCTGAAAGAAGAAACGATCGGCCGGGCAGAATTGCGACGAATCAAAAAGATGATCGCGGAGAGCGAGTAAGGAGAGCAGAAATGACGTACATCAACTTTGCGATGACAACTCTTCTCAACGGAATCTGGCAGGGGACGTTGCTGGCGGCGGCGATGTGGCTCCTTCTGAAACTGCTTCCGCGACTGAACCCGACAACTCGCTTTACGGTTCTGTGGGTAACCTTAGTCGCTGTCGTGGCGTTGCCCCTCGGACCGCTCACCTCCAGAGCGTTCCTTCCAGGCGCGCAAACGGATTCGCCTGCGATTGCAACGACGAACAAGCCTATGACTCTTGCACCGGTTAAGATTCAGGAGCCCAAGATTAGCTTACAGAATACGGCGGCGAGCCCCGAGTCACATCGTGTATCAATTCCGAAATCAAAGCCCGAGCCGGTATCTGAGCATGCGTCTGCATCTGTACAAACGCGGAATGCTGCCTCCCGGCCAGTGATGGCAGCCGTTGAGCACCCCCTGATTCGCATCCGCTCGGGAAGGATTCTGGGCGCGCTCGCGATCATGTGGGTGTTGCTGTCTTTCGGGATGCTGGTGCGCCTCGGATCTGGCTACCGGGAGTTGCGGGGATTGAGAGTAGACGCCATACCGGTTCCGGCAGAGTGGCAGCTGCGGTTGAGAAGTCTGAGCGGAATCAACGGTGTCCGCCGGCAAGCGCAATTGCTGGTTTCGAGCCACATAGCAACGCCCATGTCGCTCGGATTTCTCAAGCCGGCGATCCTTGTCCCTCGAGCACTTTTTGACACTCTTTCGGATTCGGAACTCGAACACGTTGTGCTGCACGAACTAGCCCACCTGCGGCGCCGGGATGACTGGACCAACCTCGCACAGAAATTGATTGAAACAATACTACCGATCCAGCCGGCGGTTTACTGGATCGGGCACCGGATGGCGATCGAGCGCGAGATGGCATGCGATGACTGGGTTGTCGCAACCATGGGAACGGCGAAGCCGTATGCGGCCTCACTCACAAAAGTGGCAGAACTTTCGCAATGGGAGCACGCAGGCGTTCTGGCAGTAAGCGCGACAGGAAACCGTTCGCAACTATTCAGCCGCGTCCATCACATGTTGGACCCCACTCGGAACGCGGCTCCGAAGCTTGCCCTCGGTCCGCTGGGGGCGGCGATTGCCGCAGTAGGGACATTGATCTATGTGGGCGCGCGGGCGCCGCAACTGATCGTCTTCGCGCAGAATACGGCATACGAAAATAGCCGGCAGGAGCTGGTCCCACTAAGCCCGCCGCACTCCCTGCAAGCACCCCGAGCGCCAATCCCAGCACCAGTTCCTGATGCACCCTTGGCGTTACGGACACCGCTGAGGCGGATCGCGGCGCTGACTGCGACGGCCGCAGTGCAGGCGCCCACCTCACCGCCGGCACCACTCGCCCCCTTGGCGCCGAGCGCGCCACTCGCTCCTATGGCGCCGCTAGCACCGATGGCGCCTGTGGGCGCGCAGCAGAGCGGCGAGACTCACATGGAGATGACGACCCACAATGGATGGACGTCACTCAGCGTGAAGGCTGACGGCGCCATCGAATTCACCGATGACGATCGTGACGTCAAGTCACTTTCTTCTGGCGGCCATTTTCGGGTGGAGGAAGGGACATGGCTCTCCGGGCGCGTATATGATGTGAAGGCAGATTCGGCAGGAAACCTCACGAAAACCTACTCGGTGGGTTGGTCGGCGAAACCGATGGACGCCGAGGGGCGGGCATGGCTAGGACGCTTGCTGCCGCAGGTAATTCGAGATAGTGGGATTGGAGCGGGACCCCGTGTCACGCGAATACTCCGGCAGGGCGGTCCGCAGGCCGTAATTACAGAGATTGGATTGATTCACAGCGATGGATCGAAACGCATTTATCTGGAGCAGCTTTTTTCGCAAGCGACGCCCAACACGGAGCAGCTGAAGGACGCCGCGAGACTGATCCGAGGGATCTCGTCGGATGGCGACAAGGCGCAGGTGCTGGTTACCTTGGACGGAAAGTATTTCACTGGCGAACTGCGCCCGTATCTTTTCGAGGCAGCTAAGAGCATTAGTTCGGACGGCGACAAACGCAGGGTGCTTTCCGACATCGTTAAGAAGGACGCGGGAAGCGCTGACACACTGGTTAGCGTGGCGAGGACAGCCAAGCATATTTCGTCCGACGGCGACAAGGCCGAAGTGCTGATCGAGATGGCAGACGCCTATCGTCCAAACGACGCTCTTGCTATGGCTTATTTCGAAGCGGTGAAGTCGATCTCGTCGGATGGGGACCACGCGCGGGTTCTCTCGACAATACTGGCGGCGCATGGCGACGATCGCGACACACTCGCTTGGGCGCTGCGGTCGGCGGAAAGGATTTCCTCGGACGGTGACAAAGCCCGCGTGCTCAAAGAGGCGGTTTCCCGGTATGGCGATGATGAGCTCGTCCACAAGGCGTTCTTCGACGCGGCGAATTCAATTTCGAGCGATGGCGACCACCGGCAGGTGCTTGTGGCACTCGTTCACCGGCAAGGAATTGGGGCAACTACGCTGGGCGGAATTGCGAAGTCAGCGCAGCGGATTTCGTCCAACGGAGATAAAGCTCGCGTGCTTGTGGAGCTCGCTGGGACGAATGTTGAGCCGGTCCGCGACGATTTCTTTGCCGCTGCCGACAGCATTAGCTCGGATGGCGATCACAGCCACGTTCTGATGGCTTTGCTCGACAAGCCCGGGACCTCGACCGCGATGGCGATCGCAGCGATTCAGTCGGCAACTCGCATTTCTTCAGATGGGGATATGGGCCGGGTGTTACTGGATGCCGCTGACCGGTACTCCAAGGATCCGGTGGTAGACGCTGCGCTCCGCAAGGCTGTCGAAAACTTGCACTCGGATGGCGTATATCGATCGGTCATGTCCGAGATTACGCGGCACGGTGGAAGCAGTTAGATAGCCATTGCTCCCACTATGAGAGCACCTTTATCTCCCCACAGTTCCGCAGGAAATCAGCCGTCCCTCGTCCACCTAGAAATCTCTTCCTGAATGTACAAATTAGGCTTGTAGGGAAGCGAGAAGACTTGGCTTATTCACCGCCTTCGAGGTTATGGACGGGTGCCCCATGTTTCGCCCCAGCGTACATGGGCCGAAAACGATGTTTTCGAACGCTTTTACTCTACTCCAGAACTGTTCTCTCTGGACAGTTGCGTTTGCGCACAGCACAAGCGTTCGAAGGGGCTAACGCCCCGCCGTTTTCGTCCCACGTACGCTGAGGCGAACCCGGATTTCCTGTTACGCGGCACCTGGACAGAGCCGCGTGTGCGGCTTTCTTCGCGGAAAGCCGAATGAAGCTCGACAACGCCACCAACCTCGACAGGAAATCCGGAGAACGTGGGGCACCCGTCGCAACCTTCAACGCACGGCGTGAGAATAGAGTGCTCCTGGCGCAACTCCCGTTGCCACCGCAACCTGGATCGCAATCTCCGACGGTTGAGTGTCGCGCCTACGGCGCTCGGATCATCTCGGGATCAATTTCCCAGCCCTTCCCCGGATTTCCTGTGGAACTTGGTGGCTTTGGCAAACTTCATGCGCCTTTCCTTACTGAAAGGCGCACGCGCGGCCTCGTCCAGTGCAGCGTGGCAGGAAATCCGGGTCCGGGCCTTGCATCCACGGCGATTTCAGTTGGTCGGGACCGCTCGTGGGCGGCCTACAGCGGCCTTGTTGAAGACGAAGTCGCCGCTGTCGAGGCTCGAGGAGGACCGAATGGAGTCGCGGAGAGACGTGTACTGCGGGCTTTGGCCGGAGCGGCTGAGCACGGACTTGCGAATCCAGACAAACAGGTCATCGGCTGTGAAGGATTTGTCGCTGTGCGATTGCATGGCCTGCAGCAGCAGTTCGGCGAAGACTGAGTGGCCCCGGGAGCCAGCGTCGGAGACGGGCTCGTCACTACCGCTTGCCATCAGGGTGCGGGAGGGAGCGCGCTGCATGCGGTGGATGTAGGCCTGGTTGCCGTCAGAGGGTGAGAAGTCGCCGGCGTCGCGCGAGATGTCGCCGGCGAAGCAACTGTCCGAGATGATGATGACGTGGCGGGCGGCGAGGCCGCGAACCTCGGTGGTGAGGTCGTCGGCAGAGATGTCGCGCGAGGTGACCAGGGGGTCGGGGTCCGCATCGGCAGGCAGCCAGTAGGCCTTGGCTGTTTCGCGGTCAAAAGAACCGTGGCCGGCGTAGTAAATGAGGAAGCTGTCGTTTTCAGCGAGGCTTTTGCGAAAGTGCGTGATGGCTTTGAAGATGTTGTCGCGGGTAGCGTCCTCGTTGAGCAACATGGTGACCTGGAAGCCATATTGTTCGCTCAGGAGGTCTGCCACCGATCTGGCGTCGCTGACTGCTGTTTTGAGTGCGGGCATGGGGGCGACATAGTCGTTGATGCCGATGACGAGAGCGTAATAATTTCCGGGCGCAGGGTCACTTTGGACGTCGTCCATCATCGTTGTCCCGCGTTGATGTGTTGCCGGGACGACTGCCCTCGATTCAGGGGCAGGTGGCTGCGAGGGCGACGGAGCAACGGCTGCCGGCTGTGAGGCGGGAACGGGCGTTTGCGTCAGGGGCGTGCTGTCACGCGCCCAGGTCGTTGTTTGACCAATAGCGTTGGTGCAGACGACTTTATCTTTGTTGACGAAGTGATAGGTTCCGGCATTATTGGGAGGGGGAACGGCTTGAAACCATATGCCATTTGCCGCGGAAAACGATACTAGGCCGGCAAAGGTGATGCCGTTCTCTGTTTGAACGTAAGTCGCCGAACCGTTAGCGTCGTGCACCGAAATAAGGGTGATCACTTGACCGTTGAGAGGGATGGCGGCTTTCCACTGTCCATAGAAGCGCGCGGTATCGTCCGCGGCCCATGCTACCGGAACCATGCTGGCCAATCCGGCTGCAAGTGCTGCGCTGAGGCCGAGTTTGATCCATGGTTTCCGCATCGTGATTCAGTGCTAGGGCCGTGGGTACAGGATAACCGAATACGACAGCTGGCCTATGCGTTATCATCGGGCGATCTTCCAGCACGATAGAAACTGAATTAAGTTAAGCACATGACGCGCCGTGAACTCCTGACCTCTGCTTCGGCCTTCATCGCCACGGGAATGATTCCACACGCATTCTCAGAGAACACGAGCGATCTCGATTTTGCGTCAGCGCTTGACGCTGCTGCCAGGATCAAGGCGAAGCAAGTTTCTTCTACCGAACTGACGCATCGCATGCTCGCCCGCATCGATAGATACAACCCGAAACTAAACGCCTTCACTTACCAGATGAGAGATCAAGCGCTGGCGCAAGCACGCCGGGCCGATGCCGCCTTGTCGAGAGGCGATCAGGTTGGACCCTTCCATGGAGTGCCGATATGCGTCAAGGAGTCGTTCGGCGTGAAAGGCGAGCCCGACACCTGGGGGATCCCAGCCCTCAAGGGTTCGAAGGCGCCTGCAAACTCCACTGCGGTCGAGCGCCTGCTCGATAGCGGAGCCGTCCTGCTCGGTGGAACCAATGTTCCGCTTGACTTGATGGACTGGCAATCTTTCAACGACATTTACGGGACGACCAATAACCCGTGGGATCTGACCCGCACGCCCGGGGGGTCTTCAGGCGGGAGTGCCGCCGCCCTCGCCGCCGGCCTGTCGTATCTGAGCATTGGTAGTGACATCGGCGGATCTTTGCGCGTCCCGACAAGCTTCTGCGGAGTCTTCGCTCACAAACCGACTCTCGATCTCGTTAGCACAAACGGCGCAGTCCCGGGAGGCGTCCCTGGTTTGCCTGGGTTCTCGACCGGGCTTGCGGTGGCGGGCCCGATGGCACGCAGCGCGCGTGATCTGATGACGGCGCTTAGGGTGCTGGGCGGCCCCGTGGGGTATGAGCGAAAGGCCTGGTCCTGGACATTGCCGCCGCCCCGGAAGCGTGCTTTAAAGGAGTTTCGGGTTGGGTACGTGCTAGACAGCCCGATGGCAAGCCCGACCTCCGAAGTGCGGCCGCTGCTGGACAGAACGCTCAGCGCGCTCGAGCGCGCAGGAGTGCAACTGCGGCCCGGCTGGCCGACGGGCTACGACCTGCGCGAAGCCTGCAACAACTATATTTTTCTTCTCTCTGCTTTCAACTTCAGCACCGAGGGCAAGCAGGCGGAGGAGATGGACCGCAAAAGCTACCAGCAGAATCCACAAAATCCCTTTGCCGCCGGCTCGCTCAGTTCGTACGCTGACTGGCAGCAGCAACGCTTCCGGCAGCTATCCTTCCGCGCCATGTGGCAAGAATACTTTGAACAGGTTGACGTTTTCTTGATGCCGACCTGCTTTACCGTTGCCTTCCAACATGACCACAAGGGAGATCTCTTGACGCGGACTATCCATACTCCTGATGGAACTCGCCCCTACATGCAACTCATGCCGTGGGTAGTGACCGCGACATTGACCGGCTGCCCGGCGACGGCTGCGCCGATCGGCCAAAGTTCGTCCGGTCTGCCGGTCGGAATCCAGATCATGGGGCCATTCTGGGAAGATGCGACATCTATCGAGTTTGCGGCTCTTCTGAGCGACAACATCGGTGGTTTCACAGCGCCTCCAGGATACGGCGCCTGAATGTTCCTCACCAGGAGACCTACACACTCTTTCCGCAAAGACCGCGCGCGCAAATTCCTTTACCTTGCTCTCGCCATATCTGCGATGATCTCTGCCACTGCCTTTTCCGATGAGTGGCGTCCGCGTCATGCGCTCGTCCCGCCGACCGGCGTGCTGAATCTCACCCAGCCGGGTGGCCCTGCGGACGTATTGCTTCCCGGACCGGAAAATCCTGCCGCGGCGGATGCCTGGCGGACGCAAATGAAAGCGTGGCGAGAGGAACGGCTCCAGCGGTTGCGTTACCAGGGCACGGAGTACGAGCGGCCCGACCTGGCCTGGACGCAGCGCGTGTATTCGCAAGTCCAGATGCTGATCTGGGACCGCACCTTCTTCGACCCGGATAAGAATCAATACACGGTGGATCGGTTTCTCGCCGGCGTTGAAGGACGCCTCGGCCCCATCGACGCCGTTCTCATCTGGGGACTCTATCCCAACCTTGGCGTAGACGACCGCAACCAGTTCGACCTTATTCGCGACCTGCCCGGCGGCGTCTCCGGCGTTCGCCACATGATCGACGAATTCCACGCCCGCGGCGTGCGCGTCTTCTTCCCTACTCTTGCCTGGGATACCGGCACCCGCGAGCCAGACGCACCCACCGCCACGGCTCTTGCGGAATTGATGGCGCAAATCGGCGCCGACGGCGTCAATTTCGATACCCTCGAAGATGTCCCTGCCGGTTTTCACGCGGCCGCCGAGGCAGCCCACCATCCACTCGCGCTCGAACCTCAATTTGCCATTCGCGACGAGTCGCTGGCATGGAGCACCATCAGTTGGAACGACTGGGTCACGTGGGAAGACACGCCCTATCCCTTTGTTCCCATGGTCAACCAGGCGAAATGGCTCGAGCGGCGGCACACCGTCAATGTTACAGATCGCTTCACCCGCGATAAGACCAACAGTTTGCAGCACGCTTTCTTCAACGGCGTAGGTTATGCGTCGCTCGAAAATCTTTGGGGCTTTTGGTATGGGACGACAGCGCACGACGCTGAGGCCGTGCTGCGATTCACACGCATCGAGCGCGCGTTCGGGCAAATATTGCAAAGCCCCGATTGGGAGCCGTACACAGAGACGCTGCAGTCCGGCGTTTTCTCGAGCAGGTTCCCCGGCAAAAATGGAACGCTATGGACCATGGTCAATCGCAACGAATACGACGTCTCGGGTGAGCAGCTGAGCGTAGCGCACGACAATGGCATGCATTACTACGACCTGTGGCATGGCGTCGAGCTGACTCCAGGCGTCGCCGGGGGAAATGACAGGCTGCAATTTTCGATCGATGGCCTGGGTTTTGGCGCGGTGCTCATGACTCCGGCGCTGACCGCGGAATGGAAGGACCTGCTTGCGTTTATGGCCGAGCGCGCCCAACGCCCTCTCAGTGGGTACACGCGCGAATGGAAGTACCTGCCGCAGACCATGGTTGAGATGGCGGCGACAAAACCAGCCGCCTCCGCCCCGCCCGGCATGATTCGTATTCCAGGCGGTGATTTTGATTTTGCCGTCCGTGGGATCGAAATCGAAGGTGGCAACGATCCTGGCGTCGACGTTCAATATCCATGGGAGGACGCGCCCCGCCGGTTTCATCGCAGGCTGCTGCAGATGAAGGCCTTCTATATGGACCGCACGCCGGTAACCAATGCCGAGTTCAAGAAATTCGTCGACGACGCGCACTACCGCCCCGCGGACGGCCACAATTTTCTGCGGCTCTGGTCCAACGGAACGTTTCCCGCGGGTGCGGCGAACCAACCGGTGACTTGGGTTTCCATCGAAGATGCACGCGCCTATGCGGCCTGGGCCGGAAAGCGGCTGCCGCACGATTGGGAATGGCAATATGCCGCGCAGGGCTCCGACGGCCGCCTCTATCCCTGGGGAAATGATTGGCCCTGGGGAAATGATCGGAATGATCGAGCGCTTCCCTCCCCCGACCACGGGCGACAGATGCGCGCACCGGCCAATGTGGATGACTTTCCGGCAGGAGCCAGCGCCTTCGGCCTGCTCGACATGACCGGAAACGTTTCGCAATGGACCGACGAGTTTCGCGACCAGCACACGCGCGCCGCGATTCTGCGCGGCAGCGCGTACTATCAACCGCGAGGATCGATCTGGTATTTTCCCCAGACCGACCGCCTCGACGAACACCAGAAGTTCCTGCTGATGTCCCCGGGGCGGGATCGTGCCGGGACAATCGGATTTCGCTGTGTGGTGGATGCTCCGTGACCAATCACGGTACCTTGGGACGGCGGCGCGCACGAAGTCAATTGCTAGAATAGGCCATGACGCTGACCAAGACGACTTTAAGGGAGGGAAATATCGCCACGTCGCTTCTATCCGGAAGAACTGCCTTCCAACGTATCTTTTCCCCTCGGACCAAGGCTTTTAAACGAAGGCGCGGACTGTATTGCCTGATCCTCGCCGCCCCCTGGTTTTTGATCTGCAATTGCGCTGTAGCGCAACAAACCCAGCCCGCGCCCGCGCCGGATGCAACCTCTCAAAGCCAACCATCGCAGACGACACCACAACCGGCCAATCCGATACAGAGCAGCGTAGTTCTCTTTAAACTGCTGCAGCAGAAATCACTGGTCTTTCCCGACCTCGCAACCACCGAGGGCCGGTTGAGCACTTGGGAGAAGTTCAAGCTGGCGGCGAACAATAGCGTGGCCTTATCCACACTCGGGGAGGCGATGATTGGCTCAGGGTACGGTCAGGTCGTCAATCGTCCCTCGGGCTATCACCAGGGTTTCGAGGGCTACGGAAAGCGCCTCGGAGCCGACATGGCTCGTGCCGCCTCGGATAACCTGTTCGGGACTTTTCTGCTGGCCTCGGCTTTACATCAGGATCCACGCTTTTTTGTGAAGAAGAATTTGTCGTTTGGGCAATCGGTCAAGTACGCCGCCGTCAGGGTGCTCTACACCAGTACAGATTCCGGCGAAAAGCAGGTTAACTATTCGGGTCTTATCGGCCCGTTGATGGCCGAGGGGCTTGCCAATGCCTACTATCCCGAGGAAAACCGCACTGCCGGCAGTACCCTTACCCGTTATGCCACCGATCTGGGGTGGAGATTCGGCGGAAATCTGCTGCGCCAGTACTGGCCGGCTATCAACAGAAGGCTACGCCTAGCACCCGAGACGTCGACCAATTGAGCTTTTCCGCTTTTACCCGGGCTTGATCGCCTTGAGTTAATTTCAGTGCTACGCTGATTAGCGTATCGCGGCTCCCGCGGGCAGCAACGTCTGTCTATCCCTCGGTATCCGCGTATCGGGCTGGGCGTGCATGAGGATCCTCAACCGGATTATCCGGCTGCTTCCGTCAGTGGTGCTTACGACGGCTGCAAGCATCTGCATCAGCCAGGTGCGTGCAGCAGCGCAAACCGCCCAAGCATCGCACAGCATCAGCGGACAGGTGGTCAACAGTGTCAGCGGCGAGCCCATCGCGCGCGCACGGGTGCAGGTGGGTACGCAGCAGGCAGTACTGACTGACCATGATGGCCGTTTTGCATTTGACGACGTGCGTGAAGACTCCGCCTACGCGTTTGCTTCCAAGCCTGGCTACTTTGCAGAAGACAGGGCGGTGCTCGCGCAAGGCGAATCCATCACTGTGCGGCTTATCCCCGAGGCCATTGTTTTCGGAACCATCAGCGATCAGAACGGCCAGCCGGTCCAGGATCTAAGGGTCCAGTTAAGCAAGCTCGAGGTGCACAACGGGCTCAGACGCTGGCAAGAAATGCAGACCACTATCACCAGCGTAGAGGGCAAGTTTCGCTTTGCCGAGCTGCAGGCCGGCCAATACTCGCTGGCCACCAGCTTCCGCATCGAAGGCCTGGCGGAGGCGGCGTCCTCCGTCGCGTTCGTGCCCGTCACCTTTCCCCCGCCGGCAGGAGACGGAATTCGCGGCTCGCTTACGCTGGCGCCCGGCGATCACGTCGAGGCGAACGCGAGCGCCGCCATGGAGAAACTTTATACCGTCTCTGGCCTGATCCACGGAATGGCCCCCGGGGGTGGAGGGGTTTCGGTAGCGACCGAGAACGGCGAACCGGTCGACGCACCGGTCATCGTAAGCCCAGGCGGCGCCTTCCGCTTGAGGCTACCCAGCGGCGCCTATCGCCTCATAGCGCATTCCACGGTGGAACGTGAGCAGCAGCTCGCGGGCACGCGCGAGATTACTGTCGGCGAGGCTCCGCTCGAAGGGATCTCGATCACTCTCGCACCACCGGCCATGCTGCCTATCGACGTGGAGTACCAGGCCGTGACCACCGGCTCCCAAAATGCACCCTCTGCGCCGCCGCCCTATTGGAATGCCTCGTTGGAGGACGAGGATCCTCGCGGGCCTGCGCGCACGTTGCCCGCGCAACCCCGCACCGCGCCGGGCCGGGCACAGCCGCAGCCGGCAGCCCGGCGACCCCATGGTGTTCCGCGATGTCGAGCCGGGCCGCTACGTGCTGCAAGCCCGGCCGCAGCCGCCATGGTATGTGGCGTCAGCCACCTGCGGCAACCTGGACCTGACACGCGATCCGCTGGTGATCGCAGCCGACGCCGCTACCGCTTGCACGGTGCGCATGGTGTACCGGGACGATTCCGCTTCACTGAAGTGGTCAGTCTCTCTAGGGGAGGACGACAACAGCAGCACCAACCAGGTATTTGTAACTGCCATCCCGCTGGATAATTTCACCCAGCCTCCGGAGCTCTCCGTGGGAGGCAAGGTGTCGCCCGATGCCCCGGCGGAGGGATCGTTCGAGGGGGTTGCCCCCGGCCGCTACCTGGTGCTGGCGCTGACCCACCCGCAGGAGCTGGCTTACCGCGACGATGAGGCGCTGCAACGGTATCTGCCTCTCGGCCAGCAAGTCACGCTCACACGCGGTGGCAAATCGGAAGTGCAGCTCAAGATTATGACCGGAGAACCGTAGATGTTACGCCGCCCACCGATTTCTATCGCGCCCATGCTTGCCCTGCTGCTTGCGTTCAATCCTGGGGCTGCGGCAGCACAGCAGCCGGATTCGTCAAATATCTCGGCGGCATGGCACATTAGCGGCAAAGTCATCGATGCGCGCAGCGGGCAGGCCCTGGCACGCTGTGTGGTTGAGATCGAACCAACGGAAAACCGCAGCCAGTCTCTCTCGCTCGAAACCGGGGACGAAGGTCACTTCGACTTCGGCGGCCTACGGCCAGGAAAGTATGCGCTAACCGCCGCCAAACGCGGCTATCTCACGCAGTCTTACCAGGAGCATGAAGGCTTCTCCACGGCCATTGCCGTAGGCCCGGAACTAAACTCCGAAGACCTGCTTTTTAATCTGATGCCCCAGGCGATCTTCTATGGCACGGTGAGCGATGAAGCCGGCGAGCCGGTCCGCAACGCGCAAGTGCACCTTTATAAGGATCAAGAGGTCGATGGGATTCGGTCCACACTGCAGCGTCAGACAGTTCCGACCGACGACCGCGGTATGTATGAAATACCCAACATCGCACCGGGCAACTATTTTCTGGGCGTATCGGCTCAGCCCTGGTACGCCACGGCGGTCAACAACGGCATGATCATTTCGCTAAAGTTCAATGACGCGCTAGCCAGGGTGGACTCTGCTCTCGATGTCGCTTATCCCCTCACCTTCTATCCCAACGCGACCGACTCCGACGACGCTATCCCGATTCCGATCAGGGGAGGCGAGCGGACCGAGGCCAACATGACACTCACGCCCCAACATGCCATGCGCCTGCAACTAGCTGTTGCTCGCGACGAGGCGGGGCGTACCAGCGTTTCCATGGCGCAGAATGTCTTTGGTCAACTGGAGCCAATACCCACGGGTACGCAGGCGAACAACGAAGGGGGGTTGGAGATCAGCGGTGTGGTGCCGGGGAGATACGAGGTTACGGTTACCCGCCCCTTCCTGTCTCCGCCGCAGCCAACTCATTTCACAGCGGACGTTGCCGAGGGGACAACCCAGTTAAGCACAGACGGCGGTGTAGCCGAAGTCACCGTGTCGGGCAAGGTGACTTCTCTGGATAGCAAGATGCGATTCGCCGAGATTTCCCTGGTTGCTTCGCAATCGCAGCGCGACTATATCGCCCCGCTCAACGATGCCGGGGAGTTTGCCGTGCAGGTAGTTCCCGGGGAATACCAGGTTATCGGCCAGATTCCACAGATGTACATTGCCCGCGTTTCCTCCCCAAACGCGTTGGTGAAAGGCCGCATGCTGCAGGTGAAGGCGGGCGACGCTCCACGGCTTGAGATCGTGGCCGGCAGCGGGTATGGTCAGATTGAGGGGATGGCGGAACGCGACGGCCATTCGACCAGCGGAGTCATGGTGCTGCTCGCGCCCCACGACGCGAAAGACAACCAGATTCTTTTCCGCCGCGACCAGAGCGATTCCGACGGGACGTTCTTGTTGTCTAACATCATTCCCGGAAGTTACCGGCTGTTGGCCATCGATGATGGCTGGGAGGTGGATTGGGCCGACCCGAGTGTACTCGGTGCTTACCTGAAGAAGAGCATTCCTATTCAGGTACATGCCCACGACAAACTCAAGCAGACAGTGGAAGTGCAGTCGCGGTAGTGTAGAGCTTGTGCTCGAAAAGAAAGGCCGGAATGATGATGGAATATCGGTCGCGTCGAATCGATTCAGCCAAAAAGTGGTTACTCGTGGTTCCCGCCTTGATGATATTCAGCTTTTCGCTGGCCCTCGGTTTCTTGCGGATGGCTCACGCTCAGAGTCAGCCTTCTGCAACGCCATCGCCTGCCGCGCAGACGCCGGGACCGAATACAGCCCTTGACGGCACCTGGCAGGGCACGCTGCACGCGGGCCAGAATCTGCGTATCGTCGCCAAGTTTTCGAGCGACGGCGGCGCTCTCAAGGCCACGATGTACAGCATCGATCAAGGTGGGCGAGCCATTCCGGCCTCTCAAGCAAGCTTGGCCGGGAGCGTGGTTAAGTTCAAGATCCAGATGCTCGATGGCAGTTATGAGGGCAAGCTTTCTGCCGACGGCAAGTCGATCGCGGGCACATGGACGCAAGGTGGCAACCCTTTGGCTCTCGTCCTGGAGAAGGCGACGCCGGCGACAGAGTGGACCATTCCGGAGCCACCGCCCGAGCTGCCGCCGATGTCGGCCGATGCCAATCCCGGTGTGGAGGTGGCGACCATCAAGCCGGCCAAACCGGATGCGCAGGGTGGAGGCTTTATATGGGACGGGCGCGAGCTCAAGGCCATCAACAACACCCTGGCCGGCCTGATATGCACCGTCTACAACCTCCAGTCGAAGCAGATCGTGGGCGCACCCGACTGGGTATTCAGCGAGAAATTCGACATCACGGCCAAGCCTGATATGACTGGCCGGCCCAGCCTGAAGCAGGCGCAAGGCATGACCCGTCAGCTGATGGCCGACCGTTTCCAGCTTAAATTTCATCGGGACAAGAAGGAGATGTCTGCCTACGTGCTCACGGTGATCGCGGACCCGCCAAAGATGACCAAGGACACCAGCGATCCCACCCAGGAGGGCTTGGGGTTTGGGCCGATCGGAACGCTCCATGTCCACAATGCGCCTATGCTCGACTTCGCTCAATTGCTGCAGGGAACCGTGCTCGATCGTCCGGTGGTCGATCAGACGGGTCTAACCGGCCGTTGGGACTTCACGCTTAAGTTTACTCCGGATGACTCGCAGTTCGCCGCCATGGGGGTCAAAGCCACGCCGCCCAGTGATGCGGCGGACGCGCCTCCGCCGCTCTTCACCGCGATTCGTGAGCAACTCGGACTCAAGTTGTCTTCTGAGAAGACAGCGGTCGACGTGATTGTGATCGATCATGTCGATCATCCGTCGCCGAATTGAACGATAGTCGATGGCTATTGAAGCGGACGGCCTTCAGGCCGTCCACTTGAGTTTCTACATTTCAGAGAACGTGGATAGATCCAAAATCTGCGGAACGCGGCGAATTTTCCGGTTCTCTCCCCCGTAATGCTTTGTATCGCGGCTCCCGCGGGTAGCAACGTCTGTTTATCCCTCGGTATCCGCGTATCAGCGCACGACTTTAGTCGGGCCGTAAAGGATTGAAAATACGTTGGGCTTTAGCCCCTGAGGGCTGCTTTTTCGAGTTCTCACGCAGACTCTTTAGCCCCTGGTTTTTTTCCTTGCCCGGTAAGGGTGGGCAGACAAAATTTTGCGGCAGGCGCGTATTATCATGAGCCTCATGTCGAGCCGCGTCCCGATCGTCTGCGCTGCGCTGCTGGGCGGCTTGCTGTTGGCTTCGGCATCTTCCTTCGAGCCGTTTTCGCAGCGCTTCAACACGGTCCTGTCGCAACACGGGGTGGTGGGCGGCGGTTTCGCCATCGTCCACCTGCAGGAAGCAGCAACGCAATTGTTCTTCGGTGAGGCACGGAAAGGCACACACCAGGCGGTGGACGGCGCAACCTCTTACAACTGGGCGTCGATCACCAAGACGATGACTGCCATCGCCATTCTGCAGCTGCGGGATCGCGGCAAGCTCTCGCTGGATGATCCTGCGGTGCGTTATGTGCCTGAGCTGCGCCAGGTCCACGACGATTTCGGCGCGATGGATGCGATTACGATTCGCGAGCTGCTCACCCATAGTGCGGGGTTTCGCAATCCTACATGGCCGTGGGACTGCGACGATGCCTCCAACTGCGACTGGCAACCATTTGAACCAACGCAATGGGCGCAGATCAATGCCATGCTGCCGTATACCCATATTGCCTTCCGTCCAGGCAGCCGGTGGAGCTATTCCAATCTCGGTTACGTTTTTCTCGGCCAGATTATTCAACGGCTCACTGGCGATGACTTCGAAGTGTATCTCGACAAGAACATCCTCAAGCCGCTGGGCATGACCGACAGCTACTTCGATCGCTCGCCCTACTTTCTGGAATCGCATGTCTCGGCCAGCTATCTGCGCGCGGGCGACACGATTACAGAGCAGCCTTTTAACTTCGATACCGGGATCACGACCTCCAACAGCGGCCTCAAGGCTCCGATCACCGACATGGTGAAGTATCTCCGGTTCCTGATCGGCGATCCGGCGAATTCGCGTTATGACTTTGTGCTGCGGCGCAGCTCCCTTGAGGAAGCATGGACCGGGGTGTTACCGGTGGCGGAGCCGAAAAAACCGGCTACGCCCTACACCAAAGATGGCCCGATGATGGGCCTTGGCTTCTTTGTATTGAACCGCGACGGCCCCGCTACGTTTATCACGACGGCGACCAGGGCGGCTTTTCTTCTGAGATGCTGATCGACCCGGCCCGGCGCACAGCCAGTATTCTCCTGGTCAATACGACCGATACCGGAGCGCCCGCGGCCTCCGCCGCGCTGCATCCCCAGTCGAATACTGAGCCGGAACCGGGCGCCGATCTCCGCCTCACCCTGCGAGGGGAGCTCATCGAGCACGTCTTCCCCGCATACCCGGCGGGCAAGTAGCGGGCGCGTTCGGGTCTTCGCGGGTACTCCCCCCGTCATATAATGGTGTAACCCGAAAATAAGCTCTAGGCCAGAGGCGCTTTGTTATGAAGTTTCGGACCCTTCTCCTCTGCCTCTCCCTCGGCGCAGCCTCCATGGTGGATGCTGCCACTCCTGCTGCCCCAACTCCCGCGCCCGTCCCCGCTATTGACCAGCAGTTTGAACAGACGGTCAGACCGTTTGTCGGCAAATATTGCGTGGCGTGCCATAGCGGCAAGATGGCCCCCGCGCAGTTCGACCTGAAATCGTACACCAGCGTGGATATGGTTACCGACGACTTTGCCCGTTGGGCACTGCTGGCGGAGAGGCTAAAAGCCAAGGAAATGCCGCCCAAGCCGATGCCGCCTCCGCCGGCAGCCGAAGCGCAGCAGATCATTGATTGGGTAGCCGCTGTGCGCGCGGAAGAAATCAAAAAGGCCGCCGGCGACCCGGGCGTCGTGCTGGCTCGCCGGTTGAGCAATGCGGAGTACGACTATACGATTCGCGATCTCACCGGCCAGGACTTGCACGTCGCCAGGCAGTTTCCCGTGGATCCCGCCAACCAGGCGGGTTTTGATAATTCGGGCGAATCGTTAACCATGTCGCCCGCGCTGCTGAATAAGTACCTGAAGGCGGCTCGCGAAGTGGCCGATCATGCGGTTCTAAAGCCAGATGGAATCGACTTCGCGCCCTATCCCATGTTGGTAGAGACCGATCGGGAAAAATACGCCATCCAGCGGATTGTGAGCTTCTACCTCGCGCAGCCCACCGACTATGCAGATTATTTCGAGGCCGCCTGGCGCTACAAATATCGAGTCGCTCTCAAGAAGCCACATGCCACCCTGGCTAGCACCGCGGTAGATGCGAAGGTGAGCCCGAAATACCTTCCCCTGGTGTGGCAGATCCTGCACGATCAGAATGCTGTGGGCCCTGTGCTCAAGCTGCAGAAAATGTGGCTGGCGCTTCCCTCCCCTGATGCGGCTCAAACCGGAGGGCTGCGTGCAAAATGCACGGAAATGCGGGATTTCGTGGTGAAAATCCGCGCCCACACCGCGATGCAATTTGCCGCGCCTGTAGTCGACGGCTTGCCCGCGCAGTCGGAGCCTCTTCTGAATTGGAAGCTGAAGCAGTTCGCCGAGCACCGGCGTGACAGCGATCCTAACGATCTGCGGAATGACACCGATCCACCACTCATGGTTCCGGAGATTCCTCCATATCCTGATCTCCACGAGGAAGCCGCGCCCCGTTGGGCCGCTCTCTCGGCCAGGGATCGGGCCGAGGATGACGATCTGATCGTCCCCGTCGCCCAGCGCGCCCGCTATCAGGCCGCATTTTCGCGCTTCGCTTCGGTTTTTCCTGATGCGTTTTATGTGTCGGAACGGGGCCGTTATTTCCCCGACGACTCGGAGGACAAGGGCCGGCTGCTCAGCGCCGGGTATCACAATATCGTTGGTTATTACCGCGACGACCTTCCTCTGGTTCAGCTCATCCTCGACGACAAGGGAACCCAGCAGCTGGATCGTCTGTGGAACGAGTTCGACTACATTGCCGATTTTTCGGCGCGTACCTGGACCCAGTACTACTTCAACCAGAGCGGAGAGGTTTTCGGGACAGGCGACGAATCCGGCTCGGCGCGCCCGACCGATCACGCCGTTACCGATGCGGCAGTCATCCTTAAGATGCGAGACGTTTACCTGGCCA
Organism: uncultured Acidobacteriaceae bacterium; assembly: GCA_963834205.1. GTDB lineage: Bacteria > Acidobacteriota > Terriglobia > Terriglobales > Acidobacteriaceae > PALSA-350. Next base: position 228,798 of record CAWIBI010000076.1, on the reverse strand, counting down.
AGGCTGCGGCGGATCGAACCAATGACCCCGTGGCGGCTGAGGCCATCCGCGATCATTTCGACCAGATGAACGCCACGCTCCGCAGCCTGGAAAAGGAGCGGGCAGAGGCGGAACCGCGGCAATTAGAAGCTCTGCTGCAATTTGCCGCGCGTGCCTACCGGCGGCCACTCACCCCAGCAGAACGCGCTGACTTGCTCGCGTATTACCACCAGTCTCGAGCCCAAAATCAGTTGTCCCACGAAGAGGCTCTGCGCGATGTGATCACCAGTGTGCTGATGGAACCCGATTTCCTCTACCGTCTGGATATGACGGCGCCGCAAACGGCTGCGCGTTCCCGTGCAGTCGTCCTTCATACGTCGGCCGCAGTCCCTTCTGAGCCGTTGTCCGGCTACGCGTTGGCGAGCCGCTTAAGCTACTTCCTCTGGGCCAGCATGCCCGATGAAGAGTTGTTGCGGCACGCGGCCGCGAACGACCTGCAAAAACCGGCAGTTTTGCTGGCGCAGGCTCGCCGCATGATGAAAGATTCCCGGGTGCGTGGCCTGGCCACGGAGTTCACCGGCAACTGGCTCGCGTTTCGCCTGTTTGAAACCAACAATACGGTAGATCGCCATCGTTTTCCCCAGTTCAACAACGATCTGCGGGAAGCGATGTTCCAGGAACCCATCCGCTACGTCGAAGACACCATTCAGAACAATCGTTCCGTGTTCGACCTTCTCTATGGCAATTACACATTCGTGAATCCGGTGCTGGCCAAACACTACGGCATACCGGGAGTCGCGGGCGACGCGGACCACTGGGTTCGCATTGACGATGCCGGGCAATATGGACGTGGCGGTCTGCTGCCCATGTCGGTATTTATGACGCAGAACTCGCCCGGACTTCGAACCAGCCCGGTAAAGCGCGGAAATTGGGTGGTGCAAAAGATGTTGGGGATCCGCGTTCCTCCGCCGCCGCCGGTGGTTCCCGAACTGCCGGCCGATGAATCGAAATCCGATCTTCCCGTACGCGAAATGCTGGCCCAGCATCGGGCGAATCCCATGTGTGCCGCCTGCCATTCACGGTTTGATTCGTTTGGCCTGGCGTATGAGGGGTATGGACCCATTGGGGATGTGCGCAGCAAAGACCTGGCCGGGCGGCCGGTCGATACCGCCGTCACCTATCCCGGCGGCGTTAACGGGGTTGGCTTTGAAGGTTTGCGGGATTTTATCCGCGATCATCGCCAGCCCGAATTCCTCAACAATCTTTGCCGCAAGCTGCTCACTTACGGCCTCAACCGGACGCTGCAACTCTCCGACGAAGCGCTGGTGGACACGATGCAGACCAACCTGGCCGCGCAGGGCGACCGCTTTGACTCGCTGGTAGAAACCATAGTAATGAGCCCCCAGTTCCGAAATAAACGACTACCAGCGCCACCGACTCAGATAGCATCAAGGAAGGCGAACTGAAAACGCTTTGTACCAAGGACAGCTTCAGCCATGCCTGGAGTTTCTACATTTTTAGCACTGTGTCATCCATTGTGTAGTCCGGGGGCTGGAGTTTGTACATTTGTTCAAAGGTGCGGAGGCCTGAGAGTCCCAGTCGGTCAGCCCAAAAAAAATGATGCGCGAAAAGCGCTAAGAGTCCCCGCAAAGGGATGCTGCTGAGGTCTTTCCGCAGGCACGGTTCTCGCGAAATGACAAAATGGTGCGTGATAAGCGTGGTAAGCGTGGTAAGTTCTCCTGCCGGAGCATTTTTCTATGTCCCTGGGACTCCTGGCGATGCCTTGGCAGAGGTTGCGCTTCTCGGGAAATGGCTAAAAAGTACGCACTAACGCAGTAATTCGGTTTGGCCATCGTTTTTTGGCCGGTTAAAGGTCGCGAAGAGCGCCTTCTAGGGGCCCCAAGCAGCGCAGAGAGGGGCTGTGCGGCCTCCCACTTCCCGGTTTCATGCGGATAGAGAGGGCTGGGCAAGCCTACTACAAGCCTACTATTGAATTTTCAAAGATCGAGGTGGGCCAGCCCTGGGGCTGATAAGTCCTTTGTTTCAGCAAAGGCGCCCAATTTGCGGCACCGCAGATATAGATACAATTCGCGGCGGTTTAGCTCACCGGGATTGACTTTTATTTCTTGCCAGCCCCGGACTTCAGAGGCTGCGGAAAAACTCGATTTTAGGGTAGGCCGGGGATTTATCCCCGGCTGCCCCGGACTTTAAGTCCGGGGGAGCGGGTTTTCCTTGTGTAGGGGAGCGGATTTTCGTTGTGCCAGCCCCGGACTTTAGTCCGGGGGAGCGGGTTTTCAAACCCGCGAGAACGCTATATCTAGCAATGACCGGGCTTTAGCCCTGGTGAGAACTCGGCTTGTGCAAATCCAGCCCCGTAGGGGCGACCTGAACTTAGCCCAGGACGCAGTCCGAAGGACGGAGTCCTGGGTTTGGCCAGAGAGAGACGAATAGTCCCGAAGGGACGGTTGAAACCGGCTGAAAACCCGAGGCTCTACTGAATCCGTTGTTAAGGTGAACAACCATGTCCAGACTGTCCAAAAAATTAACACTCCCCGTTTCCCGCCGCGCCGTACTCCGCGGAGCCGGTTGCACCGTCGCCCTCCCCTGGCTGGAATCCCTGCACGCCTTAGCGGATGTCCCACCGCCCTCCGCTTTCCCCAAACGATTCGGCATCGTTTTCCTGGGCAATGGCATTAACGAAGATCACTGGAGCGCCGAAGGCCAAGGCGCCGCGATGAAGCTCAGCAAGACCCTCTCCCCCCTGGAGCCGTTAAAAGAGAAGATCAACGTAATTGACGGTCTCTACGTCCAGGCGCTCACCGGCCAGGGGATTCATCCTGCCCAGACGGGCAGTCTTTTATCCGGCGCGCACATTTCCAAAGGCGCCATCCTTCACTCGGGCATCAGCATCGACCAGAGGATTGCCAACCACGTGGGCGAAGACACGCCACAATCCAGCATCGTGCTGGCCTGCGAGCAGCCCATGACCGGTTACCACGAATCGAACTTTTCCCTGGCCTACAGTTCCCACCTCTCCTGGCAGAGTCCGGAATCCCCTGTCCCGGTAGAAGTCTACCCATCGCTCGCCTGGGACAACCTCTTTGACAACCGTGGCAGCCTGCAGAACATCAGCATTCTGGACCGCGTCAAGGATCGCGCCCAGGATCTTTCCAGGTGCGTCAGTGCGACCGACCAAGGCAAGCTCGATGAATACCTGACCAGCGTGCGCGAGGTGGAAAAGCGCGTAGAGGGCATGCGCAAAGACAAGGCCGATGCTGAGGACGCAGCGAAAGCCAGCAACACCGTCGCCGCCACCATGGAACGGCCGGCCAACGGACTGCCGGAAGACTTACGCGATCACGCGCGCCTGATGTGCGACATCATTGCCATTGCCTTCCAAACCAACAAGACGCGCGTCGCCTCGTTGATCATCTCGCGTGATCTGTCGGCCATGTATTATCCCTTCCTCGATGTGAAGGAGGGGCACCATTCTGCGTCGCACAACAACAATTCCGATGGATACGAGCGCATCTCTCGTTTCCATGTCGAGCAGTACGCCTACCTGGCGTCTAAGTTGGACAGCATGAAGGAAGGAAACGGCACGGTTCTCGACAACACCTGCCTGATGTTCCTATCCAATATGTGGATCGGGCGCAAACACGACAACTTCCGGCTGCCGCTGGTGCTGGCCGGAGGGCTTGGCGGGACGTTACAAACGGGGCGTACGCTGAATTATCTGAAGGACAGCGAAGATAATCGCAAGATGTGCAGTTTGTATTTGTCGCTGATGGATCGCTTCGGGGTGAAGTTGGAGCAGTTTGGGGATTCGCAGACGCGGTTGGAGAGGCTTTGATCGGAACCTAAGAATAAGCATTTTGACCGGCGCTTATGACGGCTACGTACGCAATTCGGTTTGGCTCGACAGGTGTACATCTTTTCGATCGGCAGAGTGGCACAAATGTCCTCTGCGACGAGGTCTTTGTGCCTCCGAATCTGTGGTCCCGCAGTCCGCGACAAGTATCAATTGCTCTCACCAATGCGTGCGATTTGAAGTGCGCTTTTTGCTATGCGCCTAAAGTTAGTGCGATCTTGGAGACCTCGATCATCTGCAGGTGGCTCGTCGAATTGGGCGATCATGGCTGCCTAGGGGTCGGGTTCGGTGGCGGTGAACCGATGCTCCACCCCGCGCTTCCCGTGCTCTGTGACTTTGCGACCCAAAGCACTCGCCTCGCCGTAACAATCACAACCCATGGGCACCAAATTACAGAACCACTCGCAGAGGCACTCTCGGGAAACGTGAACTTCATTCGCCTCAGCGTCGATGCTGTGGGCTCGGAATATGAACGTATCCGTGGCCGGTCGTTCGGCAGCTTGAGGAAGAAAATATGCCTTATCCGAACCGTATCGCCCTTCGGTATCAACTGCGTTGTTAACTCTATGACAGTGAACAGCCTGAATGCTATCAGTCAGTTTGCGGCGCATGAAGGGGCCCAGGAGATCCTGCTACTGCCACAACGTCAGACCGATAAAGTTCCCGGCGCTGATAGCGCGACCATGGAGAAACTGCGTTCTTGGATAAATTCCTATCACGGCCCGCTTCAACTCTCGATAAGCGAAGAGGCCGCCGAGGGGTTGCCTGTGCACATGAATTGCTCCGCTGAGCGGGGACTCATGTCCTACGTTCATATCGACGCCAAAGGGAACCTGAAGCGTACATCGTTCGATTCACTCGGTGTGCCGATAGGACAGGGCAGCATATTGGAGGCGGTTGAAGTCCTTTCGCAGAGAGCGCAATCGGGGGAAAGATGAAAATTTGGCAAGGATTCGGTTCAGAGCATTCGATGAACCTCGTGATGATCGGCCATTTCAAAGAAGCGAAGGATGCCTCCGAAGCAATGGAGACGATTGAGAAGTTCACCAAGCAGGTAAGTAAGGACGTTGACGACGGATTCATTCAGTTTGGTGGTCGGAATGATCGCTATTCGGAAGGAATGCTTGCCTTGTTCGTGAACTCCAAAGTCCATTCCATTGGTCCATCGGAGGTTGAACAGTTTGCAATGGAGATCACGAGTAAAGAGAAAGGAAACGATGTTGTCATAACCACCGACGAATCTGAAGTTTCTGCATTTCTCAAACTGCTGGTCGATCTTGGTGCAAAAGTGGAAGTGTTCTCTGCTCATTTTCATAAAGGAACAGGCTACGGGCGTTAGCCCAGAGAGTCACTGATGCCAGGATTGAATTGGGATGTATTCAGAAATCTGCCCGGGAGCGCAGAACACAATTTCGAAATGCTTTGCCGCGCGGCGGTCAAGCGCCACTACGCTCAATTCGGAACATTTTCTGCCTTGGCGATGCAACCAGGGGTGGAATTCCATATCAAGTTAGAGAGTGATTGCGATCTCGGCAGGCGAGGCCGTTGGTATGGATGGCAGTGTCGTTGGTATGACCTACCAAAAGGAAAACCGCTCGGAGCAACCCGCAGAGGCAAAATAAGAGAAGCAGTTAGCAAGACTCATTACCACCTTCCTAAGCTGACTGACTGGGTGCTGTGGACTCGTAGCCCGCTGACGAAGAGCGATCAAGCTTGGCTTAAAAATATCCAGACGAAGATGCGCGTCCATCAGTGGACGGAGGCTGATGTCGACGAGCTGTTGTCAGGTCCGGCGGAAATCTTTCGTCAGACATATTTTGGCAGTCTTATCCTTACTCCGCAATCGTTGGAGAGGATTCGTAGCGTTTCTATCGGACCTATCAAGAGTCGCTGGCTTCCGGAGGTTCATCAGGTCACATCCGCGCAGCGAGACATTCTCGAGATGCTCGGTAGCGGTGATGTTTTGGGGGAAATCGCTTCTCTGCACGCCGGACTGAAGGGATATCTGTCCGATATTAAGGCTGAATCTTCTCAAGTTCCACGGTTGTTAAAGCCGGCTTTCAAGGAGTTTACTGAACAGGCAGCGGGCGGGTTGAATGTGCTCGAGGGCATTCAACAGATTGGGACAGCGGGCGATCTAGAGCTGCTAAGAGAAACCTTACTTCAAGGCGCGCCCGTAGTCAGCAAGGACATTGCACTTCTTCCGAGCAGATTGCGCGGTGCCAATCTGCGGGCGGGGCTGTACGCCACCAATGCGGTCGCGATATTACATGATTTGCCCCCTCTATTTGAGAGGGTCGGATCATCACTAAGTACAAGTTTGGCAATTGTGGTTGCTAATGCCGGTTGCGGGAAAACGCAGCTCGCAGCGGAACTCACGGCAGCCTCCGGTGATCGGCCTCCTGGCATCTTTCTTCACGGAAGAGATTTGTCCGCGGGAGACGACATCAATGATGTGGCTCATAATGTTGTGGTTTCGGGTACGCCGTGTGCAAGTTTCGAAGCGCTCATCGCGGCAGCTGATGGAGCTGGTAGGCGATCACAATCGCGACTAATCATTGCAATTGATGGTCTCAATGAAGCTGAGGATCCGCGGGCTTGGAGGTCGATACTTGCCCAGGCCGCCGTGTTGGCCGCTGAATACCCATATGTTCTATTGGTAGGTACGGTTCGAAGTGATTTCGTCGATGATGCCATTCCTGCAGATGCCAAGCGGATTGAGCTGCCGGACTTTGGCCCTGATACCTACGATGCGATTAGAAGGTATTTCCGTCACTATCTGATTCGCGTGGGAGATGCGGAGCTTCCGATTGATTTGTTGCGTCATCCTCTTACGCTTCGGATATTTTGTGAAGTCAGCAACCCAGAACGCAAAAACGAAGTTTCTCTATCGTCGGCACCCGCGTCTCTTGCCGCACTCTTCGAGCGTTACCTCGATATGTCAATCAAAAGAGTGGCTCAGCTTTCAAGAGCTTCATATCGGCATTACGAACAAGATGTGCGATCTGCGCTCGCAAAGATCGGGGTTGCGCTGTGGGAATCACGGCGCCGAACGGTGGATTACGATTCTTTCCGGTCGCTGCTGGGAGAGGACAACCTACCGTGGGATCGTAGTCTTATTCGTGCTCTGGAGCAGGAAGGAATTTTCCTTAAGTTCCCGCGACGTTCAACAGGTGGGTATGAGTATGCGGCGAGTTATGACGCTCTCGCTGGGCACCTGATTGCCGATGCCGTTTTGACGCGAGAGGGTGCCAGTGGGTTCGAGTCATGGATATCGAACGCTGCAACCACCGCCGCTCTTTCCAGAGAGGGGCAGAATCGTCACCCTTTGGCGAGCGACATTTTTAGTTCCCTCGTGGCGCTGGTTCCTCGTCGCCTGCACAGAAAGCAGCTCTGGGTGCTACTTGTTGAACCATTGCGGGAAAGTGCGCTCTGGAGAACCATGGATCTTGAGAGCGCATTTCTCGATTCAGCAACCGTCCAGGCCCTCGGAGCCCTGCTTCTGGCTAGTGCAAAGCACAGACGCTTTTTGTTCGACCGGTTATATCGGGTTCGAAGAGTGCCGGGACATCCTTTGAACGCAACATTCTTAACAGTGGTTTTGACGCAAATGTCGCTCTGCGATCGAGATTTGGCCTGGACAGAGTGGCTACGTGAGAATTTTGCGGACGTGATGCGAGACCTCGACGACGCTCAGAAACGCTGGCGCAATCTGGTAGCGCGACGGTCCGAGGAAGACAATTTGCTGGCACGCTGGTTTTCCTGGTGCCTTGCCAGCACTTCTTACGAAATCCGAAATGCAGCAACGCGCGCGCTGTACTGGTTTGGCTGGGGTTCACCAACCGCGCTTTTCAAAATGACACTCGGTGTCCAAAGCGGCAACGATCTCTATATTAGGGAGAGGATGCTTGCAGCCTCCTACGGGGTCTGTATGGCGCTACACGCAAGGCCCAAACGGGCTCAGTTTCGAACAAAGGTTCTGCCGACATTCGCGCGGAGAATCTTCGGCGCCCTCTTTGCAACTGATGCGCAATTTCGTACGACCCATGTGTTGGCGAGAGACTACGCTCGCAGGATTATAGATCTTGCAATGAGCTACTCTCAGGTATTGACCTCAGAGGAACGCACATTGGCGACTCCACCGTATCCCGGTCCGGTCCCGATCGGTTGGCAGGAGACGGACGATCCGAACGCAAATCTCTATCGGGAGGGAAACGCTCCCCTGGGAATGGATTTCCGCAATTATACGATTGGTAGTCTGGTTCCCGGGCGGCGCAATTATGATTTCGAACATCCAGAATACAAAGCCGTGCTGCGAAGGATTATTTGGCGAATCTATGATCTTGGATATTCATTAAAGGCATTTGGAGATATTGATGCGAACATCGAGTTCAAGAGACATAGACCATGGGAGAAAGCGCGCTCGGCTGAGCGCTATGGCAAAAAATACGCGCGGATTGCTTATCTTGAACAATTCGGCATCAGGGAGGATCAAGGATTGCTCGACAGCGAATGGAAAGCCGGTTTCCAAAAGCCGGACGAATCGGACATCGACCCGAGCTTCCCTGACCCCCCGCTTCAGTTGAAGTTAATTCCCGATATCCTGGGAAATAGACGAAAAAGCGTGAAACGTTGGGTTCAAGGTTCCAGCGGCAAAGGATTGGAACATTTTGTGTCAGCAGTCAAGTTAGGCGAACAGGCAGGACCATGGATCATGCTGGACGGGTTCTGCGGACAGCAAGACAAAAGTGCCGATCGTATAGCATTCGTCCGCTATCAGTCGTTCATTCTCCGTAAGGCAGATACTTCTCGGTTTCTTGAATTGATGTCGAAGGAAAAAGCTCGCGGACGTTGGATGCCCGATACACCGACCGATAGTCATACGTTCTTGGGAGAAATCCCTTGGTGTGAAACATTCCCGAAGGCCAATCCGACAACAGTGGATTTCGTTGTGGGAAGGCGGAACAAACGCGTTCCCGCTGACGATCCTTTCTATCAGTTAAGGATCGACGGCAGCGTAATAGGAGGCGAAGATCTAGCCATCGAGCCGAGCGTTCCTGAATTCGAGCTGGTAGAAGTGGACATCATTGAGAGTGTCCCTGTTTTAATTCCAGTTCGAACCATTAGCCTCGCCACTGAAGCACAAGATGAGCATGTGTCCGGATTGATGCCGGCCCGGGAATTGATGCAGTTTTCTGGTTCGAGGGTTGATTTGCCGTATTGGAAAACAATGGATCAGCGAGGGGTAGTTCACAGCATCTCGACAGAGATCGGCGCACACCTTAATAATGAGCACTACCTGTTTCATCGGAAAGAGGAGCTCGACAAGTTTTTAAGAAAGCAGAGAAGCACATTGGTATGGGTAATCTGGGGAGAACGCCAACACTATAGCGAGCGTCGTACCATGACGTCGAAACACCACGGTTATAAGTATTTCCAAACCTATCTTTTGTACCAACCTCATTAAGAATCGCGAGGTTGACCAAATGGCCCCTTACAAATCCCGACGCAGACGCTCCTTTACGTGAGGGCCGAACGATGAACCTCGAAGGACTACTGACTTATCTTGGATTGCTCGCCGCTACGGTTGCAATCATGGGGCCTGTTCAGCGCCGGGCATTGCTATTGTTTGTACCAAGGTGGCTCCTGCCGCTCTCAAGTTTGGTTGCGCTGAGCTTCCTGGTTATTCGAGACACGCCCTTGGGGATTCCACCACCCTTTGGGCGGAGCCTGGAAATGGTGACCTATTTGCTGACCCTGGGTTCGTTTGTGCTCCCGGTGTCGGGCGCTCTTGTCGCGTGGAGTCTCTGGTGGAACGCTAAGTTGTCGAGCAGAAACCTTCCCCAGCTTGAGGCGTTCTTCCAAACCGCGCTCCGCGAGGGAACGTTCGACGAAGTCGATCGAGTCCTTCGCAAGAATCGCCAAGAACTGGCAAATATCCCTCCCAATGCGGCGACGCTTCTGTTCAATCCACGCTTGGTCCATCAGGTGATCAGCTCTCACTCGTTTATTCATCTTGAGCTGCTTGCGCAGCGCCCTTTCCTTGAGTCTCTCGAAAATCGGCTGCAAGCCGTCGAGACCGTGGTGAGGGAGATTCTGGTAGCAGAGTCGTCACCTCTGCAGGCTGCGGTAGTTAAGAGATTCGGCGGGATCGAGAATCTGCAGTACACAGAGGAGGAGCAAAAACTGTTCGAATCGACATTCGAGAACCCGCATTGGTATCACGACACCAACGCCCACTACCCCCTGATCATTACGGCTATGAACAAGATCGAAAGCGGTCAGCTCGATGGTCCGTACAATCAGCCGGACGAGAATTACGTCGCCACCCAGGGCGTGTCGAAACGCGCGACTTGTCCGCTTTATCTTGCAATAAAAACCGAGGTCATAGCGATCGGTGCGGCAGTCGACCAGAGTGCCGAGGAAGACTTCTACATCTCCGATCTATGGCAAATTCTTATGAAGATCTATAGCCACTCCAAATACGACACTTCGGTTGCGCAGGGCGGAGGTGGATTGTTCGCACCATACACCCCGTATACGTATTTGCTGAATGAGATTGCCTCGGACTTTGAAGACCTGACGCGAGACGCTGTCCGGATGTCGGTTCAGAGGAATCAAGGTGTACCCGAAGACTCGGCACCGACCATGACCGGTGCAACCCTGGTCAGGATGTGGTGCTTGTCGATCTGGGAACTGATGAGCGAGCCGGACCGAATCAACGCGGCCCATCTGGATCAGATCGTTGAGCGTTATTTCAGGTTCATGTTCGCCCTCGGTTGGCAGACGACGGAGATCCTGTACACAGCGGGGCAGTCCGTAGCAAATCTCAATGTCTGGAGAGATCTGCTCTTCGAGGAGTTCGAGGACTGTACCAAGAGCCCGAGGACGGAACACTTCGAAGTGCTCCATCGGGTCTTCGGCGGGCTGGATTGGGGAAAGCCGTTCATCTCCGATGGCTATGACTGGCTTACGACCAAATTACACGCCAGTTTCTTCCCGAATTGAACGTCTTATCATTCCCTCGAAGACGCATCTGGAGGAAATGCGGTGACATGATGCCCATTCACCGTCGTGTGGAACTCGTGACCAGACGGAGTTTCGGAGTTTCGGGGACAGACGGAGTAACCACCGTAGTTTATATTAAGGGTTACTCCGTCTGGTCTTTCACCACTTCCTATCCCGGATTCCGGTCACGGATTTCCCACAAATTTGACCGCCCATCGTCAGCCTCCAAACCGTCCTAGGATGGCTAAGTCTTGCTGCAGTTTCTTTGCGGAGGAGTTTTGTGGACAGACCGGAGAGTGTGTCGGAGAGCTGAGTTGTGAAACTCGGGGTAAGAGATAGAGAGATCGGCGTTAAGCGAACGCGAGCAACATTGGCGATCCGAAGTGGAACGATTACTGAACCAAGCGCAGCAAACAGATCAAGAAGAAGACCAACGTTTTGGCGTCGGCCAACCAGCCGATCCGTTGCCCGACGACTTAGCGACTGCGCAAAAGCGCTTGCAGCGCCTCCAGCAGGCCAAGACGGAACTAGAGCAGGAGGCAAAAGAGCAGTTGCAAGCCATCGACGCCCTTCCCCTGCGCAAAGCCGGTCGCCCCAGCAAAGCGGAGCAAACCGGCCAACCGCCAAAGGATCGGAGGCAGCGCGAGAAGGAGAAAAAGCAGCGACTACGAGCTAGAAAGAATGCCGCTGCACCGGGCCGTCAGTATAACTTCGTCGATCCCGACTCGCGGGTGATGAGAGACAATGGGCAGAAATGCTTTGTGCAGGCTTACAACGTGCAGATCGCAGTGGACGCACACGCGCAGGTCATCGTGGCCGCCGAGTTAACCCAACAAACGATCGATCGGCAGCAGCTGCTGCCGCTTATAAAAAGTGTATGCAGCACGGCCCAGGCCACTCCAGAGACGATCACCGCAGATGCGGGCTATTGGGACACGACCAGCCTGCTGGATCCGTCGTTGAAGGGCATTGAGGTCCTGGTTTCACCTGACTCCAATCCACAACCACCTGGCGCGCCTCTGTCGCCCAGTGCAGCTCGCAATGAAGAAGCTATCCGCATGAGAGAGATCCTGACCAGCCAAGAGGGAAAAGCTCGCTATGCACTTCGAAAGTCGACGGTCGAACCAGTCTTTGGACAGATCAAAGAAGCTCGTGGCATCCGTAGATTCCGCTTACGAGGCCTGTTCAAAGTGACATCGGAGTGGAAACTTATCTGCGCCACACACAATCTATTAAAACTATTCCGCCATCGTACTGCGGTTGCCTGCGCATGAACCATTCTCAGCATCGTTCATGCCGCTTCTGCATTCCCATAGCTGTATTTTCCGGCTAACATGTCGCAAGAACGAGATTCTTGCCTGAGCGTGAAGAATCGGCTCAGGTGCCCTTCGGTTCCCGAGATTGGTCCCCTTCTCGATTTTCCTGGAGCTAGTTATTCCGATGCAGTATCCATAGAGCAATAACCGGGTTATCAGCAGCGGATGATAAGCCGACAGCCCTCGCCCGTCTTTCCGTTCGTACTCAGCATAGATGGCAGACAAATCGAGTTCATTGACTACATCCGCTATGAACCGCGCCAAGTGGTCTTCCGGCAGCCAGTCTTGTAGTGAAGGGGGCAAGGCTACAAGCTCGAAACCGTTTGCTCATAAGTGAATCATACGAAATCCCCCCCGCGCCCATATAGGTTTTTCGCTGATTGCCTATCTATCTCCGACACACTCCGGAGTTGGCACTTTCACCGGAGTTTCGTGACAGGAGTTTCACGAAAGTGGCAGCTCCGGTCTGTCCACAAAACTCATGTCCCCTTATCCCCAATCATATGTCCCCTTATCCCCATCATCTAACCTACAGGCACTAATTCCGGGCTGCACCGGGAATTGTGAATGGATTTGACCGCTTCTTCGGCCGTAAATCTTCCCATAAGCAGTGCCAGCTTACGGTTGGTTGTCCTCCGGATGGGAGCCCGATCAATCCGCTGCACGTATTCGGGACCACGACCACCGCCACGGTTCACTCTTACGATAAATCTGGTACTTTTCATAGCTCCTCCTCTCGTTGGGGACGACAAACAAGATGGGAGGCGGTGTCAACCCACCTCCCATTTCTGTCACTGGCTACTCGTCTTACGCGGCCTTGATGGGAGCTTGGGCTTCGACCGTCTTCTCGCCGCCAACACTAACTTTGATCTGCGTGGGCTTGGCTTCGACCCTCTTGGCGAGGTTTATCTTCAGCACGCCCTTGTCACAGCGGGCGCTCACTTGTCCCGGGTCCACGGAGCTGGGAAGCGTGAACGAGCGGGTAAAGCTTCCGTATTGCCGCTCGACGCGACGGAAGTTCTCTTCTTTTTCTTCCTTCTCGATCTTGCGCTCGCCATGGACGGTGAGGGTGCTGTTCTGAATGCGGACATCAATGTCTCTTTCGTCGATGCCCGGGACGTCAATCTTCAGAACAATGTTGTGCTCGTCTTCGTATATGTCCACCGGCGGTGCGAGGGTGGTGGTTGTCAACGCCTCTTCCGGGCCTTCGGGGCTGTACGACTCACGGAAAAGGCGGTTCATGCGGTTCATGCGTTCTTGCATGGCGGAAAATTCGCGGAGAGATTCCCAACTGGTTAGTAGAGTCATAACGCAGTTCCTCCTTAACAGTAATCTAAGAGGAAAAACTTCAGATGGGCTGACTTAGTTCAGTGAACCTGAAAGAGTAAGAAGAGAAACTTGCTCAATAATAACGCTAGGCTTATACGGCTACGGTTGTCAAGAGGCAGTACTGTCCTGATCGCGTATTGCTACTTCTTCGGAAGCTCGCCCTCGAAATAACTTCAACTGTTTCGTGACTAGGTCATTGTCACCGTGAGTGTAGGCCTTAGCCGCGCGGAACGTACACAACCACAGCCATAAGAGCGTAAAACGCGGCGACAAAACGCGGTGACAGACGGAGAGTGTGTCCGAGATGAGAATTTGTAATCGTATAAGTGACTTCTTATGAATAACTTACCTTTAAACAATAGATTTTGTAAGTTGGTGATTCTAAACAGTGAAAAATCTATCTCCGACACACACTCCGGAAGTGGCACTTTGAAAAACACGACAAGTCGCTCACCGGTCTTTGGGGTCCATCCTACCGGCCACAATTCGGCATGGCAAAAAGCCACTTCCGTCACCGAAACTCTGAACTCTGAACTCTGGGCAGGAAAGTCAGTGACACCGGAAGTGGCTGCGTCATTGCGGCGACTGCAGGTTTCATTAGACTGGCCCGGTTGCCAGCCGTCTTCTCGTTGCGAAGCACCAGGACAAGTCCGGAAGTTGTCCATTGCTTAATGATGTGTGTCTTCGAGCACTCACCACAAAGCCAAAAAAACTTGCTGCGCACAGGCTTCATCGCAAATGCGCCATCATCTTGCCTGGACTGATCGTCAGAATCCGATTCCAATGCGAGCAGTTGGAGCGTTCCCTCCCGGAGATAGAGCAGCTCTTTAGAACATTGTGCATTTGCGCACCGCATGGCCGAGTTGTGCTTGCCCTCTACCACGCTGAGCCGGTCGGAGGGAGGATTGCGGACGTCAAATTCCTTTTGGATACTCATAGATGCCACATATCGTGCGGTTGGATACCTAAACCTGGGCTCGGCTAGAGTGGCTCTGGTCGCTGTACCTACAGAGAGCCGGGCGAGCGAAAGCGAGGTTTCATTCGAGATATGCCCTCGCTTTCTGAAATCGCCACACAATCAGTTCCTGCGCCTCGCCCGTCGTTATTTCACTTTCGCCACGAGAATTGGTTCCTTCTCGTCAAGCAACGTCTCGGTACCGCCGGTGTCCGCGCCTAATTCATCGACCTTTTCCGCGGGGCTATTTTGATTCTCGGGTGTCAGGTAGTGGGTCTTTTTCAAGGGGTGTGCAAGATGCTTCTTCACATCAGACTTCTGAGAGAAGGTCATGGAAGCTCCAATCGCCCTGTTGCTTACTTCGTGAGGTGCTCGTCTGGAGCGAGGTTTTGGAAAGCTGGAGGCGAGGAAAGAAGAGCGCTACTAGTCCTAAGCATACTCCCGAAAAGGTCGCTTGGCCAGGCCGAGCGCGGGAAGCGTCTTGAGCGTTATTGTCATCGGTAAGCTTCGGCCAAGTGCTTCGCTTTTTGGGTCTAGAAGCTGGTTTGCTATCTGGCTGTTGACAATCGAGCTGGGTTAGCGCACCGTTATTTACAGCCGTACTAAACGGCATGGGAGTCCGAATGCAACCGCCGCAGTACGCGGTTGGTCCCGGCCTCGAAACGCCGGCCAACTCCTAAACAGGTCCCTAGCTGCAGCTAGGGACTTTTCTTTTGCTGGACGGAGATAAGGACAGACATAGTAACCACCGTACCGTGGATTAGCGGTTATTCCGTCCCCTCATCTCCCTCCTCATCTCCCTATCTCCCCTGGACTGCACCCCTGAGTTGAGACACGCCGGGTTCGGTCATTGCAGCTTGGCGTACTCCGCCTTGGCTTCTCGCAGGATGGGGATGTCGGGGTCGGCGTCCTTCCAGAGCGTGAGGAAGTCGTGATACGCAGCTTTTGCGCTTGCCACGTCGCCCTGCGTGGCATACGCTCTACCGATTTATGGGAGATAAGGGGGGAGATAAGGGGACATGATCGCGAACCATCCTATCCAGCGGCGGCGACGAGCCGGTCGCGGACACCGGTGGGAACGGCCACTCCATCTTCGCCCAGGCGTTACTGGACGGCCTGGCGCAGATGGACGATAAACTCTTCACCGCGGGCGATCTGTATGAGACCTACGTCAAGTTAAAGGGACAGCTTAACTTGCCCAGAGATAGCAGCCGATGCGGCCTCAGTTGGTGGATGAATCGCCACCTGAGATTACCGCCAGTTTTCCACGCGCTTCTCTTTCGTGGTTTCAGAAAAGCAGAGAAAAGCAGGACAGAAAACCACTCCGAAAACCACTCCAGACGGAAGTGACCCTAAAGCGAACGCGTCTGGTTCGAAGATCAGCACACATTGCATTTCCTCTGCAGCGACCTTTCTGGGCCGTCCGCGCTTTTGCGCGGCCAAGTTGCGGAGCATTTCGCGTTCGAGCGAGCCGATAAGGTTTCGTGGACAAGGTTTCGTGGACACGGGACAAGGTTTCGTGGACATCCATGATAGGTAAAAGTCAAGGGGAAACGGAGATTCCCCTTGACTCGGCGGGATAGGTTCTCCGAGCCGGCGGATAGTTAGTGTTGCGAACTGTCCTCGATCCCTTAGTAAGACCAACGCAATGGCAGCGTGGCCAGACATCCATTTGCGGGAACAACGCTGACTAGGCGCCGTCCACGAAGATTGAGTTATAGTAAACCGGCCGACCTTGAAACAGACGGTGGGGTGTATTGGGAACCGAAATTCCCGTGCACAGTCCACGAAACGCAAGGACCGGCCGGTGGTTCGCTGACAGATCGAACATAGAAAACTCTGGTAGGCTGAGTGGATCGAGGAAGCGGAAGCAGGCTCTGCTGGAGAGCAACCTGCCAGGAATACTCGATCCGACTCATCCCACCGATGTGTCCTCAGGGGAATCTGCGAAGCTAGATTCCCCTTTGTGTTGCGCCAAACAGAGTGACCATCGGGGGAAAGATCGGCATGCCTCAGAAAACTCGCACTGACATGTTCGGTCTTCATGAACCTGACGGTAAAAGCGTAACCCGGCGGTGTGTTTCGCTTTAAGCGGCCGGTACTAAAGCAACTGCCTTTTTGCTTTTTCTCGGTCGCTTCTTCCTTGCCGTGGTGCCTGCTGGCGGGGGCGGGGTGTGTACCTGAAAGGGTTGACCACTCTTGTCCACAGCCAGCAGATACGCCACGAGCTTTCGCGCCACTTGCAAGGTCGCTCGATTGGCATGCCCGCGCTCCAATGCGCGGGCATGCACTGCCGCCAGTTGCGGGTTCCAGAGCGGCGCCAGTTTGGCGGCCTCGATCAACACCGGCTGCAGCCAGGCATTGCGCTGTTTGGAAATCGGACCACGTTGCTGTTTGCCGGCAGAAGAGCGGAAGGCTGCGGATAATCCGCAGTAGCTGGCTGCATCGGCGATGGAGGCGAAACGGTGCGGGTCGGCGATCTCCAGCGCCCAGGTCAGAGCCGTGATCGGGCCAACCGCGCGGATACTCATCAGCCGCTCGACCCGTTGTTCCAAGGCAGGTTCTGATCGTAGCCTTTTGACGAGCTGCTTCTGGGTAGACTGAAACATCTCCATGGAGCCGCGACTCATGCGGAGTAAGTCTTTGACCGATTCTGGTACTTCCTCGAGGCTCTTCATCAAGTCGGAGAAATATTTCTTCTGGTGCAGCTTCTGCTTGTTGAATGCGGTGCCGCTCTCCATCAGCAGGCCGGCGATCTTGTTCTGCATGCGCACTGATTGTTGGACCACCAGGTTGCGATAACGGAGCAGACGTCGCAGATCTCGTAACGGTGGTGGTAATACATAGCAGACAGGCAGCAGGTTGCAGCGCAGCAGATCGGCAATCGTCCGTGCATCGATCTGATCGCTTTTGTTCTTGCCCGCGGTGATGGCCTTCATCTTGGCCGGATGGCCCATGGAAAGCTGCTGGGCGTAAGGCTTTAGCGTGTCGTAAATCCAGGCACTGAAGAGCGTGGCCTCCATGGCGCCGCGCCAGGCTTGTTTCCGAGCTGCCGCCCAACTCCGCAACACCGCACGCTCCGCTTGCAATCTGCCTTCTTCCACAATCTGGCCGTCTGCCGTCTTTACGCAAAAACTGATAGTTTTCTTGTGAACGTCGAATCCGATATAGTGAATAGCATTCATGGGGTTCTCCTAATCGAGATTTCTGAGTCGGCTGCTTCGAACAGCCGGTCTCAGCAGTGTAATCTTGAGGAGAACCCTTTCTCATTGGGTAACAATCCCTTCTTCCAACACCTATACATTCAAACAGACGAAATAACCCCCGTCCTTCTGAGCTGCAGGATCGGACGAACAAAGGCGGAAGAAAGGGGGACATGCGAGGTAGGGATCGCGGTAGGGGCACATATCGCTAGGTTTTGGACCCCGTTCAGCAGTGACTTTTGCGCAGCCTATTAAGGTCGGTACTCTTTCGCCTGTAGATGGAATTCGTATTGTCATGCAGGTGCATTACAATACGGATGAGGGATCTACATGCCTGCCAATGCGCTTGTGCAAACTCGAATCGATGCGAAGGTTAAAGCGAGGGCCGCGGCCGTCCTCGAAGAGCTTGGAATGACTGTCTCGGACGCGGTCCGCATTCTGCTTACCCGTACCGCGAACGAAGGCGCCCTACCCTTTCCCGTCGCTCCTGGTGGCGCGGCGCACGATGAGTGGTTTCGCGCCAAGGTGCGCGAGGCGCTCGCGGACCCACGTCCGACCATCGGTCACCGCCGCGTCAAGGAGCACTTTGCCGGTCGCCGTGCAGCAGCAAGCAAGAAAACCGTTGGCTAATTCGTGCGGATTGAATGGACCCTATTTGCGATGAACGACCGAGAGGCCATTTTCGACTATCTCGAAGCCGACAGCCCGCGCGCCGCCGTTCTGATCGACGATCGCATCGAAGCTCAGGTAGAACTGCTGGTCGACACGCCCGAGATTGGGCGTCCGGGCCGGATCGAGGGAACCCGCGAACTGGTCATACCGAGGACACCCTATATCGCAGCCTACAGTATCGAACGTGAGACCGTCACGATCTTGCGGGTCTTGCATGGCGCTCAAGAGTGGCCGGACGAAATAGATCGATAGATCCCGGTGAGGGGAAACCAAGGGAAACCAGGACAGCAGACGGAATAACCCTAAAAGAAAATACCGCAGTTCTACGGCCCATTCAAGCCAGCCGTCTGGAACCATATCGCGACGTATAAGTCGCCGCTCATTCTCGGCATCGCACCTTTAGTTCAACAAAGTCTAAACTTCCCTCCGGCAAATTGAATCTATACAGGTAAGCTCGCTTTCACCTGAAGAAAATGTGTCAAGGGTAAAGCGCCGTCGTGCGTCTGCCCAGTGCCGTGGCGCCCAAGGACCAGGCACCTTCGGGAGTGCACCCGGACGCTAGGTCGCGATGCATGCAAGCAAGGCAAGCTGGCGGATTGTCGCGCCATGGAACCGCTCGTTCCCGATGGGAGACTGTCCGAAACCAGCAACCGTAAGAGTGGCGAAACATGATACGCAATCTAAGTATGGCGGTAACCGCGCACAAACGGCCCACCCTCGCAGAAATAGAGGCTCGGGGGCGAGTTTCGGGGACGGGAGTTTCGGACGGGAGGTTGCGGGACAGACGGACTAACCCCTAGTCCGAAATATGGTGGTTACCCCCGTCTGCCCCTTAACTACCCTGTCCTGCTTTCCCTAACTGCCGCTTCACTCGGCCGGGCACTTGTCACTCAGCGAGTCGGTCAGCCCCTGCGGCTCGACGCTAAACGCCAAATCCTTCCTATTGCCTCCGTCCTTGATACGGAAGACGTAAATCCGGTCATACTCATCGTTCGGGCCAGTCAGGAACAACCGATGGATCCTTCCCGTAAGCCTCGAGTAGCCGCTTCGCAAATTGATTCAAATATGCGTGCTCCCAGACCAGATAAATTACCGAGTTCGCGTTTTCTGGAGCCAGCACCTCCTTTCTTAGCTGGCCGACATTCTTGAAGCCGATCAGCGCGTTCACTGGCATCTCCAACTGGATTGCTGTCGGCTCGATCGTCATCAGTGGCCGCACGTAGGAATAGCTCAAGTTGCCCAGTTGCCCGATCCGCGTACCGGGATCGGGCGCATAAATCCGGTCTGGCTTCCCATAACGTGGAATGAGCACCTTAGGCAGCACCAGCGCGCGGTTCAGTCCCTTGCAGGTAAGCTGCCCAAGGCTCGTCGGGGGTTTCTCGGCGTGACGGATCGCAACGATCGTCTCCTGCG
This sequence comes from uncultured Acidobacteriaceae bacterium, assembly GCA_963834205.1. Classification (GTDB taxonomy): domain Bacteria; phylum Acidobacteriota; class Terriglobia; order Terriglobales; family Acidobacteriaceae; genus PALSA-350. The sequence goes on along the minus strand of CAWIBI010000076.1, from coordinate 209,052 downwards.
CGTGTACGCACCCGATAGAAAGCAGCAGACAAACAGCGTCGAGCAGAAATCGCGCCGGCTTTCTCACTGGTTCCATGTATGAAGTCTCTCAGATGTCGAAGCGCAGGAGGCGCCCTGTATTTCCACAGTCGAAATTTACGATTCAAGGGTGTTCTTGAGCCGGAGTTCGACTTTTCCTATTTCAACTACTTTGTCTCGAGCGGCTTCTATTGCTCTTTTTGATGCCAAATAGTCTTCCTCTGTGCTGCCGGTGGGATCGACGGCGCGTATCGTTCGTAGTAATCGTCCAATCCCTGCCACCACCTCCGCCGGAAGCATAAGTCTTGCCAGAGCTCTTGCGCGGCGGAACTCCTCGATAGCATCCTGTTCACGCTGCTTTGCACCTGTATCGCCCCTGCGAATGTGGCCCCTTTGGACCTGGATGTTTTCCAGAGAATCAATCAAACGCGTATATGAATCACGTTTCTGACCTAGATGCCACTGCTGAAGCCACAAGCCGCCTGATATCTCAGCTTGAATGGCGGCCGTCTCTCGTGTAACAGCCCGTACCTGCTCGAGGACATTCTCAATGTCCTCGTTTGTCGCAAGTCGTTTGCCCTTCTCTTCAGCGTATGACTTTAAGTACGGCTTCCAAAAGATCTGTATGAGGAAATTGGTCGCGATCACGACGCCACACGCTATCCAGCCGATATCCATGCCAGCCTCCAAATCGGTATCGTGCTCGCTGACACGGCGTCAGCGGCCTGCGGTGAGCTGGCTATTCCGGCGCGGCCCACTTTGACCATCTGACAAGACCGGTGACAGGACGGGACGTTTACTGATCCAAAAAGATCATTGAGCAACGGTAACGTTCCGTCTGTCACACGATATGTGTCACACAAGATACCAGCCTCACATGTGCCTCGGAACAGGAGCAGTCATCGCGAAACCGAAGAGCGATCCCTCCTCGGCGAACGCGGTTCTTTCACAGCTTCCTGTCACAGAAACGTCACAGAAACCCGAAGCTAAAACCACGGGCGGGGATGAACCGCCCGTGGTTCGTATGCCAAAACTAGAACTGACCGCGAAGGATCTCCGCGAATTTCGCGACGTCCAGCGTTCCTAGTCCGGCTGCGGGACTATACCCGTTGCTGCCGTGGTAGAACCAGTTGTCACCATATGCGATCGCGTGCAACGGCGCTTCCGGGCCGTGATCCTGGCCGCTGCGCGCGAGATCGTAGAGCGGGTAGTTCAGCAATCCGAGCCGCCTCCCGTCCAAGTATTGGCCTAGCAGGGCCGAGACGCCGTTCAGTTGCGGCGCGACAAAGCTGGTGCCACCGTAGTAGGTTTCGATGCCAAATCCCGACACGCTCGATGTGTAGTAAATCACGTAGCCGGTTTCCGGATCGGCATTGAACGAGACGTCCGGGACATTGCGGCCCGGATAGAAGGCCGGAAGGGCGTAGTACGCTCCAACCTCGTTCTCTGCCGCGATAGCCTCGCCGGCTTTCCAAATCTGGCCGGGCTGGCTGCGCTCGATGCCGCGCAGCCCAACCTGGTAGAAGGGCTCGTTGAACATAATGCTTACTCCCCCGCCGCTTCCCGCGGGGAAGATTCCGCAGGCGATGGGGTCTAGTCCATAAACGGCCTCGCAGTAGCGGTCGAGGTAGTCCCAACCCCACACCCTCTCGCGCGGGATGTTGATGTCGTAGTAGGGTGCAGTGCATGCCTGGTTCTCGCAGAGCTCCAGCTGAGCCGGTACAGTCGTGCCGCCCGCCGCTGTAATAGCCGTGTCGGTCGGTGGATATGCCAGGCTTAGTATCAGGCTGCAGCTATTGGGATTCGACGGGGAGTACGGGCCGTAGCAACCGAGATAATCATTCGCGTTGTAGGCGCCGCCGTCTCCCGAGGCCGCGAAAACTGTTTGTCCCTGAATCGCCGCGCGAACGAAAAGTTCGTGACCCGCTTGTGCAAAGCCCACGGTCTGCCCGGTAGTCGGGTCGCTCACCGGGCCGTTCTCCAGGTTGGCGAACCACTCCCAGATCTCATACCAGCTCGTCGACAGGGTCTCTGCCGAGTTGGCATCAATTGCTGCAGCAAACAGGTCGATGAAACCCTGGCCGGTATTGGGTGCCTGGTAGACGATGATATTTGCTCCCGGAGCAACTCCGCCAGACTGTTCGACATCGAGGGTTGTCTCGATAGAGCCGGAAGCGTCGCTGGGTGCCCCGGGACCCCCATCAACGTTGACGATGGCGACGCGGTTCGGATTGACCTTCAGCCCGAGCGCGCTCCAGTAGGCAAAGGCATCGCTCGGCGTAAACGCCGCCAAGGTCATGATGCCAAGCGTGCGGCCTCTCCCCGTTACTCCACCGCTGTAAAGCGGTTGCACATGGTAATAATCGGCGAAGTCGAGCACAGTCCAAAATCCAGGTTCATCGGGCGTGGTTGTCTGCTTCACCGAACTCGCGGCCTTAAGCGCCGGGGGAACCGTCCGATTCGCCGGACGAAAGCTGGGTCGGTTATCAAGCCCGACGACGGCTGCAACCGATGCCGAAATCTCCGCGGGTATTGTGGCGCGAGCGAGTGGAGCATGGAAAGTGTAGCCCGGAACGTTATCATGCGCGGGAACTTCATAACTATGCAAGCTGACGGAGAAGGCATGCTCCATGTCGCCTGGCAGGCCGGTCACCTTAAGCGTTGTCGCCGTCGTCCGTTCGACTGCCAGCCCGTATTTGCCTAGAGCCGACATGACCTTTGCGACATCCGCGTCCGTGGGCGCAAAGCGCGCCACGAACTGCTTCGCGCTCAGAAACTGATGAAACTGCGGATCGCCGGGTGTGTGCAGCGCCTTCAGCAGGTCCTCCGCCTCGTTGAGGTTGGCCAAGCGGAGGGCAATCGTGACGGAAATCGGCGTTGTGCCTACCTGCGCCTTGAGCTCGCCGAGATCGATTGCCTTAGGCGTGGCTGCGTCGGGATAGGGCAATGCGGCATGCGCCGCAGTCTGAGCCATGGCGCTCGGAAGCACTCCCAGCACCAGGAACAACATCAGAAATCCAATACTCGAAGTTCTCATGAACTGTTCTCCTTTTAACCGGAATCTTCTTTTTGCCTCAAAAACCGCGCCGATCATACACCCGTACCGCTCTTCGTCGCTAGTGTGAAACGGAGGTTTCGTGGACGGAGCTGACACTTTTGGAGTTAAAGGAGAGTTAAAGGGCCAGAGCAATCACCTTCAGGTCACTGATGGACGGTCATCGCTACCGCCCTCTGTACAGTGATAAGGGGACACGATACGGCAAATTATTGTCCGTACCATTTGAGACGGTACAATCCTCACAAGCTGTCCTAATCCTTTCCCGTCGCGCCGAAACGGGCTTAACTTGCCCGAAGATAGCAGCCGATGCGGCCTCAGTTGGTGGATGAATCGCCACCTGAGATTACCGCCAGTTTTCCACAACGCTTCTCTGTCGTGGCTTTCGACGGCATATGGTTCGCGCATCTTACGTGCCAATCAAGTTAGGTGACAAGGCCTAAGTCACACAGTTACACCACCATCCGCCAACCCCCAGCCCCAACCCCAAGCAATACACGCCCAGCCTATTCACTAACTCCGCAGTTAACTAACTTCGTAACTCAGCAAAAAGGTTCACTGCATTACACAACATTTAGTCACGCCTCCACAGTGACTATTTACTTCAAGAAAAATGCGCTTACCCTCTAACGCAAAACAAAAAATCGTACTACTGTCGAATCATGGCACCTGCAAACAACAGCCTCCACGCTTCCATCCCCTCACTCGCCGACATCGAACGCCGCCGCCGGGAGCTGCTTGCCTGGCAGGTAGCCCATCGGTCCGCCGATCCTTCCGATGATCCGTCCGCCGACGAAAACATCGAGATCCTCCAGGCGCTCGAACATCTCCAGGAAGCGGAAGCCGAAGCCCCCGAAACAAAATTGTCATCCCGACCTGCTGTTCTCATCCCATCTTCCACCGCGCCCGAGCCTCCCGCCCTCGCCGAACCGGCTCTCTACGGCCTGGCTGGCCTCGTTGTCCGCAGCCTCGCTGCGCACACCGAGGCCGACCCCGCGGCCATCCTCCTGCAATTCCTCGCCGCCTTCGGCAACCTCCTCGGCCCCTCGCCGCACTGCACTGTCGGCGCCACCCGTCACGGCCTCAACCTCTTCGTCGTCTTGGTCGGCGAATCCAGCAAGGCTCGCAAAGGAACCAGCTGGCGGCAGATCGCCAGCCTCTTCACCGAAGTAGACCCTCTCTGGGTCACGCGCCGCATCACCACCGCCCGCCCCACCCCCTATGCCCTCATCAACCCTTTGCGCGATCAAGACCCGCCCACCGATCGCCGCCTCTTCCTCCTCGCCGAGGAATTTGCCTCTGTTCTCCACATGCTCGGCCAACGAACCGGCCAGCTCTCCCCTCTGCTCCGCTGTGCCTGGGATGGCGGTGACCTCTCCGCCAGCAATGGGACCCAGCTCCTCCACGCCACCAGCGCGCACCTCAGCATCGTCGCCCATATCACCGAAAGCGAGCTCGCCCAGCACCTCACGCGCATCGAGTCGCACAACGGATTTGCCAACCGCTGTCTCTGGACCAGCGTGCGCCGCAGTCAATCCCTGCCCGAGGGTGGCAGCCTACCCCCGGACCGGCTCTCCGCCCTGGTCCGCGAACTCCGCCGTACTCTCGACTGGGCGCAAAGCCAAACCGACATCCTCTTCCGCCGCACCGAAGCCGCGCGAAAGCTATGGATGGATTGCTACCCCGCTTTGAGCCAGGGCCGTCAGGACGTCTACGGCGCCGCCACCAGCCGTGCCGAAGCCCAGGTTCTCCGCCTCAGCGCCCTCTACGCTGCCCTCGACTGCAGTGGGCAAGTGGAAGCCTCCCATCTCCACGCCGCCCTGGCCGTGTGGGACTACTGCCAAGCCAGCGCCCGCCTCTTCTTCAACGATGCTCCCATCGATCCCACCGCACGCCGCATCAGCGAAGCCATCAGCGCCGCCGTCCCCGGAGGCCTGAGCAAGACGCAAATCAGTGGCATTTTTCACGGCCATGTCAGCAAAGAGCGCATCGAGCTTGCGCTGCAACAGCTATGTACCCTGGGCATCATCAGCTGCCTCCAGGAGCCCGGGCGCGGACGCTCCTCCACCCTTTGGACCCCCACCGGAGGCGGCAAAGATGCCGGCAGGGGGGCTTAGTTCGCATATTTCGCTTATTTCGCACCTTCCGCAGAGAAAAACCGGACACTTTAACCACAATTCGTGACCAGACAAAACTGACCCTTCGCCGAAAAATGGCTTATCCTTGCCTCTCTGCTTTCGCTTCCCATTTGCCCGTGAGATTGATCCTCTGAGGGGAAGGTGATCATCTGAAGAGGCGGGTTTGAGAATGCCCGGACGCTACAATATGCTGCATGCGTTCGCCTTCAAAGCTGCTACGGACCGTCGGAGTTTCGCTAAGTGCACTTCTTCTTACATTAGGTCTTGTGCTTTGCGCCCAACACGCTTACCTGTACGCCCAGGACAAGTCTGGATTTCCCGATGGCTACGACGCTGTTCAGGCAGCGCCGGCTAGTCACCGGGTTGTTTTTGAGAACGCATTCATTCGTGTCGTCCATGTCACCCTGCCCCCTGCTGGCTCATCCGAGCCCATGCACACTCACCGTTGGCCTAGTGTGTTTCTGGGCTACGACACAGGGGGCAAGACAGCGCACCTTCGCTACCACACCCCGGACGGTGGAGTTCGCGATATCCCTAGCCACACTGAGCCGGTTCATCCCGGCACGTGGGATAGCGGCCATTGGATGGCCCCGGAACGTATGCACTCCATCGAGGTGGTCGAGAATCCGGCGCCCGGGCCAGGCGGATTTCCCGGCTGGCTGCGCATCGAAGTGAAATGCACACCGAAGTAGCTCGTTAATGCGTTGGTTGCGACCTCGCGGGCTTGGTGGTCGCGACGCGAGTTTCTTTCCCGCTGACAAACACCTTCATGGAGTTCTCGCTCTCGCCCGCCTCATCGGTGTATTCAAAGGAGTCCTTTGAAACAAACTTCATGAGGTACCGGGTCTGATAGACCTTTCCGGCAATAGTGCTTTCGCCAAGCCAGGTCCATGTGTCACCGCTCACCGTACCACGCTTGTTTTCTATTTCTCCCGAACTGTCAACTGCGTGATATCGGTAACTCTTGGCAGTCGGATCATAGTAGATGAAGGAAGTTTCGCTATATTTCCTTGCGCCCATGTGGAGTACTGCCGTGCAGATCACCGCAAATCCGCCGGCCGCCCATCTGCAATCGTCGGTGCCGGTGTATTTCATCGCTGGCGAGTTCGGCCCCATTACCCCGGCTTTCAGTTCGTCTTCGACCGTGAACCAGCCGACCATCGCTGCGAGCTTCTTGACTTCTGGGCCTGGGCCAGGCTTCGGGGGCGTCGTCTGAGACTGATCGCTAGCGATTACGCTCGAAGTGCACGCCAAGACAAATGAGAGCAACTTTTTGGGATCACACATTGGATTCTCCCTTCAGAGGTGCCACGGATGCTAGCACAAATCACACGGAAGCTGGGGCGGCGGAAGAGGTTAGCAGAAAGGCGAAGTCGTGACCTTGTGCGCGGGCTTCTTCCAGATCCGGTGAGTTTCTTTCTTGACACCGTTGCAGGCTGATGTCAACCTGACCTATTCATTCGGTACGTTTGAAAAATTCCTCGGAATCAGGCGGGCACGCACTCAGAAAAATCGGAGGTGGGGACATTCGAAACATGCGTACCGTCGGAATGACAACGAAGCGCTATAAAAGCTATCTATACGGATTGGTTTTAGGCATCCTGTTTACTTCCCCAAGGATGCTCCTGAGCCAGGGCTATTTTGGAACAGTGACCGGTGCGGTGGCGGACCCGGCCGGGGCAGCTGTGCCTGGTGTGAGCCTGACCCTTGTCGATCAGCAGAAGGGTTTTACCTTCCATGTCATCTCGAACAAAGAAGGTACCTATCTCTTTCCCTCCATTCCACCGGGAACCTATAACCTGACCGCGGTGATGGGAGGGTTTGCCAAGGTTCAGCGCACGGGCGTCACCGTAGATGTGAATGCACACGTGACCGCAGACCTGAAGCTTAAAGTCGCGACCGCAACGGCAACCGTGGAGGTCCAGGCGCAAAGCAGCACACTGCAAACCGAGGACGCCACCACTGGCCAGGTAGTCAACCGCAAATTTATTGAAAATCTGCCTTTGACCGACCGCTATGTGCTGGACCTTGTTTCTCTGGCGCCCGGGGTCACCGGGGTCGACGACCAGTGCAACATCAGTTGTACCGGTACCGACTTTGTTTCCAATGGCGGTCGTCCCGCGACTGCGGACGTCCTGATGGATGGCGCCTCGATCACCAACTACGAGCCCAACGGCGGTATTACACAGATCAGTTATGTGCCCTCGGTTGAATCGGTGGAAGAGTTCAAGGTTCAGCAGTCGAACTTCAGCGCCGAGTTTGGTTTTTCCGGGGGCTCGATCGTCAACATGATCACGCAGTCCGGATCGAATGTCATTCACGGCAGCGCCTACGACTTCATCCGCAATACTCATCTGGACGCAAATAATTGGTTTAATAATCTCAATGACGTGCCGATTCCCGCCGACCACCGCAATAACTTTGGCGGCACCATCGGCGGTCCGATCATTAAAAACAAGCTCTTCTTCTTCGGCGACTACGACGGTAACATTCAAAGCTACGCAGGAACGAATCAGGCTGGTGTTCCCACTGCCGCCGAGCGAGGCGGCGACTTTGGCGAGGTTTGCACGGCAAATCAGGGAACCTTTGATGCCAACGGAGTTTGTTCCAATCCTCAGGGACAGATCTGGGATCCGTATTCCGGAACGTACAGTTCGGACCTTGGAGGCGCTGTACGCTCGGCCCTTATTCCGTTCAATAATGTTGCTCAATATGCCAGCCCCGGAAATCCCAACCTGAATGGAACGCCGTTTCAGTTACCGGTCGGTCCCGGCAATCTCATCGATCCTGTGGCCCAGAAGATGATGCAGTTGTTTCCCAAGCCGAATATCGCCGGTAACGCGGGCGATAACGGCTGGATCTACGACAACTTCATTACTAGCGGGTCTACCCTCGGTGAAAACCACCAATTCGATGTCAAAGTCGATTACCGCCTCACCCAGGCCAACCTGCTGAGTGTGAAGTACTCGCAGGATTGGAATTGGGATGTTCCCTATAACTGTTTCGGAAACTTTGCCGATCCCTGTGCGGGAGGGCCGAACCAGAACCATACGCATCTGATCTCAATTGTCGATACGCACACTTTCAGTCCAACCCTGCTGCTGAATACAACCTTCGGGTTTACGCGCGGCATGGAGAAGATCTTCTCCTACCCCCCAACCGGCGCAGCCAATGTCTCCGATCCGCTCAGTACGCTGGGCTTCCCCTCTTATCTCAATACCGAAGGTGTGACCGGGGTTCCGTCCATGTTCATCCAGGGTGGGTATTTGTCTGCCGGAACCACCAGCATAGGTTCAAACCCTTATGGTAACTACAAACAGGGGCAGGACACCGGACAACTTACCATCGCGCTCACCAAACAGCTGGGGCCACAGGAACTGAAATTCGGATTCGAGGGGCGTTTGCATCAGATGAACTACCTGCAAACGAACGCTCCCAATGGCGACTTCAACTTCGACGAAGAAGGTACCTCGCAGTGCCCCAACGCCGTGTCGAACTGCGGTGGGGACGCGATGGCCACGTTTATGATGGGCTCTCCGGATCTGGGCGGCTATTACCAGATCCAGCTGGAGCCGGCGACGCAAAACTATCAGTATGCCGGATATTTCCAGGACAACTGGAAAGCCACCAAAAATCTGACGCTGAATGTGGGTCTGCGCTACGACGTCTCTCTGCCGAGGACGGATCGATACAATCGCCAGAACTGGTTTGATCCAAATGCAGTATCCCCGCTGCAGGTGCCGGGGCTGGGGCCACTGACCGGCGGAGAGGTCTTCGCCAGTTCCAGGCAGCGCACCATCACCAATACGGACTGGAAAGATCTTCAGCCGCGCTTCGGTCTGGCCTTCCAGGTTAATCCTAAAACTGTGATTCGCGGCGGCTATGGTATTTACTTTGCCCAGACTCGATCGGGCGCGAACGGCGTGGGATCCTACGGAACGCAAGGTTTCACTCAGAGCACGAACCTGGTCACCACCTATCAGAACGATGGTGCGACTCCCTATCTGCACCTCAGCAATCCGTTTCCCAACGGATTGATTCTTCCACCTGGAAGCTCCCTCGGGTTAGCTAACGATATCGGATATGGCGCCATCGGCCCGCTTCGCAACGAAAACCGCACGCCTTATGAGCAGACCTGGACGCTCGGAATCGAGGAACAGTTACCTTGGAAAACGCTCCTCGATATGGAATACATCGGGAAGAAAGGAACTCATCTTTATTTCGCTGGCGCAAATCAACTGGATATCCTGGGACCTGAGATTGAGAATTATTCGCTCGATCAGATCTCCGCTTTGCAGAATTACGTAGACAACCCCTTCTACGGCTACATAACCGATCCCAACAGTGTTCTCTCCAGCCCGCAGGTTCAGCAATATCAGCTTGAATCTTCCTTATCCGCAATTCACTTCGGTCACTTCGGATGTTCCGCCGATTGCAAGCTCCAACTATGACGCGGCTCAGGTCAGGCTGCAAAAGGATTACTCGAACGGTTTACAGCTTCTGGTGAGTTATGTCTTCTCCAGGTCCTACGATGATGCCTCTGTCGACGACGATAACGTTACCTGGATCGGAAGTTTTCTCAGCCTCCAGGATCCAAACAAACCATGGCTTGAAAGAAGCCTCTCTACTTTCGACCTTACGCATGTTCTGCAGGTCAGCTATGTGTATGCTCTGCCCTTCGGGCGCGGCAAGGCATTCGGGGGCGGCATGCCGCGAGTGCTCGATTCCATTCTCGGTGGATGGGTTACCAACGGTGTCTGGCGTGCGTCCTCGGGCCGTCCACTGAATCCGACCACCTATGACGGAACCCAGCTGCCGACCTATGGTTACCAACGTCCCAACATTGTCGGCAAGGCGCATCGCAACCACGCACAAGGCTGGATCAACAACTACTTCACCAACCCTCAGGTCTTCGTACTGCCGCCGCTTTATGCGCTCGGCAACGCTCCCCGCAGCTACGGAGCAGTCCGCACACCTTATAACTTCACCACCGATCTGTCCGTGATGAAGGTCTTCCCGCTGGAGCGTCTGCACCAGGGCGCGTCCATCGAGTTCCGTCTCGAAGCGTCCAACGCTTTCAACCATCCGACCTTCGGCCAGCCGGCCATGGATGTGGATGATCCTCTCTTCGGACAGATTACTTATACATCCAGCGCGCCGCGGCAGGGGCAGTTTGGATTGAAAGTGACCTTCTAATTTAAGGGCGTAGTGGATGAAGCTGGCACCGATTCCGCTTCATCAAAGACGCTGGTATCCATGGGGCTTCTGAGCGAATGGTGCGCAACGCGGAGTAGTTCGGCATCTTCGGTGTCGCCGCTCAGTTCCCAGATCATAATGCCTGCAAGGCGCTGGTGCGCGGCGTAGCTTACCTTATAGCGAATCGAAACCGGGTCTTCATACGTCCAGAAAATCTGACCGTCGAAGAGCCAAGGTGCTTGCGTATGCGGATCGCGGTGGACGGAAGAGAAGGCGGCTAGTGCGCGAATGTAGTGGTAAGGCTTGTCGTCATGCACGCCCTTGCCCCTCTGAAAAAGACCATCATTGGCGTCATTGACCGTGGTCCAGCTATAACCGTAGAAGGGTAGACCCATGAGCATTTTTTTTACCGGCACGCCGGCCGCCTGATAGCTGGCAATGCTCCGCTCTATGCTGTTCGAATGATTCGGGTCTTCGGGGTTGGAATAGAGCGGCGCGATAAAGCCGGTTGTGGGGCTCCACGGGCCGGTGTAGTCGTAGTTCATGATTCCTATCTGATCCACCAGCGATGAAAGTGTTGCGAAGTCCGTACCCGGCAGCTCCTGGGGCGACTCTCCAACGGCAATCGAAAGCCGCAATCCGGGGCGCAGGGCGTCCATCTGGCGGCGGAACTCCGCCACCAGAGCCAGGAAATCGGCGGCCTGGTTCTGCTGCGGCGACTCCCAGTCAATATCAAATCCGTCAAAGATACCCGGTTCATTGATTCCGGGCGCAAAATGACCGCGCAGGAACGTGTCTACACAAGAGGCGACGAAAGCGCGTCGGTTTTCCGGCTTCGCGCCTTCCATGAAGCCTTCCGGAGCACCCTCCAGCGAAATCAGAATCTTCAAATGCGGATAGCGGAGCTTCAGCTCCTTGAGTTGGTGGAAGTAACCGCGAAACGGCGAGCGAGGATTATCCGCTCTGCCGTTCACGCTGTTCCTGCGGGTGTAGACGGTGTCGAGGTCGCTTTTGCGATAGGCTACAGAGCAGCGTCCGCCTGCGACGGAGCCTTGCGAATAGTTGATCTGGTCCAGGAGCCTGGCGCTGTGGTTTGCGATCATGGTCTTTACGTTGAAGGGTTCAGCATAGGACTGACCCCATCCGGGAAAGTAGCCCACAACCAGAGGCCGCGACCGATAATGCGGAATCTGCCCCGTCGCCGCATGCGCGCCAGGGCATAGCAAAAAGACCGCAGCTACTGCCAGCGCGCAGCTGAGAAACAAACGAGGCGTGCTGAAAGGTCGCTGCATCACTTAAGTATAGGCGCTCCCAAGAGAGAAGTTGGTGCAACTAAAGAATACGGATCCTCATTCCGTTGGGAGTTTTAAGGGCACAGACGTAATAACCCAATCGTGCATGTGGCGGTTACTCCGTCCCGTAAACTCTGCTTGCGGGACCAGCCTCCAGGCAAGGCAAGCCGCATGCTTTCTGATTCAGGGATTTGGCGCAGCCTCGGCTCCCGTCTAGACAGTCGACTATTTGTCTTATCCCCCGCTCCTGTCTGGTGTTAAAAGAATCCATGCGCATCTGCTTCCTCGTCTTGGCAATCGCTCTCAGCCTCTCCGTGCAGCCGGCACCACCCGCACTTCCCGGCGCCACGATCGATCAAAAGATCCACGCCGCCATCAACACCTTCCCGGGCAACGTAAGTCTCTGTGCCAGGAACCTCAACACCGGCGCAAGCTACGAACTCCGTGCGGACGACCCTGTCCCCACCGCCAGCACCATCAAGCTGCCCATCATGGTCGAGCTGTTCGCGGAAGAGAAGGAGGGAAAGCTCGATTGGAATCAAAAACTTCCACTGACCGATTCGGACAAAGTATCGGGCACCGGAGTGCTCACAGAATTATCCGCCGGAGACGCCCTGCCGGTACGGGATCTGATGCACCTGATGATTGTCGTCAGTGACAACACTGCCACCAACCTAATCCTGGATCGTATTGGGGGAAACGCAGTGAACGTCCGCATGGCGCAGTTGGGACTGAGACAAACCGCCGTCATGCGCAAGATCATGCAACCGAAGCTTTTTCCTGATGGAGGAGCCACTCAGGGATGGACCGACGAAGGCAAAAAACCGGGAAACGATCATTGGGGCACGGGCAGAAGCTGTCCCCGCGACATGGTCTTGATCCTTGAGAAACTCTACCGTGGTCAGCTGATCAGCAAAGCAGCGTCCGCCGAAATGATCGACGTGCTCAAGCGCCAGCAGGATCACGAAGGCATCGGCAGAGAAATGAAGAACACCGTCATTGCAAGCAAATCCGGCGCACTGGATCACCTGAGAAGCGACGTGGCCATTGTCTACTCCCAGCATGGATCCGTAGCCATGGCCATCACCGTGAACAACATTCCCGAGGTCGACTATGGAGTGGACAATCCCGGCAATCTTCTTATCTCGACGCTCTCCGGGATTCTGGTTGAAGAATTGGCGCCCGCGGGAGCGAGGTCTCCATAGGTGCTGCCCGAGGGAGACCAGTCAATACCAGCCTGTTTGTCATGAGTTGGCTCAGTCATCGGATGCGCCGGTGAGCCATCGATGGGCAGATATTGCACCGGGTGTAGATAGGGGGAATAGATAGGGGGACTAGATAGGGGGACTCCCCTTAACCCTCCTGTCCCCTTAACCCTCCCCCTTAACGCTCTCCACTAATTACTAATTACGACCGCCGCTCCACTCCAAATAGGTCTGCCACTCATTCTGACCCGGCATGTGCATCTGGAATTTGCCGGTCATTCCCGGAAAAGGGTCTGGCACGTATCTCCCGTGGTAGCAGAGTAGTATACAAATGCATGGAGAGCAGGATTACGGTCAAAAAACTTCTTAAAAAGATGCTTCGGCAGGGCGCAATTCTTCTCTGTCTTGTAGCCGGGGCCACAACGTGTGCACACGCCTCAATCGCGCTGCTGATGGAAGAGCCTTATGGCACATTTGGTGCCATGAACCCTACCGGGCATGCCGCCGTCTATTTCAATCGCATCTGTGCAGATGCGCCGACGGTGCTGCGCCCTTGCCACGATGGCGAGTATGGCGTCGTTATCAGCCGCTACCACAAGATCGACGGCTATGACTGGCTCGCGATCCCCCTGGTCGGCTATCTCTACGCGGTCGACTCGCTGAACGACATCCCCCCAACGGTGGACAAAGAACAGGTGACAGCCCTGCGCGACGCCTACCGCAGAAAGCACCTGCTCGACCTCGCACCGGACAACCAGCGCGGTGGTTCCCCAAAAGGCGAGTGGACCGAACTGGTAGGTTCGTCCTACGACCGGACCATCCACGGCTTTCAGGTCAACAGCACTCCGGCCCAAGATCAGCGATTCATCGCTATTTTCAACGACCGCCGCAACGTCGGCCACTTCAATCTCCTCTTCCACAACTGCGCCGACTTTTCCCGCGTCGTTCTCGACATCTACCTGCCCCACGCGATCCATCGTAACTTCATTGTCGACGTTGGCCTGATGACCCCTAAGCAGGTCGCGCGCTCGCTGGTTAGTTACGGCAGGAAGCACCCCGAGATCGACATGACTGCCTTCATCATTCCACAGGTGCCCGGTAGTATTCCTCGCAGCCACGCCGTCGACGGCGTGGCTCAGTCGCTGATTGAGAGCAAAAAGTATCTCCTCCCGATGGTCTTCTTAGCGCCCGAAGTCACCGGCGGAGTGGTCGTCGCCTATCTTGTTGATGGCCGTCTGAAGCTGCCCAAGGGGACGCCGACCTTCGAGATTGGCGACGAGGAAATGACATCGTCGCAAGCATCCCGCACTGTGCTTCCCGTTCCGACGCCACAAACGGCACCCGCGTCCTCTCCTCCACCGGCTACTACGAATCCGATTTCTCCGCAGCGTTGAGCAGACCAAGCGCTCTTCAGCGTAATGTCAACGCCACCAACCTCGACAGGAAATCCGGGGGAGCGTAGTGGAGAGCCTGCTCTGAGCGAAGTCGAACGGGGACCTGCTGTTTCCTTTCTCCCGTTCTCGCGCACTCCCGGCCGGGCAGGAGAATCGATTCCTGGAATACTCCGGCTTGACAATAGTCGTTATAACGACTATTGTCTGTATGTATGCAGGAAGCCATCCAGTTGGACCAGCGGCGGCGGCTAGCGCACCCCGAGGAGACGGCTTTCCTGGACCTGTTGCGTGCTACGGACTTGCTGTCTCGTGGGCCGGTCGCCGTCCTCAAGCAAGAAGATCTGTCCATGACACAGTACAACGTGCTCCGCATCTTGCGCGGGGCACCTGAAGGCCTCCCCTGCGGCGAGATTGCCAACCGCATGATTACACGGGATCCGGACATTACCCGCCTTCTCGACCGTCTGGAAAAGCGCGGCTTGATCTCACGCACCAGGGAAACCAAGGACCGGCGCGTGGTGATGGCCCGAATCACACCGCAAGGCCTCAAGTTGCTGGGTCGCCTGGACGAACCGGTGCAGGAAACCCATCGCAAGCAACTGGGCCACCTGGGACGCGAACAGCTACGGAGACTCACCGCACTGCTCCACACCGCCCAAGCCAAAGTGAGCTGATTTTTTTTGGCAACGATATTTGTTGCAACGAATATCGTGTTAACACATCAAAGCAGGAGAAAGGAGAACCACCATGAACACCGCAACCTCACCAACCACCGCAACCACAACATGGAACATCGACCCGGCTCATTCCTCCGCCGAGTTCAAGGTCAAGCACATGATGATCTCTCACGTGAAGGGACACTTCGCCAAAGTCACCGGGACGTTGACTCTGGACGAATCGAACCTGGCCAACTCTCGGGTCGAGGCCTTGATCGAAGCCGGCTCTCTGGAAACCCGCGATGCCCAGCGCGATGCGCACCTCAAGAGCGCCGACTTCTTCGACGTGGAGAAGTTCCAGACGCTATCGTTCAAGTCCACACGCATCAACCTGGTTCGGGATGGAGAACTGGCCATTGAAGGAGATCTAACCATCCGAAGCGTCACCCGCAAGGTGGTCTTCTCCGCCGAAGGCCCAACTCCACCTGCGAAAGATCCCTGGGGCAACACCCGGGTGGGGGTATCAGCGACCACAAAGATCAGCCGCAAAGATTTCGGCCTGACCTGGAACGCAGCCCTCGAGAGCGGCGGGGTTTTGGTCGGCGACGAGGTCACCATCACGCTCGATGTGCAGTTTGTAGGGGCTTGAATTTTTTTTCGACCGCCGGGCGAACGTCTCAAGCCACGCCTCCCGGCGGTAGAAGGGGAACTATGTCACTCCGCGCAGTGAAACAGATTATTGAAACAAAGCCCACGATCGAGGGCGCCGGTGTAAAGCTGCAGCGCGCCTTCGGCTTCGGCAAAACCAAAGAGTTCGATCCTTTCTTGCTTTTCGACGACTTCCGCAATGAGAACCCTGAAGATTACGCTGCGGGATTCCCATGGCATCCTCACCGTGGGATTGAGACCATCACCTACGTGCTTGCCGGTTCGGTGGAGCACGGAGACAGCCTGGGCAATCGTGGGGAGATGACCGCCGGCGACGTGCAATGGATGACCGCCGGCCATCTACGATGCCGGTAATCATTCCCTGGTGCTCTTTGACCGCGGAGACGAGATCGCGGTGCAAGCGGGTGAGCAGGGCATACGATTCCTTCTCGTGTCGGGCAAGCCGATCGAAGAACCGGTCGCCTGGTACGGACCGATTGTGATGAATACCCAGCAGCAGCTCCGGCAGGCAGTTGGGGAGTTACAGAACGGCACTTTCATCAAGCACCGTTGAAAGTTGTGCCCGCGCAGGGTTGCCTCAGACTGTCGTGGAGTGCTCTATTTCTTTCTGCTGCTCTATGCGCTGTCCGGCTGGAGTTTGAAGCAGCCAGTCCACGGCCGCTGAGGCATCGAGCACGATCATCGCGCAGTGCGTTCCTCGCGTAAGAGTCCGCCGGTGTCCAGAGCGACCGGAAACGGTTTGCGCTTATGCAGACGCTCACGGAACTCGCCGAGCAAATAGTCGGAGAGCGACATGCCCGCCATCGCGGCCCTGGCCTTCAGGCTGCGATGAAGTGCATCTGGGACATTTCGGACCTGGATCAGGTTAGCCATGCCACGAACCTATTGCACGTGGCGCTCATGTCAATGCGCCGCGGGCTCGGCTGACCGGTGGGCCGCACAGGTGAACGTCCCGTTTGTCACGCCTTTTGTCCGCAGCCTACTACCACGCCAGTGTCGGTGGTAGAAACTCCGCGAACAGGTCGTCATAGTAAGGCTTCAGTTCCGCCATATTCGGCTTCGTATGACCCTTTGAGTAGAGATCGTACTGGTTGAACTTCAGCACCCACTGCAGCATCGACCGATCCTTGCCGGTGCAGAAGTGATCGTACGCACCATGGCGATGCCAAGGATAGAACGAATGGAAACGAAGCATGTAGAGCGCCTCATCGCGGAGGTACGGCTTCATGACCTCGGCGATGTATCCGTCATGACCGAAGGACATGTGCAGGTTTTCCAGGCCGCAGTTCGGCTCGTATATGCCGTACCTGGTCTGCAACTCAGGCTTATTGCGATCGGGGTTGTTGGCGAAGTACTCAGGAAAAACGATGTCCGGCGACCAGGCGCATCCCACTGGGAAAGTGTCGCCGACCACACCCCACTGCGGCTCGCCGTAAAGGCAGAGGCACTTTCCAAGATCATGAATGAAGCCGGTGAGCACCATCCAGCGTGGATGTCCATCGCGCCGAATGGCCTCCGAAGTCTGGAGAAGGTGCTCAATCTGCGTGAGGTCCGTGTCCGGATCACTATCATCGACCAGCGTGTTCAGGAACTCGGCTGCCTGCCACACCGTCTTCTGGCCCTTCTGCAGGCTGAAGTAGGTGCGTTCCTTTTCGAGGACGTAATCGAACGTTTGATGCTCGTGATTCAAACGATAGAACTCGGCAACACCGGGAGTGGCCTTCGCGTCATAAACGCGAAATTCCTCCTTCGATTTTCCCTCCTTGTAGCGGCCTTCGAGAAACTCATCCCATTCGTCGAGATCACCGAGAGGACCATTGCCGGGAATGTCGGGTACGCTTGTACTCATGATCAGCTCCTAGAATTTGCGCATGCGTGCTACGTTACCGCTAACGTATATCAGAGATTGAGAACCGAGTGCAAGAAGGAAGTGCGAACAGACTTGTCCAAATTTGGGTTTTCGACAGACTAACCGTTGTCAGCCGTGCCATAAACTATTTGGCGTAGGAGCGGCTTTAGATGGGGTACGGCTGTTACAGGGTAGGTTCGCCGCAGGGCGAAGCAAATCAACTTTACGGTGAGCTCAAATGCTCGATTGACAGTCGCAAGGCCGCGCCACTACCATACCTCGAACGTTAGCGCTACCGGAAATGCATGCTGAAAAGCCCAGGGAGATGCCGATGCCCCGCAAAATAACCCGATCGGAAACGGCCAAGGCAATCTTGACCGACATACAGTTCTGGATCCCCGCCGTTGTACTGGGCCTGGGCATAACCTTGCTCATGTTCTTGCGCTAAAACCGATTCTCAGCAGGATGGCCGACACTTGGGAACTGGCAATGCAGTCAAGGTACGAGAAGCGCAGACCAACACCGTGTCACTCCATAAGCTCGGGGTGATATGCGGTCTCGCGGCAGGGGTCTGGCTGGGCGCCGCGGAAGCTCCTACGAAATTAGTGACCGCCGGCTTCTCGCCTTTCGCGATCTCGCTTTGCATGGTCGCAGGCGTCTTCACGGCGCGATGGACTTTCCCAACCCTGCTAAAAGGCACCTCGTACGTGTTCTCAGACTTGATGGCCAAGAAGCACCTTATTGTATGGGCCATACTGGCGGGAGGACTCTGGGCCGTCGCGAACACATTAACGGTTTTCGCGATTCGGGATGTGGGCCTGGCTACGGCCTTTCCGTTATGGAACACAAACTCACTGATCGGTTTGGTTTGGGCGAGAGTGTTGTTTCGTGAGTTAGAAGGAGCAAATGCCAAAAACATTCTGAAAGTCGTGCTCGGCGCCCTGCTAATCGTGTGTGCGGCGACCATGCTCGGCTTCAGCACGATACATGGCTCCGCGGGAACTTCGCCACGGGCGGTGCAGGGTCTGATCGCTGCGATTGGGGCGAGCTTGATGTGGGGCACGATGTACGTCCCGTACCGCAAGGCATACATCAGCGGCATGAATCCCCTTTCGTTTGTGACTGCCTTTACGGTTGGGGAACTGGGAACGATGGTTGCGTTGACGTTCTGCCTTGACGGCGGTCGCAAATCTTCCGTCTTTCAACTCGTTCATAGTCAGACACTGCTATTTTGGCTCTTTCTGGGCGGGTTCGTCTGGGTGATCGGAGACCTGTTTCAGCAGTTCGCGGCGAAGTATCTGGGAATCGGACGAGGAATTCCGCTATCGAACACAAATCAGCTATGGGGGCTGGCGTGGGGTGCTCTGGTGTTTGGGGAGCTTCGATCGGCCGATCGAGGGGACAAGATGCTGGTTTTGTTTGGCTCCATACTAATGATCCTCGGTGCGCTGGCAATCAGCACTGCGGTGGCGTCATCCCGTGAGCACCTGTCGAACAACACTGCTTTAGAAAGAGAATGCGAGCGTTATGGCCTGGATTACCTGGGGGTTTTTGCCGCACAAAGCGGGGAGGAGTTTGGGGATCGGAACCAGCGGCGGCGATGGTGGGACGTGCTCATTGTGGCGACAGCTACGGGAGTCTTTCTTTGGTTGGGCGTTCACGCCGTGGTTCCGCAGATATACATGAATATGCGCTGGCTGGGAGCGCTCACAGCGCTTTTGCTGGTAGCGTTGGCTGGTGCGGGATATACCCTTTGGCGAAATACCCGGTTCTGCTAAACGAAACAGGCAGCGCGTGAAAGTTTGCCTTGCAGCGCTCCCCAGAAGGGTTGGATGGCTATTCGGCTGAAGGACATCGCAGCAGACGTCGGTGTCTCGACCATCACGGTCTCGAAAGTTCTCCGGAACAAACCAGATGTTGGGGAAGAGACACGGAAGCGCGTGCTGCGGCGGGCGAAAGAACTCAACTATCGCCCTAACCTGCTCGCCCGTGGGTTGGCGTCGGGCCGCAGCAACACAGTTGGCTTGATCGTTCCAGACCTGGTTCACACGTTCTTCGCCGAATTCGCGAAAGGATTGAAAGCCGGCCTCCGCAAGCGAGGATACCAACTGGTGCTGGCATCGGCGGAAGAAGAGCCGGAGATGGAATCAGAGGAGATTGAAAACCTGCTGGCGAGAGGGGTGGATGCCCTGCTTCTAGCCTCGTGCCAGACACAATTAGAAGGGCTTCGATCCCTCGTCGAAAGCAATGTTCCGTACGTCCTCATCGACCGTGTTCTACCAAAGCTCCCAACGCATTTCGTGGGAACAGACGACTTTGGCGCCGGCTCGATGGCAACCGAACATCTCATCTCACTGAAGCGCCGCAGAATTGCGCATATCGGGAACCCTGAAGTGAGCACAGGTGCGGATCGGTTTCGCGGTTATCAGGAGGCGCTGCGGTTGGCCGGGATTCCCCTCAAGCAAAACCTTATCGTTCACTGTTCTCGCTTTGAAGAATCCGGAGACAAAGTTGGGTATCAAGCCATGACAGCCCTTTTGAAAGCGAAGAAGCATCCAGACGCCGTTTTCTGCTACAACGATTTGTCGGCCGTCGGCGCGATCAAGCGCATCCTTGAGGCAGGTCTTTCCGTGCCCAACGATATTGCGGTTATCGGTTGCGGCAATCTCAGGTTAGCGACCTATCTCGAAGTCCCTCTAAGCTCGGTCGACCAGGATACGACAGAGCTGGGAGAGCAAGCCGCCAGACTGACAGCTTCGTTGCTGTCTGGAGCGAGCAGCCCCGGATTTCGGGAGATCCGCGTGGAGCCGACGGTGATTGCGAGGGCGTCCACCGTCGGAAAAACGTAATCCGGCAGCGGATCTGCCGTGCGAAAAAAATAGCGGAAAACGGAAAAACAACTATGCGCGATCCGTTCTCCAGCGTACACTCGCGTAATTCACAAAACCAACAACCTGGAGGTTCGATCCATGAAGCCCGCTGTACGTCTGGCCGGAGCTTTGCTCCTCGCCTTTGTCGCCTCGACCATCACTGCCCGTGCCCAGGTTCCCTACACCCAGGGCACCGTCACGCGCGTGGTGCTGCTCAGCATCATTCCTGGCCACTCCGATGCGCTCTACGCCGACTTGAAGAAGAACGTCGTTCCGCTGTGGGAAGCGGAAAAGAGCGCCGGCCTGATCGTCGACTACAGCCTCTTTCTCAATCAGACGTCTTCGGCCCCCAATGACTGGGATCTTGGCTACACTCTCACCTACAAGAACATGGCCGCCCTCGATGGCCTTCCCGATAAAGTGTACGAGCTTCGCATGAAGCAGTACGGCAGCAAAGAGGACGAGCAGAAGGTCATCGAAAAGCGTGTCGAAACTGCCAAGGTGGTATCTAGCAGTCTGCTGCGCGAAATCACGTTGCGATAGCTTCCTCTTTCGTTTTGGGCGGCGGCGCAGCTGCAAGCGCCGCCGACTCTCACCTGAGCTCGCGCTCAGCATGCACGACGGACCGCGCAAGATCAGGCATAAGGACGGCACGTTACCCTTGCCTTAATGATCATATTAAGTTAGTAAACATTTGATCTGTCCCGCCTCGTGTCCGGACCTCCATTTCGGCTGACTCTCCTCCGCATCGCATGCCGGTTAGGACAATTCCGTTGAAAGCCCCTGTCCCGAAACCTCTGGATTATTTTTTTGTCTTCCCTTGTCGTCTTTTCCTCGCCGTTTTCGATTTCCTAGATAGAGGGGCACTCAAAAGTGCCGATCACCCAATCTCAACACGTAAGGATGGACACAATGAATACGCATCATGGCATCAGCAAAAAGCTTGCAGTTCGTGCAGCCGCGGGGAGCATATCGCTCAATCTCACCGGTGGGGTAGCCAAGTTTGGCGCCGCGCCTATGGTCACAACCGAACCAAGGAGGAACCAACTTATGTTTCGCTTGAAGACACTCCATCTGTTTCTGCTGCTGGGGCTGATCGCCCCCGTCCACAGCTTCGCCGAGGCGCACTACTGCGTCGCGGTGAACGACGGCTTCGGCAACGGTGGCACGACCTTCATCGGGTTAGGCTTTGCTGTGCCGGCGGAGGGTAACTGCACACCGTGGGCGGGCTTCACCAAGGCCGAATCCACCGTCATCTTAACGGCGACCGGTACCGGGTGCCTTTCCAGCGATGGCAAAGCGCTGTCGATCAGCGTTTTCAACGCCGACCCGTCGTTCTTCGCCCAGCCCCAGGCGGAGTTCATCCAATTGTCCCGAGGGGATTCAAAGGAACCGTTCAGCGGCCAAGACACCGGTTACTTTGGTGGAAACGCAGAACCGGTGAGCTGCACCAGCAGTCTGTTGCATCTCCCGTCGGCGCACGACTAACTGGTCATGCGTGCGGCCACCTTTCAAGGAATACTACGATGGCAGCACAGAGGCCTTCATCCGGATCCATTCTGGCTTCAGTGATTTAACTGAAAGGAGGATGCTTGAAGAAACCTCGGAGTTTCGGGGACCGACGGAGTAACCCCAACGAATCGGCTAGGCAAGTGCGTAGCTTTTGCGATGAGGGGTTACTTCGTCCGTCCCTTTAAGCTGGCTTCACTTATTTTTCAGTCCATCGCGGTAGGCCATCGCTTCGAGTTCCACGCGAATGGCGTCGGCGACCGGGACGACGGGACGAGCCTCGAATGTGAAAGCAGGCAACATCGAGCAGAACTTATGAAGTGCTTCGCGGGACCGAGAAGCCCGATCAGGGTAAAGCAGTGGCTGCCCTGGACGCAGCGGCAACCCGCACCGGCGCGCTCTCGGCTACCATCATCAGCGCGA
The DNA here is from genome assembly GCA_963834205.1 of uncultured Acidobacteriaceae bacterium. GTDB lineage: Bacteria > Acidobacteriota > Terriglobia > Terriglobales > Acidobacteriaceae > PALSA-350. The sequence continues at coordinate 186,778 of CAWIBI010000076.1, read as the reverse complement.
TCTGCCCCACCACCGTCGCGCCGATCAGATACCAGGCCGGGGCCATGGCGCTCCCGGTCCAGTGGATCAGCCAGGTGGCGACCAGTTGTGTCGTACCGCCAAAAGTGGCAATGGCAACGGAGTAGGCGATTCCGAAGCCGCTGCTGCGAATCGATGGGGGCAGGCTTTCCGACAGCGAGGCGTAGTAGGAACCCGCAGGGATGTTCTGGAGAAAGCCCAAGAGCGTAACGCCGGCAATGAGCGCGAATGAGGAGCGAGAAGAAGTGATCCAGGCAAAGGTGGGATAAATCATCAATAGAAAGGCGAGATTGCCCCAGACATTAATGGGACATCGGCCATACTTATCCGACAGCCAGCCGCCCAGCAATGTGCCCGCCATGCTGACCACGTAACCAATGGTCGAGGCGATAAAGCCGGCGCGGACCGGCATATGCAGCGTATCCTGCGTGTAAGTCACGATGTAAACGCCGATATAAGTGGCAATGGTGCTGGACCCCAGCACCATGATCGCGAGTAGCAGTACGCGACGGTGAGCGAACGTCAGGTGCCCGCGCGACTGATGTACTACGGGAAGGTTGATCTGCTGCGGTACGGGGAGAGTTTCCGGAAGCCTGCTACGCAACCAGAAGCCGAACGGCACTACCGCGGCGCCCAGTAAGAAGGCGATACGCCAGCCGTAAGCTTCGAGCGCGGCCGGCGGGAGTACAGTGGTCAAAAGCGTGCCCACCAACCCCCCAGCGATCAGTGCCAGATATTGGCTGGCGCCTTGCCAGGAAACGATGAGCCCGCGCTTCTCGGGAGGCGCTGCCTCTGCCAGATATGCCGTATTGGTGCCGATCTCCCCACCGAGCGAAAAGCCCTGGATCATACGCGCAATAATGGCCAGAAGGGGCGCGGCCACCCCGATCCGGGCATAGGTAGGGAGCAGCGCCATGCCGACAATCGCGCAGCCAATCAGGACGAAGCAAAGCATCATGGCCGGTTTCCGGCCGACGCGGTCGGCATAGTTGCCGATGACAAAGGCGCCGAGAGGGCGGGTGAGGAAGCCGGCTCCGAAGGTCGCGAGCGACAGCATCAGGCTGCCGTACGCAGTTTGCGAAGGGAAGAATGCGTGGCCGATTTGGATGGAAAAGAAGGCGTAGGTTAGAAAATCGTAGAACTCCAGTGCGTTGCCAATCGTGGCGGCAGCGATATGCTGCCACTTGATTCCTGGCGCGTCCTCTTGCACCACGATGCTTCCCACTTCACTCCTGAGGTTCCGATTTCAGCCGCGCTTTCTGGTCATGGGCCTGGTTTGCAGGTGAACAGGATTGATTGTTGCACACCTATCATTTATTTCAAGGAACGTATGCTATCCCCGTATCTGTCCTGATCTGGGAGATGAGGAGACCCGATACCTATCCCGCAAAACCCGGTTGTGGCCAAACCGGAGGGCAGTGAAGCCCTCCGGCCTAAACCAATCATGAGAGAAATGCGGCTGCCTGGACGAGAAAGATCTCAATTACCGGTTACCGGGATTCCTCCCGGTGGTATCCACATGTCACCGTGAGAAAACAATCTGCCGAAGCCGTTCTGTCCGTTATGGACCTCCACGGCTCCAAGGTAGAGTCCACCATCGTAGAGCCACAGCCAACCGATCGACGGATTCCACCCGTAGTCATACTGCACTGGCGGTGCCCAACTGATCTGGGACCCGTTGTCGACATGGCCAAGGTGATACCACATTGGGCCAAAGGTTCCCTGACCGTTGTGCGCTTCAAGCACCAGCGGCTGCGATCCAAGTGGAGACATGTCGTCATCCCCAGAGGAGACAACCAGCGCCACCTTGGGTTCCCAGCCGGTGTCATAGGAATAAGGCGGTCCCCAGGTCACCGTCTGGTTCGTGGTGTTGAGTGTGCCCACGTGGTACCACAGGCTGCCGGGCGTGGCATTGGCATTGTTGTGGACCTCGACAACGGTCGAGCCATATGCCGAGACCGACGGGTCCCAGCCGATGTCGTAGGGTTGTGGCGGCCCCCAGTTGATCGTCTCCTCCTCCTGATTAATGACGCCAACGCGGGAGAACATGGTCATTGGGTCGATCTGACCGAGAACGGACAGACCGTTATGTACCTCAACGACAATCTGCGTATAGGGCCAACTGCTGCTGCAAACAAGCGCCACCTTGGGATTCGAGCCCTGATCGTATTCCCGAGGCGGTCCCCAAGAGACGCTTGATTCGTATAGGACGCCCACGTGATACCACAGCGAGCCCGGCCCGTTCTGCCCGTTGTGGACTTCAACCACCGTATTCGATTGCGGACATCCCGCGACCGATGGATTGTATCCCTAGTCGTATAGCTCGTACGGCGACCAGGTGATGGATGGCACCGGCGAAGGCCACCCCCACGAGGCTTGACCCACGTGATACCACATATTGCCGACCCCGGATTGCCCGTTGTGGACCTCAAGCATGTAGCCGACGGATGAGCCCGCCACCGACGGATTGTATCCCACATCATAAGGCTGGGATGGTCCCCACGCGATGGCTCCAACCTTTTGCGCTTGCAGATTCGAGGCTACCGTGAGGGTGATGGCTAAGACGATCCATAGTTGTTTGCGGAATTCGGCTCGGGGACCGCTGCGAAGGGTTAAGAGATTTTTCTTCATATTTTGCTCCTTTCGATGCTTGATTGTTTCTGCCGATCCGGTGAAGAACCGATCGGTCGAGAACTGTCAAAATCCTTCCGGGAGCGCTCTTCTCCGAACCACTGCCCGTCTAACTAACTAATCGCAATCAGGAGGGCGATTTGGCTCACGGTCGCGACCTTTTTTTCGGACGAGGGTCCAGGCGGGGACAACTCTGGTCAATCATGAGGGGGGAGATAGAGGGACAGCTTACCTATTGCAGCAATTTTGCGGGGGATGCGTATCGTGTCCCCTTATCTCGTCCGGAAACTCCTCAGGCCGGAATCCAGAGTGGCTAACATGCGTAGCAATATTGTTGTGGGTACTCTGCCATGCGAAATAGCTCTGTCCGTCGTATCACTGGGGTCGAGCGACACAATCGGGCGTGCGAATGAAAAACAGCGCTTTCGAACTGGAGAGCGTGTTCGACCACGATGCCGACCGGGACATGGTCGACGCCTTGCGTGCGGCCGTTGTAGAAGACCGTTATGCTCTGCACAGCAGATACCCTAAATTTGCCACAGTCACCGCGGCTGACTTGGGTCCCGAAGCCTACGACGAAATGCGCGAAAAGTATCGCCGCATCCTCCACTATGGAGTATTCAGCTTACCGGGCAAGAGGGCGGTAGCAAATGAACTCATCTGGAAATGGACCGAAGCGACCGGCAAATACGTAGGGTGTCAGTTTTGGAGCATTGGAGCAAAATCAGTTTTTGACGAAGAGGTTAAATCTGCCGGTGGCTGGCCGATCACAGTAAAGTTGGCCAGAATGCTGGAACGAAAGTTGAGTGCAAAATCCAGGCCGAAAGCGATCAAGCTAACGCATGAGCATGTGTGCCCGATAAAAGACGTCAAGCTTTTGGTCGCCAGTAAAAATAGCCCTACAGGGAAGAGATCCGGACCGAAATACGGCGACAGACCGAAATACGGCGACAGGATACGTATTGAGGCAATTTCTAACGCAATACGTATCCTGTCGCCGTATTTGCGTCCGCCGTATTTGCGTCCCGAGTCAAGGGAATATCCGTTTCCCCTTGACTTTTACCTATCATGGATGACCTGGTTTTCCGTCGGATGGAACTTCGCTAACTCCCAGGCTGCTTGCTGCGGGGATGCGGACGACAACGGAAGTTGATAAGCTGCATCATGGCAGACGAACAAGCCACATCGACCGACTACATGTTCTGGCGAGGAATGGCCCGATTGAACGCAGGCAAGTTTTCGCACGAAGTAAACTCCCGAGTCTTCTTAGATGGTTCCCCCAAAAAGGATCTACGGATCGAAACCGCGAATGACCTCGGGTTCGCAGCGCTCAACCTTATAAATGAAGATCAGATTTCGATTGATATTCCGGGCGTTGCAGAACCCATTGCGCTTCTAATGTCTGGCGCCAAGATCAATTCTGAAGGTGAGAATGTTCTGACATTCGGGGCGAAGCGATCTCCGATTTGGACAGTAAAATCGCAGGAAATGCGCTCAGGCAGAACGATGCTCATTAATTTCGCTCATTACGGGCTTCGCGCTCCTCAACACTTGGGGTTCGAGTTGAACGGCACTGGCTGGAGAGCTCGTGTCATCCCGATTTCCGATGACACTCTTGCTGTACCGGTAACTATGCATAGTGACGAGTATCGGGTCACCCATCAAGTGGAGTTCGCTCGCGAGGATTGCGGGGCATTCACACCGCAAGAAGCGCAAGACTTTCTCGAGGATCTACATTACTTCCTATCCTTTTGCCGTGGCCGATGGGTCGCTACATCGTTTTCCGTCGCTTTCGATAGTGAGGGAGAGATTGGGATGGAGCAATGGGGCACAGGGAAGGTCAGTCCCTGGCGTGATCCGTCGAGCTGGATCGACGAACATCATGGTGATCCAATTTGGAAGCTCTTCCAGCCGTTCTGCGAGAAGCTCTCTGACGAGACATGGAGGGATGCCTTGTCCCATGTCGTGTACTGGTTTCAACGTGCGAAAACTGACTCCGCGGGCGCAGACGGGGGCTGCATATTGCTGCAGGCATCGTTGGAACGATTTGCATGGCATCTGCTCGTTCGCGAGAAAAAGTCACTTTCCGAAGGGACATTCAATAAGCTTTCAGCCGCCACTCGATTGCGACTGATGCTTGAAGAGCTCGCTATCCCGACCGTTGTTCCGCCGGGTTTGCAGCAGCTTGAGGCGTATGCCAAAGCGAAGAGTCTAGATGGACCCGAGGTTTTCACTTTCATTCGCAATCGGTTAGTTCATCCGCCGAAGCCTACCTCCGTCCCGGAGAAAGTGCCCTATTACGAGGCTTACTGTTTGGCGAAATGGTATCTGGAGCTGGCCGTACTTTCGGTTTGTGGCTACAAGGGCAACTACAGCAATCGAACGCGATTGAGGAGGTGGGTGGGGCAGGTTGAGAAAGTCCCTTGGGGTTGATTATGGCAACTGGTAACATTTCGTCTCCGTTCGGGAGAGACAAGTAGGTTCAACACGGAACCCTCTAGGGAAGAACCTCGCCCTTGGCCCTCCAGTACGCTCCGCAAAGAAGCGGACAGGTCGGCTTGCCGTCGACCTCGACCCATGCTACCGCAAGGCACTTTCCACTATCGAAGGTTAGCGTCGGCTCGGGGCGGATCTCCCGAATCAAAGCCTTGCCTTGGTGCACCCCGCAAATTTGAACCGTTGGAGAATCCTTCAGAAGTGTATTCAGGTGGGGGGAGATAGAGGGACAGCTTACCAATTGCAGCAATTTTGCGGGGGATGCGTATCGTGTCCCCTTATCTCGTCCCGGGCCAGGTCTTCGGGGAGAAACTTGAGCGCAACAAAGCGGCCCAGGCGCGTGTCCTCCGCGCGGTAAACCACGCCCATTCCACCGCCACCAAGCTTCTCCATAATGCGGTAGTGCGAGAAAGTCGTGTCGATCATGTCGCGCCCGCATGGATAGGGATGGTTGACTGATGGTAAAAGCGAGACTCCCGGCAAGTCAATTAGGATGATTTGAGAAGTTGGAGCTGAGAGGCTGCATACTCTTATCGCGTGTGAACGGCGCACAGGAAGCACAAATCAGCGGCAAAGGCGGACCAATATGCGCCAGGGAGAAACGGATTCAAAGCAGGTCGCGAGTGAACTTGATCGGCGCGTTGCGGAACGAACAAGGCAGCTTACCGAAGCCAACGCAGAGCTACAACTCCAGGTTGGATTGCTGCAGCATCTTCCTGTATCCGCCTGGACGCTCAAGCCGGATGGGACACCGGATTTCGTGAATCAAGTTTGGCTTGAATACTCCGGTCAGACCCTCGATTTCGTCCGGTCGCATCCCGAGGCCTGGATGACTGCGGTTCACCCTGAGGATCGGGAAACAACATCGAGGGCCTTTTGGGAAGGAGTGCGCTCGGGACAGGGTTTTCAATCGAAACCCGGTCTCTCCGCGCTCAGGACGGGACTTATCGCTGGCATCTCAATCAAGCCGTCGCCTTGCGCGATGCAGAAGGAAAAGTCCTCAAATTCGTCGGTACGACCACCGACATTGACGACCAGAAACGTGCCCAAGAGGAGCTGCGAGCGAGTGAAAACGACTTACGCAAGATCCTCGATCATATTCCCGCATTGGTGTGCACGGTAAGTTCAGCCGGTCAGGTTATACTTCCCAATCAACGACTCTTGGACTATTTCGGCAAGACACTCGAGGAAGTGAATTCCTGGCCAACCAACGATGTTGTTCATCCTGATGATCGTTCGCGCGCGGTCGCAGAAGTTATGCATTCGATGACAACTGGAATTCCCTATGAGGGCGAAATTCGTTACCACCATGCTGATGGTTCCTATCGATGGCACCACGTTCACATCGTTCCTGCGCGAGACACAGATGGCAAAATCAAAATCTGGTATGGTCACATAGTTGATATAGAGGACCGGAAACGTGCCGAGGATGCGCTGAACGAACTCCGGTCGGAACTCGCCCACATGGCAAGGGTAACGACCCTCGGGGCTTTGACGGCGTCAATTGCGCACGAAGTCAATCAACCGCTTTCAGGAATCGTCACGAACGCCAGTGTCTGCCTGCGCACTCTATCTGCGGACCCTCCCAAGATCGACGGTGCCCGCGAAGCCGCGCATCGCATGATTCGCGATGCCAAACGAGCGTCGGAAGTAATCACGAGATTACGCGCTCTCTTCAGCAAGAAGGAATCTGCTGCCGAATCTGTTGACCTGAATGAGGCTGCACGCGAGGTCATTGCGCTTTGTCTGGAAGAGATTCAGAGAAACCGCGTAATGCTGCGGCAGGAACTTGCCAACGACCTGCCGCGTGTCACAGGTGATCGTGTCCAGCTTCAACAGGTCATCCTGAATCTGCTCCGGAACGCCTCAGACGCAATGAGCGGCGTCGAAGATCGTCCGATGGAATTGGTCATCAGAACCGAAAAAGACCAAAGCGATTGCGTGCGGCTGACGGTTCAGGACACGGGCGTGGGCATCACACCGCAAGGCATGGAGAGACTCTTTGAAGCCTTCTACACGACCAAGAGTGACGGAATGGGGATGGGCTTGTCAGTCAGTCGCTCCATTATTGAGCATCATAGAGGCCGCCTGTGGGCCACACCTAACGATGGCCCTGGAGCGACGTTTTCATTTTCAATACCCAGCAAGATCGATGATGTTGCGAAGATCCAGACCCCAGCCTGAATCGGATGTCACGAGGCGAATGCGGGAAAAGCCCGCGATAATCTGAGTCCCGGTCGAGTGACCGCCATTTCGGAAGTCACCCCAAAACGGGTGTAGTGTCCGGGTGGGCGACCATGCGACCGGAACCCGAGACGAAAGCCTGGTGACCGACGGACCGTTCAAATGGCTAATACTATAGCAGTGGCGGTTACGTTCCGTCTGGACGGGACTGACACTTTGCAAATTAGAGACGCAAGGATAACCTATTTTCAGGCGAAAGGGTCCGTTCCGTCTGGTCATGAATTACCGAACAGTTGCAGCGTGGTGAGACGAATGGTGGTTATTTCGCCTGTCCCTTCAATGCCTAAACAATCACCCAAAGGACTGGGGTTAACAATGAAACAATCAGTACCGGCGTCATCGACCTTTTCTCGTATGAAGGCCTCGCCTTTTTCTCCTGCAACAATTGGCACGTTATCAGTTTTTCGCCCGTACGGAAAGACTATTGGAGAAAAGCAGGACAGACGGCTGACCGGGAACCGCTGCGAACCCCGAGGGATCATAGTAGTTTAACGAATAGACCGTCGTCGAAACCGCTTGCCCCCAACAAGTTGCACGGTAGCCAGCGACTAATTTGGCGCAACCACAGAGGATACCCGTAGAATAAGCATAAGTAGGTTTGACAGCACAATGAACGGCTGCTCAACTTGTTTTGATCCTGCAGACAAGAAACATAAGATGAATGATCCGACCGACATCAAGGAAGGGCAAAAGAACGCCAAGCTAGCAGGAAGAAAGGAGAAGACCATCCAACTGAATACACGAGAGTGACCCAGAGTAGCCACGATAGTCAATGCCACGAGCCACAGAAGATAGGCTAATGGATTTGCCCAACTAACACGATAGATCGTCCTACTTTCTACCCCCCGCCTCCTCCAAAACAAGAGCGTTGCGACCGCCGGGGCTCCAAGCAGAGCAAATCTTTCAAGTCCTCTCATGTACCATAACCACCCCTCGCTATTCATTCACCTAGCTCCTAGCATTTGCAACTGACCCGCCCGATTTGGAGTTGAAGGATGTGGACTTCGGGGAAAGCAGGACAGACGGGAAATGACCCTTAAGGGAAAAGCATTGGAGTGAGCGCCAAACAGATGCGCTTTCTTTAGGGTCATTTCCGTCCCTGCGCGGTCCCTCCGCGGTCACCAGCCGTACGGCTCACTCCACACCGGATCACTCTCCGGCGCTTCGCGCTTCGGCAGGCCTGCCGGCGGAAGGAATACCGAGAGTTCCGGCTCTGACCGATCGATATTCTTCAGTTCGCTGCGCTCGGTGAAACCCGATCCATCATCAAGAAACGTCTTCACAACCATGCCCAGGTCGGGTGCCATCCAGAATTCGTCAACGCGATTGACGGGATGATCGGTTTCGTTGCCGCCTCTGCCGGGGAGAATGGCTTCGACGGAGCGGGTACCTGTGGCGTATACGCCATTGATGTATTCAGGCCCTAAAGTCTTGTCATTCGAGTCCGCGTTCAGGTTCTGTTGCGGTCTCAGGGTGACTATCGTCACTCCAGGCTTCGGTTCAATCTTATGGTCAGGGGCGTTGGGCCAGACCTCCGTCACTTGCCCTTCCATCTTGTAGTGCGTCTCCGTCACCACGGTCTTATGCGCCGTCTCCACTTTCCAGATATAGCGCACCAACGATACAGGATCCTCTATCACGCAAACCGTCACGACCCCGTTGATCGAATCATTCTCCGTCCAGGTGACATCTTTTCGAGTACGTCCTTCGCTATCGCGCCACTCCTTGGTGCTGGATCCTTCTTCCTTGCGGTGTCCATTCGGAAAGATCGTCACATGCTGCACCACCCGCACGCCGGAGTAGGGCATGCCGCGTTCAATCGTATAGGCCCGCACCATCTTCGAACCCGGCGGCATCACAGTCCCGGGCGCCGGAAGAACCGGAGGACCCATAACAACAACTTGCGCGCCTCCCAGGCATGGCGCAACCGCAATCCCGATCGCAATCGCATGCCCCAGCACCGTATCCAGAATGCGCATTGGCGCTCCTTCCGATAACGTCCAGCAAGAATACCTATCCCGTTCACTTCCGGATTCGGGACCGGCGATCCAGTTGGTGTTCTGCGCCACCACAGCCAGCCACTCTCCACTTTGCTTTTTCAACGATGCGCAAACTCGCTCAATCGCCAAACCGGGATCTCCTTAGGGTTTGTGGCCCTCTGCGAGACGGTACCCATCCGGAGGTTTGAAGAGATCGGGATCCGGCTCCACAAGCCGAATTTTCTTTAGCTCGACCTTCGTCGCCTCCCCCGGTCGTGGTGTGCGTGAGTCGATTAGCACGAGCTGAAGCTTCGGTGAGTACCAGCGGTCGCCCGTCCAGATAGCGTCTGGCATACCGGAGTCACCGGGAGTGACCTTCGTCGTGCGCAGACCTTCCACCGACTGACCCTCCACCATTCGCTCCCCGAGAAGCTCGGAATGGATGTCCGTATACATGGGTTTCTCGGTGTGATGCGCCAGCAGCCATTCTTTATCGTATGCGACGATGGCGCCGGGGCCTGTGCCAATGAGAGTCTCGTGAGCTTCCTCTGGCCACCGAGGAGCACAAGCCGGATAGGAGAGGCCCACCGTGATCGATGTCTCATCCTCAACCCCCTCAATCCACTTGGTGAACGTGTGCGCTGAGGGATCGTTGATGGTCACAGTCGTGTAGTTTGGGTGAATAGCGCCCTTAACGACCATGTCTTTTATTCGTTGGCGACGTAATGTTCTTCCTTGTGAGTCGCGCGCTACGAAGACACGAGCCTCTAATTCCCACCAATTGCCCGCAGGAAGAAGTACCGATGTTGTCTCCTCTGCGGTGTAAGGGACGTTTACGACGGGGATACATTCGAAGCGCAGACCGTTGAAGGTGAGCATAACTGATGGTTCTTCCGCTCGAACGAGCTGGAACAATCCACCGAATCCAAGGCAAACAAGGATAGCAATGCGGTGTAATTTCATAGGTCCCTGCCTCTACGAACCCTCTCGTCGGTGAGACCGGCGAAAGCTGAGTGCCCACGATCCTAGCACGACGGAGGTTAAACCCACCATGGAAAGGGGGTCCATGGAAAGGGGGTGACGAAAGGGGGTGACAGACGAAACGTACCCCAACGGAGAAACCGAGTCCCATGATCTTCGGTATAGGTTTCGTCCGTCACCAGGTTTTGTATGCTATCGTGAGCCGGAAGCCAAAATGGAAATCCCGGTTGAAACAGCTCGGCGTTGTAGCGGAGCGCAGTGAGGTCGCGGTGTTTGTGTTCCGTCATCACACCCGTATGATTGCGAACCAGGATGGCTCGGTCTACTCCACGAGATGTTCGGCCGCAAACGCAGTCTACCGAGAGGACCAATGGCAGAGACGTTCGAAGCATACCGAACTCGAGTCCTAAGCTATCTTGGCGATGGGGAGCCCATCGGTGTCCAACAAGCCACCCCATCGCAGCTCGATCGGCGTCTGCGCGATGTCGCGCCCGAGGAGTTGATCCGGCGCCCTGCACCTGAAAAGTGGTCAATTGCCGAGATCGTAGCACACTTGGCGGACGCGGAGCTGGCGATGGGGTGGCGATTGCGAAACATGCTGGCGAATCCGGGCGTGGCCTTAACGTGGTGGGATGAGGCGGCATGGGCGGAGCGCTTGGGTTACGCGCAGCAAGATGCGAGCCTTTCGGCAGGGGTCTTTCGGGCGCTGCGCGAGAGCAACCTGCGACTGTTGAAGTCGGTCCCGCGCGCACGGTGGGTGGAGTGCTATGGGGTCCACGAGGTACGCGGACGGCAAACGGTCGAGGAGTTCGTCCGCCTGGAAGCGGCACACGACCTGAACCATCTTCGGCAGATCGACCGCATCTTGGGTGGCTGTAGGTAGTGGTAGCCGTTTGGCTGCCAATGCCTCGGCGAGCGCATTCAGTCGGTTGTGGCGTTGAAAATGGGAAGTGGCCGACAGCACATTTCGCAGTGGATACGGAGCACCCTCAGTGCCGCACTGGAGGCTTGATGTATGGATTACGTAGAGTTCGGGGTGGGCGTTGCAATTATCATGATGGCCATATACCTCCGCTATGTCGCAGGTCTGCGGAGCGGGTGGGAACTAATAGTTTTCTGGGTGTTCTGGATTGTCGGCCTAATCCTCATGAAGCACTCGAAGCGAAAAACTTCAAATTAGGACACTACCCACGCCCCCCGTAGTTTCTCGCGGAGAGCCGGGGCAAACCCTGAAGGAATGCCGAAAGCGCTTTGAGTCAGTCAGGCATAAGATTGGAGGTGGGGGTATCAGATGCTATACAAAAAGATCAGTGTTGAACTGATGGTTGTCGCCGATGAAGCTGAGGCGGTTGTCGCGGAATTGAACAACGCGCTCGATCAGCTGGAAGAGAGACATACACTTTTCGGCGGCGCCATCGAGACCGTCGCCTTCGAGCACAAGGGAACAACGAAGAGATCGGCACTCGCGCACACGATAGCCGCAGTTGGGACCGTCGGCAGTGCTGTGAGGACGGCACGTGAGAGCGTGGCCGTCGCCTTCCGCGCAGTCATCTGATGTTAGAACGTCCTGGCGAAGCGAAAGAGACAGAACGCCCTCAGTAAGTAGGCGTGCTTGACAGTCGAGCTGAAACTAGCAGAGTCTTATTTGCAGCCGTGTAACGGCAGTAGGAGTCCGAAGACACCACCGCAAGAGCGGCTGGTCCCGACCTCGAAACGCCGGGCAACTCCTAAACAAGTCCCCAGCTGCAGCTGGGGACTTGTCTTTTGCTGGGGAGATGCGGGGACATGATGCCTATCCCAGGCTCCTTCTTTGCTGTTGATTGCCGGTGCAATCCGTTCTCGATCTGTTAAGCTGGCTTCCCGGCTCATCCCAGGATAGATGAGTCGCACCGGATCGCGGTCTGGCGCGGGAGACATAAAGCGATGTCGACGAGTCAACTCATCAAAGTTGGTCCATTGAAACAGAGCGAACTTGAAGAGGCACACCGTATTGTTCGGCTCGCATTTGGAACGTTCCTGGGCGTGCCCAATCCGCTTGACTTCATGGGCGACCGCAACCTCATGACACCACGCTGGCGCTCGGCAAACGTGAAGGTGATCGCGGCGCGTGAAGATGGCCGCCTGATCGGATCGAACGTAGTCACGCGCTGGGGATCGTTCGGGTTCTTCGGACCGCTGACTGTGCTGCCGGAATACTGGGACCGCGGCGTGGCAAAGCGGCTGCTTGCATCCACCATGCCGATCTTCGACAGATGGGGCGTACGGCACACCGGGTTGTTCACCTTCCCGCACAGCGCCAAACACGTGGGCTTGTACCAGAAGTTCGGTTACTGGCCGCGCTATCTTACCGCCATCATGACGCTCACTCCTGAGGCTAACCAAGCGCCTCAGGCCGGAGTCGGCCATGCGCCAGGGCTGCTGTCGGCCGCAAAGAAAGGCCAGCGCGAAGCGGCCGTCGAGGCGTGCCGGAAACTTACCCACAAGATCGACAAAGGCCTCGATCTTACTGGTGAAATCAAGGCTGTGCTTGCGCAGCGTACCGGCGACGTTGTGTTGACCTATACGCGCGGTGTTCTCGATGCTTTCGCAGTGTGCCAGAACGGACCGGGATCCGAGGGCGGCGAGAAGACCTGTTACGTCAAATTCGGCGCGGCCCGCGGTGGCGCCGGTGCGGGTGAACGTTTCGACAAATTGCTCGAGGCCTGCGAGGCATTCGCAGCCTCACGCGGAGCGACTGTAGAGGCTGGCATGAACCTGGCTCGCGAAGACGCCTACCGACGCATGCGCTCACGCGGATATCGAGTGGCGGCGCAGGGTGTCGCCATGCAACGTCCGCATGCCGAAGGATTCAATCGGGCAGATGCCTACGTGATCGACGATTGGCGCTGAGCCCAGCGCCAAGATGGGTTCCTTCCTCGGTGTCACCGATTTGAACCCGGACTGGATGACTGGATCGACTTAACTTCCGGTTTGCCCGTAATTCAGACCCCATCTGTTCTCGGCCTAAAGTAGACGCACGACGATCACCGACGTATGAACCTCCAGGCCGTCTCTGCGGATCAATAATCTTTCCGTGGGGATAATCGATCTCCATCCGAAAGCCACGAAGAACGTTTCCTCCCAGAGCCCCAACGATTGCTTGCGGAGTCTCAAAATGAATCGCGTCGTAGGTCTCGTTAGGTCGAGAAACTACGACCACGTCCCTGATGTGAAACGGGCCCCATTCCATCTCGGGGACCCGCACCAGGAGTTCCTTGCCATCTCCCCCGGGCACATTGGCTTCGCCCGTTGTGGACCATTCAGGATGAGCGGCTATCCAAAACTCCAATAGGTCTCGACGAGTGAGGGTTGCTCCCGGGCCCGTATCAAGCAGCAAGCCATACCCCTGGTTCAACACGTTGACCACGATGCGCGGATGGCCGCTAGCCGGCAGGAATGGGCTGTCTACTGCAACGCCGCGATGCTTGATGCAACCGGAGCTTGCCACGGAGAAACGATGCTTTGGATAGTCCAGGACAACCTGATACGGTTCTAACGCTTTGCCTGGCAAAAGCCCTTCGACGCGATGAGGTGGTCGAAACTGCGGGCTCCAAGATGAATGAAAGCCTTGCTGTTGCTGAGACTCACCGGAAATCCACCGATACTGGCCTGCGAAAGGTTCACAGGCGCGTATCGCTCTCGACCTTCCCTAATCTCAGTTCCACTTGCTGTGAGTCCCGGATCGGAAGCCAATGCGCCATCAAGCACAACGGCGCCGCCGCCCGAATCGAAAGCGAATCGCGCCGTTCGCGTTGTCCCGTTTTGCCGCTTGAAATGCAGCGTGATGATGGGTGAATTCCCCTCGACAGACATGAATTCCGTGCCAACTGCGGGACATGCAATTCGCTGGGCTTGAGAAAAGAGTGCTCCTCCCAAGACACATAGCGTCATGCCGAAAGCCTTGATGAAGAGCATGCATCACATTATGAGACAGATTGTCTCTTTAATGCCAGAATGCCTTTGACAAGACACAACTCACTTTTGTGTTGTTTTGCTTAGGGCCAGGAATTTCTCCATATGTGCCGCTGCCAAATCAGGTTTATTCAGCTTCCGATATAGCCTTGTAAGGAGAAAATGAATCTCGGCATCGCTGGCGTTGGCCTCTGGTAGAGTCAGGGCCAGTTCTCCTTCAAGCGCGGCATTCTCGAAATCTCCCTCACGTTCTAATCCCTTTGCCAATACATAGTGCGCATCGCGGGACTTCGGATCGATCTCGATAGCTCGTCGCTCTTTTTCAATACCGTCCTGGGTCCGGCCCAGGGAAACCAGCAATCTTCCATATGCGACGGCAATCTCCGCAGCTTGCGGCGATATCTGCGGAGAAAGGTTCTCTGCCTGCTGGTAGAGCTCCAACGCTCTGCCCTGATTTCCCAGAGCTTCGTGGGTCATCGCGAGATAGAACACGGGCAGCGGGCTATTCGGAGAGAGTTTTTGGGCTGCCTGAAGCGGTGAGATCGCCGGCTTAAAATCATTTTGCTCGTAGAAAAGCACCCCGAGATAGAACTGCGCCTCTTCGGATGTTGGATCGACCGTAATGGCCGTAATGAGACAGCTTTTGGCAACGTCCGGACGATGCGCAAAGGTAGCTAACCGAGCCTTGAGGACAAGAGCCGAAACCATGTAGGGGTTCTCATGCAGGGCAGCATCGACTTCACTGGCGGCCTCGGAAAATTTCTGTTGAGCTAAATCCTGTTTTGCGTGCTCGTAATGTTCCGTTGGGCCGATTGCGAGCTGGATTGCGAGAAGCCAGATCATAGAAGTTCAGACCAATACGTACCCTTCAAAACGGATAAACGATCATCTGCGTCACCGATCGGACTTTTTTGAGGTGCCACTTTGTACGATTGTCAGGATCTGATCGGCCATCACATGATTAAGCACTTGCTTCACGCCCGTGGGCCATAGGAGTTCAATTTGGTCCACAACGGCCGCATTCTGTAACCCGAAGTATACCCGCTTGTCACTGGACGAATTGTAGCCCACGGCTGTCGTGGCCTCGTTGTACTGAACGCCATTCGCGGTCGTTATCTTCACCCGTGTTCCTAATCCATCCCGGTTGTCGGCCACGCCAACCAGCTTCAGAATGATCCAATGATTGTGATTCTGAGACCGATTCATGAGTAACTGGGGCTCTCCGTTCAGCACCGTGACGACAATGTCGATCTTCCCATCGTTGTTTAAATCACCGAATCCGGCGCCGCGGTGCGCAGCCGGAACCGAAAAACTTGCTCCCGCCTCTCCACTCACATCCTTAAACCTCATGTTGCCGAGATTGCGGTAGAGAAAATTGGGAAGTGGGTATGGTTGATGATTCACCTCCATTGAATTGTCGAGGATTGCGGAACCAGCAGCAAAAATATCCTTGTTCCCGTCGTTATCGAAATCGAACATTCCTGTTCCCCACGCCGTGAAACGGTTTGTCATTGCAGCGATACCAGTCGTCTCTGTGACGTCTTCAAATTGACCTTTTCCCGGATTGCGGTACAAGGGAAAGCTGTCACCGTACATCGCAGTGAGAAAGATATCAGGCATGCCATCATTATCGATATCGCGGAAATCAGTCCCCATACCAGCAACAGCCTTGCCGTTTTCGTTGTAGGCTACACCGGCCTGGAGCGCGACATCGGTAAATGTCCCATCGCCATTGTTGTGCAACAGGAAGTTCGGAATGGAGTCGTTGGAAACAAAGATGTCGGTGAACCCATCGCCATCATAGTCAGCAAACGCAACCCCCATGCCTTTGCCTAAATATCGGGAAATATGCGACTGCTGCGAAACGTCAGTGAATGTGCCATCACCATTGTTGCGATACAAGATATTCGGCGTTCCGCGATATTCATCGGGAGAGCAATAGTCAACGATGTTGCCCGTCTTGCAGCTGTGGGCTGTGGAAAGCGAATAGTCCAAATAATTCACGACAAACAGGTCGAGCAATCCGTCGTTGTTATAGTCAATCCATCCTGCTGCGACAGACCACGGCTTGCTCCTCTTCAGAACACCGCTGACGCCCGCTTTCTCCGTTCTATCAGTGAAGGTGCCGTCTCCATTGTTATGAAAGAGTTGATTACAGTTAAATCCGGTCACGTATAGATCCACAAATCCGTCATTGTCGTAGTCACCTGCCGCCACTCCCATTGAGTAGCCAACACCCGCTAAACCAGCCTTTTCGGTTACATCGGTGAAGGTTCCGTCCCCGTTATTGCGAAACAGTTTGTTATGGAAACCGGAGTTGCTCTTTTTGAGAGACGGGATTTCTGCTCCATTCGTAAAGAAGATGTCGAGGAGTCCATCATTGTTGTAGTCGAAAACTGCGACGCCGCCAGTCATCGTCTCAATGGAGTAGCGCTGGGGACTAACACTATTCTTCAAAAGAAAATCTATTTTGGACGCCTTGATTGTGTTCTCGAAGACAATTGCCGAATCAGCAGATTGACCAGCGGCGGAGGAAGTGTGCAATACCGACAATGCTCGCGAATGCACCGTTCCGCTGCTTAGAGCAGCCAGGCCTCTT
Source organism: uncultured Acidobacteriaceae bacterium (assembly GCA_963834205.1). GTDB lineage: Bacteria > Acidobacteriota > Terriglobia > Terriglobales > Acidobacteriaceae > PALSA-350. The sequence goes on along the minus strand of CAWIBI010000076.1, from coordinate 169,879 downwards.
ACAAACTCACGCCGCGTAATTGCCAAATTTATTGTGCCCCACCAATACTACCCTGTCGCCGCGACGTCGTCTCCACTCCTATTTAAAACAGGGCAGATGAATTCATCTGCCCTGTTCGATTGAGTTCGCCCTGAAAGTGACGCTCAGAATTGGATTCTCGCGACAAACTCGCCACTTCTCGGAGCGTAGTTTCCGCCTGCGCCGGAGATGCCGTCTCCGAAGAAGCCGAAACCGTTGGAAATACTTCCGTCGCTCCCATACTGAGCAGTCTGGAAAGGATTGGACGTATTGTTCAGGCCAGGATAAGCCCAGCGGTTGAAGACGTTGAAGAAATCCGCAGCGGAGCGAGAACGTCATGCCCTCCTTGATTGGGATGACCTTGCCGAAGCCCAACTGCTCGCTGGGATATCTCGGGCCACGATAATCGCCGTAGAACGGCTTGGAATTGGCATAGGTCCCGGGGGCCGGGTTTGCCCACGCAGCGGGGTTGAGAAAGAACGTAGTGCGCGGGTCAACGTTATGGCTGTTGAGGCCATGCAAGAAGAGCGGCTGGCCAGGAACGCGATTCGCCCAAACTCCATTCGCAAAAGTCACCGAAGTCAGAGTGCTCGTCGAATTCGGTGTTTGGATCGGAAAACCGCTCTGGTAATGGAAGATGCCGTCGGTCGTCCAGCCCGAAAGCAGGTAACGCCTCCATCCGCTTTGCGAGAAGCTGAATCGCGGCACCTCATAATTGAAGTAGAAGTTCAGCATCTGCGGTTGGTCGATATTCTCATAGGATTTCGCGCTCTTGGGCGGCTGACTTGGATCCTGTACCGGCTGCGCCGTAAGAAAAGTCGGTTGGTTGGTGGAGGCCACGGTTCCCAGATTCTTCGACCACGAGTAACCAAGGCCGCCCGACAACCCGTTGCTGAGCCGCTTGGTCACCTTGATTTGCAGTGCGTCGTACCACCAATTGCCATTGTGCTCGTAGTAGTCGCCAATACCACCGAATTGCGGGAATGGCCGTAATGCCTGGGCCAGGGTGGCTCCGGACGGGAAAGTGGCGTACGGAGCCGTGAAGCCTCTTGCCGCCACGGCGGGAGAAGAGATCGGCTGCGTCAGCAGGTTGAAGTCGTTTGGATCGGTAACGTCTAAACCGTACTTCTTCAGGAGGAGCGATGGAGTGAGCTCGTTGGTAGTATTCGTCAGACCGTCGGAATTGAGCCAAACACCACGGTTGTCGATGAAGGATATATTGACCGTCAGGTTGTTTACGACCTCGCGCTCAACTCCAACGGTTGCTTGCTGGAAACGTGGCGGACGACCATTGTTGGGAACAATGAACGGCGGGGGCGAGTTGAGTTGGCCGATATTCGGGTAGGCGCCAGGGTCGAAATGAGTGGCAGTGATAGCGGCCGGGGAGTACGGTATGCCATTGGAAAGCTGGCCAGCGGTGATGCCATACGAAGGACTGGTCAAAAATACCTGGTTGAAGCCAAATCCCTGGTTGCTATAGATTTCCTCATTCATAAAGAGCTGCGGGCCAGAATAGAATCCATACCCCGCATGGATCACGGTTTTTGGAGTCACTAGATAACTGACGCCGAGACGAGGCTGAATCATCCAGGGATAGAACTTCTCAAAGGAGCAGTTGCAACGCCCCGTCCCATACCCCTCGTATTCGGTTCCACCGGGCAAACCCCCAGCTGACGGATTCAGGATAGTGGGACTAAATTGCGTTTCCCGCATATGCTGTTCGGTCTGCATCTGTTCGAGATCCCAGCGCAGTCCATAGTTCACGGTGAATTTGCGCGTGAGCTTCCAAGTGTCCAGCGCGTAAAACCCAGCCCTCTATGCGGTGAAACCACTGAATGTTATCGTTCCCGATGCTTGCGCCGCCCAATTGGCCAAGAGCGAAGCTCGCGAAACCGTCGCCTAGGCTGGCTCCATAAAGGTTTTGGCCTTGGACGACGGCAGAGACGTCTGAGCGGTACCGAAACCGTAAGAACCGGCGGATAGGTCGTTGTGTGTGCCAAACAGCTGATGACGGAAATCACCGCCAAATTCGAAAGTGTGGCGGCCATGGATCCAGATCGCGGATTCGGTGTTGTAATAGTTGTCGTCAATGAACGGAGCGTTGTTTATTCCTAGTTGCGGAACGCTCTGACGGTTGACGGTGAGCCCGGAGAAGATCGGGAAGGTGTTGGCAGCGCCGCCGGGCATATTTGCGGCCGTGTTCAACCCAAGAGTCGTCGCCTTAAAGTTCTGCACCGCCGAATTCTGCAGGGCGTCGTGGCGGGTAAAGTCGAATCCAGCGTGAAGTACAAGATTCGGCGTGGCCGTATAGTCCGCATTGAGATAGATTTGCGGGGCGGGCGTCAGGTTCCAGCGGGTCGAGGCTCCGACGCCGTTGATGCCGTCGGCCGCATTGTCCTTGTCGGAATACTCGAGCAATGTAATAACCCGAGAGGTGCCACTTCTCACCAATCGCGTGATCGATCTTGATGCTCGTCAGGTACTGGTACTTGTTGTTCGGCTGCAGATTGGGGTAGTTGTTGGTTAGATCGTTGGCAGTAGGCCCGGATGGAGTAGGCATGTAAGCAAGTACCTTCTGCGCCACCGGATCCCAGGTGCTGGGATCGCCGATGAAGTTGTTCGGGAACGGATCGCGGACCACTGCGGTCGAGCCATCGGTGCAGGTTGCTGTTCTGGTCGTCGCCGGATTGTACACTGCGCCATTGATCATCGGCCGGCCAAGGCAATCCAGGACCGGGGCTCCACCGGAATCCACAATGGGACCGAGCAAGAGAGAGCTCAAGTCGCCGGTGCGATAGGCAGCCGTGGGAACCGTAATGGTTCCATTGTTGAGGGTTTGCGTGTTGTGGTACTCCTCGTAAGCGAAGAAGAAAAAGGTTTTGTTGTGGCCATTGTAAAGGTGAGGAATCACCACCGGTCCACCGAAAGACCCGCCAAAATCGAGCTCCCGCTGGACGGGGTTATACTTCTGGCCGCTTGGGGTATAGTTGAAGGGCTGTCCGGCGTCCAGATCCTCATTCTCAATGTAGCCGAAGGCCGTCCCGTGCAGCCTGTTGGTGCCGGACTTCGAGGTGTAATTGAAAATTCCGCCGCCGGACTCGCCAAATTTAGCGGAATAGTTGTTGATCATCACGGATTCTGAGCCGAGCGACTCGACCGAGGGCTGTTGCTCGTCGGAGATGGCGCCCTTGACCGCCGAGGTGTCGTCCAGCCCGTCCATAAAGACACGGTATGTTGTTGCCGGCGAGCCGCTTACATGGATGTTATTCCACCCGCCTGCGATGGTTCCCGGCACCAAGGAGGCAAACCCCATCGGGTCGCGCACAGCTCCGATACCGGTGATGTTGATCGGAAGCTCATTCAGGTCCCTGGTGGTGACCTCAACGTTATTCTGTGCGCTATCGGTTTGCAGCAGTGGAGTATTCGCCGTTACCGTCACCGACGTCGTGGCTTGCCCTACCGTCAATTGCACGTCGATGGTCGCGGTCTCTCCAACCGAAACCGTGACTCCGTTGCGGATCAGCTTGCTGAACCCCGGGGCAATGACCGTAACGTTATACTCGCCCGCAGCCAACTGCGGGACCGTATAGGCTCCCGCAACAGTCGTAACAGTAGAGTTCTGCGTGCCCATCGCGACGTTGGTTACGGTTACGCTGGCTCCCGCTACGACGGAACCGGTTGAATCGGTGACAACTCCTGATATGCCTCCGCGATCAAGTTGCGCAAAGCACAACTGGCTGGCGCAGCATAGCACCATGAACGTCAGACTCAAATTGATGAACTTGAGCCAGCTTCTGTCAACGGAACCTAATATTCTCGATGTCATCTTCTCGCCTCCCTAAAATGCAAATGCGTAGAAAATATGTGTGTTTCTGTGCGAGCAATTTCCAACATTCCCCGTCGCCGAGAACCCTATAGGGCCATTTCATGAGCTGGCAACGTTACACAGGCGCTCTAACGCTGCCGCAAGTTGTTGATAATAGGCCTATCGTAGAGGATGTTCCGCCTAACGGTTAGCTAGGTCACGTTAATCGGCGGCCAATCGGGACTGCGGATTACCAAACAGCCCGCTACTGCCGTGGATTTCATGCCCTGCAAGACTTGGCGGACTCAAGTACGCCTTTCGTATGCTTGATTGGGGAACTCGGCCATTCTCACCCGGGCTAAAGCCCTATCGTTGCAAGACAAACCGTTCTCGCGGGTTGAAAACCCGCTCCCCCGGACTGAAGTCCGGGGCTACACGACGCTGCCCTACAGTGGCGTGACGTCACGAGCCTCATCGGCCCCGCGTCAACCTCATCGCTCTGAACGCTGCCCTACGGCTACCGCACACTGCTGTCGTCTGTCATTGAGGGGGGCGCTTCTCCCGGGGTGCTCCCCCAGTTGCGATTGGGTTTGTCGCCCATCTCCAGGACCAGCGTTCCCCCACCGGCTATCTCGGCATGCGAGAACCACGCCTTGTTCGAGCGGTCTGCCATTAAGCAGCGCCGATTGAATGTACTTGTTCTGCGCTGAGACGTGGCCCGCGACTATAGTGAAGTCTTTCCCGTTGCCCATCCGGATGACCGCCTTGGCAAAGATCGGGCTGCCAATCTCGTATACCGGACTTCCCGGACATACCGGATAGAAACCCATTGCGCTGAGGACATACCATGACGAAGTAGCTCCGCCATCATCGTCGCCAGGAATGCCCAAAGGCCCATCTCCGTACCAGATATCCATCAACTGACGCACGCGCTGCTGCGTCTTCCACGGCTGCCCGGAGAAGTCATAGAGATAAGGAATGTGAAAGCTCGGCTCGTTCCCCTGCGCGTAAAGACCTACCAGGCCGGTCGCGTCCGGAAACTGATCGAGGAAGTGAGATTTCGATGTGCCGTATTGCTCTACGAAGAGGCGATCCAGCTTCCCGTTGAAAGCATCACGACCACCCATCAAGCGAATAAGACCCGCTGGATCATGCTGGACGCTGAAGCTGTAGATCCAGCTGTCCACCTCAGTGAAATAATCGCGACCGCCCGGTCCTCCGCCGAGTTTGGGATCGAAATCCGCAACCCATTGTCCATCTGCGGTTCTGGGAGCCATGAACCCGATCCGCGGATTGAAGACGTTTTCGTAGTTGTGAGCAAGCTTGGTGAAGTAAGTTGCATCTGCCTGTTTGCCAAGCGCATTCGCCAGTTGGGCAACACACCAGTCGTCGTAACTGTTCTCGATGGTGACCGAGACGGCCTGCCGGCGCTCGACGGTCACCTCCGGTACGGTTTCGCGCTCTCCCTTCGCCAGCGCAGGGAAGAACCCTTTTTCAAAGTAGATGTGATCGAGATTGGTAAGCGGCCCTCGACGCCACGGCACCATCGTGGCTTCGGTGGCGTTCTTCCGCATTGCCGCATAAGCCTGCTCCACGTCGAAGTCACGATAGCCTTTGCTGTAAGCATCGAGGATGAAAGATGCGGCGTGGTGGCCGATCATAACCGCCTGCTCTCCGGCTGCGGAAGGAAACGAGGGCAGCCAGCCGCTCTGCTCATACATGCGCACATAAGACTCGATCATGTCTTGCTGCTGTGCCGGATCCAGCAATAATTGCAATGGGTGCAACGAGCGATACGTGTCCCAGAGTCCGTCATCAATGTAGAAGTCATGGCCCTGCGCGGCGCGAACGGTATGGTCGTACCCGCTGAAATACTTGCCATCCTCGGTGATGTCGGTCATGCGTCCCAATGACCGGTAGAGAGCCGTGTAGAAGATGGTGCGTTGCCGCTCTGTGCCGCCAGTGATACTTACCCGGCTAAGCGCGTCGTTCCAGACCGATCTGGCTTTGGAGCGGACCTGTTCGAACGTCCACTTGGGGATCTCGCGCTCGAGGTTTCGGTGGGCCTGCTCCTCGCTGATGTACGAGATTCCCAGGCGAACCTCGATCTGTTCTCCCTCGTATGTCGGCGTATCCGTGACAAACCCGATGCTGCTGCCAGACTGCTTCGACTTCTGCATAAGTTCGTCGCCGATCGAGGTTCGATAACAGGTTCGATAAACGGAAAACGGCTTGGAGAATTCCGCGTAAAAGTATTCTCTGGTCTCTCCTGGATTGCCCGAAACCTCTGCCACCAGACCTGTGATTCTTTCGCTCCCTTGTACTGCCGTATCTCCAACGACCGTCAGTTCGGAATCTTTCTTCATGCTCAACGCCAGATGTGCGTGCTTGTCGGCAGGAAAGGTAAAGCGGTAGTATGCCGCCTCCTGGCTTGGCGCCACTTCGGCCTTAATTCCCCAGCTTTGCAGGTCTGCCTCATAGTAGTACGGAGTGGCAATTTCAAAGTCGTGGTCAAAATCGGAGGCGTAGCCTTCAGCGCTGCAGCCGAGTGGGCCAACAGACGCCATCAACATCGCTGGGCCAACGGGAAATCCATAAATTTTGTCAGCCAGATAGCGATCGGTAATGCCCGGAGTAGTAATGGGGGCCAGTCGCGCCATCCCGTGTGGATACTGAACATAAGGAATAGTCGCGGTGAGCAGCTGACCGATGCCGCCGATGTTTGGAGAGACATAATCTACTGGATCTTTTTGCGACGCACCGGAAGCACCCGAGGCGCTGTGATTCAAGCACACCGCCAGCACTGCCATGGCGGCGCATCTCACAATGGAGAGACGGGAAGCAAAACCTTCCGGGCTCAGCTGACGAGCTTCGGGTCGTAAGCTACATGACTTGTCGAGCTCTTTGCTCTGAGCATCGCGACCTCCCAATATTTGTCCCTCGGTCTCGAGCAACGTCACCCGGCGGACCCACACTATAGCAACATCGATCGCAATCGCAACGTTATGCCGGACTCCTAACGCGGCTCTATGAAGCTGATAACAAAAAGACTTGCGTTCTGCGATCACCGTCTAACAGTAGCTACGTGAGGGAGAATTGCTGAAACGCTGCGGTTCAGTGGCCAAGGGACATGACACTCATCCGGGTGCTACAATGGCGCCCGCAAGGTCCCTCCATGCACATAACCGCTCCAACCGATCCCCGGGCATCCGAGATAGGAAAGATTCTAGAGACCGAAAAGGATGTCGAACATCTTCAGCAGCATCTGAGAGAAGTGATTGAAGGTGCTGCTTTTAAGGCCAGTCAGCGGAGTGGGCAATTTCTAAAATACATCGTCGATCAGGCGATTGCGGGTCACTTCGAATCCCTGAAGGAACGCGTCATCGGCATAGAGCTTTTTGGCCGATCCCCAACCTACGATACGGGTGAAGACGCGATCGTTCGGGTCACGGCCAGTGACGTGCGTAAGCGCCTTCTGCAGCATTATGGCAGGGATGGTGCAACCTCTGAGTTTCGTATCAGCCTGCCGTTAGGAGCTTACATTCCGGAGATCGCTCGCCGGACGCGTTCATCCGCGAACGGCAATTCGCACCTCGGTGGAACTGAGGTGGAACCAGATCAAGTGGCCGAAATGCAACACCCGGACTTGCAAGGTCCGGTTCACGTTCCTCTTCATGAGGTAGCCGTCGAGTCTTCCAGGCCGGGGGTTCGCGCCGGATTTCCGCGGTTGTTTTTCTTCACCGCGGTTTGCGCCTTTGCTCTGATAGCATCTGCCGCCATCGCCTGGAATCGCTATTCCGTGGTGGAAGTGGTCCCACGGTCGTCCCTTTTGTGGTCGGCGTTTTTCCGTTCACCCCATTCCACGCAGATCATTACCAGCGATCCCAATATTGCTGAGATCGATAGCTACACTGGCGTTCAGCTCTCGGTTTCAGACTACGCAAATCACAATTACATACCTGACCCAAGCAAGCTGACTCCAGAGGTTAGCAATTTGTGTCGCAACATCCTGCGTGGGGACAAAGCAGCAGCGGTTGACATCCCCATTGCTGTCTATATCGGACAGATGGCTCTCGCCAGTTCTAGAAATGTCAACGTACACGCTGCGCGCAGCATACAGATTCAAGATCTGGCAAGTGAGGATAATTTCGTCTTCTTAGGCAGCCCGCGCAGCAATCCTTGGTCAGCGTTGTTCGGCGACCAGCTTGACTTTCGGTTTGTGTTTGACTCCAAGACCAAAACGGAATTCATCCGCAATGAACGTCCACGTCCCCAGGAAGCGTCCACGTATGTACCAACCGCGCCAGGGTGGCAGACAGGTCGAACCTTCGCGACTGTTGCGTTGGTAAAGAATCCGGATCAAGTCGGCCGGGTTCTGCTGATTGCGGGAGCAACGGGAGAGGGCACCGCAGCCGCCGGAAGATTTATCACCGACGGGCCACGCCTGAATGCAACCCTGAAGAAGTGCGGTGTTAAGAACTCGGGCGAAGTGCAGCATTGGCAACTGCTTCTACAGTTGAACGCGATGGCGGGAGCACCGAGCAATGTGGACGTAGTCGCTTGCCACCTCCTGGATGGCTCCCAGAATCGCTTACCTTAGCCAGGCGCGGGAGGAAGACGGCCGACGCCCCAGTTCAATTTCTGCTGGTTGAGTGAACAGCAGGTCCCTCCACTTCGCTCACCCGGATTTCCGGGTTCGCTCCGGTCGGGATGACAATTCATTTGTGACACTTACCTTCCCTCTAATCAACCTTTCATTCCACCCTAAGCTGCCAGGCAAGCTGAGCTGTCGGGATGACAATTTTGTTGCAAAGACGGAGCTGTCTTGAGGAATCTCGATTCCTCAACAAAATTGTCATCCCGACCGGAGCGTTAGCGTAGTGGAGGGACCTGCGGTTGAAGCGATTTGTGCCCCAGAATCGCAGGAATTTACGTCTTGGGGCGCTTCCTCTAAAGTAGAGAAACAAGGAGGCTCGAGATGCAGCGCATCAAGCTAGGTAAGTCCGACCTGGAAGTTCCCGTGATCTGTCTTGGCGGCAATGTATTTGGGTGGACCCTGCCGGAAGCCGATTCCCTGCGGCAACTGGACGCGGCGCTCGAGGCAGGCCTGAACTTTATCGACACCGCCGATGTCTACTCGCGGTGGGCGCCGGGACATCAAGGCGGAGAGTCAGAGGCGATCCTCGGCAAGTGGCTGGCCAAGGGTAACAAGCGCAGCAACGTGATCATCGCCACCAAGGTCGGCTTGGATATGGGCGACGGCAAGAAGGGACTGAAGCCCGCCTATATCGAAAAGGCAGTCGAAGACTCCCTGCGTCGCTTGCAGACCGACTACATCGACCTGTACCAGGCGCACACCGACGATAAAGACACACCGCTCGAAGAAACCCTCGGCGCCTTCGATAAGCTGGTGCGCCAGGGCAAGGTGCGGCATATCGGCGCTTCCAACTACAGGGGCGCACGGCTGGCGCAAGCTTTGCATACCAGCAAAGACAATGGGCTGGTAAGCTACATCTCCCTGCAGCCGGAATACAACCTGGTAGAACGAGAGAAGTTCGAGACCGACCTGCTGCCCGTTGTGCTGGAGCATACCCTCGGCGTAATTCCCTACTTCTCACTGGCGGCTGGCTTTCTTACCGGCAAATATCGCAGCAAACAGGACGCCGAAGGCAAGGCGCGGGGCGCGAGAGTGGTGAAGTATCTCAATGACTGGGGATTCCACGTGGTGGATGCCCTTGAAGAGGTTGCCCGGGCACACCATTCCACCCCATCCAGGGTGGCGCTTGCGTGGTTGATGGAGCAACCGGGCGTGACCGCTCCCATTACCAGTGCGACTAAAGACGAGCACCTGACCGACCTGATCGAGGCGACCCGGTTGAAACTGGACCACGCCTCCCTGGAAAAACTGAACACTGTGAGCGCTCCCGCGGCGGCCGTCAAAGCCTGAGGACGACCTGAAAGGGAGCCCCCTTTTGTCCAGCACCGCCACGATCGATCCGCTGGTGCCCCCGAAGCCGGCCAGCGGAGCTCTGCAAATCGCTGCCGCCACTGTTGGCAACGCGCTGGAATGGTTCGATATTCTGGTCTACGCCTACTTCGCGCCCTACATCGCCGGCACATTCTTTCCCAACTCGAACCCGGTAGTTTCGCTCCTGCTCACCTTCGGGTCGTTTGGCTTATCCTACGGAGCCCGGCCGATTGGGGCGGTCGTCCTCGGTGCTTATGCCGACCGCTCCGGACGCAAAGCAGCCCTGGCGCTTTCCATTCAGCTGATGGTTATCGGCACCGCCGTGATGGCCCTCATGCCGTCGTATGCCTCCATCGGATTGATCGCGCCCATCGCGGTCTTCGCTGCGCGCCTGCTGCAGGGCTTCGCCGTGGCCGGAGAGTTTGGCAGCTCGACGGCCTTTATGATCGAGCATTCCACCCACCGTAAAGCCTTCTTCGCCAGCTGGCAGTTGTCCAGCCAGCAAGCGGCGAAACTGCTGGCTGCGCTGTTCGGCATCGGGCTCACCACCACCCTCAGCCTGCATCAACTGAACGCCTGGGGATGGCGCATCCCGTTTATCTTCGGGTTGTTGGTGGGCCCGGTGGGCATGTACATCCGGCGCAAGGTGGAGGAGACGCCGGAGTTCAAGCAGACCACACCCACCCGCACGCCGGTCCGGGAAATCTTTTCGAGCGAGAAAACATCGCTGGCACTCGGTGCCGGACTGGTCGCCGTCGGGACCGCGAGCGTCTATTTCGGCATCTACATGCCGACCTTCGCCACTACCCGTCTGCACCTGCCGCCATCGACCGGCTACATTGCATCCGTGGTTCTTGCGTTGCTTGCCATTGTGCTATATCCAGTGGCTGGGCACATCGCAGACCAGATCGGGCACACGCGAATGATGCTTCCAGCGGCCATCCTGATGTCGCTCTCCTTCTACCCTATATTTCTTGTGATCACGGTTCACCCCAGCCTCACCTCGCTGCTGGCCGGCTGGTCTGGGATGCGGTTCTCGCCTCCGCCTATTCAGCTGCGTTGCCGGCTGTGATGGCGAGCCTATTCCCTGCCCGCACCCGGGTCACCGGACTTTCCCTTAGCTACAACCTGGGGGTTACTCTCTTCGGCGGTTTCGCCCCGGCCATCTTCACCTGGCTCTCCGCGACTACCCATAACAACACAGCGCCCAGCTTCTACCTGATGGCGATGGCGCTGCTCAGTATCCTCGCCGTGGTGATGGTGAATCGCCGCCAGCGCCAACTTGGCTACGGCAGCGCGAAAGCCAGGACATAGTCACCCTGTTTGGTGCCAAGCTTTCCGTGGCCGCCCGCTGCGATCACCACGTACTGCTTGCCATGTACGGTGTAAGTCATGGGAGTAGCCTGGGCTCCGGCGGGAAGCAGATACTGCCAAAGCTCTTTGCCGTTTTCGATGTCGAAGGCATGCAGCTTGAGATCCATTCCGGCGGAGGTGAACACCAGGCCGCCGGCGGTGATCATCGGTCCTCCCAGGTTGATCGACCCCGTTTGCAGGCCGGGGACGAGCGTTCCCAGCGGAACATCCCAAACCTTCTTGCCGGTAAATAGATCGACGGCTTCGGTGGTCCCCCACGGCGGTCTGTTGCAAGGCGATCCGCTGGGAGAAAACAGGAAGGTGCGATAGAGCCCGTAGGGAGCGCCCTCCTGTTTTCCGAATTCCCCGTAGATACGATTGTCCTGCTGCTTATGCTGTTCGCCTTGGTAGCTATCGCGCGGAATCAGCTTGATCCAGGCGATCAACCGATTGGTGTTCGCAACCATCGTATGGTGGACGGGATCGTAGGCGGCGCTGCCCCAGTTCACCCCGCCCACGTTGCCGGGAAACATGATGGTTCCCTGCAGGCTGGGTGGAGTGAACATGCCCTCCCATCGCGACGCCTGGATCTTATCGTGGCACCAGCGAATATCTTCCGGCGTTGGTCCAATGGCATCCGCCGGTGAAATTTGCTCCGGCACCAACGAAATCGTGGAGAAAGGCTGCGTGGGCCAGCTATGCTCGCCGGGAATATCAGTCTGCGGCACTGGGCGCTCCTCGACCGGCAAAAGAGGAACGCCGGTGAGGCGGTTGAGCACGAATACGTGACCCATCTTGGTATTGATCACAATCGCCGGCGTGCCGTCTTTCCAGGTGAACAGCGTGGGCTGCGAGGCTACGTCGTAGTCCCATAGGTCATGATGGACAACCTGGAAGCCCCACACGAACTTGCCTGACGATGCGCGCAAGGCCACCACGGAATCGGCCCACTTGTCGTCTCCGGGACGGATGCCGCCGTAGTAGTCCGGTGCGGCGCTGCCGGTGGGGATGAAGACCAGGTCCTCGTTAGTGTCGACGGAGAGCGTCGACCAGGCGTTGCCGGCGCCGGTCATAGGTTCGGTATGTTCGGCCCAGGGTACGGGATCCCACGTCCAGCGCAAATCGCCGCTGCGCGCGTCGAAGGCGCGAACGATGCCCCGCCCCGTGTTTACCCTCCAGTTGTCCGCGATCGAGGAGCCGGTGATGACCAGGCCGTTGGCGATCGCGGGAGCCGACGTGACCTGGTAGCCGCCAGTCCAATCGGTTGCGGTTGCTGCGTCGTGGGCCAGGTTCACTTCCCCCTTCGCGCCGAAGTCGGCACAGGGCTTGCCGGTTTCGCCGTCGAGCGCGATCAGCCGCCCGTCCAGCGTTCCTATGAATATGCGCAGGCGGCAAGGCTGGCCCGGCTTTGCTTGCGCGTCGCTCCAGGCGGAGACTCCGCGGGAAGAAACTTCGGAGTAGTTCATAGCAAGGTTGACATGGGGGTCATACTCCCACAGCTTGCGACCGTCTTGCGGATCGAGCGCAATGACGTGGTTATAGGGTGTGCTCAGGAATAGCTTGTTCTCGACCAGGATCGGCGTCGATTCGAACGCCGCCTTGCTGACCATTTCTGTCTGCTGTTGCAGCGCGCCTGTGCGATAGGTCCACGCAAGCTTCAGTTGCGCCACGTTGTTCCGGTCGATTTGCTGCGCGGCAGAATAGCGTGTGCCGCCGGCATCGTTGCCGTAATTCGGCCAGCCAAGATCCGCTGCGGATTGCGCCGGCGACCGGCCCGCGCAGCAAACCATGGCAAGAGCGGCGAGCAGCCAGGACTTAGCCATTTCTGCCACCTTTATCTACAGAATGGATCTCAGGTGCTTCTCTCATCATTCGATACTCGCATTCTAACCACGACATCAGGACCAGTGGAAACTTCCCGTGAGATAGCAGCTAAATCACCGGTCCTTGTGGGTGTTCTCAATCCAAGTCGCATAGTTCGTCTCGGGAAATGGCTAAAGTGTGCGCTCTATGCGCTCTAAGTTCTCGGACAGGCGGATTTTTCTGTGTTCCTCTGAGCTCTGATTCTGTTGAGGCCTTCTCAAGGGCCGCGGTTCTCGGGAAATGGCTAAAAAGTGCACGGTAAGCACGGTAAGTCCTCGGGCAGTCGGATTTTTTGCGTCCCTCTGAGCTCCTGATGCTGTTGAGGCCTCCCCAAGGGCCGCGGTTCTCGGGAAATGGCTAAAAAGTGCACGCTAAGCACGGTAAGTCCTCGGGCAATCGGATTCTTCTGCGCTCCTCTGAGTTCCTGGCGCTCGCAGGGCGAAGCAGTCCAGCGTAGAGAGGTGGGCAGTCGCTTGGCGTGGTCAAGCAAGCAACTGGTAAGCAAGCATGAATGTTGACATGCGGCCCGACACTCTCTATAGATACGGATCCGGGCAACTAAGTTTCAGTCGGCCTCGTTCCCGCTCACGCAACTCGCTCACTCGCCGGCTGCGCTACTTTGGTCCTACGGAAATTACTCCATCCGTAGACTCGACCTTCATCCCATCAGCTTTGGACCTTGGCGGGACGGACCTTGGCGGAACAGACGGAACAACTCCTACTGCCCGGGCCATCTTCAGATCACGAACGCTGGAGCTGGTGATTGCTCCGTATATCCCGCTTTTTCTGAATCGCTAAATCTCTTCGGAGTCGCGGAGCTTGGACTGTTCTTTCAGGAAGATTTCGACCCGATCTGAAGTCCACACCGCAACTCCAGCTCCAAAGAAATCTGTGTCTTCCGTCCAGATTGCACAGGATAAGGATAGGGCCGTAGCCAGCAGCCAATCCTCCTCGTCCCGGCTCCGTAGACGCTGCCGGGCTTCGGCCTCGAACAGACCGTAGGCATCCTGGCCGATGGGTTCGATCAGGAATTGCAGGTAAGTGAGCGCAGCGGGAACGTCTGAATCTGATTTTCCCGTTTCTTCAGGAGATCGGGCAGATACTTCTCTGCGTCGGCATACGAAACTTCCGGCACATAAACCGGATGCCATGTTCGCTATAGGTTTCAAGAAGCTGCCGGACGCGCTTGCCGAGAACAGCACGAGTCAGGATATTGGCGTCCAGCACGATCATCTCAGCGCTTCCCAGCCTTTCTCGCACGGCGCATCTGCTTGAATTCTGCGACAATCTCTTCCTCGTCTACACCGGAAAGAGCGGCTGCAAGCCGGTCTGCCGCTGCGCGTAGTTCGGCCATGTCAGCCGCTCTAACGGACCTGCGTGGGGTCGGGACGTAGACTCCAAGGGTCTCGCCGCGCCGGGTCACGGCGACGGGTGTATCGGACTCCAGAAACCGGGCGATCTGTTCGCGGAACTCCCGCACCCCCACCTTGATTGCACGCATAGACACCTCCATGTGTACACATCAGGGTACACCTTATGAGGCGCGGATTCAATGGCATGCAAGAATGCTGAAAGTGCCACTTCCGTCCACGCAACCCTGTTGGATGGCGAACGAGTTCGGGACAGGCGGTTTCGGGCCGTTTCCGGGACAGAGTTTCGGGAATTTCGGGACGAAATAACCCCCAACAGCGCCGGCATGGATCGCCAGGATAGCAGCGCAGGCAACATCCGTGGCTGGATTCGGCGAGCGCGCCCAATGTAAGGGAGTTATTTCGTCTGTCACGAATCCTGTCACGAATCCTGTCACGAATCCTGTCACGAATCCTGTCACGAATCCTGTCACGAATCCTAGTCACGAATCCTAGAAACCGGGCGATCTGTTCGCGGAACTCCCGCACCCCCACCTTGATTGCATCGAGACCTCATGCGATAGTTCCCACGCGCGCAATTGCGCCCCGATGGATTCCTTACTAAAATGAGTTAGGTAAGAATGTGAGGAATGATGACCACGGATGCCACCCTGACCAGCAAAGGTCAAATGACCATTCCCAAGGCGATCCGCGACAGCCTTGGCATGAAGGCCGGAGACCGCATGACCTTCACGCTGATGCCGGATGGCATTGTCGTTTTGCGGGTGAAGAACAAACGCGTGTCCGATCTGGGAGGAATCTTGCACAAAAAAGGCCGGAAGGCAGTGCCCGTCGAATTGCTTTCGCGCTGATGATCGGCCTCGACACCAACGTTCTCATCCGATACCTGGTGCGTGATGACCAGCCCCAGTATGACAGGGCAAGTCGATTGCTGCGTCGGGCAGTGGAAGGTGGCGAACCAGTCATGGTGAGTCTGCTAACGCTGTTGGAGATGGAGTGGGTACTGCGAAGCCGGTACGCATCGTCAAAGGAAGACATCGCCACAACCATTTCTTCCTTACTGGACGCTGCTGAACTCACATTTGAGGATGAGCCTTCCATAGAAGAAGCGATTCACCTGTGGAAGGGCTCCTCCACCGATTTCGCTGATTGTCTGATCAACGCACGTAATCGCCGATTGGGCTGCCGCACGACCGCGACTTTCGATCGCAAAGCACTCCAACTCACCGGGTTCAGTCAGGTGTGAGGGCTTTGCAAAAGCTTTGATGGATGGAAAGGTAATCTTCCCGTCCCCGCCAGCGTGGCCCCGCCAAGCGTGTCCCCGCCAAGCGTGCGCCCGCCAGCCCTCTGTCTACGCTTCGCTATGATCCCTCGCGAGATCACAGGCAAGACTCGAGGCCGGAATGGAGTCGCTTCTCCTTTTCCGTAGGGCTCTCGCATCCCCTACAATGTGCCGGTTTATCCCGGCGCTCTCTGTCCCGGTTTAGGTCCGGTTTAGGTCCCGGTTTAGGTCCTTTCCCGGTTTAGGTCCGGTTTAGGTCAGCACGAACTCAGGTGAATTGGTAAGCTGTCACCGGATTAGCCGACAATATGAATGGCCTTTGCTGAACTGAGGTGTGTCTTGCAAATCTCCTGCCTGGCGATTAAAAACTTTCGAGGTATCAAGAACGCGACGATTCACCCGCCGCGGCACGCTGTCCTCTTAGGTGATAACAACATCGGGAAGACAACCATTCTCGAAGCAATTGATCTTGTCCTCGGGCCCGATCGGCTTAACCGCACTCCGCCAATCGACGAACACGACTTCTATCGAGGCCAGTATCAGGCTGCCCCGCTGCTGCCGCCGGCTCCAGCCATCCCTCCGCCTCCCCCCGCCGCAAACGCCGGCCATCCCCAGGCTCTTCCAGCTGCGCTTGTGACACCTGCGGACCCTCCCAAGATTGAGATAGAAGTGACAATCAGTCACCTGACTCGGGAGCAAAAGGCGAGGTTCGTCGACTATGTAGAGTTTTGGGATTCGGCAAATTGCGCTCTTTACCAAATCGCGCAACCCGGAGGTGTTGATGCCGCTACGATGACGGAAGCCTTGCGGGTAACGTTTATCGGGTGCTACGACGCGGACGAGGATGACTTCGAAGGGAAGACCTACTTCACACGCAGCTTGTCGGAAAGTCCCACGCCGGTCCCGTTCTCCAAAAAGCACAAGCAGATTTGCGGCTTTCTCTATCTGCGGTCACTGCGGACTGGCTCGCGCGCTCTAAGCCTCGAACGAGGGAGTCTGCTCGACATCGTTCTACGGCTGAAAGAGGTCAGGCCGCAGATGTGGGAAGACACAATAGCAACGCTGGCCTCATATTCGGTCGCGAGTGATCCAAAACTGGGGATCTCGGGTGTGCTGGAGAGCATCAACGAGTCTCTGAAACGCTATGTACCGAAGGAGTGGGGCATCAAACCTCACCTCAAGGTATCGAATCTTACCCGCGAACATCTGCGGAAAGTCATTACCGCTTTTATCGCCACAGGTGAAGGTGACCACGCAGCACCGTTCTTCCGCCAAGGCACAGGAACCATAAACATGCTCGTGCTCGCGATGCTGTCCCAGATTGCGCAGGATAAGCAAAATGTGATTTTCGCGATGGAAGAACCAGAAACCGCGATCCCACCATACGCCCAGAAACGCATTGTTCACGAGATTCGAAAACTCGCCTCACAGACTCTCTTCACGTCGCATTCCCCGTATGTGCTGGAAGAATTTTCCATTGAAGAGATGGTTGTTCTTTCGCGAGACCCGAGCGGTACCCTCTCGCAATTGGCGATCGTTTTGCCTGACAGCATCAAGCTGAAGCGATTTCGTCAGGAGTTCCGGACGCGTTTCTGTGAAGGGCTTCTCGCGCGTCGCGTTCTAGTTATGGAAGGCGCTACAGAAGCGTCGGCATTCCCGGTGGTCTGCAGGCGCCTCTCTGAATTGAAGCCGGAGATGTACCAATCACTGGAGTCCCTCGGAATTTGCACCATCGATGGAGGCGGAGGAGGTAGCGTCTCAGATCTCGCCAAGTTGTACAGATCTCTTGGCAAACGCACGTTTGCTCTCTGCGACAAGCAGACGGATGATAAGAAGCAACTCATCGGGAGCCATGTGGACTGCCTCTTGATGCACGATGAGCATGGGTTCGAAGACCTCGTGCTGAAGAACACCACTCAAGCGGCAATGGAACGATTTGCCCAGCGCATCACATGGCCTCACCATATCCTTGCAAAAAAGCCGCTTCCGACGCTTCAAGAGGCGCTCTGGGAATATTTTGCCGCGAAGAAGGCCGATTGGGGGATCGCAGACTTCCTCGCGCAGTGCACAGAGGATGAGATTCCTGCCTGGTTGCGAGAAGCCTGTAAATACCTGAAGGCGCTTTGTGATCCACCTGCCGCCCCAGTCTTGGTGCCACCACCGCCGCCACCACCACCGCCGCCGGCGCCGAATGCCGGTACAGCCGCAGGCTGGAGCTGAACGATGGAACTGACCGACAAACAGCGTGCCATCTTGAAGATTCAGGGCCACATGCTGGTCACCGGAGGGCCTGGTTCTGGCAAGACAACGATTGCCATCCTTAAGGCGGCCGATATCGCGAGAGCCGGGCTTGCACCCGCCCAAAGTATCCTCTTCCTTAGTTTTGCTCGCGCTACGGTGTCGCGTGTCCTTGAAGCGATCCAATATGAACAACAGATTCCGCGGGACCTTCAAACACGCATTGAAGTGGATACGTACCACTCATTCTTTTGGCGCATCATGAAAACGCACGGATACCTCGTTGGCTTACCTCGAACGATAACGATTCTTACACCGCAAGATGCTTCCATCGCGCTGGCTGACATCCGGGCAGATTACGGGCGGAGGTTGGCAGAGGCGCAGAAGAGCGAAAGGAAAAGCCGCGAGCTAGCAGAAAGAGTTCGTCTGGCTATGGGGGCAGGGCGGGTCTGTTTCGACCTATTCGCAGACTACGCAGCTGACATCTTAAGTGGCAGCCAGCGTGTGCGTCAGCTACTTGCGACACGGTACCCTCTCATCATTCTTGATGAGTTTCAGGACACGAGCGCAGGGCAGTGGCGTGTCGTACAAGAACTTGGGAAACACATCGCATTGCACGCCCTTGCCGACCCAGGACAGCGTATTTATGGCTGGATCGGCGCCGACCCGGAGCGGCTCAATCACTTCACCGCGGCATTTGCGCCCACATCGATAGACCTTAGCGATGACAACCACCGGAGTGCCGGGACCGAGATTGCGATGTTTGGCAACGATGTCTTGAGAGGGAAGTTCCGGAAGCAGAGCTACGTCGGTGTGGAATGCATCACCTATCCGCCGTACGAAGGGCCCGCCTATACCGCCCTGGTCACAGAGACATATAAAGCGCGCAGCCGCCTGGTTGCCACGGGGAAGCAAAAATGGTCTCTTGCGATCCTAGTGCCGACGAAGAAACTGACCCAGGCCGTCTCAGACATCTTTCGGGAACCGCCTGCCGGCATGACCGAAATCCGCCATACGGCCTCGGTCGATATGGACGGCGCCATCCTCGGCGCCCACGTCATCGCATTCCTGATGCAACCCAACACTGATGGGCGCCACTTTGCAATCTTCGTTGACCTGCTGTGCGACTACTTCCAAGGAAAAGGTGGAGATGAGGTTGCAAAGGGAGACCTGC
Source organism: uncultured Acidobacteriaceae bacterium (assembly GCA_963834205.1). GTDB lineage: Bacteria > Acidobacteriota > Terriglobia > Terriglobales > Acidobacteriaceae > PALSA-350. The sequence goes on along the minus strand of CAWIBI010000076.1, from coordinate 150,808 downwards.
AAACCAGCAGGAACCTGCGCAACGCATTCGACGATTTCGTCGCGCGTCAGGCTGCCGGAAAGAGCATTCGCGCAAATAGTATTCTGGTCAACGTGCTTGCCGTATATAAGACAGCAATGGCGCTCACCTTGTCGGGCGACCCGGACAAAGACTGGCTCGCAATTAGGCGCGTCCTCAAGGATGGAGCTTGTGAGCGGCTTCGCGAGATCGCGCAAGAAGTGAGAAACGTCCGTCTATTGGAGCGTGGCACAGTCCTGCGGACAGGTCTCTCCGAGGATTGGCGAGAAAATGGAGCATATCGTAATGCACTCGACATCATCCGGCAGGCGTTTCTCCAAGAACATTTCTCGACAAATTCCAAGCCGGAAACTGGCGTTGTTATCATGAACATGCATAAGGCCAAGGGAAAGCAATTTGATGAGGTGATCATCTTCGAAGGATGGCCGCGTCGAGACAAAAGGAGAGAGATTGTCGCTAACCTCGACCGTATCGTGCAATGGAATCTCCGCGCCAACATTGACGACGAAACGCGACAAAACTGCCGCGTCGCCATCACAAGATCAAGACAGAAGACGCTCGTTCTCACGCCCCACGGAGATCCGTGTGTGCTTTTGTGGGAATAAGGTCCGGTTTCAGTATTGGGCTATCGATCGAAGCGGTATCTTGCAGAATATCCCTTCGGGCCAATGAGGCCAATACGCCTTAACTGAATCGACCGAAGGCGTCACGATGGCCTCAAGCCTCGTCGAAACACGCCGCAACACACCGCAACACACTGATCAAGATCAAGATTCCATTAGGCTCACAATCCCGTGGTTCGCCACCAACCTTCCTTCAGAACATCGGGGACGGTGCGGATGGGACCGGATGGGACAGGTTGGACTCGGATGGGGTTCGGATGGGACATCCATGACGTTTACTGATCCAACAGAATGATTCAGGCAACGGCAACGTTCCGTCTGTCCTTCCACGGTCTCTGTCCCTCCACGGTCTCCTCCACGGTCTGTCCGTGGGATAAACGGGACAGACGCAATAACCACCGTATCGTGGATTGGGGGTTAGTTCGTCTGTCCCGTTTATGGTCACGGTAGGGACGGTCATCGCTGACCGCCCCCCGTACAGACTACCGCACACGGCTCCTACCTCGGATGAGTAGCGTCAAAACGTGCGCTGGGAAAAGGATGCAGGATGCGAGGACGAGGTATCCATCGTGCGAAGGTCGGACGAATGCGAACCCAACTCGGTCGGCTGCGCTGACTGCGACGACCAAGCATCGACCGCCACAGATCGCACAACCGATCACGGAACCGCCATAACGCCCGCTGGTTCTCGGGGACCGCATGGTATCGGTAATAGCCACTGACCACACGTTTCAGCCACGCGCCCACCGCGTTGACCGGCTCATGCATCCGCTGACGTAGCTTCGCTTTAATGGAATGAAGCGTCGCGCGCATCCGCTTGGGCACAGTCCTACGCCATGTAACGAAATGGCCCTTGGAGGTCGTCGCACAGTAGTGCGTGAACCCAAGAAATGTGAACGTCTCCGGCTTGCCTTCCCCACGCTGTTGCCGATTGACCTGCGCGAACCGACCGAACTCGATCAATCGCGTCTTCTCCGGATGGAGTTCCAACGCAAAGTTCGCCAGCCGTTTCTGAAACTCACTCAGAAACCGATCAGCGTCTTGGCGCCGCTCAAAGCCAACGACCAGATCATCAGCGTAACGGACAACCACCATCTCTCCGTTCGCCGCCTTTCGGCGCCATGCCTCAACCCAAAGGTCGAACACATAGTGCAGATACACGTTCGCCAAAAGCGGTGAGATCACCGCTCCTTGCGACGTGCCTGCCGTCGTCTCTGACCACTTGCCTTCTTCCGACACACCAGCCTTCAGCCACTTACGGATCAGCCGAAGGATGCGCTTGTCGGCGACTCGATGCGCGACAAACTTCATCATCCACTCGTGGCTCAGGTGATCAAAGGAAGTTACGACACACTACCCATCATCAGGACCTTCCCGAGCGAGTCACTATCATTCGTCCTCGTCATGCGTTTGAGGGAAGACTGCTCGAGGTTCTCAACACGATACATCGCAAAGGGGAGTTGTATCTCATCTTGGTCTTACCCGACGGCAGCAAATCTATGGTCCGTGCGGACTGGACAGATTTTGTCTCTGTAACTGGGCCTCGACCGACTCTCTCTGTGCATGCCACAGCCAAGCTGGGTTCCGTAGAGGACTTGCTTCACGCTCGCGCCATCACAGACGCTCTTCTCAACCGCCTTGCGGCCACTAAGAGCGAGGCGGCTGAGAAGGAGAGCCCCCTTGCGAGAAAATCATCCGAGTCTCTTCGATCTGCTTCTCGACGAAAGCTGTCCCTGGGAAGCCTTCGAAACCGAGCAACAGCTTCGGGCCATCGACATCCTGGCAAGGATGATCGCCAACACCACCCTGCCCCACGACGAGGAGAAGAACGATGAATGAATCCGGAAAGGTAAAGCTCACTCATACACGACGCGCAGCCTTCGTCTACATTCGTCAGTCCAGCCCATCGCAAGTGGAATACAACCGGGAGTCGACGGCGCGGCAGTATGCTTTGGTGGAAAGGGCTTGCGAGTTAGGTTGGGCCAGGGAACAAGTAATCGTCGTTGACGAAGACCTTGGCCTTTCCGGCTCCGGATCGGTGAAGCGCTCCGGGTTTGCCCGCATGACCGCGGAAGTGGCTCTCGGCCACGTGGGCATCGTGCTGGGACTGGAAGTCTCCCGTCTGGCGCGCAACAACGCCGATTGGTATCGCCTGCTCGATCTGTGCGCCATGACGGATACGTTGATCGGAGATAGCGACGGGATCTATCATCCGGCTCTTTTCAACGATCGCCTGATCCTCGGTTTAAAAGGCACGATGTCGGAAGCGGAACTTCATATCCTGCGCGCCCGGCTTGACGGAGGAATCCGCAACAAAGCCGCGCGGGGCGAACTGCGCCGTGGTCTTCCTGTAGGTTTTGTGTGGGGCGAGGAGGACGGCGAAGTTCGCTTCCAACCCGATGAAGCCGTGACCGGTGCCATCCGTACGGTGTTCTCCAAGTTCACGGAACTTGGATCGGCCCGCAAGGTCTGGCTCTGGTTCCGTTCCGAAGGACTCTCCTTCCCGTTGCGCGCAACGATGAACAGCCCGATTCGCTGGGTTGCTGCTACGTATACCGCCATCCACAATGTGCTCACCAACCCGGTGTATGGTGGCGCATATGCTTACGGAAAGTGCCGCCATGAGCGTTACGTCGATGAACAGGGCCGCTTGCGCAGACGAACCCGTCATCTGCCCCAGACCGAGTGGGCGGTGCTTCTTACTGATCACCATCCCGGCTTCATCGACTGGGCAACCTACCAAGCCAACCAGGCCCGCATCGACGCCAACGTTCATCCCCAACCTCACCAGGTGGGCGGCGCGGTGAGAGAAGGCGCCGCACTGCTGCAGGGGCTGGCCATTTGCGGCAAGTGCGGTCGTCATCTGCATACTCACTATCGCGGCAGAAATGCCTCGCCCGGCTATCACTGCTCGGGGAAAGACATCGTCCAGGGACGAGGCGTTTACTGTCTCAACGTTGGCGGTGTGCAGATCGATCAGGCGGTGGCGGATACGTTTCTGAAAGCGTTGACGCCCGCTGCGGTAGAAGCTACCGAACAGGCTATGCGGCAACTGGAAGCGGATCATGATGCGGCGCTCGGGCAGTGGCGCCTGGCGGTAGAACGTGCCCGCTATGAGGCCGAACGCACCGAACGCCAGTATCGCGCGGTGGAACCGGAAAACAGGCTGGTAGCGCGCGGCTTGGAAACCGAGTGGGAAAAACGTATGCGTCCGGGCAAGTACAGGGTTGAAGATCAATTCTTCCGCTGATAGGCTATGCGGCTATATTGCTTATTTGGCGGCGTAGGCACCGGGTGTGAGCTGGGTGAGGCTCTGGATGGACCGGTTAGCGAGTCCGGGCAGTACGGAGGCGAGATAGGTTCGGATGGGTACGCCGAGACGCCGGCAGCTTTCGACGACGGAGAAGATAGCAGCGATTTTGGGTCCTGCTTCTTTGCTGCCCAAGTGCAGCCAGTTCTTACGCCCGAGCGCAATAGGACGCATCGAGTTTTCAGCCAGGTTGGTGGATAACTCCAGTTCAGGGTAGTTCAAGAACAGCGTCAGTTTGCTCCACAGCGATAGGGTGTAGTTGGCTGCTTGGCCCGCAGTACTTTTAGGCAGAGCCTTCTTCTGTAACGCCAGCAAGTCGATACGCAACTGTTCGAGTACCCGCGGCGCGCGGTTTTGCCGCAGCGCAGCTCGTTGCGTATGATTCATGTTTTTCTCTTTCGCCTCGCGATCGATGGCAAACAGCTCGTCCATACCGGCGACAATGCGGACCGAATCAGCATCCATGGGATTGAGCTTGACGGCATCGACAAACTTACGCCGCGCATGCGCCAGGCAGCAGGCGTGGACCATATTCGGCCCGCCTACTTTGGAGTAGCCCTGGTAGCCGTCTGTTTGCAGCAGACCATCGAAATCGCCCAGCCACAGCTTCGGCCCTTGGCCGTCGCGGCCCATGCGGAAGTCGAAAACTACGCCTTTGCCGGGCGAGCCGTACTGCCACAAGTATGCCTGATGATTGCTTCCACGCTGGTCGTGGGTTTGCACACCGACCGGCGTTTCATCGGCCTGCAGATAACCCCCGGCGAGCAAATCGCGTTTCATCGCTGCGGCGATAGGAAGCAGTAACTCGCCTACCCGCATCACTGCATCATCCAGCGTCGATCGCGCGATCTCAACCCCGCCGTCGCGCCTGAGTACGGCTTGCTGGCGGTAAAGCGGCAGCGACTCGCAGTACTTGTTGACCACCAAATCGATGATCACCTGGTCGGAGAGCAGCGACTTGGCCACGATGCGTTCCGGCACCGGCGCCGTGCTCACACCTTGCTCCGGGCACTCTGCGCAGGCTCGCTTTTCACGCTTGATCACGGTTACGAAGTATTCGGCAGGACGGACATCGAGCACTTCGGTCTCCTCATAACCGATCACCTGCGTCTGAGCGCCGCACTGAGTGCACTGGCATTGGCCGCCTGTACAGGGCACCACCTGTTCAACGCGCGCAAGATGGCTGGGTAGTTTCTGCCTGCCGGGATGCTTGCGTCCAGACGCGGCTTGCGGCTTGTTTGCCGACTCGGCCTGTTTCTCTTCTGTGGCTGGGGGGACCGGCTCCCGTTCGCTCTCGGCTGCGACCTCTTCGCTGCTGACACCCGGCTCAAGATCGAGCAACTCCAACTGTAAGTCGCTGAGGGTCTCGCTGCGCTTGCCGTACCGGGCGATCCGCTCCAGGCGGAGCCGCTCTTCCAGAACCCGGATCTTGAGCTCCGCCTGTTCCAGTTGCTGTCTGAGTCGGGCATTCACTTGGCGGAGAACTGCTTGGGAAAGCTCGGGCGGATCTGCTTGGGAAGAGGCGTTCATGAATGCCTCTTTGATAGCAGTTGAGCACGGAGATGAGTAGCAAAATCTTAAGTCTTTACGCCTCGGTTCGTGACTCGCGTGGTTCCTCGGCCAGGACGCGGCGATACCACTTACGCTCTCGTGCCTGTGACAAATCAATTCCGCCAATCAGCAGCGCGAACTGCTCCCGGCTCAGCTGCACCTTCCCCTGCTCACCCTCAGGCCAACGAAGCCTTCCACCTTCCATACGCTTGGCGCAAACCCATAATCCTGTCCCATCGAAAAAGATCAGCTTCAACCGGTCACGCCGCGCATTGGCGAACAGAAAAATATGGCCGCTGGCTGGGTCGCAGGCTAACCGCTCCCGAACCAGACCTTCCAGGCCGTTGAAGCTCTTGCGCAAATCCGTCGCTCCCACGGCAACATAAATGCGCGTCGCCGCACCCATGGCGAACATCGCTCAAGCCTCCAGCGCCGCAACCACGCTCTTTAACAGCGCCGCGCTGAAACCCTCTTCCACCACGATCTGCCGTCCGTTGCGCAATTCCACACGCAACCGCGTGTGCTGCGATGGTCCAGCCGGCGAATCTCCGCCACACCCGGCTATTAACTCCACTGGCACAAGCCTCGCGGTGCCGTCCATCTTGCCGCGCCGCATCCGACGATAATAATCCAGCGTGTGGGCAGAGACACCGTGCGAGCGGCAAAACGCCGTCCGCGTCATCCCGCTCCGCTCAAATTCCAAAACCAGACGATCCGCTTCCGACCGACTCCGCCGACTTACCTTGCTAACCACCTCTGACTCACTCATAACCACACTTCAACATGCGCAGCCGCTCTTGCGAAAGAATGGAGTTGCACGGACGGATACGGAAAAACGACTACGTGATCTCACGGCGGCTGAGGCAGAGCTCGATCGTCGGCAGCAACAGCGTCCTCGCACGCTCAGCCCGGAAGAGAGAGCCAGGGTCCGTGGTCTCGGTTCCGATCTGCGCAAAGTCTGGACTGCTCCCACCACCACAGATCGCGATCGCAAGGAGCTCTTGCGTACGCTGCTGGAAGAGGTGATCGTGGCTGTCGATCGCCCCGAACATAAGGCCCATCTGACGCTGCGCTGGCGAGGCGGCGAGCTTACAGAGATCGATCTTCCTCTGCCGCGCTCCCTGCCACGCGGTCTGCGCACCAGCGAAGACACGCTCTCGTTGTTACCCCGTCTGGCGGCTCTCTATCCCGACGAAGTCATCGCCGGCATCCTGAATCGTCAGGGACGCAAGACAGCGACCGGGGAGCGCTTCACCGCCAATCAGGTCGGCAGTCTGCGCCGTTACCGCGGCATCCCGCGTTACCAGCCGCCGGCGCAGCCTCCGCAGGGAGAAGTCGTCCCGATCCGCAAGGCCGCGCTGGTCCTGGGCATGAACACTTCCACTATCCATCGTTGGCTGGCCGATGGCTTCATCGCCGGTGAACAGGTTACTCCCGGAGCGCCGTGGCAAATCCGCATCACCGAAGAACTGCGCGCGCGAATCGTCGAGCAGGCCCCGCCAGAGTATCTGCCCATGCTGGAAGCAACCATGAAACTCGGCATCTCGCGCCAAACAGTGTTGCAGCGTGTAAAGCGCGGCGACCTCGAAGCCATGCTTGTTACAAGCGGACGACGCAAGGGCTTGCGAATCAAAGTCGTAGAAGATCAACCCACGCTATTTGCTACTACTTCATGAGTCTGGGGGCAGTATGAAGATGGATCGAAGAACCCTCGAATGTCCGCATCGAGTATCCAGTTCACTCGCTTCCGTTGGATGCCCACATTCAGCGCGTCCAGCGCCTGATGGGGGCTGCGTCCCGGACGAAATCCATACGAAAAGCCCCGAAAGTCCACCTCGTATATCTGGTTGAGGATCGTGACCACCGCCTGCTGGACAATCTTGTCTTCCAGCGAAGCGATGCCCAACGGCCGTTGCCGGCCATCGGCCTTCGGTATGTACACTCTTCGCGAGGCTTGCGCCCGGTAAGCTCCACGGTGCACTCGACCGTGGAGTTCGGCAAGCCGAGCCTCCAGGCCTTCCTCATACTGTTGCCAACTCACTCCGTCTACTCCAGGCGCTGCGCTCCGCTGTATGGCGTAGTAGCTCTCCCGTAGTAAATCGATTGTGAGATGGTGCAGCAAAGCGGTGAACCGCTCCTGTTTCCTGTCCTGCGCCGCTTGGCGCACGCCGCCTAACCCCTGGGACACGCGCGCTCCACTCTGTGTCGGATGCGTGTGTGGCTGGGCGTCGTTCTCCTTGGTCTGCGCCCTTCCCTCCGCTGGCTCCGCGGAAGTCTTACCCTCGTTGTTCGTCAGCTTCATCGGTACTATGGCGCAGTCCGACTCCTCCAAAACGTACATGCCCGGATAATGGATCTTTCACCTTCCCGGACCGGTCTGCTCGCGCAGACGTTCTGGAGGTCTCCCGGTTCTCGTGCACACTGTTTGCTGACGTGCCTGGACTCTTCGACTACGCCGAGCCCAACGGCCACTCGCGAATCGAACGCGGCCGCTGATGTTGCCTTCCCACCGACAGAAAGGGGTCGGCACTCGGTTGCATGTTTTCGGAGCTCAATAATCCCGCCCGCCAGCCCTCTGTCTACGCTTCAACCAAGTGTCCTCGCGGGCACTCAGGCAAGACTCGAGGCCAGAATGGAGTCGCTTCTCCTTTTCCGTAGGGCTCTCTCATCCCCTACAATGTGCCGGTTTATCCCGGCGCTCTCTGTCCCTCGGCGGTCCCTCGGCGGTCCTCGGCGGTCCGTCTGTCCCTCGGCGGTCCGCCCAGGCGAAGTTGTTGAGTCCCATGCTAGTCTCAGTAACGGCTAGAAACTTGAACACTGGCCTTGCTTTTGCTTGGCTGTGTTCCCCCCGCCTGTGATGGATGTGTCGTTCTGACATTGCAGGTTGTTCGTCACAGAATTATTGAAAACTTGCGTTGAGACGGTGTTGTTTCCGGCCTGCAAGTTGCCGCCAACAGTGTTGCCGTCGATTACGGTTGCGGCAGTACTGTTTAGGTTCTGCAAGTTGCCGCTGACGGTGTTGTTGTAAATTTGCGTCGCTGCGGTGTTGTTCTGGACCTGCAGGTCGCCGCCAATCGTATTCCCCGGACACGATGGATACGACCCAATCTCGACGCTCGCCGCGTTGTTTTGGAACTGCAGGTTACCCTTCACGTCCGCGCCGCAGACTACATTCAGATCCGAACCAGCTGGAATATTCTGGATCTGTAAGTCGCCCCGGATAATCGTAGAAGGACCGATGGCGAACATGCCGCCGCCATTTATCTGGACGTTACCGCCAACAGAGACGTTGCTCAAAACTAGACTTCCCCCGGTCATCCGCACGTTCCCAGTGATGCCGCCACCGACGAATGTGCAAGTCTGTCCGCTTGAAACGGTGATATTGCCGTTGAATGTGCCGTTATAGATTCCGTCGCAGGCCGTGCCGGAAGAAGGTTGGGCTACCGCCAAGCGCTGGGTCAGCTCATCTACTAGGGTGAGCAGGCTAGCTTGCGTATAAAACAGTGCATTCGGTGCGGTATCAGAATTGCTAAGCATCTGGATGGCTGTCTGCAAAAGTCCATAAGCGATGTTCTGGCTGGCAAGAACTGAAGTGCCATTCACGACCTGAACAGAAATTGCGTTTGACGGATAGGCCAAGCCGAATACAAAGGGCGCATAAGTTAAATCGACAGTGCTGTGCCCCCTGGAATGAAAGTCGGGGGTGAAAGCTGTGCTCGATAAGATGTTACCTGCGCCATCCAAGAGACGAATTGCATAGTCGCCCCCATTGGAGATCTGTGCGAAACCGGAGGGATTTCGATATGACGCCCCTAGCGTCACAGTGCCATTAGTCTGAACGAATCCGCCGATAATCAGGACTTCAGGATCGGATTGCGCGTGCGGAAAGTTTTGCAGAACGGTTGCCCAGTCTCGCGTTGTTCCCCAGGCATCTGGCGTGGTGCCGCCGCTGTCGTAGAAATCATCAGGCACAGCAGCATTTGCACACATGTAGTTAGACAAGCTGCCTGCCCCGCTTGGAAGCAGCTCGTTCGCCTGTACCCAGTAGGCTGAGGAAGCTACGGCATCATTGCCAGTTAAGCATCCCCCGGGCATATTGTAGAGTTCCCCATTATCATACAGGTCGTAGGTGTGGCCAAGCTCGTGAGCCGCAGTTTCCGGCCACCCATCTCCAACGAGCCCTGCTGTCAGAATACCGGCGGAGTATCCTTCCGTCCCCGGATCGTTCAGTACTGTGGGAAGATATTTAGAATTGACAATTCCGACAGCTCGATCGGCGTTCTCCACTAATGCGAGGAAAGAGAGGTTGCAGAGCACAGTTACAGCAGGGTTAAAGAGTGCCCCACCATTACACAGGGGCAGCGTCGAAGCTTCGTAGGAGGCTGTCTGGGGTGTATAACTGTTATCCAGTGGAAATACACCTTGTAGGAAGAGGTTGGAGAGGTTCTCCATTTGAGAGAAATCCGACACTCCTGTATACCCAGGAATATTGACGTTGGTAAATACATATTCAATTGGATGCGACGATATGAACTCCGCTGTTGGAATTGGAGCTGCGTTCGTAATTGTGACGCCTTGAATTGGTTCTACCGTTACTGTCAGATTGTTTTCTCCGAGACTGGCCCCACCTGCCACTGAAGGAGTGAAATTAACGAAAGCTCCGTTTGCCCCCATGAGATTTGAGACACCAATCTGCTGGCTGGTCGTCTGATTCCCGAGTGTCAGGTTTACAGTAAGAGTGGAAGGCACAGAGCCAGAGGTTGTTCCTCTAACCTGCACTACAGCTTGTCGATTAAGAACAACAGGTACAGACGTCTCTCCAAACCATTCTCCCGCCGTGCCATCGTCAAGTGGCTGCCCTTGACTGATCTTCGCAGACGTAATCTGGACGGATCCAGACGGAGGAGGGCCGAGAAGAGGGCTTGTGGACCAAGACAGTGTCTGGGTGCCGCCAAGTGTTAGAGGAACGTATCCCGTTATCTCGGAAGGGCAGGTCACTGTCCCGGATATCTGCCCGGCATTCAACATTATGGGCCCTATTAATCCTCCATACGGTGTACACGCAGGGCTTTCAGCAAAGACCGGATAGTTACCAGGAGGACCATTAGAGCTGGTCGTCGGAACAGTGGCCTGAATACCCCAATTAAATGAGCAAGCTGGTATCGTAAGGTCCGAGCCGATTACGTAGGGTGAGCCTTCTATGTAGGGTGTCGAGAATATTGATAGGCCAGCGCTGGAACTAAAGTTTAGGGACCCCTGGCCTGTTATCGTGATTGGGGGAATTGGGGGACTCTGTGAGAAAGTCTCTGTGTAACTGTAACTTCCCGTTCCCGCCGCGGGCTCATTAGGCTGGTAGAGCCAGGCAATTAGGCCGTTCGCCGTTACTCCCCCTGCAGGGGCCAGGGTGATCGACCCCTGTGCTTCAGAGCTATTAGAAATATCGGGAGCCGAGCTCGACTGTGAATATGCAAAATAAATAACAAGTGGTTGTGACTGAAACGCGGATGTGTCGCAGGTTGTCGGAGAAGCAGACCCAGTTATGGGGTAAAAGGTGCCCTGACTGTTTTCTTGCGAGAGGAGATACGAGTTAGCGGCATACGTAACACTCGGGATGGTGTTGCCACCCTGGAACGTGCTAGAGGTTCCGGCAAAGTCGAGACTCAGGTAATTTGGAGGAATGGTACTGGGAGACGACGAGGGAGTAAGCGAGATGATGGAGATATTGAACCCATTAGGTTCATTTAAGACGGTGAAGACAGAGTTGCTGGGGGACCATTGTGCCAGAGGCGTTGTAAACGAGAAACCGGTCAAGGCTCCTGAAGCCAGCGTGAATGTGCCGGTAATCTGCCCGCCGTCTTCCGAGCCAACGAAATTGAAGGTCTGCCCTGGAGCGACCGAAAATGTGACGACAAACAGCACGCAAACGGCTACCCGGATGAAGGCGAAGATGCGAGTACGTGTCATCGTGCCACTCTCCAAGAGGTGGTGACATGCTAAACGAAGCGTTCCTGAAGAAAGGGGGAGTCGGGAAAGATCAGGCGGAACTTTACATGCACGGTCCGCGGCTGTCAAGCTCGGATTTCTAGCGGCAGACTCAAGCGCAGCAGTGCGTGAGGTTGGCATCTTTAACTTTTTCTCTTGTAAAGGGTTAACGTACAATTCTGCCTCTCTAGTCAGAGCCTACGGGCTTCGTGGCTGTGCGGTTCATCCAGCTCTGCCAAGGGCTTCAACTCCTGGCGACCGAATAAGGCAAGCGAAAACTTTGAGAAACTGGCACCGACTGTTTTTTTTAGAAGCCGAGTTAACGATTCCGAAGAAAAGCCGCAGGCCACGGGGATTAGACGCATTCGCTGCACCCAGTTCTGCAGAACCTAATCTTCCGCCAGTCGCCCACCTCTGGTAGAAAGCTGGTCTTGCGGGATTGACAGGACTATGCGGAAATGAGGGATAACAAATCGCCGACACTTCTCGTTCTGTTGCAGAAGGATCACTCCTCGATTCATGTGCGCTCGGAAATACTCGGAGATTCTTTCTAGGTCTAGTCCATCATTACGGCAACGCTCCACGAGAAGGGCAACGAACAGTGCATCATATTCGCCTAGCAGGGGGTAATGCGATGACAGCTTACCTATTGCAGCAATTTCAATTGCTCGCCTTCCGGGGTCGCCGTTGCCTTCCTCCCTGGGGCCCGGCGGGCAATCGGTCTGCCGAGCCGGCGTTCAAGCTCGATTACGAAGTCCGCTGTGCCCAGTGGCCGCCCGATACCCTCCGCCTTTCTCAACGAGGTGAACGCCTCATCATAATCCTGTAGCAGCAAGTCCCTAAAGTTCGGCCAGCGATCAAGCACGGGACGCATAGACACCAGGCCGTCATCCTCGCCGGCAAGGTGGGCCCGCACACTCGACCACGCCCATTCTTCTGCACGAGACACAAGCCGAGCCCGAACCGGGTTCAAGCTGACATACGAGACCGCGGCCCTCAAGTGTCACTCGTCCATGGCGACTGAGGCGAGCCGGCTCTGAAACAAATGACCGGTCCACCGGCCACGCGCATTGATGAAGTTGGTATATCGGCGATGCGCTTCTCCCAAGGCCCGGCCCATGAAGTCGGACTGCTTGCCGTCGCATCGCCTTCTCGAGATCTTGAATACCATTTGGCCAAGTGACTAGCTCTTGTTTTCTCCTTGACAGTTTAGGAGTGATCGAACTAGACTCCTAATCATCTTAGGAGGGATTATGGCCGACTCGGCTCAACTTCTTCCTGGCACGCTCGATCTCCTCATCCTGAGGGCGGTCTCACTCGGCCCGCTGCATGGGTACGGCGTCCTTCTGCGCATCGGACAGATCTCCAACAACGCGCTGTTGATCGAACAGGGCGCGCTCTATCCCGGCCTGTTTCGCCTCGTCCGTCAGGGACTGCTCAAGGCGAGTTGGGGCACATCGGAGAACAATCGCCGCGCCAAGTTCTACGAACTCACCGCCGCCGGCCGCAAGCGTCTGCGTGAGGAGACCGATAGCTGGAATCGGCTGGCGTCCGCCATCGCATCCGCCCTCTCCACCCAACCGGAGGAACTATGAAATTCCTCGCCTGGCTTCGCCCCCTCGCCGCGAAGTTCTTCCATCGCGCCCAGCTCTCCGACGAAATGGACGAAATCGACCAGGAGCTCCGCTCGCACATCCAGCTTCGCGCCGACGATCTTGAGCACTCCGGCATGCCCCGCGCCGAGGCCGACCGCCGCGCGCGCATCGAGTTCGGCGGCTACCAACGCTACAAAGAGGAATCCTACGAAGCGTTCGGCGGCAATTTCATCGAGATTTTCCTCCAGGACATTCGCTTCAGCCTTCGCGTCCTGCGCAAGTCTCCCGGATTCACAATCACCGCCGTGTTGACACTGACATTGGCCATCGGCGCAAACGCCGTGGTGTTTAGCGTGATGAATGCCTTTATCCTGCACCCGCGGTATGTGCCTCAGGCGGAGAGCCTCTACGGAATCCAGCACGGAAGCAGTAATGGGTTTCAGTCGTATCCCGACTATCTCGATCTCCGTGATCGCAACCACAGCTTCGATGGTCTGGCAGCTTTCACATTTGCCCTGGCGGGGCTGGACACGGGAAACAATCCGTCTGCTACCTGGCTCAACGAAACCAGTGGAAACTACTTTGATGCATTACACATTCGGCCCTATCTTGGCCGCGTCTACCACGGCTCCGATGAGCACGGCCCGAACAGCGCCCCGTATATCGTGCTCACCTATGCATATTGGCACAGCCATTTTCAGGATGATCGCGGCGTGGTAGGCCGTGTGGTTCAGGTGAACAAGCATCCTTTCACCATCCTCGGTGTAACGCCGCCGGCGTTCCATGGGACTCTGCTGTTTTTCTATCCCGACTTTTTCGTGCCGATTGTGAACCATGAGCAGGTGGACCCGGGATATGACCTGAACACGCGCGGGATCCATTGGATATTTGAGGCGGTCGGACATCTGAAGCCGGGAGTCACTCCGGCACAGGCGATTGCCGACCTGAACACCATTGGTGCCTATCTGAAAAAGACTTACCCCAAAGATGAAGGGAATGTAACCTTTACCTTGGCTCGTCCAAGCCTTTACGGCGATTATCTTGGCCGTCCGATACGGGCATTTCTGGCAGGCTTGATGCTGCTGTCGGCGCTGATTCTGCTGGCCGCGTGCGCTAACCTTGGCAGCCTGTTCGCCGCGCGCGCCGCTGACCGTTCCCGCGAAGTCGCTCTTCGGCTCGCTCTCGGATCGAGCCGAAGGCGCATTCTGCGGGGACTCTTCACCGAAGCCGTACTCCTTTCGCTCGCCGGAGGCGCAGTCGGACTCCTCGGCAGCATAATCCTGCTGCGCGGACTGAGCGCGTGGGTGCCATTTCATCAATGGCCCATGCTCCATATGCCTGTGAACCCGGATGCAAGCGTCTATTTAGTAGCACTGCTGCTGGCCTTAGCGAGCGGATTCCTCTTTGGCGCCGTTCCGGTAAGACAAGTACTCCTCACCAATCCCTATGAGGTCGTCAAATCCGGTTCAAGCGGCGGAGCAGGGCGGCGGATTACGGTTCGAGACCTGTTGCTTGTCGCGCAAATCGCCATCTGCGCCGTTCTGGTCACGTCTTCGATGGTGGCCCTTCGTGGACTGGTGAATTCGCTGTACGGCAATTACGGTTTCGATCTGCGGAACACGATGGTGGCCAATACCGATCTGAGTATGGCCGGTTACCGTGGCGACAAAGTGCCGCCTATGCAAAAGCGCATGCGTGATGCTGTGGCGACTATTCCCGGGGTAAAGTCTGTGGGATTGGCCGACAACGTGCCATTGGCCGCTGGCTCGAACATCTCGATCGTATTTACCGACAAAACGACTGATCTGAGGCCATCGAATGCTACAGCTAATGCCGTGATGTACAACATCTCTCCTGAATACTTCCAGGCGGCCGGCACCGCTTTGATTTCGGGGAGAACTTTCACATGGCATGACGACAAAAGCTCGCCACCCGTAGCGGTCGTAAACGGGGAGTTCGCGCGCAAAGTCTTGGGCTCTGCAACAAATGCAGTCGGCGGTTACTACAAGATGCGGGATGGAACCCGCGTACAAGTGGTAGGCATTGCTGAGGACGGAAAATACAACAGCCTCACCGAAGATCCATTGCCGGCGATGTTTCTCCCGATCCTGCAATCACCGTCGAGTTCGACGGTCCTCGTGGTGCGCTCCAGCCGCGATCCGCAGCAGCTGGCCGCAGCCATAAGGACAACCCTGCATGAGCTGGATGCGGGTCTGCCCGTTGACATTCAGACGCGGTACCAGGAACTCGACATTATGCTGTTTGGCCCGCGCATGGCGACCATCGCTTTGGGCTTAATGGGCATCATGGGCGCAATGCTGTCCATCACCGGAATCTTCGGAATGGCCGCCTACTCTGTCAGCAAGCGGCTGCGCGAGTTGGGAATCCGCATCGCCCTCGGTGCGCAGCGCAAAGAAGTCCTCTCGGCCGCGCTGGGACGCGCCGTCAAATTACTGGCTTTTGGTTCGGCAGCAGGCTTGCTCCTCGGACTCCTGGCGACCCGGGTGCTGGCTTTCATCGTGTATCAGGCCACTCCCCGCGATCCGCTGGTATTGGCTGGCGTTGTTCTTGCAATGTCCTTGCTGGGGCTACTGGCAACGTGGATTCCAGCGCTACGCGCGGTGTCGGTTGATCCTGTGATTCTGCTGCGCGCGGAGTGAATCGGGGCCCGCTTCTAAGTTGCCCGTAAGACCGGCTTGTCGGGAAATTGACTTCGAACATCCATTCATCGCATGGTGAATGGGGGTGAATGAGGGGTAAATGAGGGTGGGGGTGAATGAGGGACGGGGTGAATGAGGGTGAATGAGGGACAGCCTGATCCGCGTGATTTATTTGCGTTGTGGAGGAAAATTGCGCAGATCAGGCCGTCCCCCATTCTTCCGTCCCCCATTCTTCCCCGTCCCCCATTCTCCCCGACAGTACGCTGTCCGATATCTAGCTGGCGTGCGTCCGGTGTTCCTCGTGAGCCAAATACTTCTCAACAGCGTCGTTAATCAGTTTGTTTAAATTCTCACTCTTTTCTTCTGCCAGCAACGCTGCACGCCTGTGGAGTTCGCCAGCTAGACGCACATTTAGGCTTCCCTTGAACGGAACATCCGGCCTCTTCTTTTTCGCAGCGCAAAAGCTCAAATATTCGTCGATTGCCTGCACAAAAGACCCCTTCAACTCCTTAACCGTTTCACCCTCGAACGTTACCATGTCGCGAATCCCAAGAACCCTGCCATGCAAAATTTGATCTTCGTCGCTGTATACAACAGAGCCGTTGTATCCCTTGTACGCTAATGTCTGGCTCATTTGATGTGCTTCTCCTGTTTGAGAAAGTCGATTGCGTCTTTAGTTTGGTAGTGCTTGAGCACCTTCCTTGGGTGAGGTTCGTGAATCATGAAAAGTGCTTTGGTTTCATTGTGAATGAACTTTCGCCCAGAGCCGCCCGCTTTTTCGAGTCGATACCCAAACGATGCCATAAGGCTTTCGAGCTCCCGCCATTCGTAGTCGGTCGGTCGCGACAGCAGCCGATCGATGGCTTTTTGCTCTTTTGACATCAAATACCAAAATAACTGACGGCCCCGTCAAATGCAACTAAATTTAGTTGCATTGCGGTTCACCTGGCCTGCAAGGCATACACTCGCGATTTACTCGCCTGTATTCTCGGCATGAGCCGTTACGATCGTCCGAGCCGCGAGGTCCAATAAAGCGACCAGGAGGATAAGGATCGGGGTAGGCGATCCTTATCTCAACCGGAAGCGGGGATTGGAGTGCCTCACCACGGCGGGCGAGTTCTCTGATCTTCTCCGGGTCGGTGAAGGTAAAACTGCGGGGCAAGGCCGTCCGTGCGTCTGCTACAGCAGGTCCCTTGTGACTTTTTTGATTTGGCATGTAGTTCGTGGCCGGAAAGCTTCGAAGGGCAGCTGCCAACAAGCATCGCCGGGGTTCCCTCGGCTGCGCTCGGGACAGGCTCTTCGACTTCGCGCCATAAGCCGCCCGTTATGCAATAGATGCGCGCGGCGCCTCGCTCAGGATGACGGCTTTGTGGGGGGTCAAGAAACATCCGGTTAGAGCATTTTCACTTCTACTCTGAACAGGACGGGGCAGCGAAGTGCGGCTTTTCTTGAGGAAAAGCCGCGTTGGGTGCGGTCGCTCTCTAAGCACCAGAAGTGAAAATGCTGTAGTTGTGCAGAAAACACGAAAAATCGAAAAAGTCACAGGCTCTCCTAATGAACAACCGGGTAGCCAATGAGTATTTGCTGCTGATTAAGAGAACTGCAGATCCCTCGGCTTCGCTCGGGATGACAAAGGGGACGGGCGCGCTTCCATTGAGTGTAGTGGTGCTAGCGACACGTCTCTCTCGACGCTGTTCTTCCCCCCCTCGAGTTGCCGCAGGCAAGTTGGGCGCTCGGGATGACACAGGGATGGTTTAGTGCCGCGCCTACGGTGCTCGGATCATTTTCGGATTGTTCCCCAGCCCTTCCGGGCTGGGCTGACCTTTGGTAGCCGGCCCTCCGGGCCTTGCATCCATGGCGATTTTTGCCGTGTCATTTCTCCCTCGACTTGGCGCAGGCAAGTCGGCTGCTCGGGATGACAACGGGGAGTGAGTCCAAAGTGCCAGCTCTGGTCCCGAAAAGGCTTGTCTGATGCATAACCGCTTACGGCTGCGGGTTCGGCGTCTTTTTTAGACAAGTTCGAGGCTTCAGAATGTGCTGTTCCAATAGGAGTGCTGCCCGATATAAAGGTCGTCCGCAACGTTCTTCAATATGGCGCGGCGCACGTCCAAAACGTTCATTGCTCCCTGCGTTCTGTAGAGCACTTCGCCCTTGGTTCCAATCAGAACTGTGTATGGAGCGCCACCCTCCCACCCCGTGCCGAGAGCTTTTACCGCATCCGCCGCGTCGTTGCTGTTAAAGAGAAAATTCTTATTGAACGCGTGCTGTTTCTGAAGAAATGCGGAAACCAATTGCTTCTCGTCAGGATTGTTGATGCTTAACGTCACGATATTCAATGGCCGGTTTTCATACATACGGACCATTGTTTGCAATTCCGGGAATTCTTCCACACATGGCCCGCACCAGGTAGCCCACACGTTCACAAGCAAAAGCTTGTCCGTGCCGGCATTCTGGCGCAAACTCTTGAGCTGATCGGCGGAGATCAAATCCAGGGTTACCGGCCTCTCGTTGAAATGGGCAATCTCATTTTCGACGTTGGCCGCTTTGTAGGCCCACTTTGTAGAGCACCCAACCGCGGGCGTATCTGTGACGGCGACCGGCTTTCCAGCGAGCAGATCATCGACGGCGTCTCTGGCCTCGTGTTTCGTCGCCAGCTCCTCACGTTGATTGCTATCGATCCGTCCCTCGTAACGCAGAATGCGCTGCTGGTCAAAGATGAACGCATGGGGAGTTGCCGTAGGTCCGTATTTGAGCGCAACCGCCTGAGTAACACCATCGTACAGGTACGGATACGGGAAGTTCCTATAGGCTGCGCGTGCCTTCATATCCGCAAAAGAATCGCCTACATCGGTGTATCCGTATTCGCTGAGCTCCTCTGCTTTTGGATCATTCCCCATGATCACAACCACGGCCACTCCCCGGCCCTGATAGTCCGTGAATAGCTGCTTGATTCGTTTTTCATACATCTGTGCGACCGGACAGTGATTACAACTGAAAATAACAACGAGGATCCTGCTCGACGCATAGTCTTTGAGGCTGTGCGGTTTTCCATCGACTCCCGGCAGATTAAAATCCGGCGCAGGCGAGCCGATTTTTAGAATTGGTGGGACATCGCTACCCGTGTGTGCAACGTCGTCCTGCCCCCGCCCTGTAGGGCATGAAAGAAAGGCTAAGCCGAGAGCAATCATTGTCAGCCAAAAATGTGACCTAAGCCTGGTCTCCCTGGCTGGTGTGGATGCAAAGTAATCTAAGTACACGGAGCCTCCCTTCGAACACCTGCAGTCTCAAAAGATTATGAGCGTCGCCGCCTCCCTTTTACTGCTCGACGGCTACCGAAGTCAATCATCACGCCACCCCACCCGAGGGGAGCCTGATGATGGCGGCTAGCTGGCCTGTCGCAGAGAAACCCTAAGCATTTGCTTCTGGTCAGGCGAACTGCTGATCCCTCGGCTTCCCCGGATTTCCTGTTGGGCTCGGTGGCGCTGGCGAACTTCATGCGCCTTTCCTTACTGAAAGGCGCACACGCGGCCCAGTCTTGTGCTGCGTGGCAGGAAATCCGGGTTCGCTCGGAATGACAAAGGGGAGTGTAGCGCTCTCATTGGATGTGGTGGTGGCAACAACTGCCTGTGGGTGCTGTTCATTCCTCTCGCAACTTGTCGCAGGCAAGTCAGGCTGCTCCTGATGAACAAAACGGTTTCCCCCGTAAGCATTTGATACTGGGAGGTGGAAACTGCAGATTCCTCGGCTTCCCCGGATTTCCTGTTGGGCTCGGTGGCGCTGGCGAACTTCATGCGCCTTTCCTTACTGAAAGGCGCACACGCGGCCCTGTCTTGTGCTGCGTGGCAGGAAATCCGGGTTCGCTCTGAATGACAAAGGGGGGAGTAGTGCTCTCATTGGATGTCGTGGTGGCAACAACTGCCTGTGGATGCTGTTCATTCCTTTCGCAACTTGCCGCAGGCAAGTCAAGCTGCTCCTAATGAACAAAACGCTTTCCACGTAGACATTTGATCCTGGGAAGCGGAACCGCAGGTCCCTCCACTGCGCTTCGCTCCGGTCGGGATGACAATTCATTTGTGACACTTACATTCCCCATAATCAACCTTCGCGTTGTTCATTCAACCCTTTACTTGCCGCAGGCAAGTAGATGACAACGGGGAGGGCAGCCGCGTTCGTAAAGCGACCACTCCATCCGCTTTTGTTGGGTCGCTGGCGTTACCTCCCGGTCGAAGTTCTAGCAGGCTGGGGAAAAACCCTCGATTGGGAAAGAAAGACGTACCTCAGGGCCTAATGCTCGCTGCGGCGAGGCAGGCGGACGTATTTTCAATCGTTTACGGCCCGACTAAAGTCGTGCCCTGATACAAAACATGAGTTTTTCAGCAGCCTGCTGGAAGTTATCGACATAGAAGGTCCTCCGTGTGCCGATCCCTGCACTTGCAATGCGCAACGAGACGCTCCCACGATCCCAGGTCATCGCAGCGGTAGAAGAAGGCCGCGTCCGGCTAGCCCTGTGACCTTATCTTGGACGCTGAGAGCGATCGGTTGTGCGGCAGCGGGAAGACCTCGCAGATAATTACCGAAATCCCATGCACCATCCCGCGCGGCTCCCACATCCCAAATCGCCAAAAGTTGGCCAATCTTCCCTGTGTCTTGCGCCGCCTGGCCCAGTATCCCGGTTGCAAGGAAAGTAAGAGCCTTGGGAAGCACTTCGGCCAAGATGCCGTTGACGCGCTGGTAATCATCATGTTCCGGGCTCTGCAAGGATGGCTGCAGATTCATCTCGGTGTCCGTCCTGATGAGAGCTAACGCTAGATCGTGATTGATGTGCGCGTTCATGCCGGCAAGCGCGAATTGAATACGATCAATATTTGAGCTTTCACGAGCCTCGAAGAGAGCGTCCCAGGAACTCGGTGTTTCCGGGGCATCCTTTAAAAAGTTTGCTATCGCCGCGAAGTAAAAACCTGCGAATACCACATCAAGCCGGGTCAGCCAGGCGGGGTCCGACCATGCCGTCGGTGGTGGCTGACCGTCGATTTCTTGCGTGACCATCAGGTATAGCTTATTAAACCACTTCAGACCGTCATTATTCGGTAACAGCTCATCTATGCTCTGCATGACCTGAATAACATCTGCGATGACTACAGGCTGAGCGGCGCTTACGATTTGAAGCAATTGTTGATCAATGGGATCGAGATTTGGCATGAAAACTCCAGAAACAAAGGGAGCGCTGACTTCACACGTCCAGTATGCACCTGGGAGATTCCGGACGGGGGATTGGGGACGCCTCCACGGTAAGCCGCAGGCCCACCGCTCTGGCCACAGCAACCAACGTCGAAAGCCGCGGATTCCCTTTGGCCGACAGCGCGCGGTAAAGGCTCTCCCGCTCAACGCCGGCCTCTTTTGCAACTTTGGCGACCCCGCCTCTTGATTCAGCGATACGTCGTTCGATACTCGCTTTCTAACAACGACATCAGGACCAGTGAATGGTAGGCACCATCTCGATAGATCACCTCGCGCATGATCCCCTCTTCGCGAAAACCAAAGCTCCGATAAACATGCCGCGCTCGATCATTGGTCGCGAAGACATCTAGCGAGAGGCGATGGGCGCCATATTGGTCGAACGCGCGCTCTGCAACTTCGTTCAGAAGCTTGCCGCCTATGCCCTGATTTGGAGTACGGACGATAATGCGCTTCAGTTCCGCTGATCTGTGTTCAGACTGCAGTCCCTGCAGAATTGCGACGGCGGCGATTTGTCCTTGGTCGTCTTCTGCCACGATGTAAACCGCATCAGGCTCGGCTAGCGTTTTCAGGTGCTGCTCTTCCGGCCAGGAGCCAACCAGGGTGCGGTATTCGGGCTGGGTCTCCAACCCGCGAATTTCGGGTACATCCTTCGGGGTTGCGTTGCGGAACCTCATGGCATGAGATTACCTGCTATCTTGAGAAAATGAATGATGCAGGCGGCGAGCTTCTGCCGGCGCTGGAAGATATTGTTGTAACGGCTCGCGATCGCCAGAAGGCGCTCGCGAACGCCGCGGCACTCATTCGGAGTTCCGCAGATTACCGTTGGGTCGGCCTGTACGATGTGGATCACACAGCCGGCCTGGTGCGCAATGTAACCTGGAGCGGACCCGGCGCGCCGGAGCATCCCACCTTCCCACTTACCAAAGGACTGACCAGCGCAGCGATTGCCCAGAAGCAGATCGTAAATGTTGGGGACGTCACGGCTGATCCCCGCTATCTGACGGCATTCGGCACAACCCGCTCTGAGATCATTGTTCCGGTATTCGATGCTGACGGAAAAAGCGTGGTTGGCACGATTGATGTGGAGTCGGAACAACCGAATGCCTTCAACACGGATATTCAGGAGCTGCTGCACGCGTGTTCGGTTGTGATCCGGCCCCTGTGGCAATCTTGAGCCCGGCGGAAGCACACGGCTTCACAGGATGCAGAAGAACTCGGTTTCTTTCCAACTCACCACAAAATCGTCATCCTGAGCTCCGCTCATAATGAACAAGCGGATCGGCAATGGGTCTTTACTGCTAATCAACAGAACTGCAGATCCCTCGGCTTCGCTCCTAATGAACAAGCGGGTCTTCCGGTTGAGTTGGGTGCTGGTCGAGTGAACCGCAGGTCCCTCCACTGCGCTCACCCGGATTTCCGGGTTCGCTCCGGTCGGGATGACAATTCATTTGTGACACTTACATTCCCCACAATCAACCTTCGCGTTGTTCATTCCTCCCTCAACTTGCCACAGGCAAGTTAGCCGCTCAGGATGACGATTTTGTGGTGAGTTGGATGAGAAACCGAAAAGTGCCGTTTTGAGGGGAAGGCTATCCCTCAGCGGCTGAAGCCGAATTCATCTCAAAGCAGTTATGGACGGCCTGATGCTCGCTGCGGCGAGGTAGGCCGTCCCCTTCAACAGAAATGAGCTTCCCCGCTCTAATAGAATCCTAACTGTTACTGGGAGGAAGGGCCAATGCACACCATCAAAGTTCTCGCCGTGGGATTCGTGATGCTCGGGCATTTGTGCTGCTTGGACGTACTTTGGGCAACGGATCAAAAGCAGCCCTCTACTTCCTGCCAGTCTGGCTGGCCGCAGCCGCCATCAACATGTGGCTTGGCGTAGCCAAAGCAGGCTACTCCGTGCGCGACGAAGCTCCCATCTTTCTGCTCATCTTTGCTGTCCCATCTGCTGTGGCTCTGCTCGTCTGGTGGAAACTTCCCGTCAGATAGCCGGCTTACCAGACACGGCACGCATTGACCGGCATCATGGGCTGCCCTACTTTGCAGCCGAATGCCTGCCCAAACTCCGGCATATTCTGCACCGCGCCTCTTATGCGGAATTCCCGGGGCGAATGGGGATCAGTTTGCACTTGCAAGCGCACCTGCTCGGGGCGATTGGTCCCACACCAATTCTGCCCGTACGCCAGGAAGAACTGCTGCAACGGCGTAAATCCGCTGTCATCCTTGGCATTCAGATCGATGCCCTTGCGCTTGGCGTCATCCTGCAGAGCCACCAGCGCGAGTCGCAACCCGCCGTTGTCCGCCGTGTTTTCGCCCAGCGTGAGCTTGCCGTTGATCTTCAGGTCGTCGATTGCAGTGAAGGAGTCGTATTCCTTGACTTCGCAGTCAGTCATGGATTCGTATTTCTTCGCGTCCTCCGCCGTCCACCAGTCAGACAGGTTCCCGTAGGCGTCAAACTTCCGTCCCTGGTCGTCGAAGCCATGGGTCAGCTCGTGGCCGACGATGGATCCAACGTGCCCGTAATTCTCGGCGTCGGTTGCCCCCGCGGCGAAAAACGGGGACTGGAGAATACCCGCAGGAAAGTTGATATCGTTCATGCTCGCGTCGTAGTAAGCATCGACCGTCGTCGGAGCGGTCAACCACTCACCGCGGTCCACCGGCTGGCCAATTTTCTTGAGCTCACGGCGGTTTTCAAACTCCGCGGCTCGCATCGCGTTCCCCAGGGCATCGCCGCGCACAACTTTCAAAGACGAATAATCCCGCCAGCGATCCGGGTAACCGATCTTATCCGCCACCATGCGCAGCTTTTCCTTGGCCTTGAGCCTGGTCTCGGGACTCATCCAGGTAAGTGTGTCCAGTTCCTGATCCATCGCGCCTTCAATATCCTTCACCATCTGCAGGGTCTTCGCCTTGTTCTCCGCAGGAAAATAGGCTTTGACGTAGGCTTCGCCCACCGCCTCACCCAGTGCCCCGTCGGTAGCCTGAGCGCATCGTTTCCAGCGGTCACGCTGCTGCTGTACCCCGCGTAGCTGACGGCCGAAGAAGTTAAACTGCTCCTCATCGAGCGCAGCGGGGAGCGTATAGCTGGGCACCTTAGCGACCAACTGCCAGCGCAGGTAGGTCTTGATCGTTTCCAGGCCGGTAGACTGAAGCAGAGCCTGCAGCCCTTTGAAGAACTCAGGATTGGTTACGTTCAGTTCGGTAAACGGAGCCGTACCCGTGCGCGCAAAGAACTCCGCCCAGTCGATACCTGGAGTAAGCTCCGCAAGTTGTGCCACCGTCATCGGATGGTAGATAGACTTTGGATCGCGCCGCGATGTGATGTCCATCGATATTTTCGCCAGCGCCGTCTCCAGCCCCATAATCTTCTGTGCATCGCTTGCCGCCTTCGCCTCCGGCTCGCCCAGCAACTTCAGCATGGTAGCCAGGTGCTGCAGATATTGCTGCCTGGTCTTTTCCGCGGCTTCGCCGGTCCGAAGGTAGTAGTCGCGCTCCGGTAATCCCAGGCCGGCCTGATCGACACCGGCGATCTGTTTCCGCGCGTCCTTGAAGTCTTGCTGCTCAAAGTAAGTGAAGAATGCGTCTACGCTGATCAATTGATAATGTGCCAGCAGATCCGTCAGTTCCTTCTTGTCTTTGAGCGCGGCGATGCGGTCGAACTCAGGTTGCAACGGTTTCAGGCCGGCTGCCTGGATGGCATTGGTATCCATGCAGCTGGCATAGAAATCACCAACCTTCTGCTCGCCGGGGGTTCGCGAGGGATCATCTGCCTGGACCTTGTCGAGCAGAGAATGCACTGCCTGCTCGGTATGCTCAAAGATGATGGCGCCTGGCCCGTAGGAAGACATATACGCCGGAATGGGGTAGTGGCTGGTGAAGTTCCCGCAGGAGTACTGCGCGAAATTCACGCAGGGATCCGCCGTGGTATCGAGAAACCGCTTGTCCAGTCCGCTTGGCAGGGGAATACTGTTGGCGCCGTCAGCAGCCGGTTTGGTCTGCGCTGCAATTGGGAGAGCGATGGCGAAAGAAGCACCAAGTAAAGACAAAATTGCCACGCCTCTGGATTGCCAACTCATCATGTTCGTGACCTGCCTCCGGACGACACTTGTAATACGTTTCCCATCCTGCCAGAGTTCCGGCAGCGCCAAGCTTTAAACCTTCACTTTCTCCTGCAGCGCCAGGTATTGGTGAATAAAGGCGATCGCCATGCTGCCTTCGCCTACGCCGCTGGATACGCGCTTGATCGAATTATGGCGCACATCGCCGGCACAGAAAACCCCCGGCAGGCTGGTCTCCAAAGGAAATGGCGCGCGCTCGAGCTTCCAGGTCGTGAGATCGCGGCCGGTGCAGATGTAGCCCTGGGCATCCCGCTCCAGTTCCCCGGGCAGCCACGACGTGCTCGCATTGGCGCCGATCATCACAAACAGGGCATCCGCATCGTAGGTGAGCAAGGTCTCCTCCCCGCCGGCCGGATCGCGTGCGGGTCACAATTCGCTGCAGATGTTCCTCCCCTTCAACGGCAACGACCTGGGTAAACGGAACCACCTCTATATTGGCCTTCGACGCGATCTCGCCGATCAGGTACTGTGACATGGTCATCTTCAGCCCTTCGCCGCGCACCAGCACCTTGACCTCGGCGGCATAATTGGAAAAAAACATGGCCGCCTGCCCAGCCGAGTTTCCGCCGCCCACGATGAATACCTTTTTGCCGATCACGTTGTTGGCCTCGGGACGAGACGCGCCATAGAGGACGCCGCGTCCCAGCAAACGATCCGCGCCCTGCCACTTCCAGCCGGCGCCAGTCCACGCCGGTCGCCAGCAGCACTGCCCGCGCCGTCACCCGCTCACCGCCGTCGAGCTCCAGCAAATAGCAGCCGCCCATCTGCGTGAGCTTCTCGATGCAGCGGGTCATCGCAATCTCCGCACCGAAGCGAATCGCCTGCTTGAGCGCGCGCCCGGTCAGATCATCGCCCGAAACACCCTCGGGAAAGCCAAGATAGTTCTCGATGCGCGAAGACGTGCCCGCCTGCCCACCTGCCGCGGAGCGCTCTACCATCAGCACGTTGAGCCCTCGGAGGCGCCGTAAACCCCGGCGGCCATGCCCGCCGGGCCGGCTCCGGCGATGACCACGTCATAGCGGTCCGCGGTTTGGCCGGGTCTGTATCTGCAGCGCGTCTGCGATCTCCCGCACGGTGGGCGGTTGCGTAAAGAGTTTTCCATCGATCGCCATCGCCGGGCAGCCAGGATCCTTGGGCAGGTCCGGCGGCAGGCGCTCGGGCTCGCGCTCGCGATCGACCCACTCATAGGGAATCCGGTTCGCGGAGAGAAAGGCGCGGATGTCCCGGCAGTCACTTTCATCCTTAGTGCCGAAGATGAGCACCCGGGAAGAAGGAACCGTGGTCGCATACTCCTGCACCCGCATGAGCCGGTCATTCATGGTTTGCATAATCATGGCGCTGGCTTCTTTTGAGTCACGGATCAGATCCTGGAACTGCTGCCGGTCGAAGCGGGCCAGGCGGCAAGGGGTTTTTGCCCGCAGCGAAACCAGGGCCTGGGTTCCGAGCAGAATCGGCGTTTCTCCAAAGAAATCGCCCACCTCGTATTCGTAGTGGAGGATCTCCTGTGGGCGGCCAAGAACTTCTTTCACCATCTGCAGCCGGCCCTCGAAGAGGACGAAGAACCAGGGCGGCTCACCCTCGCGAATCAGCCATTCCCCAGGCGCAAGGCGTACGTCGGCGGCCGTCTGCGTGCACCGGTGGCATTCGGTCTCTCCCAGGCAGCTGAATAATTTGACCTGCTTTAGCTCGTCAGTAGTAAACATGGGATCATTCTGCCACTTCTTACCGGCCGGCGTTTAGACGGGATTGACCTCCAACACCGGCTGGCGATGGCCGCTGGTGGTGGCGCCTGCGTCCGGTGGAAGCCCGAGACTATCGAAAACAGGCCCCAAAGCGAACAACGACATGAAGAGAATAGCGAGGTGAAAGTCGCGCAATTGAGGGGCGACCGCCGAGTGGCCACGCGCGTGGGCCACCAGGCGCAGGGTGATGGCGCCCACCGCCACGCCCATTCCCATGCTGAGCTGCATGACCGCGCTGAGGAAGCCATTGGCCCGGCTCATCCTCTCCGGCGGAATCTCGGCGTAGGCCAGCGTCGTCATGCAGGTGAACTGCATCGAGCGGAAGGCTCCGTGCAGGTAAAGAATGGCGACCACCAGGAAGGTTGCGGTGGCCGGGCTAAGCAGCGCGCACAGCGCCATGGACAAAGCGGTAATGGTCCCGTTGACAATGAGAATGCGGCGGAAGCCAAAGCGGCGAAGGGCCTGGATGACAAATGCCTTCATGCTCAGGTCTCCGGCGAACAGCGCGAGCAGATAGAGGCCGGATTGGAAGGCATTCAAACCGAAGGCGATTTGAAACATCAGCGGCAACAGAAACGGCAGCACCGATACGGCAACGCGGAAGGCACTCGCCCCGTAAACCGAGAGTGAGTAAGTCTTGAGCTTCATCGATTCCAGATCGATCAGCGAGGTAGCCGGATTGCGGTGGGCAGCGACAATGGCCGCCGCCCCGCTGAGCACGCTCAGCGCCAGCACAGCGCCGGGCAGCTGCCACGGCAGACCCTCGCTCCCCAGCTTCTCCATCCCATACACCGCGCCGGCGGAAGCACAGCCCGCGAGCACGAAAGTAAGCCAATCGAAGGAGTGTTTTTCTCCGCTGCGAAAATTCTCCACCCACAGCAGCGTGAGGATCAGGGCAACGATGCCGATAGGCAGATTGAGGAAGAAGATCCAGTGCCAGCTGGCATAGGTGGTGATAAAGCCGCCCAGAGGCGGCCCCACCACCAGCGCGGTGAGGCCGGGCCAGGTAATGTATGCCAGCGCCAGCGTCAGCTGTTCTTTGGGCGTGTTGCGCAGCACGATCAGGCGGCCGACCGGAACCATCATTGCTCCGCCCATGCCTTGCAGAATGCGCATCAGCGTGAACTGGGTGAGGGTGTGCGCCGCGCCGCAGAGCAACGATGCGATGGTGAACGTGGCAATGGCCGCGGCGAAGATCGAACGGGAGCCGAAACGGTCTGCCACCCAGCCGCTGATGGGGATAAAGACGGCAAGGGTCAGCAGATAGGCGGTCATGCCGATGTTCAGGTTGACCGCGCCTACGTGAAAGCTGCGCGCCATCTGCGGCAGCGCGGTCGCGATGATGGTGCCGTCCAGATTCTCCATGAAGAAGGCGCCCGCGATCAGTGAGGTCACGTACAGCGGCGAACGGCTCTGCTTCATTGCATCTGTTTATTAGGGAATTTCAATTCCGTTCAAACCCGCTCTACGCTCGAAGGCTTGAATAAGAGAACCCAGGCTGCGTTCCGAACCGATCACCGCACTTTCCATCGGGGGTGGTGGAGGAGGAGGCGCGCTCCGTTCCTGCACCTTGCGTGCCTCGTTGGCTGAAACCACAACGGGCCCAGCCGGCACGAATCCACTTAATGCGGCTGCGGGAGCCTTCTCCGTCGTCAGCTGCCGGCGTTCCATGCGACGCTTTGGAGGAACCCGATGAACCTGCGGTTCCTGCTTTGGCGGCGGCACAGGAGCGGCTACCGCCACCGGCGCAACCGCGGCAGCCGGAGCAGCCGCCGCTTGCTTACGGTTCTTCGCAGGGATTTTTGTCTTGGCCTTCCTCGTCGAGATATTTTTCGACTCTGCCAGCGCGGCGACGAGGTAGTCTCGCGCGCGCTCGAGGCGGCTTATTTCAGAATCAATTTGAGCGATTATTTCTATCCGTGTTGGCATGCAGAATCATTCTACCGTTCTCCGTCGTCTTCTGCCGATGCTCTGCCCTGTGGGAAATGCAGGTCACGTTACTATTCGCACCGGATCGCGGCCATGGGCTCAATCCGTGCCGCACGCAGCGCCGGCAAAAGAGAAGCCGCGCTCGCAATCACGATCAACGCCCCCACCGATCCGGCCAGAACCCAGGGATCACGCGGCGAGGTTCCATACAGAAAGCTCGCCAGGGCCCGGGATGCGAACAGCGCTGCTCCCAGACCCGCTCCGGCCCCCAGGGCCGCGATCCGGGCATTCTCTCGAAAGACCATCGCCATCACTCTCGAGCGCCGCGCCCCCAGCGCCATCCGGATACCGATTTCGCTGGTCCGCCTCGCTGTGGTGTAAGCCAACGTCCCGTAGAGGCCGATGGCTGTTACCAGCAGCGCGCACCCGGCGAAGAACAGGCCCAGGAGCGCCATCATCCGCTCCGCGCTCATGGCGTCGTTTAACACTTCATCCATGGTCGTCAATGCCGGTGCAGGGATGGTGGGCACTAATCGTGCCGCCAGGGAACGCGCAGCCGAAGCCACAGGAGCCAGCGGCCCATCGACACGCAGCACGGCGTGGAGCGACGGTTTCGGCTGCGGGTCCTGCATGATGGGGACATACCCTGCTGCCGGCGCGGGCGCACGCATGTCCCTGTACTTTGCGTCGCCTACCACCGCAACCACTTCGTACTGGGTGCGTTTCTCTACATCGATTACCTGCTGCCCCAAGGCATCTTGACCAGGGAAAAACAGCTTCGCGGCTGACTGGTTGAGGATCATCTTCATTCCGGAGGCCTTGGTGTCGTTCCACCTGAATTCCCTGCCCTGATAAAGCGGGATTCTCATCGTCGAGAAATAATTCGGGGCCACGCTGTTCAAATAGATCAGTTGGGCGCTTCCTCCGGGCGCAGCGTACTCCCCATTCCAGCCTCGATGGGAAAGCGGCACAATGAACTGGAAGCTTACGTTCTTTACCCCTGGCTGCCGGCTCAATCCCTCTCCCAGCTCCTGGTACCGGCGTATCAAGGCATCCCCTTCGAGCTGCTGTTTGTCCATACTGAAGGCGATATCCACCAGGCCTTTGGGGTCAAATCCAACGCCCGACTGATAGAGCCGGGCCAGGCTGGTAGCCAGCAAACCCGCCCCGATCACCAGCACCAGTGCCAGCGCTACCTCCGATGCCAGCAGGCAGCGCGGTAAGATCCGGCGTAGCTTGTGCGACGGCCTGGTATGCTGGCCATCCTTTATATGGTCATTCAAATTGCCCCCGGTGGCCTGCAGCGCGGGGATCAGCCCAATCAGCACCGCGGAGGCAAGCGCTACCAGCGCGGCAAAAGCGAACACCCGCACATCGAGCGAGGTGTCGAGCTGCCATCCGCTCTCGCCGTTCACCAACAGAGCCGCCAACGAACCACTTACCAGCGGCGCGACCGCCAGTCCCACAGCCGTGCCCAGCATGGCAATCAACAGGCTCTCTGCCAGCAGTTGCTGGATCAGCCGCCGCCGGGTGGCGCCGATCGCCAGTCGCGTTGCCAGCTCGCGTTCCCTGGCGGCGGCACGCGCCATCAACAGGCTCGCCAGGTTCAAGCAGGCCAGCAGCAGGATTCCCATGCACATGGAGAACATGGCCACCAGCGGCTTTCGGAACAGGACGCGCGTGTACGAGTAGCCTCGAGAGCCCGGTTCGGCGACGAAATGAAAATGCCCCTTCTCCTCGTCCGCAATAAAGCTCGCATCGCCGGACGCCTGGTGCAGAATGCCATTGGAGACTGAAGACAGCGCAGCGTTCGCCTGGACCAGGGTGACACCAGGTTGCAGCCTGGCGTCTACGGTGATCCACCATGCGTTGATCCCGTCGTCAATATGATTCCTTGGCGCATCGATGATAGGGTCCGCGGAAAGCGGCGCATAGATCTGCGGATTGTTCGTGATCGGTTCGGCTCCTATAAAGCGCTTAGGCATCACCCCGACCACCGTGAACGGGACGTTGGCGATGATCAGTTTGCGCCCAATCACATCGGGCGCGCGATCGAACCACGTCTCCCAGAACTGCTCCGTGACCACCACCGCGAGACCTGCGGGATCCCCACCCTTACGATCATCTTCCGGCGTCAAGTAACGTCCCATCAATGGCGGAGTGCGCAGTGCCCTGAAGAATTGCCCGCTCACCAGCATTCCGTGAATGTTCTCGTTGCCCGCCCGGCCCTTTACCTGCAGCGTATCCGGGTTGTAAGCGAAGACATCCGCGAAGACCTCATGCCTGGCCTCGAGGCTGCGGAAGAACGAGGTGCAAAATGAGTAGTTAGGTTCGGGGCCACCCTCCTCCATGCGCAGGACGACCAACTGCTCCGCATGGGGCACGGGAAGGGGCCTCAGCAGCAGCCCATTGATCAGGGAGAAGACCGCCGTATTCGCGCCCACGCCCAAGGCCAGCGTCAGCAGTGCAACCAGCGTGAACCCCGGAGACCTGCGCAGCAATCGCGCGGAGAAGCTCAGGTCGCGGGAAAAATTCTCCAGAGACTGAAACTGCCACAGCTCGCGCAGGCGCTCATGCCAGCGTGAGCCATTGCCGAAGGCTCGCCGGGCCGCGGCGTCCAACTCCGCCGCTGGTGTACCCTGCCGCAAGAGCCGCTCGCGTAGCAGGGTCTGGTGAAACTCCAATTCCTCGGCCAGCTCGCGCTGGTTTCGCCGTCGCAGAAACAGCGACCTGATGCGCAGAAAGAATTCGTGCAGGCCTGCGGTCATGCGGGTCTCCTTAGGATGCTTTCTTCCCTAATCCACTTATGGGGAGCGTAGCTTGCGCCGGTTCGGATTGTCAACTCGGATTGGTCTTACAGGATCTTGACCACAACCAGCGTTAAATCATCCGCCTGTTCTTTTGCTCCCGCAAAGGCAGAAACAGCCTCGGTGACATGGGCCACCAGGGCGGCAGCCGATTCTGTTTCCTGGCTCACGATGACTTGCTCTAACCGGCTGAGGGAGAACTCGTCCCCGGCCTCGTTCTCCTGCTCGGTCACTCCGTCGGTGAAGAGTGTCAGGATATCGCCATGGTCAAGCGCAACCACTGTGTCTGTATATTGTGCCTGGTTCAAAATCCCCAGGATCGGCCCTGCTTCCTTGAGTGTCAGCGACTCGCCCGTCCGGGTGCGAACAAGCAGGGGTGGATTGTGACCTCCGTTGGCGTACTGCAAGGTCCTGCTGCTTTGATCGAAGCGTCCGTAGAACATGGTCACGAACGTTGCGGTGCTGGTGATCTGCTTCAGGACCGTGTCGAGGTCCTTGATAATGGCCGCGGGTCCTTCCAATTCCCGGGCACGAAGACGCAGGGCCACCGCCAGTGAGGGCATTAGAAGCGATGCCGCGGCGCCGTGCCCGGAGACATCGGCGATGACCACGTCAACCACATTCTCAGAGATCTGGAAAAAGTCGTAGTAGTCGCCGCCCAACAGTTGCGCGGTCTGCATAGCCGCGGCAAGCTCCAGGGCCGGACATATGGGAGGTTTGGGCAAAACCTGCCGCTGCACTTGTGCGGCAAGCATCAGGTCGTGCTCGTACTCATCGCGCTGCCGCCGCACCTCCGCTACCAGGCGGCTGCGCTGCTTGGCGATCTGCGTCACCAGAAATGCCACGATCAGGAAACCGGCCAGGGCCATCGCATCGCGCACCATCCTCACTTGAAAGGTTTCCACCACCCCGGCGAAGACGTCCTGGAGAACGGTACAGACGGCGACTAAAACAATGGTGAACGGCAGCGGGTTGCATAGCGCGCTGAGAGCGATGGGCAGCACATAGAGATATCCGAGAGAAATAAAAGGTACGACTTTCCAGTCGGTATAGGCCACCGCGGCGATAGCCAAAAAGACTACAAAGTTCATCAATCCCGCGGTCCGGTTCTCTTCCACCCGGAGACTCCTCGCGTGGTCGGTCTTCTCGGTAGGCGCCATTTCTTGCCCTTTGCAGAGTTTCGCTGAAGCTTCGGTTGCAGCAATACTATAAGGGGAGCCACTGATCGAATAGGCAGTTATCAGCAGAAACGTAGTCCGCGTGAGAACTAGATTTTGGTGCCACACCTACGGCGCTCGGAATCCTCTGGAAATGTACGGCCCTCCGGGCCTCGAAATAGCGACGCTTTCATTTGGATCGGATGCCAGTTTACGGAACTGCAGATCCCTCGTTCGACTTCGCTCAGGGCAGGCTCTCGGCTACCCCGGATTTCCTGTCGAGTTCGGTGGCGTCGCAATCTTCATGCGGTTTTCCTTACAGAAAACCGCAAACGACGCCCTCTCTGGTGCCGCGAACAGGAAATCCGGGTACGCTCCTAATGACACGAGCGGAGGGTTGGGGTCCGCAACAACCCCACTCAAGCCAAAAGAAGGCTTGAATGGGGCACCCAAAGATTTTCTTGAGGGTGGGCAGCCGTGTCATTCTCTGCTGCTCGGGATGAACAACAAGTGGGCTTCCGGTTGAGTTGGGTGCTGGTCGAGTGAACCGCAGGTCCCTCCACTGCGCTCACCCGGATTTCCGGGTTCGCTCCGGTCGGGATGACAATTCATTTGTGACACTTACATTCCCCATAATCAACCTTCGCGTTGTTCATTCCTCCCTCGACTTGCCGCAGGCAAGTCGAGGTGCTCGGGATGACAAAGGGGAGGGCGACGCTTCCATTCGGTGTGATGGTAGTAACGACAACCTCAAAAAGACTTGCCTTATTCATCGCCTCCAAGGTTCTGGACGGGCGCGGCGGGCTAAGGGATATTGGTCTGGTCATGGGTGTGCGGGGTCAACCTGCGAATGAGGAATTCCTGCAGGAGATTGGAGATACCGGAGCCGCCGATGCCGATCGCCGTGTTTTCGAAGGTCAACCGGGCTCCATTCCGGCTGCTTGCGGGATAGTAAAGATTCGAGATGCCGCCGGCGGCAAGGCTACCCAGGATGCCTGAGTAATCCGCCTGCCAATGACCGTTATCGCCCTTGCAGACGACCGCGTTCGCCAGCGCGTAGAAAATGCGCGATCGCTTCGAACCATTCCCCTTATAGAAATAACGAGGGTCCTGCCTGAACAGCGACGGCAGGAGAAAGCCCCCAACCATGTTGCCGATAAAGCCGTCGGCATAGGATGCGCCATATCGTTTCGCGTATCCCTGTGAGCCCTGTCCATAGCCGCTGAACCCATCGTTGGCTTGCTCTATGCCCGCTACCGCCCCGCTGGCCGCAAAGGTCACCGGGTCGACCGCGCTCTTCCAGGCAAGTTCCAACTTCTGCCGCGGAGAAAGAGGCAGCGCATCTTGACGGTAAGAGACATAGAAATTAGGAATCACGCCCAACACCCGCTGCGTCTCCTGTACCTTGATCTGCTCTTCCGCCAGCTCGAAATTGCTGACCCTGACCTGCACCTCGGTGGTGGTGGCGGCGATGGGCAAGGAGATCTGGGGCACCTCAAGCACTTCCCCGACACCAAGAACTCCCAGCTCTTCCTGGGTAGCAAAGCCCTCCGCGGAAACCGTTATTTGAAAGGGACCGGGCGCAACGCCGGAAAAGATAAACCGTCCCTCCTTGTCGGAGGACACTTCCTTTTCTTGGCTTTGCCCTTCGCGCACCAGCCTCACCCGGGCGGCAAGAACGAAGTTTCCGTTCTGGTCGACGACCGTGCCGCCGATCGTGCCTGACGATTGATCCTGCCCGGACTCCGCGGCCTGCGGATTGGGTGCGTCGGGTAACGCATTCGCAACGAACTTAACCTGCTGGGATTGGCTTGGAAGACCGCAGAAAAGCAGAAGCCCAAGGGCGAGCGCCTTCCACCGCCGGATACCGTGGTCTGGTGCGATTCGACGGTACACGGCGTTCTGGGTCATCTGGTTGCAGCATAGAATGTGCCCGCCCATTCCCGAATAGCCCTTGTCAGGGATGAGTTATCACATAAGGTGCCAATCCGAGCCACTTTGGACCCGGATGCTCTTCGGTTTCGCAATGGGTCCGGAAATCGCTCTAGTGATGATGCTTACCGCCGCCGAACCCGTGGCCGCCCCCACCCGAGTGTCCGCCGCCGAAACTCTTCGGCGCGTGGCCACCGCCGCCGCCAAAAAGATGGGAGCCTCCGGACTTCGGCGGCTTGCTGAAGCCGTTAAAGCCTTTGCCTGCAAAGCCCCCGGAGGACCGCTCCGCGAAATCATTGCGCCGGAAGCTGGCTGCCGGCGCACGGTAGGCCGATTGCTGGCCGCCGTAGAAGCTGGAGCCATACCCGGAGCGGCCGAATTGTTGGCCGCGGCTATATTGCTGGCTGGCATTGATCGCTGGCTGCATGTGGTTATACGCCTGCTCGACGGGCCGGGAGTAGCCGCCTCCAGGCCTGTTCCCCGCGAACCCTTGCGCCGGCCGAAACCCCTGACCGTACGAGGTGTTGTACCCGCCGCGAGCCTCGCCATAACCACCCGGCGTGCGGCCAAAGCCGTTCGATACCCTGGCCATCGACGCCGGTTGCGTGAAGGCATGCCGGTATCCGTGCTCGAAGCCCCAATGGGCCACCGTTGTGCTGCGCGAGTAGTAATTGGAATGGTTGAAGAAGATGGCTTGCGCCAGCCAGCTCAAGCCCCATCCCAGCCAGCCAAAGCTCACGTGGCTGAAGGCCGCTATTCCGATACCCAACCCAAACGACACCGGCGACGCACCGAAACCTGCACTTAAAGCCGACCCCACAAACGACCCCAGCGCCCCGAAAAAGGAGAAGCCAGGATAGGGCGAAACCGGCTGCCCATAGACAGCCCAGGGGTTATAGGCCGGCACATACACCACCTGCGGGTTAGCCGGGGCCACCTCTATGTTGCCCTGATCATCGCTCACCGTTTCCTGCGGTGTTGTTTCCAGGTTGCCGGCGGCCTGTGCGCGCTGGCGCATCACCTGCACCGCCTGCAGGACATCCTGCGACTGGTTGTAATAGGCGTTGCCTAATGCAGTGGTCCAGGACAGATTACGGTCCATTTCGGCCAGCACCTGGGGAAACGCCGTCAATCCTTTCACGCTGGGATCCCAATTCTGCGCGTCCGCTCCGGCTGCGATCTGTTCCCCGGGCGCGTAGCCCTGCGCCTGCCGCCACTGGTCAGCCTGTGCCACCTGCGCAGGGTAGGTAGAAGCGACCAGTACCTGCGCTATCAACGCGTCAGGGTAAAGTGCGATCGGCGCTACCAGCTGCTCTAATTGGTCGGCATTCAGCGGCTGCATCTGCCCATAACCCTGCTGCGGATACGCCTGCTGTTGCGCGTAGGGTTGCTGCGCGTAGTAGGGCTGTTGTTGCGGGTAAGCCTGCTGCTGGTAGTAGGGCTGCTGCTGCTGCGGGTAAGCCTGTTGCTGGTAGTAGGGTTGCTGCTGCGGGTACGGCTGCTGCCCATACGCCGATTGCTGATAGGGCGGGTACGGAGCAGGGTACGGCTGTTGTGCAAACAACTCTTCTTGCCCCAGCGGCAACATCAGCAAAACCATCGTCAATGCGACGGCACGCTTGAAGTACTCCGCTACTCTCTTGCAGGTTTGGAGATTCATTTTTACTCCCAATGGCTCACGGGGGGGCGGCCGGGACCACATCCGTATTCTAAGCCTTCAGACTACCCACCCGACAATTTCGGGCAAGGACACCTGGTAATTGTTGACCCGGACCGCCGGGGTTAGTTCCGCGGGCAGGTCATAATGGATACAGAATGACAAACCTGCTTAGCTCACACGACACCACCAGCCAACGGCTGATTGAAAACTACGATGCCTTCAAAGCAAAAGGCCTTACGCTCGATTTGACCAGGGGCAAGCCGTCCGCGGCCCAACTCGATCTGAGCAATGCCCTGCTGTCGCTTCCGGGTGCTCAGGATTATCTTGCCGAAGGGGCAACCGACACCCGCAACTACGGCGGCCTGCAGGGGCTGGTGGAAGCCCGCAGGCTATTCTCCCGGATGATGGGAGCTGCGCCGGAGCAGATCGTCGTTGGCAACAACTCCAGCCTTGCGTTGATGCATGACTCCATCGTCTACGCACTGCTTAAGGGCACCTGCGACAGCGTCACTCCCTGGTCAAAGCAAGGGGAGATTGCGTTCCTGTGCCCCGTGCCGGGCTATGACCGGCACTTCAGGATCTGCGAGGAGTACGGCATCCGCATGATATCCGTGCCGCTCCGGCAGGATGGTCCTGACATGGAAGCGGTGGAACGGCTCGTCGCCCAGGATGCGTCTATCAAGGGGATGTGGTGCGTTCCCAAATACAGCAACCCGACTGGAACTGTTTATTCCGACACGATCGTCGAACGACTGGCAGCCATGAAGACAGCGGCGCCCGACTTCCGCCTTTATTGGGACAATGCCTACGCGGTGCATCATCTGACGGATGAGCACATTGAGATCGCCAACATTTTGCAGCTAAGCGCACGATTTGGAAATCCGAACCGCGCATTCGTGTTCGCTTCCACCTCCAAGATCACGCTGGCCGGATCTGGGCTGGCCCTGTTTGCCTCCTCCAACGACAACGTGAAGTGGCTTCTGGAAAAACTTATCCCGCAAACCATTGGCCCGGACAAAATCAACCAACTGCGTCATGTGCGCTTTCTGAAGGACGATGCAACGATTGTGCAGTTGATGGATCGACAGAGGGCCTTGATCGCACCCAAATTCCAGAAAGTACTCGACATCTTTGACCAGAAGCTGGCCGGCATCCCGGAGGTAAGCTGGACCCGGCCTAAAGGTGGCTACTTCATCAGTCTTGAGGTGGGCAAAGGCTGCGCCAATCGAGTGGTGCACCTGGCCAAGGAAGCCGGCGTCGTTCTGACCCCTGCGGGAGCAACCCATCCCTACGGAAAGGATCCCGACGACCGCACCATCCGCATTGCCCCGAGCTTCCCTGCACTCACCGAAGTCGCCCACGCCGCCGAGGGCGTTGCCCTGTGTGTTTTGCTCGCCGCTGGTGAAAAAACGGGGCAATGTTCGTAGGGAGAAAGAAACCGCAGGTCCCTCCACTACGCTACCCCGGATTTCCTGTGGAACTTGGTGGCTTCGGCGAGCTTCATGCGCCTTTCCTTACTGAAAGGCGCACACGCGGCCCTGTCCCAGTGCTGCGTGGCAGGAAATCCGGGTTCGCTCCGGTCGGGATGACAAATCTAATTGAGGGACAAGGCAATTCCCTAAACAAATTTGTCATCCCGACCGGAGCGTAGCGTAGTGGAGGGACCTGCGGTTTCTTTCTCAGGCGCCCAATTTCAGATCGTCAAAGCGTCGCCACTTGTAGAAGGCTACCGAGATGACCCAGCTCGCGACAAACAGGCCCACGATAAAATACCCAAGTGTGCCGAAGTCGCCGTTGAGCCTGGTCACGGCATCCCAGAAGCTTCCCTTCAGGTGGAATCGCCCCACCAAAAGCCCCAGCGCCTCGATGCCTCCAACAGCCAAAGCGACAACCACGGAGACGCTGGTGATGGTGATGTTGTAATACAGCTTGCGAACCGGCTTGACGAAGGCCCATCCGTAGGCGCCTAACATGAGTATGTTGTCGGTAGTGTCGATCAAAGACATGCCCGCCGCAAAGAGCGCGGGAAATATCAGGATCGACAACATCGGCAGTCCTCTCGATGCTTCGGCCGCGGAGATCCCCAACACGCCGATCTCAGTGGCCGTATCGAAGCCCAGGCCAAAGAGGACACCCAGGGGATACATGTGCCAACTCCGGGTGATCATGCGGAACATCGGGCGAAACACGCGCGCCAGCAGTCCCCGATTGCCCAGCAGCAGATCGAGATCTTCGTCGACATAGGGCTCACCTGCGCGAACCCTGACGAAGGTTCGGCAAATGGAACGCAGAACCACCAGGTTCACTGCTGCAATCCCAAACAGAAACAGGGTGGAAACCACCGTGCCCACGAGGCCGCCGACTTCCCTGACCGCATCCATGCGGTGCTGCAACGCCATGGCTGTGCCGGCGATGGCTACCGATCCCAGCAGAACAACGGTCGAATGCCCGAGCGAAAACATCAACCCCACGGCAACCGGCCGCTTGCCTTCCTGCATGAGCTTGCGGGTCACGTTATCGATGGCAGCGATATGATCGGCATCGACCGCATGGCGAAGCCCCAGGCTGTAAGCAAGAAGCGCGGTGCCCAGCAACACCGGCATGTGATGCAAACCAACAATGGCCCACAGCCAGACCGCTGCGTTGAACGCCAGCAGCAGGCTGTAGATGCCCAGCACTTTGCTGCGCGTATTGCCGGCGGCGTCGTCGAAGAGCATCCGCAGCCAGGGTCGCATCGCGTCTCGCTTTGCGGGAACGCGGGTCTGAACTTCGACGCTCATGGTGTAATACGACTCACAGAATCGTATTATGCCCTATCGGTCGCGAAGTTGTCTTTAAAGCTAGTGCGGCAGGCTAGTGCTTGTGGTGCTTGATATCCTTGCCGGAGTTGGTCAGCACGAGTTTTCCCAACTCCACTCCACGCAGGGCCAGCATATGATCCGCGAGCTCCTGCAGGTCTTTGCTTTTGCCCTTCATGATCACCACTTCCAGGCAGTAGTGATGATCGAGATGGACGTGGGTGGCGGCCAGCACGCTCGCGCCAGCGGCGTGCTGCGCATCGGTCAGCTTCTCAGAGAGATTCGGGGTGTGGTGGTCATACACCAGGGTCAAGGTGCCAACCACAGGCTTGTTGGAGTGCACCGTCTCGGTTAGGAGCGCTTCACGGATGAGATCGCGGAACGCCTCAGAGCGGTTCTTGTACCCGCGCTTGGTGATCAGGCGGTCAAATTCCTGCAAGAGATCTTCTTCGAGCGAAACCCCGGTCCTGGCCAGTTCTGACATGGTGCCTCTCCGTCCCGATTGTAACGAGGAATTCACGGCGTCCAGTTAACAAGAAGTAACGTGCTAACGGAATTTAATATTTGACGTGGCCAGGTCGTCGTCTTTTGTTTCCCGGATAGAAAGCAGCCCGAGGAGCGTCAGCAGCGCCGCCGCGGAAAGATAGTAGCCGACGTACTGCAGGCCATAGGTTTTGGCCAGCCAGGTGGCGATGTAGGGCGCCAGCGACGCGCCCAGGATGCCGGCGAAGTTGAAGGCCAGCGAGCTGCCGGTGTAACGCACCGGGGTCGGAAAGAGCTCGGAAATCACCGTGCCGAGCGGGCCATAGGTCAGGCCCATCAACGTGAGGCCCACCGCCATCATCAGCGACCGCGCCGGTCGTGCCGGCGGCGAACATCGGCGCCAGCACCAAGCCGAAGATGCCGATCGACACGGTCACCCAGAGCATCACGCGCGCGCCGGCCCCGCTCCGCCAGATTGCGGAGATCGGAATGGTCAGGGCGAAGAAAAAGATGTCGAACAACTGCATCAGCAGAAATTTTGCCCGGCTGTAGCGCAGCGCGCGTGGTGCCCCAGGACAGCGCGAAGACCGTCATCAGATAGAACAGAACGAACGTCGCCAGGCATGACCGATGATGCCCGCGACCAGGGCTTTGGTGTAGTCACGAAAGACCACCAGCATCGGCACCTTCACTTGCTGGCCGCCGCTGGAGGGCTTCCCGGAAGACGGGCGTCTCGGTGATCGTCAGGCGCACATAGAGGCCGAGGAACACCAGCACCGCGCTGGCCAGAAAAGGCAGGCGCCAGCCGAAGGCGAAGAACTGCTTGTCGGTGAGCCAGCGGGAGAGCAGCAGGAAGACGCCGCCGGAGAGAAAGAACCCCAGCGGCGCGCCGAGTTGCGGGAACATGCCGTACCAGGCGCGCTTGCTTTGCCGGCGCATTCTCGATCGCCAGCAGCACCGCGCCACCCCATTCGCCGCCGAGGCCCAGTCCCTGGCCGAAGCGGCACAGCGCCAGCAGCAGCGGCGCGGCAAAGCCAATCGTGCGATAGGTGGGCAGCGCGCCGATGGCGACGGTCGAGAATGCCCATGGTCGAGAGCGCGAGCACCAGCGTGGTCTTGCGGCCGATGCGATCGCCGAAGTGGCCGAAGAGCGCGGAGCCGACCGGCCGCGCCAGAAACGCGATGCCAAAGGTGGCGAGCGAGGCGAGCGTGGCGGAGGCCGGGTCGGACGCCGGAAAGAACAGCCTGGGAAAAACGAGCACTGCCGCGGTCGCGTAAATGTAGAAATCGAAGAACTCGATGGTGGTGCCGATGAGGCTGGCGAACAGCACCTGGCGCGGCGAATTGACAGGCGGATGGGTCCCGGTGGGGATCGTGCTCATGGCTACAGCGGACCATAGGCGGAGAAATATGTCCAGCATTTGACTATATTTAAGGTGCAACATACAGGAGCGTTTGCCGTGAGCCAAACCCAAGCCATCTCAGCCGCAGCCGCCGGAACCATCACCCTCGGTGGAGACCTCACCGTTAACCGCCTGGGCTACGGAGCCATGCGCATCACCGGCAAAGGCATCTGGGGACCTCCCGACGACAAGCCCGCGGCCCTGGCCACGCTGCGCCGCGCTGTCGAATTGGGCGTCAACCTCATCGATACTGCGGACTCCTATGGCCCCAACGTCTCCGAAGAGCTGATCGCCGAGGCCCTCTACCCTTATCCAGGCGGGGTGGTGATCGCAACCAAGGCTGGATGGGAGCGCTGCGGCCCTGCGCAATGGCTGCACAACGCCAGCCCCAAGCACCTTACGGAAGCCTTGGAAGGCAGCCTCAAGCGCTTGCGCCTCGAACGCATCGATGTCTACCAGCTTCACATTCCCGATCCGGCTGTGTACTACGATGCCTCCATGGAGACCCTGGCTGCATTGCGCCAGCAGGGCAAGATTCGCCATGTCGCGCTCTCCAACGTGACCCAGGAACACATTGAGCGCGGCCGCAAAATCGTGCCCATCGTCTCGGTGCAAAATCGCTACGGCTTCGCCGATCGCGAATGGGATTACGTGGTCAATTATTGCGAACAGAATGGCATCGCCTTCCTGCCCTGGGCTCCGCTGGGCCAAAACCGGAAGGCGCAGGAGGTACTGGAGAAGGTTGCCAGGGAACTCGGCGCAACCACCCTGCAAACGGCGCTCACCTGGCTGCTCAACCGGTCGAAGATCATTTTGCCCATTCCGGGAACTTCTTCCCCTGCCCACCTGGAGGAAAATATTGCCGCGGCCGGATTGGAGCTTCCCGACGCCGCCTTTAAGGAGCTGTCAAACGTGACTCCCCCGCCGGTCAGCTATCGCGTGAGTATTCCGGGGTGGTCAGGACGGAGACATGAAGACCTATCGCATCGCACCGTGCCGGGCGATGGCATCGGCAAGGAAGTCGTGCCCGCTGGGCGGCAGGTTCTGGAAGCGCTTGCCGGCAGCTGCTTTCGCTTCGAATTCGAAAACTTCGACTGGGGTGGCGACTATTTCCGCCAGCATGGCGAGATGATGCCCGACAGCGGGCTCGACTGCTCTGCGCAGCAAGGACGCCATCCTGTTCGGCTCCGCCGGCGACCCGCATATCCCCGACCACATCACGCTGTGGGGTCTGCGGCTGAAGATCTGCCAGGGGCTCGATCAATACGCCAACGTGCGCCCGACGCGCATTCTTCCTGGCATCGATGGGCCGCTGAAGCGCTGCAAGACCGGAAGACCTGAA
Organism: uncultured Acidobacteriaceae bacterium; assembly: GCA_963834205.1. Lineage (GTDB taxonomy): Bacteria > Acidobacteriota > Terriglobia > Terriglobales > Acidobacteriaceae > PALSA-350. Next base: position 108,457 of record CAWIBI010000076.1, on the reverse strand, counting down.
CTGGGTCATCGTGCGCGAGAACACTGAGGGCGAGTACTCGGGCGTGGGCGGCCGCGCGCATCAAGGGCATCCCCATCGAGGTGGCCACGGATTTGTCGTTGATGACCCGGGCCGGGGTCGAGCGCATTCATCGCTTTGCCTTTCGCCTGGCCCAATCCCGTCCCCGCAAGCTGCTGACGGTGATTACCAAGAGCAATGCGCAGCGCCACGCGATGGTGATGTGGGACGAGATCGCGGCGCAAATTGCCAGGAATTTCCCGACGTCACCTGGGACAAAGAGCTGGTCGATGCGGCCACCGCGCGCATGGTCAATCGTCCGGCGTCGCTCGATACCATCGTCGCCACGAATTTGCATGCCGACATCCTGAGCGACCTGGCGGCCGCATTGGCCGGCAGCCTGGGCATTGCGCCCACCGCCAACATCAACCCTGAACGTCTCTATCCATCGATGTTCGAGCCGATCCACGGTTCGGCCTTCGACATCATGGGCAAGGGCTGGGCTAACCCGGTGGGCACGTTCTGGTCGGTCGTGATGCTGCTGGAGCACCTGGGCGAAATCGAGGCCGCGGCGCGGGTGATGAAAGCTATCGAACACGTCACGGCGAATCCTTCGCTGCACACCCGTGATCTTGGCGGCACGGCTACCACGGCGCAAGTAACCGAGGCGGTCTGTCACGCCATCGAGAGTGTTGCGGGTGTGGTCCATAAGGCCGGCTGAAGTAAGATGATGCGATGGACCGCCGAACCGCCTTGCGATGCATGGGTGTGTGGGGCGCGGCAGTCGCGCTTTCCGGCCGGCAGGGGCTGCTGGCTGCCGATGTCCCGGGGACGCTTGCATTCAACCAGGTTGGCTATCCGCCCCACGGGGAGAAGATAGCCAGCGTGCCGGGGGACGCCGCCGCAGATCCATCTTTCCAGATCCACTCGGAGCCAGGCGGGCGTTCTGTGTTTGCGAGCAGGCTGACATCCGCGTCGATGGACGCTGCCTCGGGAGAGCGTGTCACCTTTGCCGACTTCTCTCCATTGACCGTGCCCGGCGACTACCGGCTGGTGACGCAAGGTGTGCGCTCGCAGCCATTCCTTATTCGTAACAATGTCTATTCCCATCTATTGATGCTGACCATGCGCGCCTTCTATGGCCAGCGCTGTGGTTGTAGCGTCGACCTTGGCGATGGCTATCGCCATGCAAAATGCCATCCATCCGGCGCGTACCATGCCAGCTCCGGGCGCAAGGGCACGCTCGAGAACCTCGGCGGATGGCATGACGCAGGCGACTATGGGCGCTACATTGTCAACTGCGGCATCACCACCGGAACGCTGCTTTGGGCGTGGGAGATGTATCCTTCTGCGTTGCGCGGTCTCTCTCTGAGCATTCCTGAGTCGGGAGGCAAGCTCCCGGATTATCTGGCTGAGGTTCGCTGGAACCTGGAATGGATGCTCTCCCTGCAGGACGAGGATGGTGGTGTGTGGCACAAGCAGACCAGCGAGCGATTCTGCGGCTTCATCATGCCGGAGGGGGATACGCTCACCAGTTATGTGATCGGCACGGGTTCGATTCCTTACAAGAGCACGTGCGCGACGGCGGGACTGGCGGCGGTGATGGCCATTGCGGCGCGGTGTTACGGGGCATACGATGCAGCTTTTTCCACGCGCTGCCTGGGGGCAGCCAAGCGGGCATTTGCCTGGGCGGTTGCTCATCCTGATGTGGCTTTCGCCAACCCTCCCGGGGTTAGTACCGGCGGTTACGGGGATGCGCATTGCAACGACGAAATTCTGTGGGCCTCGGCAGAGCTGTGGCGCACGACGGGCGCTCCCCAATTCGAGCAGGCTTTCCTCAACGGAAGCCGGTCCCTGCCTCCCGAGTCGGCCATGGTGGCGCCCTCGTGGTCGAATGTCGCTCCCCTGGCCTACTGGACTTATGTCATGGCGGAGCGGAAGGGTGACGGGCAGATGCGAAGCCGCATTTTGGCGCAGACGGCAATTGCAGCGCAGATGCTGTTGACTCGCCGGGGTTCCAGCGGCTACGGAAACACGCTGGCGGCCGCGGATTACGTTTGGGGATCGAATGCGGTGGCTGCGAATCAGTCGCTGTTGCTGTTGGTGGCGGACCACCTGCGGGCAGACGCCCAGATGCGGGAAGGGGCGCTGGGGAATCTCCATTACGTGTTGGGGCGGAATTGTTTCGGGATTTCGTGGGTTACGCATGCAGGAACGAACCCATTTCTTCATCCGCACCACCGGCCCAGCATTGCGGATGATATTCCGGCCCCGTGGCCCGGGCTTCTCTCTGGCGGCCCCAATGCGCGGCCGGCAGACAAGGTAGCGCAAACCTTACCGCAGCGCCCGCCGATGCGCATGTGGCTCGACGACCAGTTGGCGTACTCGGTCAATGAGGTCGCGATCAACTGGAACGCTCCGCTGGTTTTTTTGCTGGCCGCCGCCAACGCGTAGGGCGGTTGGCGCGATGGGCGCGCAAGTCGCAGTAACGCAAGCAACCCAATGTGACCCCGGATTTTGGTCGCTCTCCATGGAAGATGGCGGATATGGGGCTTCGCTCGCCCGGAGAGGCTGCGAGTTGACGGCTTGGGACACCTAAAGTGTCCGGTTTTTCTCTGCGGAGGGTGCGCGTTAAGCGCGTTATGCGCATTAAGTCCCCCTGCCGGCATCTTTGCCGCCTCCGGCCGGGGCCCAAATGGTGGAGGGCCGTCCAAATTAGCGAGAAAGGCAGGCTGTTGGAGCAGTTAGTCAGCTGATTACATTAGGAGAGCTGGGCCAACATCAAATGAGGTTCCCTATTTTGGACCCACTGAAAACGAAGCATTAACCGCAGGTCCCTCCACTTCGCTACCCCGGATTTCCTGTTGAAGTTGGTTGCTTCGGCAAACTTCATGCGCCTTTCTTTGCGGAAAGTCGCACTCGTGGCGTTGTCTAGTGCTGCGTGGCAGGAAAGCCGGGTACCCCGGATTTCCTGTTGAAGTTGGTTGCTTCGGCAAACTTCATGCGCCTTTCTTTGCGGAAAGTCGCACTCGTGGCGTTGTCTAGTGCTGCGTGGCAGGAAAGCCGGGTACCCCGGATTTCCTGTTGAAGTTGGTTGCTTCGGCAAACTTCATGCGCCTTTCTTTGCGGAAAGTCGCACTCGTGGCGTTGTCTAGTGCTGCGTGGCAGGAAAGCCGGGTACCCCGGATTTCCTGTTGAAGTTGGTTGCTTCGGCAAACTTCATGCGCCTTTCTTTGCGGAAAGTCGCACTCGTGGCGTTGTCTAGTGCTGCGTGGCAGGAAATCCGGGTACGCTCCGGTCGGGATGACAAATTTGTTGTAAAAATGGGCGGTTGTCGTGAGAAATCATCGATTTCAAAACAAATTTGTCATCCCGACCGGAGCGAAGCGAAGTGGAGGGACCTGCGGTTAATGCCATTTGCGCGCCGGAGTCAGGAGTTAATCCCGATTTGTCCCTTGGTTCCAAACCCCAATTTGGACAGGTCTGCAAATGGTGGAGGGCCGTCCGCGGCCGGGCTGTTGGGCGAACTCGCTTTCGGTGACATGGGCGACGATGCTGAGGTGCGCGCTGGTGGCCTGGAAGAGATAGGACCCGTTGCTGGCGGAGAAGTCACCGCCATCCCAGGCGCAGCGGAGCAGAGGGGAGAGCCGGCCGGTGCGTTGGCCGAGGCGTAACTAAATATTGTTCAACCTGGTTAATCTTTTTACCTAGTTACTAAGTTAGTCAACTAAGCGGTCACGGCCAGATAGGGACTGCTTTGAGGATGCCTGAAATTTTTGAGGTTGGCGGACTATCGCGTGGCCTGTGCGATGTATAACTTATGGCCTAACACTGATTGGGCACACAAGAGCGCAAAGCCGCGGTTCGTTGCAAAGTTGTAAGGAAGATTTCGGAGAACTGTCAAGCAACGTTCAGCTCATGGCGGAGTGAAACGCGGTGACCAGCTTGGACTGAATTTTACCTCTTGGAGGAAATGGGGAAATTCCTGGTGGCCGGGAACCTTGACCACAGCGTTTGCGTGGCCTATGATTTCTCCGTTCGATTCTGTACTTCCCGACCGGAGCAAATTTCAAACTTACAATCATCAGCGGAGGACCGAGCCATGAAGAGGAATCTACCCTGGTTGATGGTGATCATCGCGCTAGCGCTCGCCGTCTTGGGCGGCAGGGCCACCTCAGCGCAGGACAAGCAGGATAAGTACAGTCTGAAGGTGCCGGGCGGACTCGCGTTCTCTGACTTCAAGGGATACGAAGACTGGCAGGCTGTCGGCCCGAGTCTGACCGACGCCGCAAATGTGATCCGGCTCATCCTTGCGAATCCCGTGATGATCGACGCATACAAAGAAGGTGTTCCCGGCAATGGCAAGCCCTTCCCGACGGCTCCAAGATTGCGAAGATTGAGTGGCGACCGAAAAAGTTAACCAGTCCCCCTTTTTCCGCGACCACCCCAGACACGGTGCCGGGTGACCTGACTCAGGTCGAGCTGATCGAGAAGGACAGCAAGAGATTCTCGGACACGCACGGATGGGGATATGCCATGTTCGACTATAACGCCTCATCCAGTACGTTCACGCCTGCCACCTTGGCCAGCAAGCCGCCGCAGGGGAACGACGCCAAATGCGGCGCCGCATGCCACACGCTAGCGGCGTCAAAGGATTACATTTTCACGGCATACCCCAAAAGGTAAACCCCGGATAGGTGCTCTCCAACGCATCCCCAGCTTCTTCGTGCTCCTTATGACCCTTCCCACAGAAACCCTGCTGGTGTCGACCCGCTTCGATCAGTCGGCCAGATGTCTGGCAATTGTCTGCAGTGAGAATCTTCGAACCGGTGCGCCACTTCTTGTTTGTGGCGCCAACTCGCCCAAATGGCTAACCATTTAACTCCACGAGAAAAGCTCTGGCGTGGAAATGCTGCAACAAGATACCCTTCCCCCAGGCGACCCGGAAGCGGTCCCATCGCGGATGGTTTCAGGCTAGTAGGGACAGAGCTGTCCAAATTAGCGAGAAAGGCAGGCTGTTGGAGCAGTTAGTCAGTTGATACATTAGGAGAGCTTGGCCAACATCAAATGAGGTTCCCTATTTTGGACCCACTGAAAACGAAGCATTAACCGCAGGTCCCTCCACTTCGCTTCGCTCCGGTCGGAGGTTGTGACTTTTTTGATTTCTTTATGGTTGGTGGCCGGAAAGCCCTGAAGAGCATCGGCCAGCAAGCCTCCTCGGGGTCCTTCGACTGCGCGCTATAAACCCTCTGTTAAGCAATAGATCTGCCAGGCGCTTCGCTCAGGATGACGGTCTTGTGAGGATCGAAAAACATTATGGTTGGAGTGCGTCAAAAACGCGACAAATCAAAAAGGCACAACCTCTCGGGATGACAAATTTGTTGTAAAAATGGGCGGTTGTCGTGAGAAATCATCGATTTCAAAACAAATTTGTCATCCCGACCGGAGCGAAGCGAAGTGGAGGGACCTGCGGTTAATGCGATTTGCGCGCCGGAGTCAGGAGTTAATCCCGATTTGTCCCTTGGTTCCAAACCCCAATTGGAGAATTCTCACGATGAGACTGATTGACCCACGCAACGCTCTGCCTTTCGTCCTAGCCTTGCTGATGCAGCATACTGCGCCAGGGCTGCATGCCCGCCAGGCATCTGCCGGCGCAGGAAAAGCGGCGCCGGAGTCCATGACGAATGCCTCGGCCATCTTCGCCCAAGCTTCGAAGGTCAATCGCCTCAATTCCCCAGACATCCAGCCTTGGCATATCAAGGCCTCTTACGAAACGTTTGACGACCAGGGCGCCCCGAAAGACAAGGGCATCTATGATGTGTTCTGGGCCGGGGCGAAGAAGTACAGGTCCAGCTTCACCAGCTCTGGTTTTACCCACACCGACTATATGACCGATCACGGCCTCTTTCGCAGCGGCAACCCACGATGGCCGGGCACCGCAGAGATGCTCGTTCACCGAAACCTGATCGACCCGCTGCCGAGTGAAGGGGAACTCTCTTATGCTCTCCTCACCCTACGTGAAAAGAATTCCAGCAACCCCACGCTTCGCTGTATATCCCTCGATCATCCGGTCGCTTTGAATCCCAACGCACCGCCGCCGCCGGCATCACCTGTCTACTGTTTCGAGCCGGCCGATCCGATCCTTCGCTTCGCCTCTTCCTATGGCGACGCCTATCGCACGACCTTTGATGACCCGATCAGTTTTGCGGGCCGCTCGATCGCCCGCGACATCCACGTAACGCTTAAGGACAAGCCTTTCCTTAACATTCACCTGGAAACGCTGGAAGCGCTGCAACCGGTGAATGAGTCCGAGTTCACCCCTCCGCCCGGGACGATTAAGGCGCCACCGCGAAAGATCGCGGTCTCTTCCAGAGTGATGCAGGGGAACTTGCTTGACAAAGTAGATCCTGCTTATCCCGACGGCTCCAAACAACAGCGTGTGCAGGGCATGGTCATTCTGGCCGCTACGATTGGCATTGATGGTCACGTCGAGGAACTGCGCGTGATCGCCTCGCCCTCGCAAGACCTCGCGGATGCGGCGTTGCTGGCCGTGCGCCAGTGGACGTACAAACCCTACCTCCTCAACGGAGAAGCGGTCGAGGTGATGACCCAGGTGAACGTCGCCTTCAGCCTTAACCCATAGGAGAATATGGCCAATCAACTTTCTGCGATTAACCACATCGTGGTTCTCATGCTCGAGAACCGCTCGTTTGACCACATGTTGGGCCTCCTCTATTCGACTAGCGGCAATATCTCGCCCGCAGGTCAGCCTTTCGACGGACTTACGGGAACGGAATCGAATCCAGGCTCCGATGGATCGCCGGTTGCAGTGTTTCCGATCTCACCGGCCGAGCCCAACGCGTACTTTATGCCCGGTGCGGATCCAGGCGAAGGTTATGCTGCCACCAACTCTCAGCTTTTCGGCAGCACCACACCTCCTGTCCCGCCTGTGGCGACCAACAACGGCTTTGTGAGCGATTACAGTTACACACTGGGATGGGAAGCCAAGGAGGGCTGGTCGATTCTTGCCGGCACGACCGCCAACGACATCATGGGTGTCTTTTCGCCGGCGATGTTGCCGGTACTTTCCGGTCTCGCGAAGGGGTTCGCGGTTTGCGATGCATGGTTTGCCTCTGCTCCGACAGAGACCCTGCCGAACCGCGCCTTCGTGAACGCGGGAACGTCGCAAGGCCACATGAAGGATACCGCCACAGAGTACACCTGCCCAAGCATCTACGGTCTGCTTTCGAGTAACAACCTCACGTGGAATATTTACGGCTATGACGAACCGCCGCTGACACGTTCCGACTTCACCGATCTGATCGCTGCGGATGACAGCCACTTCGGCCTGTTCACGGACTTCCAGGCGGCCGCCGCGAAAGGAACATTATCCTCTTATACGTTTCTGGAGCCAAGCTGGGATGCCAGCGGCAACAGTCAACACCCGAACTACAACGTCGCATTAGGCGAGCAACTGATCCACGACGTCTACTATGCATTACGCAACGGCCCAGCCTGGAACCAGACGCTGCTGATCGTTACCTATGATGAGCACGGAGGTTGCTACGACCATGTGCCACCGCCGTCGGGCGCCATTCCGCCGGACGATTCCGTGGGCGATTATAACTTCGATTTCAAGCGCTTCGGCCCGCGCGTACCAACCCTGTTGATATCACCGCTGATCGCCTCGGGAACGGTGTTCCGGGTGCCTGCGGGAGCCATGCCTCTGGATCACACATCGATTTTGAAGACGATCGAAACACGCTGGAATCTACCGCAGCTCACAGCACGCGATGCCGCCGCCAACGACATAGGGGCCGTGCTCACTCTGACAGAACCGCGCACCGATGACCCACTGCAGGACGTAACCGTGCCTGTCGCGGCGGGAACGAGTCCGGACGAAGACCAGCCTTCGCATCTGCAGCAAGTTCATGCTGAACTGGTATCTCAGCTGCCGGTTCCCGATGAGAAAGGTGGAGTCCACCACACCATGCCCGTCCTGACAACAAACAACGACTATAAGGCCTACATACGCGAGCGGACAGCAGCTTGGCAAGCGTCACGACGACGAAACGTCGCTCCGGCACCATAAACCCGCCACCGGACCGGAAGTTACCGGGAAGTTTCGGCGGGAAGATAGGTCGACAGGATACGCATCCCACTGCCCGTCAGTCTCGCGAGAGGGCCCGCCATTCAAAAGATCGGCTGCAGAACCATCCGCCCATACACAATGAACGCCATGAGGAGGCCCAGCACCCCGCTCAAAATCATGGGCGCGACCTCGCGGTACTTGACGTGCACCCAGACGAACACGAGGCTCTCGACCGCGAGAACCGTGGCAGCCATGATCGTCAGCGGAGCCTGCCAATGGAACGCGGCGGGGACGATGAGCCCGACCGTGCACACGAGCTCTACGATGCCCAGGGTCATCCAGGCTTTCCGCGGCAAGGCGCCAAAGGACGGGACGTCCTGGCTTACCTTGTCGAACATGAAGACCTTCATGACGCCTGACGATCCGTACAGAAGCGCGGCGAGGACTTGCAGGACCCATAACAGTACGTTCATCGTGTGCCCTCTTCCCGGTTTCCGAGTCGGCGCGCGCACGGCGGTTTCTCCCCGTGCGATCTTGGCAGCTTGGCTAGTGCTTAGCGTGGACAACATGAAGACCAGCCTGTCCGGGAGCGAGCCCTTGAACGGCGTGGCCGAACCTGGACCTGATCTCCTGGAAATTGATGTCTTCGATGTCACAAAATCCGTGCGAGCGAAGAGTCGCTGCCATGCCAGCCGGCTCGAAACGGCTGGCCCAACGTTCATCAATTTTCTCAAGCTGTTCGGTCCGCTCCTTTACTAATTCCCTCATCTCTTCTGAGAATGCCTGGGGGGGTTCCATGTAGTCGAACACCACCTCCGAGTTCTGGATTGACGCGATGTAGTCCAGAGTGCTGCCGATAGCGTCCTGTGTCAGATATGGCACAACGCCGAGCCAACTGAAAAACGCGGGCGAGTTCTGCTGAAAGCCTGCGCCGACAAGCGTCTCCCCCAAATCGTCCCGCTCGAAATCGACTGGCACGAGAATAAGCCATGGCGGAAGTGCGAGTTGAGCTTCAGCCAGGCGCTCGAGTTTCCATGCCTGCGTGGCGGGGTGGTCCACCTCATAGATACGGATCTGCCGTGCGCCATGGGGACTCCGGAGAGCGAAAGTATCGAGTCCGGCGCCAAGGATGACGATCTGCCGAATCCCTTTTTCGACAGCTCCTGACAAAGCATCTTCCGCAATCCGGCTTCGTGCGGTGGTGAATAGACGTCCGATGCTGGCCAAGGGGTGTCCGTTCGCAAATTGCAGTACGTCTTTTTCGTCTTCGCGCAGAATCTTCATGGCAAATGGGTCATAGAGGATTGAGCCATGATCGAGCACCTGATGAGCAGCTCGTTGTCGGGCGGGTATCAGGGCTGTGCGGCTGGGCTCATTTGGCTTCATGTTCGAGGTCTCCATTCTCTTCAATAACTAATCGCACGAGTGTCGTGTGCGACTGGCGCCGGGCACACCGATATCCGATATCTCTCGCTCAATCGGCTCGGACCAGAGGGAGAAAAATCCGATCAATGATCTCTTCTATGTCCTGCGCCGTCAACGGCTGCTGCAGTAACACGAGCTGATGGCGCACGAGGTCGAAAGGCAGAGCAGCCAAGCGAGGCGTAAGCTTTTCAGCAGCGATTTCGCCGCGTCCGACCCCGCGGTTTAGAATTTCCATCATTATTTTGGCGTTGCGTTCATGCACTTCTGCAAAGAGCGATGAATCGCTCTCGTGGAGAAGCTCTGCAATCAGGCCAAAGATTACTTCTGGACTTAATTCCTCCACCATTTCTGAAATGCGGCGCAGAATGAGCATGATGTCGCCCCGGACGGTTCCGGTGTCCGGTGTCTCGAATGAAAGAGCAGGCCGGTTTGCTCTCAATGCGGCGTATACAAGCCGGGCGCGCGTGGGCCAGCGCCGGTAGATCACCGGCTTGCTGGTACCCGCCCCGGCTGCGACTCTCTCGATCGAGAAGTTGACGTACCCGGCATCAGCAAGCTCTTCAAACACGACCTCGAAGATCGCCGCCTCCAAGACCTTACCCCGTCTACGGCTACCCACTGCCATTGCCTCGCTGGTCAGCCCGCCATCGATTACCAACTCGACCAATATTAGACACGTTGCGTATCCTATGTCAATAGGATACGGTTAGTATCTTATTGTCAGTGGAAGCCGAATAAATGCGGTGTGGCGCTGGCCAGCTTTACCTAGTTTGCGGTTGGCTTGTCGATATTGTCGATCACGAGGACTTCGAGCGGCTCTTTCTTCGGCACGAGCTTGAAACCCAGCGGTTTAACACCAAGAAGAAAGGCCGTGGCCTTGTCATTGTCGTTACCACCCTGCACCGAACTGGTAGGGGTCATCACCGTGAAATCGAAGCGGCCGTTCAGGCCAGTTTCGTTAACAATCTGCCGGTCCTGGATCCAGCCCATCAAAAATTCGGTGAACTCGGGCATGGTAGTGTGAGAAAACTGCACCGCCGTAGTGCCATCCTGCAGTTCCCTGGGAGAAATGAGGATGTCATTGACGCTCGGGGCGCTGACATTGATCTTTGGAGGGCTTTTGTCGACGACGAGGGCGTAAACCGGGAAGTCCTTTTGCACGATGTGCACCCTGAAGCCGAACCGCTCTGCGAGTAGCTTCCTGAGCATCAGCCGTTCCTGATCCAAGCTCGGCAGGCCCGGCGCATCCGGTTCGCCGGTCACGTCAAATCGGAGTTCGTTCATCCAGGAAGGCCCGCCGTCGATTTGGCGCCGCCGCACCTGGTAGGCGAATTGGATGAGGTCGGCAACGGTGTTGCCTCGCGCCTGAAACAGGCGGGTCTGCCATGAATAGCCCCAATTCGCATCGTGCGCGCTGGGCTTGATGGTGGCGACTTCAAAGGATGGGTCCGCCGTTGCCGACATCGTAGGCATCGTGGACGGACCGGAATACGTCCAAAGTGTTTCCGGCGTGGCGAGGGCAAAACTCACTGGGAAAGACTGGTTGCCCTGTGTCCAGGTCCCTGCGATTGATTTGCCGTCGGCGCTCAGTTTGCCGCGAAACGTGATGTCGCTAATCGCCGCGGTCAGGTTCGGCGCCCGGAAGGTCGTCGAGAGCAACGGAACCGCATCGGCCGACCTGTCAATAAAACTAATGGATCCGCGCAGGGCCCCGTTGCCGGCATCTGCGATCCTGAGCACAATGCGCGGGCTTTGGCCAACGGGCAGGGTCCCCTGCCAGGTTCCGGCGATGCTCTGCGCACAGGCAACAGCCGCAGCACTCAGTGAAATCATTAGAATGGCGCTATTTCTGAACGACATCGAGAATGCATGCCTCTTCACAGTTCTATCCAAACGCATACCCCAAGGACGCTCAGACCCACCCATTCATTCGGAGAATTTTCGTCCTGTTCCTGCTGTTCGGCGGAATGTGGCGGATAACCGACAATCCGCCCGGAACGCTGGAGCATGTCGTATTCTTGAACGATTTATGGGTAGTGTTCTAATTTCGATCTCCAGTGCGATGAGCGGATTCTTGATCGGCGGTAGACCTAAATAGTAGAATTGCAGGCGATTTCAGTAGTTCAGTCTTATGATCACCAGCATTCACACCCTGATTTATTCCGACGATGCCCCCGCAACGCGCGCATTCCTTCGCGACGTCCTCGGCTGGCCCTACGTCGAGGATGCGGCGGGCGGAGGCGCGGGTTGGCTGATCTTCAAGACCGGGCGCAGTGAGATGGGCGTGCACCCGACCCACAGCGTCTACGATGGCAAGACGTACGAGGCGCCGCGGCACCATCTGATCTCCCTGATGTGCGACGACATCTCACACACGGTCGCTGAACTGAAGGGCAAAGGAGCGGAGTTCCGCGGCGAAGTTCAGGATTACGGGTACGGACTCGTGGTCATGATGGCCGTACCGGGCGCGGACGACATCATGCTTTACGAGCCCAAGCATCCGCTGGCGTATAGCCTTTGACCGATTGAAAGGGAATCCAACCCGAACCCGCAAGACCGCAGCGATCAGAGGTTCCATTGCAGGCCGGGGCCTGATTTCGTTCATCGTGATTCCTGCTTGCGAGTGCGGGCCGTCTGAACTATGGTCATTCTCTCTGTGGTAAGCGGAACGAATCTAGATTGATAATCTGGAGCACATAATCGCCTGCTACGGGTGGGTTGTTGGGAGGAAATGCGTCACATGGAATCCCAAAGTACGACCAAGGTCAATTGGCCGCGCGTATTTGGGTGCGGGACACTAGCCGGAATTGTTTGGATTGTACTTGGCTCGATCGTTACTGCCCTGCTTGGGCGCGATTTTGCTGCGCTGCCGCATAACCGCCTAGGTGCACCCACGCCCGGATTTCTTATCCTGAATGTGCTGCTTGATCTCCTTGAAGGCCTCTCTATTCTTTGGCTGTATGCCTCGATTCGTCCGGCCTATCGTCCCGGCGCGAGAACTGCGCTGATTGCGGCCTTCGCCTGGTGGTTTATCGTGAGCCTTGGAGACGTTACTTGGTGTTCATTCGGCCTCTTTCCACCGCGCACCCTAATTCCATTGATGATCGGAACCTTGCCAGCGCTCCTCATCGCCACACTCATTGGCGCCAAGTTCTACAAGGACTGATTGTGACCGAATGACCGGCCACCCGTCAGTAACGAAACCGTTACTGACGGATGGGCGATAATTCGACCGGAATTTCAAAAAACGAGCTGTACTCGGGCTCGAAAACCACGATGGGCTGGTCGCAACAACTGGCATTCAAATCGGAGTTCTTCACGACTACATAGTTATCTTGTTGTCAATTGAGCGGAAGACCGATGCGCCGCACCAAATTCTTCCAACGCGGATCAGGCCGCAAGTTGTCGAACATGGGCATCGTCAGTTCAACGAGGCGGAACACTCGTTGCCGATACGCCTCCTCCAATTGTTCGAACGCGGAGGTAGGGTCACCAACGCCGATATGAATAACGGCGATGTCGAAAGGCGAAACGTATGTTTGGTGGGACAGGGTCTTGACTCTGTTGAGGATTTCGAGTGCCTTGGTCCTCTCGCCGGACAGCGCATAGGCTCGGCTGAGGAGCGCAAGGAATAGCGGTCCACCACAGATGCTGACTGAGTGTTCTTCGGAGGAGAAACACGTTTGGTCGGGAAGATATGAGCGCGAGTTGCGTGACATCCTGCAGTTGCAATTCGCCGCACGAAGCTGAATTCGAAAGTTGGCGACCATCGCTCATCTGCTGTTTCCATTGGACTTCCCGGGGAACAAACCCGCCACATAAAGGGAACACTCAGGCCATTGAGTCAACTGAGGCACGGCATTACGTTGATCAAGACTCAAGGATCGGTGGCGGCGCTTCTCTATACCGCGTTCAGGACACGATGAGAAACAACGCTACCCGCTCCGATCGAGCCACGCGCCGTCAATCTGGACGGCAATCCCACGCGCCCTTCAGCCGCGCCGATGAACTTATCCATGGGCCTCGACCCACACAGGTCCGGCTCGGAGACCAACCCTCGATACACAAAGGAGAAGATATGATGCACGCAGTTCCTTTCAAGCCGTTGGGCCTTCACGCTTCGTCCGTGAAACCCTTAAGCCGACTTCTCGTCCTTTCGTCCCTCGCGATGGCGCTTTACTCCGCCCCCGCTTTTGCAGCCGACGTCTGCAAGAATGCTGACCTTGAGGGTGCCTACCTATACTCGGTCGACGCTACCTCGCTGACGATCCCGCCTGTCGGACCATTGGCCATCCTGGGTAAAATCACTCTGGATGGAAAAGGAAACTTTGGTGGGACTATAAACGGGAGCATCGCCGGAGAAATCCTTCCCGAAGTCCCGATCACCGGAACTTATTCCATCACTGGTGATTGCACGGGTAGCTTCACAACTATCTACCCTCTTTTCACGGCGCACTTCAGCCTTGTGCTCGTCGATGGCGTCGATCATCGTAAGCATGCCGAACTCCTTGCTACCGACGCCGGCACAGTTGGAACAGGTGCTGTCAAACCCATGACTCACTGAGAATTTGCGCACATCGGACCTCCGCGAGCAGCGCATACGCCTTTGTCGGCATGTATGCGCCATTCGGTCTCTTAAGCCTGCCCGGGTCTGGAGAAGTCGCGTACCCCCACGGGCTGGTACGACAAGCGATCTCGATATCTCGGTCGCTGCCACCTGTCCAATAACCGATCGCGGATTCTCTCTCGGGTCGCATGATCGCGGGCGGCTCGTCTAGATGCCGTTTTCAGGAAACGGATGAGAACAAGGTTGCCCGCTCCGATCGAGCCACCCACCACCACTGGAGGTCGTCATGAAATACGTACTCTTTTCCGCCATCATCCTTGTTGCGGCCTTGGCCGCCAAGCGCGCCATGCCCCAGGTGAAGCCCAACGAAAGCGCCATTCGAACCATTGTTCAAGAAGAGGTTGCGGCTTGGAACACCGGCGATGCCGTGGCTTACTCGCGTCATTTTGCACCCGATGGAATATTCGTCAACATTCGGGGAGAATACCGCACTGGGGTCCAGGCCTTCACAAAGCAGCATGAGTTTCTGTTCAACGGACCTTTCCACGGAAGCACTCTCCACCAGGACGTTGTCTCAGTTCAATTCGTCCGGCCAGATGTCGCCGTTGTGGAGGTGCTCACGGCTTTGACTGGAATTCAAAGCTGTCTCCCGGAACGAATACCGATGAAAAGGGCCGCCTCCGCACGCGTTTGTTGCAAGTCCTGGTAAGAGACGGCAGTGAGTGGAAAATCACCGATTACCACAACACGGATGTAAAGGCGGATGTGCCGGCCCCCGATCCGCAACAGGCTCACCAACCATAAAACGTGTCTGCCGCTCGTAGTGTTACCCAGGCGTGAACAATCAAACCCGCTTGGTCCACGTGAGTTTGACACGGAAGCGCTTCGCTTCGGGCCGGTTCAGGTCATGCGATGAATGGATGTTGGGAGTCAATTTCCGGCAAGCCAGTTATCGCATCGACCGTTCGTTTTTGGTCAGCGAGTTTCGATTCCGGACAAAGATTGCGTTGCCGATCGCCACCCCGGGGACTGAACGCACTTATGGATCAGTGGCTTGAAGTGGGAGTGTTTTGGCTGGCTACGTGCACAGTCCCAAGCAGATCGCACCTCGTGCAGAGACCGGCCAAAGGAGACCTGTGAATCTCAAAGCCCTTCCCGGCGCGCCCGGAGATCTACGAGGATTCCTAATGTTCCGATCCATTGCTCGCTTCGTGCTACCTGTTGGCATGGTATTTGTTTCGGCCTTGGCGTCCTTGGCCAACGCCCAAATCACGCCGGGCCTGCCCAATCCGATCGCAGCGCCGAACCCGCTGACGACGACGCTATCCATTTTTCGTAGCAATATGCAGGACAAAGTCATGAATTCGGCGGACGAGATGCCAGAGGCCAAGTACAGCTACCGGCCGACGAAGGAAGTGCGCTCGTTTGCCGAGATCCTGATTCATGTGGCGGATATTTCCTACACATTGTGTTCAAACGTCAAAGGTGAGGCGACCCCCGGATCGGCTGCCGCGAAGGGCTCGAAGGCCGAGATCAAGGCCTACCTCAAAGGCGCGTTCGACTACTGCGATGGCGTGTACTCCGGGTTCACCGATGCGCACCTCAATGACCCGGCGAACTTCTTTGGCGTCAAGACGAACAAGATGTTCATTTTGACCCAAGTCGGAAATCATGACGCCTTGCATTACGGCAATCTCGTCACGTATCTGCGCATCAATGGCCTCGAGCCATCCGGGGGCTGGTTTTGATCAGAGCTGTCCAAATTAGCGAGAAAGGCAGGCTGTTGGAGCAGTTAGTCAGCTGATTACATTAGGAGAGCTTGGCCAACATCAAATGAGGTTCCCTATTTTGGACCCACTGAAAACGAAGCATTAACCGCAGGTCCCTCCACTTCGCTTCGCTCCGGTCGGGATGACAAATTTGTTGTAAAAATGGGCGGTTGTCGTGAGAAATCATCGATTTCAAAACAAATTTGTCATCCCGACCGGAGCGAACCCGGATTTCCTGCCACGCTGCACTGGACAGGGCCGCGTGTGCGCCTTTCAGTAGGGAAAGGCGCATGAAGTTTGTCGAAGCCACCAAGTTCTACAGGAAATCCGGGGGAGCGAAGTGGAGGGACCTGCGGTTAATGCGATTTGCGCGCCGGAGTCAGGAGTTAATCCCGATTTGTCCCTTGCTTCCAACCCCAATTTGGACAGGTCTGGGTTTTGATGGCCCAGCTGCGCTCCCGTCCCACTAAGCGATTTCGCATCGGCCGGTCCTGTGCGCGTGCGTTCGACCAAAAGTCATGACGATTCCCTTGCTACTCTTCACGCGGGGGCGAAATTCCTTTGGAAGATTTGGTCGGCGCTGATCTCTCCGGAAATCTCTTAGACGAAGTGCGGATGCACGATATGCGTCATGGAGAATGCGAAGCGCTCCGGGGATGATCCTCCGGTGTCTGCGACTCAGTCACTCGCAGCGCAGCGCGGCCATGGGGTCGATGGCGAGAGCTCTGCGCGCGGGAACCATGCAAGCGAGTGCAGCCACCAGAATGAGCAGCCCGGACGCGGCCAAAACCATGATCGGATCACGCGTTCCACTCTCGATCCAGCGGGCAATGAGACGATTCAGACCAAGGCTGAGTGCAAGACCGGCGACTATTCCCAAGCCCACGCTGGTTCCGGCCGACAATGCGACCAGGCGCAGCACGTCGCGGCGCCGCGCTCCGAGGGCGACGCGAACGCCCAGCTCACTGGTGCGCTGCAGAACCGTGTAGGAGACTACGCTGTACAGGCCCACCGCGGCGAGAGTCAGCGCCAGTATGGAGAACGCGCCAAAGAGTATGGAGATGAGACGCGCCCTCGCATACTCCGGCTCACGCTGGATCCAGCCCTCGAGGTCACGTATATTGCCGGCGGTCTGCTGGTCGGGATCGATGGAGGCGATCTTTTGCTTGATACTGTTCAGCATGGCGAGCGGTTCGCCTTGCGTGCGAACCAGGACCTGGGTGAACTGCGCCGTCACCAGCGTGTAGGGCGCGTAGACCGCAGGAGCCGCGGGTTTGTCCAGCCCGTCATCCAGCGAGTCGCCTACGACGCCGATGATCTGCAGCCACCCCGCGGCCCCATTTGCCGCGAGCGCCCAGGGAGGGAGAGTGGCGAATTCGGGCACGCGCAGCGCATGACCCAAGGCATCACCGCCGGACAGGTAGTGACGCACGAACGCCTGATTCACGAGGACGAGTGTGGCGCCCCGCGCGATTTCACTGTGGTCCCACACGCGGCCGCCGAGGAATGGGATTCGCAAGGTTGCGAAGTACTCGGAACCGACGAATTCTACTTCAACCTCCTGCGCCTGGGAAGCCGGTTTGCCCAGAATCTCGACAGGCCGGCGCCAGCCGCTGTTGGGCGGAGTGGCATTGGTGGAAACACCGGCGGAGAGGACGCCGGGCATGGCCGCGATTTTGTCGCGGAGTTCGGTGAAGAAGCGGGCACGATCCGCCCAGGTCGTGTGCGCATCTTCGCCGATGGGAATTACGACCGACATCACGTGCCGCGGTTCATAGCCGAGCGGCGCCGTGTTCATGCGAATAAAGCCGTGAATGGCCGCGCCGGCGGCGGTCATCAGCAGCAGAGTGAGGGCGATCTGGCCGGCAATCAGGGCAGTGTGCAGGCGTCTGCCTTTCACGCTGCCCGTCAGCCGCTGCGTGCCAGCCTGCATAACCTCGCTGATCTCCGGCCGCGCCGACTGCAGGGCTGGAAAGAGGCCGAAGACGATTCCGCTCAGCAATGCCAGGCCTACGCTGAAAAACAGGACAGCGAGATTGATGTGGAAGTCGGCTTCGTAGGGATAGGAGTATTCTGGCAGGCGCGGGATGATGAACCCAATGGTCCGGTAGGCAACAAAGATACCCAGCCCCGCTCCGGTCAGCGATAAGAGCAGCGATTCGGTGAGGAGTTGGCGCACGATGCGAAACCCGCTGGCTCCTACCGCCGAGCGGATAGCAAACTCGTGCTGTCGCGCTGCGCCCCGTGCGAGCAGCAGAATCGAGACGTTGCCGCAACCGATGGCGAGCAGGAGCGCGACGGCCCCAAAGAGCAGGAACATGGTCTTCTTCAGATCGCGGGTGTACGTGTCGGCAAGACCGCGCACGCTGATCTTGAATTGTTTGGGGAAGACATTTGGCGTTTGGCGGTCGAACTCCTGGAAGAGTGGTCGGAACTCGCCCTCTGCGGCGGCGAAGCTAACGCCGGGCCGCAACTTGATTTTGGTTCCGTACCGATGCTTCTGATCGGATGCCAGTTTCATCGGAACGAAGACCTCTCCATCTCCCCATGTGAAGCGCACCGGCATCACGCCGAGGATCGTGTAGGTCTTATGGTTGACCTGGATGGTTTTTCCCACGACCGCGGGATCGCCACGGTAGTGCCGTTGCCAGAACTTGAAGCTCAATACTGCTACGGGCTGCGGATCCTGGCCGTCCGGTGCGTCGGAGAGGACAAAGTAGCGGCCCAGCAGGGGAGGCAGGCCGAGAAACTGGATATGGGATCCCGTCATCTCGAGCAGCCTCACGTCGTCGGGTACGTCACTGCCTGTGATCGCCTGGTTCGAAAACGAGGAGGCAACCACATCCTCGACAGCTTGCGTCCGGCGTAACTGCCGAATCTGCGGCCCGGTCAGGTCCCAGGTCCAATCGTGGCCGGTGTTGTCCGTAATCCAGACGTCGCAGATCCGGTCGATTCCCGCGTAAGGCCAGGGGTGAAGCACCGCGTCATAAAGGATGCTATAGACGGCGACGGTGGCGCCTATTCCGAGCGTGAGCGACAGGATCGCGGTGAGGGAGAATCCCAGGTTGCGAAAGATCTGTCGAAGGGCAAACTGGAGATCCTGCAGCAATATTGGCATCGACGCCTCCAGGGGAAAGGGGAAGCCATCCGGTCGCTAGGGGCTGAGCACCCTAGCATACAGGACGAACAATAAAGAAAAATGTTCAAGCCAAACCAGAGATTCTATTGTTGTCCAACTCCTTCAGCTTCTGGGAGCCCAATGGAAGGTGACGCGCTGCTGTGAATTTTCTTCGGAGAACGGCAGGGCGGAGTCACCTTTGATCTTAACCTTTTGCGACGGCTCGCAAGTTCGGGGATACCCGTCGTGGTTGATCTGTATCCACCGGGTCCGCCAACAGAAGAGCTGGTAATGGTCTGCAGCGAGAATCTTCGAAGCGGTGCGCCACTTCTTGTTTGTGGTGCCAACTCGCCCAAATGGCCAACCATACAAGCCCGACGACATAGACAATCCAGAGGATAATACGGCGTCTGTATTTCAAGAGGTTCCCTCCGTCCCGTGGAGCGCACTCTTTCCAGGAATACGCCAACAGGAACGGGGAAGTTCCCGCGTCGCTTCAGTTAAAACTGTC
Organism: uncultured Acidobacteriaceae bacterium; assembly: GCA_963834205.1. Classification (GTDB taxonomy): domain Bacteria; phylum Acidobacteriota; class Terriglobia; order Terriglobales; family Acidobacteriaceae; genus PALSA-350. Next base: position 88,978 of record CAWIBI010000076.1, on the reverse strand, counting down.
CAATCCCGGACAAGTATTGCCGCGGTGATCAGCGGGTGATAGCCGTTCTCACTTCCCCCATGCTGAATCGCCCGCTGTTAGACGTAGTTCATACGAGTGAGCGGCTCCAATAGCGCATTGCCGGAACTTTACTCTGCGAGGCGGCGTACCTCTCTCTGTACCGCTGTTCGCCTTCTCCCCTGAAAGCAAGGGCGCAACGTTTCAGATGTATTTGGAAGAACGATACAAGGTTGGTTGTCTGGGAAGCCCAGAACCGCCTGCAGCGAGCGCACAACAAGCATGATGTAACCAGTTACATCGGCAATCACCGGGCAAGTGCTCGATATTTTCGAGTAAGTGCGCCTGGCCATAAGCGGACACGCTTTCGCACAATCGGACGCTTAACTCCAAAAAGACTGAGCTAAGCAACGCACCAAGTGACGAGCTTTCATTGATATACATGTGCGGCCGGAAAGGCGATCAGAATGCTGGGTTGTGTTAGGCATGCGCTAACAGCGCATACGGGATGTGAGGGCAACGGCAGATTGGCTTAAACCGAACGGCGACAAATCGACAAATCGTATGGAGGTGCGCCCGTGAAAGCTGCAGCAGTCTGGGCCATCGTCTTGCTAGCGGTTAGCGCGGCGATCCCTTTATCCGTACAGGCAGCAACACCCGATGATGAGCTGGTCCGGCAAGCAAACGAGTTGAAGAAGCACGGCGACCCCAGCGCCGCGATTGCCATTCTTGAACCGATAGCGAATGGGCCGAAGCGGGATGTTCCTTCCGAAAAGCAAGGTCTTGTGTGGAATCTTCTCGGTTCGTCCTATCAGGATCTGGAGATGTTAGACGAGGCGCGATTTTGCTACGAGCGATCGATCGACGCTTTAAGTTCAATCTCATCGGCGCAATCGTCGCTCGCCCTGGCTCTGAACAATCTCGGATCGGTCGAACTGGAATTAGGCCAATTTAACGATTCCGAGCGCCTGTCGAAACGCGCCAGGGATCTCTACGTTCAGATCGGTGATCATGCGGGGATCGCCGGGGCGTCGACGAACCTTGCTGTGCTTGAGTTCCAACGAGGCCGCTTAGGCCCTGCCCGCAAATTTCTTCTCACCGCAGTTCGCGAGTCCAAGCAAACAACTGCGCTCGATGACGATGACGTCGCTGCGCTATTTAGCGTTGAAGGCAGGTTCGCCCTTATCGATCACCAGCCCGCACGTGCGTCATTGTTCTTTTCGCAAGCCATTGACCACTGGAGTCGGCTTCATGGGTCGACCAGTTATCTGGTGGGAATCGGATTACTGCTGCGAGCGCAGGCATACAGTTCGAATCGCGACTTCACCCATGCTTCTTCCGACCTGCGGCAAGCGCTGACACTTTTCGCAGTCACTCCGGGGCGAACGAGCGCTCTCTATTGGAGGGCGACGCTCGCGCAAGCCCAGCTTATGCGACAACTTGGCCACACATCCGAGAGTGAATCATTGGAGCAACAGGCCACGAATGCTCTCAACAAGATTCGGAACCGGCAATGCAGCAACTGCACAGTACCGGTGGAGGCACTTCGATGACAGACTTGTCCAAATTAGGTTTTGACCATAGGGGCGAATCGGGATTACTCCTGACTCAGGTGCACAAATCGCATTAACCGCAGGTCCCTCCACTACGCTTCGCTCCGGTCGGGATGACAATTTTGTTGCAAAATGGGAGCTATCGCGAGAAATTCTCGATTTCAAAATGAATTGTCATCCCGACCGGAGCATACCCGGATTTCCTGCCACGCAGCACTAGAAGACGCAACGTGTGCGCCTTTCCGCAAAGAAAGGTGCATTAAGTTCGCCGAAGCCACCAACCTCCACAGGAGGGGAGCGTAGTGGAGGACCTGCGGTTAATTCTTCGTTTTCAGTGGGTCAAGCCCAGCACACCGCACAATCCAAGATCGTCCAGGTTCGTGCCTCCCTTGGCGTTCCTTGGCGCAGGGCCGACCGGCAGTTGCTGAGTGTATGACGTCCTGTCTCCCATTCTCGTCCCTTGACCGCTACTGTGACCGGTGATGGGTATCACAGCCCAGGCGGAAAGACAGGTAAATGCCAGGCAGAGCGTAATTATGGTCCGCGCCATCCAAATCTTTGCCAAACCCATGATGGGTGTAAAGTGCATTTTCATTTCCACTCCTTTTAGAATTCCGAGTTATGAGCGCTCACAGGGGCGCTGGTGGCTAGCACTTGAACGATCCCCTATATTCTTGTCTGCAGGTTGAGCCGGTATTGCCCTGTAAAGAACGGAAGGTAAAAAACCGTCGCCTGAAACCCACCTTCAGACAGAAATGCGGCAAGCGTGGGCGAATCGCCTCATCAGAGCGATGAAAACCTTCGCTCGCTTCAACGCCATTCACTCTCTATGCCCGCACTTCTATAGTGACGGATGGACGAGTTGCGTTTCAGCCCCAACGGCCGTCGGCCATGGCTTGTAAACCAGCCCGCCCTTTGCCCGTCACCGAATTCATCACCTATATAGTGTCTTAATGCATATCGCGGCGCAGGCGGCAACCGCTCCCGGTGCAGAGAAGGCCGCGGGACCTGGTCTCCAGTACTGGTTGGCAATCCTCAAGATCTCCATGCAAGAACGCAAGCCCGGAGTTATCGTAAGATGTATTGTTTGTATCTGGCGAGCCTGTAAGGAGAGGTCATTGTTCACCCTCGACGGTGTTCGTAAATTCCATGGCTGGACGCACGCCAGCCTCGATCTGGTCCTGGATCACCTGTCCACAATGCCCGCGAACGACTATGTGAGGGAAGTATCCGGCTTCGGCTTCCCAACGCTGCGGGAACAAGCGATTCATATTTTCAACTGCGAGGGCTTTTGGGTTCACACGCTCCAGGGGCTGCGGTACGCCAACTGGACCCTTGATCAATGCCCGGTCGTCGCCGATGTAAGACTCCTGCAGAAGGAAGTCAGCCAGTCGACCCACGCTTATTTGTCGACCTTGACCGATCAACAGCTCAATGCCGATACGGAGCTTCATTTTCCCGATGGGGACGTCGCCGTCCGCACCCCAGCGCTCGTCCTTCATCATGTGCTGACGCATGCCTTTCATCACAAAGGCCAGATCGTTGCCATGTGCCGTGCGTTGGGTCACCCTGCTCGCGACACCGATCTGAACCAGTTTGAATGAATCACGGGGAGATAAGGGGACTCTGCGGTGTTTCCACCAGGTTCATGATTTACCCTTTTAGCTCTAGGAGATGGAAACATTGCGCATGCTTTCTCAGCTGGTTATTGCCTGCCTGGCGCTTCCCCCCACGAGTCTCGCCCAGTTACGCGGCGTCCCTACCGAAAACATTGATCGCACCGTCAATGCTTGCACGGATTTCGACGCATATGCCAACGGCCAATGGCGCGCAACCCATCCGATACCTGCTATCCAGGTGGTGTGGGCCATCCGCACCATCACGCAGGAGGATACGCGAGCTCGTCTGCGTTCCATCGCGGAAGAGGATGCCGGCAAGGCGGCGGCGCTGCCTAAGGGCTCCCCTGGCCAACTGACCGGCGACTTCTACGCTGCCTGCATGGATGAACCGCGGGTGAATGCGCTGGGATTGAAGCCTCTGGAAGCGACGTGGGGGCAGATCGAAGGCGTGCAAGACGCAAAGGCGTTGGATGCCGAGATAGCCGGCCTGCAACAAATCGATATAAGCGCACCCCTGGTACTCTCATCCGAACAGGATCTGCACGACCCCGCACGCGTGATTGCGGAGATCAACATCACTGGATCGGGCCTGCCTGACCGTGATTACTATGTGCGCGATGAGCCCCGTTTCAAGGATGCGCGCGAGCAGTATGTGGTCTATGCGCACAAGATGTTCACGCTTGCCGGCATGGACGAGGCGGCGGCAAATGCAGCGGTGGCCGCGGTGATGAAGATCGAGACCGCGCTGGCAAAGGCGCGCGTGAGCCGGGTGGAGTTGCGCGATCCCGCGGTACGGGATCATGCCATGAGCTTCGCGGAGTTAAAGGCACTCGCTCCGCATTTCGATTGGGACAAGGAATTCGCGCTCCTGGCCGTCGGGAAAGAAGGCCACATCAATGTTCCGCAGCCGAAATTGATGACCGCGTTCGACAACCTGCTGACCACGGTTCCGCTCAAAGAGTGGAAGGCTTACCTGCATTGGCAACTCTTGAACGGCGAGGCCACTTCCCTGGCGGCGCCGTTTGACGAGGAGCATTTCGCCTTTTACGGAACTACGCTGACCGGGGCCAAAGAGCAACGCCCGCGGTGGCAGCGATGCGTGATCGCAACCGACCAGATGCTGGGTGAGGCGCTCGGACACGAGTACGTGGATCGCTATCTGCCGCCCGAAGCCAAAGCCCGGGCACGTGAGATGGCGGGGAACATCGTCGAGGAATTGAAGCGTTCGATCGCTACGCGCGACTGGATGACTGCACCCACCAAAGCCAAGGCCATGGAGAAGCTTAACCAGCTGAATATCAAGATCGGCTACCCGGACAAATGGAAAGACTATAGCGGTGTGGCCGTGGACCGCTCCACGTATCTGGAGGATATGCTGAGCGCCGCGCGCTACGCAGTGCGCGATGATTTGCAGCAGATTGGCAAACCGGTAGATCGTGGCCGCTGGGATATGACGCCGCCCACCATGAATGCTTACTACAACCCGACGATGAATGAGATCGTGGTCCCCGCGGGCTACCTGCAACCGCCCGGCTTCGATCCCAAGGGCCTGGACGCGATCAACTACGGGGCGGTGGGTGTGAGCATTGGACACGAAATCTCGCATGGCGTGGACGACCAGGGAGCGAAGTACGCCGCCGACGGAAGCCTGGAGAATTGGTGGACACCTGCCGACTACTCCAACTTTGAAGCCCGCACCGGATGCACCACCAAGCAGTATGACGGCTACTTTGTCGAGCCTGGGCTGCACCTGCAGGGCAAACTGGTCACGGGTGAAGCGCTGGGCGATCTGGGCGGGGTGAACCTGGCATATCGGGCCTACCAGCGCTCCCGCGAAGGCAAGGGACCCGAACCCACCGTCGACGGATATACGGCGGATCAGCAATTCTTTCTGGCTGAGGCACAGTGGCGGGGAGCGATCGTGCGGCCTGCGGCGGCACGGCTCAGCGTCTCAACCGATCCTCATCCACCGGGAAAATACCGTGTGCTGGGACCACTGAGCAACATGCCGGAGTTTCAGCAGGCGTTCCAGTGCAAGGCGGGCGATGCCATGGTGCGCGCGGAGAGCGAACGCTGCTCGGTATGGTAATCGGTTCAAGTACGCTTCGCCCGGAACAGTTCATAAACGGCCCAGCACTGCGGTGACTACCGGGAAACTCAAGCATTCCGCAGATTTTGGATCTATCCACCTTCTCTGAAATGTAGAAAACTCCTGAAATCTTTTTCAAAGATTTAACAAGCCGGTGGACAATCTTCGGTATGACAATGATCAGGTTGGGTTCTGCGGTCACCGGGGCCAACGCCACGAAACTTCGCGCAACCCAACACGAATTGAGAAGGAGACAACTCGATGGCAGATACAAACGCAGTGATTGCCGTTTATGACACCCACTCGGCAGCAGACGAGGCCGTGAAGGAACTGCAAAAGGCCGGCTTTGACATGAAGAAATTGTCGGTTGTCGGGAAAGACTATCACACCGAAGACCAGGTCGTAGGCTACTACAACGCCGGCGAACGCATGAGGCATTGGGGCAAGTTCGGGGCCTTTTGGGGTGGCTTGTGGGGTTTATTGTTCGGCGCCGCATTCTTCTGGGTACCGGGCATAGGCCCGGTGCTGGTTGGCGGCCCGTTGGTGGCCTGGATCGTCGCCGCCCTGGAGGGTGCGGCGGTCGTCGGTGGGCTGAGTGCTATCGGCGCCGGGCTCTATAGCCTGGGCATCCCGAAGGACAGCATCGTGGAGTATGAGACAGCAGTCAAGGTCGGCAACTACGTCGTCGTCGCTCATGGAACCGCCGATGAGGCCGCCAAAGCCAAAAGCATCCTGAGCACATGGAAACCAAGTAGCGTGACCGATCATGTTCTCGAGCCTACGGGGGAGGCAGTAGCAAGTTAACGTTTGCTGATAAGCCTTCATTGACGCTGCAGCCCTCATAGTTGATGTTTCTGGATCGCGCGCAAGTTGTTGCGAATCTTTCTCTCATGCTTGCGCGCATCTAGTGAGCTGCCTCTACGGTAAGCCGCAGCCCCACCGCCTTGGTTACAGCAAGCAACGTCGAGAGCCGTGGATTCCCTTTGGCCGACAGCGCGCGGTAAAGGCTCTCCCGCTCAACGCCAGCCTCTTTCGCAACTTTGGCCACCCCGCCTCTTGATTCAGCGATGCGTCGCAGGGCAATCAACAGAATCTGCGGATCATCTCCTTCCTCGAGCGCCGCACGGAGGTACTCAACAGCGAACTCCGGATTCTCACGCAGTTCTTTTGCCATTGCCTCATCATGAGAAATACTTGGTTTGCGTTTCATTCCATCTCCGTCCTTTTTTGTAACTTATAGGTTACACCATGTCCAAGCCCGCTCACTCGCGGACTCGCTATGTGGTGTGCTCACTCAAAAGCCACTAAGTTCTGTGCGACGGGTAGTTTCGGAGAAAGACAGAGTAAATCCACATCGAAGGAGTCTCAAGGCTGGGTGGTGTAGGCATGCACTTCCCGCACGATTTGTTCTTCTCCCTGGATCCGGGCTTTGCTGAGGTCGTAGCTCTGCTGCAAATTCAACCAGAACTCCGCGCTAGTTCCGAAATAACGAGCCAGACGCAGAGCGGTCTCTGGAGTAACGGCGCGCCGGCCGTGCACGATCTCGCCGATGCGGGTTGCCGGGACATGAATGTCCATCGCGAGCTTATTCTGGCTGATCTCCAGCGGCTTGAGAAACTCTTCAAGCAGTACAACGCCGGGATGAGTGGTGACCGCGCTGAACTTCCAGCCGGTTGCAGGCTTCTTGAATAGTGGCATATTCTCCCTTCCTTGATCGGTCTCGAACTACGAGTGATAGTCCACAATTTCTACTTCGTAGGCCCCGTCGTTGTCATTCCACACAAAACAGATGCGATATTGGTCGTTAATCCGGATGCTGTGCTGCCCCTTGCGATCGCCTGAGAGCGCCTCGAAGACGATTTCCCGGGGGTACGCGCAGGTCGGTCAAATGGGCTGCGGCATGGATCATATCGAGCTTCCGAAGTGACGCAGCTTTGATATTTTGCCAACGTCGACTCTTTCGCGCCTGGAACAACTCGGCGGTGTCCTGGTCTTTGAAGCTTTGGATCATGCTTCAGGAAAGTATATTACGCTGCGCGTTACACGTAAACCGTTATGTGCGGCGGAAGTAAAATTGACGTCAGGGGACAAATGCTTCGGGCAAGCAAGAAAAACGCCATACCTGCTTCTCGTCTACAGTTGCGCCGCTTCCACGGCGCCCGTATCATGCCAGGGTCCAGGGACCTGACAGAATCGGAGATATGAAACCGTTGACTACACCCAAGTTCATTCCGAGCAGCGAAGAATTGAGCACGCTGGACCGCGACCTGCGGTTTCGTCCTTCGACTACCGAGCATCCCGCGGCTCTGACCGCGGAGCAGATTGCAGCTTTTAATCGCGACGGTTACCTGGCCGGCATTCGCATCTTCGAGGCAGAAGAGATAGCCGGCATCCGTCGTTACTTTGATGCACTGCTGGCCAGCACGCTCGCCGCAGGGGGCAACAGCTACTCCATCAGCACGGCGCACCTCCGCTATGGTCGTGTTTACGACATCCTGACGGATCCTCGCATTGTGACCCGCATCCAGGACCTGATTGGCGAGAACGTGGTTGCCTGGGGTTCGCATTTCTTTTGCAAAATGCCGGGAGATGGCAAGCGGGTCTCCTGGCATCAGGACTCGAGCTATTGGCCATTAACGCCGTCGATGGCCGTGACCGCATGGCTGGCGATCGATGATGCCACGATCGAAAACGCCTGCATGCGGTTCATTGCCGGCTCGCACCACCTGGGCCATCTGACTTACACCCTGAATGAAAACGACGAAGCGAATGTTCTGAACCAAACTGTCGAGGGCGCGGAGGCTTTTGGACGCCCAGTCAATGTAGAACTGAAGGCGGGGGAAATTTCCATCCACAGCGACCTGCTCTTGCATGGATCGGAAGCGAATCAATCGAGCAAACGACGCTGCGGGCTGACTCTGCGCTATTGCCCGGCGATCGTGAGAGCGGGTCTGGGCTGGAACGCGAAAGGGGTCGTGGTGAGCGGGAAAGACGAGTCCGGTCACTGGGCCAACCCCCCGCGGCCGCAAACTGACTAGCCGGGCGGAGTCGTCAGTAGCTCTTTTCAGTATGCTTACGGTTACGATGACAGATCAAACCACCGCCCGCACCTGGATTAATCAGCCTGCGCATTGGAGTGAGACCGGGGATACGCTGACCGAAACCGCGCCGCCCGGAACAGACTATTGGCGCGTGACCCATTACGGTTTCATTCACGACAACGGTCCTTTTCGCTATCAGGAACAGACTGGAAACTTCGAAACGAAGGTCCGAGTCGCGGGGAAATACCATGAGCTCTACCATCATGCAGGCTTGATGATTCGCATCGACGACCAGAACTGGATCAAAGCCGGAATTGAGTTCCTGAACGGCAAACAAAGCGTGAGCGCCGTGGTCACGCGGGAGTTTTCAGATTGGTCGGTACTCCCTTGTTCTGACAACCCCGCCTTTCTCTGGTTGCGCATGCGACGTTATCACGACACGGTTCAGGTTTCGTATTCCCGCGACAACCAGGCATGGTCGATGATTCGGCTTGCGTACTTTCCGCCGCAGGTGCCCGTCAAAATTGGCATGATGGCTGCTGCACCCGGTAAGCAGGCTCTGGAGGTCACCTTCGACCACTTTTCGATCGGCCCTCTCAATTCGCCGCCGCAAGAGGACTGAGCGATGACTCTAACCTTTTCCCTTGAGAGGAACGTATCATGAGCCTGAGGTTTGATTGGAGCCGCCGCTCCTTTGTAGCCGCGCTGGGCACCGCTCTCGGCGGTCTGTTTGCTCCGGCTGAGGCGAATGCGGCGGGCATCTTTGGCAAGAAGCCCAAACCGTCGATGCCGTCTGTGGATGGCGCCCCCATCGTCCCCATTACCACCGGGCTTGGTTGTACTGGCGACATCTACGCCGAGCTTGGAGTCACACCTCTCGTCAACATCAATGGCACGGTTACCGTCATCGGTGGGTCGTTGATGAAGCCCGAGGTCATGGAGCTGATGCGGCGAGGCAACGAACACTTTGTTTTGATTGACGAGCTCGAAATCGCGGCGGGTAAGTTCATTGCGAAACTGTGTAAGTCTCCGGCAGGCTACACCGGCCTGGTGACAGGTGGCGCGGCCGCGGCCATGGTCGTGGGCTACGCCGGCATGATGACCGAGGACCTTGAGCCCCGCATGCACACCATTCCCGACGTAGCTGATTTCCCCAGGAACGAGGTCATCATCCAGAAAAGCCATCGCTATGCCTTCGACCACCAGATTCGCCAGACGGGCGCGAAGCTGGTCGAAGTGGAGACGCGCGAACAGATGATTGCCGCCATCAATCCCAAGACCGTGGCCATCCACTTCACCAATATCCTTTCCGACAGCGGTAAGGTCAGCGGCCCTGAGACCGTGGCCATCGCCCGAGCGCACAACATTTACAGCTTTAATGACGCCTCCGCCGACGTGCCGCCGAAAGAGCGGCTGTGGGAGTATCCGGCGATCGGCTTCGACCTGGTTACGTTCAGCGGTGGCAAGGATATTTGCGGGCCGCAGGCGTCCGGCATCCTGATCGGCAAGGAAGAGCTAATCCGCTATGCGCTGCTGAACATGAGCCCGCAGGAAGATCGCATCGGCCGTTGCTGCAAGGTCGGCAAGGAGACCATCTTCGGTCTGCTCAAGGCACTCGAAGATCTTCGTCAATCAGGACTACGACGCCACGTTGAGGATGTACGACCAGCGCGCGCAGGTGATCACCGATGCAGTGAAGAAGTTCGGCGTCACCGCGCTTCCCCGGGAGTTCAACCCGCAGGCTCTGGGTAACGTGACGCCGCGTTATAGCTGGAAGATCGATCGCTCTAGGCTCAACATCGCTGGGCCGGAGGTCATGCAGCAGCTGGCCGATACGCGGCCCATCGGCATCGGCAGCATGGGCGCCGGCGCCAGCGGGATGCGCGGACGTAATCCCGACGCGCCCGCGGGGGAGAATCACAGCGAGCACCATCGTCATCCGAGCGACCCGAACAGCTTCGGCTTTGCTGTCTGGCAGCTCAAGGACGGTGAGGACAGGATGGTCGCGGAGCGCTTAGCCGAGATCTTTAGCGCAGCACCGAAGGCCTAGTCAAAACGATCCGGAAAGGCTTGTCGAAGTCGCTGAGGTGAACAGCATTCTACCCGCACTGTCCTGCCTTTCCTTCAAGCAGAGACTCTTCCGCCGCCCCTTAGGGAAACGGCCACACCCGTTCCACTGTTTTGCTGAGGATCCAGCTCTTGTCGTCGGCATTGAGGAACTTCATTTCGTCTCGCACGACGGATAACCTCTGCGCGTAGCTTGCCCGATCGTTTGCGATGGGCCAGTCTGTTGCCCACATAAGCCGTTGCGGTCCGAACCTGTCGTACAAGCGCTTTACCAGCCGCTGTGAATCAAGCCACGGATAGCTTTGCTTGGACAACGACCAGGTGTGCGAAATCTTCACAAACACTTTTGGATAGCGCACCAGTTCCACGAGCGCCTCCAGTTGCTCCGGATGGTCCACGGGGCAATCTGCCATATGGTCGATCACAACCGTCAAGTCGGGGTACCTGTCGACCAATTTCTGGACGTCCGGAACGCGGCTAATCGGCACCAGCAGCGTCATCGGTACCTTGAGCTGGTCGCAGCGCTTCCATAAAGGAGGCATCAACGGGCCTCGAATCCAGTCCCCGGTCGCATCGCCGGCCGGACTCAGGCGCACTCCGTGAAACCCTTGCTGCTCAGAAAGCCGCGTCAGATGATCGGGGGCGGCGGGATCCAGCGGGTCTACCCGGCACACCCCTTGAAAGAAGCGGGGATACTGCTTCAGCACGGCCGCAAGATAGCTGTTGTCATAGCGGTAATGGATGACCTGGATAATCACGGTCTTTTCCACGCCGTTGGCCTTCATGAGGTCCAGAAGCATCTCCGGCGTGGCATCGTAATCGGGAACCTTGGCTCCCGGTGCAAAGGGAAAGTGCGCGTCGTGCTTCCACACATGAACATGGGGATCCAGTATGTGATAGTTCGATAGTGCGGCAGCCGCCGTCATTTTCAGCATCTCCCGCCGCGTGATCTCAGGCATAAATCGGGTCCAGGGTGCGCACAATGTAGGCCCCACAGCGGTCATAGCTGGCGCGAGGACCGTTTCTCGTTATGTCTAGGTCTGCACAAAGCCAGCCTTTGAAGCGAATGCTGCGGAGTACCCGATGGCAAGCCGGAAAGTCGATCTCGCCATCGCCAAGATCGAAGGTATTGGTGATGTACTTTGCGGTCAGTCCTGCGCGCTTTGCGTCTTTGTAATCGGCCATCATCAGCCGGTTCTTATACTTCTCCATGATGACCGCCGGATCTCCGCCGCCAAGGTAAACGTGAGCCGTGTCGGGAGAAAAGTAGAACAGTTTAGGATCGGTGAGCGCCATGCATCGATCGATCTCTTCAGGAGTCTGCACCATCTGTCCGAGATGACTGTGCAGGCCGGCCTTGAATCCCATTTCGCCCGCGGCTTCTCCCAGCTGATTATAGAAGCGGCACATAATGGCAAACGCTTCCGCCGGTTTGCCCCGCGACGGCGAGAAAACAACCAGGCGATCGGCGCCAAAGCGCTGCAGAAAGGTCATCGCGTTTCGCGCGTTCGCCAGGATCTGGCTGTGCTGCGCCGGATCATCCGCTGCGCCATTGAATGAAATAGTAATGACACGGAGACCGCGCCTGGAGACTTCCCGCTCCATTTGATCGGGTGTGATGCCGTACTTAGTGAGAATCTGTGGATACTGGGTCAAACGAAGGCCGATGAATCCGGTATCGTGCATAACGTCGAGTATGTCGGTAAATCGGGTGCCAGGGTAGGAGTTCCATAGGTTGGAGCCCAGTGCCCACTTGATGTTCCGGTTTGGCGGCAGCTGTTGCGCTGCCTGCGCCAGCAATCCCGCCAGGCCGAGTACAGCTTCCCTCCTCGTCAGCACAGAACTACGTCTCCCTTGCCGTCAAGAGTGAAACTATCGTAGTTAGTCTGTTTTCTTGTCAAGCGCATTCGATCAACGGTCGAGGCCTAAAGAGAATTGACAGGACAACAGGACGACTCTAGTGTTCCTTGTAGAAATCTATCTCCATGATGAAACCCCACCGAATCTTTCGCCGGCTGCCCAGCCAATTTCCCCTGCTCCTCAGAGAATCGCTCGTTGTCCTCTTTCTTACCGGCGCCACGGTAACACTGCAGGCACAGACGCCGCCCCCGACGCCAAAGCCTTCCCCCGACGTTGTGGCCGGCATTCCCGTTAACTACGACGAGGCCAAGGTTGGAAGCTACTCACTGCCCGATGCTCTGAAGCTTAACAATGGAAAATCGGTGCGCGACGCGCGAACCTGGTATTCCAAACGCCGTCCGGAGATCGTCGAGATGTTCGAGACGCAGCAATATGGTCGAGCGCCGGGCAGGCCTGCGGACGAGAGCTTCGAAATCGTCGACCCGGGAACCGCGGCGCTTAACGGTAAAGCAATCCGCAAACAGGTCACCATCTATCTCAACCGGGAAAAGACCGGCCCGGCGATCCATCTGCTCATCTATCTACCCGCCGCGGCCAGCAAGCCCGTGCCGATGTTTTTTAGTATCAATTTCGGCGCTGTGCAGAACGCCGTAGAGGATCCCGGGATCAAACCCGAGACCGTCTGGGACCCCAAGACCAATACCCGCATAAGCCCGCCGGCGGGCCGTGGATTCGGCCGGATCGACGCGGCGGACTTGCTCGATGCCGGCTATGGGGTGGCCACCTACTACTACGGTGACATCGATCCCGACTATCCTGGCGGCTTTGCCAATGGCATTCGCGCGCTTTACCTCAAGCCCGGGCAGACGGATCGAGCGCCGGATGACTGGGGCTCGATTGCCGCCTGGGCGTGGGGTATGAGCCGGGTCGAAGATTACTTCGAAACGGACAAGAGCATCGATGCCAAGCGGGTCGTCATTCACGGTGTCTCGCGCCTGGGAAAGACCGTGATGTGGGCCGGAGCCCACGATCAGCGCTTCGCGGCCGTCATCGCCAGCTGTTCCGGTGAGGGTGGCGCTGCGCTCAGTCATCGCAACTACGGCGAGACCATCGCCCACCTCACCACGCCTTCGCGCTATCCCTATCAGTTTGCGGCCAACTATGCGAAGTACGCCGGATTCCCTGACCAGGCGCCCATGGACGCCAATCTGCTGATCGCGCTGATCGCTCCTCGCCCCCTGTTGCTGCAGACCGGCAGTACCGACGAGTGGTCCGATCCTAATGGTGAATTTCTCGCCGCGGTCGCCGCCGGCGAGGTCTACAAGCTACTCGGCAAAGAAGATTTGGGTACCGGCACCTGGCCTGCTGCCGGCCAGCCTATCTTCCATGATCTCAGCTATTACATGCACCAAGGCGGCCACGGCATGGTGTCTTCTGACTGGGGCATCTACATCGAGTTCCTCAAGAATGAGCTTCCAACCCGGAAGTAATGAGTATGATCCAAAAGTGCTAAAGCCCAGCTTGTCTCCGGCAATGTAGAACTGGCGGGAGGCTCCCCCGTGAAAACTCTGTTAGTCACGCTCATCCTCTGCTCCGCAGCGTCGGCCAAAGACAGGCCCGGCGCGAATTATCAGGCCGCCATTTTCCAGGAAACTCACGTGGAATCTGTCCGCATGAACTGCTATGGATCCGGGCTCGGTAGCAGCATGAGCACCTGTCATGACGCGCAAGAACTCGTCTACACCGTGAAGGCTGGGGAAACGGTCTACATGCTGACACCTTACGGCACGATGCCCCATCGCGAATCTCTCTGGAAACAACCGGCGCCTACCACCGTTGCGTTCTGGAACGATGGAAAGCATGTGCATGTCCGAACCGGCGTGAAAGAGTCCCAGTACGACATCATTGGGGAGAGCGCAGAAGACGCGACCAGGTGAGGGTCACGGGTGGCGCGGGTAGCTCTTATCAACGTAGTAGTTGTAGGCGTCCTGGCCGAGGATCAAGCTGGAGGAAACCACCTGTCCCATGATTGCCAGCTTCCTGTGGCCGTGCTTCCCTATCTCGTGCTGCGCGAAGATGCTCAACCCAGCCATGGATGCCTCGAAAGCAGCCAGTCCGGGTTTACTGTGTACCAACGCGTTGGGAAGCTCGCCTTCGTGACACCACGATCGCCGTAAGCATTCCTCTGTACTGGCCCAGTCCAGTGCTCTTGAAGCGACCAAGCCTCCTGTCAGTAGAAAGCTGGTGGGGGTGATCACTACGCCGTGGAACGGCGCTGGTGCTTCCGGCAGGTCAGCCGCGTGGGCGACGCCGGCGCAGGAGAGAACCACCGCGAGTGTGAAGGATAATCTAGCAATCCGCATCGGCGCCCACTGATCCGGGAGCGATTGTCCCTATCGGATAGGAATACTCACCACAAGCAGGCGGTTCCCGTTCGCCGGCAGGGTTACCAGGGAAGTCAATGGAGCCACGAATAAAAGCCGCCAGCTCATCAGCCTCTTGAATGCTGACCGGGCCTATCCGTAATGTTTTGGGCCGTGGGTGATCCTTCACCTGCCGGACGTAATTGTGGTCCTCGGCTCCTGGTTCGTCCGAGAACACAGCGATATCCGACCCATACATCAGGGCCCATTCAATCTGTTCAAGATGAAGCTTGACGATTGGAGCTAAGGCTGAGGCCCCACCATCGGAATGTCGCTTACGTCTTCTTGGTGACATTGCTCCCCCATTGGTAATTGATAATGGCGAAGCGTATGGGGGAAATAGTACTTTGGTGCTACGGTCCCGCTCTCCGGCGTAGGTGAGCGATGGAGCTGCCTTATTTCACCGATGGACTGTCGTCCGCGTTCAGATCGCCCAGCGCGTATTGAATCCCAGCTCGAAGGTGTTCCAGCATCGGGGTCATGGCATATACCCGATAACTGTGGCCATGTCCTTCGTAGAACACGCGTCCCTTGCCTTCGCGGCGAATATAGCTCAAGGCATAATCGCTATCACTTCGCGGATTAGTTTCCTTCGCCTTATCCTCAGCGCTCATCTTGTCGTAGTCGATACTGGTTAACACGTGCACATTCCTGCGCGAAAAAGACTCCTCCTGGAATGTATAGGTCTCGTCGTGGATCTCGAATTCCTTGCCATGGAACATGGCCGTCAAAGGACTATTCGGATCATCGATCTTCACATAAATCAGTTGCGGATCGGGCCAGTGATATTTGAAGTAACCGCCAATCAGCGTGTTGAACTCCGGCCATTGCAGCACAGGCTTCGATTCCAGGCCGAGACGGCGCATATCCGGCGGCGGCAGCAACGAATTGAAGTGCGCCACAAAATCGGCGCGGGTGACCTGCGAATTGCCCGTATCCAACTTTTGGAACCAATCGTCGGCAAGGGCGGTCCACTCCTGCCGGCTGACCGTACCGTCACTATCCTTGTCCGCTGCCGCGACCATCCGGGATGCTAAAACCACAGCCGCGCGCCCGGGACTGCCGCTGCTTATGGCGGCCTCACTCGCCAGGCAATCGGTGTGATAAGCGTCGGACGCTGCGTGGATGCCGGCGACACCTTTCCCGCCTCTCACGAAATTCAGGAAAGCCGCTCGCCGCGCAGCCGTCACTGCGGGATCCGGATCGTCAAGGAAGCAGGCAGTCGTGCTGTCCAGAAAAATGGCGTCGTATTGCTTCAGGTTATCGGTGTTGATATCCGCCGCGTCGTAACTGACCGTCGTGGTCCATAAGCCGCCCTGGTTTCCCAGTGCTTCCACCGCCTTCGCAGCCAACGGGATGGAGGCATGCACGAACCCTCCCGCGCCGGTATGCGCCATCACCAGCACCCTGCGCGGGTGCATCGGCTTCACCCCGGAGGTAGTGGGTAAGGCTGCCGTCATGGCGTCCACAGCCTCTTGCGGCACGGCGATCGGCGTCGAATTACCCGCGGGGTTGAACGTGTTGGCTTGCCCAGGCTTGACCGCGGGCGGCGCAGGCAGCAATTTGCTGATGCCGGCCGAAATCTGCGTCTGGGTCAAGGTCCCGCTATGCGTGTCGTCCCAGGCGGTAAACCAGGAATTGAAGCCAGACTCCATCTCGGGCCGTGTCAGCGTTCCATCGTTATCGGTATCGAGAGCAGCAAATAGCGCCGGAGCCGTTCGGCCGCCGTCCGGTCCCTGCGCCCGTAAGTGCGCGATACCGATCGCGAGTAGCACAGCGACGCCACTAAAGATACCTATCGTTCCGATCAACCTTGTTCGTCTCATAAAATCCGCCGGGATGAGTCTATCGCGGATACAGGGTTAAAGGACAGGCCAAGGGGAAAGATGAAACGGTAGCAACGGGAGTTGTGCCAGGAGCTGTCTATTCTCACCCCGTGCGTTGAAGGTCTGGACGGGTGCCCCACGTTCGCAGTGACGTACGTGGGCCGAAAACGGTGGGGCGCAGCCCCTTTGAACGCTTTTGTTATGCGCTGAAGATACTGTTCCCGAGAGCGGCAGTGCAAAAGCCGGGACGCTGCTCGTGCCGTTTGCTACTTCGATTCTTTGTGGCCATTGCCATTGGCTGTCAAATGTAGTTAAATAATCCTGTTAAACAACACATCATTAAAGAGTTAACCCGTATTCATCCAGGCCTGTTACGGTTCAATGAGAGGTGTACCAAAGTGCGAAAAATGAATTTCCAGACCGTCCGGTTGGCAGATTTGGCGCTAAATGATGCCACTCATCCACTTGATAATCCGAAACCCGTCGTCCTGGTAGTTGACGATGAGGCGGTGATCGCAGACACGCTCGCGATGATTCTTGAGCAAAGCGGCATTAGGGTTCTGGTCGCGTATGACGGAAAAAGTGCGCTTGCGATCGCAAATAAAGTGCCGCCCGATCTTCTGCTTACTGACGTCGCCATGCCTGGTATGAATGGGATTGATCTGGCCGTCGCGATCAGGCACATCCTGCCAAAATGCAAAATTCTGCTGTTTTCTGGGCAGGCGTCGACGATGGATCTATTGGGAACTGCTCGCGATGCTGGGCAGGATTTTACGGTTCTTGCGAAGCCGCTCCATCCAGCAGAATTGCTAGCTCAAGTTTCAGACACCCTGACAATGCGGACCCCGCATAAAGAAGTCACGCATCCCGAAGTCGCGATAGCCCGCGGTGGTTTCTCCGGCTGACAAGGCAATCTCCCATTCTTCTCAGAGAATCGCAGCCTTCTTTCTTATCGGCCCTATCCTGATCCAAACCCGGCAGTTTGGTCTTTTCCGATGCGGGATGTGCTTTAAGGGCAACTCCGTCTGGCCCCCCACTGCCCTGGCCGGGCACTTCCCCGGCCACGACCGGTATAATCCCCGACAATCAGTCCCAAAGGAAGTTACAGATGAAAACTGTCATTTGTTCGCTTGCGCTATGCTCATTCGCCTTGAGTGCCTGGGCTGCCCACCCCTTCCAGGTGGAGGACATGCAGCGCCTCTCGCGTGTCGGAGGCCCGCGCGTATCTCCCGACGGGCAATGGGTCGCCTTCACCGTGACCAGAAGCGATGTGGAGAAGAATCGCTCGGTCACCAACATCTGGAGGATCCCGGCGGCGGGTGGTGATCCGCAGCAATTGACGTTTGCGGAAGAGGGAAGCAACGGAGATGTGCGCTGGTCCCCGGACGGCAACTACCTTTACTTCATCAGTAGCCGGGTGGACAACAAGCCACAAATTTTTCGCCTGCCGGCAAACGGCGGTGAGGCAAAGCAATTGACCAAGTTTCCCACGGGAGTCGGCGGTTACGTATTGTCTCCTGATGGCAAGACGATCGCCATTACGGCAAGCGTCTTTCCCTCATGCACGGACATGGCCTGCAACGAAAAAATGGCAAAGGCGCGCACCGACAATCCGGTGAAGGCGCGCGTGATTACAGAGATTCCATTCCGGCGGTGGGACACGTGGGTCGACGGCATGCGCAATCACATTTTTCTTTTCCCGGCCGAGGGCGGCGCAGCCAGGGATGTTACGCCGGGGGATGTCGATTCACCAATCTGGACGGAGAGTGGATCGGAGGAGGTCGCTTTTTCTCCCGACAGCAGCGAAATCTGTTTTTCCCGCTATGTGGAGAACGAGGCTTTGACCGGCAATAGTGACCTGTTTGTCTTGCCGGTGAGTGGAGGCACGCCCAAGGCGATCACCACCAACAAGTCAACCGACAGCACGCCACTCTATTCTCCAGACGGCCGCTACATCGCTTACAGTGCCTCGCTGCGGCCGATGCTGGAGTCGGACCTCACGCGTATCTTCCTCTACGATCGGAAGACAGGAGAGCACAAGAATATTTTCGAAGCCACCGACCGCTCTGCCGGTTCCTACGTGTGGGCGCCGGACAGCAAGAGTCTCTATGTGACCTTCGAAGACCGCGGGCAGCAACCTCTGTCCCGGCTGGACATTGACACCTTGAAACTTACGCCGCTGATCACAATGGGCACCTCAGATGAAGCGGACGTTTCGCGCGACGGCAAGTTCCTGGTGTTCACCAAGATGGATCTTTCCCATCCGGCGGAAGTGTTTCGACTGAATATCGGGGCCGCGACAACCGCTCCAACCCCTCTGACTCAGATGAACGCCGAGGCGCTCAAAGACATCGAGTTTGGCGAGGCTTCCAGCTTTACATTCCGCGGTTGGAAAGGCGATAGCGTCGACGCCTGGCAGGTTAAGCCGCCGGGGTTCGACGCGAACAAGAAATATCCGCTGCTTTTGCTGATGCACGGCGGCCCGGAAAACTCCTGGGGTAATCTTTTCCACTATCGTTGGAACGCGCAAGTGTTCGCCGCTGCCGGTTACGTGGTGATCATGCCAAACTTTCACGGCTCGTCGGGCTTTGGTCTGAAGTTTATGGACGCGATCAAGGGCCAGTGGGGCGGGGCGCCGTATGAAGATCAGATGAAGGCCGTGGACACCGCGCTCACCTGGTCCTACGTCGATCCCACGCGTTTGGCGGCCGCGGGCGCGAGTTACGGTGGCTACATGGCGAATTGGATGGAGGGCCACACCGACCGCTTCCGCACCATCGTCTCCCACGATGGTCTCTATGACCTGGTAAGCAGCCTCTATTCGTCGGACTTTCTGGTTGGGTCCTCAAAGGAGTTCAACGGGACCGCCTGGGAGAACCAGGAGGCGTTACTGAGCCAGGCGCCCGCGACCTTCGCTAAGAATTTCAAGACACCCATGTTGATCATTCACGGCGAGCACGACTACCGCGTCGACCTGAGCAACGGCCTCGCTATGTTTCAGGTGCTCCAGGCGAGGCATGTCCCATCGAAACTAATACTGTTCGAGGACGAGAACCACTGGGTTCTTAAACCTGGTGACAGCATCTTCTGGTATCACAATGTGCTGGACTGGCTGAATGAATGGACCAAACCAGACCGCGCCGGCTACGAGAAGCAGCTTCAGGCGAGTTCCAGGAATTAGAGCGGGTGCCGAACTACCGAAGGTGACCAGCGCAGGCCCAGTAGCCGGCTGCCGAAAGAGCCAGGAGGATGCCAAAAATCAGTAGGGCGCGGACCGAAGGTAGCCAATTCATAGCCGTACAGAATACGCCTTTCTGCAACTAATTTGACCCCTGCTTCGAAACCTCTACCCGTTACAAGAATCAGTTCTTTGTAAGGGGAGGTGCTGCACGTGGACGGGCAGGGTGGTGCCGATCGCCGGCTGCAGGACCTTGGCATTCAGCTCCCCGCCGCCCCGACGCCGTTTGGCACGTATGTCGAGACGGTGCAAACCGGCAACCTGCTCTTCTTTAGCGGGATGCTCCCGGTCATCGACCACAAGCCCAAATACCTTGGCCGGCTGGGCAAAGAGCTCGATGCCGAGGCTGGACGGGATGCCGCCTACATCGCGGCATTGAACGTGCTCGCCGCGGCCAAAAAACATTTGGGCTCGCTCGATAGAGTCACGCGCGTCGTCCGGCTCGGAGTCTTCATCGCTACCTCCGGGGACTTCTTCGACCAGCCCAGAGTCGCGGACGCTGTCTCCGACCTCTTTCGCGATATCTTTGGCATTGAGAAAACATCGGTTCGGCTGATCATCGGCGTTGCCAGCCTTCCCCTCGGCATGCCCATAGAACTCGAGGTCATCTTTGAGGTCGCCGATTAGCGCATGCCCAAACAAAGGACAACGCAATGGCACAGCAGGTTTTTTATCGCATTGTGAACGTCGATGGGCTCTCCATCTTCTACCGCGAAGCGGGGCCAAAAGACGCTCCCACGATTCTTTTACTGCACGGTCTTCCCTCTTCCTCGAGGATGTTTCAGCCGCTGCTGACCAGGCTTGCCGACAACTACCACCTGGTGGCGCCGGACTATCCCGGCTTTGGGCATAGCGACTGGCCCGACCCCAAACAATTCGCTTACACCTTTGACCACATCGCAACTGTGATGGACGGCTTCACCCAGGCGCTGGGCTTGGCCCACTACACGCTTTATATGCAGGACTACGGCGGACCCGTCGGCTTTCGCATGATACTGGCCCACCCGGAGCGGGCCACCGCGCTCATCGTCCAGGACGCGGTCGCCCACAACGAAGGCCTGGGCGCAAACTGGGCAACCCGGCGCGCCTTCTGGGCGGACCGGCCTGCCTATGAAGAAGCGTTGCGCAAAAACCTGCTGTCGCTTGCCACCACAAAAACCCGCCATGTCGGAGACGATCCGCACCCGGAGCTCTACGACCCGGATCTTTGGAGCGATGAGTACGCGTTTTTGAATTCCCCCGGGCAGGCGCAGATTCAAAGCGATCTCTTCTACGACTACCGCACCAACGTCGAAGCCTATCCCAATTGGCAAGCGTGGTTACAGAAGAACCAGCCAAAGCTGTTGGTCATCTGGGGCAAGCACGATCTCTCCTTCGATCCCGGTGAACCGGAGCGCTACCGCAAAGACGTACCGAGCGCGGAAGTCTATGTACTCGACGCAGGCCACTTCGCGCTTGATACCAAGGCAGATGAGATTGCGGCGCTGGTGCGCGAGTTCATGCAGAAGCAGAAATAAACCTACGCTACGCTCTGTCGAAAAACATTTCCAGGAATGGCCCGCGGAACTGCAGATCCCTCTGCTGCGCTCGGGATGACAAAGGGGAGGGCGATGCTTCCATGGAGAGCGGTGGCTAGATAGAAGGCGTTTTTCATCCAAAATAATTTGTCATCCCGAGGGAGCCGAGGGATGCAGTTCACTCGATGGTCCATTTGAACCAAATGGAAGCGCTGCCCTACCCTTTGTCATCCCGAGCATCTCAACTTGCCAGCGGCAACTTGAGGGAGAAATGACACGGCAAAAATCGCCATGGATGCAAGGCCCGGAGGGCCGAACGCCAAAACGTCAGCCCAGCCCGGAAGGGCTGGGAAATCAATCCAGAAGATGATCCGAGCGCCGTAGGCGCGGCACTAAACCGATCGTCCGCTCTGCCCTCATGTCATCCCGGCCGAACCCGGATTTCTTGCCACGCCCCACGGGACAGGTCTGCGTGTGCGCCTTTCAGTGACGAACGGCGCATGAAGCAAATCCGGGGAGGTGGAGGCCTCCTGCCACTATTTTTCAATTTTTCCGGGCGAAATCCCAGGTTGGGCGTCTGTCTTCAATAGAAGGCAAACATGGCGTCGATCGAGGGCAGCAGCTTGGCGTTGTCGTTTATGGAAGATGCTCGGCCGGCGGTCGATCTTGCGGCCATCGTCGACGCCTATTCGACTCTGCTCTTCCGCGTAGCCAACTCGGTGCTGAGAAGCAGGACCGAAGCCGAAGACGTGGTGCAGGATGTTTTCATTCGACTGCTGCAGCATTGTCGTTCGCTTTCGACGGTACGTGACATGCGCGTGTGGCTGATTCGGATCGCGTGGAACCTCGCTCTGGACCGTAAGCGACGCAAACGGCCCGAGCAGCTGGACGAGAATTTCGCGAAATCCCTGGCCAGCGTAAACGTGCCGGCGGATGCGGCAATGGAGGAGGCGCAGCGCTATCACTCCGTCTTGCTTGAGATAGAGAGATTGCCCAAGGCAGAGCGTCATGTTCTGCTCCTCTCCGCCATCGACGAGCTGGGCACAGCCGAGATCGCGGGCGTCCTGGGAAGAAGCGAGTCGGCCGTGCGGGCGCTGCTCTCAAGAGCAAGGATGTTGATCATCGAAGTGGCGGTTCAGAAGCACCGGAGTGCGCCGGCAGATACCAGAAGCCACGCAACCGGCCCCACATTGCAGCGAACAGCGCAGCCGGAGGCGGTTGTGCGGAGGGCACCCATTGCACCTCGACGGCCCGCTTCACGGAGACGCCCGGTTTCTGCAGTGCCGGAAACGCAGGCTGCCAGCTTCCCTGCACCGCCTTTGCCGTTAACCGAGCAGGAGAAGTTGTTGCTGCGCCTGGCGCACCGCCGCAACCCGGAAGACACAGCCATGCTCAACCCCGCGGTGCAAGCGGCGCAGTCTGCCAAAGCCACAGAACAGTTTCAGCAATTTTTTGCCATCAATCCCACGGAGATGAGGAGTCAAATTGAATAACCAACAGACAACAAACCGGACCAGGATTGCACTGAATGCAGCCATCACCCTGGCAATTGCCTGCTATGCCATGAGCGCGGTCGCACAGACGCAGGATGCCGAAGCGAAGACCAGCCCGCAAATCTATCAGACCCTTTACCTCACCAACCTCACGCAGCCGAATGACGCAACTGAGCTGATCACCGACCTTCGCAATATGCTGCCCAACGCCAAGTCGTATTATGTGCCGTCGCAGAGCGCCATTTCCTTTCGCGGCTCTGCCGAAGACATCGCCCTCGCGCAGAAGATCCTCTCCGACCTTGATAAGACCAAGAAAATCTATCGCCTCACCTACACCATGAAGGAGAGCGACGGCGGCAAGACGATCGGCCTCCAGCACTTTTCCATCATCGTAGCCTCGGGCAGCATGACTGTCTTCAAACAAGGCAGCAGGGTGCCGGTAGGTACGAATTCCTCCGCCCAGGGCCCGAACGAGGTGACCTATCTCGATGTAGGTCAGGAGATTGAAGCTTCTTTGGACGGTTACCTCGACGGCGTGCGGCTGCGCACCAAGGTCGTGCAATCCAGTATTGCGGAAGAGAAATCCGGTATCGGAACGCAGGATCCCATAATCCGTCAGACCACGCTCGAAGGAACCTCAACCCTGGTCCAGGGCAAGCCGCTGGTGCTCGGCTCTGCGGATGTCCCAGGGAGTACGCGCCACCAGGAAGTTGAGGTCGTTTCCGAGCTTGTTCGCTAGCGATGCCCGTCGACGACACCCGGCGCGGGTACGAGAGCTGCTGCACTGCTTTACTCCGCGCGCAACGCTTCCATCGGCTCCACGCCCGCTGCTCGCCTTGCCGGCAGCGCCGCCGCCAGCAGAGCCACAACGCCCAGCACCGCTGTCGTGGTTCCCAGCACCAGCAGGTTCCACTCGTCGACGCCGTAGAGCTCGGCCGCCATAAAATGGCCTGCGGCGACGGCTGCGGGGATGCCAATGAGCAGCCCGAGGCCAACCTGGAAAAAGGCGTCGCGCAGCACCATCTTCTGCACGTGGAGGTGGTTGGCGCCTAGCGCCATGCGAATGCCGATCTCGCTGGTGCGCTGCGCGACGGCGTAGGCAGTCACGCCATAGAGGCCGATGGCAGCGAGAGCGAGCGCGATTAATCCGAAGAGCGAGGTCAACTGCACGATCATCTGCTGCTGGCTGAATCCGAGGTTCACCTGCTGGGCGAAGCTCTGGAAGCGCGTGATCATGAGGTTGGGGTCAATCCCCTGGAGTGCGGCGGTCACTTTCCCTTCCAGGTCCGGCACCGTGCCGTGGGTCTCGATTTCCAGCGAGCTCATGTAGTGCGTGCTGTTCAGGGACTCAGCATAAAGCGAGGCCTTCGGGGCGGAGGCAGGCAATTGTGGCCACTGCCACGCCGGAAGAAAGTACATGGGGTGGCCCTGCCCCGCCGCGTCGTTCGGGGACCAGTACTGCGCATTCTCGACCACGCCGACGATGGTGTACATTCCGGCTGTCGATTGTTCCCAGTCGCCAAAGTGCGCGCCGATTGGATTTTGCCCGTGAAGATATTTTTTAACGAAGGCCTCATCCACAATGGCCACGTTCGGGGCAGTGCGATTGTCGCTGTCGGAAAACGCGCGACCCTGCAGCAGCCTGGTTCCGATGGTCGAGAAATAGCTGGGGCTTACGCGAACCACGGAGGCCAAATTCACATTCGAGCCGGGCGGCGGAGCGGGCTGGCCTTCGACCAACACATCGTCGCTGCGGTTGTTGCCGTCCATCGGGCTCCACAGCGACCACGCGACATGCGAGACGCCCGGAATGGAGGAGAGCGATTCGTCGAGCCGGCGATAGAAGCTGTCGAGCTTGTCGGGCTGAAGGCCGGCGCTCTGCGCGTTGATCTGGACGATGGAGCGGTGCGCGGTGTCGAACCCGAAGTGCTGGTGCTCGAGCTTCTGCAGGCTAAGGATGAGGAATCCCGCGGCACAGAGCAGGACCACGGAGACGGCAGCCTGGGCAACGACTAATCCTCTTTGGGCGACGGTGTTGTGGCGGCCGGTGGAGCGGTGGGCGCCGCGCAGGGCCTCGATAGGGTCGGCGTGCGCCGCGAACCATGCAGGCGCAACACCAAAGAGCAGGCCGGTGAGCAACGACGCGGCAAAGGCAAATGCCATAACCACGGGCGAGGGGCTCGCGCTAATGCTTATGGGGTCGTGCTCAAAGGCGAGACGGAGAATGAGCCTTGCTCCTCCCCAGGCAACGGCCAAGCCGGCGGCGCCGCCGAGTAAAGCGAGCAGCACACATTCGACCAGCGCACGCTGCACCAGCCGGGTGCGTGAAGCGCCCAGCGCGGCGAGCACCGCGATCTGTTGGCGCTGGGTGACCGAGCGCGAGAGCATGAGGTTGGCGAGATTCGCGCAAGCGATGAGCAAAACAAAGCTGGCGATCCACATCAGCAGGTGCAGGTTGTCTTTGTATTGCTGCTGCATGCGCTGCACCCCGGCGCCGCCGGGCGCAAGGCGGAGGTACTGCCTCGGAATGAGGCGCCGCTCAGAGCTGAGGATGTTGGCCAATGGGCTCTCGAGGAATTGCCGCAGCTCGACCTGCATCTGCGCCTGGATGGCCGCGGGCTGTGCGCCGGGCGCGATGCGCCCGATGAGATTGAGCCACTGCTCGTCTCCGCGCTCAAGAAGGTTAGCATCGATGGGCGTGAGCGACGGCACGAGGTGGATGGGAAGCCAAAACGCGGGCGGCGTGGGGCTGAGTCGCTCGCTATAGAAGCCGGGCGGCGCAATGCCTACAACGGTGACTGGCCGGCCGTTGATGGTGAAGCTGGAGCCGATGACGGAAGCATCGCGTCCCAGTTCCTGCTGCCAGGTCTGGAAGCTGATGACGGCGACGGGCGCCGCGCCCTGCGCGTCGTCGGAGGGCTGAAGCAGCCGTCCGGCGTAGGGGCGAAGGCCGAGGGTGGCAAAGGAATTTCCGGAAACGAATTCGCCGTACCAGGGTTGTGCGGGCTGATTGCCCCCGGTGCGGCGCACAGCCATCGGATGATCGGAGGATTCGAAGGCAGCGAGGCTGGCGAACCCAGGGGTGTGGTCGCGAAACTGCTCGTACTGCTGGTAGGAGAACAGCGACCAGTCACCCACTGGCTCGATGTAATCGGGAAGGCCTGAGTTCTGGCAGCACTGTTCGTTGTCGCCTATGCGCAGCAGGGTTGATGGATCCTGCACGGGCAACGACCGCAGCAGCACGGCGTGTACCAGGGTGAAGATGGCCGTGGTGGCTCCGATGCCGAGCGCGAGTGTGAGTATGGCGGTAAGGGCGAAGCCGGGCGATCGGCGCAACTGCCGCAATGGTTGCTTCAGGTCAGCCAACAAAGGGTGTTTCCTCCAGCCGTGGGGTTCGCCCGCCGGGTTTTCCTGCCTAGGAGGATGCACTCAGCGCGCCACACGGATGCAGGATTATCTGTCTGAAAGCAAATGGTCCAGAGGGTAAGGCGACCAGGGTTGCCGTCCATTGCGAGACGATGGTGTTCGAATCCGGACATCAGCCGCCTGACTACTGTGGTGGGGCTGCGGGTTGAGGAGGTGCGGTGCTGCTGCTCGATGGAGCCTCACCCGCCGGGTTTGTCGCCGCAGGTGGATTCTCCGGCGTGGTCCGGATGGGTGTGTTCTTGCCGTGTTCGGGGTCGTAGTCGTGCTTGGCCATCCACTGCTTGAAAACATCAACTGGTTCGGTGTTCAGGATGCCATTATGCGAGACGTAAACGAAATCCTTCACCAGTACCTTAAGCCTGCAGGTGTCGTAGCTGGTCTTCCCGAACTGCTGCTGGAGGATAACGAGCTCCTGCCCAGGCTTCCTCCACTTGGCTGGAAAAGTCTCATAACCGGATGAGGTCTGCAGCTTTGTGTCGCACTCGAACTGGAAATCGATGCCTTTAGGCTGCCCGCCTTCAAATAGATTTGCCCGGCCCTCTCCTTTGGCGTCATCCGTTTGGTGGTTGTGATAGAAGGTTGTTTGGTTGCGGCGGTAGATATGAATGCGTAGAGGGTAGTCTGCCGGATTGTGACTTTCTGCATGCGTTGCGGGTGCAAACCAAGCTAGCGAGGCAAAGATCACGAGAGCGGAAAGACGGCGCATTCAGAATCTCCTGTAAACAGGTTTAGGCAGAGGCAGTATATCCAAGAAGCCTCTATTGGCTCATGATAATGTTCTTTGCAAGGCCCGCAATACTCGGAGTAGACGTGATGCATCCTGCATGGGCAACCTTCCTGCGAGTCCTGTTGACCGTCCATATTTCGTGCGGTTTCGTGGCGTTTGTGTGCGCTCCTGTAGCCCTGGCAACAGCCAAGGGTGGCAAAGTGCATCGGCGATTTGGCAAGATTTACTTCTGGGCTATGGCGGGCGTTGCGGTCACGGCGCTGATTTTGTCGTTCGCACTGCCAATCTACTTCCTCGCCATGGTTGCGGTGTTCAGCTTCTATTCGGCGTTCGCGGCGTATCGTGTTCTTTACTTGAAGGACATGTACAAAGGTGCGCGACCCAAGGCAGTGGACTGGCTGGCTGCGGTGGTAACGGTGTTGTCGAGCCTGTTGCTGTTCCTCCTGGGCTTTATGCGGCCGGAGTTGATGCAAGTGGGCGTGGTCCGGATAGCCGGACACACGGTGAGCATTGTTTCCATTGTCTTCGGGATCATCGGAATGCGCATGGGGCTGGGTTCGATCTACGGATTTATCAAGCCATCGGGAGAAAAGATGTTTTGGTGGTTTGGCCATATGCGAGGCATGATCGCCAGCTACATCGCGGCCATGACCGCTTTTTCCGCAGTGAATCTGACGCATTGGTTTGGCGCGGCCTGGTTGGTATGGCTGTGGCCGACGATCGTAGGCGTACCGGCGATTGCCATCTGGACGGCGTACTACAAAAAGAAGTTTTCGCCCAAGCCGAAGATCGCCGTGGCGTGATTCTTCAGACTTATCAAGCTGTGGACTGCGTCCTGGGCTAAGTTCAGTCAGAGCTGTCCAAATTAGCGAGAAAGCCAGCTTGTTGGACCAGTTAGTCACCTGATTCCATTAGGGAGAGCTTGGCCAACACCAAATCAGGTCACCTATTTGGACCCACTGAGAATTAAGGCATTAACCACAGGTCCCTCCACTACGCTGCGCTCCGGTCGGGATGACAATTTTGTTGCAAAATCGGCAGTTGTCATGAGAAATCATCGATTTCAAAACGAATTTGTCATCCCGACCGGAGCGTACCCGGATTTCCCGCCACGCTGCGCTGGAGAGAACCGCGTGTGCGCCTTTCCGTGAAGAAAGGCGCATGAAGTTCACCGAAGCCACCAAGTTCCACAGGAAATCCGGGGGAGCGTAGTGGAGGGACCTGCGGTTAATGCGATTAGTGCGCCTGGGTCAGGAGTTAATCCCGATTCGTCCTTGGTTCAAACCCTAATTTGGGCAAGTCTGAGGAAAAGGGCTGCTCTCGCTGTGCAAGGCGGTCGCAGTGATAAAAATGACGCCAAAAGCCCGGGGATGGCGCGCAGGGCTGCGGGCCTGGGCCTTGGCCCGGCTCGAGGACCATTGCGAGCGGGCGGTGGCCGAACGTAAGCGCGCGTTAATGGGCAGTCTTCACGGGCGCATCCTCGAAATCGGGCCGGGGCCTGGCGCGAATCTCGGGTACTACCCGCCGGACATCGATTGGTTCGGCATCGAGTCCAATCTGTCGTGTTATCCGGAAATTCGGGCGGAGGCCGAACGGCGCAATATGCGGATCGAGTTGCGCACCGCCTCAGCCAGCGGTCTCGACGCGGAAGACGCCAGTATGGATGCCGTCGTGAGTACGTTTGCACTATGCACCGTACCAGATCCGGCCAGGTCCCTGGGCGAGGTTCTCCGCATACTTAGGCCGGGCGGCAAGTTCGTCTTTATGGAGCACGTAGCGGCGCCGGCTGGCACGGCCCTACGTCTCGTGCAGCGAGCCAGCCGGTCCTACTGGGTGCGGTTCGCCGACGGGTGCCTCCCCGATGCCGACACGTTGCCTTTGATTCAGGCTGCCGGCTTCTCACACGTCAACTATGTCGCGTTCTCAATCCCGGTCCCTTTGATCAGTCCCCACGTGGCGGGCGTGGCGATTCGTTGATCAATTCCACCCTCTCCGTTCCCGAGTGTCCCTTTTCATGGGGAAGCTCCACTTGACATCCAAGTACGCTTGGAGCAATTCTGACTGCAGGGAGATCACTTGGATGCCAAGTAAAGATGAAGATCAGATCCAGCTCCAGGGCACGCTCGTCATCGCCATGAAGCAACTCAGACGTGTCTTCCTGAAGCTTTCCCGGCTCTTTACCAACTCGCGCGAAGAAGCGGAACTAGCCAGGGAAATTGCCGCGCATCTCGCCTTATTAGAGGACGACTATCTCCGCCAGGGCATGGCTCCAGAGGAAGCGCGACAAGCCGCCAGGCGCGCCTACGGGGGCGTCGAGCAGGCGAAGCAATTGCACCGCAACGAGCGCTCCTATCAAGGGCTGGCGCAAACCCTGCACGATACTCGCTACACCCTCCGCCAGCTGCGTAAGTCCCCAGGATTCACCATCACTGCCATCCTGATGCTGGCCCTGGGCATCGGAGCCACCACGGCCATCTTTTCCATCGTCGCCGGCGTTCTCCTGCGCCCGTTTCCCTTCCCCGCACCAGATCGTCTGGTCATCCTGGGAGACACCCTCGAGGGCTCCAATTGCGAAATGTGCGCCCGGCCCAGAGCCAACGCCGCGGACATCCGCAACTACATGCGCGACACCCACAGCTTTGCCCACCTGGGCGGCTATCAGGGTACAAGCTATAACCTGGCCACCAGCGGCGTCCCGGAAGCAGTCCATGCCGTTCGCATGAGCGGTGAGGTTTTTCCCGCACTCCAGGTCGCGCCGCTGCTCGGCCGTACCTTCACCCAGGCCGAAGACGAGCAACAGCAAGCGGTCGTCGTGCTCAGTTACAGCTTGTGGCAGAGCCACTACCAGGGCAGGGCCAACATCCTCGGGACCACCATCCTTCTCGATCGCAAGCCCTACGTCATCATCGGCGTCATGCCCCGCAATTTTGAATTTCCCCTCGTGCCCGGCCACGTAGACGGCAGCGACTTATGGGTTCCCCTACGCCTGCAACCGGAAGAGTTCCTGGCCGGTCAGGCCGCTTCGTGGGAATTTCGCATGGTAGGCCGCCTGAAGCCGGGCATCACGCCCGAGCAGGCGCAGAGCGACGCCGAGCGGGTAGCCCAGGCAACCGTGCGGGATTACCCAGCATTCATGCGCAGCCTGCGCATTCATGCGGCCGTCAAACCGCTGCACGAGGACACTGTCCAGGAAGCGCGCCCCATGGTGCGTACCCTATTCTTTGCCGTGGTCGTCATCCTGCTCATCGCCTGCGCCAACTTGGCCGGCCTGCTGCTGGTGCGCTCCATCCGCAGGCGCAGAGAAATCGCCGTCCGCCTCGCCCTCGGCGCGCGCGCCGCAACCTTACTCCGCCAGGCCATCGTAGAAAGCATGGTGCTCAGCCTCACCGGCGGTCTCGTCGGGTTAGCATTCGCGGCAGCCGCGCTGCGCCTGGGCATAAGCCTCTTGCCGGAAACACTCCCACGCATTCGTGAGATTGGTCTCAACTGGCCGGTGATGGCCTTCGCCCTGGCACTCGCGTTGCTCACCGGCCTGCTCTGCGGACTGGCCCCCGCCTTCGCTGCCATCCACACCAGCGTCAACGGAACCCTGAAAGAAACCGGCCGCACCGGCACCACCGGCAGCGGCCACGCCCGTCTGCGTTCTGTCCTGGTCGCTGCGGAGATCGCCATCGCTCTCGTGCTGCTCACCGCTTCAGGCCTGTTCCTCCGCAGTTTCGAAAAGATGCGCGCGGTCGACGTTGGCTTCCGCCCCGACCACACGCTTACCGCGCTCTATGGGCTGCCCAGCTATCAGTATCCAACCCAGGCAAGCGTCGACACATTCGATGAGCAAGTGCTGCGCAACCTCCGCCCGTTGCCTGGTGTCGAAGCCGTTGGCATCACCTCGGGTTTGCCTTCCACCGGCGACTACGAGGGCCCCGCGATCGCCATCGAAGGCTACGTTCCTCCCAAGGGAGCGGGCTTGAACCTGGCCACTATCTCTCTTGTGCGCGGCGATCCCATCCAGGCGCTGGGCATCCGCCTGCTGCGCGGGCGAACCTTCACCGAGGCAGATAACGCGGGCTCCCAATTGGTGGCTCTGGTGAACAGCAAATTGGCCCAGCGCTACTGGCCCGGCCAGGACCCCATCGGCAAGAGGCTTCGTCGTGGATTGCAGGAGACCAAGACTCCCTGGATGACCGTGGTCGGCGAGGTGGATAGCGTGAAAATGGGATCTCCGGATGAAAGAACAGAAGACCAGTTGTATCAACCGATCGACCAGACCGCCCTCTCCGAAGGAGACTTCGCCAGCGCCGGAGAAGTCAACGCAGACTACGGTTACATCGTGCTGCGTACCCACGTGGAACCCGAGCAGATGGAGAATGCGCTGCGCGCAGCCGTGCACCGGGTCGACCCACAGGTGGCGCTCTACCACATGCAAAGCATGGAACACGCCATCGCCCGCAGCGAGGCGCCGCGCCGTTTCAACACCATCCTTATCTCGTGCTTTGCCCTGGTCGCCGTCCTGCTCAGTGTGCTCGGCATCTACAGCATCATTGCCTTCTCCGCCGCCTTGCGCGAACAGGAGATGGCCCTCCGCATAGCGCTGGGCTGTCAGCGATCGGGGGTGGTCGCGATCATCCTTACTTCGGGGGTAAAACTAGCGGCCGCTGGTTGCATCTTCGGCTTAATCGGAGCCGTAGCCGTATCCCGCCTGCTGCGTTCGTTTTTATTTGCCGTCAGCCCATTCGATCCCGTGGTGCTTACACTGGCCGCCGTCGCCATGCTGCTGCTGGCACTCGCAGCCTCGGCTCTGCCGGCCAGGCGGGCTGCCCGAACGGATCCTATGCTGGCACTCCGTGGCGAGTGAAGCGATCCCCACGCCCATAGATCCGAAAGCTATCGCAACGATTATTCGCTCCGCAGTGCCAGGGTAGGATCAACTTTCAGAGCGCGTCGCGAAGGAATGTAGCATGCCAAAAAGCCCACAATGCACATCGTCAAAACGATGCCGGTAAAGACAATGGTATCGCCGGCATTCACCCCGAACAAAAGAGAGGAGAGAAGCCGGGTTATGCCAAAAGAGGACGGAAGACCAATACCCAATCCAATTACTAGCAGGGAAAGGCCGCGCTTGAGAATCAGATACAACACGTCGCGGCGCTGTGCACCGAGCGCCATACGGATACCGATTTCATGTATACGCTCCATGACGGAATACGACATGACGACATAAACTCCCGCGGTGGCGAGAATCAACGCGATCACTCCCAGCACACTCGCCATCGCCGCAACGTATGAAAGTTCGATCACCTGGTTCGAGATGACTTTTCCAAGAGTCTGAACCTCGTACACAGGCTGTTCTGCATCGATGTTGGCCAGCCGGAGCCGCGCAATCGGAGCAAGTTGCAACCCCTCGTGCGATGCGCCGATTGCAATATACGTCGAAGCCATCGGGAACTGCCGATAGGATACATACATCGCAGGAGGCTCCTGCTTCGACCACGGATCGTACTTGATGTCACCGACTACACCTACAATTGTGAGCCAGGGCAGTGCCGAAACATCCTCCCCTTGCCGGATATGTTTCCCGACAGGATTTTCACCCGAAAAGTATCTCTGTGCGAAGCGATTGCTTATCAGGGCAACGGCAGGTATTTCTGGATCGTCCTGATCTGTAATGTAACGGCCCTGAAGCAAGGGCACCTTCATCATGCGAAAGACAGCCGGGCTCACTGATTCCAGGGTAGCCGAACGGAAATCACCCGGTTGGAGCGGGTGCCCCTCGATGCCGAATGTGGTAGTTACTCCCCCATCTCCGAAAGGAACATTCGTTGCGAATGCAACGGAGTTGACGCCAGGAATCGATTGCAGGGCGCGCAGGGCGCGTTCATAAAATTCCGCTTGTTGCCGGGGAGCCGCATACCTCGAACCAGACAGGTTAATCCGCATCGTCAAAATGTTGTCCGCATTGGGAGGGCCATCGTCTCCAATCAACGTCACGACTCCCTTAATCATCAGGCCCGCTCCAACCAACAGAACTACGGATAAGGCAATCTCACTCACAACGAATAGGCTTCGCAGGATATGCCTTGAGCGTCCCGCCGTATTGCAGCGACCGCCTTCCTTCAGTTGGTCCGCGATGCCCAGGCCAGCAGTCTGAAAAGCGGGAGCCAGTCCGGACAGGATACCCGCACTAATGGCGATCAGCAGTGTAAACAGGAGCCCTTCGGGCTCGATGCGAACGTGTTGCCACGCAGAGATATAACGGCTGATTTCAGCAGGCATATAGTACCGAAGAAACTGAATTCCAATTACCGCGAAAATCAGCCCCAGGATACTCGCGGCCATTGCAAGCAACACACTTTCCGTCAATAACTGCCGGACAATGCTCCAGCGCCCCGCTCCCATCGCACTGCGGATCGCAATCTCCGTTCTCCGGCTGGTCGCACGAGCAAATTGCAAGTTGGCAACGTTGGCACAGGCAATGAGCAATACAAAAGAGACAGCGCCCAGCAACAGGGTGGCAAACCGATCCGTAAGATCAGTAGCCACGAAATGCCGAATGGGAACAACCCTAATCTCCCATTCCCACTCATCCTTTGGATATTGAGACCTGAGTCGATTCTGGATTGTAACGAATTCTGCGAACACCTTTGAGGGACCTGTTTCGAACTTTAATCTCCCAAAGGTTACAAGGGTATGATGGGTTCGGTCTTGCTGCTCCCTCTGGTTCATCGCAAGCGGAATCCAAAGGTCTGCCCCAGCCGGAAAATTGAAGGTCTTTTCCAACACGCCAATCACACTATAGACCTTGCCATCCAGATGGATCTCGGAGCCGAGCACGTTCGGATTTGCAGAGAACTTTTGCTTCCATAGGCCGTAGCTCAGAACTACTTCCTGATCCTGGCCCAGCGTATCTTCTCCCGAGAAAAACGTGCGACCGAGCATAGGCTGTACCCGAAGCACGCCAAAGAAGTTTGCTGAGGCAAGGACGCCGCTGACTTTCTCCGGAGTCCCAGTGCCGGTCAGATGGAGATCGCCCCATCGGTAGGCAGCCAACCCCTCCAGCGAATGGTTAGTGCTTCGCCAGTCCAGGTAGTCCGCCGGGGCGACTGCCTCCCAATCGCTCGCAGGCCGCTGTTCATGGTGATTGAGGACCATCAATACGCGGTCAATCTCAGGCAGGGAGATGGGCTTTCGCAGGAAAGCATAAGCGGCACTGAAGACCGCCGTATTTGCCCCGATGCCGAGGCCCAGCACTAAAACGGCCACAGCCGTGTACCCTGGACTTCGCAACAAGGTCCGGCAGCCGAAACATACGTCATTCCAGAGTGTGCGCACATTCACCTCCACTAGTTACAACAAGTCTTCTGGGGCGCCAACTCCACGCAAAACAAAGCTGGCCACCGTTTGAGCCACATCCGCCGCGGGCGGCCGCTCCGCCGCCGTAAGCTCAAGCCAGTGATACCCGCTCTCGTATACAGCACCAAGCCAACATCGAGCAGCAATTGCGGGATTTACCAACCCCAGGCCGCTGGCAACGAGCGCCTTCTCCACGGATCGGGCATGGCTCTCTACAACTTTGCGGCGCGCCTTTTCCAGCACTGCACCGAGTCCCGACGATTCCACGATGAGAATGCGCGCCTCACTGGGGTGTTCGGCCAAAAATAGAAATAGCTCAATCACCGCCGCCTTCATCTGCGGCAAACCCGCGGGAGCCTTCGCAATAGCTTCATTCAGCGAAGCAGAAATTTCTTCTCCGATTGCCTCGATGACGGCGGCAAAGATGTTTTCCTTGTTGCGAAAGTACACATAGAAGCTCCCAATTGAGCTTCCCGATTTGGCAACAATCATCGGAACCGTAGTATCGTGATAACCTCGCTTTCCAAAAAGTCCGACAGCCACTTTCAGCAGTTTTTGACGCCGCTCCAATTTGCGTTTTGCCATCTTCGGCGTGGTCCGGTAGACCATCAGGCATGATTCTCCTTCCTGCGCAGCTCTGCGAGCAGATTAAGGGAAGCCGCCACCAACAGCGGTGAGGAATAAAAGCCTGGCATAGGACGACGAAATTGAACCGACGAAAACGTGCGCCCACGAATCGTACCTGCAACGTGCAACGACGCATTGCCTAACATGATGCCCGATACGACCCGAATCAAAAGCTTTGTCCAACGTGCTCCCCAATACACTGTTGGAGAGAAAGCCAGCATAAAGGCCATCCCCATGCCGAGACGACCAAGCCATTCCCGACGGCTAAATACTGGAATCGGCAACCGGGGGAATCTGGTGCGTATACCTGAGGCCGTTTGGTTGTAGATCGGCAGGAAGCCCGTGACAGCTTCTTCGTAAGCATGGACACCGAAGGCTAGATTGAGAAGGAGCCACGCGCGCAATGTGTGCGGATGAGATGCCATTTCTGTGCCCCATGCGAGAGGAGATATCAACGGCTCCCTTTCAAAGAAAAGAATGATACTTCATTCTTTATTTGTCAAGAGCGCCATCGAAGGCAACGTTCCTCCCAAGGGAGCGGGCCTGAACCTGGCCGCCATCTCTCTTGTGCGCGGCGATCCAATCGCAATAGGGTATGCTGTCGCCATAACCAAAGACTTCTGTCAAAGAAGGTTGATCTCATGGAGCAGGCCAAAGCACAGAGAATCGCGTCCCTGGCTCAGCAGGGACTTCATTTTCTGGAATCGCTGGTTGCCGATGTTCTCTACGCAGCACGGCAACTGCGTAAGCATCCCGGATTCACTGTCACCGCTTTGCTGACACTGGGTTTGGGAATCGGCGCCAACGCCGCGATCTTTACACTGATACACGCCACTCTGCTGCAGGACCTGCCGGTACTAAAGCCGGAACAGTTGATTCGAGTGGGCGATGATCATCGCGGCGGAATCTCATGGTTCTCGACGCAGATGTACGACCAGCTACGAAAGAACACACCTGAATTTCAGGAGCTGGCAGCGATGCAGGCATCCATCGACAGCTCGTGGCTCACGCTGCGCCGGCAGGGAGTGGCTGAGTTGCCCCATGGCGAGGTTAGCGAATGGGTCTCAGGAAATTACTTTGCCATGATGGGGATTACACCGGCAGCGGGACGGCTGTTGCAGCCCGCGGACGACGTCGCAGGAGCGCCCATGGTCGCGGTGATGAGCTACTCGATGTGGCAGCGCGAATATGCAGGGGACCCTGCCATCGTAGGCAGCGTATTTGCGATCAACACTCATCCGGTGACCATTGTAGGAATCGCGCCGAAGGAATTTTACGGGGACCGCATCACAGCATATCCCACAGACTTGTTTGTGCCGCAATCGACGGAGCCCCTGCTGGGAGAGAGTGATTATACCCATAATCCCAGGGCACAGTGGCTCTACATTCTGGGGCGGGTGAAGCCCGGCGTGGCGCTGGGCCCGCTGCAGGCAAAAATGCACGCCGAATTGGTTCCGTTGCTTTCTCAAATACCGTATTACTCCAATGCAGCTGGAGGAAAGGAGCGAATCAGACGCGTCCGGCTTTCGTTGACGCCGGGACATAGCGGCATAGCCGTGATGGCGCAAGACATGGTGGCAGGTCTGCACCTGTTGATGTGGATCTCTGGGTTGGTGCTGTTGATTGCGTGCGCGAATATCGCCAATCTGGTGCTGGGCCGCGGGCTTGCACGAAGCAGTGAGATATCCGTACGAGTTGCCTTAGGCGCTGCGCGCAAGCGCATCGTCAGGCAGATGCTTACTGAGAGCGTTCTGCTCTCGTGTATGGGCGGCGTGGCCGGAGTGGCGATCGCTTTCCCTGTATCGGCAATGATGCTTGGGCTGGCATTCCCTCATGCGGAGTCTTCCCCCATCCATGCCACCCCGTCGCCGCAGGTGCTGGGGTTTACCTTTGGCGTATCTTTGCTGACCGGACTTCTGTTCGGTATGGCGCCCGCGTGGGCCACTTCACATGCGCGGCCGGCGGATGCGCTGCGTCAGTCGAAGCGGACGAGCAGCGGCCAAGCTTCGCTGCTGCAGCGTTCCTTAGTCGTGTTGCAGGCTGGGCTGTCGGTGATCCTGCTGATAGGCGCGGGCCTGTTGGCCAAGAGCCTGATCAATCTGCAACATCAGGATTTTGGCATCGAGGTGGAAAATCGTGTGGTGGTCCGCCTGAACGCTCAGAATGCCGGTTATACGATCGAGCAGCTACAGCCGCTCTACGATCGAATGCGCGCCAGTATGCTGTCGCTGCCCGGCGTGACCAAAGCTGGGATGGCCCTGTTGGCGCCGCTCGATGGCGACGACCTGGAGTCTCCCGTGGTCATGGAAGGAAAGCCGAGGCCGGGACCTCATGATGAGGTTCACTCATCATGGGACAGGGTTAGCCCGGAACTCTTCGACGCGATAGGCCAGCACCTGGTGCGGGGGCGCAATATTCTCGCAACCGACACGGCTCGCTCACCCGGTGTAGCGGTGGTGAACCGCGCGTTCGTGAAGCGCTTTTTTCCCAACGGAGAAGATCCCATCGGAAAGCGCTTTGGCATGGGAGACGTGAATAGCGCAGCGGACTGGCAGATCGTTGGGGTGGTGGAGAATGCCAAGTATCAGTATCTCCATGATGAGCAGCAACCCATGTTCTTTCTTCCGCTGTTACAGCGCGCTCGAAGCGAGACAAAACCCAGTGATCTCTCGTCGTTGTACATCGGTTCAATCATCCTGGTAACCAGGGGACCGGTTTCGGGGCTGGAACAGCAGGTCCGTCAAGCCCTGGAAGAAATCAACCCGAACCTGAACGTTAACAACTACGAAACGCTGGAAGGGCAGGTAGGCGACCGGTTAAGCCAGGAGAAGTTAGTGGCACGGTTAACTCTGCTGTTCGCCATGCTGGCCCTTGCACTGGCGGGGGTAGGGCTATACGGGGTAACGGCTTACACTGTCGCACAACGCGGATCGGAAATTGGCATACGGATGGCGCTGGGGGCAGAACGTGGCGACATCGTGCGCATGGTGCTGCAAGGAGTGCTGCTGCAGGCGGGGCTTGGCCTGCTCATCGGGGTTCCGGTGGCTCTGCTCTGTGCACGCTATGTGCAGTCGCAATTATTTGAGGTAACCGGAACGGACCCGGGTATCCTAATAGCCGCAATCGCAACCATGGCGCTGGCTGCTTGCGCGGCTGGCATACTTCCGGCAAAACGCGCGGCGACGATTGACCCTGCGAAGGCCTTGAGGAGTGAATAAGGGCTCTGCTCATCCGCTCTCTATGGTTACATCGTGCTGCGCCCTCACTGTAGAACCCGGGCAGATGGAGAATCATTACATGGCAAGCAACACGGTCTTTACCCAAATCAGCCCTGACCTTCTCCAGGTGTTTGAAGAACTGCGCCGGCTGGAGCCCATCTTTCACACTCCGGGGTTCGGCGCAACGCGGATCGACTTTGAAAACGCGATGGCGCCCGAGTATTGGGAGGTTGGCGCATCGGGCCGGCGCTACAGTCGAGATTTCATCCGCCGGAGTCTGGAACAAAGTCCTCCCGCAGACGCGGATACGGCAGGCTGGCAATGCTCAGACTACGGACTTCGCCGCCTGGGTTCCGATACCTATCTCTTCACTTACACCTTACGCCAGGCTGCGCGCGTCACTCGCCGCGCGACGATCTGGCAAAGCACCCCCAGTGGGTGGCGCATCCTCTATCATCAGGGCACAATCGTCACTGCTGAAGAAGATGATGTACGCCCGTAGCCCATGAGCGAGATCAGGAGGGTTCGGCAAAGTTCATCGTGCTTACCTCCACCACAACACCGCCAGGAGCGCCATAGTAAAAGCCATAGGCCGGCGGTCCGCCGCGCTGCAGTTGTCCAGGTTTAGGGGCCATGTAGTCGCGAGCCGTCAGCGCCTCGTGCATCCGGTCGACCGCATGCTGCGTGGGTTGCAGGAAGCCAACGTGAAAAAACCCGGGATAACCCTGCTCCGGGGTCATGCGCTTGTCGTACATCAGTGTCAGCAGAAAACCCTCGGCATTGCGCAACACCGCGAGTTTGTCGCCGCGTTCTTCCAATAGCTGAAAATCGAAAACCGAGCGGAAGAAGTCCTTGAGTCCGGGGACATCGTATGTGGTGAGGTTGGTGTGGTTAAGCGTGGCCATCGCGATCTCCTTGTTATGCAAGTTCCATCGCGTAGCTGTCGGGCGTTACACCGCAACGCACTTTAAGTGGTGTGCGAGGCAGGCTATGTAGTATGCTGTAGGCCACGAGTTTGACGACTTCGGAATCAGCCGCCACCGTCAACAGACTGGAAGACCTCATGCTCCGTCAATCTCTTCGACCGGAAAGACGAATTCGCACCTTCCTGAAAGGCGCGGCGCCTTTTGTCGTGGTTGCGCTCGTGGCCTTTTGTGCACGCGCGGATGTGAATGTTCCTGATACTCCAGCCGGCCACACATTACTTGCATTTTTCGACGCATTTAATACTGCGGATCACGACCGCATCGCCGCATATGTGAAGCAGTATGATCCGGAGAGGAATGCGGACGATCTAACCTCCTTCAGCAACCAGACCGGCGGTTTCACCCTCGTCTCCATTCTGCACAGCGCACCCGATCGACTCACCTTCCTGGTTCACGGCCGCAGAGACAATATCGACGCTTTCGGAATCCTGCAGCTTGCCGCCACCCAGCCGCCGCGTGTCAAACGGCTCGCCATCCGTGCCCTTCCTCCCGGTGCGAAGCCTGACGATATTCAACTGGACGCCGAGACGCGGCGGAAGACCATCGACGCCATCAGCTCCAAGCTAACCGATTACTATGTCTATCCTGATGTGGCCGCGAAGATGATCCAGGCTATCCAGGAACATGAGAAAAAGGGTGACTATAACTCGCTGACGGATGGTAACGACTTCGCGGATGCCCTCAGGCGCGACCTGGTCGCGGTCAGCCAGGATAAGCATCTCTTCGTTAGTTACAATCCGTTCACCTTACCCGAGCAGCCTGGTCCTTCCTCGGGACCGCACACGCCAAGCGCTGCCGAGCAGGCGCGCTTCCGCGCTACGCTGGAGCAGCAGAACTGTACTTTTCCCAAGCTCGAGATCCTTAATCACAACATCGGCTACATCAAATTCGACGCCTTTCCTCCTCCAGATAGTGCGGACCAACTGTGGTCGCTGCCATGAACTTTGTGGCCCACACCGATGCGCTTATTTTTGACCTGCGGGAGAATCATGGCGGTGATCCCGAGATGGTTGAATTCATGGT
The DNA here is from genome assembly GCA_963834205.1 of uncultured Acidobacteriaceae bacterium. Lineage (GTDB taxonomy): Bacteria > Acidobacteriota > Terriglobia > Terriglobales > Acidobacteriaceae > PALSA-350. Next base: position 48,901 of record CAWIBI010000076.1, on the reverse strand, counting down.
TTCTTATCTGTTTCCGCATCCTACCCACATCAACGACCTCACCAACCGGCACGAGAACGAGACACATCAATATTGGACTCTCCCCTGGATTCCGGGGCCACGCTTCGCCGATCAGCCTGTGTACGTACTCACCTCGCACGAGACTTTCTCTGGCGGAGAAGAGTTTACCTTCGATCTGAAGACGCAAAAGCGCGCCACCATCGTAGGCGAGACCACGGGTGGGGGCGCCCATCCCGTGCAGGGCTTACCCGTTGGCGACCATTTCACGATTGGTGTGCCCTTCGGTCGACCTATCAACCCGGTTACCAAGGGCGACTGGGAAGGCAAAGGCGTAGAACCCGATGTAAAGGTCAGCGCTGCGGATGCTTTGACCACAGCGGAGAAGCTGGCAGCGGATAAATTGGCAACCCAGACCGGGCCAAAATAGGTATCTTTCCAACCGCCCGCCGGAAAGGCGACAGTACATTCGTCCCTGTGGCTGGGTCTTTGCGATAAAGGAACGATGAATTTCCCCGAACCTGCGAGTACAGCGCAATATCTGCCACCGGAGAAATCGCTTGTTGTCCTTCGGGGGGCCGCACGAAATTTTGCCCGCGGCCGCCGCGGAACATCCCCAAAAACGCCACAATAATTATGAAGGCGGCGATTACGATAAGGCCGGCCAGACTGCCGACCCCAATAAATAACAATTTTCTAGCCTGCATCCACACTCGCTCAGAAGACAAGTATTGCTAACGGATCTCAAAATGGAGAGTAGCATGCGCCATCCATTTCAGGGCACAATCGTCCCTGCCGCAGAAGGTGATGTACGTCCGTAGCCAGCAGCTTATCAATCCCGATGCCAGACGGAGCGTAGTGCAGACTTGTCCTTGCTGGACCACCTGTGCCCGCCCATATTTTCCTTGTCAAGAGAAGAAAGGTTCTTTAGCCTTTTGGGGGTTGGAATTCAGCGGAGATCCCAGTGCTTCATTGCTCCCGCTCAACTCTACGATTGGTGTGCCTCCTGGGTGGTTTCGGCGGCATCCTTGGCGCGACTCTGCACAGCCAGACTTCAGGTCCGGTGGCTGAGGACGGAGGCCGCGTCTTCCGGGCAAATAAACGGATCGTCGTTCTCGACGTTGTGGTCACCGCCAAGAATGGCCGTCCGGTCCAGGGTCTGCGCGAGGAGGATTTTCGGGTGTCGGAGAACGGCCATCCCGAGATCGTCACCTCCTTCGAGGAGCACACCGGAGCGCAGCCGCTCGAGGTAAAGCTGCCGGAACTCCCACCAGGTGTTTTTAGCAATAAGCTTCCCCTTAAGCCGGGGGATTCGGTAACCGTGCTTGTGCTCGACTCCCTGAATACCCCGCTCGACGACCAGAACAATGTTCGTTTGCAAATGCTGAGCTACCTGAAGAAACCTCATCCGGGCAGGAAAACGGCGATATTTGCCTTGGGTACGCAGTTGCGTTTGTTGCAGGGATTTACCGACGATCCAGCGTTGCTGCTGGCATCCCTCAACAACCAGAAAGACGGAGCAGGCGCGCAGCTGTCGCCGCTGTTGCAGTCGACGATAGAAACAGCCGCCACCCGGGACACCGTCGCCGGGCTGAGGACGCATGCCTCGGACGCGGCCGCGAATATGCAGCAGTATGCGGCGGAAGAGCGTTCCACCCGGGACAGTGTGCGCATTAAGAGGACACTCGAGGCGTTTCAGGAGCTGGCGCAGTATCTTGGCGGTATGCCCGGCAGGAAAAACGTCGCTTGGTTCTCAGGCGCGTTTCCAGTCCTTCTCCAGCCCAGTGTCACGGGAGCGCAGAATGGAAGGTCAGGGCCGCCGCCCTCCCTGAGGCAGCCAGCCTGCAGGCGTCCGTCAAGTCGATCCGCCAACCTTACCCGACGAGTTTGGCGCGGAGCGCGACGATCAGGAAGAGTTAAGAAAGACGGACGCGCTGCTTGCCTCCGCACAGCTAGCCATCTATCCAATCGCTGCAGAAGGCCTCGCCGCGGACACGGTCTACGACGCCGGCGCCGATGCACGGCTGATACCGCGACGACAACTATCCAGACCCCAGGGGCCCGCCCAGCTGCGCAGCGCCAACCATGCAGCCATGGACGAGATCGCCAGCGAGACGGGTGGCGTGGCCATTTACGGCAGCAATAGTCTGGCCGATGCACTGGACCGCGTTGCCAGCCACGGATCGCATTTCTATACGCTGACCTATACCCCCAACCTGGCTAGCGACGGACGATTCAGGAAGATCCAAGTGGAGATGGCCAAGCCTGGCTATCAACTCGCCTACCGCAGTGGCTATTATGCCGACGACCCCAAAACCGCCGCAACAGCGGCAGCCAGGCCGGCTGCCGACCCGCTGTCTCGCTACCTTGAGCCCGGTCTGCCCGACTCCACACAGATTCCTTTCACGGTGCGGGTGGTGAGCGCGCGTGCCCCGGATAAGGGCGCTTCCGCTTCGACCGCCAGCAGGCAGACGGCCGGAAACCCTGGGCAAGGTGGCGACAATCCGAACCTGGGCGGCACGCTCACCCGCTATGCCGTGGACTTCATGATTCCGGCCCGTAGCCTGCAGTTTGAAACAGCGCAGGATGGGCACCGGCGGGTGAGCCTCGAGGTCGCGCTGGTGGTCGACGACGGTAAGGGCGAAGCGCTCAATTGGATGCTAAGACAGATCAATCTGAACTTGGATACCACCCGATACGCGGCCGCGCAGGCCACCGGCGTAAATTTCTTTCTGGAAATCGATTCCCCTGAAGAGGGCACGTTGTTGCGTCCCGGAGTCTACGACCTGAATGCCGGCCTCGCCGGCACACTGGAGATTCCGCTGAGCTCTGTCGTCACGTCCGCCTCCGGAGCTCACTCAAGATAGAATCCGAGCGCCGTAGGTGCGGTACTAAACCGATCGTCCGCTCTCCCTGTGTCATCCCGATGACCGAGCCAGTGTGACATCGTCACACTGATTCGGTCGTCCTGGGTTTGGCTTCGAAAATATGGCTAGTCCCGCAGGGACGGCTGAACCCTGTCTGGCCCGCTGTCTACGCTCCCCTATTGACCGTCTATAAGAGACGTTGTATTCTCTTATAGGTCATCTATAGGAGACTGCAGCATGCCGCCGCCCCAGTCCGATCTTCTCCAAGGGACGCTCGATTTGCTGATCTTAAAATCGCTCGCACTCGACAAGTTGCACGGCATGGGAATCTCGCGCCGTATTGCGCAAATCACAAACGGGACCTTCGAGGTAAAGGCCGGCTCGTTATTTCCCGCTCTGCACCGGATGGAGGAAGCGGGATGGCTCTCGTCTTCCTGGGGTGAATCAGAAACCAACCGGCGCGCTAAGTTTTATCGCCTGACCAAGACCGGCATGCGACAGCTCAACACCGAGGCTGAGCGATGGGAGCGAATCTCCCTCGCGATGGCGAGTGCCTTGCGAGCGACCTAGGAGGCTGACCGTGTTAGATCATTTGCGCGCCTTCTGGCGAAACATCTTCAAACGGAAAACTGCGAACCAGGATCTTGACGAAGAGCTCCGGGGCTATCTCGAGATGACGGCGGTGGAGAAGGTGCGCTGCGGAATGGCTCCAGAAGCAGCTCTTCACGAGGCCCGCAAGGACCTTGGCGGCCTGGAACAGGTGAAACAGAGGGTTCGCGATACGAGAACAGGCGCCTCCTTGGATATCGCGATGCAGGATGTCCTATACGCTTGCCGGACCCTTTCGAGGAACCTGCCTTTCTCGTCGGTGGTGGTGCTCACGTTGGCTTTGGGCATTGGCGCAAATACCGCCATTTTCACCATCGTGAATGGCGTTCTTCTTAAGCCTTTACCGTATCCGGAGCCAGACCGCGTTCTCATGCTCTGGGAATCGTCACTCCCCGATCGCACTCTCGGAACCGTAGCAGCAGCGAACTTCTACGACTGGCGCGAACAAAGCCATTCCTTTGAGAAGATGGCAGCCATTGACCCCTACCCGGATTTCATCCTCAATGGCTCAGGCCAAGCGAGGCGCATGGCCGGTGCGGCGGTAAGCCATGATTTCTTTTCGCTGTTGGGCGTTCCTATGGCGCTCGGCCGTGACTTTCTTCCGCAAGAAGATCACCCTGGCTCCAATCACGTAGTTGTCTTGAGCTACTCGACCTGGCAGAGCCTCTTTGGCGGACGGTCCGATGCAGTCGGAGCTCTTCTTAGGCTCAATGATGCCGATTACACCGTTGTCGGCGTGCTTCCCCGCGACTTCTCTTTGGTAAGTAAGGCGTCAGACTATCAGTCACGCAACAAATTCGATCTCTGGACACCGTTGGCCCTTCCGTCTCCTCCGGAAGCATGGCAACGCGGAACCCATTCACTATGCGTATTCGCACGCCTCAAACCGGGCGTAAGCCGTGCAGCAGGCTCAGGCCGAGCTTGACCAGGTAGCCGGAAATCTGCAGCGTCTCTATCCGAGCGACGACAAAGGGCGAGGCATTACGGCTGTTCCTCTCGCACAGCATGTTGTGACTGACGTACGGGCCGCACTACTCACCCTGTTAGCAACCGTAGGCATGGTACTGCTCCTGGCCTGTGCCAACATAGCCAATCTTATGTTGACGCGCGGCGCCTCACGTCAGAAAGAAATTGCCCTGCGCATCGCCCTGGGTGCCAGCCGGAGTCGGATTGCTCGGCAGCTCATCACCGAAAGCCTCGGACTTGCTGTGACCGGCGGGCTGTTGGGACTAGCCTTGGTGTTTGTTGCCGTACCTGTCCTCGTCCGTCACCTTCCGGCAGATTTGCCTCGCACGTCGGAGATCATGGTCGACTGGCGAGTGCTTACATTTACCAGCCTGCTGTCAGTCTTGACCGGGATCATATTTGGACTGCTTCCCTTTCTGCAGTCCCGCCGCATCAGCCCGATCGATCCATTGAAGCAAGGCGGCCGCGGCATCGCCACCGACCAATCCGGGCTGCGCAGTGCTCTTATAGTTGGACAGGTCGCGCTTGCGCTGGTTCTCTTGACCGGAGCAGGTCTCATGACCAAAAGTCTTTGGAAGCTAACCCAAGTCTCTCCCGGATTTCAGACAGAGCACATTCTTACCGCTCGCCTTTCATTGCCGCCAGGCTATACCAACGGGAACGTCTATGGAACCGGGAAACATCCGCGCATTTCACTCTTTCAGCAAGCATTGCTTGACCGCGTAAGACGAATTCCCGGAGTTCAATCTGCCGCCTTTGTCTCCTATCTACCCATGGCGGGAGCCGACAGTACGTGGGCCTTTTATATTAAAGGTCGCCCACCAAAGCCCCCTGGAGTCTTCGATGTGGCAAGTTATCGGCCGGTCAGCCCGGAATACTTCGACACCATGCACATTCCCATGCTGCGAGGCCGCCGGTTTGATGCCGGGGATACTGCTGGTAATCCTCTCGTAATCGCTATCAACGCCACGATGGCCCGTACCTGGTGGAACCAGCAGAACCCCATCGGACAGCAGGTGAATCTCGGTGATGATGACAAATGGCGAACCGTCGTCGGCGTCGTCGGCGATGTACGTCACGAAGGATTGGGGACAAAACCGGACTCTGAAATATATCTTCCTTACGAGCAGGTCCCCACTGTCGAAGCGCGCCCCATAGTTGTACTTCGTACATCGATCGAGCCTGCAAGCGTAACGGCCGCTCTTCGCAGAGCTGTTTCTCAGATCGATGCGAATGTGCCCTTGGACCAAATTGAAACCATGACGCAGATTGTCTATGGTTCCGTCGAAGAATCGCGTTTTAGAACATCCATCGTTGCGATGTTTGCGCTTCTCGCTCTCTTTGTCGCTGCCATCGGCCTCTATGGAGTAATCAGCTACGCGGTCAACCAGAAGACGCGAGAGTTCGGTATCCGGATGGCGGTTGGAGCCACTCCCGGCGCTATCCTTCGAGTCGTCCTCGGCACAGCGGCCAGGCTGGTAAGCATCGGAATATGTCTGGGTCTGGTCGGAGCAGAGCTGCTTGCGCGGGGGATTGCCAACCTTCTCTACGGAGTGGAGCCTTTCGATGTGGCAACGCTGGCGAGCGTATCTGTTCTTTTGGCCACTGTTGCTCTCTTGGCAAGCTTTGTTCCTGCGCGCCGCGCCTCAAAAGTGAATCCGATGGAGTGCTTGAGATATGAGTGATCAGAAATGCGGAAACGGACTGTGATCGAAGCAGTGGGTAATGTTCTTTGCCGAATGAGTCGCGGCAGTTAACTACCTGTCACCGCCTTTCACCGGTATACCGGGTTTCTTACGCCCGATCCACAACCCAAATGAGTTTCCTTACGACGAGATCCCAATCCCGATCAGAAAGCTCCCCGATCTTCTCTATGAGGTCCGCGTAGAGAAGTGCACGGCGCGATAAGGAGAATCTCCTGTGTCGCGCAGAGAATGTCGTTGGAGAGGATTAGACAGAATCGACGCTAGTTATGGATTCGGGGGAAAGACCAAACGTAAACCACCGGTAAGTGCAGTGGGGTCCCGAAGCATGGGGTCACCCTTCCCTGTCCCGCGGTTTTCTGCAAGAAGTCCAGAGAAGCTGAATCGGCCAAGCGCTTGACACAGCCCTTCTCTACCCAGTTCTACTGCCACGCTGAGTCCGGCAGGGACGGTTGACAGTCACAGAGCTGTCCAAATTAGGTTTTTGAAGCAAGGGACGAATCGGGATCAACTCCTGACCCAGGCGCAGAAATCGCATTAACCGCAGGTCCCTCCACTACGCTACGCTCCGGTCGGGATGACAATTTTGTTGCAAAATCGGCAGTTGTCGTGAAAAATCATCGATTTCTGCTGCGACACGATCGGGGGGGTCTTCATCGCGAAATGCCCTTTCCCCTGTTCCTTGTCTCTCTCTTTGCTTGTTGCCATCTTATTTCTCCCTTGTTTTCGGAAATAGACCGAGGCGATTCGCTCCGAAATTTTCTGAACCTGCCGATGCACGCTGCCAGAATTCCTCCCGTGGATCCGGCTCCCGCGAGCATTACGGCTGTGCTTGCGATGCATGCTGGGCACATGGGACCATTCTCCTTTCGCGTCTCGCGACAAGCAACCTCTATTCCGCACGATTGTACGTTTCCGGACTGCTCGATGCGCTGATGTTGTTTCCCTATAGCAGTCCCAGATGGTCCGGGTATTTGGCCTGCAAAGCCGTGATCAGAAGTTCGAACTCGGGAAGGCTGCGCAAACTCGCAAGGCAAGGATCTTTCAAGAAGAAAGGCCAGCAGGCGAACCCGGTGCTGACGCTGCGCTCCAGCCACTCAAAGGCGGTTTCGCGTCTTCCCGTCAGGGCCAGGGTGCAAGCGATCTGATGATACGTATGGTGTGCGTGTCCAAAGGATTTCGGACTCGAACAGGCTCTGGTCACACAATCGATTGCTGCCTCTGGGTTCCCCATCAAGGCATGGAGCAGACCTTGTAAGCTCATGATGAGCGGATCGTTCGGCACCAGCCGCAATGCTTCATCCATCAGGCGGCTCGCCTCTTTCCAGTCCCCAGTCATCATTGCCGGGAATGGGGCAAAATAAAGTTGGTACTTGTGACCCGGGCTCTCCGCCCGCCAGAGTTGAATCTGCTGGCGCGCCAAGTCGTATTCCTGGCCCCAAACATAAACTTGTACGATGCTCGGGCTAACAGCCTTCTTGGGTTGAAAAGGCCGACCTCTTTCGAACATCTCCCGCGCGTGATCCAGCAGGCCGACGTGTGCCAGGATGGTGCCCAGGCGATTGTAAGCATGAGGCAGATTGTTCTGTAGGAGCAGAGCGTGCTTGAGATCTGAAATCGCCTCCAGATGCTGGAAATTCTTCGATGGTCCCCAGAGCAGAAAAGCCCGGGCCACGTGTCCTTCGGGAAGATTCGCGTCAATTTCGAGCGCCCGCCGGCAGTGGAATTCGGCTTTCTCCAGCCAAACGCTGGCCGGGTCGAATTCGAAATGACGGGTTGTGCATGCGAACGAGAGGGTCGCGTGAGCGAGGGCAAACATCGGATCGCGAGTCACCGCATTGGTGAGATGGTGGCTCGCTTGATCCATCATCGACGCATCGCCGGAGGCTGTGATCCGATAGCCGCGCATGAATTCCGCATATGCCATCGGATCCCTGCTATAGCGTGGGCGCTGCTCGATCACCGCCGGACTATACGGCCGGTTCAGTGCGCGGCTGATCTGCTTCGCAAGATCGCCTTCGAGAACCGCAAGGCGATCCATGTCGATGTCGCACTTCTTCGTGAAGCTGGGGCGCTGCAGGTGGGTGTCGAGCATCTCCAGTGAAAGGCGCCACTGCCCTTTTGACAACTGCACGGCGCCGTGTACAAGAAATCGCACCCCTAGCCGAGAGGCGATTTCCGAAGGCGTTAGTTCAAGAGGCAGGTTCAGGACTGCCGAAGTGGGCAGCACGTCCACGCCCGATAGATTGCCGAGGAGCGAGACGAGCGCGTCCGCGAACCCGAGACACAATCCTTGGTCGTCCGCCGCTTTCTCCAGCAGCAACAGCGGCAACACGGCGATGGAAGTCCTCTCACCCAATTCGCTCCCATCTTTCCGGGCGTCAGTGCGCACAGAGTTTCGTCCAGGATCGGAGAGCGGGTATTTCGCATCGATCACCCGAACCGGGCCGACGAAGCGATATCCTTTGCCGACGACCGTTTCAAGAAAGCGCGGCTTTTCGGCGTTGTCACCCAGCGCGGTGCGAAGCTTCCGCACAATGTTGTTGACGTTCTTTTCGGTATCGATAAACAGGTCGGAGCGCCATAGCTTCTTGATGATGTCCTCGCGGCACACCATTTGCTCGCGGCGCTCAAGCAGAAAGATCAGCAAGTCCATGGGCTTCTTCTCGATCTTGATCCGCCGTCCGGAACGCCGCAGTTCGTAGCGCCCTAAGTCGACTTCGACTTCGCCGGTACTCTGCTTTGCATGCGCCATGGAGAACCCTTGGCCAGCATTATCCTATAAAAATCAATAACTTGCGACGATATAAGAAAAATATCTAAAAGCGATACCCGCTGCATTGTGGAGCGCTCCACCGCACGAGATCATGCCCCATCAAGAATCTCGGAGGAGACTCTCATGAAAAGAAAGCTGTTCAATACCCTATCAATCGTCGCGATGTTGTGCATCGCAAGCCTGTTCTTCACCGCTGCCGCAGATCCCGGCGCTCACGAAAAGAACGCGTTCACCGCGGACACAATTCCGTGGGGTCCGCCACCGCCTTTCGTCGCCCCGGGCGCGCAGCTCGCCGTAATCGAAGGCAACCCTGCTGCTTCCACCGGTGACTACACCGTGCGCCTGAAAATGCCAGACGGTTATCGGATTGCGCCCCACTGGCATCCCCAGCGCGAAAACGTCACGGTCATCTCAGGGACGTTCAAGGTCGGTATGGGAGACACCTTCGACAAGGACAAGATGGGATCATTCCCCGCCGGCAGCTTCGCCTATCTCGATCCCGACATGCATCACTACGCGATGGCTTCCGGCGAAGTCATCGTGCAGGTCCACGGCAGCGCGCCCTTGCAGTTTAACTATGTCAATCCCGCAGACGACCCGAGCAAGAAGTAAATCTTTGGTTCTTTAAATCGATTTGGAGGAACCCATGGCTGTGGATGCGAAAAAGCTGGAGCAGTTCTTAGGACAATTTGTCACCGATCTGGGAGCGACCGTTCACGCCGGTATGGTTGTGATCGGAGACCGTCTCGGACTTTACAAGGCCCTCGCGGCCGGACCGCTCACTGCCGCGGAACTGGCTGCCATAACCCGCACCGATGAGCGCTACGTGCGCGAGTGGCTGGCTTCTCAGGCAGCGGGCGGTTATATCACGTATAACCCGCAAACCCACAAATTCGGAATGACCGAAGAGCAAGCGCTCACTTTGGCGAACGAAGATGGTCCAGCGTATCTGCCGGGCGCCTTTGAACTCGCTCTTGGATCGTTGGCAGCCGTTCCCCGCATCACGGAGGCGTTCCGCTCCGGCGCTGGCATGGGTTGGGGCGAGCACGAAGATCGGGTGTTTCACGGATGCGAGAAGTTCTTTCGTCCGGGCTACGCCGCGAACTTGGTCAGTTCCTGGATCCCCGCCCTGGATGGTGTCCACGACAAACTCGTGCGCGGTGCCAAGGTCGCCGACGTTGGTTGCGGGAAAGGAGCTTCGAGCATCCTGATGGCAAAGGCATTCCCAAACTCCCACATCTTCGGGTTTGACTACCATGACAAGTCCATTCAAGAGGCCCGAGAATCAGCGAAGCGTCAAGGCGTGGCCGGCCGGATCACGTTTGAAGTAGCGAAAGCCAAGGAATTCCCCGGGAAAGACTACGACTTCGTGGCGGTCTTCGACTGCCTCCACGACATGGGAGACCCGGTAGGCGCTGCTGCGCATGTCCGCGAAGCCTTGACCGAAGATGGTTCGTGGATGATCGTCGAGCCCTTCGCCAATGACGACCTTCAGGACAATCTGAACCCGGTGGGCCGCGTCTACTATTCGTTCTCGACTTTGCTGTGCACGCCCTGTTCTCGATCGCAGGAGGTGGGGATGTGTCTGGGCGCTCAGGCGGGCGAGAAGCAAATGCAGAAAGTCGTCACTTCTGCCGGCTTCAGCCGCTTCCGGCGGGCCACACAGACACCATTCAATCTGGTCTATGAGGCTAGGCCATAACCGGGGAGTATTAGGCCGGTACGACCAATCAGCCGCTTATCGCGATCTCTTCGATGATGGGCGGCTTCCGGTCGTAGTCACCGTAACGAATCCATCGTGGCCAAACCACGAAGTATGCGATGTCCGGGCAATTCATATGCGGATCGCATTAACCGCAGGTCCCTCCACTTCGCTTCGCTCCGGTCGGGATGACAAATTTGTTTTGAAATCGATGATTTCTCACGACAACCGCCCATTTTTACAACAAATTTGTCATCCCGACCGGAGCGTACCCGGATTTCCTGCCACGCAGCACTAGACAACGCCACGAGTGCGACTTTCCGCAAAGAAAGGCGCATGAAGTTTGCCGAAGCAACCAACTTCAACAGGAAATCCGGGGTAGCGAAGTGGAGGGACCTGCGGTTAATGCTTCGTTTTCAGTGGGCCCAAAATAGGGAACCTCATTTGATGTTGGCCAAGCTCTCCTAATGTAATCAGCTGACTAACTGCTCCAACAGCCTGCCTTTCTCGCTAATTTGTAGGGAAGCGAGAAGACTTGGCTTATTCACCGCCGCTAAGGTTCTGGAGGGTTGGGCTTTGCTTCATTCGTCATCTTCCGTCGCTATTCCAACCGGTTTCGTGCTCTCGAGCCGTCGTAACCGTTGATCAATAAAATCAACCTGACCGTATCGCGAGAAAAGCGCAACCGTAGTATACGCCGTAGACTTAGTGTGGTATACATCGTATACATGGCAAAGATGTCTACTGCGCAGAAGATCGTTGTAGCGGCCGGGAAACTGCTGGATCGGGAAGGGGCGACCGCCATTACGATGCGGCGGGTGGCGAAATCGGTGGGCATCACGCCGATGGCGCTCTACCGGCATTTTGAGGATCGGGACGGCCTGCTGAATGCCCTGGCCGACGTCGGTTTCGAGGAACTGGCGGCCCGGGCCGGAGGCACGGCTATGCCAGCAGACGCCGAGCAGCAACTGATGAAAATCCTGGATGTGTTTCTGGATTTTGCGCTCGCGAAGCCGCGACTCTTCGAACTGATGTTTCTGGAACGGCGGGAGGGAGCGCGACAGTTCCCTGAAGACTTTAGGGAGGGCAGGTCGCCGACGGCGAAGTTTGTCGTGGCAGCTCTGGAAACAGGCATGAAGGAGGGCAATTTCCGTAGGGACGATGTTTGGGAGATCGCGTTTGAGACCGGGGCGCTGCTCCAGGGGCTGGTGATGTTGTATCTGGGCGGACGCATGAGGACATCGGTGGAAGGGTTTCGGGCCCTGTGCCATCGTGCAATCAGGAGGCACGTGGATGGAATTCGGCGATAGAGCAGGACGCGCGGGAATCGCGCTGACGGTGTTTGTGGCGACTGCAGCGCTGGTGTACTTCGGAAACGGGCTAGCTCCGCGATGGGCTCTGATGTGGTTTGCGCCGCTGCCGGTTCTCCTCTTCGCGCTCGGAAGGCCAGCGTGGCAAGCGGGGTTCGTTGCCGCTGGTGCGTGGCTGGCGGGAGGCCTGAATCTATGGAGCTACTTTCAAGATTTGGGCCTAGCGGTAGCGTGGTTCCTGATTTTCGGATTGGCTGCACTGGTTTTTGCAACGGGTGTGCTGCTGACACGCGCACTGGCCCGGCGCGGTGCGGTGTGGAGTGCATGGACCAGGAGGTCCAGGGTTCCCTGCAGATCGTTCCTTGCCATTCGTTATACCCCTAGACAACTTAGCATTTGACGACTATACCCATAGACGTGGAGGTATGTCAAAATGACTTCTAGGGGCGTTTGCGTCGGTCGACTTGGTGAGGTTAGAAGCGACCGGGATCGCCCTTCGATCCGAACCGCAGCGATAATTCCCGGATGGTTGCCGGGGGCCAAAAGAGGCGAAGAGTGGTGAGCGCTATGTAAACGGCATCTTGCCTGATGGCGCTGGCTGAGCCATTTTGTATTGATGAGAGAGTTCTACGACTGGAAGAAGCGCCGGGAGTTTCAGAGGGAGTTTCAGGACAGATCTGCCTCTCGTTAATGACGATCAACGTCGGAGACCCGTCTATAGATCGTTCCGGCAGTTGCTATCGACTGTTGCAGGGCTTGCTTAGCCTTTTCTCCCCCGGTATTGCCGGCTTGTTCGGACCCATCGGGATCGATCAACGCCACGGTTTGCTGTTTCGGCGCTGCATTGCCAGATGCTGACGATGGACGGTGAAGCAGTTGCGGGCCTGCCGCGCTCAGCCCTTTAGCAGAATGCTCGATTTCAGGATCGGTGGAGGCGTTGGGAGCAGGTTGACCATCTGCCGCCGCATCGCTGTTCATCCGGGTCGACGCCACCGAGCCTTTGGTCCTGGTTCGTGGCCTGGTTTCGATCGCTGCCTGGGAGGGCCGGATATCCTGTGTCGATGGCTGCGCGATCTCCTGGTGTGCATACGACAGGAGAACCGCCAGCGACGGGGCGATACAGATAAACCCGGTAAGCAAGGTAATTCCACAAGCGGTGCGCAAACAGAGCTGCCACTTCGGAGTTATCTTCGACGCGGTCAGTATGGAGCGGACACGAGCCTTTAAATGTTCCGACGATGCGGCAAAGTCCATTCCCCAGGTATTCGAACTTTGTAGATTCAACCGCGCGAAGCGAACCAGCGACTCCGCATAGGTTGCTCTTCTTTGAGGAGAGTCGGAGACGACTGCAAGATCGCAGGCGAGCTCACGGGCAAAGTGCAGTTTTCGGATAGCGTACCAGGCCGCCGGATGGAAGAAGATAAGCGATCGGCAGAGCGTGGCGAAGGCGTTCCACACGAAATCCCGGCGGCGGACGTGGTGCAGTTCGTGGCGCAAGATATCTTCGAGCTCGGAGCGGTCCTGTTGCAGACAGACATCGGGCAGCAGGATGGTTGGGCGAATCCAGCCAAAGGTGGCGGGGGATGTCGCCCCGGACAGGACGAGCAATCTTGCACGTTTAACGTGGAGGCTCTGGGCAAGCGGGCGAAAGGCTTCCGCGATGTCAGCCGGTGGGTCGGTGGTGAAACGGAGGACCCATTGGAGCTGTCGCTGCTTTTTGATATGAGCAAGGAGCATGTAGCCCAGGATCAGAAGATAAGCGGCTGCGATGACACGAAGCACGATGCCCAGCGGGAAGGCCCAGAAGTCTGGAATTTGCCAGGCTCTGACAGCAGAAACCTGCGGTTGGACCGCGCCGTAGGACAAAGTTGTAGACAACCGTCCACGGGTGAGAAAACCCTCTGCCAGCCAAACCCAATATGATGCCGAACCGTAAATAAAGCTCAGCCAAATCACAAAGCGCCGGTTGGGCGACTCCACAAGCCAATCAAAAACCACACATAGCCCGAAAGCAAACCCCGTCTTTAAAAGGAAGGCCGCGAATGCGGCCACAACAGCAAGTAACAGCTCCGGATCCATGGCATCCCTGCTTATTCGCGCTCACCCAACCCACGCTTCTTACGATACTCCCGTATATAGGCTTCGAGCTCATCCAACTCTTTGTTTTTGATGGGACTGGTTTCCAGCAGATTAACTACCAGCTCCGCCGCCGACCCGTGAAAGTTGCGGGATACCAGCGCCTGCACCGACAAGCGGTCGATGGTCTTGCGCGAAACCAACGGCTTGAAGACGAAGACACGACCCCGGCTCTCATGGGTGATAAATCGCTTTTGTTCCATGATGCGGAGGAAAGTCTGGGTGGTCTTGTAGTTGGGCCGCTCCTTTGCGGGATGTGCATTCACCACCTCCTCGACGGTGGCCTCTTCCCGGTCCCACAGAATCTGCAGAAGACGCATTTCTGCCGGGGTTGGGACAGCAGGCCGTTGCTTTCCCCGCACGACCTTTAACAGTTTGTTCCGCACAGGGCGCCTCCGGTAAATATCTTAAGAGACTAAGATTGTTGATTGATAGCAATAAAGAGACTGATTTTACATGCTGACGAGAAGAATTCAACATTCTACCGCGTCACCCGGCATCGTCAGGTTAAGAGCGCGATGACGACCCGGCGGTTTTTTCGAAGTTCGGGAGCCTATTTCGCGTGGGCAACTCTAGCGGTGCTGCCGGGTTTCTTGTACGGCCAAGCGGCTTTGGTACAAATTCCTACGAGCAGCCCTCTGTCGGTGGAATTGCTTCAGCATGTCCCCATGAAGGCTGGGGAGGCTCTGCAAGGCCGCTTGCTTTATGGGATCTATGTCGACAATAGGATCGCCCTGCCGGCAGGTACCATCCTTCGGGGCAGCGTAGTCCAACTGGATGCAGACCGAAGCCGGAGGATAAACTCCCGCTTCAGGGGAGATTTCACGCCATTCCATATCCCGGTGGTGCGATTCGATCAGATGGTTCTGCCCGATGGATCGGTGCAGGCCCTTGCCAGCAATAGCTCCAAAGACGGTGCGCCGATTCTGCGGTTATCGCCTCCGCCGGGTACGAAAAAAAAATCGTTTTTCGGCCAGCAAGTCGCGGAAGCGAAGCGGCAGCTGAAAACTACAGCCGACTTGTTCACCACACCCGGTCGAGGGGACAGGCTGGTCCAATTTATTTATGGCCAGCTGCCTTATCACCCGGAAAGACTGGAAGCAGGCACAGCCTGGACTGTTGAGTTGGCTCAGCCGCTCGAGGTCAAGCTCGGGACGCCAGGCGATAATGCGGATCGAGCTTTCAACGGCCAAGATAAACGGATCGCCAATGGAGAGCCGGGGACGCCACAAAATCGCGAGGAGTGGCGGCTGCGAGCGTACCTGCAGCAAACGATCAGTTCCACGCACGACAAGTCAGGCGACACTTTCCAGGCGGTTGTTGCCGAACCGGTTTTCAATTCTGAACATAACCTGGTCGTTCCCGAGGGTTCGTTACTGGTAGGAGAGATCACGCAAGCAAAGGCAGCGCGATCCTTTGGCCGGCGGGGAAAACTCAGGTTTCGCTTTAAGGAGTTGAAGCTCCCGAGCGGCTTCTCCCAGCCCGTGAGCGGTACTCTCGCAGGAGCCGATGCAAGCAAGTCAGCTAACTTACAAATGGACCCGGAGGGCGGCATTCAGCCGCAGTCGCAAAATCGAGTCATCGCACCGTTGATCCTGACGCTGCTTGCGGGACGCGCTTTCGACGATGATGGAAGCCAATTGGTCAATAGCGCGGTGGCTTCCAACGGCTTCGGCATCGTGGGCCGGGTTGTCGGGATGGCCGCCGGCTCACGAAACGTTGCCGGGAGCATCGGCATTTACGGTGCCGCCGTCAGCTTCTACGACCTATGGCTGGCACGCGGCCACAACGTCGTTTTTGCAAAGAATACCCGGATCGAGATCACGACGACACCGAACCACAGCCCGTTGAACGCCCCGGGGAGCAAGCAGATGACCACACCGTCTCGTTAGTTTGTCGTTCTCGGTGATCCTTGCAAACAACACTGCTTTCATCGGCCTGAAATCGACTGCTGATCGGTAGAGCCTTTCTGTCCCTTCGGCCGGTACGCCCAAGGAGCTATCGAACAAAGATGAAGAAGGTGGTGACGGTGATGGCCGCGAGTACAACCATGAACAGGGCTGCATAGAGCAAATACCTAACAGGAAGATCCTCATCTTCTGTTGACGATGGGTCGCTCACTCGCCTCTTGGCCCGCCGGGGTTTAGCGTTCGCAGTCATGAAGGACACTGATTCCTGGGCGCAAGAAGAACCGAATCGGTTGAACCCATTGTGATCTCGTCTCTGCAGCGCGACCTGCTGTCTAGCAAGTCTTAATAGGTTAAGAGGTGTTGTCAAGGCAAATCTTTAGACGGTAAGACTTCTGGGCGCAACTCACCGAAAGCGCGTTCATCCGGTCCTTGCGTTCGCCTTCCCCTAGCAATTAGGTGAATTCATCAGGCGGGTGGCTACGCAGCATTTTGAATAGGCATCCTGCCTATTTTTCAGTCAACTCTGGTCTTTGGCCCGCTGCCACACGACGACTTCTACGCACCTGAAATCAACTCCAGCGTGATCGCGCTGCCGCGTTCCCGCCCAGCATGTCCAGTGTGTATGCCTCCAGCCTGCATCGGGTCAACTTACGGGAAGGGTTTTGGTTCAGAATGATATGGGACCACCACCACTTCCTACCTGCTTTCTGTCTTACAAATGCGTAACACTTGGCGATTTGTTGTCCATACGATTTTTACTCGCGGGCGGTGAAGTGATAAACATTGCTCTTCACCCCATCGAGCTCGCCGGTGGCTTCCATCGAGTCAACGGTGTAGTAGTACGTTGTCCCAGACTTTACGTCTTCCAATCGCACGCGGAAAACCGTATAGGGATGGTTCCGATTTAGCCGGATGTGACTCTTCGCCGTCAGGTCTAAGTGGTGAGGATCAGTCCCATACTTCACGAACCCGAAGTGCTCGTCAGTGCCGCCAGGGTTGTTGCTGGTCCACCGGATAATGGCCTCGTTGTCTCTGAACAGTTCGAGGGCTGGCCCTTTTGTAATTTGCAGCCGTGCTGCTTTCTTTGCAGGGGGCGGGATGCCGTTATTAGCCCCATAATGTGACACTTGAGCGGCGATTGGCCACGACAGGAGCAGGCCGGCCGCCAGTACCAGAAGCACTCTGTTTCGTGAAAGACGTTTCATAAGCTAATCACATTGTTCAGTGGATCTTTCCAAAGCATATTTCGAGGGCGCATCAACACTCTAAGGGTTGCACATGCGCCCTCTTCTCACCATTGGACTGCCTTACTTCTTGCTTAAATCCCGCAAAAATTGCGCAGAAATTAGCGTCGAGTTACCTTGAGTCGCGGCAGTACCACCGCTCATGCACTTACCCGTATAAGTCCCAATGAAGGGATAAGGTGTTGTGTAGCCATCGCTAAGGGTTTGCAGGAAGACGACGATCTGGTTCTCCTCCGTATCTGTCAAGCCTAAATTGCCAACGGTCATATCCTGGTTTACCGAAACCTCGGCCGCAGGCCAGCAGTTCACCCTTTCGGTTGTTCCTGCCGGGCAATCGCCGCTTTCAACTGCCGAATTCCTATACACGTCGCGCGTATTGTAGAAATGGACCAGTTGCTTCAGGCTCTTGATGTATCCGTTGTGGAAAAACTCCTTTTGGAAGTAAGGCCCTGGGGCTTCGGTGGTCTTGCACTGGGACGGCGTCAGGGCCACGTCGCGCGCTGTCATCGTTTGCATCTGACCATCCGAAGTTTGCGCGAATGGAAGCCACGCCGAGTTCGGGTTAGGAAAGGAGCCGAAACCGCTTCTCAAGAAAGTTCCCAATCCGAAATCCGTGTAAATGTAGCCTTCAGGATTAGGGGTAAATCCATAGCTGTCCGCTGATGTTTCGTATAAGAGAGCAACTCTCGGATTCTTGGGAAGGCCCAGATTGGAACTGCCAAAGCATGTGAACACGGGTGCGGTATCGGCGGCCGTGCCGTTGTCTTCAGCCGCCGGAGCCGTAGGACTAGGAGCGGTTGATCTGCCGTCGAGGTGACATGAGTTGCAATTCCCTTTGCCCCGGAACAGGTTGTAACCTGCCAGTTCTTCTGCAGTCAAGGTGTATTTGCCTGCAAGATAGGCATCGAACTTCGAGGTGAAGGGACTGACATCCGGGGAACTCTCGAGGAAGGAGAGGGATTGCCCCCAGTGATCGTAAATGTTGGTGGCCTTGGTGCGATCGTCTGCAGATAAAAGGATTGGCGTGGCGCTCCCGTTGAACACCGCAGCCCCATTAGGGGTCGCGCAGATCGAGGCAGTGTTGGACGGCCAGTTGATGTTAAAAGAGTCCCCCCATACCGTCATGAACAGCGGTAGGTAGGAAGCCGAGGATATCCGGTACGCTATGCAAGCTATATCCGGGAAACCCATTTCCAGCGGGTCAACCGGAGGACCCTGTGCCTGCTCGGCGTCGGGAGCCTGCAGCTTGTATCCAGTGGCGCGTGAATCCCAAAAGTTTCCGCCAAAGAACGCGGCTTGGGTCGCGTTGTAGTTGAGAACAGGGAAGGCATGTGAATACGTGTATCGTTGCGCCGTGCGCTTGCCGGCCCGGTAGGGAAGGGTTCCGGGATACGCGATCATCGTCAGATTGACGGACGGGATCGGTCCGCTAAAGGCGGCATACGGCATGTGGCACGATGCGCACGCCCTATTCTGGAATGGAGATATATTCAAGTCATATTGCAGCAGACCGCCGAGTATTCGTTGTGCCGCATAGCCCGTGTTCATAAGTATTGGCGGGTTGCCTGCCACTACCGGAGGTGTTAATGCTTGCCACTGAGTGAGATAGCTCTTTTCGATGCCTGCAATTTCCGTTTGAACCCGCGTTTCCTCGGAGGCGATATTGGACGGCAGGATACCAGGCGGATAGGGGTTGTAAATCGCTGGGGACGATTGTCCGCGCACAATGTGAGTGGAGACGACCGTGCCGGCCGCGATCGTTACGCAGGCGGCGGCTACAACCATCAATCTTGTTTGTCTCATGAGTGACCTCCCTGGAACGGCTGAGGTTCGGGTAGGGCGCAGGGAATGGCTCAGCGCGGCGAAGGCGAGCAGTAGTGAGCGCGTTACAGCCCTTCGAAATTTGTCCGGTATAGTTGCCCGGTATAGTTACCCGAACAGGGATCCGTGCATGCCGTTATTCCTCAAAAACTCGGGATGGAATCGGTCGATCCGTCGCAATGGACGAAATAACCCAATAAAATTTCCCGGGAAGAAATAGGCGATCAATATGCCTCAGACTGAAGCAATTAAGACTACGCGAGCATAATGGATCTGTTCGCGAGAACATGTCAAGGGGTCCATAAAAAAATCTACCCGATGCAACAAGCACAAGAGTAGATACGGGACCGGAGACTCCCTCTCTCAGGATTTTCCCTAGGGGTAATGAGGTGATTAACCGAGCAGTTACCCTGTCCCTCTTGCCGGCTGCCGCTGTTGAGTCAGCGACATAGTTGAGTTTAGCGCAACTGGTGTAGCACTCACGCCAAATGACGCCACCGATTCGCTGTAGCGTCGCCTTGCGCAGTGTTGGCTGGCCAGTAGATGTCGATAAAGCCAGCGCCCCATACCTCTTCAGTACGCAGCCAGCGAAAGCCTGCATGTGACGCAAGCAGTGTCAGGACTGCCCATTTCTTCACCATCCACAGGACGCCATTGATTTGAACAAGTCAAGGTAGGTTCTGACACGTTTTTTGCGAGCTTTATTCAACAAACAGAGCTGTTATTGTAACAAACCAAGTTCCGGCATCAACAAACGAGTGACGTGGCACCCACTGCGGCGGACCAACACAACCCTGCTTCATGCCAACGGTGAAGATGTCAGGGAGGTTGTTGCGACGCAGCTCGACGCGCATCTACGCGCAAGCGCAGTCCTGTTCGCTTCTGAGGTTCTCTTCCTGCTAGCCTCCGCCAATGTTTCCAAGACCGATTCCGATGACATAGGTCACGACCCCCTCCAAAGCCCCGATCCAAGTCATCTCGAAGCCGCTCGCCCACCATGATCGGACGGTGATGAGGGACTTCGCCGCACCGACTGCAAAGTGGGCGATAAGAGAGACAATTGCTGCGACGATTACCGCAGGGATGCCGGTCATGAAGAAGAACGGAATGATCGGAACGAAGGCGCCAACCGCCGTCGAGAGCGCACCCGAGACGGCCGAAGCCATCGGCCTGCGTAATCCTTCTTCGGTGGTGTTCAGCCGCTCGCGGGCGAGAGCCTTTACGAACTGGTGCTTGTCTTTTGCGAGATCGCGGACGAAGGTTTCGGCATCTGCTTCGGGTAAGCCTCGAATCTGGTAGCTCAGGGAAAGGACTTCACGCGCTTCCGGTTCGTTGTTCTCAACCGCCTCTTTCTCGCGGGCGAACTCAGCCTCGTAAATCTCGCGCTCGCTCTTGGCCGCGAGGTATGCCCCGGAGCCCATGGACAAGGCACTCGCGACCATCCCCGCCAACCCGGCGATCAAGACGAAGTGGCTGTTACCCAGGGTCGCTCCAGAGACGCCGGAGACGATCCCGAAGATGGAACCGAGTCCGTCATTGATGCCGTAGATTGCATCGCCGACCCATCCCGCAGCCTGCGCGTGTCCTTTGTCACGAGCAGCGATCAGGTCATCGAGGGCTGCCTGAGCCTGTTCCGGAGGCAACGGGGGAAGAGCACCACGGGAGCGGATAAGGTTGCCAAGAGTCAGGTAATGATCGCGCTCATCCGCAATGACCTCTTCCAGGATGGCAACGCTTGGCTCATCGCCAAGGGCTTTGAGCTGCTTGCCGTATTTCGCGATATCGCGGCCTTCGTCAATTTCCAGCCGGCGCAGGGCGAGGTCTGCTCCACCGACTCTGTTGGCCAGAGAATCGGCCTGCCCCGAAGGATCTCCTGTGTACTTCGGCTCGGTCCCGCCGAGCGCGCTGATGCGCCCTGCCCAGAGGTCCGCATGGTGCTTTTCCGCTGTCGCGAGACCGCGCAGTGCGTTTCGCCGGCGAGGATCGGCCTCACCGTTTGCAAGCGCCGCGTAGGTATAGAAACCCTCCATCTCGGCTTGCCAGTTCGCATCGACCGCCGCGAGCAGCTTCCGCTTCTCAGAATCGTTCATCTTGCCTTCCTCGCTACTTCAAGTAAGCCCGGACCAGGTCGATGGTGGCTTCAGCCAGCTCGGCGTGCGCTGCACGAATCCTTTTACGTCTCGGCGGCGGATAAGGGTATGTGCTCACCAAATTTGTGTCAATAGAGTTTGATCAGGCGCCCGGCGGTGTTCCGATTCTTCCTTTCCCATGCTGTCGAACACCAGCCGATGCGCCAAGCGGAGCAATTTCCAGATGCGAACTGTCGATGTCTTGAGACGATAGCTCTCACGGTTCATCTCCCAAAGTGTGCTGAAGGTTTGCCGAGGCATTGAATTTGGACCGGCTTCTCATCGTGCAGAGCATTTGTAATGCCAGAACCGGTGCGTCCTGCTATGTATTTGAATCCAGCATTGTTATTCCACACCGCTTCGGTGTGCGTGAAGACCCTCCAGAGTCGTCGGTCGAAATCTCGACACGGTCCGGCGGATTGTTGGCGCATAGATCTGGCAACAATGCAGATGGTGTCCGTTTTCACCGGCCCTGTTTGAGTAGACAAAGGCACGGAGTAAGCGACCCATTGGCTCGCCATCGACGATCGATAATGCTGATGTTATCGAACGGTTTGTTTATCCATTCTGTTCGCGTGTAAAGGATCGGAACCTGCCCAGCAGCTATTGCTTGCCCATCTCGTAGACAGGTACATTGGGCGTGAGCCTGCGCAAGAAAAACTCCCTGATCAGATTATCCACGGCATGTCCCGCAATACTTACGAGGCCATCGGCTAGCGTGAGACCCGCGCCGCGGTCCGCCCGCGGATAGTAAAGATTTGCCAAGCCACCCGCTGCAAAGCTCCCGAGTAAACGCGAGTAGTTTGGTTCCGTCTCCCCATTGTCTCCCCTTGTAACCAGCGCCCTCGACATGGCATAGAACACCCGCGAACGAACGCTGCCCGATCCCCTATAGAAATATCTTGGATCCTGATGGATCAAAGAAGGCAGAATAGCGCTGCCGATCACTCTTCCCAGCACGTCATCCGCATAGGCAGCCCCGTAGCGCTTTGCGTAGCCTTGCGCTCCCTGTCCATAGCCGGGGAACGTATTGGTTGCCTGCTCCGCGCCGGCGATAATTCCAGTCCCTACTAATTCGGTCGGATCGGTTATTGAGTGGAAAGCCAGGTCAAACTTCTGTTTCGCATCAAGAGGTTCAGCGTCCCAAATATAGCTGCTGTAAAAATTTGGCAGGATACCGAACACGCGCTGGTGCTCAGCGGCTTTAACCTGTTCCTGAGCGACCTCAGTTTGCGTGATGACGACTTTCACTTCGGTTGTCGCGCCTGCGATCGCCATCGAGATTTGCGGGAGTTCGCGCCTTTCGTCTGCATGCAGCACAATATTGGGGAACACAAACGGTTCCATGCCTGGCGACGTGATCGTAAGCTTGAAGTTCCCTGCCGGAAGCGCGCTAAAAAAGAACTCCCCGTTTCCCTCTGAAACTAATGTGCGTTCCCTTGCGTCTCTTGTAGATGTAAGCGTCACGCGTGCTTCTGAGATTGTGGCTCCATTGGGATCAAGAACTATTCCGGAGATGCTGGAAGGGGCTTTGGGGTTAGACACCGCACTACCGTTCAGTTCCAAGGGCGAACGGTCAGGTGCATCCTGCAGGTTTTTTGCACAGACAGAGCCCAAGGACTGTTGTGTATGCCCTAAACGGGATACGGCAAGAAACAGCATGATGAATGGCAATTTGGAGAGAAGAACGCGACCGCGAGAGTACCCTTCTGACCATTGAAAGCTCAGCATGGTGAGCCTTCAGGGCGAACGTTCTGCTCTGCCAACAACGACTTGACGATCGTGGATTTCAGGCGCCTCACTAAGCCTCCCCCGAGTACATCTTAAATCGTGAAGACAGCTTTACAAGTGAAATCTTAATACGCTAAGACTTGAGTTGAGAGGCATTTTCGCCGTCTCGGTTAACGATTGCCGACCGGCAGCAAACATGAGAGAGTGACCGCCAACAACAACCAGCGCCACACTGATCACGTTGAACGGACTCGCCGTCTTCTGGATGGTTGTTCAGCACTTGTCGACTACGGCACAGAGCGTCCAGAGAATGACGCGAAATGTGAAGATAAAACTCAGGACGCTGCAAGTCTTAACCTGTTAAGATTAGATGTCAAGTACTTCTTTGCGAGAAAACTTGTTTGTGCCACGTTCTCTAAAGGCTGCATTCAAGCGCTAATAATCAGGGTTGAGGGTCTACCGAGCATTGACTACGGCTTACTTGAACCGCATCGCCACTGCCGTACCCGAGCACGATGTGCATAACTCCTTTGTCGCCTTCGCAGAGAAGATGCTTGCCGACCCGCGGCTGCGCACAGTCTTCCGCCGCATGGTAAGCCGCGCCAACATCGCGCACCGCTATTCATTCCTTGATCCGCAGAAGGGTTCCGGACAATTCTCGTCGCATGAAGCGCTTGAGTTTTATCGGCTAGGCAGCTTTCCCAACACGGCGCGGCGTATGGAGCTGTTTGAGCAGAGGGCTCCGGTGCTGATGCGGAAAGCCGTGGACCGGCTTGCCCTCAGTGAGAAGGAACGCCTCGGTATCACGCACGTGCTGGTGACCTGCTGCACGGGGTTCTATGCGCCAGGGCTGGACTTTGAGATCATCGACCACCTCGGACTTCACCCCGGCGTGGAGCGTACGATGGTTGGCTTCATGGGTTGCTATGCGGCGATCAATGCGCTGAAACTGGCGCGGCACATTGTGCGCTCAGAGCCGAAGGCTGGCGTGCTTATGGTCAACCTGGAGCTGTGCACGCTGCATTTCCAGGAGACGCAGGAGCTGGAGCAGGTGCTTTCGTTCCTGGTCTTTGCCGATGGCGCGGCGGCGAGCCTGATTACCGCGTGCGAGCAGGGCTTTTCTCTGGACAGCTTTAAGGCGGTGACGGGGCCCGAGACGAGGGGTCTGATTACTTGGAAGATCCGCGGGCTGGGATTTGACATGCTCCTCTCCGGCCAGGTGCCGGCGGAGTTGAGCCGCGCGTTACGTGAGGGCGAGTTGATGGCCGAGCGCGATGACATCGAGCTGTGGGCGGTGCATCCCGGCGGACGGTCGGTTCTGGATGCGGTGGAGAAGGGACTGGAGCTGCCGGTCGATGCGCTGGCGGCGTCGCGCGAGGTGCTGTCGTGCTTCGGCAACATGTCTTCGGCGACGGTAATGTTTGTGTTGCAGCGGATGATGCAGCAGGCACGGGCGGGGCAACGCGGGTGCGCGATGTCGTTTGGCCCGGGGCTGACGGCGGAGACAATGCGCTTCCATGCGGTCTAGTGCAGAGATCGAATTCAGACTCCGGGCCTCTCCGCGCGAGCTGCCGGAGCTGATGGATGGTGACTGTAGCTATGAGGATTTTCGTGGCTGCCTTCGCAGCCTGGAGCAGGTCAACCGCTGGCTGCTGGGATATCGACCGACGATAGCTTGGCTGAAGCGGCTGCCGCACGGCTTGCCGGATCCGGTACACATCGTCGATGTGGGCAGTGGCGGGGGCGATCTGCTGCGGCAGATTGCAGGCTGGGCACGGAGGCGCGGCATTGCTGTGCAGTTGACGGGAATCGACTTGAATCCTTACGCGGCGCGTGCGGCAGCCGAATCCACGCCGAAGGAGTTAAAAATCACTTGGGTAACCGCCGACGCTCTGCTGTATCGACCGGAGAAGCCGGTGGATATCGTCGTGAGCTCGCTGATGGCGCATCACCTGGAAGATGAAGAGATCATCGCACTGCTGCGGTGGATGGAAGCAACTACGCAGCTAGGTTGGTTTATCAACGATTTGAAGCGGTCGGAGTCGAGTTGTCGAATGTTTGGGTGGGTGGGGCGAATGGTGGAGTGGCACCGGTTTGTGCGGCACGATGGACCGGTGTCCTTTCGGCGGGCCTTTCGGCAGGAGGATTGGGCGCGGTTGCTGACGGCGGCTGAGGTCCCGCTGGAGACGGCGGCGGTAGAGCCTTGGCGGCCGGGACGGTTGTGTGTGGGGCGATGGAAGGTCGCCGCATCACGTCTAACCATCTGAGAGGGAAATAATGGCGACTTCCACGCAGCACCCAACTCGCCCCACTCGTTCCGAATCCAAAAGCTGTTTCAGGCCCAAAACCGTTCTCTGGATCTCGCTTGGACTCACCGCCCTCTTCGTCTTCATCACCTCAGAAGTTCTGCTGATCGCCGACTATCCGATGTACCACGCCTATCGTCTGCAGGTCATCGCCGACCGCCAGCTCCTCATCCCGCATACGCTCTTCGCCATGATGGCTCTCCTCATCGGCCCGATCCAGTTTTCATCACGATTTCGCCGGCGCCACCTCAAGATCCATCGCGTCCTCGGCCGCATCTACGTTATCTCTGTCTTCATCGGCGCGGCGACCGGGGTCGCCCTTGCAAGCGGCCGACCGGGCTTCCCTGGAACCTCGATGCAGGCTGCAGCCTGGGTCGTCTGCAGCACCGCCGCCCTCATCACCGCGCGCAATCGCCAGATTATCCAGCACCGCCAATGGATGGCCCGCTCCTACGCCGTCACCTTTACCTTTGTCTCCAGCCGTGTGCTCAACCTCTGGCCCCGTTACTGGAGCCACCTCGGGGATTCCTTCGCCGCCGTCGGCGTAATCGCCTTTACTCTCGCCTCGCTGCTAATCGTGGACCTCGGCCTTAACTGGCGCGAGCTCACCACTCGCCGTAAGTGATTAAGGTTCACATATCGCGTCCGAAAAGGAGATCCCCCCGAACAATGTCCGATCTGAATCAGATTCCTTCGCAAGACGAAGTCCTCGTCCTGGGTGGTGGAGTGGCGGGCTGTGCGGCTTCGATCGCGCTGGCCCGCAAGGGACGAGTCGTTACGCTGATTGAGCGCGAGCCCACACCGCACCATAAGGTTTGCGGAGAGTTCCTAAGCGGTGAGGCCCTTGAGGACCTGCATGCGCTCGGCATCGATGTGGCCTCGCTTGGCGCAGTCCCAATCGACTACGTTCGCCTCGCCGCTGCCAGGCGCGCCGCGGAGGCTCCCTTGCCTTTCCCCGCAGCCTCGCTAACGCGCAAGACGCTTGATACAGCACTCATCGCCGAGGCCATCACCGCAGGCGTTCGGATAGAGCGCGGCCGCAGTGTGCAGGCGCTCAGCCGCACAACATCCAACCTCTGGCAAGCTACGCTCGACGACGGCACCACCCGTGAGGCCCCGGCGGTCTTTCTGGCCACGGGCAAGCACGATGTCCGCGGCCACTTGCGTCCGAAGGACCCACAGCGATGGGTCGCCTTCAAGATGTATTTTAGTTTATCGTCCGCGCAGGCCTCTGAGCTAGCGGGCGCCTCTGAGCTGATGCTCTATCCCGGAGGATATGGCGGTATCCAGCCGGTGGAAGGCGGCATTGCAAACCTGTGCTGCGTGGTGCAACAGCGGTATCTTGCACGTGCGGGTCATCGCTGGGAGAGCTTCCTTGCGAAGATGCAGCAGCACTGTCCACACCTCGCTATGAGGCTTGCCGGCGCGGAGCCGTTGCTCGCCAAGCCGATCGCCGTTACCCATATTCCGTATGGTTACATCCGCCGCACAACGGCGAGTGGGCTCTACTGCATCGGCGATCAGGCAGCCGTCATCCCCTCGTTCACCGGCGATGGCATATCCATCGCGCTGCATACGGCACGTTGTGCCGTCGCCGCCTATCTTGCAGAAGAGCCGGCATCGCTCTTTCAGGCTAGGCTGCGCTCCGCATTGCTGGCCCAGATGCGCCTTGCCGAGTTCGCTGCCGACGGCTTGAACAACCCTCTCGCGCGCGCTGTATTGCCGCTATGCCTCACGGTCTGGCCTGGAGTGATGCGCGTGACGGCAAGGCTGACACGCGTTGCCCAGCACCCCGCTATTGCTACCCATCCAGTCGCCAGCTGAAATCGAGCTGCGCCCAAAACACCACAGGGGAGATGCAATGAAATCGTTCACCGTATTCGCCCTCGCTGTCCTACTCGCTCCAGTCGCGCTCGCCCAGCAGCAGACATTCGTCGCTAACCCCGATGCCAGCGAGGTCAAGATGACGCTGAAAACGACCCGAGAGGTGGTCAACGGCGCCTTTCACATCCAATCCGGATCGCTTGAGCTTGACCGCAGCGCTGCTAAGATATCGGGTTCGGTGGTCGTTCTCGCCGGCAGCGGTAAGACCGGCAATGGCAGTCGCGACAAGAAGATGAACAAGGACATCCTTGAGGTGGAGCAGCACGCAACTGTGTCGTTTGAGCCCAAGTCGTACGCTGGCGCCATTGCTCCATCAGGAGACTCGACCATCCAGGCAACTGGGATCTTCACGCTACTGGGCACGCCTCACGAGATCACCATCCCCATCCTTGTCCATCTTGAAGGTACAACCGCAACGGCCAAAGCTCATTTTGTCGTGCCCTACATCCGATGGGGACTCAAGGATCCAAGCTTTTTATTCTGGAAAGCGGACAAAGACGTCGCGATTGACCTCTTTCTTACCGGCCGGCTCTCACAATAGACATTTGTGTCTCTCACCACCCATCATCACGCGTCACTGCTTCCTCGCCTGGACTTCGTGTTACTCGAAAAACATGTAGTTAAAATGCCCCTCAACGAGCTTGGGGCACACTCGTGCGCCGGATCTGAGCCGCTTAGGGAGTTTGTTGTGGGAACGCCGTGATGATCCCGATCTTCAATTCCGGATATAGGCTTGGCAGACCATTCATTTCCTCTACGGGGGCGCCTTTCAGATAGACGTCAAAGAACGTATGTACGCAGGCGCTGGTGATCGCCAGTCCGCGCCGCCTCTTGAGCGATCCCATTACCCCGGCCCTGCGAAGAAAAAACATCAGAATAGGACTCTTGGTGAACATCTGATCGCTGAAGGTGAAATGATTTGCGCCTGTAATG
Organism: uncultured Acidobacteriaceae bacterium; assembly: GCA_963834205.1. Lineage (GTDB taxonomy): Bacteria > Acidobacteriota > Terriglobia > Terriglobales > Acidobacteriaceae > PALSA-350. The sequence goes on along the minus strand of CAWIBI010000076.1, from coordinate 20,877 downwards.
GTCATTCCCCAGCGTTTCCCTTCAGGAACATGTTCATAGATCGATTCAATGTTCTTTTCGACAGTTTGGGATTCCGACCCTGACTCCTCCCTGCTGTGATCACTCATGAGGAAGAAAAAAGGTTGACGGAGTCCATCCCGGATGACAGTTCCAAAGGGCATGCCATCGATATCAATCCCTGCTGCGCACCGCGCATCGTCGTGACAGAATTGCGCAGCTGTCGCGCCGCCAAGAGAGTGTCCGGCGAAACCCACCTTTTGGAGGTCGAACTTGCCTTTGAAGCGGCCAGTTGAGTCAATTGCGTTCAGCACCTGCAGTTGGTCAAGCGCAAATTTTAGGTCCGCGATCCATACGCTCATCAGCTGCGTTGCAAGATGCTGTGTGGTGGTGGAGGAGGGCATTCTATCCAAATCCCCTCCTGCTGCTCGGGTAGCGACACGCCCATCGGGGAGGGCCGTGATGACCGTCCGATATGGCGCGTCGAAACTGACGACAATGTACCCGTGACTCGCCAAGTCCTCTGCAAGCGTCGTGTAGTCGGAGCTCAAGGCTCCGCCGCCAGCCCGCAGAATGACCACTGGATATATTGCCTGTTCCCTGGAGACTTCGGCATCGCTCCAACTGTGCTCTTCGACGCGCGTGAGATCCCGGCTGAGAAGTCTGCTGAGGATGAAGCCCTCATGGCGCTCCAGGGCCCGAATCCAGTACCCAGGAAGATATTCCGATTTTCTCGTGGAAGTCGCTGGTTCGGCGGGGTACCAGATCCAGACAGCAAGGTCCTGCTTAGTGCCGGCAACGGGGGCATAGGGATTGATCCGCGTCTCATCCCTCCAAACATAAGTGGCGCGGCCGACCTTATAGGTGCCACTGGGGGCCGGCAACGGTGTCGATCTCCCGTGGTCCATCCATAGTGCTGCGAGCAGCACTGCCAACGCGCCCAAACCAATTAGAGCGAGCACACCCACGGCCTTCACAACGCGCTTCACGATGCGGCTCACTGTTCCTGCCATTTCAGCGCTCCAAACTTCCCGTTCGTTACAACAGTCGTGGAAGTAGAAATCAGGAGACTGTCATTCGCGCAAACCGAATTCGCCAAAGCAGATACGGAAGCACCGCAAGCGAGAAAATGATGAGTGCGTGAACCAGGTCGTTGTGACCGTTCTGAACCCATGGCCAAAGGACGAAGTCCATTCGGATATGCTCCAGTCCGCTGGGAACTGCCGTCCGACTTGCTCGAATCCGAGCCGCGGCTCCGATCCATGCCACCAGAACGAAGCCGGTCAAGGGCCAAACTATTTTTGCTCGTTGACGGACCGCAACGACTGCAACCACCCAGCCAACGAGAACGGGCGCGCTGCCATAGAAATACTTGCCGAATTGAAAATAAAGATTTGCCAACCCGTGCTGCGGTCCGCCAAAAGGCGTATCGCTTCCCGCCAAGAAAATTGTCCAGCCTATCCACAGAATCAAAGAGGCCGCAATGTAGCACCCAGCAAGAAGAGACACGGGCGCGAGACTGAAGATGACCCACGGTGCTCGTGCGCAGAGGGAATGGAACCGACCCGAGCCTGTGTCCTGAGCGGGGGTGAGTCCTTGGATGGGAAAAATGCGCTCGCGGAGTCCCGAACAGGCGATGTTGGCCACCGTTCGAAAACCACCCCGGCCGGTTTCAAGAAGCTCTTCGAACTCCGCTCCGTAGCGCTCTCTCCACGAAGGTGGGTACAGGCGCGTGAGCAGCCTGGCGAGCCTTGGATTCATAACAGTTCCAATCGTCTCAATCCGGATTTGGCGAACCGTTGCAGCGTCGTTAGCTTCGCGCGAAGAACACGCACACCTTCGGCAGTAATGCGATAGGGTTGACGTCTCTCTTCGACTGGGAGTCGTTCAATCCAGCCCTGCTGTTCCAAGCGGCCAATCGCGCCATAAAGTGTTCCCGGTCCGACCCGCGTTCCGCATAGACGTTCAATGTCTTCGATCATTGAGTGCCCATGCTTCGGCCCGCTGGCGAGGCTCGCCAAAACCAGAAGTGGCGGGTCGGAATAATATCCCATCTTTTCGGAGGTATTCGTCGATACTACGCGTAGCGTACTTCGCATGACGTAGTTGTAGCATACTCCTGCCGGCAACTACCAGGCGTCAGATGCGCTGCGCCCCGGGATAGCGGCACTCTGCGCATGCTCGACCGTGACCGGCTCCTGCAGGCAAGCGGAGGCCACCTCAGCCTCATCGGTCACATCACCCAGCGAGAGCTCGCCGAGTCGCTCCACCGCACCGAAGCCCACAACGGCTTCGCCAACCGCTGTCTTTGGGCCTGGGTGCAACGCAGCCATGCCCGATGGCGGCAACGTCGACCCGCAACAACTATCCGCCATCGCCCGCGGCCTCAGCCGTGCCGTCGAGTGGGCACAAGGCCAGACCGAAATCCTCTTTGGTCGCGACCCAGCCGCGGGCCAACTCTTGACTCCCTCTTCGGCACCTGTGTCGGAGACCCCATTGCCGATCGCATCTGCGAGGCGCTGCAGGCTGCGGCCAACGGCCTCTCTCGAACAGAGATCTGGAACCTCTACCGGGGGCACGTCAGCAGCGGCTCGATCGACCAGGCGCTCGAAAGGCTCAGCGCTCTCCAACTAGTCACTTCTCGTTCTATCTCCGGCCGCGGCCCCGGTCGCCGCACCATCCTCTGGTCCGCCATCGATCACGACCAGCAAGAGCTGATGGAAGAAGAAACCGCCGAATCCGACGACTCCGCCGAATCCGACGACTTAGCCGAATTAGTTCGCTTAGTTCGCACTTTTTTAGAGTTTCAAACAGACGAAATAACCCCCAACAGCGCCGGCTGTGCGGATCGCCAGGATAGCAACGCAGTCGACACCTGTGGCTTGATTCGCGCGCCCAATCGAAGGGTTTATTTCGTCTGTTTGAATCCCCTCCGAATCCCCTCGGCTAGGTTGTTGTTTTCCTGATGGCAGCCAGGGACAAAACCCGGTGACAGGGACAAAACCCGGTGACGACAGGGACAAAACCCGGTGACAGACGGTCCGTTTACCTAGGTAACAATATAACAGTTACTGTTACGTTCCAATCTGTCACCGGGTTTTTGTCACCGGGTTTTGAGCGAAAAAACAAGTGCCGACTCCATAACGGAGTTGGCTACCTTCTTTGGCCTGAGGTATGATGGCCGCACTCATTCTCAGCCCGGCCCTCATTCCATTCAGTGGAGATTATGGGATGCAGATTTATCGTGCGTCAATCGTGTTCTGCTTTTGCGCTATGTTCTGTCACGCTCAAGCGACAAAGACAGACCAGGCACTGCTCAATCAAGCGCGCGAGAAATACGATGCTCCGTTCAAGAGGAACCTGCAGTCTTTCGGTTGCGCTGTCGATTTCAGCTGGAAGGAGCACTTCACTGAGACGACGCGCGTAGGAGATGAGGGAACGGACGAGGAACTCGAAAATATCTTTCAGCCCATTCGGAACCGCGTCACGGTGACGCAGCAGAGCGTTACCGTTTCCTCAGGACTGACCGACGATGCCGAAGCCAAGCTTCCCCATGGCGGTATGGCCGAGGGCCTGCTGAAGCACGCGGTGCAGAAGAGCCTCTATACCTGGTTGGACGCAGGTACAGGCATGTTCCTTCCGAATCCTGATACGCCGGTCTCTTTCGAGCAATCCCGTTCCGGCTACAAGCTCACCTTCAAGGTGCAGACTTCTAATGTCGAGATGGTTCTTGCGTCCGATATGCGCCTGCAGACCGCAACATTGAAAGGACCGCAGCCGACAGGGTTCATGACATCATTTGCGTCTGGGCCGCAGGGCTTCCTTCTGACCACATTGACTAGAGGCGAAGATGGGAAGCTGGAGCCGGGCAACCGCCTGATCTACACCTTTACCTACCAGACCGTAGACGGTGTGGAGTTGCCCGAGCACGTTGCCGTAATCAGAGAAAGTCACCATGAGGTGTGGCGATACAGACTGAGCGGCTGCACCGTGAAGACCAGTAAATGAGTCAATGATTGCCGATCAGCCGCACGCGAATGCGTCCGACGCCGTATCGGCTTCGTTAAAGGGCATGGCGACGGCTTTTCGGGAGTTCGTGATAAAGGAAGGCAACGCAATCGAGGCGTGATCTTGCTCACGTTTGGGTTTGAGTAGCCGACGATTCGCTCGGAATGAATGTTTTGGATATTCTGTGTGTCAGGATGTGAAGAGTGCAGACGAACCAGTTGCAGATCGAGGAAACACAGAAGATTGTGTGCGAACAGTTCGGCGCAGACTTCGTCCCGTCACTCCCGGATGCAAAGATCGGGTTCGCAATCTCCACAGTCGGAAAGATACCAATCAACGGCCTCCGGAATCCTCCAACCGTCGGAACCAGCGGCTGGTACATATGGTGTGGCGAATCCTTCTCCGAAGCACCAGACTTCTTTGAGCCGCGATGCACGCACCATTTCTATGATGAACATCACGAGGTGCTCCGACTGCTTGGACTGGCACCCGGCTGGCGATTCCTGTTGGCCGGAGACTACCTTGACGTCTGGTTTGACGCTACACTATTGACGGTCTGAATGTACCCAGGCCACATGGGCACAACCAGTCCAGATATGGTTCTGTCCGAATTGGTCGACGAACCGACCGTGCCCGGATGATGCGCAAAGCGGGTGGGTTGATCTCCATAGATCAGTTTCAGCGAGTAGACTCAATTGCAATGCTGATCCAAAGCGCAGTCAAATTAGTACATTCGATACCTGACAGCTGGGTGCGGGCGGAGCAGGTCCGGAGGATATCCGGCGGCCTTGAGGTCTGCTTCAGTGTCCACAAAGGACAACGCGGGAAAAGGATCGACGGATGGAGCGTCACTTGTCGCGGAGTTCACGAAGCAAAGATTACGGCAGTTGATGGTGGAGGCTTGCTTCTATACCGGGCCACTCACCCAGCGGCACGTCAGTATGTTGTCCCACGGGCCGAACTGCGGTGGCCTCGAACTTGCGATGAGGCGAAAGTACTTCTGGCGCTTTACCGCGCTCACACAAGAGCAGCTGACGACTGGATCCCATTCGATCGTTACCTTTCAATCGAGACCCCGTGGACGGGCACATCCTTCCAACCTCACGTCGCAGCTATTTCCGGCAACAATTTCGTGTGTCGAGGTCCAGACTTCTTGGTTCGCGCCTATGCGAAGGCACTTGAGGCAATTGGCGAACGAGTACACCTAACCTTGCGCCGTGCTCCGAAGTTGAAACCAACGCTACCGAGAGTCCTTCACTTTGGCGAATCATACGTTGTGGCTGACTCTTTTACAGCAGAGCAGGCGGCGATTGCGCCAGAGTAACCGGCCATGGACCGTGATCGCGGTCGTGTAACCGGCTAACCTGAAGTGACCGTGAGTCAGATCACAGCTACCCCCCAATCCGCGACGACTCAGGTGTAATGCGCCAAATCGAGGCGGACTTCCCACGAGCGAGGTTGAATCCGTCGATGTAAGTCTCCGTCTAGTGTGACCGAGTTGGACTCACCAAGAAGCTCTGCGGCGCAAGAAAGTCTATGGTGCGGCTCCAGGTTCTGGCATCAGTATCAGTTTGGGTGTTCAGAGTTAAACCAGCCATGTCAAAGATGTCAAAGGGTGCATACGTGACGGTAGAAATGACCCATGGGCCCAGTTAGGCAAAAGAGGCGGTCCAGCCGTGACAGGGCAGCACTACTGGGGGCCGCACTCCTTATCGGTGCGGTTTCCGCCTTCGCATTGTTGGATCTGAGGGGAATATCTTTCGCGAGGCTGCTCAACGGCACTATATTCTTCCATCACGATTACTTCGTAACAATATCGAGTAATGTGGGTGTCGGTCCCAGTAAATACATCGCTGTACCTAGCTTCTCCCCAGAACTTGTAGTGCTTACCGTTAAATATATACAGCCAGAGTTCCGCCGGAATAACGATGACTTCTGGGGCAACTATCGACTGTTTTGGACCGATGAAAGTGGCGAGGTCTTTTGGCTTCGACAGCCTAGGCAAATTTTCCTCTTTTATGTTCGGAAGGTTCCAGCCGGCCATCTGCTGGTTGCTATCATCTCGATGGATAATCAGGTTTTTAGTAGAGGTACTCCCAGCATTCTGCCAAACAATTTCTACCTTAATGCCGTTTTGTTTACCGTCCGACGCGCGAGTCTCCGATACTCCTGGAGTCGGGAAAATGAAGGCTCTTTGAACTTTGAACAGCTTCCAAGGCTTCACAGACGAAAACCTGGTGACAGGCAGACCGTTTACTCACGTAATAATGTAACAAGCACGGTAATGCCCCGTTCGTCACCGGGTTTGTCTGTCACCCATATCGCAACACATAAGTCGCCGCTCATTCTCGGCGTCGCATGTTTATTTCAACAAAGCCTAAACTTGTTAGGGCAAATTGTATCTATACATGTAACCTCGCTGACACTTGAAGAAAACGTCTCAAGGGTAAGTCGCCGTCGTGCGTCTCTAATGTACTGTGGCCCCCGCCGGCCGCGGCCGGCCCACCACTCTCGGTCCGCCGTCGATCACGAATATGAAGAGCTGTTGGAAGAAGAAACCGCCGAACCCAAAGAATCCTCGAAGGAGCCGAATTATCACGCTTACCACGCACTTTTTAGCCATTTCCCGGACCCGGATTTCCTGCCACGACGCACTGGAGAGAACCGCGTGTGCGCCTTTCCGTGAAGAAAGGCGCATGAAGTTCACCGAAGCCACCAAATTCCACAGGAAATCCGGGGAGACCCCCCGGCCCTTGGGAACGCCTCAGCAGCGTCAGGGGCTCAGGGGAACGCAGAAAAATCCCCTGCCCGAGGAATTACCACGCTTACCACGCACTTTTTAGCCATTTCCCGAGAACCCCCGGCCCTTGGGAACGCCTCAGCAGCGCCATGAGCTCAGAGGAACGCAGAAAAACCCCCGACCCGAGGGCTTATCACGCTTACCACGCACTTTTTAGCCATTTCCCGAGAACCCCGGCCCTTGGGAAGGCATCCGCAGCGTCAGGCGCTCAAAGGAACGCAGAAAAATCCGCCTGCCCGAGAACTTACCACGCTTACCACGCACTTTTTGGCCATTTCCCGAGAACCCCTGGCCCTTGGGAACGCCTCAGCAGCGTCAGGCCCTCAGAGGAACCCAGAAAAATCCCCTGCCCGAGGACTTATCACGCTTACCACGCACTTTTTAGCCATTTCCCGGACCCGGATTTCCTGCCACGACGCACTGGAGAGAACCGCGTGTGCGCCTTTCCGTGAAGAAAGGCGCATGAAGTTCACCGAAGCCACCAAATTCCACAGGAAAATCCGGGGGAGACGGAAACTATGCGACCTATATTAAGAAAACCAACGGGACAGGACGTTGCCGCAGCCTGTTAAAGCCCCTGAGGCAAACAATTTTTGTCGCTGTGCCTCTACCCAACTTTCGGGCAATAAGCAACGCAATCGATCTCAACCTTCATCCCGTCGGATACCATCCCCGTCGCCACTGTGGTCCGAGCGGGCTTGTGCTCACCGAAGACCTCCGCGTACACCTCATTCATCGCCCCAAAGTCGATGGCCTCGGCCAGGAACACCGAGCACTTGACCACATCTCCCAGGTCGGCGCCGCAACCCCGCAGAATCGTCTGGAGATGCTGCAGCACCAGCCTGGTTTGGTCTTGCACGCTGAATTCGGACTGCATCACCCCCGTCGCCGCATCCACCGGCCCTTGACCCGACACATACACAAAATCCCCCGCACGCACTGCGCTCGAATAAGGCCCTTGGGGCTTAGGCGCACCCGCCACTTGTATCAGTTCCAGCATTCACGTCCTCCACTGCTCCGGTGAGATAGGCTCCAGCAACCCTCCGCGGGCCTTTACAATACAGCCATCAGTCCTCAGTTTGCTTTTTAAAAATAGCAGAACACCTGCGCTTGACGGGGGAGTCTCGAACTTTCATCGATGAAGCTATCCACTCCCCACACCGAGAGCCTGCGCGCCAATGCCCTCTCTTTCTCTTCCGTCCTCACCCAGGGCATCACCCACATCGCGCCCGCCATGGGGCTGGTGGTCACCGTCCAGTTCGTCACCACCATGGCCGGCATCGCTTCGCCCCTGGCCTACGGCATCGCATTCCTGATCGTGATGTTGCTTGGGGTCTGCCTCGCCCAGCTGGCCCTGCATCTGCCCTCAGCCGGCGGATATTACACCTACGTCAGCCGCTCTCTGAATGCCAGGGCCGGCTTTCTCACCGGCTGGATGTTCCTCTTGTACGAGCCGCTCACCGCCTCGGTAAACCTCGCCTACCTGGGCTACCTGGTGCAGACCACCGCGCGCATCGAGGCCCACATCACCTGCCCGTGGTATGTGATCTACGTGGTCTGCGCGCTGCTCATCACCCTGCTCATTTACCGCGGGATCGAAATCTCCGCCGCCGTCGTGATGTGGCTCACCATCATCGAATGCGGCATCATCCTCGTGCTGGCCGTCGCCAGCCTGATGCACCCAGGCGATGGACACATCCATCTACAGGACTTTGTCTCCGTGCACGATTTCAAGCGAAAAGGTTTCTACCTGGCGATCGTCTTCTCCATCTTCACCTACACCGGCTTTGAAGCGATCGCGCCCTTGGCCGAGGAAACTCGCAATCCACGGCGAACCCTTCCCCGCGCCATCCTTCTCTCCATTACCCTCATGGGCGGGTTCTTCGTCTTCACTTGCCTGGCCGTTCTGATCGGCTGGGGCAGCAGCCGCGTCGAATCCTTTGCTCATTCGCCGGAGAATCCCGTCATCCTTCTGGCCAAGCACCTCTGGGGTCCAGCCTGGATATTGGTTCTGGTCGCCGTCATCAACTCCATCCTCGGTTGTTCCATCGCCGGCACCAATGCGGCGGTCCGCGTCTTCTATGCCATGGGCAGAGCGGGCTCTCTCCCCGCCTCCCTGGCCCACATCCATCCCCGTTTTCGCACCCCGGTCAACGCCATCGTGCTGCAGACCATCATTACCCTTACCATCGGCGTCGCCATCGGCTTCTGGATCGGCCCCGACCAGGAGTACTACTTCTTCGGCGTAACCATGACCCTGCTCCTCATCTTCATGTACTCCGCCGGAAATATAGGCCTCTTCTTCCTTTACCGCCGTGAGCACCCGGCGGAGTTCAGCCCCGTCCTCCACTTCCTCTTCCCCCTGCTTTCCACCATGTCGATGGTATGGGTGGCCTACAAATCGGTCGTGCCTTTGCCGGATGCGCCCATGCGCTACGCCCCCATCCTGGTGGGTTCCTGGCTGCTGGGCGGGTTCATTTTGCTGGTGACCGTGCCCCGGGCCTCCACCATGCCTCTTTTGCCTCCGGATTCCGGGAATTGAACCGTGGTCAAAATACGTTACCCAGGGCATTGACAGGAAGAGTTCCCTCGCACGATGGGGCAAGACAGATGAGGGGGCGGATGATGAAATAGTAGCTGGCGGCCAATTCCAAGATGGTTTCAAGACACAGGCGTGATTTTCTAAAATTATGTGCCGCCTCTGTACCCGGCCTCCTTCTCGCGAAAGGCCAGCAGACGCCCGCGCGCCCAGCCCCACCACCGGTCTATCACATGCCCGCCCGTCTGGTCGCCCTGGAACGCTATATCGATTGCCTTCCAGTTCCCAAGCCCTTGGCGCCGCACACTACCCATAAAGACCGGGATGAATATCAAGTCCGCATGGTGGAATTCACCCAGCAGCTCCACTCCCAGCTTCCCCCCACAAAATTATGGGGATACGAAGGGCATTATCCCGGCCCGACCTTCGATGCGCAGCAGAACAGGGCGGTCGTCGTCCAGTGGGAGAACCATCTCCCGGCCCACCACATCTTCGCCATCGACCCACACCTGCATGGCGCCATGCCGCCGGCGCCCCCGGTCAGAACCGTGCCTCATCTGCATGGCTCACGCACTCGATCCATCAGCGATGGCCTGCCCGAGAAGTGGTTTACCCCGGGAGCCTCGGCCGTCTACACCTACCCCAATGAACAACCCGCCGCAACCCTCTGGTATCACGACCACGCGGTTGGGATCACGCGCCTGAATGTGTACGCCGGCATGTCGGGCTTCTATCTCCTGCGCGACGACCAGGAGCGCAGCATGAATCTGCCTTCCGGCGATTATGAAATTCCCCTGCTGCTGCAGGATCGAACCCTGGATGACCAGGCTCAGCTGGTCTATTCTCCAACCCACGACGATGGAGTGAAGCTTCCTCCAGGCGTCTGGGGGCCGGAGTTCTTTGGCGACCTTCCCGTGGTCAACGGCGCCCTCTATCCTTATATGCAGGTTGAGCCGCGCAGCTATCGCCTGCGCCTGCTCAACGGCTGCAACTCACGCTTCCTGCATCTTTCTCTCAATCTTGCCAAGCACCCCACGGATATCCCTGACCTGGTCACCTTTCATCAGATCGGCAGCGATGGCGGCTTTCTCCCCAAGCCGGCGGGCATCAACGGGCTCTTGCTGGGGCCGGCGGAACGCGCTGATCTGATCGTTGATTTTTCCTCGCACGAGGGCAAGACGGTCACCTTGTCCAACAACGCCGCAGTTCCCTTCCCGGGATGGGATATGAGCGGCGCCACCCACCAGGCTTTGTATGAGTTCATGCAATTCCGCGTGACCCGTCCTCTCTCCAGCCAGGCAAAAGCCTTCAGCTTGCCGTCGACAATTCCCTTCACCAGGCTGGATGAGGCGCAGTCCATCATCACCAGGGATTTCGTCTTGACCGAGGAGCTGGATGACCAGGGACACTCCCTCGGAGTGCGCATCAATGGCAAGGGCTACGATGATCCGGTTGCGGAGTTTGTGAAACTAGGCACGATTGAGAAGTGGCGCTTCATCAATACCACAGAAGACTCTCATCCCATGCATGTGCACCTGATACAGTTTCAAATAGTGCATCGTCAGGGATTCAACGCCCTGAGTTTTCGTAGTGGGAAACTGGAATTGTTAGGGGCGCCTCGCCCGCCGCAGCCCAGCGAAGCCGGATGGAAGGACACCGCCATCGTCAACCCCAGAGACGTGCTGACCATCATCGCTCGCTTCGAAGGCTACACTGGCCGCTATGTCTTTCACTGCCACATGCTGGAGCATGAAGACAACGACATGATGCGGCCCTTCGAAGTAGTTCCCCTGGAAGTCGAAAAGCACAAAGGCTGAATACCTGCTGCAACGTGCCGGCCCGGGACTTTCCAGGCTGCGAAAAAGTCGCTTTCCTGAAGGGGACGGGCTTTAGAGTCTGCGTGAGAACCTGGTTTTGTATCAGGGCACGACTTTAGTCGGGCCGTAAAGGATTGAAAATACGTTGGGCTTTAGCCCCTGAGGGCTGCTTTTTCGAGTTCTCACGCAGATTCTTCAGCCCGTCCATAACCACTTGGCAATGAGCGCTGCCGCTGAGGGATACTTTCCCCCTCAAAACGGACTTTTCCGCAGCCTCTTTAGTCCGGGGCTTCTCCCGTTACCCAATCTGGATCGTCCCAAAACGAATCTATAATAACTGTGGATCGTACAGCACTTCCCCGCTCTCTTAGGGCCCCATGGACGTGGGAGTACAAGGATCGTGCCCCAGCGATTGCGGCGTGACCGGAGCCGGCGGTGTGGGCGGCGTTGCCCACGGAACATTGTTGAAGTCGAAGAAGTCCAACAAATTCGGCTGCGCGGCATCGCGGTTCGTCAGGTATGTGTGGTCGCCGATAAAGCGGTCTTCCACGAACCGGATAACCGCCGTGTGGTCCATCGGTATGTTGGACACATAGTGCTTCCGGGTGAACGGCGAGATGATGATGTTTGGCAAGCGGAAACCCAATTGTGCGGCGAAGCCGTTCTCTGCAGGCGCGTCTGTAGCATTGGCCCCGGGCCAGCCCGACGGCACGTCGCAATGCAGGGTTGCCGTTCCACCCGGCGCCGGGCACGGATTGTAACCATCGGCATTGACCGCGATGCTCGAGATATCCGGAATCGTCGTCGCTGCCAAGAGCGAAGCGTCGGTGTTGTCGTTGGAGTGGCCTGGCACCGGTGGAACGTGGTCGTACGGCCCGCCGCCCTCGTCATAGCTGAAGAAGAAAACCGAGTCGTTCCACGACGAGCTGGTCATGAAGGCATTCAGAACCTTGGACATCTCCACCTGGCCGGTCAGAACCGACTGGCCCGATCCGGGATGCTCGTCATTGTTGGCATAGCCCGCTTCGATAAAGGCAAAGCTGGGCAGCGTGCCGTTAGTCAGATCGCTGTAGTACTGGGTCAGCGGAGCGATGTGGTTCGGGTCGATGCAGAAAGAGTTCGATGCATCGCCAACCACGCTCGATGGCTGCGTAGTGCCGGTACACGGAGCCTTGCTTGGATTTTCGTACAAGTAGTTATACGAGTACGTCAAAGAAGAGAAGTCCGTTGCCGGGTAGTAGGCGTTCGATCCGGTGGTGCAATCGTCGTCGTTGAGGCAGAAGCCCAGGCTGACGGTGTAGTAAATCTTCCACGAGACGTTCGCCTTGTCGAGCTTATTGAAGATGGTCGTGATGGTCAGCTGCGTATTAAGGTGATCGTCACCGCCCGGATCCAGCACCAGGCCCTGGGTCGTGCCGCCGGTGAAGGTCGCGATCCGGTTGTCGATACTCTTGCTTGAAACCGGCGAGAACCAGCGATTCGACAGCGCGAACTGCGAGGCCATGTAGTAGTAGTAGTTGAGAAATCCCTGATCGTAGTACCCCATCGCGCGCTCGCCCGTCAGGTCGGTGAAATTGCCGGAGCATGATCCGGAACTATGACAGCTATCGGCGTAGCCTTCAGCGTCGTGTACGAAACCGTTCATATCGATCGGGCGTGTGGTCAGGAAGTCATAACGATTCACGTCGCCGTAGCTCGCGAGCCAATCGGAGCTCTCATCATCCACGCAGGTGCTGGCCAGCTTGAACAGCTTGTACGAAGTCCCTTCATTATCCGGATTGCTGATCGTGGTCAGCTTGTCCTCGATGCCATCCACGGTATACGTGTTGCCATCGTCGCCCACGCTGTAGCCGTTCGACTGCCGGTAAAGGTTCAGCATGCCGAAGTAATTATCGAAGGAGTGATTCTCTTGCAGCATGAAGATGACATGGTTGATGGCCTGGACGCTGCCTGCCGGGTTCACGGTTACCGTCGCGGTCGCGGTGGCGTCGCCGCCCGTGCCGCTCGCGGTGGCCGTATAGGTGACGACGGTGGTGCTGGTTGCCGTCGGGCTGACGGATTGCGTGCCGCCCGTCGCCGTCAGGTTGTAGGAGCTGCCGTCGGTTCCCGTCACCGTCACCGCGGTGGCATTGGTCGCAACTACAGTCAAGGTGGACGAACCACCGGAATTAATCGTGGTCGGGTTAGCCGTGATGCTGACCGTCGGCGCCGGCGGTGCGGTCACGGTTACAGTCGCGCTGGCTGTGGCATTGCCTCCACTTCCGGTCGCGGTCGCCGTGTATGTGGTAGTGGTGGTTGGGTTCACCGGTTGGGTTCCGCCGGTTGGCTGCAGGGTATAGCTGCTGCCATCCGTGCCGCTGATCGTCACCCCGGTAGCATTGGCCGCCGTTACCGTCAAGGTCGAAGAATTGCCCTTGGTAATCGAAGTGGGGTTGGCGGTGATGCTCACCGTCGCTGAAGGTGCTGTGACCGTTACAGTCGCAGTAGCGGAGGTCGTGCCTCCTGCGCCGGTCGCGGTTGCTGTGTAGGTGGTGGTTGCCGTCGGGCTGACGATTTGGCTGCCACCGCTGGGCTGCAGATTATAGGAGCTGCCATCGCTCCCACTGATCGTCACCGCTGTGGAGTTGGCCGCCGTAACCGTCAACGTTGAGGATTTGCCCGAAACAATCGATGCGGGGTTGGCGCTGATGCTAACCGTCGGAGCCGCCGGCTGAGTCACCGTCACGGTGGCGCTGGCCGAGGTCTTGCCGCCTGCTCCAGTCGCGGTTGCCGTGTAGGTGGTGGTCACCGTCGGGCTGACGACTTGGCTGCCGCCGCTGGGCTGCAGAGTATATGAGCTGCCATCGCTCCCACTGATCGTCACCGCTGTGGAATTGGCCGCCGTAACCGTCAACGTTGAGGATTTGCCCGAAACAATCGATGCGGGGTTGGCGCTGATGCTCACCGTCGGAGCCGCCGGCTGAGTCACCGTCACGGTGGCGCTGGCCGAGGTCTTGCCGCCTGCTCCAGTCGCGGTTGCCGTGTAGGTGGTGGTCACCGTCGGGCTGACGACTTGGCTGCCGCCGCTGGGCTGCAGAGTATATGAGCTGCCATCGCTCCCACTGATCGTCACCGCTGTAGAATTGGTCGCCGTAACCGCCAACGTGGACGATTTGCCCGAAATAATCGATGCGGGGTTGGCGCTGATGCTCACCGTCGGAGCCGCCGGCTGGGTCACGGTCACGGTAACGCTTGCCGAGGTTTTGCCGCCTGCTCCTGTTGCGGTTGCCGTGTATGTCGTGGTCACCGTCGGGCTGACCGCCTGGACTCCGCCATTCGCCGTTAGGGTGTAAGAGCTGCCATCCGTGCCGCTGATCGTCACCGTGGTGGCGTTGGCCGCAGCTACAGTCAAAGTGGAGGAGTTGCCTGACGTGATCGAAGTAGGATTAGCGACGATGTTGACGGTCGGCGCCGCCGGCCCTTGTGCCGGTGTCACCGTAACGGTCGCGGTCGCCGTGGCGTTGCCGCCTGGTCCCGTCGCAGTCGCTGTGTAGGTGGTGTTCGCGATCGGACTCACTATCTGGGTTCCGCCGTTGGCCTGCAGCGTGTAGCTGCTGCCATCCGTGCCCGTCACCGTGACCTGCGTAGCATTGCTCGCACCCACCGTCAACGTAGACCCGTTGCCGGCAAGAATCGTGGTGGGGTTGGCCGTGATGCTGACGGTCGGCGCAGCCGGCGCTACCGGCGTTACCGTCACTGTCGTGCTGGCCGATGTCTTACCTCCGGCTCCATTTGCGGTCGCCGTGTAGGTCGTGGTCGCCGCCGGACTAATCGGCTGGATCCCACCGCTGGCCCGAAGAGTGTACGTGCTGCCATCCGTGCCCGTCACCGTGACAGAGGTGGCATTGGTAGCAGCCACAGTCAGGGTGGAGGTATTGCCCGCAGTGATCGTGTTGGGGCTGCCGGTAATGCTGACCGTCGGCGCGGGAGCTCCCGGCGGTGTTACCGTGACGACCGTGGTAGCCGTGGTCTTGCCGCCCGCTCCGGACGCAGTGGCAGTGTACGTCGTAGTCGCTGTCGGGCTGACCGCCTGGGTTCCACCGTTCGCCTGGAGCGTATAGCTGCTACCATCGGTGCCGGTCACAGTCACCGTAGTGGCGTTGGCAGCCAACACGGTCAAGGTGGAAGAACCTCCCGCGGTAATCGAAGCCGGGCCGGCTGTGATGCTGACGGTTGGAGCCGGGGGCGGGGTTCCTGGCTGGGTCACGGTTACGACCGTGATGGCCGTGGCTTTGCCGCCCGTTCCCGTTGCGGTTGCAGTGTATGTGGTCGTCGCTGTTGGGCTGACCGCCTGGGTTCCGCCGTTGGCCTGCAGAGTGTAGGTGCTGCCGTCGGAGCCGCTCACCGTAACCCCGGTGGCATTGGTCGCTGCCACGGTCAGGGTAGAGGAGCCACCCGCGGTAATCGAAGTGGGGCTTGCAGTGATCGTAATCGTCGGAGCCGGCGGCGGAGTCACGCCGGGCGACGACACGGCAAGGGTCATGCTTGCCGTGGTCTGGCCTTCAAGACCATTCGCGGAAGCAGTGTAGGTGGTTGTCGTCTTAGGACTGACGGCCTGAGTGCCGCCGCTCGCTTGCAGGGTGTAGGTGCTGCCATCCGTACCCGTCACCGTTACTTGGGTAGCGTTGGCCGCAGTCACGGTCAAGGTGGACGCGCTGCCCGCGGTGATGGAGCTGGGACTGGCCGCGATGCTCACCGCCGGCGCCGGAACAGCATTGAAATGAGCTCCCCCGCAACCGCTCAACAGCAGTGTGACAGCACAAAGGGTAGCCGTCGGAGCAAGTATTCTAGAGACTATCCGTCTTACGTGGGCCTTGATCATCGTGTCTTCTTTCCTGATTCGCGAGGGCAAAACGTTAAGTGTGAAAAAGACACAACACCAAGCAGCTACATCTCGTAAAAAGCTCTGCTTTCGATGGGTCGGTCAGCGATATCGCCCTTGTGGAGTGAGCTGCCGGAGGGGGGATCTCACGCGCTCTACTCTGTCGTCCTTAGACTCATTCGCTATTGACTTGTGCTAGTACTTACACTCTCTATTTTCCACATCACCGCTCCATTCCACCCGGAAATCGCCACAGTGGAAGAACCGGAGTGCTCAGGAGATGAGTACTAAAGAGGACTGGTGTCCGGAATGCCGACATCCACCTAGGAGGTGAATAAGAATCTGTGCCAGAGCCGGCGGCGGCGGCCGGTGAGGGTTCCGTTGCGCAGTGCGCGTTTGGTGCGATGGAGCTCAAACCAGCGGAGATAATTGTGGATCACGCTGCTCATGGTCATCTGCTGGCCGGTGGCGAAGTTATGTTCTCCCATGCTGCGCTGCAACTCGGCCGACTCCAGGATGGCGATCAGCTGTTGCGCCAGGTCGGCCGCATCCCCGATCTTGTAGAACTTCACGGCCATGTCTTCTTCCGCCGCCATGTCGCGGAAATCGTTGATGTCGGCGCACACAATCGGGATCCCGTATTCGCAGGCCTGGTGTGCCGGCCCGCTCGAACCGGTCGCCGAGTCGTAGGGCATCACCACCACCGAGGTGGTGCGGAACAGCTCCGGGATATCCGACTCCGCCACGTAGCCGCGAAACTCGATCGGCAAATGCGCCGGCTGCGCCTCGCGTATCGATTCCCAGTAACCCGCTTTGGTGTGATGATTAGCTCCGGCGATAATCAGGCGGCAGTTCGGGATCTTCTTGAGCACCGCGGGAAATGCCTCCATCAGCGTCTCCAGCCGCTTGTAGGTGCCCCAATGGCCGATCGCCAGCAGACGATGCTCCGGGTTGCCCCGCTGGCTGAAGTCCGGTGGCTCGGTGGCAGGAGCGAAGGTTCCGTGCTTGCCCAGCAGAACATTGCGCACCGCGTACTTCTCCACCAGTGTGCGCCGGTAGGCAGGCAGTAGCACCGAGACCGAGTCCGCCCGCAGCAGTGTCCTGGTGGTGAAGTGGGTTCCCATGCGCAGCAGCTTCTCCCGCCGTGCGCCCACGCCGGCCGCAGCAAAATCAACATGCTCGATCACCTGGTGCAGCGTGATGTGGGTGTAGTAGCCCGAGGCCCGGGTCAGCGCCGGCGCGGACAAGCCGGCAAAAGCCGCCAGCGGATTCTCCGGCGTGGCAAAGCTTGAGAACACCAGGTTGAACCACACCACGTCCGGCTTCACCCGGCGAATGGCGTTCAACAGCCGCACCGGCGTCGACATGCTGCCGAACTTCCAGCAGCGAATCACATGAAAGCCCGGCAGCTCCGCTTGCTCCTCGGCCTTGATGTGCACCCCATTCTCGTCGGTGGCAAATTCGTAGTCGGTCAACTCATCGGCCAGAATGGTCAACTGCACGTGTGGAACACGCTGCAGCTCCCGCGCAATGTGAAACGCATACTCGTTCAGCTGACGTCCGCTGGGGGGAAAGGTCGCAACCAGGCAAATCTTCATAAGGCCCACCACGCTCCAACTCATCTTTAAAACAAACTGATATTGAAATAAGGCCGGAACTGCTGGCTGTGCGCTCCCGGAAAATTAAAGAAACTCTCCTGCTGGATGCCCCCCGAGAAACGGATCGGATATTGCAGCGAAACCTCTCCTGTCTCTTCCTTGAACCCGCGATGGAATGGTACCGCATAGGAGGCAGAAAATCCGCTCTGCAGCGCATCGTAGTCGTGGAAGCCAAGGGTGTTGGAGTAGGCCGTCGTCGCCTGCAGAGTCCAGTTGCGCTGCGGCGAGTATTGCACCGTGGCCGCCGGCCGCACCGCCTGCGCAATCGCCGAGTTGGCCCGCACGATACGCCACGCACG
Source organism: uncultured Acidobacteriaceae bacterium (assembly GCA_963834205.1). Taxonomy (GTDB): domain Bacteria; phylum Acidobacteriota; class Terriglobia; order Terriglobales; family Acidobacteriaceae; genus PALSA-350. The sequence continues at coordinate 2,898 of CAWIBI010000076.1, read as the reverse complement.
CAGATCCTCGACCAGCGCCTTCACATCCAGCCGCTCGCCAAACCGCCGCTCCAGCCCAACATAGGAGGAGGTGTAGTAGTTCTCGTTGGTCAGCGGGTTGAACGTCTGCCTTGCGGCTCCCCAGCCCGTCACCAGCGCCGTCTTGCCCCAGGGCGCGCCTACCCGGAAATCAAGCGCTCCGGCCAAGGTCGCCGAGTGCAGATTCTCTTCGGTAAACGGACCGGACTCGTGCAGCACAAAACCACTCACCGATACCAGGTTGAAGAACGAGCTGGTCGACATGTAGGTAAACTGACGAAACAGATTCTGGTTCAACTGCACCGGCGTATCCAGATCACGCCGTACCGTCACCTGCACCCCGCTGTTGAAGGTCAGCACATTGGTCCCCAGGTGAACCGTTGGATTCAACCCGAAGTTGAACGAGAAGTCGTTGGTGTTGCGCGTGACAATCGAGTTGGTGGCCGGCACCGAGATGGTGCCCTCGGTATTGCGGATCTGCACGAACCCACTGGCCGTCGGCAGATAGTTCAGATGCAGGTGGTAGGCCACCATGCCTTGCGAGGCCAGCGAGGAGCGCGGCGGTGGAAGCAGCGAAGGACTGGAAGGCGGCACAGGGAAAGTTGCGTCCAGCTTCGAGTCCAGTACATACACCGTCGTATCTTCAAAGACCGGAGAAGTAGAAATGTCCGACAGCAGGCTCAAACGGGAGTTCACCCGCAGACCCTCGTTGGCTCCAGCCGACAGCAAAGCTTCTTCCGCCGTCTGATCTTCTCCGGCCACATCGGAGGCCTGGGCAAAGGCGGTCAGCGCCTGCGTTCCCTGATGCTCCTGGCGCAGCACGTTGGCCTCGGCCAGCAGATACTGATAGTTGGGCTCGCTGTCGGCTTCGCTGCTGATCGCCGCCAGCTCGCCCTGCGCCCGCGCCGAGTCGCCCAGTGCCAGGTAGTTGTTGGCCAGGCCAATGCGCACCATGTTGTCGGAGGCGCCGGCTTGCTGGGCACGCTCGACGTAGGTCTGCGACAGATCGTACTCGTGCACGGCGCGGAAAATATCCGCCGCGCCGATCCATTGTTCCCCGGTCAACGGCTGGGTCTCGCCGGTGTCGGCTTCCATCAGCCCCAGGGCTATCTGCCGCTTGGCATCCTCGGCATGATCCTGGCGTGCCATGATCTGCGCGATCGCCAGGCGTATGCTCATCCGGTCGCTGCCCGTCGCGGTCAAGGCTTTGCCAAAGCGGTCCAGCGCCCCACTCTGATCGCCAATCTGGCTCAACGCCTCGCCGGTCGACAGGTAGATCCCGCTCAGCGTCGAGCGCGGCCCGGCGATCAGCGCGCTGGCTGCGTTGCTGCCCGGGTTACTGGGGCTGCTGCCGGCATTGCTCAACGCCGGAGGATCCTGCTGTACCTGCTGCTCGGCCAGCTGCACATAGTGCAGCGTCTGCTCCCGATCGTCCAGCTGCGAATAGGCCCGGGCAAACAACGCCGAGATGGCCGCGCTGTTGGGCGCCAGCTTCTGCGCGATCTGCAGCTCGTCGAGCGCGTCGTGATACTTCCGCGCACTGTACAACGTATCGGCCAACGCCAGGTGCAGCGCTCCGTCGTTAGGGGTGAACTTCAACGCTGCGCGATACTCCGCCGCCGCTCGGCCCAGCATGCCTCTTTGCGCGTAAGCTGTCGCCAGGACCAGGTGGACGGCCTGGATATCGCCCATCTTCGCCGAGGCCAGCTGCGCCTGTTTGATGGCTACCAGCGGCCGGCGCAGATCAAGACTCGCATAGGCCAAGCCAAGATGCGCTTCGCTATTGTCCGGCTCCCGCTGCAAGGCGGACTCGAAGTCCGCTTCCGCCGGCTTGGGCTGGTGCAGATCATGGAATACGTAACCGCGATTGACATAAGCGGTCACCACGTTGGGATCCCGGTCCAGCGCCTGGGTAAAGTCCAGCCGCGCCTCTTCCAGCTGCCCCTGGTGCTTGTCTACATAGCCGGCCAGCAGAGGAATGTCCGGCTCCTTGGAAAAAACCTCGTCATATTGCGTGGTCAGCTTTTTCAGATCCTCATAGCGCGCCAGGTTCAGCAGATCGTAGCCCAGGTAAACCACCACGTCCCGGTCGTGGGGCAGCATCTTGATGACCTGCTCGCCCACCTCCGCCGATTGCTGATACTGCCCGCGAAATGTCAGATACCGCTCCTGCTCGCGCATTACCTGCGGCTCTTGCTGCATGGCGCTGGTGATCCGGCTGGACCACTGCCCGGCTATATCCAGCGTGTGCGCTTCGATCGCCGCGTTCATCCCCCCGGCCACGATCTGCGCATTATGCGGCGCCAGCGCGTACGCCTGGGCGTAGGACGCCTGCGCCTTGGGGTTCGTGCCGCGCCGTGTACAGATCGCCCAGCGCCAGGTACGGCACATACAACTTGGGATAAGCATCGGCCAGCTGCTGAAAGTACTTCTCCGCCTCCGGGTCTTTGCCCGCGGCGCGCCGCATAACCAATCGAGGTGAGCGCGAACCTGTTCTTCGCATCCGCCGCCAAAATCTGCCCATAGGCTTCGATCGCCTGGTCGGGCTGCCCCAGCCTCATCAGCAAATCGCCATCCAGCTGCAGGTTGTTGGGGTCCTTGCCGTTGATCGCCAGCAACTCCTTCCACACCCTTTTGCGCGCTGTCCAGGTTGTTGCCGTGCATCGCGATGGTCGCCCGCAGGCGCAGAAACTGCGCCCGCCCCGCGCCCTGCTCATCCAGCGCAGCAATCTGCTTCTGGGCAATCGCCAGGCTGCTCCTCGGACGCCGCCGTCTGCTTCAGGTTCTGGTAAAGATCAAACAGGTTCAGGTGCATCTGGATGCCGTACAGCCGGCCCTCGCCCGGGCTCGGCGGCAGATGCGACAGCACCACCTGGTACT
>CAWIBI010000075.1:0-78524 GCA_963834205.1 uncultured Acidobacteriaceae bacterium | reverse complement strand
CAGCGAATCGAGCGCTTTAATCCCAAGCTGCTTTGCGTGATCACGCCGACTCGCGAACTGGCCCTGGCACAGGCCAAACAAGCAGACCAGGAGATCGCCGCAGGACACTACCGTGGTCCCCTGCACGGCATTCCGTGGGGAGCAAAGGATCTGCTCGACACGGCCGGCATTCCGACCACCTATGGTGCTGAGCCCTTCAGGAACCGTGTGCCTACGGAGGACGCAACCGTGGTCAAGCGTCTGCATCAGGCCGGCGCGGTGCTGGTGGCCAAGCTGAGCATGGGCGCGCTGGCGCTCAACGACATCTGGTTTGGCGGGCAGACAAAAAATCCCTGGGTGCTGGAAGAAGGCTCGTCGGGTTCAAGCGCAGGTCCGGGCGCCGCCACGGCCGCGGGGCTGGTGGGCTTTTCCATCGGCAGCGAGACCGGGGGCAGCATCGTAAGCCCCAGCATGCGCTGCGGCATTACCGGGCTGCGGCCTACTTACGGCCGGGTGCCGCGGACCGGCGCCATGACACTTTGCTGGTCGCTCGACAAGCTCGGCCCCATGACCCGCAGTGTCGAGGATGCCATGCTGGTCCTCGAGGCCATCACCGGCCCGGATGAGGGTGACGTATCGAGCGTGCCCAGCAAGCTGGACTACAACGCGGGGGCGGCGGTGGAAGGTTTGCGTGTGGGTTACGTTCCTCGCTGGATGAAGGAGGATCCCGCTACCGAGGTCGACCGCATGGCCCTGGAAACGGTGAAGAAGCTAGGCATGGTTCCGGTCGAAGTGGCTATCCCCGATTGGCCTTACGATTCTCTGGATCTGATTCTCTTCGCCGAAGCCGCTGCCGCCTTCGAGGAGCTGACGCTCAACCACGGCGTGGACAAGCTCAACATGCAAGTCCCCGATGCGTGGCCTAACCTCTTTCGCCAGGCGCGCTTTCTTTCCGCGGTGGATTTCGTACAGACCGACCGCTTCCGGCGCAAAGTGGCCATCGAAATGGGCGACGTTTTCTCCAAAGTCGACCTGCTGCTGGTTCCTTCCCTGCGCGACGATATGCTTACCATCACCAATGCGACGGGGCATCCTTCGCTCACCCTGCGCGCCGGCTTTATCGAGATCTCGGAGTCGCGCAGTGACTGGGCGCCCGATCCAGCCAGACCCCCGGTCAAATTTTCGCCGCCGCGGCGCGTGCCCCACGGCATCACCCTCATCGGCAGGCTGTTCGACGAGGGCAAGCTGGGGAACGCCGGCCTGGCGCTGGAACGCAGCTTCGCGGTTGCCGGCGAGCGGCCTCCGGGATTCTAGTGAGTACCGTTCTCGACGGCGTCCGGGTGATCGAGCTTACTGAAGCCCTGGCCGGCCCTTACTGCGCCATGTTGCTGGGAGACTTCGGCGCTGACGTGATCAAAGTCGAGCGGAGGCAAACCGGCGACCAGTCGCGCAGCTGGGGGCCTCCGTTTGTCGGCGGTGAGTCCGCGTATTTTCTCGCCGCCAACCGCAATAAGCGTTCCCTCTCGCTGGATTACGATCAACCGTTGGGCGCCGCAATTCTGCACCGTTTGCTGGCAACGGCAGATGTGTTCCTCATCAACCAGCGCAACCTGGCTTCGCTTGAGCGGCGCGGATTCGATGCCAAGACGATTTGCGCGCGGTATCCCCGGCTTGTCTACTGCGCCATCTCCGGTTACGGACACTCCGGGCCCAGGTCGGGATTGCCCGGCTACGACATCATTGCCCAGGCCCAGGCGGGGATCATGAGCTTTACCGGCGAGCCGGAGGGCGAGCCGGTTCGCTATCCAATCGCCATCGCAGATATGACGTGCGGTCTCTACTCCGCATTGGGGATCCTCGCTGCGTTACTGGCACGGGAAAAAACCGGCGCTGGGCAGGTGCTCGACATGGCGCTCTTCGATTCCCAACTGACGCTGCTCATCAATGTGGGCAGCAACTATCTGAACGCCGGTGAATCTCCCCGGCGCTGGGGTAACGCGCACCCAAGCATTGTTCCTTACCAGGTTTTTCGCGGTGGAGACGGACGCCACTTTGTCGCGGCCGTGGGCACCGATGCGCTGTGGCAGCGATTTCTGCGAGTAATCGATGCAGTGGAGACCCTGGGAGCCGACCCGCGGTTTCGAACCAATGCCTTGCGCGCAGAACATCGCCAGACATTGATTCCGGCGCTGTGCGCGATCTTCGAGAAAGCTCCGGCCGGCGATTGGTTGTGCCGGCTTACGGCGGAGGATATTCCTGCGTCTGCGATCCAGACGGTTGGTGAGGCGGTGAATGATCCCCAAGCACTTGCGCGCGGACTGATCGTCGCGATTGAACACCCGACTCTCGAGCTAGTACGCAGTGTCGCCAACCCGGTACGGTTATCCTCAACGCCTGTTGTGTACCGGCTTCCGCCGCCTTTGCTGGGGGAACACAGCCGCGAGATTCTGCTGAATCTCGCGTACTCCAGCGACCAGATCGCCGCCGCCTTGCGAGAGCGTGCTATCTAGGTTGAGAATTTTCCGTAGGCTATAGTTTCTAAGCATGGCAGTGGAGCTTACAGACCGCGACGTTCTGTTGGTGATCGATGTGCAGAATGACTTCTGCGATGGAGGCGCTCTTGCTGTGCCGTGCGGCCAGGAAGTGGTGCCGGTGGTCAACCGGATCGCCCACGCCTTCCGCCATGTGATTCTGACCCAGGACTGGCACCCTCGCGATCATCACTCCTTCGCCTCCAACCATCCCGGCCACCATCCCTTCGAAACGATTGAGACTCCTTATGGTGGGCAGGTGCTGTGGCCCGACCATTGCGTTCAAGGCAGCATGGGCGCTGCGTTCCATCCACATCTGCATCCTGACAATGCAGAGCTTATTCTGCGCAAGGGTTTTCGCCAGGACCTCGATTCATACTCCGCCTTCAACGAGAACGATCACATTACCCGTACCGGGCTTACCGGCTATCTGCGCGAGCGCGGGCTGGTGCGCATCTTTATGGCCGGCCTGGCTTATGACTATTGTGTGCGTTACTCCGCCATCGACAGCATGCGGGCAGGCTTCGAAACTTACGTGGTGGAGGATGCCTGCAGGGCAATCGCCATGAAAGATTCCGTCGCGGCAACCAACTTCTCCTTCCATGAAGCGGGGGTGCGCCGCATCGTCAGCGCAGCATTGCTCAACGGGGCAGCGTGAAGCTGCGCTTGCTCGGAGTGGCAACACGCCGTGCAAGGCTGCGTGCAGGACCTGCACTGATCAACCGGCCAGTCCGAGAGAACCCGGCTACGTTATAGTGGATTTCCAATTGCCACACAACAAATGAAGCCCTCAGTCATTATTCTTGCGTATAACTCGCTCGACACGCTCCCGGCAACGCTGACCCAGGCGCAACAGATCTCCGACGACCTCCACGTTGTGGACTCCTTCAGCACGGATGCCACCGTAGCGCTGAGCAAAGAACACGGAGCCCAGGTGGTACAACATGCCTTCGATAACTACGGCGCGCAGCGAAACTGGGCCATCGACAACCTGGTGCTCCGATATCCCTGGCAACTGCACCTTGACGCCGATGAGCGCATAACGCCGGAGCTGATCGCCGCAATACAATCCCTGCCGGAAAACCCTGCGCCGAATGGCTTTCTGATAGCCCGCCTGGTGGAGTTCCTGGGCCGGACAATGCGCCATGGAGGTATGTCACCCACCTGGCACCTGCGGCTCTTCCGCAATGGCGACGGCCGCTGCGAAGAGCGCAAATATGACCAGCACTTCTACCTGACCCACGGTTCAACCGGCCGGCTGCAGGGAGTCATGATCGATGAGATCCGCATGCCGCTTTCAGAATGGACAGCCCGCCACAACCGCTGGTCCGATGCTGAAGTGCTGGAGCAGACGGCGGCGTTGGATGCGGTTCACATCCAGCCCCGCTTCTGGGGTAATCCCCTGGAGCGAAAGCGGTTTCTCCGCGGCCTCTACAACGGGGCGCCCCTCTTTGTGCGTCCCTACGCTCTCTTCTTCTACCGCTATTTTCTTCGCTTGGGTTTTCTCGACGGACGGGAAGGTCTTATCTTCTGGACCCTGCAAACCTTCTGGTTCCGCTTCCTGATCGACGCCAAGCTCTTCGAGCACAGGAAAAATAAGAAGGTTTAGAATGGAGGAACTATGCTCGAAGTTTGTGTGGTAATCAGCGGAGCGCTCGTAGTATTCGCCGGGTTGACGTTGTGGGCCAATAGCCGCTCCAAGAGCAACGACTTCGAACGTAATGCGGTTACGAGACAACGGGTAGTTTCACCGTGAACTCGGTCTTGCCCGGGACGGAGTTTACTTTGATCTCTCCGCCGAACTTGTCCACCACAATGTGGCGGACAATATCGAGTCCCAGACCCGTGCCCTGGCCCGTAGGCTTGGTGGTAAAGAACGGCTCGAAAATAAGTTTCATGTTTTCTTCGGGTATTCCCGGGCCGTCATCCACAACCGCAATGCAGATGTTGTCGCCCTCCTGCCAGGTGCGTACAGCCACGGTGCCCTTTTGCGGAGATGCGTCGATTGCATTGTCAAGCAGGTTGGTCCAAACCTGGCTGAGACCCACGCCACAAGTGGAGATTTGCGGCAGGCTGGGGGCAAACAGCTTCTGGATGATCAGCTCCTTTTGCCGAAACTTATGGCCCAGGATGACCAGGGTGCTCTGAATGCTGTCATGCACATCCAGCTGATGACGCTGCGGCTTGTCTTCATAGGCGTACTTCTTCACTGCGCTTACCAGGTCGGTAACCCGGGAGACGCTCTCCTCAATCGTCCCTACCAACTGCACACTGGAGATGAGCGCCTCCATCCAGTTCAGCGGATCAGATAAGGTGTTGCCGGGGAACTCGTGCTGCGCGCATTCCAGGGTACGCGCGTCGAAGCCGATGCCGCTCAGCGTGGCCGCCAGTTTCCAGGCGTTTTCAATGCCGTGCTCTTCCAGCCAGGACGCCAATTCGTCTTCGGCATCGGCCTGGTCCATGGAGCTCATGGCGCTCGGTTTGTGGGGCTGCAAAGCGATCTCCTGCAGAACCCGCAGACAGTCCGTCTGGCCCGCAGTCATAACATCCTGGCTGCAAAGCCGCAAACTTAGCTGTTGCAGACGGCTGAGGTTTTCGCGCATTTGCGAGGCCGCGCGCCGCGCCGCGGTTCCGGGATTATTCAGCTCATGCATCAGGCCGGCTGCCATAGTGCCCAGCGAAATCAGCTTCTCGCGATGCAGCTCCTGCGACTGAAACAGCTGCAGCCGGTGCGCCATGTTGCCCAAAACCCCAATACGCACCTTGGGGCAGGCAAACATCAGCTTCCAAAACAGCTCCTCACGCAGGTAAACCACTTTGGATGCCTTGAGCACGGTGATGATCGCCCCCGCGCTCTTGCCCATGAGCAAAGGAATCTCGCCAAAGGTCTCGCCGGCGCTCATCGTCCCAATCAGCATCAAAGCGCCGTCGTCCTGGCGTTTGTGCAGCCGGAGCTCGCCTTCCAGCAGAATCCAGAACCCGCGATGAGTCTGTGAAATGTCGGAGAGGTCAGCGCCGGCATCGGCTTCGATCACTTCCACCGAGCCCAGGCATTTAAGGTCTTCCTGCGCAACGCCGGCAAAAACCGGGACCTTCTGGAATTTGGCGAAGAGGCTGGCGCCCTCCACCTGCTCTACTCTCGAACTTTGCTGAACATCCGTCATTGATTGTCAGTAACCCTTAAAAGCCCGCCAGGTACTGGTGGATAAACTGCACTGAGATCGACCCCTCACCTACCGAAGACGCCACCCGCTTGACCGAACCGTGGCGCACATCTCCGGCCACAAAAATCCCCGGAACGCTGGTTTCCAGCAAGTACGGTTCTCTGCCCTGGTTCCAACCCTTGACCATTTTGCCGTCCACCTTCAAGTCAGGACCCGAAAGCAAAAAGCCGTTTGCGTCGCGCATAATGCTCTCTGGAAGCCAATTCGTATTGGGCGCCGCTCCGATGAAAATGTAAAGACCACTCCCCTGCACGGTCTCCTCACCCTCTGGTCCGCAGAGACGCAAACACTCCAGGCGGGTCTGACCCAACGCTTCCACCACCTGGCAACGGGTTTTAACCTCTATATTCGATGTGGCAGCGATCTGATCGATTAAATATTTCGACATGCTGTTTTTCAGGGATTCGGCCCTCACCAGCATTGTTACCTTGCGTGCATATTTCGAGAAATACATGGCCGCCTGGCCGGCCGAGTTGGCCCCTCCGATGATGTAAACACTCTCGTTAGCACAGGATTTGGCCTCGGTCATGGTCGCCCCGTAGTAAACCCCGGCCCCGGTCAGGCGCTCCACTCCCGGCGTGGTCAAAAAGCGATAGTAGACGCCGGTAGCAATCAGGCAGGCATGACAGGATACTTCACGCCCATCGGCTAATTGCACAATACGGTAGTTGTTCTCGGTGCGGAGCCCAGTGGCTTTGTTGGTCATTAGTTCCGCCCCGAGACGGGTGGCCTGGATGAGCGCCCGCTCCGCCAAGAGTTGCCCGCTCACCCCCTCGGGAAACCCAAGGTAGTTCTCAATCCTGGAGCTGGAGCCTGCCTGTCCTCCTGGGGTTCCGTTGTCGATTACCAGGGTCCGAAGACCTTCCGATGCTCCATAGACCGCCGCCGCCAAGCCCGCCGGGCCCGCGCCGATGATCACCAAGTCATAGAATTCCTTCGACGCCTGGGTCCGCAACCCGATCTTCGCGGCCAGCTCCATTTGGCCCGGCTGCACCAGAAAGGAGCCATCCCCAAAAAGCACCACCGGCAGCTTATGGTCATCCAACTTGAAACGGGTAAGCAGATCCACCCCCTCCGCACTTTGCTCCGGATCGAGCCAGACGTAGGGAACCTGGTTGCGGGAGAGAAAGTCGCGCACCTGGTGATCGCGCAGGGTGTAGCGCGGCCCCAGGACTCGCAGACCCTCAAAGGGAGGCCGGTAGCCTTCTTTCCAGGTTTCCAGCAAATCATTGAGCACCGGGTAGAGGCGCTCTTCCGGCGGATCCCACGGCTTGGTAAGGTAGTAGTTGATCTTGGCGGTATTGATGGCCTGAATGGCGGCTTCGGTATCTGCGTAGGCGGTTAACAGAGCCCGCTTGGCGTCGGGGAAGTACTCCATTGCCTTGCCCAGGAACTCTACCCCCGACATGCCGGGCATGCGCTGGTCAGAGACGAACAAGGCGACGGTGTCGCCCCGCTTTTTTAGTTGGTCGCAAGTGTCCAGTGCGGCCTGACCGGAGGCCGCTCGCTGGATGCGATAGTTGGCCCCGTATTGGCGGCGCAGGTCCTGGACGACCATTTCCAGGACACTCACATCGTCGTCTACCGCGAGGATGACTGGTTTTGCCATGCTTCTTTAGTGTATTGCCTGGCTAGGCGTGCGTCTCTCCAGGGCTATATTCACTACACCCAAATCCAGTCACGACAGCAACTTGAGGCCGCCATCCTGCCACTTTCGTGGGGTTTCATTTCCCGCCTGAGCCGCTACGCTTGAGATCAACCGAGCAGCTCAGAAACGCTCTGCAATTTTTGCCGACAGAACGTACTAGAGGTGCCGCAAAACAATACATCTTAGAACGGCTGATGGCCGTTGGTCGATACCGTGAGTAGACCGAGTCCTGCCCCGGTTTTTTGAGTTTAAGCCATTGGCAAGATTAGCGTCGCGCGGGCCGCGACCCAGCAAGACAAGAAGATTGCGAATCGAAGCAACACGAGGCACAAGGCAGCACGATGAACAAAATTATCCTGGCTGACAACCAAGCAATCTTTCGCGCTGGCATTGCAAAGGTCCTGGCGAGCGAAGAGGACTTCCGCGTAGCCGCACAGTGTGCGGACCTCGAACGCCTACTGCTGTCCGTCGATGCGTATCGTTCTTCCATCGTTCTGTTTGCTTCTGCGTTGAGGCCCGAATATCAGGATTTGATGTCGCACGTGAAGGCAGCGGGAAGCCGCGCAGTGGTGATCGCAGAAAATGGAGAACCGGCCCAGATCTTCACCGCTCACGACATTCGTGGCGTGGTCTATCGCAACACCACCGGCCAGGCGCTGGTGGAGTGCGTGCACCGCGTAATCAAGGGCTTCTCGTCGATTCAGCGTCCCGCCGAAGCCATCGGCTCAGAGGAAGAAGATTCCGTAGGCGCGCGGGTTCGCGACCGGCTCACCCCAAAAGAAATGAAGATCGTTGCCCTGATCGTCCAAGGGTGCAAGAACAAAGAGATCGCCCTGCGGCTGGGAACCACCGAACAGGTGATCAAGAACTACCTGCGCAGTGTTTATGACAAGACCGGCGTCTCCGATCGTCTGGAGCTGGCGCTCTTCACCATCCACCATCGCATACTGGCCGCCGCTGCGGCAGAGGCCGGCAACTCGGTCCAGATGCGCACCGCCTAGTAGCGCGGCCCTTCGGGAATGGAGGGGTGCCCCACGTTCGCATCAGCGTACGTGGGACGAAAAAGGCGGGGCGCAGCCCCTTCGAACGCTTTTGCTATTTGCGCAGATGCTGTTCCCGGGAGCAAAAGTCCTGGAACCGAGTAAAAGCATTCGAAAACATCTTTTTCGGCCCATGTACGCTGGGGCGAACATGGGGCACCCCTCCAAAGCCTTCGACCGCGGTTCTAGCCCCACATTCGCAGCCGGCAACTCATGCATCTCATGGAGAAGCGGTCGTGGGCTGCTGTGTTACTGTTGCCTTAGACCACCCTGGGGTGCTCCTGCGTTTTGCCCCGGCCTAAGGAAAATGCCGCAACAGTCGAACCTGTTTTCGTCCAGTTCTCCAAGCGGCTCGACCGTGCAAGATCGGCAACCCGCTCCTCAGCGACCCGCCCGCGTCCCCCTCTGGCTCCGCCGCGTGGAGCTGTACCTTTATGTGATCATCCGCATCTATATCGGCGTTATCGTATTGGTGCTTCCCTGGTATGCGCCGCTGTGGGCGGACAACCAACTTCTCAATTACTTCCCGCGGGTAGGCACGTTTCTTATGTACGGCGCGGTACGCGGCATGGTCTCCGGGCTGGGACTGCTGAATCTGTGGATCGCGCTGGTCGAAGCGGTGCACTACCGCGGATCCACCTCTTAACCCATGAAGCCTAAAACCGGCAAACCGCCAGAACTGCACCGCGCTCCTCTTTCCTACCAGAACCCTGCGTTTGTCAATAGCCCCGACGGCCGGCTGGTGCGCATCATCTCCGAGTACTCGGAACCGTTGGCGCGCTTCCGCCGGGAACGCATTCAGGACACCATCGTGTTTTTTGGCTCCGCGCGGTTCCGCGCCCAGGCCGACGCCAGCCAGGAACTAGAGCTCCTGGACAAGCCCGGGTCCGCCACCGCCGCACCCACCGAGGAGCAACCGGCGACCGACGAAGAGATCGCCCTGGGAACAGCCAGCGAACTGCGCCGGCGCCGCGCCGAGGCCGGAGTGGAGATGGCCCACTATTACGAAGACGCCCGGCAGCTTGCTTCCCTGGTGACCAGGTGGACCCAGACCCTGAAAGGGCGCCGGCACCGTTTTGTGGTCACTTCCGGGGGTGGCCCGGGGATCATGGAGGCGGCCAACCGCGGCGCCTATGAGGCCGGTGGCAAATCCATCGGGCTCAACATAAGGCTACCTTTCGAACAGGCGCCTAACCCTTACATAACTCCCTCTCTGAACTTCGAATTCCACTACTTCTTCATGCGCAAGTATTGGTTTGCGTACCTGGCCAAAGCTCTGGTCGTCTTTCCTGGTGGATTCGGCACCCTGGACGAGATGTTCGAGGTACTGACCCTGGTGCAGACGGAAAAGCTGGCCAAGAAAATCAGTATCGTGGTTTACGGCTCGGTCTACTGGAACAGCATCCTCAACCTGGATGTCCTGGTGGAGAAGGGCGCGATCTCTGCCCAGGATCGCGCGCTGTTTCAAATGGCCGACACTCCGCTTGAGGCGTTTGAGATCCTCAAGAGCGACCTGACCCGGTACCACCTGGAACCGGAAGCACGACGCCAGGTGCAACCGAATGTCGAAGAGGAACCGCTGCTGAATCCGGACATTACCGGTACCCGCTAGATTCGATTACTTTTAGGACAGCAAACGCACTATCCAGGCTGGTTCAAGCCAAATTTCGATATCAATTCGCTTTCCCGTAACTCGGCGTTCATAAGTTGCACTAGATAATGGGCACAAGAGAGCGATCACACAGTTACTGTGTGGCTGCAAGGGCCCAAAAGGTGCGGTTGCTCCAGGTAGGAGGAAGAGATGACAGGATCCCGTATCTCGTATCTCTGGAACAACGAGCGCGCGGCCATGGGCTTCAAATCGGGTGTCTCGCTGCACAGCCATACCAACCGCTCCAAGGAAACGCTCGATTTCATCGCCAAGTTGGCCAACGAGTACCACTGTTTCCGCGGCATCCTCGCCCGGGAAGAAAAGCGGTGCCGGAAAAACCACCGCTTGCAGGTGAACTACGCGGCCAGCTATTGGACGCCGCCGCTCACCCCTCGCCTGGCCTTCGATCTGGAAAGCCGCCAGATCGCGGAGTCGCTCCAGGTACAGCCCCTGGTTTCGATTACGGATCACGACGATATCCAGGCGCCGATGCTGTTGCGCACCGTGGCCAGTGCCCGCCACATTCCGGTCTCCGTTGAGTGGACTGCGCCCTTCGGCAAGGATCAGGCCTTCCACCTGGGCATCCACAATCTACCCAGCGCTTCCGGCGCGGCGTGGATGCGGAGATTTGAGGAGTTCACGGCGAATCCCAGCGACTCGCGTTTGACCGAACTGCTCTCTGCGCTGCACGACCTGCCCAACGTGCTCATTGTCTTCAATCACCCGCTATGGGATCTGTATAAGATCGGGCACAACTTGCATCAGCAGCGGGTGGAGGAGTTTCTCACCCAGAACAGCCGTTCAATCCACGCGGTGGAGCTGAACGGGCTGCGCAACTGGGAGGAAAATCGCCTGGTGAAGCGGCTTGCGGCTCGTTGGAATAAGCTGCTGATCTCCGGTGGCGACAGGCATGGACTAGAGCCGAACGCCAACATCAACCTGACGCAGGCAACCAGCTTCAACGAGTTCGTCCATGAGATCCGCCGTGAGAATCGCAGCCACGTCTTGTTTATGCCGCAGTACGCGGAGCCGTGGAAGCACCGGATCATGCGGTCGACATTGGACGCCATTCGCGACTACCCCGACTTTCCTGAAGGGTCGCGGCGTTGGGATGAGCGCGTCTATCATCCGGACCGGGAGGGTGTCGATCGCCCTATCAGCCAGCTTTGGCCAGACGGCGAGGCGCCGGTTTACATGCGCATGGTGATCCAGTTCGTCCGCATGCTGGGCAGCAACCCGATCAGCAATAGCCTGCGTTTTGCCTGGAATGAGTCGCACGAAGTGCAGTTCGCGCTCGGTGAGCTGGAAGCTTTTTAAGATTGCCGTTTTGGGTTACTCTTCTCGCCTCTCCCCCGCGCGAATACACTTTGCCTATGTCCTCGTCCCCCCGGGTGGCGTATTTCCCCGACACATTTTACGAGATCAACGGAGTGGCCCACACCAGCCGCCACTTTGAGGCCTTCGCGCGCCGAAGAGGACTTCCTTTTTTCTGTCTCCATCCGGGAAAAAAAGAAACCAGGATGAGCGAGCAGCAGGAGGGTGAGCTGACTACGCTGGAGATTCCTCGCGGCAGCGCCATCTCGTTTCGACTGGAAAAAGATCTCACCTTCGACCTCGCCTTTTTGCGTCACAAGGATTTTCTCGAACAACGCCTGCGCGTCTTTCGCCCGGATATCATCCACATCACCGGGCCCAGCGAGCCGGGTATTCTGGGCGCGTGGCTGGCGAAGGGTATGAGGATTCCGCTGGTCGCCTCATGGCACACCAATCTGCACGAATACGCGGCCCAGCGTTCCGAGTGGTTTCTACGCATGCTGCCCCAGAGCCAGCGGCCGCCAACTGGAAAAAGAATAGAAGACGCCACGCTAATGGCGTGCGCTCGTTTTTATCAGCTGGCGGAGGTTCTGTTTGCGCCGAATGTCGACTTGTGCAACTTGCTGGAGCGATCTACCGGCAGGCACTGCGCCCTGATGCCTCGCGGTGTCGACACCATCGCCTTTTCGCCGGAATTTCGCGATCGCGGTGCGACGGACAGGGATTTCGTGCTCGGGTTCTGCGGCCGGCTTTCGATTGAGAAGAATGTGTTTCTGCTGGCGCGCATCCGGACGGAGCTAGCGGAGCGCGGCATCACGAATTTTCGCTTTCTTATTGTTGGCCATGGCAAAGAAGAGAACTGGCTGCGGCAGAACCTGCCCAATGCCGAGTTCACCGGCGTGCTTCGCGGCAACGACCTGGCGCGGGCTTACGCAAACATGGATATCTTCGTGTTTCCTTCTCACACCGACACCTTCGGCAATGTCGTACTGGAGGCGCTGGCCTCCGGCGTCCCTGCGATCGTCACCCCCGACGGGGGGCCGCGCTACATAGTGAAGGATGGAGAGACGGGTGCGATTGCCACCGACGAAGGTTTCTCGGCTGCGGTGGCAAAGCTCATTCTCGATCCCGAGCTGCATGCGCGGATGCGCCTGGCATCCCGGACCTATGCCCAATCTGCCTCATGGGATTCGGTCTTCGAGGGTGTTTACAGCACCTACGAAGAAGTGCTGGCCAGCCACCGCAAGTAGTAGTTGGTCGCGCCGAAAGTAACAGCAGGTCCCTCCACTGCGCTACGCTCCGGTCGGGATGACAATTCTGTTGCAGAACGATGCTTGTTCTGAAGTAGCAATCTGCAAAAAATTTGTCATCCCGACCGGAGCGCAGCGTAGTGGAGGGAGTGCGCCGTGTAAAGGCGTTGCTTTTCAGCGGGAGTAGACCCGCCCGGGAACTGGTTCGTTCCACCCGGTAACAACCGAAGCAGCGGTGGAGGCAACGAGGTCGCTGAAGCCTTCGGTGGAAAGGGTCGTTAAAGCGACTCGGTGAGTGTGCAGGCCGTAACAAGGATAAACGTTGAGCAGGCCTCGAAAAGCGCAATGCAGGAGCCGACCCGCCTCCCTCTTGGGGAAGGCCGCAGCTGTTGGGAGAGTACGAGCGAACAGCTTCCAGCAGTCCTGCCGGGGTAGTGACGACAGCATGCACACACAGGAAAGCAGACGCAACACGGGAAACCCCAGCGGTGATGCTGGAAGTGCGGGATCAACCGGCAACTCGCGAGAGCCCGGCCGGGCCGTATGGGGTGGCGGAGAGGCTCGTAGTACCGGGGAAGCCGGGTAATGCCGGTGGAGGGAAGGGGCCTCAGTTGGAAGGAAACGCAACAAGCGACGAAGGAAGAGAGATTGGCGATGAGCCTGATAACTCCAGCAAGTGTTCAGAAGTTGCAGACGGCGTTGCACGCAAAAGCGAAGGAATCGCCTAATTTTCGTTTTTATGTCCTGTATGACAAGGTGTACCGAAAAGACGTTCTGGGGTTCGCCTACGTCTGTAGCAAAGCCAATGGCGGCGCGTCAGGGGTGGATCAGCAGACGTTCGAGGACATCGAAGCTTACGGGGAAGGACGATGGTTAGACGAACTGGCGCAGGAGCTGAAGCATCGAACCTATCAACCGTTACCTGTCCGTCGGGTTTACATCCCCAAGGCGGACGGGAAGACGCAAAGGCCGTTAGGCATACCCGCGATCCGCGACCGAGTGGTGCAGATGGCTGCGGTGTTGGTGCTCGAACCTATTTTCGAGGCTGACCTGCAACCGGAGCAGTATGCCTATCGCAAAGACCGCAGCGCGTTGGATGCCGTGAGGCACGTCCAGCGGCTGATCAATGCTGGACATAGCGAGATTGTGGACGCGGATCTCAGCAGTTACTTCGATCCATCTTCATACTGCCCCCAGACTCATGAAGTAGTAGCAAATAGCGTGGGTTGATCTTCTACGACTTTGATTCGCAAGCCCTTGCGTCGTCCGCTTGTAACAAGCATGGCTTCGAGGTCGCCGCGCTTTACACGCTGCAACACTGTTTGGCGCGAGATGCCGAGTTTCATGGTTGCTTCCAGCATGGGCAGATACTCTGGCGGGGCCTGCTCGACGATTCGCGCGCGCAGTTCTTCGGTGATGCGGATTTGCCACGGCGCTCCGGGAGTAACCTGTTCACCGGCGATGAAGCCATCGGCCAGCCAACGATGGATAGTGGAAGTGTTCATGCCCAGGACCAGCGCGGCCTTGCGGATCGGGACGACTTCTCCCTGCGGAGGCTGCGCCGGCGGCTGGTAACGCGGGATGCCGCGGTAACGGCGCAGACTGCCGACCTGATTGGCGGTGAAGCGCTCCCCGGTCGCTGTCTTGCGTCCCTGACGATTCAGGATGCCGGCGATGACTTCGTCGGGATAGAGAGCCGCCAGACGGGGTAACAACGAGAGCGTGTCTTCGCTGGTGCGCAGACCGCGTGGCAGGGAGCGCGGCAGAGGAAGATCGATCTCTGTAAGCTCGCCGCCTCGCCAGCGCAGCGTCAGATGGGCCTTATGTTCGGGGCGATCGACAGCCACGATCACCTCTTCCAGCAGCGTACGCAAGAGCTCCTTGCGATCGCGATCTGTGGTGGTGGGAGCAGTCCAGACTTTGCGCAGATCGGAACCGAGACCACGGACCCTGGCTCTCTCTTCCGGGCTGAGCGTGCGAGGACGCTGTTGCTGCCGACGATCGAGCTCTGCCTCAGCCGCCGTGAGATCACGTAGTCGTTTTTCCCACTCGGTTTCCAAGCCGCGCGCTACCAGCCTGTTTTCCGGTTCCACCGCGCGATACTGGCGTTCGGTGCGTTCGGCCTCATAGCGGGCACGTTCTACCGCCAGGCGCCACTGCCCGAGCGCCGCATCATGATCCGCTTCCAGTTGCCGCATAGCCTGTTCGGTAGCTTCTACCGCAGCGGGCGTCAACGCTTTCAGAAACGTATCCGCCACCGCCTGATCGATCTGCACACCGCCAACGTTGAGACAGTAAACGCCTCGTCCCTGGACGATGTCTTTCCCCGAGCAGTGATAGCCGGGCGAGGCATTTCTGCCGCGATAGTGAGTATGCAGATGACGACCGCACTTGCCGCAAATGGCCAGCCCCTGCAGCAGTGCGGCGCCTTCTCTCACCGCGCCGCCCACCTGGTGAGGTTGGGGATGAACGTTGGCGTCGATGCGGGCCTGGTTGGCTTGGTAGGTTGCCCAGTCGATGAAGCCGGGATGGTGATCAGTAAGAAGCACCGCCCACTCGGTCTGGGGCAGATGACGGGTTCGTCTGCGCAAGCGGCCCTGTTCATCGACGTAACGCTCATGGCGGCACTTTCCGTAAGCATATGCGCCACCATACACCGGGTTGGTGAGCACATTGTGGATGGCGGTATACGTAGCAGCAACCCAGCGAATCGGGCTGTTCATCGTTGCGCGCAACGGGAAGGAGAGTCCTTCGGAACGGAACCAGAGCCAGACCTTGCGGGCCGATCCAAGTTCCGTGAACTTGGAGAACACCGTACGGATGGCACCGGTCACGGCTTCATCGGGTTGGAAGCGAACTTCGCCGTCCTCCTCGCCCCACACAAAACCTACAGGAAGACCACGGCGCAGTTCGCCCCGCGCGGCTTTGTTGCGGATTCCTCCGTCAAGCCGGGCGCGCAGGATATGAAGTTCCGCTTCCGACATCGTGCCTTTTAAACCGAGGATCAGGCGATCGTTGAAAAGAGCCGGATGATAGATCCCGTCGCTATCTCCGATCAACGTATCCGTCATGGCGCACAGATCGAGCAGGCGATACCAATCGGCGTTGTTGCGCGCCAGACGGGAGACTTCCAGTCCCAGCACGATGCCCACGTGGCCGAGAGCCACTTCCGCGGTCATGCGGGCAAACCCGGAGCGCTTCACCGATCCGGAGCCGGAAAGGCCAAGGTCTTCGTCAACGACGATTACTTGTTCCCTGGCCCAACCTAACTCGCAAGCCCTTTCCACCAAAGCATACTGCCGCGCCGTCGACTCCCGGTTGTATTCCACTTGCGATGGGCTGGACTGACGAATGTAGACGAAGGCTGCGCGTCGTGTATGAGTGAGCTTTACCTTTCCGGATTCATTCATCGTTCTTCTCCTCGTCGTGGGGCAGGGTGGTGTTGGCGATCATCCTTGCCAGGATGTCGATGGCCCGAAGCTGTTGCTCGGTTTCGAAGGCTTCCCAGGGACAGCTTTCGTCGAGAAGCAGATCGAAGAGACTCGGATGATTTTCTCGCAAGGGGGCTCTCCTTCTCAGCCGCCTCGCTCTTAGTGGCCGCAAGGCGGTTGAGAAGAGCGTCTGTGATGGCGCGAGCGTGAAGCAAGTCCTCTACGGAACCCAGCTTGGCTGTGGCATGCACAGAGAGAGTCGGTCGAGGCCCAG
This sequence comes from uncultured Acidobacteriaceae bacterium, assembly GCA_963834205.1. GTDB lineage: Bacteria > Acidobacteriota > Terriglobia > Terriglobales > Acidobacteriaceae > PALSA-350. The sequence continues at coordinate 62,182 of CAWIBI010000075.1, read as the reverse complement.
TTACAGAGACAAAATCTGTCCAGTCCGCACGGACCATAGATTTGCTGCCGTCGGGTAAGACCAAGATGAGATACAACTCCCCTTTGCGATGTATCGTGTTGAGAACCTCGAGCAGTCTTCCCTCAAACGCATGACGAGGACGAATGATAGTGACTCGCTCGGGAAGGTCCTGATGATGGGTAGTGTGTCGTAACTTCCTTTGACGAAATACCCCACGCCGAGCTGCTCAAGTCGGTGGCGCGGCGGGTGGTCGACGGAGCCATGCTTCATCTGATCAAGATGTGGTTGGAGGCAGCCGTGGAAGAGACCGACGATCGGGGGAACAAACGTCAGAGCACCCGCAATCGGGACCGGGGACGTGGGACTCCACAAGGGTCCCCGATCTCCCCTCTGCTGAGCAATCTCTACATGCGCCGGTTCGTGCTGGGATGGAAGCGACTCGGACACGAGAAGCGTTTGGGTGCGTACATCGTCAATTATGCCGACGATATGGTGATCTGCTGTCGCCGTGAGGCGGAAGAAGCCTTGGCGGTGATGCGGAGCATGATGTCGCGGCTGAAACTGACGGTGAACGACACCAAGACGAGGGTCTGCTGTTTGCCGGAAGAGAAGTTTGATTTTCTAGGGTACACGATAGGACGCTGCTACTCGCCGAAGACGGGAAAAGCCTATTTGGGCCCCGTCCCGTCCCGTAAGCGAGTGCAGCGGCTATGTCAGACGGTGAGTGAACTCACCCGCCGCCAGTGTACTCAGCCGGATGCGGAGACGCTGGTAGGGACACTGAACCGGAAACTTCTGGGTTGGTCGAACTACTTCCGTCTCGGTTCTGTCAGCAAGGCCTACCGGGCGGTGGAACAGCACACCACCCGACGGCTCCGCCAGTGGCTGTGTGCCAAACATAAGGCAGCGCGCCAGGGCACCGAGTTGTTTTCTGACGAGGTGCTCCACCTGAAGTTTGGCCTGATCCGGCTTGCGCAGCGGACCAGCAGTCATCCGTGTGCGAACCCGTGATGCTTCCTCCGAGAGCCGGATGCGTTAAATGCGCACGTCCGGTTCGATGAGCGGGATGTGGAAACGGAGCAGGGTGACGCTAGTGAGGCACCGGCAGACGAAAGGGCCGGTAACAGATAGGCTGCACCTACACCACCGCGCCACATCTCGACTCTACCCTGCTCTCACTGTCGGACTTCCCATTGAACCTGGCCGATATAAACGCCGTAAGGGGGCAGCTTTACGGATGACGGCGAGTCCGGTTCCGGGTTGCCTGGCGTCACCATCAAGGTCTTGAGCTGCTTGCCAATGGACGAATCAAACGCCACGGTTTGTGTTTGATCGGTGAAATTGCACGCGACCAGAACCGCTTGGCCATCCTCCGTTTTACGTAACCACGACAGCACGTTGTTGTCGTTTACATTCAACATGGTCAACGAACCTTCATGCAAGGCCGGGTTTTCGCGGCGCAACTGTATCAGGCTTTGATACCAGGCCAACAAGGAATCATCCTCGCGAGATTCAATGGCCACATTCACTGTCTTGTAAGACGGCGGCACCGGCAACCAGGGCGTGGCCGACGCCGCGGTAAAGCCGGCGTTGGGTGCGCCATCCCACTGCATCGGCGTGCGCTCGCCGTCGCGGCCCTTCTCTTTCGGCCAGCCGATCTTGCCGATGGGGTCCTTCACATCCTCGACACGGGCAGGAGTCGTCGTGGTCATGCCCAGCTCTTCGCCGTAATACATGATGGCCGTGGAGCGCGTCGCCAACAGGAGAGTGGCAATCACCCGGGCAATATCCAGGTTGTGCTTGCCGTCGCCGTAACGATTCCAGCTGCGGGCGTTGTCGTGGTTGTCGAAGACAAAGAGCGGTTGGTCGTCATCAAGGTCATGCTCAGCCTGGTCAATCCGGGTGCGAAAGGCCGCGGCATCCATCTTGTTGAGGAAGCCCACCTGCATATCCATCGGCAATTGCAATTCGTCATGGCCGGCGCCATACCACTTGCGCAGCTCCGCAATATCCGGCAGGTAGGTCTCGCCGATCAGCACCCGGTTGCCAGGGTAGCTGTTGCTCACCTTACGCAAGTCGCGCATCACCTGGTGAACCTCTGGCAAATTGTTGGTCAGCGAGTCGTCAAGATTCGGATCGCCATAGGAATTGGCGCCAGGCAGCAGCTGCTCATCGCGCAGTTGCTCATCCTCAAACAACGTCGGCACAGCATCCAAACGAAAACCGGCCACGCCCTTGTTCAGCCAGAAGCGAAACGCCCCAAAGACAGCGCGCTCCACCGCTGGATTTCTCCAGTTAAGGTCAGGCTGCTCAGGATAGAACTTGTGGTAATACCACTGTGACGTTTTAGGGTCGAACTTCCACGCCGAATGGCCGAAAACCGATTGCCAGTTATTAGGAGGCACGCCGGGACCTTTGCCATCGCGCCATATATACCAGTCGCGCTTGGGGTTGGCCTTCGAGCTCTCGGATTCGAGGAACCATGGATGCTTGTCCGAGGTGTGATTCATCACCATATCCATGAGGACCCGGATCTTCCGCTTTTTCGCCTCGGCCACCAGCCGGTCGAAGTCCGCCATGGTGCCGTACTGGGGATCGATCGCCTCGTAGTTCGAGATGTCGTATCCAAAATCGACCTGGGGCGAGGGATAGATCGGCGTTAGCCAGATAGCGTCGACCCCCAGGCCCTGTAGATAATCCAGCCGCTGGGTGATTCCGTTAAGGTCACCGATACCGTCACCGTTCGAGTCCTGGAAGCTGCGGGGATAGATCTCGTAGATAAGCGCGTGCTTCCACCACGGATCGCTGGCCTTTGCAGCCGGCTCCGCCGCAAAGGCCACCGCGACGCTTAGGACTACCAGTGACAAGAGACTCGCAACTCTTCTCATCGTCATTTACCGTTCTGCGTTGGCTTGCGACCCAGGTCGAGACCGAAATGAGGGTCCGACCGGGTTCCATCGATCTTGAAGGGTATCTCTGTGCCGGCGCCGTTCTTCTGAAAGTATTTGTCGACAGACATGAGCAGCAAGCCCTTCCAACCGCCGACCATGCGCGACACCGTGGCCTGCATATCGGCGGTCCCGGTGAAGTTGAACTTAGCGCCGTCAAGGCTGTAAATGCCGTCGACTTTAATGTGCGCCCCAGGGATGTCATAAAGCAGATTCGACAAATCCAGGCTGGCATCCGCCAGCTTGAAGTCGCCTTTCATCTGCGAGCGCACCAGGTCCATCTTCCCGGCCCGCTCTTGCTGGGTGACCAGCTCTACTTCACCCTGGCTCCTCAGGCTGAGCTCATCGATTCGTTTCTGAATCTTGTCGCTGCTGAAGCGTCCATTGGTGATGGCGAAATTGCCTTGCAGACGTATCCTGTGGGCCACATCCTCGTGTCCCGGCGGCAGATCCAGCTTAGTGTGCAGCTTCACCTGGCCGTCCATGACCGGGGGATCGGTGCGCACCGCCAGCCGCAGCAGATCTTCAATCCGGGCCTGATCCATGTCTACATCGAGGTAGACGTGGCGTCCCGGCTCTCCCTGGACGTGCACCACGTATCCCCGCGCGGTCAGGAAGGAATGAAGAAACTGCGCTTTTACCGGCTGCAGGTAGGTGTCGCCATTGGTGCCATCCACTATGGCGTGGAACTCAGTGTGCAGGGGCACCTTGTGCCCGCTGATCTTCACCTGGAAATCGGGCGTGTCGGTCTTGCCGTCGACCACGATCTTGTCCAGCGTGCCCTGATATCCCCCCTCCGAAGAGAGGATCCCGCCAATCCCCTTAATGGTGCCCAGGTCGGCATCGTGGAAGGAGTAGGTGCCGCCCAACGCTGTCTCTCCCGGCTGGTCGGCGTTCCAGGGGCCAAAGTGGCCGCGGCTCTCAATCTGCCCCACAGGTTTGGGATTGGTCAACGAGGCGGTAAAATCCATCGGCTGGCCGGCGCCGATGGACCGCAGGGAAAGCGTCTGGATGACAAAGCGCAGCGGGAGTTTGCCCGGCTTGTCCGTGCCCAGGGTGAGCACCGTGTCCGTGCAGTTCATCTCGCCGACAAAAATCCGCACATCGTTTCCATGATGATGATCGGTCCTGGTCTCGGTCTGGGGCCCAGCCTTGGTCTCGGATAAGGGGTGGCGCTGGCTCTTTGGCGGCAGATTGATGCGCAGCCCCTCTACATCTACGGAACCGATGTGCATGGGGGAGCGAAAGAGGCTCCCATAGCCAGTGCGGAAGGCAAAACGCCGCACCGAAAATACGGGCGTGGTGGAATCGATATTGTAGGGATAGACCGCGAGGTCTTTGCCGGAGACCTCGAAGCCGCGCAGCAAAGAAACCTCGAAGGGACCCAACTCCACCCTGCTGTGAAAGCGGGCGGAAATCCCTTGGATCAAGCGCGCACGCAAGATTGGCTCCGCCCGGGAGAGAAGGATTTCAAAGGTGGCTACCAGAACAACAGCAACCAGCAGGGCGCCGATTCCTACCCAAAACCACGCCTTATGCCGACCCCCCTGCCGGGGACGAACAGGCTCAGCTACTTCTGCCACGTCACTACACCTTCCTTCTCAAGCACCCAGCCGGCATCTAAAATCCCACCCATGAGGGAGGAACCACAAGTGACCGTTCACGGTAGCAGAACACCTGGGTTTGCGGCCAATAGTAAATGGCGCGTTCTGTTCGCTGGGATCGCGATGTTACTCACCGTGTCTTCATTGGACGCGCAGCAGAACCAGACGCTTTCCCCTCCGCCTAGCACGGGCAATATCGGTACCTACATTCGCCAGGGATGGGACAGCCTCTCCCGCTCCATGGCTGAGTGCAAAACCCTGGTCGATCCCAAGGTCACCGCACCGCCGGTGCTCTACCTGCCCTTCGGCGCGCCGGCGCCGCCCGAACTGCTGGGTCTGCGCGGGCAATGCAAGATCCAGATCGACCACCTGCCGCATCGCATTACGCACCTGGGCGACGTGAAGGAATCGGAGATCCCTCGGCCCGGATTGCTCTATCTGCCCAACCGCTACGTGGTACCCGGGGGACGGTTCAACGAGATGTTCGGCTGGGACAGCTATTTCATTATCTTAGGCCTGCTGCGCGACGGCCGCGTAGACCTGGCCCATGGCATGGTGGAGAACTTCTTCTACGAGATTGAAAATTACGGGGCGGTGCTCAACGCCAACCGCACCTACTTCCTGACCCGGTCCCAGCCGCCATTGCTGAGCTCAATGATTCGCGCCGTCTATGACGCGGAGATCGCCCGCGACCCGTCGGCCGCCAATCTTGCCCGGCAAAAGCGATGGCTCACCCGCGCTTACGAATATGCGCGCCGCGACCACGATTTCTGGCTGAGCACCATCCACCGCGCCGGAGAGACCGGCCTGGCCCGGTATTTTGATATTGGCGAGGGTCCGGTGCCCGATATCGCCGACCATAGCAGTTATTACATCGATGTGATCGAATGGCTGGTCGCTCACCCCGACGTGCCCACCAACTACCTGATCGCCGCCCCGCAATCGCCTTCGCCGGCGGAGCAGGCCGCGCTGGCCAAGACCAGCTGCGATGCGAGCCATTCGGTGGTCTGTGCCCTGGCCTACAGCCATGGCTATCGCTTGAGCCGCGATTTCTACAAGGGCGACCGCGCGGTACGCGAATCCGGCTTCGACATTTCCTTTCGCTTCGGCCCCTTCAGCGGTTCCACCCATCACTACGCTGCGGTCGGCCTGAACAGCCTGCTTTACAAGTACGAACGCGATCTCGCCGACGTGGCCACCCTGCTCCATCAGCCGGCGCAGGCCGCGCAGTGGAAGCAACAGGCTGAATCCCGCCGCGTGGCCATCAATAAGTACCTCTGGAACCCCGCCAAGGGAATGTTCTTCGATTACGATTTCACCACCGCGCAACAGTCCACTTATGTTTACGCGACTATCTTCTATCCTCTGTGGGCTGGCTTGGCCACACCGGAGCAGGCCGCGGCCATCGATAAGAATCTACCCCTGCTTGATCGTCCGGGCGGATTGGCCTGCAGCACCTTCGCGAGCGGCCTGCAGTGGGATCTGCCCTTTGGCTGGGCTCCATTGAACTGGTTCGCAGTCGATGGGTTGAGGAAGACTGGCTATATCGACGATGCGCGCCGGGTAGCGAGCGAGTTTAGCCACACCATCCGCGCCAGTTTTGAGAAGGAAGGAACCATCCACGAGAAATACAACGTTGAGACCGGTTCGTCGAACGTCGAGCTCATCGCCGGCTACCAGAACGTGATTGGTTTCGGCTGGACGAATGCAGTTTATCTTGAGTTGGAGCAGCTATTGCAGTCGACTGCGCACCATTAGAATTGGACTTTCACCCGGCAGGCCATGGTGAGTGATGACATGGGAGAAACAGAATGACCATTAAGCACGTGCTTCCTCCCCCGGAGCGGCGCGCCTTTGGGCAATCGCGGCGCAAGCAGATCCGGCGGCAGGAGCAGAAACGATGGAGCTCCTCCGACCGGCAAACCGATCCTATCGACGCTCTCGCCGTTTCCACCGTCGGGCGGGTGCCGGCGCTGCTGGCGATCAAGTGGCAGCGGATGGCGGCTTCGCCCTTCGGCTTTTTTCGCGGCGCCGTGGCGGTGATGGCTGCCGATCTGGCGGTGCTGCCGCATACCGGCATCTTTACCCAGCTATGCGGAGACGCGCATGTCCGCAACCTGGGGGCCTTTGCCGCGCCCGATGGACGGCTGGTCTTCGACATCAACGATTTCGACGAAACTATCCGCGGGCCCTTTGAGTGGGATCTGAAGCGTCTGGCGACCAGTATCGTCCTGGCCGGGCGCGAAGCCGGCAACAAGAACGCCGCCTGTGCGGAGGCGGCTTCTGTCATGCTCAGGGGCTATTGCCGGTCCATGCACACCTTTGCGCGGATGCCAGTGCTGGATCTGGCGCGCTTTCAGGTGCACCGGCTGCAGCGCATCACGCCAGTTTCACAGGTCCTGCTCAAAGCTCAGCGGGCCACGCCGGAATACAACCAGCAAACGCTTACGCTGCAGCCGAAAGCAGCGGGCAAGAATGCGCCGTCCCCTCACCGCATCTTCGTGGAACAGAAGCCTCTGCAATACAGGCTGAGTCCAGCCAAAGCGCAGGCTATCCTCGATTCGCTCGCCATGTACCGCGAAAATTTGTTGCCCGAGCGTCAGCACTTCCTGGATCTCTATCGGCCCCTCGATGTCGCCTTCCGGGTGGTGGGGACCGGCAGCGTGGGCCTGCGCGACTACATTATCTACTTCGAAGGTAACGGCAGCGACGACCCTCTGTTCCTGCAGATCAAGGAGGAGCCTGGCTCCGCCTATGCTCCTTACCTGGGAGAGATTGGGTTACCGCAACACCAGGGGCGCCGTGTGGCAGAAGGGCAGCGGGCAATGCAGTTACTGTCTGACCCGTTTCTGGGCTGGACCACGATTGACAATCGCCATTTCCTGGTTCGCCAGTTAAATGACCACAAGGGTTCGATCCAGATAGAGGAGCTGAAGGGCGAGGGCCTGGCCCAATACGCTGAGATCTGCGGCGAACTGCTCGCCCGCGGTCACGCGCGCTCGGGCGATGCCATCGCGCTCGCCGGCTACATCGGCAACTCGGATCGATTTGTTAGCGCCATAGGCGAGTTCGCCGTCGATTATGCCGATCAGACCGAGTCAGACTACAAGGCGTTTATGCGTTCGCGCTTTGCGCCGCCCACCGCACGGAAGAAAGCGCCGGTGGGCCCGCAACGCCGGAGGCTCAAAGTGGCGCCCAAGCCGGTGGTGAAGGAGTCCGTGCCCAAGGCAACGGAAAAGAGCTGAGCGGAGATTAACCGCAGGTCTCCACTGCGCTACCCCGGATTTCCTGTGGAACTTGATGGCGTTGGCAAACTTCATGCGCCTTTCTTTGCGGAAAGGCGCACACGCGGTTCTCTCCAGTGCAGCGTGGCAGGAAATCCGGGTACGCTCCGGTCGGGATGACAATTTAGTTGCAAAACGAAAACTGTCGTGAAAAACATCAATCTGAAAGTAAATTGTCTTGCGGTATGTCGAAGGAGGAATGAACGACGCGAATGTTGATTGTGGGGAATGTAAGTGTCACAAATGAATTGTCATCCCGACCGTAGCGAACCCGGAAATCCGGGTGAGCGCAGTGGAGGGACCTGCGGTTCAGCCTGAGCGGCAACGAACCCCCTTTCCTCGTGCCCGGGTAGAAATGCGACAATGAGAGCAGCGCCTTGGCGCTGCTTTTCTTATGCTCCAACTTACTGCTGCCGGCAAACGGTTCGGCCCACGCATCCTGTTCGAGAACGCCGACTGGCTCATTACGCCCAATGAGCGCACCGCCCTGGTTGGCGCCAACGGCACCGGCAAATCCACCCTGCTCAAGGTGCTCGCCGGCGTCTGAATCGCTCGACTACGGCACCCTGCAGCGCACCCGCGGCATGACCATCGGCTATCTTCCCCAGGAGGGTCTCGCGCTTTGCGGCCGCAGCGTGTTTGAGGAGTGCCTCTCAGTCTTCGCCGAGTTGCGCGATCATGGAGCAGGAACTGGAAACCCTTTCCACACGCCTGGCCGAGTTTGACCCGGAAACGCCCGAATACGCCGCCGCGGCCGATCGCTTTTCCTATCTCGACTCGCATTTTCGCGCCCACGACGGCTATGCTCTCGACGCGCAGGTGGGCACCGTACTCGGCGGCCTGGGCTTCAGCAAGCACGACTGGTCACGGCAAACAGAAGAGTTTTCCGGCGGATGGCAGATGCGCATCGCCCTGGCCAAGCTGCTGCTGCAAAAGCCCAGCCTGCTGCTGCTCGACGAGCCCACCAACCATCTTGACCTGGAAACCCGCAATTGGCTGGAGGGCTATCTCCACAGCTATCCCAACGGCTACATCCTCATCTCCCACGATCGCTACTTTCTCGACGTCACGGTCGAGAAGACCATCGAGATCTGGAATAAGGCCCTGCACGTCTACCACGGCAACTACGAGCAGTACCTGAAGCAGAAGGAGGAGCGGCGAGCGCAGCTCGCCGCAGCCTACAAGAACCAGCGCGAGCATATTGAGCATCTTGAAGCATTCATCTACCCGCTTTCGCTACCAGGCCACCAAGGCCAAGCAGGTCCAGAGCCGCATCAAGGAGCTGGAAAAGATCGAGCGCATCGAGATCCCGGTCGAGGAGCAGGCGATCCACTTCAGCTTTCCCCAGCCGCAGCCTTCCGGCCGCACGCGTGGTGGAAGTCTCAGACCTGGCAAAGAACTATGGGCCTAAGCAGGTGCTCGAGGACGTGAGCTTCACCATCGACCGCGGCGACCGCATTGCGCTGGTGGGCGTGAACGGGGCGGGAAAATCGACGCTGATCCGCATGCTTTCGGGCATGGAGCCGCCCTCGAGCGGCACCCTGCGCCTGGGCCACAATGTCACTGCGGAATATTTCGCCCAGGATCAGTACAAGGTGCTCGACGGCGATGCCCGCATGCTGGACGACATCAGCAACACCGCGCCGCGCGTGTCGACGACCGAGCTGCGCAGCCTGCTGGGTTGCTTCCTCTTCTCCGGCGACGATGTCTTCAAACCTTTGGGCGTGCTCTCAGGCGGAGAGCGCAATCGCTATGCCCTGGCCCGCATCCTGGTGAGCCCGGCAAACTTCCTGTTGCTCGACGAGCCCACCAACCACCTCGATCTGCGGGCCAAGGATGTTCTGCTCGAAGCCATCGCTCGGTTTCAACGGAACCGTGGTCATGGTCTCGCACGACCGCTACTTTATCGATCGCCTTGCGACGCGCATGTTTGAAGTCGAGGGCGGCCATGTTCACGTATATCCCGGCAACTACGAAGACTATCTGTACCGCAAGCAGGCGGCGGATGCGCAAGTGAGCCAGTCGAATGGCGTGGTGGAGAGTGCAGAGCCGGAAAAGCCGTCGCCCGACGCCGCAGCCGGCAAAGGCCGCCGCATCAACCCCATCAAGCTTCGCCAGTTGCAGGAGCGCTGCAGCTTTGTGGAAGAAGAGATTCCGCGGGTGGAGAGCTCCATCGCCGACGCAGAAGAATCGCTGGGAGTGTATGAGAGCTCGGAGGAAACGCAGCGCCTGACCCAGTTGCTGGAAGACCTGCGTAAACAACATGCTTCGCTTAGCGCGGAGTGGGAAGAGCTGGTGCTGCAACTGGAGCAGGCATAGCGTTACAAACTGGTTCCTGTTGCGATTGAAGTTGCAGGGCAACCGGCCCGCATGGATTAGAGTAGAGCCAGCGTCTTTGAATGACAGGCCCCTTGACTACACTCAACCCAGCGTAAAGGCACCGCTTCACGCTCCTCCGCATTCGCTGTCAGCGCTGGCATTCTGCTCAGCCGACTCATTGGGCTGGTACGCGAACGAGTGTTCGCGCATTATTTCGGCAACTCAGACGCCGCGGATGCCTTTCGCGGCGCCTTCCGCATTCCCAACTTCCTGCAAACTCTCTTTGGCGAAGGCGTTCTCTCCGCCTCGTTCATTCCTGTGTATGCCCGCCTGCGGGCGGAGGAGCGGCACGAGGAAGCCACGCAGTTGGCCGAAGCTATCTTCGCCATCCTCTTTCTCATCACGTCGATGCTGACGCTTGCAGGAATCTTCGCTGCCCCGTGGCTGATCGATGCAATCGCGCCAGGGTTCCAGGGCGAGACGCGCCTGCTCACGATCCACCTGGTACAGATCCTGTTCCCCGGTGCAGCACTGCTGGTTATTTCAGCATGGTGCCTCGGCATCCTGAACAGCCACCGCAAGTTTTTCCTCTCTTATTCCGCGCCGGTGATCTGGAATGTGGCCATCATTACGGCGTTGCTTTGGAAGGGCGGCCGTGTCGGAGAGTCCAGGCTTGCCATCATTATTGCCATCGCTTCCGTCATCGGCAGCGGCCTGCAGTTTGCGGTGCAAGTGCCAACGGTAATGCGCTTCCTGCGGCCGCTGCATCTGAAACTCACGCTTGGCACAGAGCAAGTGCAGACTGTGGTGCGAAACTTCTTCCCGGTGTTCCTCAGCCGCGGCGTGGTGCAAATAAGCGCATATGTCGATTCGCTGCTGGCCAGTTCTTCTGCCTGACGGGCGCAGTCTCTGCGCTGGCCTACGCGCAGACTTTGAACTCGCTGCCGGTGAGCCTGTTCGGCATGGCGATCTCTGCCGCGGAGTTGCCCGCCATGTCGAGCGCACTTGGGAACGCATGAAGAGATCGGGATCGTGCTGCGGCAACGTCTGGAGATGGGCTGCAGAATATTTCCTTTTTTGTGATGCCTTCGGCGGTGGGGTTTGTTGTTCTGGGCGATGTGATCGTCGCCACCATTTATCGTTGCGGGACATTTTACCGGGCACGATGTGACGTTTGTGTGGAGTGTGCTGGCGGGCTCAGGTGTGGGTTTGCTGGCGTACGACCTCGGGCAGGCTGTATTCCTCTGCCTTCTATGCGCTGCGGGATACGCGCACGCCGCTGAACTTCGCAGTCATTCGGGTGGTGTTGACGGTGGTGTTGGGATATTTCTTTGCTTTGCCACTTCCCAGGCTGCTGGGCATCGATCACCGCTGGGGGGTCGCCGGGCTCACGCTTTCTGCCGGCCTGGCCGGATGGGTGGAGTTCGCGTTGCTTCGCCGCGCGCTGCAGGCTCGCATTGGCGACGGTCGTCGCGTCGGTTTCGCGTATCGCCCGGCTTTGGGTGGGCGCTCTGATCTCTGCCGCGTGTGGTTATGGGGTCAAGCTGGTGTTGCCGTTTCACGGCGGCGCCGATCCGTTGGTTGGCCTTTTGCGTGCTTTCGATCTTCGGCTTGGGTATCCTGTTGTGCACCAGGTTGCTTGGTGTCGCAGCCCCGGGCAGTCTGACTCGTCTGCTTCGCAAACGATCTGTTTGACGGAGGCTGGGGTAGCCCCTATTTGGGGCCGCGGTTACCCACTCAAGCCACAAAGCAGTTGCTTGACATGGGGCAACCGCATGGTTCTTTTTGCCGGTACAGAAAGCCACAATGGATGCGGAGGATGCTTGAGGCGAACGTGGGGCCCCGTTCAAGCCTGCTTTTTGCTTGAGTGGGGTCGTCAACCTAACCCACGCCCTAACTTGTGCATGTAGTCGGCGTCGATTTTCAGGCCCTCCATGGGCGGCACGTTGTAGCCTTCCTGCTCGACAAAGCAATGCTTCACCACGCCAGACTTGGCTGCCTGTTGCAGAATCGGACGATAATCGATACTGCCCTGACCTAACTCGACAATCGTGGGCACATTCTCGATCGACGACGCAGGAGTGATCCCCTTGAAATCCTTTACGTGCAGCATGCTGATGCGCGTTGGGTATTTCCGCAGATACTCGATCGGATTCGCGCCCCCAACCACCACCCATCCGCAATCCATTTCCATGGTGACCTTGGCGGGATCAGTCAGACGCATCAGCTCGTCATAAGGAACCACCCCGTCCGTCTTGTGGAACTCCATGGTGTGGTTGTGATAGCCGAACTTCATACCCGCCGCGCTTACTTTGGCGCCAATAGCGTTGAACTGCTCCGCATTCCAGCGCCAGTCTTCAAGGGTGAACGCGTTGATGATCTCTTTCTGTGGTACGCCCTTTACCCGCGAGGGATCTTTGAAACCCGGGAAGGAGCAGATAATGTAACTGACACCCACCTCCTTGTTGAAGGCCAGAATTTCATCGAGCTTCTGATGCAAATCGTTTGAAGAATAATGCGCGCTCACCAGGTGCAAGCCCGCGTTGCTCATGGCTTGCCCCACCTCCGCGGCGCTGTGATTCAAATAACCGGCCGCTTCCACTTCACGATAGCCCAGCGCTCCGATCTGTTTGAGCGTGCCATCGTAATCCTTGGGCAGAATCTCCCGCACCGAATACAGCTGAAGCCCAAGCGGTACCTTCAATGTCTGCGCGCGGAGGCCGCTGCTATGTGTGAGCACCGAGCCGTAAATCAGGGAAACAGAACCCGCCTTAACAAAATCTCTCCGTGATTGTTTCAAAACCACACCTCTTTCTTCTAGTCTGGCATGCCGAAGGCGATGATGTTCTGACCCATGGCGACCGCAACATATTGTTTGTTGTCGAATAGGTACGTCATCGGCGAAGCATGCGGCGGGTCACCGGTTGGGAAGCTCCAAAGCGGATTGCCCGTCCTGGCGTCTGCCGCGGCAAAAGCCCCATCGTCTGCACCATAGAAGACTACGCCTCCGGCCGTGCTGAGCACACCGCCGAAACTTTCGGCCGACCCGGTCTGGGCTAGCTCCCACACTACCTTGCCTGTCTGGATGTCGAAGGCGCGCAGCACCCGCCTTCCCGGGTCGGAAGGATCAGCGGCGAAGGATCCACCCATGAACCCGTGGCCTCGCTGATACTGCTCGTCGGTACGGGTGAAGATGCCGCATTTGTCGTTCGTCTGCGCGTAGTAGAGCGAGGTCAGCGGATTCCAGGAAGTGGAATACCAGTTGGATGCGCCATTCAGCCATGGGCAGCTCGCTGTGCCTTCGTGCGTCGGTTCATGGCCCGGGGCGAGGATGGGCCTCCCCTCCGGGGTCAGCCCGGTTGCCCAGGTCAGCTTGGTGGTGTAAGGCCGGCCTAATAGGAACTTGCCATTGGTGCGATCCAGCACATAAAGAAATCCATTGCGGTTGGCCTGGACCATTAGCTTGCGTGGCTTTCCTTCCCACATTGCGTCCACCAGTGCCGGTGGCGCCATAGCGTCAAAATCGTGCACGTCATGCGGGGTGAACTGGAAATACCATTTCAGCTTGCCGGTCCTGGGATCGAGCGCGACGATGGAGTCGGTATAGAGATTGTCGCCCAGACGGTCGTCTCCATTCAGATCGTTGCCCGGGTTACCGACCGGCCAGTAGAGCGTGTCCAGATCCTTGTCGTAAGTCCCGGTCATCCAGGTGGCGCCAGACGGGTGATCGATGCCAGTTCCCTGCCAGGTCTCTGAGCCCGGTTCGCCGGGCTTGGGCACCGTCCAAAAACGCCACATCTCTTTGCCGGTTGCCTGATCGAGGGCCACCACAAAGCCGCGGGCGCCCTCATCCCCGCCAGAGGTTCCCGAAATCACCATCGTGCCCACCACCAGCGGGGCTCCCGTCGCGTTGTAGTTGTCATGCCAGTCGGCCAGCGCGGTCTCCCACACCAGCGCGCCCGTGGTTCGGTTGAGCGCGATCAGGTGGGCGTTGTCGGTCACCATGAAAACCTTGTCGCCGGCAACCGCAACCCCGCGGTTAGCGCCGGAAATGGCGTTGCCGATGAGTCCCGTGGTAGGGGAGCGCTGGTAATGCCAGATCTGGCGTCCGCTGCCGGCATCGAGCGCATAGCACTGGTTGGCGTAGGTCACATACATCACCCCGCCGGCGACGATGGGGGTCGCCTGCACCGACCAGACGTTGTGCATGGGAAAGATCCACTTTGCCTGTACTTTTTGAACATTGGCGCTGGTGATCTGTTTGAGCTCGCTGTAGCGGCCTCCGGTCGTCTGCCCGTTGTAGCTGAGCCAATCGGCTTGCGAGGTCACCACCCGGTACGCGTCCGCTTCTGTCTTACGCAGCAGGTACAGCTGATGGTCGTCCCCCAGGATCTGCATATCGTTTGCCGCGTGATTCAACACCAGCCCCTGTAGCTTCTTCCCATCCTGCAGCGAAACGGTAGCGCGCGCCGCGCTCTCACCCCAAAACGGCCTCAAGGTGCGCAGAAAACTGATCAGGTTGGCGCGGTCCTGGTCGACGATGTCGGGGAAGGCCGGCATGCCCGAAGAGAGCAGCCCATTGTGCAGCAGCGTGATCAGCTCGGCATCCGTGCGCAGCGGCACACGCTCCACAATCGACGGCGCAAATTCGCCTCCGTTGGCGTAGGTGCCGTGGCACGATGCGCACCGGGTTATGAATATCTGGCGCCCCGCGGCCTGCGGTGAGCCCGCGGGCGGCAGAGGAGGTGGGGGAGGACCCTGGCCTTGCACTCCGGTGGTCGACAACAAACCCAGAAAGCCGCTGAATAACAAGACCCTGAACGCCAGTTTTTGCCCCATCTCCTTAGATTAATTGCCCTGCAGAACCACATGACAAATGTCAGCGATTCTTTTTGACAAAACACACTACTACAGCCAGGCCCGTGGCCAGATGATCTTTCCAGTATGGAGGAGTTATGGCCGCGAGTGTGATTCTTGAGCCTTGCCACAATGAAACAGACGATGCAACCGGCAATGCAGGCGCTTCTGTGATTGCGTCTCTGCGCAGTGTTACCAAGAAATTCGGCCCGCAGACCGCGCTCGATTGTTTGTCACTCGAGCTTCGCCAGGGCGAAGTCGTCGCACTGCTGGGGCCGAATGGCGCCGGCAAAACCACCGCCGTGCGCTTGCTGCTGGGATTGAGCAAGGCCACCTCAGGCGAGGTGAGCATCTTCGGCGGCAACCCCAGAGACCGGGCCAGCAGGCTGCAGCTGGGAGCTATGCTGCAGGTCGGCCGCATGCCCGAGACGCTGCGCGTGCGCGAGCACCTGCAGCTCTTCAGCAGCTATTACGATCATCGCCGGCCACTCGATGAACTGCTGGCAGTCGCTGGTCTCGAAGGCCTGCAGGAGAGGCTCTTTGGCACTCTCTCCGGCGGACAGAAACAGCGCGTGCTCTTCGCCCTCGCACTCTGCGGCGATCCTGACCTTATCTGTCTCGATGAACCGACGCTGGGCATGGATGTCGAGGCGCGGCGAGCCATGTGGGAGCAGGTGCGCAAGCTCGCCGCCCGGGGAAAGACCATCCTGCTTACTACCCATTACCTGGAAGAAGCAGACGCCCTGGCCAGCAGAATCATCGTCGTTCAAAAAGGCAAGGTGATCGCGGAGGGAACGCCAGAGGAGTTGAAGGCTGCCGACCAATCGCGGACCATCCGCTGCACCACGTCGCTGCAGCCTTCGTTTGTCTCCACCTTACCAGGAGTTACCGGCGTGGAGCAGGAAGGCAGCACTATGCTGGTGCGAACCCAGGCTCCTGAGGCCGTGCTGCGCACCATGCTGGAGCGGGACCCGGCACTCACCGGCCTGGAAGTGCGAGCGGCCGCTCTCGAAGATGCATTTCTTGCGCTCACTAACCAAACCACCGCGGTAACACGATAGGAGGCACCATGGCCACGACCCCAGTTATCTATTTCAACGAAGCGCGCTTTGAGTTGCTCAAGTTGTCGCGCAATCGCAGTTATCTTTTCTCCATGATCGGTTTTCCGGTCATCTTCTACCTGCTCTTCGGCGTCGTCTACAAAAATACTATGTTTCAAGGCCACACCATTGCCCGCTACCTTCTGGCGGGGTATGCGTGCTTTGGTGCGATGGGTTCTTCCCTGTTCGGCATTGGCGCCTGGCTGGCCGTGGAGCGCGGCCAGGGATGGCTGGAGATGAAGCGTGCCAGTCCTATGCCCCCGGCGGCTTACCTGTTGGCAAAGCTGTGTGTCAGCATCACCTTTGCCGTGGGTATCACCATCCTGCTGATGACACTGGGAACCGTCCTGGCCGGCGTGCACATCACAACCCTCGAAGGCTTTCGGCTGCTTTCAGTGATGGCTATCGGGGTGGTCCCCTTCGCCAGTCTGGGGCTGATCATTGGACTCGTGATGCCCTCCAACGCAACCCCCGGAGTGATCAACCTTATCTATCTGCCTATGTCCTTTTGCGGGGGCCTGTGGATGCCGATTGAGTCGCTGCCCCATTGGCTGCAGGTGATCGCGCATGGTTTGCCGTCGTTCTGGTTTGCCCGTCTCGCGTTGCGAACCTTAGGCTACAGTGATAGTTCCCCGATCATCGCCTGGGCCCTGCTTGCCGGCTATACGGTACTATTTCTCTCAGCAGCGGCGTTCATCTTCCGCAGGCAGGAGGCGCAGGCCTAACCATGGTGATCCGCGAGTGGCTCAACAGCGATTGCCAGGAGTTTGGCGGCAAGCGTGACAGTTGGAGACACTGGTTCGACTACGACCATACCATCTGGCTGGTCTATATCGGCTTCTGGTTCATTCAGCCGTACATGGACCACGACCCACCCATCAAGTGGCTCTGGTTGTTCCTGGCCGTCGGTCTCTTCGTTCCCTTGTATCTGCTAGCCCATCAAGCGCCGCGCAAGTCGCGTTGGATCTGGGTTCTCGGCATGTTTATTGTGGGGTCGGTTTATATACCGATCAACCAGGCTGCCTGCGGTGCCTTTATTTATGTAGCGACGGCGATTCCGGAAGTATCGGAATCGAGCAACACCATAATTACGCTTCTGCTTCTGGAATGTGCGGCGATTATTGCCGAGTGCTGGTTGATGCGCCTCTCTCCCTGGGTATGGAGTATGGGCATAAGCTTCAGCATGCTGTTCGGCATGAACAGGCTAAGGATGAGGCAGAAAGGCAAAGCCGACGCAAAGCTACGCATGGCCCATGAGGAGATTGAGCAACTGGCAAAGACTGCCGAACGGGAGCGTATCGCTCGCGACATGCACGATGTGCTCGGACATTCGCTGTCTTTGATTGTGCTCAAGAGCGAATTGGCCGGCCGCCTGTTGGCCAGCCAGCCTGCGCGGGCCGCGCTGGAGATCGCAGAAATCGAGACGGCGGCGCGACAAGCTCTGGCTGAAGTGCGCAAGACGATCACCGGTTACCGCTCCGAGGGCTTTGCCTCCGAGTTGACACGCGCCGCCCAGGTGCTGCAGACCGCGGGCGTGCGCTTGAATCGGCCGGCGAAGCCACCCTACCTGACACCGCGGCATGAGGCTACGCTTTCCCTGGTGTTGCGCGAAGCGGTGACCAACATCGTGCGCCACGCGGGGGCCAGCGAGTGCT
The DNA here is from genome assembly GCA_963834205.1 of uncultured Acidobacteriaceae bacterium. GTDB lineage: Bacteria > Acidobacteriota > Terriglobia > Terriglobales > Acidobacteriaceae > PALSA-350. The sequence goes on along the minus strand of CAWIBI010000075.1, from coordinate 44,415 downwards.
CGATTGAGGTATCCACAGAAAAAGACCGCACTCAGCTGGTCATCGCCGATGACGGGTGCGGTGACATCCGGCAGGAAGGCAATGGATTGCGCGGCATGCGGGAGCGCGTGCGCGAGCTGGGCGGCAGCCTCTCGCTCGATTCGCATCAAGGCACGCGCCTCCACATCGAGCTACCCCAATTCAGCGGGAGCGCAGAACCGTGAGCAAACAGATTCGCGTAATCCTGGCCGAAGACCAGGCGATGGTGCTGGGCGCGCTCGCTGCCCTGCTTGAGATCGAGAAGGACATTGCCGTGGTGGCGCGCGCGCGCAATGGGCGTGAGGCGATCACGCTGGTGGCGCAGCACGAGCCAGACGTCCTGATCACCGACATTGAAATGCCGGAGATGAGCGGGCTCACGCTGGCTTCTGAAGTGCATGCCAAGTATCCACGGGTCCACATTGTGATTCTTACCACCTTCGCCCGCGCCGGCTATCTTCGCCGCGCGATGGATGCCGGCGCCCAGGGGTACATGCTCAAGGATCGTCCCGCGGCCGAGCTGTCGGAATGCGTACGGCGTGTCAACCGGGGACTGCGCGTGGTTGACCCCGAACTCGCAGCCGAGGCCTGGACGCAGGACCCTGACCCGCTGAACGAAAGGGAGCGGCAAATTCTGTGGCGCGCCGGCGAGGGCAAATCCGGCGCGGAGATTGCCGTGGATCTCCACTTATCCGAGGGCACGGTGCGCAATTATTTGTCCGAGGCGATTAACAAGCTCGGCGCCGCCAACCGCATCGAGGCAGCGCGCATGGCGCGCAGCAAAGGCTGGTTGTAACACTTCGCAGTCGTTGCGCTCGTGCACCGTCCGCTACTGGTTGAGAGAACCGCAGGTCCCTCCACTACGCGCTGTGCGCTCCGGTCGGGATGACAATTCATTTTTGAAATCGACAATTCTTCACGACACAGCTCCTGCTTTAACAACAGAATTGTCATCCCGACCGGAGCGCGCAGCGCGTAGTGGAGGGACCTGCGGTTTAAGCGATTTGTGCGCCTGAGTCTGGACACACTATGACCGGTTTGGGGTGGGGTGCCCCACGTTCGCATTAGCGTACATGGGACGAAAACGACGGGGCGCAGCCCCATCGAACGCTTTGTGTTTCGCTGACGAGAATACTAGACATCATGAAAAGGCATTCAAAAAAAATCATTTTCGGCCCATGTATGCTGGGGCGAACACCCGGATTTCCAGTTACGCGGCATCAGACAGAACCGCGTGTGCGGCTTTCTGCGCGGAAAGCCGCATGAAGCTCGGCAACGCCACCAGCCTCGACAGGAAATCCCGGACATGGGGCACCCTTCTAGCTGAAACCTCAGACTTCGATTGACTGACCAATGACACTTGTCATCCGATTACGATGACATCCTGCACTGTTTCCTCCTAACGCCAGCTGCGATTCTCAGACTGTAAGTGAGGCTGAGACATGAATCGTTGGATTGGCATCCTCCTCTGCGCGGCGCTTAGCGGAGCGCTGCACGCGCAAAACTGCAGCGGTGATTCGAAGACCCTCAGCGGCACGGTGCTCGACCCCTCCGGAGCTGCCATCGTCGGCGCGGATGTTCATTTGCAGAGCAAGACGCCGAATCAAACCACCACCGGTCAGCACGGTTCCTTCGTATTCCATTGCATCGGGAACGAGGCCTACAAAATAACCGTCCACGCCGATGGTTTTGCGGAGAGCCAATTGAGCGGCCGAGGCTCCGCGAACATTACCGTCCATCTGCGCATTGCGGATGTGCACACCGTCGTCGAAGTAGGAGAAGACAGTGGGGTCTCGGTCGATGCCGACCACGGCGCCGGCACGCATTCACTCACGGCCAACGATATTGCGGGCATGGCCGACGACCCGGATGACTTCAAACGTCAGTTGCAGGTGCTGGCCGCCACCAGCGGCGGTGCTCCTGGGCAGGCCATCATTACCGTAGATGGCTTTCAGAACAGCAGCAGCCTCCCGCCGAAATCCTCCATTGCCTCGATCCGGGTAAACCCTGACATGTTTTCCGCGGAATACGATCGCCCACCCTACCAGGGAGGCCGGGTGGAGATCTTTACCAAACCCGGACGCGATTCGCTGCATGGAGCTCTCTTCTTTACCGATAGCGACTCCGCGGTCAACGCGACCGATCCCTTCGCCCTGAGCGCCACACCGGCCGGCAAGCGGCGATATGGATTCGAGTTTGGCGGGCCTATCCGCAAACAGAAGAGCGATTTTTTTCTCGCTCTGGAGAGGCGCGACATCCACGAGTTCAACGTCGTGAACGCCGTAGTGCTCAATAGCGACGGCGATGAGACGCCATTCAGCGAAAACGTTTCGGCGCCGCAACGCTTGTGGATTGGCAGCGTTCGCACGGACTGGCAGCTCACCCCAAAGAACATGCTGGCCGCTACCTACTCCGCCAATGTAAACGACTCCGATAACTTGGGCAGCGGCGGCCTGGTGCTCCCCGAGGCCGGCTACAACAGCACGGTCAGCGAGCAGGACCTGCGGCTGACCGATGTATTCACGCTGAGCCCTTCGCTGCTACACCAGACGCACCTCGGCTTTACCTGGAAGAACACATCAGACGTGCCGCTCTCGGCCGCAGCTAGCCTGCAGATTGCCGGCGCCTTTACCTCGGGAGGCGCTACCGCCGGCCATCTGCGGAATCGCGAGCGCGACCTGGAAGTGGACGACGACATAATGTGGAGCCATCACAAGCACTCGGTGAAGCTTGGGGTTGCGTCCCTCGGCATCCTGGTTCACGACTTCGACCCAGACACCTTCAATGGCGCCTTTGTCTTCGGCGGCGGCCTGGCTGCCGCCCTCGACCCCGGTGGGCAGCAAACAGTCATTTCAGGCCTGGAACAGTACCGGAGAACCCTGCTCAGCTTGCCCGGGGGAGTGCCGACCAGCTACAGCGTCACCCAGGGACAGCCGCTTGTACCCTTCGCGCAGTGGCGTGTGGCGCTGTTCGCGCAAGACCAGTGGAACCTCAAGCCTAACTTCTCGCTCGCGCTGGGATTGCGCTATGCCCTGCAAACCTCGCCTGCCAGCTTCGGAAACCTGGTTCCCAGGGTAGGGATAGCATGGTCACCCGACCACAAGCGGAAGTGGGTCATCCATGCGCGCGGCGGCCTGTTCTCCAGCCCCGTGACTCCGGATGTAACCACCGAAGCGTACCGGTTGAACGGCGTGCGCCAAACCCAAATGCTGCTCTACTCCCCGTCGTTCACGGAACCACTCGTGCCGGCACCTGGCACCATTGCGGCTTCGACAACCAAACAATTCGCCCCAAATGTGTCACAGACATGGTCGTTTCAATCGCAGCTCGGTGTTGAGCACGAACTGCCGCAGCACTGGCATGCGCAGGCAAACCTTTTCGATGCGCAAGCCTGGGATACGCTTCGCTCGCGGAACATCAATGCACCGCTGGTCACTACCGGTACAACCAACCCTTTGCTGGCTCCGCGGCCCATCGCGCCCGGCGAGAACATCTTTCAGTTTGAACCGTCGGGCCACCTGCATGGACAAGTGGTGTTCCTGGGGGTGGACCAGCACAGCTACAAGCGCTTTGGTATCTTTCTCGGTTACTTATATTTCAATCTGAAGACGGATGCAGACAACGCAACGTCGTTTCCCCAGTCCAGTTACTCCGATCATGGGGAAACGGCTCGTGCCTCGTGGGAGTCGACCCACCGGCTGTTTGCCGTCGGGCAGCTCAATCTTCCGGCTAAGCTCTCGCTCACCAGCCAATTTGATGCTTCTTCCGGTGACCCTTATAACGTGGTCACCGGCATGGATAACAACGGAGATGGGGTCTTCAACGACCGGCCCTCTCTCACCACGCAGCCGGGCACCGGCACCTACCAAACGCCTTTCGGCCTGCTGGACGCGACCAGCATCAACGGCACCCTGGGACGCAACGCGGGGACCATGCCCACGCTCATTCACCTGGATAGCAACCTGAGCCGCACCTTCGAGCTGCGTGGCCACGCGCTCTCCGCCGACCGGCACCAGAGCCTTACCCTGAATGCCCGCTCGGCCAACCTTCTCAACCACACCAATGTGACTTCAGTCGGCAACGTCGTCGGCTCACCTACGTTCACCCAGCCACTGGCCGCGGAAGCTGCGCGACGAGTGGAGTTCGGCATCCGCTACACCTTTTAAAGGAGACACCATGTTCAAATCTGTCACCGCTTCTCTTCTTCTTGGCGCCGCATTCTCGTCCTACGCGCAGACTGCGGAGCTTCCGCCCCCGATCGCTCCCGAGCAGATCGTCTACCGCCACTGGCCGGAGCAATTCGTGCAATGGATCGGCCCGGAGCTACCCTATACGATGATTGAACTTTACGTCGACCCGGCAAGTGGCGCGACACCACTCTACGAAGCTGTGCTTACCGAGCGTGCGACCGGCAAGCGCGTGCACTACGCAAACCAGCAACAGATGATGGACATCGACAAGCGCTCGGGCGCGGACGCCTACCTTACTAAAATGCAGCTCGACCGCCCAACCAACGTGGGCACAGGCGCCACCTACCTGTTGCGTTTTGTCGATCATGCAGGTCAGCCTGTGTCTTGGCAATTCGTACAAGGCTCTGACATCAGCGAGCGCGGCGGCGGCAGCTCCCCGGCGAGCATCGACCCGCCGGTGCTTATGTATCGCACGCGCTCGGCGGTTGCTGGGGAAGGCACAGCGCTGAAGATCGGAAACACCGTCAGCACCGCCGATGTGTGGACCGAGATCAGCCAGCCGCCCTACTTTGTCGCCTATCATGGCGCGCTCTCTGAGGATGTAGAGATCGCTGTCTTTGCCGGCGCCGGGCAGCAATGGACAACCATCAGCGCGCCGAAGACTCTGGCGGCCGGCGCGGAATGGAAGTTGAAGTCGCCTGACGGCCTGGGATGCAGCTTGCGTGTGAAGGCTCTTGCTGCTGATCATGCGACCGTACTGGCCAGTGACGACCATCTGCCAGGCCGAACGGTCACCATCGAAGCAACCTGGACCAACGGCGCCTGGTCCATCGACAAGATGCACTATGCTGCTGAGGACGTCAGCCAAGACAGCAACCAGGGCCTGACGATCGCGTTTGCCCCGGGCACGACGGCCACCGGCCAATCGAAGTTCGAGGTTACCGCTGGACACAAGACCCACATCGCAAGCGGCACGGTGCATGCAGACCCAGCCCAACCACGCGTGGCATGGGAGTTCAAAGATCCCGCATGGCTGAGGGGCAAAACCGCCTGGGTGAATAGCGCGGTGGTCAGCCAGAAACCCCAGGAGACGGCTGCCAGGTGACAGGCTGCGGAAAAACTCACTCAGTTGAGGGGGACGGCCTTCAGGCCGTCCATAACTGCTTTGAAATGAATTCGGTTTTAGCCGCTGAGGGATACCGGGACTTTTCCCGCAGCCTGATCATTTTTGTCGCGCTTCCGCCTCGGCCAGCCAACCTCGGCGGAGGTTCTCTGACGGGACGCTCGACAGGTAGGGCTTGATGTCCAGGATGGGCGATCCATCCAACATGTCGAGCCCTCGCACGTGCAGTAGTTCGTTCTCGCGGCGAAGCAGCTCAACCACAGTAAGCCCAATGGGGTTGGGCCGGCGAGGAGATCGAGTGGCAAACACTCCGTGCGGCCTATCGTCGAAAGGCGGTGGGCCGATTAATTCGAAGTCCTGATACCGGTCGAACTGCCAGAGGACAAAGAGATGGGAAAAGCCCTCGATGTCGGTGAGCCCGATCTCGAATTCCGGTAGAATCCTGAGCACCCCTTCCGCCTCGTGCCTGGCATGCAGGCCTTTCGGAATCTCTTTGCTGTTTTGGTAAGGGCTGCTCACAAATCCAATTGGCTTTGGAACGAACATCCAGCTGCGCCTTTCGTCCGTCAGGATTGGTTTGGCGATTCGTTCAGGTATTGCCGCAATTCGTGCGTGTTATAGCAGTGAGAGAAAGCCGTATCCCGGGCAATGCGCCCGGCGCTCACCAGCTCGGCCAACGATTGCTCCATGGTCATCATGCCCTCGGAGCGCCCGGTCGAGATATGAGAGCGAATCTGGTGATCCTGCGCCGTTCGAATGAGATTGCGGATGGCATTGGTGGCCATCAGAATTTCGACCGCCGGGTAACGGTTCGCGTTATCGATAGCCGGCACAAGCTGCTGGGTGACGATGGCCAGCAGAGCCAGGGATAATTGTTGCCGTATCTGTGACTGATGCCCTGCGGGAAAGATGTCGAGGATGCGGGAGATGGTCTGAGACGTGTCGTTGGTGTGCAGAGAAGACAGCACCAGGTGCCCGGTTTCGGCCGCGGTCAGCGCTGCCGACATGGTTTCGCCATCGCGCATCTCTCCCACCAGGATGACGTCGGGATCCTGGCGCAATACGGAACGCACTGCCGATGCAAAGGAAGGCGTGTCATGACCGACCTCGATCTGCTCCACAATCGAGCTGTGGTTGGCATGCTGGTACTCGACCGGGTCTTCGATGGTGATGATGTGATCGCGGCGGCGGGCGTTGATCAGGTCAAGCAGCGCAGCCAGGGTCGAGGTCTTGCCGCAGCCGGTGGGACCGGTGAGCAGTACCAAACCTTGCCGTCGTTCCGCCAATTGCGCCAGTCCTAGAGGCAGGTGCAGCGACTCGAGCGACGGAATCTGCGCAGGCAGCAAACGAATGCTGGCCGCCAGCGTCCCGCGCTGAAAGTGGAAGTTGGCCCGGAACCGCCCGATCGAGCCGCGCACGAAACAAAAATCCAGTGACTTGTTGGTCTCTAATTCCTCCGCCTGGCGCGCCGTGAGCAGCGGCAGCAGCAGGCTGCGAAGCTCTTCCGATGACAATGGCTTGCCGCCCGGCTGCGTAAGGGAGCCCTTGACGCGCAGCGCAATGCCCGCTCCGGCCACCAAAATAACGTCAGAGGCGCCGCGTTGTACGGCAAGCGCCAGCAATCGATCGATCGACGCACCTTCGCCGGTTCGGGTTGCGGCGGTTGAGCGATTCAGCTCGTCGACCAGCCGCGACAGCTCGCTTCCGTATGCAGCCATAGGGAACCCCTGTTAATACTCTACAATCATCTATTCGGACGCCCAAATTTGGGCATGCCGATTGCATGAACTGTAGATCGCTCCACGGCGCTGGGGGCTTAGCTGGTCAAGTTATAAATCAACCCGAACGGGTCTTGAACATAGCACCGGGGAAAATCCGGTTCATCCTTCACGATTTTGCAACCCTGCTTCACCAGTCGTAGCTTGGCCTGCTCGACACTGGGAACCGTGACTTCGAACACCGGTCCCATTGCCGGGCCGCGTTCGATAAAGAAGTTGATGTGTTTTCCGTGAAGACTGACCATGTCGGGCGCCTCTTCCGTAATCTTGAATCCCAGATAGTCGACATAGAAAGATGCAGCCTTCTTTGGGTCCTCCGCCTGTATCAAAATATCCGTGCCAAAACTATTTGCCATAGGCCTCCTCTTTTCGCTCAACCCTGATCGCTTTCCACAAAATTCTTCAATCTCGCCAACGCTACATCCCACTGTTTCGAGACGTACTCCAGATACTCTTTCATCTCGATCACCGGCCGCGGATCGAACGCAAACAGACTCTCCCGCCCCTCGCGCGTGCCATGCACCATGCGCACCCGTTCCAGCACACGCAGATGTTTGGTTACTGCCTGCCGGGTCAGCTTTGTCCCCTCGGTCAGCTCAGCAATCGAGTAGCGTTTGCCGCTGCAGAGCTTGGCCAGCAGCGATAGCCGAGTCTCGTCCCCCAGCGCCCGAAATACCGCCGCCTTGGCCCGCGCGCTGCTAGGACGTTTTCCCGACATAGGCCTGAATATTCTTCACCTGCTGCGCCCATCCGCCGTCATTCATCCGGAAGGCCTCCGCCCGTCTTGCCGCCGGAATCTTGTCAAAGCCGGTCTCGGTAACCGTCAGCAAAGTGCCGCCCGCCGTCGCCTCCAGACGAAACTCCACCAGCGTAGATTCCTCCTTGGAATAATCCACCTTGGGGTCGATTGCGTACGGATGCCAGGTGTAAGAGAACAGCGTCTCCGGTTCGATCGCCTTCACCACAATCTCCATGCGCACGTGCTCATATCCAGGATGAGTTATCTGGCCGCCCACCGGTTGTCCCGCCACAAACGGCCCATCCATCTTCACCAAAAACCATTCGCCAAACTGGCGGGAATCCGTCAGCGCCCGCCACACCCGCGACACCGGCGCCGCAATCTCAATCTGTTTCTTTATTTGATTTTCCATACACGCAACCTCCGAGTTGCATATTATCTCGGATGGTAGAACAGGCGCCGCAAACATGCAACCATATAGTTGCTATTCAAAGACGATGATATGGGTAGCGTCGGGGCTGGAGATGGGGACGAATCCGATTCTCTCGTAAAGCCGTGCCGCATCCGCGTTCTCGGCCCGCAGGCGCACGCAGTTAAAGTAGGCCCGGGCCTCATTCACCAGAGCCATCACCAGCGCTCGCCCAATGCCCCTATTTCGCCACGCCTGCCTGACGTAGACTCGCCGGATACGGCCCATGTCTGCACGCCCGGCAAAGGGGTCAACGTTAAGACCGCCCACGGCTACCAGCAGACCCTGATCCAGATGACCGCACAGCGCCTCTCCGGGAGCGTCAAAGCGATTCTGCGCGTTCGCCCATTCCTCCACCAGCGTGTCAATGAAGTTGTACCCCTCTTCGCGCGCCTCGGACTGCAGACGTTCCAGCCCGGAAATGGGTAGCTCAATTTTCCTGATCATGGCTCGTTCAGCTGAGCTACTGGCCGGCGGCGCAAACCCTGATGGATTCAGCGGCATCCTCCGGAAGGTTCAGCACCCGGGAAGAGCGGCCGATCGACACCGGGTAACCTGCAATTGAGGGCCTCTCCCGAACGCGAAGTCTTACGCCACGAGCAATGCCGCTGTCCCGGAGCAGCCGCAAAATACGCGCATCGCGGTCAGACACGCTGTCCACGATGTAGATTCCTTCGTGCATAACCTCGGTAAGCTGCACTGAATTCTGTTTGGGCATTGCGCCGTCGAGGGCGGGGATGCAATGCCCGTGGGGGTCGATCTTCGGATGCCCAAGCTTGGCGGCAATGCGTTCTTCAAATCGCTCGGAGATGAAATGCTCCAAACGCTCGGCCTCTTCATGCACTTCGTCGATTGGATAATCGAGCACTTCGTAGAGAAATGCCTCGATCAGCCGATGGTGACGCACGATTTCGAGCGCTCGCTTCTTCCCCGCTGCGGAGAGCAGGACGCCGCGATGCCGCTCGTATTCCACCAGCGTAGGCGAGCCTCCAGCCAGCTTTTGCAGCATATTCGTGACCGAAGCGGGGGCCACCCCCAGGGCGCGCGCGAGGGTATTGCTGGCAACCCTGTTCTCCTCAGGTCCGCCCAGGGCCAGGATGGCCTTGAGGTAGTTGTCGACAGATTCGCTGTTCGGGTTGGGTCGACGGTGTGTGGTCACGGCTGAATTTTCCAACTCGCAGTTTGACATAACTCTATTTTAGGCGTACCTAATAGTTAGGTTAGCCTAAATTCGGCAAGACCTCGCGCCCACCGGACGGAGCCCCACCCAAATGACGCCACGCAGAATCGTAAGGACGCTCTCAATCTTTTTGCTGACGTTAACTATGGTTAACAAGATGATGGCGCAAAGCGGGACCAGCAGCGCTCTCGCAGGCAGCGTGCTGGACAAGAGCGGCGCCGCGGTCGCAGGCGCCGAGGTGAAGGCGGACGAGGTGAATACCGGTGCAGTCCGCGCCATCCTGACCAGCCCGGAAGGACGCTTCCTCTTCTCCCAGGTAAGCCCAGGCACCTACGTGATCGAAGTTCATGCGGCGGGGTTCGATACCGGGCGGTCGCAACCCACGGCTGTCTCTGTGGGCCAGACCGCGACGGTGAACTTCACGCTGTCTCCGGCGGCGACGTCGCAGACCATCAACGTCACGGCGCAATCCGGACTGATGAGCCTCGATAATCCGAACACGACGACCACCATCGATGCTCAGGCCATCAAGAGCCTTCCTAACCCCGGCCAGGACCTAACCTATCTGGCGCAGTTCTCGCAGGGAGCATTAATGAACACAGCCGGCTCCTCGAGCGATGCCAAGGCACCCGGCGGCTATGGAAACGTCGAGTTCAACGGCCTGCCTGCAACTTCCAATGGATATATCCTCGATGGCTACGACTCGAACGATCCCTGGCTGGGCCTGAACATCGGTCTCTCTACAAATCTTGTCATTGGACTCGATGCGGTACAGGAAGCAACCGTTAATACCAGTTCTTTTTCCGTCGACCAGGGCCGGTACGGCGCCTCACAGGTCAACTACTTCACCAAGTCGGGCAGCAACGCATTTCACGGCGACGTGTTCGAGATCTGGAACGGCTCACTGTTCAATGCGCAGGACTTCTTCCTTCATGCGAACGACACGCCAGGCGAAATTGCCCGGAAGCCGCGTTCCGTGGTGAATGAATTCGGTGTCAGTGTGGGAGGGCCGATTCGCAAGGACAAGCTCTTTGTCTTTGCCCACTATGAGGGTATTCGCATCGCCCTGCCGCTGGTTACACCAACAACCTTGCCAACGCCCGCCTATCAACAGTATGTGCTGGGGCAACTTGCCACAGGTGGATACGATCCGGTCACGGGCGCTAACCTTCCGGCTCAACCTGCGGAGATCCCCTTCTATAAAAATATGTTCTCTCTGCTGCCGGCCTCCGGCGGATCGCCGGTGGCGATCACAGCCTGCCCGCTGGATGCATCCGGAAATCCGTTGCCCGCTCCGCCAAGCGGTACTTTGCTCGATGGCACCGGCTGCGCGAGCCAGCAACAGCGGTCTCTGAACAACAGCGACACCGAGAACCTCATCGTGGTGAAGATCGATCACACGATCAACGCCAAAGACAGCATCTGGTATCGCTTCCAGCAGGACTCAGGCCTGCAGGCGGAATGGACCGACCCCATCAACTCCGTCTTCAACGCGTTTTCGCCCCAGCCGCAGCGCACCCTGGTAGTGGGGTACACGCATCTCTTCAGCCCAGCCCTGATTAACCAATTCAATCCTGGAGCAAGCTGGTATTCCAGCATCTTCCAGCCGAACAACTACTCACAGGCGCTCAAAACATATCCGATCGTGCTCACCTCGGGCAGCGACAGCGTGCCTTTCACCCAGATTGGCGGCTTGAACGATACCTTTCCCCAGGGCCGCAAGGTCACGCAGTGGCAGATCAACGACAACCTCACCTGGACGCACGCAAAGCACACCCTGCACCTCGGCATCAATACGCGCCGTGTCGATACCAGCGACTACGACCTCGGGGAGGGCATTGTGCCGACGGTTACCTACAACACCCTTGCGGAGTTCACCTACGGGGCCGCATTTACCGCAGTCCAGAACTTTCCCGTCTCTCTCAAGGAAAGAGTGGCCGTTGGGAATCTTGAATACTACGCAATGGACACGTACAAGCCGTCTCCCAGGGCAACCGTTACCTACGGCATGCGCGTGACCTGGAATACCAACGTCACTAGTCCGCGAGCTCTCCTTTCGCGCATGGCCGGCTCCTTCCTGGACGCCTCGCACGAAAACAATCAGCCTCTGAATCAGGTTGTTCTGGGCAATGTTCACAACCTCTTTGCAGCAACGCCGCTGTTCGTCTACCAGCCGCGCGCTTCTGTTGCATACCAGGTTCGCCCGCATACCGCAGTCCATACAGGATTCGGCGTCTTCAACGACATCATCCCCCAGCAGATCGCCGACAGCGGTCTGATGAATGCCCCCAATGATCCCGCTTTTACAGGCGGTATTGGCGGCGAGGTAGGCGGACTGGGAGTGGCGCCCGGCGTTCCCGGAAGCGCCGTGGACGCAGCGGTCAGCGCCAACAAGTCGTTTCAGGCAATCTTCCGCTCTGGCGGCGCACCCTGCGTGGGCATCCAGCCGGGTGAAGCGACCTGCCCGCTGGCCGTCAGCCTGAATACCTTCCCCACGGGAACCCTCAAGACCCCGTACTACTATCAGTACAACCTTGGCATCGAGCAGCAGATCGGGTCGCGCGGCAACCTGCGAGCCGACTATGTGGGTACTCGCGGGCTGCATGAACCCTACCAGGTTCAGCTCAACGGCTACCAGAACGTCTGCAATGGATGCTTTGCGCCATTTCCGTACCAACAGCCCCTCGATCAGCGATTCGGGACCGTCACCGAGTTCCAGACCGGCGCGAATAGCATCTACAACGGATTGCAGACTGTCTACACGCAGCAATGGGGCAGCCTGACTCTGCGCGGCAACTACACTCTCAGCCACTGCCTGGACGAAGTATCGAATGGAGGCTTGCTGGCCTTCTCCACGCAAGGTTTGGAATCGCCGTTACCCGGAGAGTTGAGCCGGCAGTATGCCAGTTGCGACTACGATGTGCGGCATAACATCTCCGCGTTCGGGATGTACCAGGTGCCGTTTCACTCCGGCAACCCAATGCTGCGTCAGGTCTTCGGAGGATGGTCTTTTTCGGAGACGGGCTTCCTGCACTCCGGATTGCCCTTCAGTGTGCTAAGTCAGCAATATAGCGCGAACGGCAATGGCATCTTTCAGGCATCCAACCCAGCGCAAACCATCCAGTTCGCAGCGCCGGAATATGCCAACAGGGTTCCCGGAGTTCCGCTCTATCGTAAGACTCCCTATCCTGGGGTAACCGTAACGGGTACGAAGCAGTGGCTCAACCCCGACGCCTTTACCTCCGATTGTCGATCCGACAACCGGGGCATGCTATACCGGCGTACTCGGCCTGCAGAACGATAACCCAACGACCTGCCAGTTCGGCAACTCAGGCCGGAACTCCGTGCGTGGGCCGCACTTCACGTATTCAGACATGTACATCACCAAGACCTTTCCCATCCGCGAGGGAATCAAGCTGCGGATCGATGGCCAGATGTTCAATGCGTTCAATCACCCGAACTTTGCGCTGCCCAACACGGTGCAGGCAGGCGTGCCCGGCTCGCCCATTTCAAGATTCGGAACGCTGCAAAATACGACTTCACCGCCTACCGGGCTGCTTGGTGTTGGTTTGGGAGGAGACACTTCGCCGCGCATGATCGCCTTCCAGGGAAGGATCGAATTTTGAATCTGCCGATGGCCTGGAACAGCCCTGAAGCTGGATGAAGATATAGCATTATGGGTAAGTAGTTGCAGGGGGAGGCGGATGAAACACCGCGGCATAGGGCTCAGTGTACGACTATCGTCATTGTTGCTTCTGGCAGCAGTGTGGATGCGTGCAGATACCCGAACCTCAGAGCAGCAGGATAAATATCAGTGGCTGGAAGATGTCTCCAGCCCACGATCGATGGCCTGGGTAAAAGAAGAGGACGCACGCTCCGCCAGGGTATTGGAAGGTGATCCTCAATTTGCCGGCCTCTACACCATGGCGCTGAAAGTACTTGAGTCGCCTGACCGGCTGCCAACGCCACAGTTCCGCCAAGGTGAGATTTACAACACCTGGCAGGATGCGCAACATGTGCAGGGTATTCTCCGCCGAACCTCGCTCGAAGACTACCTGGCGGCGCAACCAAACTGGCACACCGTGCTGGACTACGACGCTCTGGGGAAACAAGACAACCAGAAATGGGTGGAGGAAGGCCTGGCCTGCCTGTATCCGGCAGACAGGTATTGCCTGGTCGCACTCTCCGCGGGAGGCGAAGACGCTCAAACCATGCGCGAGTTCGACCTTAAGGCGGAGAAGTTCGTAGAGGATGGCTTTCTGTTGCCGCACTCCAAGCAGGAGGTCGCCTGGGTGGACAAGGATATTTTGGTGGTCGCGCGCGACTGGGGATCGGGTTCCATGACCACGTCCGGTTATCCCTTCGTGGTCAAGCTCTTGAAGCGTGGGCAAACGCTGGAGCAGGCTAAAGAGATTTTTCGCGGCGTCGATTCCGATGTAGAAGTCCAGCCCGTGGCGCTGCATGACGGCCAGGGAAACCATGCGGTGGTCTTCGATCGGGCGGTTAGCATCTTTCAATCTGAAATCTCCTTGTTGACACCCGCCGGCGTCCGCAAGCTCGCGCTGCCGCCCAAGGTGCATATGGACGGTTTGCTGGCTGGGCGCCTGATCGTGACCATCAATGAAGACTGGAGGCCGCAGGGAGCAGATCGTACTATTGCCCAGGGATCGGTCGTGGCACTCGACCTAAAGGCGCTGGAAAGGCATCCCGATCGGCCGCAACCCACGGTTGTCTTTGCTCCCACACCCCAGGAGTTTGTCCAGCAGGTCGCAATCACAAAGAACCACTTACTGCTCACTACTCTCGAACATGTGCAGGGACGCGCCTACGTCTATTCCGTGGGATCAGGTGGAGAGTGGACGCGGCAACAGCTCGATATACCTGAAAATCGGACAGTCGAAATCGTTACCACCAACAAATCAGACGACCGCTTCTTCCTCGAGCTCACTGGCTTTCTGGATCCGTCGTCATTGTGGTTGGGCGACGCGGCTGCCGCCTCCTTAAAAACCGCGAAGACTCTCCCGCCGCAGTTTGACGCGAGCAATCTTGTCGTTGAGCAACTGGAGGCGACCTCAAAAGACGGAACAAAGATCCCCTACTTCGTTGTCAGGCGCAAGGACCTCAAGTACGATGGCGAGAACCCCACGCTGTTGACAGCCTATGGGGGCTTCCAGATCTCGATGACGCCAGGCTACTCGGGTATCGTGGGCAAGCTCTGGCTGGAGCGCGGTGGCGTTTATGTCCTGGCCAACATTCGCGGAGGCGGTGAGTTTGGCCCTGCCTGGCATGAAGCGGGGTTAAAGACTAATCGGCAACGCATCTATGATGACTTCGCTGCCGTAGGTCAAGATCTCGTCGCTCGCAAGATCACCTCCCCGCGCAGACTGGGGATTGAAGGTGGTTCCAATGGCGGCCTGCTGGTGGGCGTGGAGATGACGCAGCATCCTGCGATGTGGAATGCCGTAGTGATCCAGGTGCCGCTGCTGGACATGCTGCGCTTCGAGAAGATTGCCGCGGGAGCATCCTGGACGGGCGAGTATGGTTCCGTTTCTGTGCCCGAGCAGCGGGCGTTTCTTGCTTCGATTTCACCCTACAACCAGCTTAAGCCGAACGTGAATTATCCTCAGCCTCTCATCTTTACTTCTACGAAAGATGACCGCGTTGGCCCGGTACACGCACGGAAGTTTGCCGCCCGAATGGAGGAGTTCCATGAACCCTTCTTCTACGATGAAATTATTGAAGGCGGCCACGCTGCAGGAGCGGACCTTAAGGAGGCAGCCAGAACCTGGGCCGAGGAATATACCTATCTTTCACGCAAGCTAATGCAGTGAAGCATCGCTTGAGTCGGCATGGGGGGCTGCATCATCTAAGTCGGCATGAGTAAAGGACTCGGCGTTTCGGTATTGGATCTTGTCGGCATGCGGCCAGGCGAGCCCGCCGGCAGCGCGATCGCACGGTCGGTCGACTTGGCGCGGCACGTGGAGGAGTGGGGATACAGGCGCTACTGGCTGGCAGAGCATCACTCCATTGCCGGGCTCGCCTGTTCCGCGACAGTGGTGCTGATTGGGCACGTTGCGGCTGCTACCAGGACCATCCGCGTGGGCAGCGGAGGCGTGATGCTGCCCAACCACGCACCGCTGGTGGTCGCAGAACAGTTTGGGACGCTGGAGGCGTTGTATCCAGGGCGTATCGATCTGGGCCTGGGACGCGCTCCGGGGGGCGACTTTGCCACCATGCGGGCGCTGCGACGCGACTTACGCCAGAGCGGAGACGATTTTCCCGCACTGCTGGAAGAATTGCGGACCTATCTTGGGCCGGAGAAACCAGGCCAGGCGGTAAAGGCAATTCCCGGGCAGGGCAGCAATGTGCCGATTACCCTTCTGGGTTCCAGCGGCTTCAGCGCGCAACTGGCGGCCATGTTGGGGTTGCCGTTCGCTTTTGCCGCGCACTTCGCTCCTGAGTATTTGTATACCGCGGCGCAAATGTACCGCGAACGCTTCCAGCCAAGCGCGGTGCTGCGCCAACCTCACCTTATGGTCGGCGTGCAGGTGATTGCGGCAGCGACCGATGCGGCAGCCAAGCGGCTATTCACTACGCCACAGCAACGCTTTCTGCAATTGATTCGCAATCGGCCGGTGGAGTTGCTGCCTCCGGTGGATTCCATGGAGCCACTGTGGCAGGACTTTGAGCGCTTTGCCGTCGAGAGCAAACTGGGCGCCGCCATCGTGGGATCGGAAGCAACCGTGAAGGCGGGGATCAAGAAGCTGGTGGAGGATACCGGTGCAGATGAACTGATCGTGGTAACCGATACCTTCGAGCACGCGGATCGGCTGCAGTCGTACGAGCGGCTCGCCAGGATTGCCAATACGATCGAGGCTAAGGAACCGGTGTCTGCAAGCGCCTGAGGCGTTTTTCCTACTTCTAGCTGAAGATCGCGTCGTCGATGGACTGGACGTCGTCCCACATTGGGGTCGGCTCAAAATATCCCGTGCCGGGCTTCAGGTGTTGCTTGCACACATCGTCGTTCAGGGTGACTCCCAGGCCGGGCGTCTCTGGAACCTTGATGTAGCCCTGTTGGATCATGGGCTTCTCCGGCCCATTGACGAGGTCCTGCCACCACGGCACATCGAGCGAGTGGTTCTCCAGCGCCAGGAAGTTGCGGGTCGCGGCCGCGCAGTGCACATTTGCCATGCAGCTTACCGGTGTGCCGGCAAAGTGCATCGCCATCGGAACACCATAACCAAAGGCCATGTCGCCGATCTTGTGCGTACGCAGAATGCCGCCTGAGGTGGCAAGATCCGGATGGATTTTGTCCACCGCGTGATTGCTGCAGAGTTTTTCAAAGTCCGCGATTTCGTAAATGTCCTCGCCGGTAATCGTTGGCGTGGGGCTGGCATCGGTGATCTGCTTCAGCAGGTCGGTGTAGTACCAGGGAATAACGTCTTCGATCCATTCCAGGTTGAACTTCTCATACGCCTTGCCCAGGCGAATGACGGACTTCACACCAATATGGCCGAGGTGATCCATGGACAACGGCATGTCGTAGCCAATGTTGTCCCGGACCGCTGCTACGTACTCGCAAAGCCTGTCGATTCCTTTATCCGTTACCTCGGTGGCCATGAACGGGTGAGGCTGGTTGCGCAGTTCCCATTTGCTCTGGCCCGCCGGCTCCATCACCATGCCCGGCATTCCTTGGAGTACATTGATGCCCAGGTCCATCTTCATCCAGGTAAGCCCCATCGCCACGCGTTCTTTGGCTCGCCTTCCGTATTCTTTTGGGTCCTCCGACTCTGTCGTATCGGCATAGATGCGGATCTTATCCCGCCATTGGCCACCCAGCATCTGGTACACCGGGATGTTGTAGACCTTACCCGCCAGATCCCACAGCGCCATCTCGATCGCGCAAACACCGCCGGCCTGCCGGGAGATGCCCCCAAACTGCTGGAGCTTTTGAAACAGGAAGTCGATCTTGAGCGGGTTCTCACCCATGATGCGATTCTTCAGCACCATCGCGTATTGATAGCCGCCCACATCGCGTACTTCGCCCAATCCGTAGACGCCCTGGTTGGTGTCGATGCGGATGATCGGGCAGGGGCTGGGGCCTGGTTTGACAATGATGGCATACCGCATATCGGTAATCTTGAGCGTCGACGGGCTGGAGTTCAGGTTGACGTTCTTGATTGCCGGCTCTGTCTGGGCTGCGGCCTTTTCCAGACTGTAACGGCTGAGGAGGCCTCCAGTCATCACTGCCATTGAGGACTTAAGAACGCCACGGCGATTGAATTTCGATGCAATAAACTCAGACATTGTTACGTTACCCCCTTCGATTTGCCCGTTCTACAAGAATGCTTTATCTCCGCCACGCCCGAGCTGCAAGAAGACAACGAAGGGTTAAGAGAGCAATGAGAAGGATAACCCATCGACCGCATGCTCGTGATCGGATTAGGCTAGAAGTAGAACGTTGCTGACGCTTGTAGATCCCGGTTATCGTTCACCGTGCCCGTGATCTCGCCGGCCTGCGCGGAGCCGATCGCCGTATTCGGGGTCGCGAAGTTGGGCGTGTTAAAGGCGTTGAAGGCATCGACCTTCAGGTTCAGGCTCTTGTCTTCGTATATTTTGAACCGCCGTTGCAGGCCGATGTCCCAATCCTTCGTCGTCGGCCCATACAGCACCGAACGGGCTACGTTGCCGTAGGTGTTGGCCGGGGGTGTCTGGAAAGCACAAGGCGTGCCATTAGCCAACGACGTCTCCCCAGTAGGACACAGGGTCGCATTGAAGAAGCGCAGCGGTGTGCCATGGTCGATCTTGCCCCGTGAGCCGATCCGGTTTGGCCAGCTGGGCGCGCCGCTGTTGACGCCGCTGTTCAAGCTCACTGAGAACGGAGGGCCGGAGTTGTAAGTGGTGATGGCATCCACTTCGAAGCCGCCGGCAATTTTCGAGGCGAAGCCACTATTGAGAAACCGCTTGCCGCTGCCAAACGGGAGTTCGTACGTAGTGCTGCTGACAAAGCGGTGCTTCTGATCGAAGCCGGAAGCGCCGTACCCTGCCTTGAGGTTGGTTACTGTTTGCGGGTTTCCGGCGGCGCCCCCACCCGACGCGGCAGAGCCGCCGTAGTCAAGCGACTTGCTGTAGGTGTAGCTGATCAGCGAGGTCAGCCCGTGGGTGTAACGCTTGGTGTAATTGGCCTGGAGGCTGTTGTAGTTCGACGCGTTGATCATATCTTCCTGCACGTACGTCGAAATATTGTTGATGGGCTGGATGAGCCTGCGCAATGTCTGCGAGGTAGGCCCACCCGGTTGAATCAGTCCAACCTCATTGGGGTTGTAGGCATACGTCAGGTGAATGCTGTGGCTGCCGGCATAAGCCAGTCCAACCACGCCCCCGAGGCTCTGGTGTTCCACGCCAAAGGTATAGGTTTGCATGTTTGGCGTCTGGTTCTGCCGGGAGTGGCCAATCAGCGCCGGGTGCGCCGCATTCAGCGCAACGGTATTCGTCAGAGAGGAGTACGGTAGTGCGACCGCCCCCTGAGGAAAAGGATTGCTGATAATCGGCTGGCAGGTTGCAGTCACATTGGTTGGAGTGCACTGGTTGGCGAAAGCAGCGGGAAGAGGAAAGGTTGCCGGGCTGGAGAAGGTCTGCGAGATGGTGAACGGCGGATTTTGTCCCAGCTCGTCCGAGGCCGAGAACGGATCAGGGAAATAAGAGATCCCAAAGCCCGCGCGAACGACCGTCGATCCTTTGCCGTTAAGGTCATACGCCAGGCCGAAGCGAGGTCCCACGTCTCCGTAGCGCGTCTCGATACCCGCGGTCCGGCTAACACCATTCACGCCGGCGAAATCGAAGACCAGGGTATTCTCGTTGAAATTTGCCAGCTTGTTATCTTTCTCCACGTCAGGAGTGAAGACGTCATAGCGCAAGCCGATGTTGAAGGTCAGCCGGGGAGTGGCTTTCCAGTCATCCTGTACAAAGCCGGAGTACTGCACGTTGGTGATGTAGTAGGGCACCTGCAGGAAGTTGCGGCTGCCGGAATTGGGATAGCCCAGCAAGATGCCTGCCAGGCCCGAACCACCGACGGCTGCGGTCCCGCTATTGGTGAAGTTGTCATTGAAGGTCAGGCCGCCGCGCGTGGTCGTATTGGTAAAAGGCGAAGCCAAAACACGCACGTAGCGGAAGCCAAATTTGAGTTGATGATTTTGCCGGGTCCAGGAAACCGAGTCCTCAACCTGAATATCAGTCTGGACCGGATGTGCGGGCAGAAACGCCGTGCCCCCCTGCAGGCAGGTGAATTCGTTGCCGCATGAGCTGCCGATGGTGACGTTGGGCAGGCCTGTGGTGTAAGGGGAAATATTCAATCCCTCGATCCCCAGTGAAGTGGACGAGTCGTGACCGAAATCTGATTGTGTGGTGAAGGGATTGGTACGCGCGTAGCCAGTGCGAAACTCGTTGAAAAGTGTGGGACTGAAAAGGTGTGTCTCGTTGAGCGACAAACCCTGTGCGATCAGGGTGGTCAGCTGGATACCCGCCACGTAGGGTCCCAGGTCGAATTGCTTGGCAGCCGACGGCGGCGTTGGCAGGCAGCAGGTTCCCTGGCCGCCCACCAGCGGATTGGGAGCATTTTGCACGAACTTCTCATAACTGAAGCGGCCAAACATGGAGTCCCTGTCGCTCAGGTGATAATCCACGCGTGCATTGCCGCCGTTGTCGTCGATGACCTGGTTGGCCGTTGATACATAGTTGTTGAAGCTGCCGCTGGTTTGTGGCAAAGGATAGATGCTGGCCAGGTTGAGGCCCACCTGGTTCAAGCGGTTTGGGCAAATGACGTTTGGCTGGGTGCCGTTGCAGCCCATGAACTGGGTGCGCGTATAGACCGTTTCACCCGCGGTGTTCACGGTAGCCACGGTGGAAAGCGGGTCATAGATCGGGATCAACGCGCCGCTGGTGTTGGTGTAGTCGCTGAAGTCACCGGTGCGCTCGGCCAGGGTGGGAACGTTGTTCTGGTTGACGATGCCTTTCAGCGACCGCTGTCCATAGTAGTCGGCGAAGTAGAAGAGCTTATCCTTGATGATTGCACCGCCGACTGCACCGCCGAACTGGCCGCGGCGATAGGCGGGCTTCTCCGTTGCGCTTCCCACCCGGGCAAAGTAGTTGCGCGCGTCGACCTCGCTGTTGCGCAGGTAGAGAAAAACCTCGCCGTGGAGTGCGTTGGAGCCGGAACGCGTGGACACTGAGACCACTCCGGCGCCGACGCCAAAGTTGGCTGAATAGGATCCCGTCAGCACCTTGAACTCTGCAATCGATTCGACCGAAGGCTGGACCATGACGGTGTTGAAGGTGTATTCGTTGTCTACGATGCCGTCGACGATCCACCCGTTGGTATTTGCCTGGCTGCCCAGCGAGTTGAAGTCGGACGCCGCGCGCGGGTTAAACGAGCTTGATCCAGAGAGGTTTTCCCCCGCCTGGCCTGTGGTGACGCCCGGCACAAGGTAAACCAGTTGCGCGAAATTGCGTCCGTTGAGCGGCAGGTTCTCCACCTGGCGTTTGCCCACCACTTCGCCCAGTTCCGAACTGTCAAGCCGGATCAGCGGTGGCGCGCTGGTCACTTCTACGGTCTCGCTGGTTCCCCCGGCCTCGAGCGAAAAGTCTACTTCGGCTTTTTGATCGATATCGAGCACAACGTTGCTCGAGACGCTGCGCTTGAAGCCTTTCATCTCAACGGCAATGTTGTAAGTGCCGGGAATCAGGTAGGGAACGTCGTAGTTTCCCTGCGTATCCGTTTGCTTGACCGAGGTCGTCCCTTTTCCGGTATCGGTGATGGTTACCGTTGCGCCGGGAACAACCGCCCCGGAAGCGTCTCGAACCGTGCCCAGAATACTGCCGGTCGTGACTTGCGCCATTCCCGCGGCGCACAAGCTGAGCAACAGTATGACTACAGACGCGACAACTCGTAGCTTATTATTTTTCATGGTCCCACAGCCTCCGCAAGTGTGAATCGACTTGCGCCCGCCTGGAACTTCAGCTTCTTAAGCAAAACCTCATGCAGTTCCCGTATCTTTTTACATGTATGACGAGCGCGTAACTTTATAGATAACTTTGTGGACGACTGTCAAAGAAAAAGTTGAATACCGCAATCCGGTATATAGATTCTCTCCAAGGCGAAAAATGAAATCTCTTCTGTTACTGTTTGCGCCGCTTCTTCTCATTCCGACCTGCTCCGCCGTCTCCGTCTATTCCACGCGCCTCGACGACCCAGCCGCGGTCTACCTTACGCCCGAAGAATTCCACGTCCACGGCGACGGCCGAGAAGACGACAGCGAGGCCGTCCAGGCGGCGATCGACAAGGTACAGGCCGGCAAGGGAGAAGGTATCGTCTTCGTACCCCAGGGCCGCTACCGCCTCACCCGCACCATCTATCTCTGGCCTGGCGTGCGCCTGATCGGGTACGGCGCAGAACGTCCCATCTTTGTTCTGGGCGAGAATACTCCGGGCTATCAGCAGGGCATCGCCTACATGTTCTTCTTTGCCGGCGCCCGGCCGCGTAACCAGGCAGGCTCACCTCGCTCCGGCTACCATCCGCCGCCTACGCCGCGAGGGGTGGTGCCCCCCAGGGCGGATGTTCCCGACGCCAATCCCGGGACCTTTTATTCGGCGATCAGCAATGTGGACTTCGAGATTGGCCCGGGTAATGCTGGTGCGGTCGCCATTCGTTTCCACGCGGCCCAGCACGCCTTTCTCAGCCACATCGACTTCGCCACCGGTTCTGGATTTGCCGGCGTGCACGAGGTTGCCAATGAGGCCGAGGATCTTCACTTTCACGGCGGCCAGTACGGGATTATGGCGCGCAAGCCGTCACCCGCATGGCAGTTCACACTTATCGACTCCACCTTTGACGGGCAGCGGGAAGCGGCCATCCGGGAAAACGAAGCCGGGCTTACCCTGGTCCACGACGAGTTCCGTAACGTCCCAACCGCTGTCTCCATCGACCCTCACTACTCCGACCAGCTTTGGATCAAGGACAGCCGCTTCGAGAACGTCAGCGGCCCCGCGGTGCTTATTAGCAACGATGCCAGCCGCATGACGGAAATCAATTTTGAGAACGTTCTCTGCAGCCACGTGCCAATCTTTGCCCGGCTGCGGGAGAGTAGCCGGGAATTCCGACAAGTTGCAGATACGTATCAAGTACGCATCTTTTCTCACGGGCTCGGCTTGGCGTTTCCCGGCGCGCCTGCGGCGTTCGAGACGCGCTACGAGGCTTCTCCGCTCGCTGCTTTGCCGCCTCCCATGCCGCCTGCGATCGGTCCACTCCCTGCCTCCGGCAGTTGGGTCAATGTTGCCAGCCTCGGCGTCAAAGGCGATAACGCAACCGACGACACCCTTGCGTTGCAGAAGGCAATCGACCAGCACCCGGTGCTCTATTTCCCCAGCGGGCGCTACCTGCTGCATGAGACGCTGACGCTTCGTCCAGACAGCGTGCTGATCGGCCTGCACCCCAGCACTACGCAATTCGATCTCCCTGACGGCACGCCTGCTTTTGACGGGCCCGATTCTCCTAAACCCCTGCTGCTTGCGCCTACCGGCGGCGCCAATATCGTTACCGGGCTCGGGATTTTCACCGGAGGCCTCAACCCCCGCGCCGTTGGTCTTCTGTGGCGCTCCGGCAAAGACTCGCGGGTCGACGATGTCCGCTTTCTGGGCGGCCACGGTACCAACGCCCCGGATGGCACCCGCATGAACCCCTACAACGCCACCCACAGCGCCGACCCCAATCCGCATCGCCCATGGGACTCGCAATATCCCAGCCTGTGGGTAGATGGCGGCGGCGGGACCTTCGCCAATATCTGGACGCCCGATACCTTTGCCCAGGCCGGCATCCTGGTGTCGAATACTACGGTCGCCGGTTTTGTCTACGAGCTTTCGAGCGAGCACCATGTGCGCGCGGAGATCAAGCTGAAGAATGTATCCAACTGGGAGCTCTACGCGCTGCAGACCGAAGAAGAGAGCGGCGAAAGCCAGAACGCGTCCTCACTTCGAGATCGACCACTCCAGCAACCTCACCATCGCCAACTACCACGGCTATCGTGTGACCCACATGGAAAAGCCTTTTCCTTACGCGGTGCGGGTGGCCGATTCCAGCAACATCCGCTTCCGCAACGTGCATGTGGATGCCAACAGCTCCATCGGCCTGTGCGATGCCTCCGGCGACTGCCGTCAGGCGGTGCGCTCGAACAAGGTTCCATTTGAGAACGCCATTGTGGATCAGACGCTGCACGCCGAGGTGCGTGACCGGGAGTTCGCCTGGCTCGACATCGACGATGATAAGCCGATACCTGCGGTTCGCGCGGAGGATGCCAACCTTATTGAGAAGGGTGCGCAGGTGCAGCGCCTGGCCGGCGGCTTCTTCAATATTTCCGGCGCCGCCATCGATTCAGCCGGCGAGCTCTATTTTGTCGACGGGCACTTCCAGCGCATTTACCGCTGGTCTCTGGACTCGAATTACGCGGCAGTAGTCAGCGACGCTCCGCTTGATCCGGTCAACCTGGTCTTCGACAAGGCCGGCGACCTCATCGTTGTCTCTTCCGGCGGCAAGGAGCTGACCGCGTATGCCTTCCGCCCGGACTCGGCCCAGCTCACGCTTATGCGTCTCCAACCCGGCGTCGAACGTCCCGGCGTCACTGCTGCGCTGCCGGTTGACTACTGGTTCAACGGGGACTTCGCAGAAACTCTCTCGGCTAGCCAGCCCTATACCTATACCTCGCTCCAACAAATGTTTGGGAAAGGCCTCGGCACCCGGCCTGCGTTTCAGTTCGTTTCTCCGGACAACAGTCTGTTCATCCCGACGGATGTTCCCCTGGTGCAGGGCGAGCCATACTTCGGCACCAAGTGGGCGCCTGTTCTTGAGGCCTACGGTCTGGTCAAAGGAACAGAGGGCAAACCTTTCTACGCCAGCAATGAAGCGGAGCAGCGCACCTACCGTGGCCTGCTCAACGCCGACGGATCGCTATCGCAGATCACACCGTTCGTCGAGCAGGGCGGAGAAAGCCTGGCGCAGGATTCTGAAGGCAATGTCTATCTCGCCGCCGGCCAGATATTTGTCTACTCGCCTGCGGGGAAGTTGCTGGGCCGTATCGACGTGCCTGAGCGCCCGCACGACATCCTCTTCGGGGGGAAAGATCGCCGAACCCTCTATATGCTCAGCGATCACTCTCTGTATGCCGTAAGAATGCGCTATCCAGGCATGTAGACGTCTTCTCCTAATGAACAACAAGTGGGCTTCCGATGAAGTTGGGTACTGGTGGAGTGAAACAGCAGGTCGCCATTCGACTTCGCTCAGGCCAGGCTCTCCACTGCGCTCACCCGGATTTCCGGGTTCGCTCCGGTCGGGATGAACATTCCCAGGAATGGTCGGCGGAACTGCAGATCCCTCGGCTCCGGTCGGAGGTTGTGACTTTTTTGATTTCTTTATGGTTGGTGGCCGGAAAACCCTGAAGAGCATCGGCCAGCAAGCCTCCTCGGGGTCCTTCGACTGCGCGCAATAAACCCTCTGTTAAGCAATAGATCTGCCAGGCGCTTCGCTCAGGATGACGGTCTTGTGAGGATCGAAAAACATTATGGTTGGAGTGCGTCAAAAACGCGACAAATCAAAAAAGTCACCAACCTCTCCTAATGACACATCGGTTTGGTGCCGCGCCTACGGCGCTCGGATCATCTTTGGGATCCTCCCAGCCCTTCCGGGCTGGGCTGACGTTTGGCGGCCGGCCCTCCGGGCCTTGCATCCATGGCGATCTTAGCCGTGTCATTTCTCCCTCTACTTGCCGCAGGCAAGTAGAGGTGCTCGGGATGACAAAGGGGAGGGCAACGCTTTCATGAAGAGCGGTTGCCGGACAGAAGGCGTTTTTCATTACTTTGGGTGGGCCGCAGGCCCATGATTCCTCCGGTCGGGATGACAATTCATTTGTGACACTTACATTCCCCACAATCAACCATCGAGCCGTGGACGCAAGGCCCGGGTTCCCCCGGATTTCCTATGGAACTTGGTGGCTTCGGCAAACTTCGTGCGCCTTTCAGTAAGGAAAGGCGCATACGCCGACTCGTCCAGCGCTTCGTGGCAGGAAATCCGGGTTCTCGGGAAATGGTTAAAAAGTGCGTGATAAGCGTGCTAATTGGCTCTGGGTTCTCGGGAAATGGTTAAAAAGTGCGTGATAAGCGTGCTAATTGGCTCTGGGGTCTCGGGAAATGGCTAAAAAGTGCGTGATAAGCGTGCTAATTGGCTCTGGGGTCCTCGGGAAATGGCTAAAAAGTGCGTGATAAGCGTGCTAATTGGCTCTGGGGTCCTCGGGAAATGGTTAGAAAGTGCGCACTAAGCGCACTAATTCGGCTAAGTCGTTGGATTCGGCGGTTTCTTCTTCCATCAGCTCTTGCTGGTCGTGATCGATG
Organism: uncultured Acidobacteriaceae bacterium; assembly: GCA_963834205.1. Classification (GTDB taxonomy): domain Bacteria; phylum Acidobacteriota; class Terriglobia; order Terriglobales; family Acidobacteriaceae; genus PALSA-350. The sequence goes on along the minus strand of CAWIBI010000075.1, from coordinate 18,487 downwards.
GCGGACCAGAGGATGGTGCGGCGACCGGGGCCGCGGCCGGAGACAGAACGAGAAGTGACTAGTTGGAGAGATCTGAGCCTTTCGAGCGCCTGTTCGATCGAGCCGCTGCTGACGTGACCGTGAAAGAGTTTCCTGATCTGTTCTCGGGTGAGGCCGTTCTCCGCAGCCTGCAGAGCCTCGCGGATGCGATCGGCAATGGAGTCTCCGACGCAGGTACCGAAGAGGGAGGCGGCGGAGTAGGAACAGTAGTCCCACAGGGCGAGGGCCGCATGCAGGTGAGGCAGCTGGATGATGGAGCTGCAGTCGAGAGCAGCGTAGAGGGCACTGATGCGCAGCACTTGTGCTTCGGCGCGGCCGGTGGCTGTGCCGTGGAGGCCAGAGCGGTCCTGGCTCAAGGTCGCGTAGTAGTCGTTCCAGAGTTCGCTTGCGGCCTGGTCGCGGCGAAAGAGGACTTCCGGGTGGCCTTGTGTCCACTCGACAGCGCGCCTCAGGCCGCGAGCAATGGCGGATAGTTCTTGCGGGTCGACGTTGCCGCCATCGGGGAGGCATTGGCTGCGCTGCACGCAGGCCCAAAGGCAGCGGTTGGCGAAACCGTTATGGGCTTCGGTGCGGTGGAGCGACTCGGCGAGCTCGCGCTGGGTGATGTGACCGATGAGGCTGAGGTGGCCTCCACTTGCCTGCAGGAGGCGGTCACGGTCGAGGATGCGGAGGGTGCCGCTATCCCAGGCGCATCGAAGCAGAGGCGAGAGCTGCGACCGGCTGCGGCCCATGGTGTGGAGCACGGAGGCGAGTTCCTCGGCGAGCAGGAGCAGACGCCGATCGCCTACCTGCTCGCGCCCGAGAATGGCGATGAGACCACGTGCGGTAAGGCGCGCGCTGGTAACACGATTGTCCGTCCAGGCGGCATCCACTTCGGCGAAGAGGCGGGCGATCTGGTTCCAACTTGTGCCCTTGCGAGCTTTGCTGGATTCTCCGACGAGGATGACAAAGAGATTCAAGGTGTGACGGGTGGCCCCAACCATGCAGTGAGGTCCTGGGCCGATTACGTTGCCAAAGGCGGCGAGCAGTTGGAGGAGAATGGCTTCCGGCTGGGCCTCGGTGTGCGGGGCCAGGGTGCGCACGGCCTGCCCGGCGAGGCCGTAGAGCGCGTATTCTTCGAATACGGATTGCAGAGACTGCTGGGGCTCGGGGACTGGTTCTTGCCCCATTCGACTTCGCTCAGGGCAGGCTCCGAGGGGAGGCGGTGGCTCGGGTTGGAGTTCCGGCTCGTACGGAGCAGGGTTTGCGGGAAGACCGTGGAGGCCGGTTTCGCCCGGTTGAAGCTCCGCGGGTGGTTGGGGCGGGGCGGGGAGCGGTTCCGGAGTGGGGAGCGCCCTGGTTGGCGGCGAATCCGGAGAAGCCGCGCTGGTTAAGTTTTGGGAGTGAAGGCCAGCCTGGGTGAGCAGCTCGCGCATTCGCTTTTCTATGTCTGCGCGGGTGGGCTTGTGCGCGGTTACCGCCGTACTTAAATTGCCTGTCATCATTCGCCACTCTTACGGTTGCTGGTTTCGAGCTGTTTCCATCGGAAACGAGCGGTGCCATGGCGGGACCGATCCGCCAGCGTGAATTGCTTGCATGCATTGCGACCCAGCGTCCGGGTGCACTCCAGAAGATGTTGGTCTTTGGGCGCAACGGTACACCGGGCCTAGACGCACGACGGCGCTTTAGCCTGGAGATATTTTCTTCAAGCCAAGCGAGCTTACCTGTATAGATTCGATTTGCAGGGCAAAGTTTATGACTTGTTGAAATAAGGATGCAGCGCCGAGAATGAGCGCCGACTTATGGGTTGCGATCTGGTTCCATACGGCTGCCTTGAATGGTGCGCAGACGTACGACAGTTCCTTTAGGGGTTACTCCGTCTGTCCTGGTTTCCCCCCGTCCTGGTTTCCCCCTGGTTTCCCCCGGTTTCCCGCTCTTGAACGGCTCGATAGTGCCTAGGAGAGAATGCAAGATTCAGGGACAGGTAAGGTGTCTATTGTTTACTGAATTCCCCATTCCGCCAATCTAACCGAAGGAATAATCAAGTGTTTTGCAAAATGCTCTTCCGGTTCGTAGAGGGTCATCATCACGTCGGATTTCGGCAACTGCGGACCTGAGACTGGATAGTGAGCCAAGCGTGCCGGGTCGCGAAACGGGAAGTTCACCCCGTAGGAAGATAATGGAGCCTTCTCCGCCCGCTCCAGCCGCGGCGAATAATCAGGCTCGCAAGTGTACCTCTCGGGATTGCGCTGGCCGGTTGCAGTGTCCTCAAGGAAGAACGATTGGCATTTGGTGATGTTTCCGGCTTGCTTGCATCGAAGCTCCACTTCGGTTCCAGTTTCGTCCATCTCGGTCTTGCATATTCCTATTCCTGGCGCTCGCAGATCGCCATCGAGCGCAGGTACAGCATAGTTCGAGTTGACCCGGTATAGCGTCATGGAATAGTTGAACTCCAGCCGCAACGGTTTGTCCTTGAGACGTTCAAAGAGCGAACCCGGCAGTGCCAGTCTCTGATAAATAGTCGTCTTCGCCTCCTCGGTTAGATGGAAATTCCAATCGTCCCCTTCGCCGTCGTAGACAACGCGACCATCGGAATCGATCATCTGCAATTCGGATTTATCCACGTTCAATACGGTGTTCTTGGGCAAGCCTCCGACGCGAATCGGTAGAAACACCTCAGGCTTTGCGCCGCCCGATGCTCCGATCTCCGACGGGTCCTGAAACCTGCCGATGCTGGGGTCAAAGTTCAGCACGAGGGAGCGGTCCGCTGCAGGATTCTGCGACATCTTCCGCTCGACTGCAAACATCACCTTCCACGGAAGAAACTGCTGCACAGCAACAAACAGCAGCAACACACATCCTGCCAGCCATCGCACCACTGTTGTTTTCCGCCGAAAATACTGGAGCGCAAGGACGGCGCAAGCCCCAAGCAAAACCAGCAGGTGAGAGCAATACCGCGCCACCCATGCTTCCCCGACTTTGAGCGTGTCGCGGATATACGCTTCTTGACCGCCTTTCGCAACAGCGAATATCAAGATCGCAGAGGCGCCGCAGAACCCCAATACTCCAGCCACCATCGCCTCGGTCATGTTGCGTGTGATCGAAGCAAGCATGAAGGCGGGCAAAGTCACAACCACGACCCAATAGAGGTTATGGGCAAGCGCGGCGGCCACTGCGGGTCCGAGGGAGAAGCCCGTCGCTATACCGAGAAAGGTATCTGCAGCAAGTACTGTAGCCTGCACCAGCACCACTGCGAACAGCAGCTTCGCAAACAACAGATCGCGACGCGGCACAGGCCTGATCAGCCAGTCCTCGCGAACACTCGGAATCGAATCTTGCTGCACGACTGCGATAGTCAGCAACGCCGACGCCAGAATGACGATGTAGCCTAATGGCGCCAGCAAATACTCGAGGGTGGGATCCTCTCCGAAAAATCCCAACTTCACTCGAATGATTGCCGGAAGGAACTCAATGGCCGCAACTGCCAGAAAGAGCTTCCATACCAACTTCCAATCTTTTCTGAAGATGTGCCACACCATAACCGGTCGCCTTTTCAGATGCCGTGGTCGCGCGCAGCGCGGGCCAGTGAGACAAAGATCGATCGTAGCGGCATGGGACTCGCTTCGATGCGGACCACGTCTGCAATACTCGCACGCACTTGAGCCTCGAGGTCGCTTTCGATGAATTCACGATGCACAAACGTGACGACGTTTCCTGCCTGTTTCAAACCGATCCAGCTCTTTGGAGCGGGGTGCCGCAAAGGTACTTCCCGCGATGTAGTCACGCGTATCTCCTGCACTCTGCAGGTCAGCGATTCCATCGATTCATGAAACATCAATCTACCTTCCTCGATATAGGCGACATCCGTCCCGAATCGTTCCACTTCACTCAGCTCGTGAGTGGACATCAGCACGGTCATCTCTCCTGCGTGCTCCGTCAGCCCTTCCATGAATTCATCGCGGACTAGAGGGTCAAGTCCGCTGCAAGGCTCATCGAGGACCAATAGCTTGGGCCTATACGGTAATGCACACGCTAAGGCCATCTTCAGTCGCATGCCATGGCTGAGCTCGTTGATGCGCTGGTTCCCCGGGAGGCGAAACTGCTCCACCGTATCCGCTTCCAGTTGTCTGTCCCATGTTGGATAAAAAGGCCGCAGGTAATTGAGATACTCTGTCACCGTCAGCTTCGCCGGTAATAGCTGATCTTCAGACACGTATCCAATCTGCGCCAGTTCCTTCGGAGAGAGCCGGCGTGAATCTGCCCCAACAATCTGCGCTGTTCCCGAGGTTGCCTCGATCAGATTCATCAGGATTTTGATCATCGTGGTTTTGCCTGCGCCGTTTGCTCCCACAACGACCAAAGCACTCCCTTCGGGAACGCTCAATGAAAGGTCCCGTAGCGCCTCATGATTCTTGTATTTCTTTGAGAGATCGCAGATTTCGATCATCATCATCCCACCTCCACGACGCCTCCGACTTTCTTCCAACCTGCATCGATTGCCTGTTTTAGCTGCTCTTGAGTCAAGCCAATTCGGCGTGCTTCTGCTATGAGTGCGGCGATCTCATGCTGAATCAACTGCCACCGCATGTCCTCTCGTTTCCGGGGAGGACGAGCAACCACAGTACCGATCCCCGGCATCATTTCCAGCCATTTTTCGTGGATTAGATATTGCACGGCTTTGTGCGCGGTGTTGGGATGGATCTTCAATTCGGCCGCTAACGTACGTACCGATGGAAAAGCTTGGCCTGCAGTCAGTTCACCGCTCAAAATCGCCTTCTGCGCAGCCGATACAAGTTGGTCGAAGATCGATTGTCCAGGTCGAAGAGTGAGACCAAAAGGTGGCATAACCAAGTCAGTGTGTCACGTGTGTCACAGTCAGTCAACCCTTCTCTGCACGCAACTGATCATCGGAGGTTCTCTTTGCTTTGTGGATCAGTTGATCAGTTTCCATCATTGTTGGTGGATGGTCGCCCACCCGGAAATAACTCAAGAGTAAACACTTTAGACCGAGACGGCCGCGCTCTTCCAAGATAGATACCGAAAAACGCGCCAGGGTCCCGGTATCCCCGCATTGAGGCCCGTTCAGAATTCCTGGACACTGGCCGACATATCGGTACTAATCCTGGAACAATGAATACATTTGCGATTTGGCGTCAAGTGAGACACCTGAGCGCTCAAGGTTGGAGTCAGTCGCGAAAGACAAGGCTCGGGTGTTCGACTAACAGCTCAGATTACTGAAACAGTATGTGTGGCCTCCTGGTAGAGGATGAGCTGCGCGTTAGGCAGATGCTGCTCGAGGTAGAAGAGTTGTGGGTGTAGAAGATGATTTCGGACTTTTCATCGACGATCAGCATGGGCATTGTAAGGTCTCTCAGACAGGCGCAGCGCTCGCCAGCGACTGTCCCCCCAGCGAGAGACCGCAACGCAATGCTCGTCGATCAACGTGAACGTCATGAACCGCTGCGGGACAAAGCTCAGACGAGCCTTGTCCACAGCGGTTCGATGATCTTAAATACGTTGTAGATGAGTGTCCTCAGCGGGCGGGCAGCTCCGGGTGAGCGATGACTGGACAATTAATGAGGAGTTCAGATGGATGTAATCCGCCGACGAAGGCATTCGTTGGGGACGAGCTGTCGCCGGTAGCACTGGTCAGGTAACCCTCCGCAATCAGCTCCTTCTGCTCGTCCATTGACATAATACGATGTACCTTGCCTTCCTTGATTGCCTTCGGCGTCCATGCACTGACGTGAGCGTCCCAAAGCGGGCTATAGTTATTTGACTCAGAGCTATTGCTGTTATCCGGACCGAGCGGAAATACATTAATGGGATCGATCCCTCCATTTACGAGAGATGAGGCAAAGCCCTGTTCTTGGCCGGAATTAAGGGTGGTGATTCCGTTAGCATTCGGGGAGAATGCGAGTAGCGCCGAGTCATCCGACGGTTCCGATTTACCGAAGGTAGGAAGTTTGGAGAGACGAGGAGCAAAGACTCCTTTTTCCAACACTGCAGGAAGGCTGGCCGAGGCGTCAGTAACGAGATGATAGAAGTACTGTTTGCCTCCCTGAGTGCCATCGAGAATAGACAGCGTTACAGTGCGATTCTTGATGTCGACACTCTTGAGTCGATCGTGAGTGCCTGTATTGTTGTCGACGATTTGAGCGTTGATCACGATCCCGCTGGGCAACTCAACGATTGAAGACCAGTCGGCATCCGCTACCGCGCCGGGGTCGGCGACGGTCGGCGGAAAGGGATCGGGAGAACCCGGTACAACTTTATAGACGGGAGAGAAGTCAACTCTTCCCTTGAAGGTAATCAGACCATCCTTGATCGTGGCTGTCTGCGCACCGGGAGAGCCCGCTGCTTTGCGCAACCTGGGTGCGTAATTGATGCCAAGCGCACGGGCGAAGGCAAAATCGGAGGCGTCGGTCAAAATGTAGTACACGGAATCCCCGCTTGAATCGAGGCCACGAAATAGCGGTAGCGTAGCGGTGGCTTTGCGATAGGTAAAGTCAAGAGCAAGCGCGCTCTGAATAAAGACGTGGTCAGTGGGCTTGAATTTCGTCGGTGCATCTGGGTTATAGGCCGGCCGGTGGCTCTCGCGAGCCTCGAACCTGGCCAATGCAGCCGCTTCGGGCGGCGCTTGAGCAACAGCGACTATGGGTGTGGAGAGTGTCACAAGCAGTAGTAAAGATTTCAGATTCATATGGATTCCTTTCAAACCGTTCGATCACTTCCGATCAGGAAACTGATGGAGATAATTGCATAGAGGAACATGGGTTCTGTTCGTCTTTCCGTGGCTACTACCACCTTCTCGGCTCCCTGGATGTGCAGTATTCCGCAATTGAAAATACAGAGAGGCGATTAGAGATCAACACGGGAGCCAATGAGGACAAGCATTCCTAACTCACTATGTGCCGAAGCAACGAGTGAACTCGGTTGTTGAGCAGTCGGCCCCAATCCTCTCCCGGAAGCGATCTTCCCAGGACGATTCTGAAAGGTTGACCAGTCAGCGCGAAGCGTCTTTACAGGAAGGTCTTATGCCGCCGCCACCTTCTTCGCGAAGAACGCGCTGGGCAGGCCGACGAACAGAGCGTGGCCGATGACGCCGTTGACCAATGCTGCAGTCATGATCGGGCCAGGAGCGACCGCGGTCAGCGGCAACACCAACAAGTTCATCACTGTCCACACAGCAGAGCCATACAGCAGTCCCGGGAGCGCCCACTGCGTACGCAACACAGCGACGCGCCGGCTCGCAAGGATATAGATGGCTGCGACTACCAGCGCGATGACGAAATGCACGACTACGCCAAGTCCCGCAGTGGCAAGTCCGCCCGAGAAGGACCGTGCACCCAGCAGACTGCTCGCGATGTACTGCAGTACCTGAATCGGATTCTGGCCTTGCAGGCCGCGGAAGACGACGCCATCGGCTGCATCGAGCACTCCAACCACCAGCGTGGCATATAGGATGGCGCGAGAGACGGGCAACGTGCGCGTTGACGGCTGCGGCTCACTCTCATGAGTCGGATTCAGGGCAGAGGTTGTCATTTGCCCATCTCCGTTTTCTGTCCCTTTCCGAGAAAGCCGATGATCTTGCCTGCGACGAGTTCGCTGTACTCTTCCAACAGGAAATGGCCACCGTCGATCAGGTGCAGTTCCGCCTTGGGCAGGTCGCGCAGGAACGCCTGCGCTCCAGGCACGATGAAGAAAGGGTCGTTCTGCCCCCACACGATGAGCGTCCGCGGCTGATGCGTGCGGAAGTATTGGTGCCACGCATCGTAGAGCGCCACGTTCGAGGTGTAGTTGTGTAAGAGCTCGAGTTGAATGGCGTCATTGCGGGGTCGGTCCAGCAGCGCCTGGTCGAAGGTGTAGCTGTCCGGGCTCACCGCCGCCACGTTTTTTGCACCGTGTGTGTACTGGAAGATGGTCGTTTGCCTGGTCAGTAGCGAGCGCGGCGCCTTCTCCGTCTCCTCGGTACGATTCGCCCAGAAAGGCTGCAGCGGCTCGAAGGCGGCGCTGATGCCTTCCACGTAAGCGTTGCCGTTCTGCACGACGATGCCTTCGATCGCTTCCGGATGACGGGACGCAATGCGGAAACCGACGGGCGCGCCGTAATCCTGCAGGTAGATGCTGAACTTGTTCAAGTTCAGTGTCGTGAAGAGCAGTTCCTCGATCTGCGCGGTGATGCTGTCGAAGGTGTATTGAAAGTCGGTCGTCGCGGGAGCATCGCTGTAGCCAAAGCCGAGATAGTCCGGCGCGACGACGTGGAAATGGCCGGCGAGCTGCGGGACCAGATCCCGAAACATGTGCGACGACGACGGAAAGCCATGAAGCAGAACGATCGTCGGATTCGTGGTCGAGCCGGCTTCGCGGTAGAAGATCTTGTGGCCCTGGATGTCGGCGTGCTGGTACGTAGTCATGTGATTCTCCTTGTTGCTCATTCGATTGTTTGCAGGCGAGATAACCTATTGCTTAGAGCAACGCACTGGCTGCTTCCAGCACGAACTCTACGACGGTAGCAGGCGACGAGATCTGAGGTGCATGATCGACATCGTGCGAACGGATCTGTGCGCCCATGCGCTCGGCCACAAATCGTTGTGTCTTCGGGCTGAACATGCGATCGTCTTCAGCCAGCAGATACCACGAACGTTTCGTCTTCCATGCTGGAGTCTGTATCGCTTCGCCAAGACACTTCATCGCTATCGGGCGTTGCGCTGCTGTCCCGATTGCGTTTTGCTCCACCGTGGCCCGGTGAGCGACCGCATTCTTCATTCCTTCTTCCGACATCCATAAGAGACCATGACCGTCGGGCTCCAGATGGGGAGCTTTTTCATGTGGAGGCTCACGGAAGAAAAGGTCGCCCACCGTTTCCCCTTCGGCCGGCGGCATAGCTGCCACATAGGCCAGACCTCGGACACGGTCGTCACTTTCGAGGGCGGTGATCACAGCGCCGGAGTAAGAGTGAGAGACAAGAAGGATTGGCCCCGCGCCCGCTCTTTCTAAGAACACTTTCAATGCAGCAACATCATCGGATAGCGAAGTCATTGGAATCTGGGCAGCGATCACCTTGACGCCCGCTTTGAGGAGTGGGCCGATTACGGCAGACCACGAGGATGCATCCGCCCATGCGGCATGCACCAGAACGATCGTTGCATTAGAAGCAATTGTTTTCATCATTAACCTTTCGCCGATCTGGCGTGCACGTGTTGGGCAGCTGAAAAGATCGGCGCTCCAGGTGCATCGCTTATCAGCGGCCACGTCGCACACAACCGCGAGCTGCGTTACCATGAAGCATACGGATGACGGAGAATCACTAAAAGCGAGAACTTCTAACACTATCGGTGAGAATGTCTAAACTATGCTTCTGAACAACCTCAGCCTCGACAGCCTTCGTACCTTGGTGATGACGCAAGACCTGGGTGGTTTTGGCCGCGCTTCGGAGCGCCTTTTACGGACCCCCTCTGCAATCAGTCTGCAGATGAAGCGACTTCAAGAGGAGGTAGGAGTGCCGCTCTTTCGGAAGCAAGGCCGAAAGACCCTTCTCACTGAACAGGGTGAGATCGCTCTCCGATATGCCCGAAGGGTGCTCGAACTCAATGATGAGATGATCGATACCCTGCGCGGATCGTCTCTTGCAGGTGTCGTTCGAATCGGATTCGGGCAAGATTTCACGGGCAACGTTTTGCCTTTAGCCATCGCACGCTTTAGCGCTCTCTACCCGCTTGTAAAACTTGAGGTGAAGGTGGACCTGGGCCAGGTACTCCTTCAAGCGATCGACACCGGCGACCTCGATCTTGCATTGACGTTAGGAGGCGCACAGAAAAAGACGGCGAAACTGTTGAGCGAGCTGCCGTTGCATTGGATCGCAAGCCCAGGTTTCAGAGATCGCGCAAAGCAGCCGTTACCGCTTGCTCTCTTCGACCCCCCGTGCCAATGTCAGACACCGGGGCTGGAGGCGCTGGAACGTTCCGGCCGCGCTTGGCGTGTTGCAATGACGAGCCCTAGCCTGATGGGCTTGTGGGCCGCGGTCAGTGCGGGACTGGGACTGACCGCACGGGCCGAACTTGGCCTGCCGGCAGACGTACAGACCATCGACCTGGGCCTCCCGCCGCTGGGAAATATACCCATCACGCTGCATCGCAGACGCGGCCTCCGGGCTCCGAACGCGATTCGGTTCGCAGAAATCACAGAGGAGTTGGTCGCGACTTATCTTCGTTCAGGCCAGAGCGACAAGCGACCTGGAACCGTACACTCCCGTGCCGCAGCCAGGATGGATGGTATTCCAGCGGAAGGTACGCCGGCTCGGCGGTCAACAGTCTCGGCAGCGTAGACGAGGCGCATCCCCTGGAAGCTCTCGACAGGCGTTCGCATGTTGCGCTCGAGACAATCCTCGTGAAGCTTTGCCTCTAGAATTCCGTGTCCTCGCAGATGCTTCCTACAGGCAGCAGCAGGATCGATTTACCGGCTGGCGCATGGGCCTGTGTTCGGCTACGCTCCCTGCCCTACCATTTCATCTCAGGTCCGCTTGTCGACGCAAGGTTCATTGAGTTCACGTGAACATGGTTGTGCTGAACCCGTCTGACAGCAGCAGAGATAGTCATTACAAATACTCAACAACCGGTTCAATATTTGGAACTTTTCTTCGTTCTTGCTGGGCCCTACCATTTTTGAATGGCCGTCCCGAAGGGGACGCAAGCAAGAAGGAGTTCTCATGGCATCCCCACTATCGCAAGTGAAGTTGCACCTGACCCACTATCGGACGGCGACCGTCAACAGCCGCAAGGTCTTCTATCGCGAGGCCGGCGACCCAAGTTCTCCAACAATTGTCCTATTGCATGGACTTCCGACTAGCAGTCAGATGTTTCGCGAGCTGATTCCTGCTCTCGCCGACCAGTTTCACCTGGTCGCTCCCGATTACATTGGCTTTGGCCATTCTGATGCTCCGTCGAGTAAGGATTTCGAGTACACCTTCGATAATCTTGCGGCACATGTGCTTGGCCTTCTCGATCAACTGGGCCTCACGTCGTACATCCTCTACATGCAGGATTATGGAGGCCCGGTCGGATTCCGCTTGTTCGCTAAGAACCCCGGAAAAGTGAAGGGATTTATCGTTCAGAACGCAAATGCCTACATGGAAGGCGTAGGAGATGCTCCTAAGAAGGTGCTGCTGCCGCTGTGGGAGAAGCGCACGCCTGAAACTGAAAAACCCGCGCGCGAGTTCGTCAGTTTGGAGGGCACGAAGTTCCATTGGCTGGTTGGCGCAAAGGATCCTGAAGCTATCAATCCGGACAACTGGGTACTCGATCAAGCACTGCTCGACCGGCCCGGGGTGCAAGACTACCAAGTTGACCTGTTAGAGGACTACAAATCCAATATCGCACTTTATCCTGAGTGGCAGGCCGCTTTCCGCGCGCATAAGCCCCGGACACTGATTGCCTGGGGAAAGAAGGACCCGTTCTTCGTGCCGCCCGGAGCCGAGGCGTATCTGCGTGATCTACCAGAAGCGAAGCTCATTTGGCTGGACGCCGGGCACTTTGTGTTGGACGAGAATGTTCATATTGTGGCGGACGAAATCAAAGCTGTTTTCGGTCGCTAAACGCCCAGCCTTCTCATTCCGAAGCGACACTTGTGAGCTTAGTCGCGTGATGGTGAAATACACCGTCACGCAACTAAGCCCTCACATCCGAGCACGAAGGGGATGCATGCAACGGTTCAATGGCAAACGTGTACTAGTGACAGGCTCCGGAAGAGGAATCGGTGCAGCGATCGCACGCCGATTCGCCCTCGAAGGCGCACGCGTCCATCTCACCGCTCGGAGCCAAGAGGAGCTTTCCACTACAAGCGACGAACTGCGCTCGTTTACGCCTGAAGTCAGGTTTACCGCTCTTGACCTGACTGAGCCTGACGCCGCTGGGAAACTGGCCACTGATGTCGAGCAATCGTGGGGCGGTCTCGATATTCTGGTGACCAATGCTGGCGCTGCACCCCAAGGTGGCTTTTTGGAACTGAAGGACGAGGACTGGGCGGCAGGGTTCGGGTTGAAGCTCTTCGCAAATCTCCGACTCATCAAGAGCACTTGGCCGATGCTGAAGGCGGTAAGAGGCCATCTGGTGATGATCGGTGGGGGCACGGCGCGAACACCAGAACGCCATCTCGCATTGGTCTCCGCTGTCAATGGTGGTATTGCGGCTCTATCCAAGTCAATCGCCGAGCAAGGGCTTCAGGATTGCGTTCATGTCAACTTGGTTCAGCCCGGCACGATCAAGACCTTACGCCGCAAGAAACTGATGGAGAAGCTCGCCGCACAGGAAGGCATCGACTATGCCGAGTATCTTCTCGATTCGACCCGGCGTTTGAAAATCTCTCGTCTCGGCGAACCGGGCGATGTCGCGGAGCTCGTCGCCTTTCTCGCAACAGAAGAAGCCAGATGGATTCATGGAACCGTCATCGATGTCGATGGTGGTCAGTACAAGGGTGTGTAAACGTAACGACCGCTCAGCCAGCAACGCTGTCGACAACCCTTGTGATCGCGACGTACTCGATGCAGCATCTGCAGGATGGGCCTATCATCAGGGCGACGATCGTCCTTCTCAGTATTGCGACGAACTCCTGAGACCAGGAGACAAACTCAGAGCCAGCTGCCTTCAGGAGACACCACTATGAGCACCCCTAGCCGCTGCTCCCACCCGTCGATCTGCGGAGGATGCGGAAGATGAGCGAGTCGCGAGAGGAACTCACTTCAGCAGTCCAGGCCGTATCGCCTGAACCTAGCACTTCGTCGAACTCAGACGTTGCTTTTCGCCACGATCTGGCTTTTCCTAGATTGAGCGGCGAGATGCTTCAAAGACTCAGATCCTACGGACAAGAGGAATCCGTCCCGAAGGACACCTGTCTGTACACCTATGGTGATCGGGACACAGACATGATTGTGATTCTCTCAGGGGAGATTGAAAGCCGACTCCTGGTGAAAGGAGGTGGCTTCAAAGTTTTCCGTTCTCTGCGTGGGGGCGAATTTAGTGGCGAGCTAAACCTCTTAAACACACAGAGATCCGTTGCCGAAGCAAGAACCAAATCGACGAGTCGATTGTTGCGAATCTCCCGGAAGAACTTGCGGCTGTTGATGCGCGCCGAAGGCGATATCGCGAACATTATTGTTTCCGCTTGCATATGGCGTCGCGTCAGCATGATCGACGATCCATCCACGGGAGTCGTACTTCGAGGATGGGAAGGTGATCCGGATCTACTAAGCCTTCGTCGCTTTCTGGTTCGCAACTACTATCCGCACCAGGTAGAGGAGTTGCCAACAAACGATGAACTCGGCAAGGGCGTGGCCGCGACGAAGGTGCCACAGGTCGAGCTGCTAGATGGTCGTGTTCTGGTTCGACCTACTCTCTGCGATCTCGCTGACGAACTGGGTATCACTGAGCTTCCTGAACCTCATACGATCTATGACGTTTCAGTCGTCGGAGCTGGTCCGGCCGGTCTCGCTGCAGCAGTTTACGCAGCTTCAGAAGGCCTATCCACGATTGTGATTGAAGGGAGTGCCCCTGGGGGGCAGGCCGGTACCAGTTCGAAAATTGAAAACTATCTAGGATTTCCAACAGGAGTCTCGGGGGCGCAACTGGCAAGCCGCGGCCACCTCCAGGCCCTCAAATTTGGGGTTCACTTCGCCATCTCACGTGAAGTTGTAAGCGCAGCACAAGTGGATGGCTTGCATCAATTGATCCTTGCTGGCGGTCTGACTGTTTGCGCACGCTCGGTCGTGATCGCAAGCGGGGCGCGGTATAGACGCCTCAATGTCAAGAACCATGAGGATTTCGAAAACAGGGGGTTCTACTATGCTGCGACAGCAATGGAATCTCCGCTGTGTCGCGACCGAGAGATCATCGTCGTCGGCGGAGGTAACTCTGCTGGGCAAGCTTCAGTTTTCCTTTCAGGAGTTGCGAAGCACGTACACCACATCATTCGCGGTGCTTCTCTAGAGAGCTCCATGTCCCAATATTTGATTGCGAGAATAGAAAGTTCTCCCCACATTACTCTCTACACGGATACAGAGATCGATGAGCTTGAAGGTGAAAGGGGTCTCGAATCCGTTCGGTGGACAAACCGAAAGACCGGCGAATCCGTCAGAAGGCCGATCTCCAGTGTCTTCGTCATGATCGGCGCGGAGCCAAACTCCGGCTGGGTGTACGGCGCCGTCAAGCTCGATGACAAAGGATTTGTTCTCACCGGTGGTCAATCGGGATTTGAAGCCACATCCTACGCGACGAGCGTTCCCGGTATCTATGCTGTTGGAGATGTGAGAGCCGAGTCGGTGAAACGGGTTGCATCCGCGGTTGGCGAGGGCTCGGTGGTCATATCGAATATCCATCGGTATTTAGCTCAGAGACGCCTAGACCTCCCAGAGCAGGCGAAAGCTAACTGACAGTTGTCAGCGAGTCGTCTTCTGGCATCTGCAAACCATGTTTAATCCATGCTGGACTCCAGATCATCCGATCATGACGCAGCAGCCTCTACGCAGCAGCCGGGCAACACTTCAGTTTTGCTTAAGTATGTGACGAGAATTTAGAACTATTCATCTCGCTTATGGGACCTTACCTTGAAGAGACTATACGCAGGAGTAACAAGCTCGCTTCATCGGAGCTTGCTCCTGGAAGAGACGGCTGACTACCGTCGCGCCATGGCAGGTGAAGTTATGGCAAAGGAGAATGCAATGACAACACCAGTCGCTACAGTACGCGATTTCTATGCGGCGATAGCAGCAGGTGACACCGAGAAGATGGTTGGCCTGATGGCTCCCGACATCGAGTGGATCTCAGTGGTTGATTTCAACATTCAGGACAGAGGTCCCGAAGAGGTTATGAAAAAAGTGTTCGTCCCACTCATGCAGGAGTGGGAGAGCTTCTCACCAGCTCCTTCGGAATTTCTTGTCGATGGCTCCACGGTGGTGTCATTGGGCCGCTTCGCTTGCGTACACCGTGCAACGCACAAACGCGCTGACCTTGCATACGCGCATGTATGGGATATCCAGTACGGGAAAATCGAGCGCCATCGTCAATACATCGATACCTTGGCGCTCGAGCAAGTTAGACGCCCCTAGCGCTGCCAGTGCATCTTCATGACGCACCACGCTTCTCTTACCGGATGCTTCTGGCAACAAGTTTTCGCAGAAGGAACATCGCAGTGAACCGGATAGCAAATTACGTTCTTGCCACGGCCCTTTATGCAGCCACGGCACAAGCAGCGACGCTGCCTTCGACCAACGCTACGACGACCTATCATCGCGTGCAGGTCGACGGCGTCGGGATTTTCTACCGGGAAGCCGGCCCTGACAACGTCCCAACCATCGTGCTCTTGCATGGCTTTCCGTCGTCATCGCGCGAGTTCGACACGCTCATTCCCTTACTCGCGACAAAATATCATCTGATTGCCCCGGATTATCCCGGATTCGGGCTGAGCGACGCGCCCTCCCCGACCGACTACACTTACACGTTCGATCATCTTGCCCAGACGATGAGTGATTTTCTGGAGAAGCTGAAGGTCAAACAGTACACCATGTATCTTCACGACTACGGCGCGCCGATCGGCTTCCGTGTCATTCTCGCGCACCCCGATCAACTGCATGCGCTCATCATTCAAAACGGGAACGTCTACAAAGCGGGCCTTGGTGCCAAATGGACCAAGATCGCGGAATACTGGTCGGATCCAAAGACACATCCTGAGGTGCTTAACGCTTTTCTTTCCTTCGAGGGAACCAAGGAGCGGCACGTCGCCGGCACGTCCCATCCGGATCGCTACGATCCGGATACCTGGATCAGCGAGTACGCTGATCTGTCGCGGTCAGGTCAGCGCGAGATCCAAGGAGAACTGCTCTACGACTACCGGACCAACGTCGAGTTCTACCCCAAATGGCAGGCCTGGCTCCGCGAGCACCAGCCCCCAACCCTCGTGGCTTGGGGCGAGCACGACCCCTCCTTCATCGCACCGGGTGCTGAAGCCTTCAGGCGAGACCTTCCGAATGCGGACATCCACCTGCTCGACGCCGGGCACTTCGCACTGGACGAAAAGACTGACGAGATCGCAGACCTGATCCTCCAGTTCATGGCCAAGCATCCTGGATGAAAGCAAGTGTTTGCGGAAGAACTGGAGAGCAGTGATGGCCAATAGGAGTTGTGACGCGTCGACTGAGCGTGCCGTTGAGGGTCCGAGCATTCGCTTGGCGTATAAGCATCCTCTTGCTATCCGCTGGATGCACTGGATCAACTTTCCGGTGCTGTTCCTGATGATCTGGAGTGGCCTGCTCATCTACTGGAACGATTCAGACAACGCCTACCTGCATCCGCATCGGGTATACCGCATAGGATTAGGCCGTTTTACACTCTTTCGGTTCTTCCCGGATTGGTTTTACGGCAAGCTGCATGTCCCTTACCATGTCACGCAAGGGCTCGGCTATCACTTCTTCTTCATGTGGCTATTCGCTATGAACGGAGTGGTCTATGTGCTGTATACCTGGCTCTCGGGGGAATGGCGGTTTTTGCTGCCACAGCGCCGCAGTCTTAAGGATGCGATCCAGGTAACACTGGTCGACCTGCACTTGCGTAAAGGGCTCCCTCCCCAGACCAAGTACAACGGTGCGCAGCGTATTGCCTACACGTCGGTGATCCTGATGGGTGCTGGAATGCTGCTCACCGGCTTCGCCATCTACAAGCCCACATCCGCGCACTGGCTAACCACGCTGTGCGGGGGCTACGAGATGGCACGTTGGCTCCACTTCTGGCTGACGATGAGCTTTCTCGGGTTCTTTGGCGTGCATATCGCTCAAGTGGTTCTGGCCGGCTGGAACAACTTCCGGGCGATGGTAAGCGGACGCGAGGTTCAACGGGTCGAAGCACCGTCCCTGGAGATGGAACGAAGGAGCTGGCGATGATGCAACCAGACGAAGCGAAGCCGCTTGCAGACTCTGCGAAGCCCGCAGCCGAGCCAACCGAAGTCGCTCACGGAGAGCAGAGGCCGGTAGATCCGGAAGATGCCGATGACGTGTTGACTCGTCGCATCGCGGCAACGGAGGCAGCCGATCGCGAGGTACTCAACGCATCCGCCCGCTACACGCGGCGAGCCTTTGTAGTTGCAGGTCTCGCAGCGGCCGCGGGATATGCCGGATACCGCGCTCTTGAGGACGCGTCCGGCGACGAGATGCAGCCACTCCCGTTGCGTAAGGCGTTTCAAGTAAATGCCAAGCTCTCAAGGGACACTTTTCGTGACGTTCCTTTGGCGCCCACCTACTCTCCAGATAGAGCGGAAACACTTCGAGTGAATGGTATCTATGGTCTCAAAATGCAGATGAAGCCGGAAAGCTGGCGTCTGCAAACTGTGGGCGTGCGTAATGCGGCACAGCACGCTCGTTACTCAAGCGACGTGACAGCCTGGCAATATCAGTACGAAACAGCTCAGACCGCGGAAGACAAGGGACACGATACCAAGGTCGATCCGAAGCTGCTTTCCGCTCCCAAGATGGCGCCCGAGTTAATGATGGCCAAGGCGATGGAAGACGAAAACCACACGGGCAGGATGCCTCGCGGCTTCGAGGAATCAGGCGAGAGTGCTTCCACCTTGCCTCCGGGAACTGCGGGTTTGCTGCTCACCATGGCAGACATAACGCGGTTACCACATAGCGAACTGATAACGCAGTTCAAGTGCATCGAAGGCTGGAGCCAGATTGTGCACTGGGCGGGAGTACGCATGGCTGACTTCCTCGAAGCCTACCCTCCGGATGAGATTGAAGGACACGAACCGAAGTTCGTCTACATGGAAACGCCGGATGGTGACTACTATACGGGCTACGATCTGCACGCACTGAGGCATCCACAGGCACTTTTGGTGACAGAGATGATGGGAGAGCCGTTGACTCAGTTTCATGGAGCGCCACTGCGGTTGCACATGCCGACAAAGTACGGCTACAAACAAATCAAACGCATTGGCCTAATTGCGTACACCAACGAAAAGCCGGATGATTACTGGACCAAACTTGGCTACGATTGGTACGGAGGGCTCTAGGGCGGCAGCATGCTTCACGGCTACAGGTGTTAGGAGAGATGTATCTATCTATGACTGCGAGCAGGGGACGTCTGACAATCTCGCTGTTGCTGCCCAGCAATTCTACTGGGCGCTTACACATCTCGGGCTCGCAACAGACTTCCTGCGTTTCGCAGCATCCCGCCATCGATGAACTGCGTGTCTTCCAAGTGATGGACCCTCTATCGGAAGCAAGATGTACGGCAAGATTGCCAAATCTTCGCTCCGGTAATAGCAGCAACTGTGCCGTTTGAGTTCATCATGCAGCAATCCTACGCGGAACACAGAAACCGGATCTTTCGAAGCACGACGAGCGGGAACGAGTATATTCAGCCAGATTGGCTAGCGGCAACGCAGGATATCAGAAGATTAAGCTTGGTAAATCGGCTCTCGAAACCAA